>NZ_JACHIW010000001.1:4393598-5889697 GCF_014203395.1 Saccharopolyspora phatthalungensis
GATCGCGTGCAGGTCGGCGAGCACGTCCATCAGTTGCCAGGACAGGTCCACGCGCTGCTGCGGGTGGAGACGTTCGGTCTGTTGCGGCGCACGGTAGACCGTGCCCGGCACGTACTCCATGACGTAGAACGGTGCGCCGAGCACGCTGTCGTCCTGGCACAACAGGTGGGTTTTGGGCACCGCCACCCGCGTTCCGGCCAGTGCGGACATCACCCGGAACTCGCGGCTCATGTCGTGGGCGGTGGCCAGCACGTGGCCCAGCGGCGGGCGACGGAGCACCCACCTGTCGTTGCCGTCTCCGATGAGGTAGGTCAGATTGGACCGTCCACCTTGGACCAACTCGCCGGTCAGTGGCCCGCTGACCAGACCGGGCCGCTCGGCGTCGAGGTGGGCGCGCAGCCGGTCGAGGTCGAGGCCGGGCAGCTCGCCGGGCGGCGGTTGGGCGGTCATCGCTCCTCCTTGCCGCGCGGCCGGTCCGGGGCCGCGACAAGTTCGGCGAGCCGGGCATGGTCCGCGGCCAGATCCTGGATCGCGGCGCGGCCGGGCATGGTCAACACCCCGCCGTAGCCGAACAGCACCGCCCGGATCGTCGGGGATGCTTCGCTGGAACCCATGACCAGGACCGTACCGACTAGACGGTATGTTGCGCTAGTCCCCGACGCTCGGCCAGCCCGGCGTAAAGAACTCAGGACGAACGCGTCCGCGCTGCCCTAGGCTGGCGTGATGGATTGGCGGGCGGAAGTACTCGATCAACTTGACTTCTACTGGAGCATGTGGCGCCCCGGCCTCGTCGGTCTGACCAACGAGGAGTACTTCTGGGAACCCGTCGCCGACTGCTGGTCGGTGCGGCCGGTCGACGACGGCGGGGCCATGGACTTCAGGTTCCCGGAGCCGGTGCCGCCGCCGTTCACCACGATCGCCTGGCGCCTCAGCCACATCGCCGGGCACGTTTTCGCGATGCGCGCCAGCAACCACTTCGGCGACGGCTCCTACCGCATGGACAACCACGACTACCCGGGCAACGCGGCGGCCGCGTTGGACTACCTCGACGAGCAAAAATATCTGTGGCGCAACGGAATCGCGTCTCTCGACGCGGACGGCTGGGCGCGGCCCGTGGGGCCCGCCGAAGGTCCGTTCGCCGATCGGAGCTACCTCGCGCTGGCGCTGCACCTCAACCGCGAACTGTTCCACCACGGCGCCGAAGTCAGCCTGCTGCGCGACCTCTACCGGGCCTCCGGCGGACGCGGCTTCGCCTGATGGGGACGAAAGGGGTCCCTGATCCGCCCTGCGAGGTCCAGCGGTTCGGCGCGCAACGCTGTTCGGAAGCCGGGTGGAATTCGGTCGAATGAGCACAGTGGACTGTGCGGACTTGCTCCTGGCGAGCGCGCAAATCCCACTAACGACTGGTTGCCCATCACGCCCAGTCGCGCGCCCGGGTAGCTTCGCGTCGTCTTAAAGCCCTTTTGTCGTCGGATATTTCATCTGATCAGTGGTTGCGTTCGGGATGCTCATCGACGGGGCGTGGCCCCTGCCGACGGGTGGCAGCGCCGGGAATGCCGATCCCGTTGCCGTCGAGTTCACTCGTCGGCAAGTAGGGCCCGCACCTCCTCGTTCCCGGATCATTAAAGGTGAGGCCGATGAAACCCGTTCTTGGTGGCAGATGCGCCGCGACCGCCGTGGCCTTTCTCGCGGCCACGGCGTTCACGCTGGCCCCGCAAGCCCCGGCCGCCGCGTTCGACATTAACTTCGCGTGCTCCGGCTCTTCCCCGTTGGGCGAGCAGCAGTTCGGCCTGCGGCAGGGCGCCGACGTCACGGCACCGGCGACCGTAGCTCCCGGCGGCGCGCTCGATGTCGTTTTCGACCCCGGCCCGAACAAGGTGCCCGCCGAGGTCAACGGCCACACCGTGAAGCGGATCGAGGGCGTGGATCTGAAGATCCAGATCCCGCCGAATTCCCGCTTCGTGTCCGCAGACCTCGGCGGCGGGTCCGGTCTCGGGCCTAATCCGCCGGCCATGAGAGTGGCCGGCGACATCGCCACACTGCACCTGGACGGCCCGATCGCGGGCGGCTCGCAGTTCGAACTGCCCACCGTGACCATGCACCTGACGGCCGGTCAGTCCGGCGCGATCGAAACCAGGCTGCACGGCACCGGCTACGGCGATCCCGGCTTGGCCTTCACCGCGGTGGCGGCGTCGATCATCGGCGAGGTTACCGTGCCGTCGCGTTGCTTCCCTAAACCCAATCCGGTCCTGACGACTACGAAGATCGGCTGAGTAGGGAATCGTTTTCCCGCCGGCTCGCTGGAAAACGCACCTGTGCGGTCTTCTGTGGACGGCTGGTGAAACACGCACGGTATTTCAGCTGAACGAGGGATACATGGGGCTGTGGCGGCCTTTCCTCGTGACGCCCACACTCGGGCTTGTACGTGTTCTGGGCCCAGTGAGCTGATCCGCGGTTGATACGAGACGGCGGTTTCGCTGACCGCACTGTCTGTTTCGGGGTGGACTCATGACCGAGAACGCGAATGCGGACGGGTTATCTTGGCGCAATTTCATCAAACTCTCCGGTGCCTTCGGCTCCGCCGCCATCCTGATCAGTAGCTGCGCCGTTGCGGCCGGGCAGGGCACGCCCGCCGCTCAGGACCTGTGCGGCAAAGACGGCGATACGTCACCGGAACTCTGGAGAACGGCGAAGGACTGCAGGGAGTTGCACAACGCGGGGAAGCCGACGCCCGAGAGCAGGGTGACCACGGACACCTATGTCGTGCTCAACGGCAAGAAGAGCGCGAACCTCAAGCACAACTTCCTGCTGGTGCCCACTCGCCGGATCAAGGGCATCGAGTGCGATGTGGTGTGGACTACGGGACAGCTGTACTGGCAGGACGCCTGGTCCGAAGCCCAGCCGGGTAAAGCAGCTCCGGTGACTTACCCCGCCGGCGTGATCGGGTTGGGCGTGAACCCGCCGCACGACGCGAACGGTCATCCGATCCGGACCCAGGATCAGCTACACATTCATATGGCCGGGTTTCGGAATGCGGCGTTGGGGCAGCTGGACCACGCCAACGTCACGAGTGATCTCACAAAGTGGGCGAACTCGATCGTCGCGCTCGACGGCTTCGACCGCCACGGCGCCAAGGTCACCCGCAACTACCGGGCGCTCCACGTCGCGAACTTGAACCAGAACCTTTTCGCGCTCTTGCGCAACAACGTCTCCGACGCCGCCAAGGACATGTCGATCCAAACGATCATCGTGGCGAGCCGGAAGGCGGGCGGGTTCTACGTCCTCAACAGCTCTTCCAACATGACCGGCGGCCAGCCGGGAGTGGGCGGCACGAGCACCTGCGACGACCTGCTCGATTACGACTAGGCCCGCGCAGCGGGCGCTTGTCCGGAGTGAGTACTCACTTCTTCGTTGACGGAGTGAGTACTCACTCCGTATTTTGGGGGCATGGCAGAAACGAAGAGCCGGCGCCGGGCGCCGGGAATGAGTCCGGAGGAACGGCGGGGGATGATCGTCGCGGCGGCCGTGCCGCTCGTCGCCGAGTACGGGGCGGCAGTGACGACGAGCCGCATCGCGCGGGCTGCCGGAATCGGTGAGGCGACGATCTTCCGCGTTTTCGCCGACAAGGACGAACTGCTGAGGGCATGCGTGGCCGAAGCCGTCCGGCCCGATCACGTGGTGCGGGAAATCGCCTCGGTCTCGCTCGACGAGCCGTTGGAGCAGCGGCTCGTCGATGCCGCCGACGCGTTGGCCGCGCACTTGGAGCGAATGGGCGCGGTGATCGGATCGTTGCATGCCTCCGGGCAGTTGCGGGGGCAGCGCGACGCGGACCGACAGCGGCCGAAAGCCGACGACCGAGCCGAGTCCATGCGGCAGATCCGCGATGCGATGGCGGAGCTATTCGAGCCGGAACGGGAATCCCTTCGGCTCCAGCCGCCGAAGCTGGCGGCGACGTTCCTGGGTTTGCTGTTCATGCGGGCTCGCATGGGGGAGCCAGAATCCCTGGAAACCGCCGAGATCGTCGCGCTGTTCCTGCACGGCGCATTCGCGGAGGGCAAATGACCGTCACCCTGAACCACACCATCGTCCCGGCACGGGACAACGACGCGGCGGCTGGACCATCCGCTGTCTCCTCGGGGTTTGTTCTTCGCCGATGACACCGGGAACCTCTACGAGGTCATGTCCCCGGCGTGAGCCGGGAAGCCAAGGCCCCTCCGGGACGGGGGACCGGAGGGGCCTTCGTGCAGCCGGACACCGAGCCGCTGTCGGGGAACGACATCGAAGTCCGATTTCCAGGTGCAGGGCACCTTTTGCCGTGCAGCCGGTCAACGGTACCGGTCGCCTGTTTCCGTTGTGCAGGAGGATGACCGGTGCGGCGACCACGACCGGGCAACGCGGTCTACGGCGACCCGCATCCGTGCCCTGATCAGCGGTTGTCCTCCTTGAGCATGTCGGAGCACTTCTCGCCGATGGCCATCGTGGTGATGTTGGGGTTCACCGCGACCAGGAACGGCATCGCCGATCCGTCCGCGACCCGCAGGCCCTGCACGCCCTTGACCCGCAGACGTGTGTCCAGGGGCTTGGTCGCGTCGTCGTCGGCGCCCATCGGCACCGACGCGGCCGGGTGGTAGACGGTGTTGTGGGTGCGTTTGATGTAGTCGGCGATCTCGTCGTCGGTGCGCACGTCCGGGCCGGGGTAAAGCTCGGCGCCTGCCCAGTTCCGCATCGCCGGCTGCGCCACGATCCTGCGGGCCAGCTTGATGCCCTCGGTCATCACCCGCAGGTCGTGCGGATCGGTGAAGTACCGCGGGTCGACCTTCGGCTTGTCCCGGAAGTCCCGGCTGCGCAGCCGGACCGTGCCGGTGGACCGGGCGCGGGTGACGTTCGGGGTCAGACAGAAGCAGTTCTCGGCGGTCGGGTAGCCCTGTCGCACGGTGTGCATGTCGAAGGGCACCGAGCCGTAGTGGAACATCAGATCCGGCCGGTTCAGGCCCGGCTCGGTGGTGGTGAAGATGCCGATCTCCCACCACTGCGTGGAGTCGGTGACCATCGGCTGCTTGGCCTCCCAGCCGATCACGCCCTCCGGGTGGTCCTGCAGGCTGGAGCCGACGCCGGGGGAGTCGACCAGCACGTCGATGCCGAACTCCCGCAGGTGCTCGGCCGGTCCGATACCGGACAGCATCAGCAGCTTCGGGGTGTCGATGGCACCGGTGGACAGGACCACCTCGCGGCGAGCGGTCACCGTGCGGGTGTGGATCAGGTCCGGATCCAGGTACTGGACGCCGGTGGCCCGGGTGCCGTCGAAGATGACCTTTTTGGCCCAGGCCTGGGTGCGGATCTCCAGGTTCGGCCGGCTGTCGATGACCGGGTGCAGGTAGGACACCGACGACGAGGCCCGGGTGCCGTCCTCCCGCGCGTTGATCTGGAACCAGTTCGCCCCGTGCACCACGGTCTTGCCGGAGTTGAACTCCGTGGTCGGAATGCCCTCCTGCGCGCAGGCCCGCAGCAGCGAAACACCGCACGGGTCCTGCGGCGGGACGCTGCGGATGGTCACCGGACCGCTGCGGCCGTGGTGCTCGCCCGCCCCATCGTTGGTCTCCAACCGCTGGTACAGCGGGAAGATGTCCTTGGCGCCCCAGCCGGTGGCCCCCATCGCCTCCCACTCGTCGAGGTCCTCGGCCGGCGCCCAGAACGCGATGCACGAGTTGTGCGAGGAACATCCGCCGAGCACGCGGGCCCGCGCGTGCCGCATGAACGAATTGCCGTTCTCCTGCGGCTCGATCAGGTAGTCCCAGTCGTAGCCGGACTCCAGCAGCGCCATCCAGCGCTTGAGCTCCAGGATCGCCTTGTCGCCGACGTCGGACGGCCCGGCTTCCAGGAGGCACACGGTCACGTCCGGGTCCTCCGACAGCCGCGCCGCGACCGCCGCGCCTGCGCTGCCGCCGCCCACCACGACGTAGTCGAACTGATCTGACATGGATCGAATCTCCGTTTCTGCTCAGAAAACCGGGCTCTTGACGGCATCGCCAGGCGCGGCCTGGGCGGCGTGGTCGGCGAGCACGCCGACCTTGTGGCGCTGGACGAACCAGTAGTACGCGAACCCGCCCGCCGCCGCGACTCCGACGAACAGGACCGAGCTGTATTGCAGGTACCAGTGGAAGGGCGGCTCGGCGTTGTAGACGTCGCGGCGCGGCCAGGCAAGGTTGAGCGTCATGCCCGTGCCCCACAGCACCGCCAGGATGTTGATCGGCAAACCGAACCTGCCGAGGCTGAATCGGCCGTTCCGCTTGGCCTCGTCCTTCGGCACCGACCACTTGCCACGCAGCCGCGCGACCAGCATCGGCACGGTGACCAGCAGGTACGAGATGTAGATCAGGATGATCGCCAGGCTGGTGACGGCGGTGAAGATCTGCGGCTGCCCGATGTTGACCAGCAGCAGCGCCACCGCGAGCACGCCGATGACCACGGCCGGCAGGATCGGGGTCCCGAAGCGCGGGCTGACCCGCGCCAGCAGCGACCCGGCGGGCAGGGCGTTGTCCCGGGCCATCGCGAAGGCGATCCGGATGGCCGCGGTGTGCACCGCCAGCACGCAGACCGTGATCGCCACGAAGATCGCCAGCAGGAACAACCGCCCGACCAGCGGCCCCAGTGCGTCGTTGAGCACGAACTGTAGGCCGCTCTCGGCCAGCTGCGGCGCGGTGAAATCTCGGGTGGCCATCAGGCCGAGCAGAATGATCAGGCCGCCGAGAACGAAGGAGGCGACCAGCGCCCGCAGAATCGCTTTGGGAGCATTGCGATGCGGGTTGATGGATTCTTCGCCGAGCGAGGCGGCGGTGTCGAAGCCGTACATCACGTACGACGAGGCGATCCCGGCGACCAGGAACGCGCTCAGGTAGTTGCCGCCGAAGGCGGACTCGGTGCCCTTGGTGTCCAGCACGATCGTCGGCGGGTTCACCACGGCCAGCGCCAGGGCGACGATCAGCAGCACCGCCGCGAGAAGCTCGATGAACACCCCGGCGCTGTAGATCCGGGCCATCAGCTTCACGCCGAAGGCGTTGACCAGCGTGGTGAACAGGATCAGCACCAGTGCCAGCATGATGCCGTTGACGGCCTGGTCGGCGCCGGTGCCGCCGTCTCCGATGAGCTGGAAGCCGGACCAGATCTGCGGCAGCGTGTTCTGGTAGGCCAGCGCGGTGGCCGAGATCGACACGATCGAGGCCAGCAGCATCATCCAGCCGGCCAGCCAGCCCACATGCCGGCCGCCCAACTTCTTCGCCCAGTTGTAGATGGAACCGGCGATCGGATACCGCGATGCCAGCTCGGCGAAACTCAACGCCACGAACAACTGCCCGACGAACACGATCGGCCAGGACCACCAGTAGGCGGGGCCCCCGAAGGACAGGCCGAAGTAGGACAGTTGGAAGGTGCCGGTGAGCACCGAGATGTAACTGATTCCGGCGGCGAAGGTGTGGAACCCGCCGAGACTTCGCTTCAGTTTGTTGGTGTAGCCGAACTCGTTGAGCTCGGCGTCGTAATTGGGCGCGCTCATGCCCCGAACTCCTTTCCCGATCACCTCCGCTGGATGCGGAAGGGGACGAATCGGGTGGTCGCTTTGCGTCGCGCGAAGAACACCGCCGGCTCGGGCGGTTTCGAGCAAAGCACCGCTCGACCGGCCGCGCCGTTCCCGCGGCGGTGGGTGGGGCACCGCCGCGGTCGGGAGCGAATTCCTCCTTATTTTCCGGAGAACCAGTTCTGCGGGGCGGGCCGCAGATTCTGGTAGACGTGCTTTGCCTCCTGGTACTCGCCGAGTCCGGCCCGGCCGAGTTCGCGTCCGATTCCGGACTGCTTGAAGCCGCCCCATTCCGCCTGCGGCAGATAGGGGTGGAAGTCGTTGATCCAGACGGTGCCGTGCCGCAGCCGGTTGGCGACCCGCTGGGCCTTGCCCGGGTCGCCGGTGAACACCGCACCGGCCAGGCCGTAGTGCGTGTCGTTGGCGATGCGCACCGCGTCGTCCTCGTCGGTGAAGCGCTCCACGGTCAGCACCGGGCCGAAGGATTCCTCGGTGACCGCGTAGCTGCCCTGGTTGACCTCGTCGAGCACCGTCGGCAGGTAGTAGTGGCCCGCGGCGTAGCGCTCGCCCTCGGGGCGGCGGCCACCGGTGCGCAGCACGGCGCCCCCGGCTACCGACTTGGCCACGTAGTCGTCCACCTTCTCCAGGTGCGCGGCCGAGATCAGCGGCCCGGTCTCGGCGTCTTCGTCGAACGGCCCGCCGATGCGGATCAGTTCCGCGCGGCGGACGATCTCGTCTACCAGCGCGTCGTGCAGCTCATCCTGCACGATCAGCCGCGCCCCGGCCGAGCAGACCTGCCCGGAGTGCAGGAACACCGCCATCAGCGCGTAGTCCACCGCGGTTTCGAAATCGGCGTCGGCGAACACGACGTTCGGGTTCTTGCCGCCCAGTTCCAGGGCGACCTTCTTCACCGTCGCGGCTGCGGCGGCCGAGATCTTGCGCCCGGTGTGCAGGCCGCCGGTGAACGACACCAGGTCGACATCCGGGTGCTCGGCCAGCACCGAGCCGACCTCGGCGCCGGTGCCCAGCACCAGGTTGCCAACCCCGGCGGGCAGCCCGGCCTCGCTCAGCGCGCGCATCAGCAGGATCGCGGTGCTGGGGGTGAGCTCGCTGGGCTTGAGCACGAACGTGTCGCCCGCCGCGATCGCCGGGGCGACCTTCCAGGCCACCTGCAACAGCGGGTAATTCCAGGGCGTGATCATGGCGCACACGCCGACGGGCTCATACTGCACGCGGCTGATCGCGTCCGGCGAGCCGGTGGCGACGATGCGGCCCGCATCGGTGCCGGCGATCTTGCCGAAGTAGCGCAAGCACGCGGCGATGTCGTCCATGTCGTATTCGCTCTCGACCAGCCGCTTGCCGGTGTCCAGCGATTCGGCGCGGGCGAACTCCGCCTTGTCGCGCACCAGGATGTCGCCGACCCGCAGCAGCAGGTCGCCGCGTTCCCACGGCGAGGTGGCCGCCCAGGCGCCGTCGTCGAAGGCGCGGCGCGCGGCGGCGATGGCGCGCTCGGCGTCGCCCGGACCGGCCTCGTCGACGGTGACCACCAGCTCGCCGTTGGCGGGGCAGTGGATCTCGCGGGTGCGACCGTCAGCGGCTGGTACCCACTCGCCGTCGATGAACAGCGTGGGTGCCGGATTCTCAGCTTGCGACATGGCTCGTTTCCCCGTGATCTCGATGGTGCGTGTTGCGTCCGAACTGCCCAGATGCGCAGTTCTGCCGCCGGTGCGCCACATTTCCGCGATCCGATTCGGGCCGTCGCCGAATGCGCACCCATCGTCTGCGCCGTCGGTCACCTCCGGCGGCGCGCAATTCGCCGCATGGGGATCACCGACCCGCGATCTGCGGAAGTCACCTCCTGGCGGTCCATTCGGTGGCGGTTGACGTTCACGTCCCCGGCGCGGTGCTGCCGAGGACCTTAACACCGGTCCTGTACATCTGTACATCATCGGGGGATGAGGGCGCGGTCAATCGGCGGAGCAAACGCGATGAACACCGACAAACGCGGACGCGGTGACCCGGGCCGCACCACCGCGGGTACGCGACGTGGCAGGCTGGATGGAGTAGTGGAGTCCACGGGAGGAACGCCGAAGCGCATGTCGACCACCCAGCCCGCGCCCACCGCGCGCCGCAAGGATCCGGCCCGCCGCGAGCGCATCGCCCGCGCCGCGATCACGGTCGTCGCCGAGCGCGGGGTCGAGAAGCTCACGCACCGTGCCGTGGCCGCCGCGGCCGGTGTTCCGCTGGGGTCGACGACCTACTACTTCGCCACGCTCGACGATCTGCTGGCCAGCGCGTTGCGGCAGGCCGCCGCCGACGATGTCGAGCACCTGCGCGAGTGGGCCGACAGCCTGGAACGCAACGATGATCTGGCCGCCGCGTTGACCGACCTGGTGCTGCACTACCTCGGCCCGGCCCGCCCGCAGACCATCGTCGAGCACCAGCTCTACATCGCCGCGCTGCACAAGCCCGCGTTGCGCCACGTCAGCCAGGAATGGGACACCGCGCTGGCCCAGTTGTTCGCCTCCTACACCGATCCGGCCATCGGGCGGGCGTTGTCGGTGCTGTTCTGCGGCCTGCTGCTGCAGGGCATCGTCCGGGAGTCGGTGCCGAGCCGAGACGAAATCGAGACGATATTCGGCCGGGTGCTCGGCTCGCACGCGAAAACCTGATTCCAGCAGGCGATTCCGCCCGGTGTCCGGAGGGTCAACACCGGATGACCGTTGCATTGCAACGAAATCCGGGCAGTTGATCTCGTTCGCGGTGACGGTGGACAATGGGCGCAGTGACCCGTGGTGCCACGCATCCGAGAGTGCTCGCAGCTGACCGGTTCAGCCCAGCGGAGCACATCGCAGGGCGCTTTTGAGGTGTACAAAGGACTTGCCGCGTCGGGGCGTGGCTCGCTCCCAGCAATGTTGATCAACGGACCGGGGTGAGACCGTGAGGCACAACGAAGATCGCGAACTGGTGCCGCTGAAGTCGGATTTCGACACGGTGTGGTATGGGTACCGTCGGTCGCAGGTGAAGTTCTACATCCAGCAGACCGAGAACGAGATCCGGCTCCTCACCGAGGACCGGGACTCGGCGCTCAGCCAGGTCGACGAACTGGCGGCGCAGCTCAACCGGGCGCGTGCCGAGGTCGAGGCGCTGAAACAACAGCTCGACGATCAAGCGCGCAAGCCGATCGAAGCCGCCGGCTTGTCCGACCGGCTACGCCGGCTGGTCCGGCTCGCGCAGGACGAGGCGAATGAGGTCCTCGTCGCCGCGCAGGCCGCCGCCGAGCACGAGTGGGCGCGGTCCGAGCAGGCCGCGGCCGAACTCCGGGACCGGTACGAGAAGCTGGTGGCCGAGGCCGACGAGTGGCGCCGCCAGTCCGAGCGGCAGCGCAACGAAATGTTGGCGCGCACTCGGGAGGAAGTCCAGGCGATGGCGCGCGAGGCCGAGCAGAGCCGCCGCCGGCTGGACGTCGAGGCCGAGGAGCGGCGCACCCAGGTCGAGCACGACTTCGAGGTGTCGATGGCGGCGCGCCGGGAAGAGGCGATGCGCATCCAGACCGAGCGGGAGCGCAAGAGCCGCGAAGAGGCGCAGCGCCGGGTCCGGGAAGCCACCGCGGAAGCGGAGCGGCGGATCCGGGATGCCGACGAATACTCGGAGACGATGCTGCGGATGCGGCAGGACGTCGCGGCGCGGGTGCGGGCCGCGCAGCAGGTGCTGGCCACGGCGGAGCCGTTCCTGGCGGCCACCGAGGCCGGTGTGCCGAGCGAGGGCTCGGACGCTTACGTCGGTGCGGCTGTCCACACTGGACAAGTGCCGTCCGGCCAGGTCAGCTTGCCCAAACAGCGTGTCGAGGAACCGGTCCCGGAGGGTGCGGCGGAGACCGCCGAGCCGGATAGAGCGGCGCGCGGTCAGACCGAGCCGAGCCGAGCCTGATCCGGGGCAGCGGCGATTTCGCGCGGAATCGCCGCTGGCTCCGCGCCAGGTTCGCCGCCTTCGCGCGCGAAATCGCCAACCCTGCGGCCTTCGCCGGGCCGTGTCGGCGCTGCCTAGTGGGTGGTTGGTCCGGTTCGCCGGATCAACCACCCGCGGGCCGATCAGCGGCCCCAGCTGTGCCAGCTGTCCACTTCGATCCAGGCGCTGACCCGCGGCTGGTCGCGAACTGGGTACGGCTGCCCGCGGTAGTGCTGGGACAACCGGTCGATGTCGGTCAGGTCCGGGTCGTCCTCCAGGGTGACGACCCGGCCGCGCAGGCTGACGTGCCGGTACCAGTCCGCGCCGTCCAGCACCGTCAGCGAAACCCGCGGATCGGCGCGCATGTGCTTCAGCCTGACGCGGCTGCCGTCCATGTTGACCAGCACTTTCCCGCTGTCCCACAGATACCAGGTAGCGACCGTGACCGGGCCGCCCGCGGCGTTGAGCGTGGCGATCACCGCGGGGTTCGGGCGGGACAGCAGCTCCAGCACGTCCGGCGGCATGTCTTCTTTCGGCATCGTTTCGTCCTTCCGGGAGGCGGTTCCGGCTACCTGCGGCGAGGATTCCAGCTGACACAGTAGGTAACGGCGAGAACACGCCGAAACCTTCCCGCCGCGCCGGGGCGGAACTACCCCAGCGTGATCTTTCAGGCAGAGCAGGAGGCGGAATGAACTGGCGCGGTCTGGTCACGATTGCGGTGACCTGCGGCATGCTGCTCGTTGGCGCGCCAGGCGGCGCGGCCCCACCGGCCGACATCCGCGACCGGCTGGAAGCGGCTCCGGGCCTCACCGTCATCGGCGAACGTCCCACCGAACCAGGATTTCGGCTCTTCGACCTGACTTTCACGCAGCCCAGCGACCACCACCACCCGGAAGCCGGTAATTTCCAGCAGCGCCTGACCCTGCTGCACCGGGACATCGAGCGGCCGACAGTGCTTTACACGACCGGTTACGAACTGCCGGGCAAGGTCACCCGCACCGAGCCGACACAGCTGGTCGACGGTAACCAGGTCAACCTGGAGCACCGGTTCTTCACCCCGTCCCGGCCCGTGCCCGCGGACTGGAGCGATCTGGACATGTGGCAGGCGGCCACCGACCAGCACCGGGTGATCTCCGCGCTGCGCGGCATTTACCGGCAGGAATGGCTCACGACCGGGGCTAGCAAGGGTGGCATGACGGCGGTCTACCACCGCCGCTTCTACCCCGGCGACGTGGCCGGCACGGTCGCTTACGTGGCTCCCAACGACGTCGACAACGACCGGGACCGCTACGACGAGTTCTTGGCCGGCGTCGGCACCGACCCGGCCTGCCGCGATGCGCTGAGCGCGGTGCAGCGGGAGGCGCTGACCAGGCGCGGCGAGATGCTGGCGAAGTTCCAGGCCCACGCCGAAGCGAACAGGCTGACCTTCGGCCGGATCATCGGCGACATCGATCGGGGTCTGGAGATGGTCGTGCTCGACGCGCCGTTCGCGTTCTGGCAGTACCGGGGCCAGCAGGACTGCGCCAAGATCCCGGCGACCACCGCGAGCACCGACGAGATCTACGCGTTTTTCGACGAGACCGTGAAGTTCTCCTTCTATACCGACCAGGGCATCGAGCCGTACATGCCGTACTACTACCAGGCAGGCACCCAGCTCGGCTGGCCGGACGTCTCCGAAAGGCCGCTGGCCGGCCTGCTGCACCACCGCGGGCTGAGCGAACCCCGCAACCTGGTGCCCCGCGACATTCCGATGCAGTTCAAGCCCGGCGCGATTCGCCAGGTCGACGCGTGGGTCCGGCACGAGGGCGCGAAACTGATGTTCGTCAACGGCGAGCGCGACCCGTGGAGCGCCGAACCCTTCGAACTCGGCCCCGGTTCCACCGACTCGTACAGCTACCTGGTCCCCGGCGGCAACCACGGTGCCAAGATCGCGGGCCTGCCCGACCGGCAGCGAACCGAAGCCGAAGCGGCGGTCCGCCGCTGGGCCGACGTCGCACCCCCGAGCCGACTGCGCACCTCGCTCGACGCCGACCCCCTGACCCACCGCCCAATCTAGCTAGAGAGTGTTTCAAACGTGGTTTGGGGAGCGGTGCGGGTAGCGGCCCCCTGCGGGAGTTACCGTCGCCGCCTGGCGGTCCTAGCGGATCTCCCAGGTGAGGGACGCCCTTGGCCGTGGGACTTGGTCGAGGGCGTCCCTCACGCAGGACTCGATCGGGCGCGGCGGCGGGCGGCGAGGCTGTCGTAGGTGCGCATCAGGAACTTGTGCACGGGGCGCTCGACGACGTGGGTCAGAGCCCAGCCGAGGGCCGTGCCGGTGATCAGCATCGCGGCGGTCTGGAGGGTCGGGTCGACGCCGATCTCGTCGAGTTCTCGCATGACGATGTATCCGATCGTCTGGTGCACCAGGAACACGCCGTAGGAAATCCCGGCGAACCAGCGGATTCGCCCCGCCAGCCAGGCCGGGACAACCCGGTTCCAGTCCGGCCCGGCCGCCGTCAGCGCGACAACGACCATGCCGACGCACACCGCGACCGTCGAGCCCCAGTCGGCGATCAGGCCCTCCGGCGTTTCGGTGTAGTTGTGCAGTGCTTGGCCGAGCATGCAGGCGGCCAGCATCGCCGCGAAATGCAGCAGGCCGATGCGCCGGGTCGACCACAACCAGATCGCCACCCCGACGACGAACAGATGCCAGCGGTGCATGCCGATGCCGTCGACGACCGTGCGGTAGGGCTCCGACAGATCGGCCACCCGCAGCGGCCACTGCGCGAGAGGCACCAGCACGGCCGCCCACAGCACCACGATCATCCGCCGACCGTGCCCCCAGCTGGTGCGGTACAGCAGCGCGGCCGCGGTGAAGCCCATCAGCTGTAGCGGAACCGTCCAGTGCGAACCGTCGATGAACCAGTACTCCGCCGGTTTCCAGTTCCAGAGCATCAGCAGGTTCCACCACAGGTCGTTGACGCTCGGGTAGAACCAGCCCGGGACCGCCGCCCAGCGCATCACCAGGTAGATCACCAGCACGGCGCCGAGGAACGGTGGGAGCAGCCGGGCGATGCGCCCCCACCAGTACCGCAGCAGGGAGCCGCGGCCGATGGTCATGCAGGCGAAATACGCCGAGATCACCAGCAGCAGGCTGGCGCCGACCTGGTAGGGGAAGACGATGCCGCGCGGCGCCAGGTCGTGGTGCAGGTAGGTGCTGAGGAAAGTCGAGTGGTACAGCATCACGAGCAGGACGCAGCAGGTGCGTACCAGGTCCCAGCTGATTTTCCGGTTGCTCCGGCCCGAGGCTTGGGTGGCACGCGCTGCGATCGTCTCGGGCACATTCGCCACCGTACCAGGGCGATATGTCCGTTTATTTCGTGATTGTGACCGGCCTGAACAGGGAATATGCCCCGTTCGGCTACGTCGTCGGCTCGTTGTTGAGTCGATCACTGTTTGGTGCCAAGAGGACCGGATCGGTCGACGCCTGGCCGGTGATTTCAAGGGACATCGGCCTGCCGGTTTCCCTTGAAATCGCCCACGGTGGCGGCAGGACGGCGGTCATACCTGACTATTCCCCCAACTGTGGGTAACTGAACGGGCGATATCCGTTATTATCGTGGATTGCCTCCGTTACCGATCGGCCAACAAGGACCTGTTTGATGTCGATCCATATCCCGCCGTGGCGCATGCCCCTGCGCGCGTGCCTGCTCGCAGTGACCGTCACCGGTGGCGCGTGTCTGTGGGTGTCCCACGCCGTCCCGACCGACTTCCAGGACCTGGTGGCCTGGTACGGCGGTGCGCTGTCTGTTCTGCTGTGTGTCGCCGTGGGCGTCGCGGTTCACGGCATCCAGGCAGCTCGTCGCGGCCGGGCCAGTGCCGCCGCGATCGAGGCGGACACCGTTCGGCTCGCCGACGAGGTGCTTCCGGCCGTGGCGCGGCGAGTCCGCGACGGGGCCGCCGCGGATCTGGCTGCCGACGACGCGGCGCACTCCTTCGGTGCCTCCCATCGGCGGGTCATCCGGGCGGTGGCGGACGAATTCGGTACCGGCGAACGGATGCGCGCGGCGGCCATGTCCACCTGTGCCAACGCGGCCGGTCGCATGCAGGCGCTGGCGACCAGCATGCTTGCCGAGCTCCGCGAGATGGAAGAGCGGCACGACGCGGACGTGCTCGCCGATCTGCTTAAGCTCGACCACAGCACGGCGCAGGCAGGTCGGCTCGCCGACAGCGTCGCGGTGCTGACCGGTGCCCGGTCCGGCCGGCGCTGGACCAAGCCGATCGTGATGGAGAGCGTGCTGCGGGGCGCGATGGGACGGATCAGCGCCTACCAGCGGATCCGGCTCCATTCGACCAGCACCGTCGCGGTCGTCGGCTACGCCGCGGAAGGTGTTATGCACGCCCTCGCCGAATTGATGGACAACGCCGCCCGCTTCTCACCTCCGACCGAGGAGGTCCACGTCTACGTGGAGGAGATCCACACGGGCGTCGTCGTCCGGATCGAGGACAGCGGCCTGGCCATGAGCGCTGCCACGCTGACCCGCGCCGAGCGTGCCGTGTCGGCGGAGCCGCCCGACCCGACCGCGATGTCCGGCACCCGGCTCGGGCTGGCCGTGGTGGGCCGGCTGGCCCGCAAGTACGACCTGGCCGTCTCGTTCCGGCCCTCTTCGCGCGGCGGCACCGGCGTGGTGGTCATGATCCCCCGGCAGCTGATCACGCAGCCCCGGCCGGACCCGGCGCCCGCCCCGCGCCTCGCGCCCGAAACTCCAGCCGCGCCGGTCGCCGCGCACTCCGCCGAACCCGCGCCCGAATCCGATGGAGGGCCGGACGCGCTGCCGAAGCGCCGCCGTGGGCAGACCCTGGCCGTTGCGCGCTCAGCCGCTATGCCAAAGGCGCCCGCTTCGGACCGGCCGCGCCTCGATGCCGGCGCGCGGTTCGGTGCCTTCCGCAACGTCCGCTCCGGACCATCGTCCACTTCGGACAACGACACCCCATGACGGCCTTGCCGCCCAGGACAACAGATTGGAGGCGCGGGCCGGTGCCGGTAGTCCGGCACACCGCCCCACAGCCGCGATGAACACGACAACTCGTGACCTCGACTGGTTGCTGGAGAACCTGCTGGACCGGACGCCGGGCAGCCGGCATGCCCTGGTGCTGTCCAAGGACGGGCTCAAGCTCTGCTGCACACCCGGCTTGTCGGTGGATCAGGCGGATCAGCTGGCCGCCATATCCTCCGGGATCCAAAGCCTGTCCTACGGGGCCTCGGTCGAGTTCGGCGACGGCAGCGGCGGGGTCCGCCAGTCCATGACCGAGTTCTACGGCGGCGTGCTGTGCATCGTGGAAGCCGGGGTGGGCGCGCATCTCGCCGTGCTGGCCGCCGATGACGCGGACGTCGGCGTCATCGGGCACAACATGAACGAACTGGTGGAGCAGATCGGGGAATACCTCAGCTCCCCGCCACGCAACGCCCATCCGGCCGACGCTTCATGACCAGGCGGTTGATCGACAACGAAGACCCGGATCGGCTCTACACCGTCACCGGTGGCCGCAGCCGCCCGGCCGAGGACATCTTCGACCTGGTGACGTTGATCGTGAGCGGATGCGATCCGAGCCCGGGCATGCAGTCCGAGCACGCGAAGATCCTGCGGCTCTGCCGCGAACCGGTGGCCGTGGTCGAGCTGTCCTCGGATCTGGGGCTGCCGGTGAGCGTGGTGAAGATCCTGCTCGGCGACCTGCTCGACATGGGCAAGATCACCGCACGTCACCCGTCCTCGACCCGCATCGAGGCGCCAATTCCCGCCCCGGATTTCCTGAAGCAGGTGCTCGTTGGACTTCGCAACATCTGATCGCGCTCCGCTGCGTGACACCGCGGCAGACGGCCTGAAGATCGTGATCGTTGGCGGGTTCGCCGTCGGCAAGACCACGATGGTGCGCTCGGTCAGCGAGATCCGGCCGCTGAGCACGGAGGAGGCCATGACGCAGGCCGGCGTCGGCATCGACGAAGCGGGGAATGTCGGTGGCAAGTCCACCACCACGGTCGCCTTCGACTTCGGCCGCATCACCTTGGACGAACGGCTGGTGCTATACCTGTTCGGCGCGCCGGGCCAGGAGCGGTTCTGGTTCGTGTGGGACCAGCTGTTCAGCGGATCGCTGGGCGCCGTCGTGCTGGTGGACAGCCGGCGGCTGGCCGATTCCTGGTACGCCATCGACCGTCTTGAGCATCGTGGGGCCCCGTTCATCGTCGCCCGCAACAAGTTCGGCGAACCGGCGCACAGCCTGGCGCAGGTGCGCGACGCGCTCGACCTGTCGCCAGACGTGCCGCTGGTCGACTGCGACGCCCGCGACCGGGAGTCCAGCAAGGCCGTGCTGGTCGGGCTCGTCGAACACCTCTACGCCCTGTCGTCCGCCCGAGAGGCAACGCCGTGATCAGCCCCCACCGTTCACCTGCCGACGATCCGCACGCTGACGCCGCGACGCTCTACGGTCCGCGGTTCCAGAACAACCCCGCCCAGGTCTACCGGGAAATGCGGCGCAAGCACGGAGCCGTGGCACCGGTACTGCTGGAGGGTGGCGTGCCGGCTTGGTGCGTGCTCGGCTATCGCGAGGTCCACCACGTCACCAGCAACCCCGGGCTGTTCGGCCGCGACTCCCGCCGCTGGAACTGCTGGAACGCGGTCTCGCACGACTGGTCTCTGCGGCCTTACGTCGCGTATCAGCCGTCGGTGGCCTTCACCGAAGGCGACGAGCACCGCAGGCGCGGTGGTGCGCTCGCCGAAGCACTGGCCGATGTGGACGAATTCGAGCTGCGGACACAGGTCGAGCGGATCTGCGACCGCTTGATCGACGGCTTCGCCGGGCGCGGCGAAGCCGACCTGATCGCCGAGTACACGCACCAGATCCCCTTGTTGGCGTTGCTGAAGATCTACGGACTGCGGGAGGACGAGGCGCCGCCCCTGATCCGGGATGTAGCGCGCTCGGGGGAAGAGGGGGAGGAGGCGATCCAGGCTCACGAGCGGATCGTCGCGCGGATGCTGAAGCTGGCCAAGGAGAAGCGCCGGAATCCCGGCCGCGACGTGCCGTCGTTCCTGCAGGCGCACCCGGTGGGCTTCACCGACCATGAAATCGCCACCGACCTGTTCGTCACGATGGGCGCGGGCTATCTGACCACATCGGACTGGATAGGCAACGCGATCCGGCTGATGCTCACCGACGAGCGGTTCGCGGTCACCCTTTCCGGCGGTCGCCGCAGTGTCGGCCAGGCCCTCGACGAGGTGCTGTGGGAGGACACGCCGACGCAGAACTTCGTCGGCCGTTGGGCAACCCAGGACACCTGGCTGGGCGGTCAGCGGATCCGCGAGGGTGACCTGCTGGTGCTGGGGCTGGCCGCGGCGAACACGGACCCGCTGGTGCGCCCGGACTGCGGCACGGGCACGGTGGGCAACCAGGCGCACCTGTCGTTCAGCCACGGCGAGCACGGATGTCCTTTCCCCGCACAGGAAATCGCGCGACTTATCACGACGACCAGCATCGAGGTACTGCTGGACCGGTTGCCGGACGTGGCGCTGGCGGTGGCGCCGGATGCGTTGGTGTGGCGCCCCTCGGTGTGGATGCGCGGGCTGACGGCCCTGCCGGTGACCTTCACCGGGTGCTGACTCCGGCCGGGCGCGTGCCGATTTCCATTGACATTGTCCAGACCCCGTGTGGTGCATGGCGATTTCAATGGAAACTGCCGTCAAGGCGGGAAACCGCCGTCGAGGCGCCGGGGTGCGGCCCGTCAACGGGCCCAGCGGTAGCGACGTTCCGGACGGCCGGTGCCGCCGTAGCGCAGGCGGACCTCGGCGCGGCCCGATGTCACGAAGTGCTCCAGGTATTTGCGGGCGCTGACACGGGAAACCCCGGTGGCGTCGGCGCATTCGGCGGCCGACAGGTCGCCGCCCGCCGTGGTCGTCTCGCGCAGGATCCGCTCAACGATCTCCGCGGTCTCGGTCGCCAGTCCCTTCGGCGGTGCGGCGCGGCGGGTGCGGGTGCCGAAGAGCTGGTCGATGTCCTGCTGCGCGGCCGGGGAATCGCCGGGCAGTTCGCTGAGTTTCTCGTGCAGCGAGCGGAAGTTCTCCAGCTGGTCGCGCAACGACTCGTAGCTGAACGGCTTGATCAGGTAGTGCAGTGCGCCGCCGCGGATCGCGCCGCGCACGGTGTCGAGGTCGCGGGCCGCGGTGATCACGATGACGTCGGGATCGGCCGAGGGGCGTGCGGTGCTCGCGCGCAGCCGGCGCAGCACCGAAAGCCCGTCCATGTCGGGCAGGTAGATGTCCAGCAGCACGAGTTCCGGCCGTAGTTCGTCGACTGCGCGGATCGCGTCGGCCGCGGTGTGCGCCACTCCGGCGACCTCGAACCCGTCGACCCGAGCCACGTATCCACTGTGGATCTTGGCGACCATGAAGTCGTCGTCCACCACGAGCACCTTGATCATGACCCCGGTCCTTCCAGTGGCAACCGTGCGGTGAACACCGCCCCGTGCGAGTTGTGCACCTGCACCGAACCGCCGCGACGATGACAGATCTGCCTGGTCAGCGCCAGGCCCAGGCCGCGCTCGCCGCCGCGCGCGGCCTTGGTGGTGAAGCCGTGCCGGAACACCTCCTCGACGATCTCCGCGGCGACCCCGGGTCCGGAATCCCGTACCGCCGTGGTGATTTCGTCGGTGCAGCGCAGATCGATCTCGATCCAGCGGTCGGTGTCCAGCGGGGCGCCTTCCAGCGCGTCCAGTGCGTTGTCGATCAGGTTGCCCAACACCGTGACGAGGTCGGCGGACAGTTCCTCGTCGATCTCGGGCAGATAGCTGCCCTCGTGCAGGCGCAGGCCGACGCCGCGTTCGGCGGCGAGGCTGGCCTTGGCGATCAGCAGCGCCGCGGTGGCCGGATCGTGTACCCGGGCGGTGACCTCGGCGTGCCACTGCTCGCGGGTGTGGCTGATCCGGTCCACGTAGCGCTGCAACTCGTCGTACTCACCCAGTTCGATCAGTCCCGAGATGATGTGCAGCCGGTTGCTGAACTCGTGGGCCTGGGCGCGCAGGGTGTCGGTGGTGTCCCGGTGCACCGCGAGTTCTCGTTGCAGGTCAACGAGTTCGGTGCGGTCGCGCATGGTCACCACCGCGCCGACCGAGGAGATCGGCATCCGGTTGAGCACCACGACCTTGCCGCGCCGCAACACGATCTGGTCCACGCCGTCGGTACGACCGGTGAGCACGTCGCGGGCGCGGTCGTTGAGGTCCAGGGAGTCGATGTCGCGGCCCACGCAGTCGCCCGGCAGCGACAGCAGGCGCCGCGCCTGGTCGTTGACCAGTGTGATCCGGTTCTGCTCGTCGACGCCGAGCACGCCCTCCCGGACGCCGTGCAGCAGGGCCTCGCGGTGCTCGACGAGCCGGGTGATCTCTTGCGGCTCCAGGCCCAGGGTCTGCCGCTTCACGCGCCGGGCGAGCAGCACGGACCCCGCGATGCCGAGCACGGTGGCGAAGGCCAGCAGGGCGAGCGGGTTCTCCGGCGCCTGGCGCAGCCCTTGCAGCAGGTCGGGGGTGTTGCGACCGGTCGCGACGACGCCGATGATGCGCGCATCGTCGGAGATCACCGGAACCTGCGCGACCAGCGAATCGATGCCGTCCATGCGGACCTCGCCGACCCACGAACGGCCGGCCCGCGCGTTCGCGGACATCGGCAGCGGCTGCCCGCGCTGCCCGGGGTCCGGCGAGGTGAGCACGATGCCGTGGTCGTCGGCGATGATCACGTAGTCGGCGCCGGAGAGGTTGCGGGTGCTCTCGGCGAAGATCGGCAGCGCGTCGCGCCGGTAGGTCTCGGCGAGGCTGGCGCGAACCCCGGAGGTAGCCGCGAGGTCCTCGGCCACCGACAGCATCTTGCGTCCTTCGGTGGCCCGGAAGGCGGAGTCGGTCTGCGCGACCGAGAACACGGCGATGGAGGTGAGCAGGAGGACGATGATCAGCAACTGCCATCCGAGCAGTTGGCGGGACAACGATCCCTGCACCCGCAACATCGGTCCACCTCCCGCACCATCGGCGGCCCGAACGTTAACCGTCCGCGGTCAGCGATCGCACGCCGCCACATGAAACCCCAGGTCACCGGGTTCATTGCGGGATTTCAACGGAAATCGGCGCGCCGGTTTCCGTAGAAATCGTGCGGGCCTCCCGCCAGGGAGAAATGTGGCTACACAACGAACAAAAGTGTCGATACGTGCTTAAGCGAGACATCGCGGGGCCGGTGTGTGCAGCATGACGCAGCTCACGTTCCGACCACAACGGAGAGGCGGGATTCCCTGTGCGCCTACGCAGTGCGCTGGCCGTGGTCGCGGCCGTGCTGTTGGTGCTGCTGGTTCCTCCACTGATCAGCACCGGTAGCGACAACAGCGCCGAAGCGCAGATTCGCGGCCTTCGGATGCTGGTGCCGAACTCACCCGGCGGCGGCTACGACATCACCGCGCGCACTGCGGTGAAGACGATGGAGGACGCCGGGCTGCAAAGCAACGTCGAGGTGTTCAACCTCCCGGGCGCGGGCGGCACGGTCGGACTGGGCCGGGTGGTCAACGAGCGCGGCAACGGCAAACTCGCGATGTCGATGGGCCTCGGCGTGGTCGGCAGCGTCTACACCAACCACTCGCCGGTGTCGCTGCAGGACACCACCCCGGTCGCCAAGCTCGTCGAGGAATCCGACGTGATCGTGGTCAGTAAGGACTCGCCCTACCGCGACCTCGACCAGCTGATCGCGGACTGGAAGGCCAAGCCCGGCGAGGTACCGGTCGGCGGCGGATCGTCGCCCGGCGGGCCGGACCACCTGGCGCCGATGCTGATGGCCAAGGCCATCGGGCTGAGTCCCAAACAGGTCAACTACGTGCCCTTCGACGGCGGCGGCGAACTGCTGGCCTCGGTGCTCGGCGGCAAGGTCGCCTTCGGCGTCTCCGGCATCGGCGAGTACCGGGACCAGATCGAGGCCGGTGAGCTGCGGGTGCTGGCGGTGACCGGGCCGGAGCGCATCCCCGGGGTGGACGCGCCGACGCTCACCGAGGCCGGGGTGGACGTCAAGTTCACCAACTGGCGCGGTGTCGTGGCGCCGCCGGACATGCCCGAACCCGATCGCAAGAAGCTCGTCGCGCTGTTCGACCGGCTCAACCGCACTCCGGAGTGGCAGGAGGCACTGCGGCGCAACGGCTGGACCCAGGCGTACCAGCCGGGGCCGGAGTTCGGCGCGTTCCTCCGCCAGGAAAACGACCGCGTGGCCTCGGTGCTGAAGGAGTTGGGGCTGGCATGACGAAAACCGAAGTCACCGAAACCGAACCGCGGTCCACCTGGAAGAACTGGTTGCGGGGACGTTCCGAGCTGGGCATCTGCCTGCTGCTTGCGGCGTTGGGCGTGCTGGTGCTCGTCGACGCCGCGACGATCTCCACTGACTTCACCCAGCGCGGGCCGGTGGGCCCCAAGACGGTGCCCTACGTGGTCGGCGGTCTGCTGCTGGTGGTCGCCGTGCTGTTGGTCCGCGACGTGCTCCGCGGCGGACGCGGCGAGGCGGAAAGCGGCGAGGACGTCGATCTCTCGGCGCCGAGCGACTGGCGGACCGTGCTCCTGCTGTCGGCGTCGTTCCTGGCCAATGCGGTGCTGATCAACATTATCGGCTTCCCGCTGTCCGGCATGATCCTGTTCTGGGGCTGCGCATACGCGCTGGGCAGCCGCAACGCCGTGCGCGATCCGCTGGTGGCGGCCGTGCTCTCGGTGCTCACCTACGTCGTGTTCAACAACCTGCTCGGTGTCCCCCTGCCCGGTGGCCCGCTGATGGGGGTGCTCTGAGATGGATTCGCTGAATCTGCTGCTGGACGGCTTCGCGACCGCGCTGACCCCGATGAATCTGGTCTGGGCGGCGATCGGAGTGCTGCTGGGCACCGCGATCGGCGTGCTGCCCGGCATCGGCCCGGCGATGGCGGTGGCGCTGCTGCTGCCGGTGACCTACGCACTGGAACCCACCGGTGCGTTCATCATGTTCGCCGGCATCTACTTCGGCGGCATGTTCGGCGGATCGACCACCTCGATCCTGCTGAACACGCCGGGGGAGAGCGCGGCGGTGGTCGCCGCGATGGAAGGCAACCCGATGGCCCGCCGGGGCCGCGGCGCGCAGGCCCTGGCCGCGGCCGCGATCGGGCACTTCATCGGCGCGATCGTCGGCATCACGCTGCTGACGCTGCTGGCACCCACCGTGGCGTCGCTGGCGGTCAACATCGGCGCCCCCGACTACCTGGCGATCATGGTGCTGGCGTTCATCGCGGTCACCTCGGTGCTGGGCAAGTCCCGGGTGCGCGGCTTCGCCTCCCTGCTGATCGGGTTGACCATCGGGCTGATCGGCCTGGACGAGATGACCGGCCAGCAGCGGCTGACCTTCGGGCTGCTGCACCTGGCCGACGGCGTCGATGCGGTGATCGTCGCGGTGGGGTTGTTCGCCATCGGCGAGTCGCTGTGGGTCGCCGCGCACCTGCGCCGCACCTCCGGCGAGGCGATTCCGGTGGGTCGGCCGTGGCTGGGCGCCGAGGATCTGCGCCGGGCCTGGAAGCCGTGGCTGCGCGGACCGCTGATCGGCTTCCCGTTCGGCGCGATCCCGGCCGGCGGTGCGGAAATCCCAACGTTCCTGTCCTATGTGACCGAGCGCAAGCTCGCCAAAAACCGCGACGAGTTCGGCAAGGGCGCGATCGAGGGCGTGGCCGGACCGGAGGCGACGGCCAGCGCCTCCGCGGCCGGGACGATGGTGTCGATGCTGACCCTCGGCCTGCCGACCACGGCGGTGGCCGCGGTGATGCTGGCGGCGTTCCAGCAGTACGGCATCCAGCCCGGTCCGTTGCTGTTCGAGCGCGAGTCGGACCTGGTGTGGGCGTTGATCGCGAGCATGTTCATCGGTTCGGTGCTGCTGCTGGTGCTGAATCTGCCGCTGGCCCCGGTGTGGGCGAAGCTGCTGCAGATCCCGCGGCCGTACCTGTACGCCGGGATCCTGTTTTTCGCCAGCGTCGGCGCGTACGCGGTCGGCGGCGAGCCGTTGGACCTGCTGCTGCTGTTCATCATCGGGCTGATCGGCTTCGCGATGCGCCGCTACGGCCTGCCGGTGCTGCCGGCGATCATCGCCGTGATCCTGGGCCCGACCGCCGAGCAGCAGATGCGCCGCGCGCTGCAGATCAGCGACGGCCACCTCGGCGGGCTGGTCAACACCCCGTTCGCGATCACTGTCTACTTCGTGGTGGCCCTGATCCTGCTGTGGCCATTGGTGGCCCGAGTGATTCCGCGGCGCAGGGCGCAGGCCCGTAGTGCGCGGTGATGGTCGCACCTGGCGATCTTGCGTGCCGGAACACCACTACCGGTGAGGGGTGGTGTTCCGGCCGCCGCCGAGTGTTGTTGCAAGTTATCTGCAACTAGACTCCCGGGGCGTTGGGCAGCGTCTGGCGACCGAAGGGCGGCCCCATGAGACACGACCGTCGGGCAGCGCTGGCTGCGGTCCGCGACAACTGGGATCGGCGGGCGCACGCGTACGACCGCTTCTACCAGGACTATGCGCAGGACAAACGCGAGGCGTGGCGCACGGTCTGCGAGAAGATCCTCGGCGAGTCGTTCGCGCGGCGGGTCAAGCCACTCAAGGTGCTCGATGTGGGAACGGGAACCGGGTTCCTCTCGACGCTGCTGGCCGAACTCGGGCACCACGTCATCGCGATCGACACCGCCAGCACGATGCTCGACTACGCCCGCGCCGAGGCGCGGCGCCGGGGCGTCGCGGTGCGGACGATGGCATGCGGTGCGCACGACGTCGCGGCGTTGGACACCAAGTTCGACCTGGTGACCGCGCGTTATGTGCTGTGGACGCTGCCCGACCCGGTCGCCGCGCTGCGGGCCTGGCGAGACGTCATCGAACCCGGTGGCGGTCTGCTGCTCGCCGACGGAATCTGGCACACCTGGCGGCACGACTGGCGTCGGCTCGTCGGCTCGCTACGGCCGGGCGCCGATCACCGTTTCCTCTGGCAGCTCCTGCGCGACTACGCGCAGATTGGCCACGCGACGCCGCATTGGGCCGGCTTGACGCCGTGCCGCGCGCGGGCGCTGCTGGCCGCGGGCGGATTCGAGCGTGGCATTCGCCACGACCAACTCCTCCCCGAATACGCACGCCCCACCAGTGCGGATTTCTTCATCCTCGGAACACGACCGGCGAAGCTGCCCTGAACCTCGCCTAACCCAGCCCCGGCTACGAGCGGAAATCTCCGGGCCGGCAAGCGATCCACGGCGCCCGACTACCGATCGGCGGACGCCTGCCCCGCTACAGCAGGGCCTTGGCCAACTCGTCGTCGACGACCAGGGTGTGCACGAAACCCGCCGCCACTGCCGCCCGGGTGGCCTCGGCGCGGTCGGTGCCCGTGCTGGACGTGATGAGCTTTGGCACGGCCCGCAGCTGTTCGGCGTCGATGCCGACCACCCGTTCGTCGACGTCACCGGGTAACAGGGTGCCGTCCCGGTCGAAGAGCCGACCGGAGATCTCGCCGCAGGCCCCGGCCCTCTTCTGCTCGGCGCGCTCAGCCGAGGTGAGCAGGTCGTAGACCGCCGAGCCACCGGGCTGCCACGCACCCACCGACAGCACCGCGATGTCCAGCGCCGCGAACCGCTCGATCGCGGCGGCGATCTCCGGCTGCCGGCGCAGCCCTTCGGCGGTCTGGGCGTCCGAGGCCAGCAGCGGCGCATAGATCGGGTATGCCGGGCTGCCGCTGGCCGCCGCCACCGCGCGCACCACCTCCACCGAGCCGGGCACCCCCTCCGGCGGATACATGGCGCCACCGAGTTGGAGCACGACACCGGCCCGTAGCCGCCGGATGTGCTCGGCCATGACGGCGGTGGCCCGGCTCCAGGTCAGACCGACCGTCGCGCCTTCGGTCGACTCCTCGGCGAGGGTGTCGGCGAGGGCCTTGCCGACGAATTCCCGCGCCGTCCGGCCGGAGGTCTCGACCACGACCGCGCGTTGGATGCCCAGGCGTTTGCGCAGCTGGTCGGACAGCTCGTCGTCGATTCGCCCCGGACGGCCGATCTCGATGCGCACCAACCCGTCCCGCCGTGCTTCCTGCAGCAGCCGCGCGACCTGGAAGCGGCTGAGCCCGAGCGCCCGGCCGATGGTCACCTTCGACTGCTCCTGGAAGTAGTAGCGCCGCGCGATCGTGATGGCGAGCGTCGTTTCGTCGTTTCGCTCCAGGGCCAGCCGCTCGGCCGCCGAGGGTTCGCCCTCGGGCAGCGGTGCCGATTCGACCACATCCACCTCCTCCGATCTACCCACAGTCTTTCGCGTCGTGGGTCGTCGTAGCGGACCGGGTCTTGACGGACCGCGCCCACCCCGCCATGATGCCTCTCATTTGAGAGTGTGCAAATCTCATATGAGATCCCAATGGCGGGAGTCCCCATGACCGAGACGACAAGCGGCAGCACCTCCAGAACGGCAAAGACCCCAGTTTCGACCCGGCGCGCGCTGATCGCCTCGGTGTCCGGATCGTTCTTGGAGTGGTACGACTTCTACCTGTTCGGCATTGCCGCGGGCCTGATCTTCCCGACCCTGTTCTTCCCCGGGGCATCGGGCACGACGGCCACCATCCAGTCGTTCGGCGCCTTCGCCGGCGGCTTCCTCACCCGCCCGATCGGCGCGGTCCTGTTCGGCCACTTCGGCGACCGCATCGGCCGGCGGCGGATGCTGCTGATCACCGTCGCGCTCATGGGTGGTGGCACGTTCCTGATCGGCGTGCTGCCGACGTACTCCACCGCCGGGGTGCTGGCCCCGATCCTGCTGACCGCGCTCCGCCTGGTGCAGGGCCTGGGCATCGGTGGCGAGTTCGGCGGCGGAGCCCTGGTGGCACTGGAGAACGCGCCGCGCGGCCGACGAGGCGTCATGGGCAGCATCCACCAGATGGGCACCCCGATCGGCCTACTCACCGCCACCGGAGTGTTCGCGCTCGTGCAGCTGCTGCCGACGGCGTCCGTCTCGGGCTGGGGCTGGCGGATTCCCTTCCTGCTCAGCGGATTCTTCGTGATCGTCGCCTTCTACATCCGCAGGCACTTGCCGGAGACCGAGACGTTCCGCGACGACAAGAAGCACGCCCACCGGCTCCCGCTGCTCGCGCTGCTGCGCGAGCACCCGAAGAACATCCTGATCGCCACCGGCGCCCGGATGGCCGACGCGGTGACCTTCAACGTCATCAACGTCTTCGGGATCGCCTTCGCCACCAAGCAACTCGGCCTGCCCGATCAAGTGATGCTGACCGGTTTCGTGATCGCCTCCGCCGTGGAGATCGCCGCCATCCCGCTGATCGGCCATATCTCCGACCGGATCGGCCGGCGACCGGTGTACATGTTCGGCATCGTGCTGTGCGGTTCGCTCGGCTTCGCCTACTTCCCGATCATCGACAGCGGTAACACCCTGGCCATCTGGGCGGTGATCGTGGTGATGCTGGCGGTCGGCACCGGCTGCATGTTCGCCATCCAGGGAACGCTGTTCTCCGAGTTGTTCACCACGCGCACCCGCTACACCGGTCTCGGCGTCGCCTACCAGACCTCGGCATTGCTGGGTGGCGCGCCGACCCCGGCCATCGCCACGGCGCTGGCCGCCGCCTTCGCGCAGTCGTACTGGCCGGTGGCGATCTACCTGGGCGCGATGTGCGCGTTCAGCCTGATCTGCATCATGTTCGCTTCCGAAACCTACCGCGATGACCTCGTCAACAAGAAAGAGGAACGCACCGCATGAGCGAAAGCCGCCCGAACATCGTTCTGGTGATCACCGACCAGCAACGGTTCGACACGATCGCCGCGCTGGGACACGACCACGTGGACACCCCCAACCTCGACCGGCTCGTCCGCGAGGGCACCGCGTTCACCCACACCTACGTGAGCGCGCCCTCGTGCTCGCCGTCGCGGGCGAGCCTGTTCACCGGCGTGTACCCGCACAGCCTCGGCGTGTTGCGCAACGAGGAGCTGTGGCGGCATTCCTGGGTGGAAACGCTTGCGGACTCCGGATATCACTGCGTGAACGTGGGCAAGATGCATACCCATCCCTGGGAAACACCGCTGGGTTTCCACGAACGCACGGTGGTGGAGAACAAGGATCGCGACCATCCGAACGTGCCGTTCTTCCACGACCAGTGGGACAAGGCGCTATGGGCGCTGGGTGAACGCAAGCCGACCCGCACCACCTACCGGGAGCGGGAGGACTACGCCGAGCGGCTGGGTGCCTTCGAGTGGACGCTGGACGAGGAAATGCACTCCGATGTCTTCGTCGCCGGGCACGCCCGGTGGTGGCTGGACACCTATCCCGGAGACGAACCGTTCTTCCTGCAGATCGGTTTCCCGGGGCCGCATCCGCCCTACGACCCGGTGCCGAGGCACCTGGAACCCTATCGGGACCGGGACGTGCCACTGCCCATTGTGGACGACGATGACACCGTGCAGCCGGACGTGCTCCAGGAGCTGCGAGAGCATCACCAGGAAAACGACCACGACGCGATCGTGCACCTGGCGAGTCCCACCGAAGAGCAGTCGCTCCGGCAACGCCGGCATTACCTGGCCAACGTCACCATGATCGACGAACAGATCGGCCTGCTGCTCGACGCGCTGGAGCGTCGCGGAGTGCTCGACAACACGGTCATCCTGTTCACTTCCGACCACGGCGACTGCCTCGGCGACCACGGGCACAGTCAGAAGTGGACGATGTATGAGTCGAGCGTGCGGGTGCCGGCCATCGTGTGGGGGCCGGGCCGGGTCGTGGCCGGGCAGCGGATCGACTCGCTGACGTCCATGATGGACTTCGGGCCCACGGTGCTGGAGCTGGCCGGGTTGACACCACCGCACTGGATGGAAGCGCAGTCCCTGGTGCCCGCGCTGCGCGGAGAGCCTTGGCAGGGCAGGGAATACGTGTTCTCCGAACATGCCAGAGACATGATCCTCACCGGCACCGAACTGATGACGATGGTGCGCGACGACCGCTGGAAACTGGTCGAGTTCCTGGACTCCGAGCAGGGCCAGCTGTTCGACCTGCAAGCCGATCCGCAGGAACGATATGACCTCTGGTCGGCTGCCGAGGACGCCGAGGCGTCGAAGGCGAAGGCCCGGCTGCTCGGCGTGATCGCCCAGTGGCGTGCGCACAGCGCGCTGCACACCGCCGATCGCGGGCGTGAGTACCGATGAGGTTCACCGGCGGGCGCAGCCGGTGCGGGCGGGGTCGGAGCCCAGCTGCCGGCGGACACGCGAGACGGCACTAGCAGGGGGGAGGAAGAGGTGAACGCCTGATGCCCCCAGGCGAGCACCTCGGGGTGGCCCGGTCGCAAATCCCCCGTCCGACCGGGCCACCTGGCGTTCCCGGGTTCGGCTGACGTTTTCGTCCCCCGATTTCGGGAACCGGATGCACGGCACGGTGATCCGATCAGCGAAGTCGATCGAGCTGTGATGGCGTATCTCTCGGCATGGTCCACAACGACAAGGAGGTTTTCCATGCGTCGTCAACTGGTCACCGTTCTGCTCAGCGGGCTAGCCCCGTGTTTCGCACATGGGGGTGGTTGGGGTTGGAAGAGCGTTCCGCTTTGATCATCTTATCGTTGCGGGATGCGTGCACGACCGCTTCCGCAACCGATGGTCTTCGGTGGGCCGAGTGTGGAAAAGATGCTGGGTGCGTTGCCGGTGGTGGCCGACTACTGCGGCAGGTTGGACCTGGCCGGGATTATCGACCGGGCCTGCCCGGTGCGTGATGTGGCGATCCTGTCGCATGGGCAGGTGATCGAGGCGTTGGTGGCGAATCGGTTGACCTCGCCGACGCCGTTGTTGCGGGTCACCGATTGGGCGCGGGCATGGGCGGTGGAGGAAGTGCTGGGTATCGACCCCGCCAGGCTCAATGACGACCGGATCGCCCGCGCGTTGGACGCGATCGCCCCGGAGCTGGACCGGATCGTGGGATCGGTGGGGGCGCGAGCGATCTCGGCGTTCGGGCTGGATGTGTCCCGGTTGCATTGGGATATGACGTCGATCTCGCTGTATGGCGCATACGAACAGACCGATCCCGGCTACGCCGCACCACGATTCGGGCACCCGAAAGACCGTCGCCCGGATCTCAAGCAGGTCCAGGCCGGACTGGCGGTCACCGGCGACGGCGGGATACCGGTGCTGCATCGTGGCTACGACGGCGGCGCGGGAGAGGTCGCCCAGGTAGTGGGGGCGATGACCGCGCTGAAAAACCTTGCCGGGCCACGGGATTTTCTGTTGGTGGGGGACTCGAAGCTGATCTCCTACGGCAACCTGCACGCCATGGTCACCGCGGGCGTGAGATTCATCGCCCCGGCATCCAAGCTCTACGTCCGCGCCGCCGAGTTGGCCGCACTCGACCCGCAGGCGGCCACGGTTGTGGATTACGTAGCTGGACGGGACACCGGTAAACCAGCCGATCGCCGCGGCGCCTGGCGGGTCATGGAGGACACACTGAGCCTGCCCGGCAAGCGCAAGACCGACCCGGTACTGCGGCTGCGACGGGTGTTCGTGCACTCCACCGCCCGAGCGACGGCTGCCATGGCGGCACGGGCGAAGAAACTCGACCGGGCCCGCGGCGACCTCGACCGGGTCGTGCGTGGCCTGGGGTCGCGGCACTACCCGAGTGAGCACGCCGTCACCGACCGGGTCACCACCATCGCCCGCACCCGCCGTGTCAAGACCTACCTGCGCACCCAGGTCGGCACCGACCCCGTCACCGGTAAACCCACCCTGACGTGGTGGTTCGATCAGACCGCGCTGGATGCCGAGGCCTCCACCGACGGCTGGTACGCCCTGTTGACCAACCTGCCCGCCACCGTCACCGCCGCCGAGGTCCTCACCCGCTACAAGGGCCAGGAAGTGGTGGAACGCCGCTACTCGGCGTTCAAGGGCCCCCTGGCGGTGGCACCGATGTTCCTCAAGACCAACCGGCGCATCGCCGCCCTGCTCACCGTGATCTGTCTCGCCCTTCTCGTCTTCTGCCTGATCGAACGCGCCGTGCGGACCGCGATCGCTCCGGAGGTCAGGATGGCCGGCCTGTATCCCGGTCAGAAAGCCAAACCCACCGGCCGCTTGATCTTCCAGGCCCTGTCCGAACTCCGGCTGATCCCCGCCACCACCGGCCAACCCGCGACCATCCCGCAACCCGGGCCCGTCCAGACCCGACTACTCAACCTGCTTGCCGTCGATCCCACCCAACCGCCATGATCATCCGGCATACCCGGGTTCGTCCCACCCTCACCCATGTGCGAAAGACGCGGCTAGCCGTGCTGGGAGCGACAGGAATCGCCGCGGCGGCAGAGGATCCACAGATCCCGGACATCGACAAGATCCTCTCCTCGACGCTGCTCGATGTGTCCAAGCAGGACGGGGCGTCGCAGAATGGCAAGGCACACGAGAGCACCCAGTCAAAAGACGATCCGCAGGTGCTGCCCGATCCCCAGCCCCGTCCCTCGAAGCCCAACATTGCGCAGCAGGGCGACGATGATTCCGACCAGCAGCAAAGTTCGGTCGACGGCCAGGACTCCCCCGGCAAGCCGGGCGGCGTCGACGGCCCCGGAATGAGCGACCGGGCCTGATCCACAACCGGCCCGAAAGCACCGCGCTGCGTCCGCACACCACGGGCGCAGCGCGGTGCTTGTCTCTGACGTAGGGGCGATGACGAAGCATCCGCTGGATCCGTTGAACTCCGATGAGATCCTGCGCAACCGGGAAATCCTCACCAGGCGGGACTGTTGCACGAAAGGACCCGATTTCCCCTGGTGCAACTGGAGAAGCCCGATGAGAAGGCGGTGCTGGCGCACCTCGACCGCGGGGACCGGCGGGTGCGCTCGGTGCTGATCGATGTCGAGACTGGGGAACTGACCACCACAGTGTCGGCGTCCCGGCACTTGTCGAGCAAGGTAACTAGGCTGCGTCGAGTGGCGGAATACCGGATCGGCGATCTAGCGCGGGCTGCGGGTACGACGGTGCGAAACGTCCGCGTCTACCAGGACCGGGAACTGTTGCCGCCGCCCCGCAGGCAAGGACGGATGGCGATCTACTCGGATGCGCATCTGGTGCGGCTGCGGCTGATCATCGGCATGCTGGAGCGCGGCTACGCGTTGGCGCAGATCAAGGAGATGCTCGCGGCCTGGGAATCCGGCCGCAGCCTCGCTGACGTGTTGGGCGTGGCGGAGGTCTCCGGGGCGTCCTGGGCGCAGGAGGCGCCGCGTGCTGGGCGGTCGCCTGGCCGAGTTGCTGACGAACACGCACAAGCCCCACACGGCGACCTGATACGCACGGCGTTCATTGCCCCCGGGAAAGGCCTCGCGCTCTGCCGCGCCGGCGAGTGGTCGCCGGATTTCCCAAGCCTAGGGCAGAATTGGAAACAGAATCGGAAACGAGTGCCGCGGTGCCCGCGCTTGCTGCCGGGCCCGTTCTTGAGGGCGATTCCGGTTTGCTGAGAATTCCGCTTGGCCCGGCGGTTCAAGCGGCCGGGCCAAGCGGAATCAACACATTATCGCAGCTGGCGAGTCGGGTGCCTCACGATTTGTCAGGGCTTCGCCGCCTGATTCTGTGTATTGTCGTCCCAGTCGCCTTCCTGGGTCTGCCAGTTGGTGTTTTCCTGCTTGGTGATGCTTGTGACCTCGTTCTTCTTGCCCTTCACGCTCACCGGCGCGTTGCTCACGTTCGCCTGGGTGTTGGACTGCACCTGGTCCTGGTCCATGACCTGGTCCAGGTCCACCTTCTCCGGCTTGCCGTCGGCGAGTGCCACCGCCGACGTGCTCAGCATCAGCGGGAGTCCCAGGGCGGCCACCATGATCACGCGCTTCACGTTGTACATCGGGGTTGTTTTCCTTTCAGCATGAATTCTTATTGGTCGGAGCAATATTTTTCTCCGGAGAATTTCTTGCCCACGACGAATGTAGCTCTGCCCGCCCGAAAGCGTGCAACTCGAAAAATGGCCGCTCACCTCAAGTGATGACGTGAATCCCTAGGGCGGGTAAGTTTCTCCGGTGTTCGGACCAACCCAATCTTCGCCCCCTGTCGGAGTTTCTTGATCATTTCACAGTTCCGGCAATCGGCTGATGTCGAGGTCGGTTCCGGCGATTTCGGTGCGCAGGGCGTTGAGCTGCTGGTAGTGTTCAACGGCCGAAAATCGTTCCGCAGCGGCGAGTTCCAGTACCAGCGCGTGCAGAATGGTCAGCGGCGCGATGAGTTCGTTTGCCGCTCCCTCGGTGGAGTCGGGCAGCGCAAGCACGATGTCGGCCGTGGTTTCCCCGGCCTCGTCGGTTGCTTCGGTCAGCAGCACGCTTCTCGCGCCGATGCGGTGTGCGTGGTCGAGGACGATGCCGATCTCGCGGAACACTCGCAGTGGTGCCACCACGACCACGGCATGCGCGGGTTTGAGCCGCAGGAGTTCGTCGGCCAGGCGGAAGCCCGTCGCAGTCCACGCGTCGGCTGCCTTGCCCGCGCGCCGCAGGCTCAGCGCGAGGTGATCAGCGATGGCGGCGCTGGGCCCGATGCCGTAGGCCCAGACGTGCTCGGCTTCGTTGAGCGCCGCCACCGTGCGCGACCATTCGGCGCTGTCGATGAGTGCCGGCACCTCGCCGAGCAGCGTGAGCCCGGCGTCGATCACCGGTTGCAGCACCCCGTGCTCGGCCGGGCGAAGCCGCTGCACTCGGTCGTCGAGAACCTGAGCGGGGTCGCGGCGGCGCGCAAGGTGCTCGACCAGGCTGCGTTTGAGGTCGCTCAGCCCCTCGAAGCCGAGCTTGCGTGCCGTGCGGATCACCGTGGCGTCGCTGGTGCCGGTGACCTCGCCGAGCTTGGCGGCCGAGGAGATCGCCGCGTCCTCGGGGTGGCGTTGCAGGTAGTCGGCGACCGCTCGTTCACCGCTGGCCAGCTTTCCGGCGCGGTTTCGGATTCGTTGCCCCAGCGATTCGCTACGTGAAGTGTTCACGTCGTCCATTGTCTCCTCATGAAGCAAATGCTACGTTCCTGGCCTGTTGGCGCCACCGCTACCGACCTCCTGCGGAGACCGCGATGAAACCACTTCAGCAGCCAAGTGTCGCCGTGATCGGCGTGGGCACGATGGGCAGCCAGGTGATGCACCGGCTCGCGGCCGACGACGTGCGCGTGACCGGCTTCGAACGGTTCGAGATCGGGCACGAGCGAGGAGCCGCCGGCGGCGAGACCCGCATCTTCCGAGTCGCCTACAAGGAAGGCGGCAGCTACGTGCCTCTGCTGCGTGAGGCTCGGGCGGCCTGGCAGGAACTCGGCGCGCAGGCGGGCGTTCCGCTGCTCGAACCCTGCGGGGCCTTGACCATCGGTTCGGCCGAAGATCCCGACGTGCGCACCGTCGTGGACGTGACACAGGAATGGGATCTCGACGTCGAGCGGCTCGACCACGGCGAGGCGGCCCGGCGGTTTCCACAGCACCGGCTATTCGAAGACGACGTGGTGCTGTTCGATCGTCAAGGCGGTCTGCTGCATCCGCAGCGCGCCGTGGTCGAAACCGCCTTGCTCGCCGAGAAGGCCGGGGCGCGCATCCATTCCTGCACCACCGTCGTGGACGTCGTCGACGACGGCTCGGGCGTGGCCGTGCACTACCGGCAGGGCGAGGAGATCCTGGTCGAGAAGTTCGACCAGGCGGTGGTGTGCACCGGACCGTGGATCACCCGCAGCGTGCCGGTGCTCGCCCGCGACATCGAGATCCGCCGCGCCGTGCTGTGCTGGTTCGAGGCCGGACCGCACTGGGCGCCCGCGCGCTTCCCGGTGGGCATCCGGCGTAGCGGCGGGGACAATGTCTTCTCCTTCTTTCCGGACGTCGGCGGCGGCGTGAAGATCAACCTGCACGTCACGAAGTCCGTTGTGGACGATCCGGAACAGCTTGACCCGGTGGTGACGCAGGAGTATCTCGCCCGCGTTTCGGCTGTCGTGTCGCGGGGGCTGCGTGGCCTCCCGCCGGAGCCCTTCGCCGTGCGCGCCTTCATGGAGGGCTACACGGCGGACAACCACGGGATCATCGGCCGCGACCCGCAGCGGCCGAATGTGCTTGTGATGGGCGGGTTCTCCGGTCATGGCTTCAAGCTGGCGCCGGTTTTCGCCAGGGCTGCGGCCGAGTTGCTGCGCACCGGCCGCACCGAGGTGCCGATCGACCACCTCTCGCTCTCCCGGCTCCACTGACTCCCGGTTCTACCGGCCCGCACCGAAGGATTCACCATGCTGCGCATCGGGATCGACGTCGGCGGCACGTTCACCGACGTCACCGCACTGGACGAGGCCACCGGCCGCTTCCACATCCACAAACTTCCTTCCACCACCGATGACCAGTCCGTGGCCGTCGCCGAGGGCGTCCGCGCCGTGCTGCACCAGGCCGGGGCGGACCCGGGCGCGGTCGGTTACCTGGGCCACGGCACGACGGTGGCCACCAATACCGTGCTGGAGTCCAACGGCGCTCTCACGGCCTTGGTGACCACTGCGGGGCTCCGCGACATCCTGGAGATCGGCCGGCAGCAGCGTCCCGACCTCTACGACATGGACGCCGACAAGGCGCCCCCGCTGGTTCCGCGATCGCTGGTGCACACCCTGATCGAACGGATGTCCGCCGAAGGCAAGGTGCTCGAACCGCTGGACACCGACGATCTCGCCACGGTGCTGGCTCGGGTGCGCACGGACGCACCGGAAGCGGTGGCGGTCTGCTTCCTGCACAGCTACCGCAACGGCAGCCACGAGTTGGAGGTCGCCGGCTGGCTGCGCGCGGCGCTGCCCTCGGCATACGTGTGCGCGTCCGCCGAGATCGCACCGGTGTTCCGCGAGTTCGAGCGGTTCTCCACCACGGTCGTCAACGCCTACGTCGGCCCGAGGATCAACCGCTACGTGTCGCGGCTGGCCGAGCGGATCCGGGCCACCGGGGTGCCGGTCGAGCCGAAGGTGATCGGATCCAGCGGCGGCATGATGTCGCTGGAGTCGGTGAGCAGGTACCCGGTGACCACGCTGCTGTCCGGACCATCGGCCGGGGTCGTCGCCGCGACGCAAGTGGCCGGGCAGGCCGGTTTCGGCGATCTGATCACCTTCGACATGGGCGGCACCAGCACCGACGTGTGCCTGGTGCGCGGCGGGCGGGCGTTGGTGTCTTCGCAACGGCGCATCAGCGATCGCCCGGTGCGCACGCCGTCGCTGGACATCCACACCGTCGGCGCGGGTGGCGGCAGCATCGCGCGCGTGGATCCCGGCGGCGCGTTGGAGGTCGGACCCAGCAGCGCCGGTTCGCAGCCCGGCCCGGCCGCCTATGGGCGTGGCGGGACCGAGCCGACCGTGACAGACGCGAACGTCCTACGTGGACGGTTGAACCCCGAGTACATCCTCGGCGGCGCGCTGAAGGTCGATTATCCGGCTGCGGCGCGCGCAGTGGACGGCGTGGCGCACGCGATGAACACCGACCGGGCCGGGGCGGCGCGGGGTATTGGGCGGATCGCTGCGGTCAACGTGGCCGGTGCCGTGCGCAAGGTTTCGGTGGAAGCAGGGGAGGACCCGCGCGAGTGCGTGCTGGTCGCATTCGGTGGTGCCGGGCCGCTGCACGCCGTCGAGGTGGCGCGGGAGGTCGGCATGGCAACGGTGCTGATCCCGCCCAACCCCGGCACGCTGTGCGCGCTCGGCCTGCTGGTGACCGACATTCGCACCGAGTTCGCCAAGGCGGTGCTGGCCGAGGCCGTCGACAGCGACCTCGACAAGCTCAACGAGGCGCTACACGAGGTGCACGGATCAGCCCGTACCTGGCTGCTTGCCGAGGCACCATCCGATGTGGACACTGCCATCACCGGAGTGGCGAAGATGCGCTACGCCCGGCAGAACTTCGAATTGTCCGTGCCGTTGCCGCCGAAGGTGATCGACGCCGCGCGGTTCGATGCCGCCGCCGTGGCCGAGATCGTGACGGCGTTCCACCGGCTGCACACCAAGAGCTACGGTTTCGCGCACCACGATGCCCCGGTGCAGATCGTCGAGGTGCAGCTGACCGCAGCCGCCGCCGTGGACAAACCGGAGTTGCCGACCATCGCCGAAGGCCCCGACCCGGCCGCTGCGCTGATCGGCCGTCGACAGGTCGACTTCGACGAGACCGGTCGGCTCGACACGCCCGTCTACGACCGTGCGGGGCTGCTGGCCGGCACCGTGCTGCCCGGACCGGCCATCGTCGAACAGCTCGACACCACCACGGTCATCACCCCGGACGCCACCGCGCGCGTCGACCGCTACGGCAACCTCGTCATCGAACTGGAGCAGCGATGAACACTCCCGATCCGATCACGGTGCAGGTCATCGGCGCGTCCCTGGTGACCATCGCCGAGGAGATGGGCGCGGTGCTGCGCCGGGCCAGCTATTCGACGAACATCAAAGAGCGGTCGGACTGCTCCACCGCCCTGTTCGACGAGCGGGGCAGGCTGGTCGCGCAGGCCGAGAACATGCCGATCCACATGGGATCGATGACCGGGCTGATCGACTCGCTGGAAGCCTCGGCGCTGACCGTGCGGCCCGGCGACGTGTTCATCACCAACGACCCGTACCACGGCGGCGGCACCCACCTGCCCGACATCACGATGGTCAAGCCGGTGTTCGCCGACGACGAGCTGATCGGCTACAGCGCGAACATCGCGCACCATTCCGACATCGGCGGCCGGGTGCCGGGCAGCAACGCCGGCGACTCGAACTCGCTGTTCCAGGAGGGCCTGCGCATCCCGCTGGTCAGATTCGCCACCGCCGACGGGGTCGAGCAGGCACCGCTGGCGTTCGTCGAGCTCAACTCCCGGCTGCCGCACGAGCGACGCGGCGACATGCTGGCACAGCTGGCCTCGGTGGAGATCGGGGAGCGGCAGTTGCGCGAGGTGCACCGGCGCTACGGCCGCAAGACCGTGCGCGCCGCCACCGCGTACCTGCTCGAACACTCCCGGAAGCGGCTGGCGGCGGCGCTGCGCGAGGTTCCGGACGGCACATACCGGTTTCGGGACCTGATGGACCCGAGCGAAGGCCCGGCCACCGAGATCGAGGTGGCCATCACCATCACCGGCGACCGGGTCGCGCTGGACTTCGCCGGTACCGGACCGCAGAGCCCGGTCGGCATCAACGTGGTGCGGCCGGCCCTGGAGGCAACGGTCTACTACGCGCTGAAAGCCGTGCTGGACCCGGGAATCCCGCCCAACGGCGGCTTCTTCGACGCGGTCGAGATCACCGCCCCGCACGGCAGCATCGTCAACCCGGTCGAGCCGGCGCCGGTCACCGCGCGCACCGACACCTGCCAGCGGGTGGCCGACGTGGTGCTGGGCGCACTGGCCGAGGCGGTGCCACAGCGGGTCCCGGCCGCCAGCCACAGCACCGTCACCTACGTGACGTTCTCCGGGGAGTGCGACGGGCAGTTCTTCGTCTACCCGGAGGTCGTCGCCGGCGGTGGCGGCGCGCGGACCACAAAGGACGGTCTGGACGCCATCCAGGTGCACATCACCAACTCGTCGAACCTGCCCATCGAGGCGCTGGAGCAGGAATACCCGCTGTTGGTCGACACCTACGAACTCATTCCCGACTCCGGCGGCGCGGGCACCCATCGCGGCGGCCTCGGCGTGCGCCGGGACGTGCGGATCCTCTGCGATGAAGCGGAATTCTCGGCCCACGCCGACCGGCAGGCGACCAGGCCGTGGGGCCTGCACGGCGGCGGGGACGGCAGCCTCGGCCGGTTCGTCGTCAACCCGGGCCGAGACGACGAACGCCCATTGCCCGGCGGCCGGGTTTCCGGCGTGCGGTTGCGCAAGGGCGACGTGCTGCGGGTGGAAAGCCCCGGCAGCGGCGGCTTCGGCGACCCGACGCTGCGCGACCCCGAGCGGTTGCGCGAAGACCTGCACAACGGGCGCATCACCGAGCAAGCGGCCCGTGACAGCTACGGATTCACCTCGGCGGACTGATTTCTGGCACCGATTGGAGTGCGGGTATGACGACCACATCGACCGCTCCCACCACCCCTGACAGATCCCTGGTACGCCGCGTGACCTGGGCGACCTGGTCGGGTTGGGGACTGGATGGCTTCACCAACCAGATGTTCCCGCTGGCCCTCAGCGGCATCATCGCCACGCTCGGTCTCACCACCGCCCAGGGCGGGATTGCCACCTCCAGCGCGCTCATCGCCTCGGCGCTGGGCGGCGTGGTCGGCGGCCGGCTGGCCGACCGGTTCGGGCGGGTCCAGGTGTTGGTGCTGGTGATCAGTGCGTACGCGCTGTTCACCGGGCTGACCGCGACCGCGCAGAACTACGAGCAACTGCTGCTGTGGCGCACCCTCGAAGGCTTCTTCTTCGGTGCGGAGTGGCCGGTGGGCGCCGCGCTGATGGCCGAGTACGCCGCCCCGGAGCGGCGTGGGAGGGCGCTGGCCTGGATCCAGTCGGCCTGGGCGGTCGGCTGGGGCTTGGCCAACCTGGCCTACGTCCTCAGCAACGCCTGGCTGCCGGAGACGGTCGCGTGGCGGGCGATGTTCGCGGTCGGCATCCTCCCAGCGGTCGTCGCCCTGCTGATCCGGCGGAACCTGCGCGATGTGCCGACGGTGCGGGCGCCGCGCCAGCCGCGCGAGAAGGGCGCCTTCGCTGAGCTCTTCGCTGCGCGCCTGCGCAAGTACACGGTGCTGGGAACTCTTTTCGGCGCGACCGGTCTGGCCAGCACCTACGCACTCCAGACCTGGATTCCGTTGTACCTGAAGGAAGAACGCGGGCTCAGCGTCAGCAGCACGGCAATGTACATCTGGTTCATGATCGTCGGCAACTGGTTCGGCTATGTGCTGGGTGGACACGTGCACGACCGGATCGGGCGCCGCTGGGCGTTCACCCTCTTCTACCTCGGCACCGCAGTGTTCGGGTTCCTGTTCATGGCCGTCCCGGTCAAGGCGCTCTGGTACAACCTGCTGCTGGCGCTCATCGTCGGGTTCTTCGTCTCGGCCCAGGCATCGGGCAAGGGGGCGCTGTTCACCGAGTTGTTCCCCGCCCGGGTGCGGGGAACCGGGGCCGGCATCACCTACAACGTCGGTCGTGGGGTCGCGGCCTTCAGCCCAGCGCTGATCGGGTGGGCCTCGGCCGGGATCGGCCTGGGCAGCGCGATCGTCACGGTGCTGATGATCTGCACCGCCTTGACAGTCCTGTTCATCTGGCTGCTCCCGGAAACCAAGGGCCGAGTCCTGGACTAGGCGCCCCCGGCGATTTCATTGAGCGTTTTCCATCCTGATCTTTGCAGGTCAGGTGGGGTGGACGTGGGCGGCGAGGTGTGAGTGGGCTGGTCAGAGTCATGATCATCAAGGGTGATCAGCTGACACCGTCCCCCCGGCCCACGGCAGCGTGATCGCGATCACGGCCGGGGAAAACGAAATAGGGTGGCCCTCGGCGGGTTCGGATGGGTTCGTGACAACACAAAGAAACCTCGCCGGGGGCGCAGCGCGCATTATGTACCGGGGCCTGCCGCCGGTCTCCACCCGCACGCCGTCAGCGACGTGATCTCCGGTCTGGCGCAAGGAAATCGGCTCCCGCCGGCGCGAAGCCACCCCCGGGCGTGCAGGCGGTCATCGCGCCGGCCGTGCTGCGTCACGCCCGACGCTTGCCGGGCATGGCCGGGGGGCGACGCCGTGTCGGGTTCCGCGATCGTGGTTGTTCGTCAGCGGGTGATTTCCAGGTTGGTCAGCACCAGCAGTGCTCGCAGCAGGCGGGTGGCGTTGCGGGTGTGCATGCGCAGCCGGGTGAGGATGCGCCAGTTCTTCAGGTCGGCGAAGGCGTGTTCGCAGGCGGCGCGTTCGCGGGCGAGGAGCTGGTTGGCCTGCTTCTGGGCGTCGGTGATCGGGTGGCAGCGGGCGGCGCGGCGGCCGGTGATGATGACCGGGTCGTCGGGGTCGTCTTCCAGTCCGGTGAACCCGAGGTCGGCCACGGCGCCCAGGCCGTGCTCGCGGAGTTTCGTGGTGAGCTTGTTGCGGCGGGAGGTGGTGATCTCCGAGGCCCGGCCGGGTGCGGCCGCGGAGATCCACAGCAGGTTGCCGCAGGCGTCGGTGAGGGCGAGAAACAGCAGGCCGTGGGCTTTGTGTTTACCGCTGTAGTTTCGTCGGTTGTCACGGCCGCTGCGGCGCTGGGTGCGCACCAGGGTGCCGTCCAGCAACACCATGTCCGCTCCGGCGCGGGTGGCTTTGGCCGGCACCCGGTCCAGGCGGGGGGCGCAGGCGGCCAGCAGGTCGATGACCTCGGCGACCCACCTGCTGATCGTGGAGGCCGATACGGCGTTGCCCCCGGCCATATCCAGCAGCCGCTGATCGTGACGCAGCACGGCAAGCACGATGACCGCCTGCCTGCCCGGAGTGACTTTGCGCCAGCGGGAGCCGATCTTCTTGCAGTGGGCGGTGATCAGCGAGGCGACGGAATCGATCGTGGTCCTCGACAGCGGAAGCCGGACCTGATACATAATGGGCTCTGCGCCCTCGGCGGGGCTCGATTGTGTTGTCACGAACCATTCAAACCCGCCGAGGGCGTTCGTCTTCTCTTCCCGCAACATGATCATGATCACGCTGCTTCCGAGTCCCCGTCCGGTGTCAGATGATCAACAGAAACGATCATGCCCTTGACCAGGCCACCCACACCTCCACCACCCGCGTCCACACCCCCTGACCAGCCAAGATCAGGATGGAAAAGAACCAATGGAAATCAACGCGTCGATTTCCATTGAAATGGGTTAGGGAGTAGACCTTGATCATCTGTCGGTAACCCGGACAAGATCACTAAAATTCGACTCAACGTAACCATTCGTCACGTTCTGCTACTTCGCGGGCGGCGGTGCTTCGCGGCGGTGGTTACGTTGTGTCGCTGCCGCTGTGGGTGGTGGCGGTTGTGGTTCGTGGGTGCTTCGGTTCGCTGCTGCCGTGTGGCGTCCTTTGGGGGCGGTCTGGTGGCGGTACTGCCCTGGTGGGCTGTTGGCGACGCCGGGAGTGCGGCAAGTGCCTGGGAGGACCGGCCCAGAGGCTCTACCGGGAGGTCGGCACATGCGTCGGTATAGTCGCAACATGATCACTCAAAATGCAATTTCCCTCTATGCGGCAATTGTTTCAAGCTACGCTGCAATTGTGGCTACAGGGGCCCTGCTGTGGCAGGTTGTTAGCTGGCGGAAATCTGGCCCGGTTCTACTCGTTAAGGCTGCACCTGTCGCCCGAAATGGTCTCAACGACTTGCGGCATTTCTATTTCAAGATATCGGTAACCAACACCGGAAGAGAGCCGATTCAGATCTATGAGGTCGGCGTAAGGCGTGCATTCTCGATCAGGACTCTAGTCTATAAATATATCCTCAGACGTCTGGATTTTTCGCCGTATTTTGGTGCTTGGGTTACTCGGCTCGATAAGACGCGAAGATTGGAAGGCGGACACGAGGCGTTCTTTGAGACTGTGGAAGTGCCTGAAGATGTATGGGCAAGAATGGTGGCCTCAAGGGGAACACGTCCTTTTGCGGCCGCCTACGGCCGGAGTTTTCACGGAAAGAGGATAGGTAGGCCAGGACATCCCGCTCTCCGCTGTTTAGACCCGGATTATGATGGCCCCTTGTTGTGGTAGTCGTAGTTATAAGCGCCAGCAGGAAGTCAACGCCGCACAGCGGCGCCAGCTGGCGTCGTCTTACAGATCCGCATCCATGTTGATCAGATTAGCGTACTCTGCCTCGGGCCAGTACTGGTCTTACAGCTACTGCGCGGTTGTGTCGTTTGCGGCATGCGTCGGTGGCGTACTTCTGGCGTCGGGTGAGTTTTTGTCCGCATCCGCAGGGGCAGAGTCGTTGTGGGTTGTGGTGGTGTTTCCGGTAGGCGAGTACTGATTCCCATTTCGCGTATCTGGTGTGGTCGGGTTCCCGCTTCCAGGGGTGCTCGGTGTGTTGTTGGTCGAGTTCGGTGATTGCGGTATCGACGGCGAGCCGGGTGAGTGATTCGCTGACGGCTGGACGCGGGGATACGTCACCTGCTCGTATTCGTTCGATCTCTCGTGCACTCAGCCCGATGTGGTCGGCGAGCTGCTGGGTGGTGTGGCTGGCCAGTGCGGGCAGGACCAGATCTGTAAGGGCGTCGTTGGGGCTGTCGTAGTCGGTGAGAACGTGGTCAGGGCTGATGCCGCCGGTCTGCCATTCGTCGAGCTGGTTGGTTTCCTTGCCGATGTGGTGCAGCCGTGCCAGGCGCACAGTACGGCGTTGAAGCAGTCCGGTTGTACTGCTGTGGCAGGGTTTTCCGTCTGGTCCGTTGGCTTTGTGCTCTGGTCGTCGGCGGTACTGGTGCAAGATCTGGCGGTAGGTCTTGAGCTGGACCAAATCGTCGGGTGCTGGCCGGATGTCGCGATATTGGTGATCGTCGTAGTTCCACCTCTCGGTGGTGGTGCGGTAGGTGGTGCCGTGGGGGTCGTAGCGGTTGCGCCACGGGAGATCGAGCCAGGTCGCGGGGTCGCTGTCGTAGGGAGCGATGAGGTGGAAGCGTTGCGGGTCGGTGCCGGGCGGGTGGCTGGCGGCGGCGACGTGGCCGACGAGCAGGAAGTTGAACGGTTTGATCTGCTGGCGGTAGGGCTTGCCCGCGTTCCAGCTGGTGAAGGGCCGCCACTGCGTCGGTGACGAGATGCTGATGCGAGAGAGTGCGGGGCGGTCCAGCCAGTCAGGTTCGCCCGTCGCTCTTCGGTGAGCGTCGCTGATGATGAGTTGCCACAGGTGGCGGATCCAGTCGCGATCTGCCGAGTCCGGGTCGGTGGGGTTGAGGAGATGCCCCAAGCCGTGTTCGCTGGTTTTGTCGATCTCGATCAGACCTGTGTCGCCACCGTTGGCGTCCTCACTGGTCGACTTGATAGCGGGAATTCCTGCGGGATCGAGTCGGTACAAGGCGTAGCGTTTCGCCGAGATCGCATAGCACCAGCCGGTGAATTCCGCTTTCAGGATGTCGGTAACCGCGTCGGGTCGGTAGGGGTTGAGTCGGGCGAATCGCTGCCGGATCGTGTCGACGTGATCGAGGGTCAGTGCCCGCACTGCTGCTCGGCCATCGGGCATGGTGTGCGGGCCGCCGGGGCAGTCGATGAGTGTGCCGTGTTCGTTGGCGACGATGGCCATGCTGTCGGTGTCGCAGAATGTCCAGACACCGCCCGCGTCGGTGACCGATCGTTCAAGCATGGCCAGCATCAGCCGTGCCGCGCCTGTGATGCATGCGGCGATCGGTGGAAAGACGTATTCACCGGGTTTCTCGGGTGCGGCGACGGCTGCTTTCCAGGGCTGTTCGGCCGCGCCGTGGACGGTGACGTGTGTGCGTTGTCCTGTCGCGAGTTCTTGCCGGTCCATCTGGGCGAAGATTCCGTAGCTGCCCGCGTTGGCCAGGACCTTCAAGAATGCGGCCAACGTCGGATCGCTGTCCTTGACCGCCTGGCGTTGTTCGACCACGGTGCGGAAAAAATCGTCGTCGACAGGATCGACCGGGACCTGTCCGCGTAGCCGCACCGTGTTCAGTGTGGACAGTGTCTTTCCGGCAGGCACGAACCGTACGGCCTTGACCACACGGGGCGGCTTTCCGGATAGCAGGGTGGAGGCGATGAGATCAGGAATCGTGTACCACAGCGGTTTTTCGGCGTGCAGTGGATTTACGCCGATGTTCCAAGCGGTGTCCCGGCCGTACTGGGCACGTACCGGCAGGACGTCACCGTCTGGGATGACCTGAGCGATTCCCACGAATTCCCGCCACGCGGCGGGATCGAAACATCGATCGAGGGTGATCGTCCAACAGGGTTTGAACGTTTTCTGTGGCGTCGATGGCCTCCACCCGGTCTCGGGTGAGGAATTCCCACAGGTTCATCAAGGCGTCGACCGTGGGGTACATGCTGGTGAAGTCGCATACCACCACGGGTACCGGGGTGTGGCGGATGAAGGTTTCCGCCCGGCCGCCGTAGAACGCCGACATGGCCCAGCCCAACACGTCAGCGGGGAAATCGGGCATGCGATCGAGTATCGGGGTGATTCCCATCGAGCGGAGATAGGATTTTGACAGCGAGGCGGGCGAATACGCTTTGGTTTCTTGCAGGCTGATCGGGTGGCGTGCGTATTCGTTGGTGGTTTTGGCGTACAGTTCCGCAGTTGCTTGCACGTCGCGGCGGCAATAGTCGATGTAGTCGGGGGTGATGCGCCCGTGTTCTTCGGCGGTGATTTTGCCGTGTTGCACCCCGAATGCCTCGCATGCGCTGGCCAGGCTGTGGCTCTTGCCGGTCAGGGAGAACACCAGGGTGCGCAGGTCGAGAAAGTGACCCCGGAAGCGGGTTTGCTTGTCCAGCGCGGAGAATCCTTTCAGGGAGCGTTTCGAGTCGATCGACTTCACCCGCACTCTGGGCCGCCACTGGACCGGGTTGCCGTCGGCGTTGGTGGACAGAGCCAGGGAGAATCCGCCTGCGAACCGGGCGGCTGTGCTGCCGTCGCGTGCCTCGCTGGCCGATCCTGCCAGGCGGGAGAGGTCGAACGGGGCGTTGAACATCACCAGCGTGGCCGGTTCGCGGTCGACCCGCTTACCCCAGCGGTCCCGGTAGGCCACGCCGTTGATCCACTGCTCGATGAACTCGCTGCGGGAGTACAGCCGTAGCCGCCAGTCCGGCTCACATCCGAGGTAGAACAGATCCACGTTCGCCTCATGAGTGCGGACATAGTCGGTCAAGGTGGCGTAGCCGTCGGGGTCGGTCTCCGGAAGGTCGTCGGCGTAGATCAGCCCTTCGGCAACGGTGGTCACGGTGATCTGCCCATCGGGTGCGGTGTCGACATAGCAGTACCGGTAACACCCGAACGTCAACGCCTGCGCCGTGTCGATCGTGGTTTCGGTGTCGACGACCAGCACATGCCGGGTTTCGGGCGTGCGATCACTGCCGTGTCGTTTCCTGCGTTCGCGTGGCTGGTCGGTCCACCCGCGTACCGATACCGGCAGGAAGTCACCGCTCACGCCGCACCCTTGTCCGTCTCGGACAGACCTGCGGACAGCAGTCCGGCGACGTGATCAACAGTGCCGAATAACGCCTGTGCCGCGTCGACCAGCGACGCGAAATCCTCTGCCGTCGCGGTGTCCGGGGCCGGTACTGTCAGCAACGCCTGTGCGGCGCTCATGGCCTGCCGTACGGCGTCGTCGAGCAATCCGACAGTGGCGTTCGCCTGGTGCGGATCGGCGAGCAGTTGCCGGAGTCCGGGCAGCAGTGCCGCAGGGTCACCCCGCAGCGCGGTCACCACGTCGGTGAGCGGGTGGGCATCTCCGTATGCCTCGGATGCCAACGGCTCCACCAGGGCGGCCAGTCCAGCAAGCGACGTCAGGCGGTCCGCGTCGGCGGGGACGGTGGCCGGCCGCACCGGCACCGCCGCATTGCTGCCGTGCCATGCCTGCGTGCTGCCGCCGAGATCCAGTAGCCGGGAAACTCCCCGCTGCGACAACACCGCAGCCTCGGCCACACCATCGACCGTGTTCCCGCGTTGGGCATAGAGGGCGAGCACGCTGAACAGTCCGCAAAGTAACGCGGCGAACCGGTCGGCGTCGGTGCGCGGTGTCTTGTGGTTCAGCGGCGTTCCCGCCGCGTATTGCCACGTCGTCAAGAACAGCCGGTGACACTCACGGCACACATTGACCGTCAGCGTGGCATGGTTCGCACGTCCGGCAACGTGATGCGCCTCCACCCGTCCCGACTGTCCACATGTGACACATGTCGTAGTCATGATTCAGTCGTCCTTCTCGTAGATGGAATCAACGTTGATGTGATTGGTGTTTTCGTAATCGTCGAGCGGATCAAGCCGGGTTTCCAGTTCGTATTTCGGCACGTCCTCTCCATCTTTCTTATAGCCGCCGATCATCTTTCCGTCGAATTTGCTCAATGAATCGGTCTTGCCGCTGTCCAGGTAGCGGCCGATTGCGTTCCAGTGCCTGGCCACCGTGGACCGGTCTTTCTTGCGCAGTCCGGATACAGTGACGATCCCCTCGGTGGTGACCACCCGCAGCGTCCGACGTGCCTGGAGATACTTCTTGTAGCGTTCCGGATCCCGCCGCGCCTGATCAGGGCGCTCGGGTGTATTGCCGTGCCCGCGTGCTTCCTTCTGCGACTGTCCTGCCGCGTGAGATTCGCGGGTGAATCCCTTACGTTCTAATCTTCGCCGATGGGCCGTCGGATTGCCGTAGGCATCGACCATTTCGTCCCAGGATTTACGCGGCTTCCCCATGTCGCTACACCGCCAAGGTCAGGCGTGCGCAGCACGCTATTCGACTGAAACCGGTAGCTACGGAGGCGCGAAATACTGCCGCGCGAAACGGTGTGTGTGTTATCCTGGCGGTACACATGGAGTTTCACTGAGTCCCATTTCCAGGGGGCACCCGCGACCGGAATTGCGGGTGCCCCTCTTTTTGGTGCTGTAGCCGTTTACTCGAATTCCTCCAACGCTGTGATGGCGTGGGTAAGCCATTCCGACCATGCGCGGGCCTGGCGGACGGCGTGCTCAACGTCGTCGTAGTACTGATCGGCCAGCGCTTCGGCCAGTGCTGTTCCCATGTCGCGGGTGGCCCGCTTGCCGGAGAACCGGGCCAGCAACCCGCGCCTGTCGTCCAGCCGTGCCAGGTCCCGCACCAGCGTCCGGGCCGCCTTCTCGGCGGTCTCCTCCGGCGGGTACCACTCCTGCCCATCGTCACCGTCGTCGGTGCCGGGATCGGGACTGGTGGCCAAACTGGCCACCTCACCGCGCCGGTATTTCGACACCGTGGAATGCGAGACCCCGCAGGCGCGGCCGATCTGCCGGTCCGACCACTCCGGATGTTCGTCCACAAGCCGCTTCACCGCCGCGACTCGTTCGGTACGCGTCAGCGGCAGCCCGGCTGTGGCGGCCAGCGTCAGACCGTGCCGGTAGGCCGCCCTGTGTGGGTGTTCGCCCTCCTCGGCCGGAATGATCCGCACGTCTGCCTCACTGGCGTCGACCTGGTGTAAGGCGTGGTAGCGGTGCCAGCCGTCGGCCAGGATGAATCGCCCTGACTCCGGGGCGGGCACCACGTCCAGCGGTGGCAGCACCGACCGGGTGTCGTCGCGGTACAGCTCCGCGAAGTCCGCGACCCGCTGGCGGTTTAACTCCTGACGCGGCCACGCGGACACATCCGCCTCGATCCTCTCCAACGGCACCGCGATCACCCCGCCGCCGCTCGCGGTCGCCTCGCTGGTCTGTGTCATCGCGTCTCACCGCCGGCCTGCTCCGGCCGCATGGTGTGACGATCGGTTCCCGGCTGAGCGTGCGTCACCGAACGGGACCGCCTCCGAGAACTCGTGCCCTTTGGTGGCCGTCCCCGTCGGGGCGGCACGAAGGTCTTGGCGTATTCGGTGATCTCGGACTCCACGAACAACCGGCCCAACGGCGTAGTCACATACGGAATCCGGTCCTGGGCTACCAGACGCTTGAGACTGTCCGGGCCGATCTTCAGCCGCGCGGCTGTCTCGGCCGCACTGAGGAACCCAAGTTTGTCCGCAATGGAAGGCATACCGTGCCCCACTTCTGCACTCGGCGAATCGGCAAATAGGCCGCGCCGGAAAGGCGGCCCGAATCCAGTGAAACACCTCCCGATCTGAAATGCCAACCCCTTTATGGCGAACACCGAGTGCAGATCAGGACGATTGTTGAGCATCTTTAATATGTTTCGATCGGAACGTCATGTCGCTTAGTTATTATTGCGCCCGCGGTTCAATTGAATCTTTTGTTGTCCATCGCATTAATGCGCTCATTGAGCGCGTTGTTCATGGTGGTTCGGTCATGCCGGTCAACGAGTTTCCGTGCGTGTGCGCGAATCCGGCCATCACGCACGATCACGGTGCTACGCTCGTGCGCGGAACAACCGCATATGAAGCGACCCCGGCCGACGCGCCAACGTCGAACCGGGGTCTGACACCACGAGAGAGGTAGCTCCCGTGATGCTGACTCAGCAGCGTAACGCGCCCACACGCGCTCACCGCACCCTGCCCGAGGGTGCGACCGCCACCGCCGCCATCGTCTACGGCCGCACGAGCACCGATCCGCGTGTGATCATCGCCGACGGCCGCAATGTTCAGCTCCGTGTCGAACGCGGGCAGCTGTCCATTCAGGACGGGATCGGCCAGCACCGCCGTATCCGCACCCTGCCCCGGATCGAACGCGACGTGCGCCGCATCATCGTGTTGGCCGACAACGGATATGTGTCCTGGGATGCCGCACGCTGGTGCGCCGATGTCGGGATCACGGTGGTCCAGGTCGACCGGTCCGGCCGACAGATCACCGCCACCGCTGAGCCCCGGCCGGGTACCGACGACGTGCGGCTGCGGCGAGCGCAAGCGTTCGCCAGCGACGACGGACCACACGCGGCCATCGGTCTGGACATCGCGAAATACATCCTCGCTCGCAAGCTGGACGGGCAGGCCGCCATCGCCACCGAGTACCTGAACAATCCGGACGCCAGCGACATCATCCGTCAGCACGCCGCCGAAGTTGCCGCCAGCGAGGACATCGGCACTGCCCGGGTGCGGGAAGGTGCGGCAGGTGCGGCGTACTGGCAAGCCTGGTCCGGGCGCGTCATCGTGCCTTTCGAGCCGCGTGAGCTGCGCACCGTGCCTGCGCACTGGACCACGTTCGTGGCCCGGAGATCCTGCATCGACACCGCCAAGACCAACGGCCACCACGCCGCCGACCCGATCAATGCCCTGCTGAACTATTCCTACTGGCTGGCCGAGACTGAATGTCGCCTGGCGTGTCTGGCTGTCGGGCTCGATCCCGCGATGGGGTTCCACCATGCCGACAAACCCAACCGTGACTCGCTCGCCCTGGACCTGCTGGAAATCCTGCGCCCCGACATCGACCGGTTCGTCCTCGACCTGCTGTGCACCAACGGCCCGATGCGCTACCTCTCCCCGAAACTGTTCGTCGAGGAATCCGACGGGCATTGCAGGCTCGTCCCACCCCTGACGCACCTGATCGCTGAACAGTGCCTCGACTGGACACGCAGCATCGCGCCCCACGCCGCACACATCGCCCGCATGCTCGCCGCGAGCGCGAAAGGCGACGTCCGCCCCGCAAAATCCCGCAAGCAGAGCCAGCCGGGCACCCGCCGGAAGTACACACCCGCCAGGCCACTACGCCTGTCCGGGACGGTCACGGTCGAGCGGATCATCCCCGATCACCTGTGGGCCGACATCGCTCCATTGCTTCCGCCAGAGCCGCAGAAGCGAGGTGTCGGACGTCCCCGCGCCGACAACCGCGCGGTGCTCGCCGGGATCGTGTGCGTGGAACAACTCGGCTGCACCTACAGCAGAATTCCGCCCACACTCGGAGCCAGTGCGAGTACCTGCCGCATCCGACTCGACGCGTGGCAGGAAGCAGACATCTGGCCCGCTATCGAGCGTGTCCTCCACGACAGCGACCACATCCGGCAGCTACGTGCCGAAGCCGACGCCACCCCGGCCCTGAACGGCCGCGTCGGGGATTGATTGATCAGGACACGGACACGATCGAGCGGCCGGGGGCGACAGTGATGCCCCCGGCCGCTCTGGTTTCTCCGGGGTGACGGTTCGGCTACCGTGACCGCTGTGATTGATGTTCGCCACACCGCGCATGACGACGTGGTGGAACGCGCTGAACGTGCCCTTTCCGTACGGCTTGACCGGTCGTCCGTTGTGTACGGGGAGTCCGGCGCGTCTGAGGGTTACCGCACCACGGCCGGCACATGGGTGCGCATTGAGCGTCGCAACCGTGAACGTGCTGGCGGGCAAGCGTGGATCGGCCTCGAAGAATCCGCCACCATTCCCGGCGTCCGCAAACCCTCGTGGTTCCAGTCGGCGACGTGGGATGACAAAGCGCGGGGTGTGGTGTGGCGTGCGGACGAGGTACAGCTCATCACGGCCCCGACGGTCAGTAGCCTCGATACCGCCTTGGCTCTGCCGGATTCGTGGTGGGCTGGCCTGTCGTCATCGCTTGATCAGCTGGCCGCGTACTCAACCACGCGTATCGGCATGAGTCAGCAGCACGTGACCCGCCGCATTGTCGAGGTTTTCGGAGACGGTGCGGATACCACGGTGGACGAGTGGAGAACCGCGCACACGGATGTTCACTGGGACAACGTGACTACCGACGGATATCTGATCGATTGGGAGGATTGGGGCCGTGCGCCACGTGGGCTAGATGCGGCATGTTTGTGGCAAGCGTCTTTGCCGTGCCTGGAGCTGGCCGCGCGGGTCCGGCAGATATTCGCCGCCGATCTGGATACGCGTTCGGGGAAGTTGGCCATGCTACTTCAGGCAGCGAACGCGGTAAGGGCCGCTGCCCGGCTCGGCGTGCCGACGCCATTGTCGGGGCCTGCGCGGGCAGCGGCCGATCAGCTACTTGCCGAGCTGTAGAAATCCGGCCGCCAGCTCTGGCGTCAACTCGGCGCATACACCCTCGTCTACGAATGTGCGCGCGATGGCGTCGGCAGGAACGCCGGTTTCGGCCGTGACCTGTTCGATGTTGACCGGGTTGCCGGAGAGCAGTTTGCGAACAACCGGTTCGGCTTTCGCCGCGAACACAAGTTCTTTGCCGACTGCCCACACCGTCACATCGTCAGGGCCGGTGATGATGTGCGGCGGAAAGTCGGTCAGGCAAACCACGTCGGTCAACCCGCCGAACACGCCCCCAGTGATGACCCGACGTCGCGGCGGTCGTTCGGTCTCACGCGCTAACAGGTACACGTCTTGCGGGCAGCGGGCGACGAGTTGCGGCACCAGCTCCGCTAGCGTGTCGGTGTTGCCGTCCCGGTCCAGATCAAACCGGAACGCCTCGTCCTGCCGGGACCGGTCAGCGATCCATGACAGCCAGTCCACCCCGGTTCGCTTCACGAATCCGAACGTGGCGTGAAGCGAGTAACCGGCTCGGTCGTCGGCTCGGTCTGTGCGGGTCGCCCGGTGCCAGTAGCCGCGTGGAATGTGGAGCACGTCCCCGGCTCGCATCGTGCCCGCCCAGAGGACTGCTTCGGGCGGTGCATCGGCGCGTTCCACGTCGCGGTACATCGGCGCTACCCGTGATGTGCCACGCACTTCCCAGGACTTTTCGCCGCCGAGCTGCACGACCACAACGTCATGGTCGTCCCAATGCAGGTCGAAACCGGCAGCGTTGCTGGTCGTCAGGTAGGTATTCACCTGAACCAGCTCACGGGACCACCATTGCAATGCTTGGCAGGCGATTTCCATTGCGGGATTGAACGAATCCAGCGTATCCAGGACGAGCGTGCTTCCCTCTCTGATGAAGGAGGCTAGCCGGTCCATGCGTGCCATCTGCCGAGCTTGACCTCTACGGCTTGTGACAGCGCGCGTGTACCGGTCGGGGTGCAGCTCTTCACCGTGTTGGAAGACCCTCAGTTGTGGGAATTCCAACGACCGGCGCATGACGATGTCCAGCAGTCGGGTTGGAGTGAGGATCTGCTGGCACAGCTCGGGATTGGGCATCTTGCCATAAGCGACACCAGAGCCAAGCGGGCGAGAATCCTTCCATTCCAACGCTTTTTCGATTGATGAAACAAGTGCGTGATCCACGACTGATCATCCTTTGTTTGCGTACCAATGAGAACGGCGGCGACAGGGTAGGCGCGCCCTGTCGCCGCCGATCACTCGTTGCGGGTCACTCCGGGATGTTCAACCCGTCGCCGCCTTGGTCGCCGTGGCCATCGCCACCACCGGACTTGGACGGGTCGCCGTGCACGAGGTTCAGTCGGTCCTGCACGATCGGCAGCCGCCGGACGCCGATCACCAGCTCTTCCTGGTCTTCCATTGGGATCCCCTCCTTCCTGCTTCCACGCGGCTTGCACCGCTCTTCCTTCCTTCCACCCCGGCTACGGCGGGACAGCCGCAATCCGGGTGAACCATGCGGCCCGCCGAATCACCGGTTCCGCGTAGTCCGATCACCGGTATCGAGTAACCGTCTTCCGGTCGGGTGCCGGTCGGGGGCGAACATGCGACACCCGCACCGGGGTTAGACGAGCGCTGCGGGCTTTCTGCGAGCAGCGCAGTGGGCGGCACAGTCCCGGCATCCGACCACGCTGACCTGAGCATGTGTCGGTGCATCGCCACCGATCACCCGCATGCCGCACAACGTCCACCCACGCCGAGCGGGGTCACGTTCGTGGGCAGTGCGATGGTGATCGACCCAGATCAAGACGGGGTCGGGGTCGGTGTCGTCGGAGAGGAACCACGCGACCGGCGTCCGGGCCTGTGGCAGAGCGATCGTGGCACCAGGAGTACGGACAGGGAGACCACCGATCATCGCGACCCCTCCGCTCCTTGAAGGCGCTTCAACACGCCAGGACACCCCGTGCACGGCACGGGGGCCGGTCCGTTTGGGTCCGCAGGCGCAAGGACACCCAGTGGCACTCCGCACAAGGACTCAGCGCCCCGTAGAGAACGTAATGCTCGACTCCGTTGCGGCTGACAAGCTTCCGGTAGCCGGTCACGACGGGATCACCCCGCTGATCGTGGGCCACAGGCTGCCGCGTGAAACCCCGCTCCGGGCGGTTTCGGCGGACGCCTCGGTACAGGCGGTCTGCCACTCAGCGTCGTAATGAGTCCAGCGTTCGTGTTCGCGGACTTCGTGGTAAATCGGATCGGTGTGCAAGCACGTGGACTGGCTGCATCGCCACACAGTGGCCCCGTCAGGGCCGAGAGTTCGACGTGGCATTACTGATCACCCCTGGCCGTTCCACGCCGAGCTGGGTAGCACGACCCAACCGCGCTCGCCTCCGAGAACATCCGTGCCCGTGCGTCCATGCGTTGGCCCGTGTCGGCCGCGTTGCCGGTACTCGTCATGTCGCCATCCCTCGTACCCGGTGTAGTCGCCGTGGTGTGGCCGGCGACCAGCTCCGAACAGCCAACTCCGTTGCTGACTTGTCGGGCACTGGCCACCGACCGTTCCCCGGTGCCCGTGTCGGGGGGCTTCCACTGACTCCGGGGCCGTAGCGGCTCCGTTGCGCTACGTAGTCAGCAGGCAACCCCGTGGCCAAGGTGGTGGGTAAGCACGTGGGCGAAAGTCCCACACCTGGACGTGTCACCCCATTTGCCAAAGTGGCTACGCTGGTCTGCGGAACGGACACACACTGTTGCAACTCAACGGGAGTGCTCATGGCTCGTAGGCCCGAGTCAGTGGCGAAGCTTCACCGCGACGTAGGCGCAGCCTTGGCTGCGTACATTGAAGCGTCCCCGTTGAGTCAAAGTGACCTAAAGGTTGTCCCGTAATCACGGGTCTCGGTGGCAGTGGATCATGTACGGGTGCAGGTGATCGGGATTGACCAGCCGGCGTGGATACCGACGTTCACGGGGCTGTCGGTGCGGCAGTTCGGCAAGCTGGTGAGCATCGTGCGAGGTCGTGGCGCCGAGCAGACCGGCGCCGGCCGCCGGTGGGGGCTGTCGCTGGACGACCGGGTACTGCTGGTCGCGGTGTACTACCGCACCAACCTGACCTTGCGACAGGTCGCGTTGCTGTTCGATATTTCCAAGTCCGCGGCCGGGCGGGTCGTGGACCACCTGGGCCCGTATCTCGCGTTGTCGCCGGCCATGCGCAAGCACAGCCCGGACACGGTGCTGATCGTGGACGGCACTTTGGTGCCCACCCATGACCGAAGCGTGAGTGCGTCGTCGAAGAACTACCGGTACTCGACCAACCTGCAGGTCGTCATCGACGCCAACACCCGCCTGACGGTCGCGATCGGAAAACCCCTGCCGGGCAACCGTAACGACTGCCGTGCCTACACCGAATCGGGTGTCGACCAGGACTGCTCGGGCGCGCAGGTGATGGGTGACGGCGGCTATCAAGGCAACCGTGAGGTGATCATGCCCTATCGCAAACCCACTGACGGCAGCGAGCTTCCCGAGTGGAAAGAGGAGCTCAACAGCGTTCACAGGCGAGTCCGCGCCCGCGTCGAGCATGCACTGGCGCACATGAAGTCCTGGAACATCCTCCGTAACTGCCGACGCAAACGTGACGGCGTCTGGCACGCCGCCAGGGGCGTGGCCCTCATGCGCAACCTCGTGATGACTCACTGATGCCAATCCCCCCACACGGGACTCGTTTCCCTTGCACACCACCAACACTTGATCATTACGGGACAGGCTTTAGCGTGCGTGACCAATTACCACCGGACGTCTATTTCTCACATTAAAGCGGGTCGCCAATTTGCCGAACGAAATTTCTGGGCTAAGGCAGACGAGGCGCTCGGCGCGGGTGGAGCGCTAGTGGCACACTACGACAACGTATGTGACCAAGAGGAACAATTGAGGCGAGCCGAGGCCGACACTCTACAGTCCGAGCGCCGAGCGCGAGCACAAGCACTGACACAAAATGGGAAACGGACCCGAAACGATGCAGCGGTTTACAAGCCGACCGTCGATCAGCCCGACACCGAGTCTGCACCGATAGATGGCGACTACATCGAGGGCTTGCACAAAGAGATTGAAAACTTTGTCCACCTTGATCAGCAATATGGCGGAGCCGCTGCTTCTCCGGTAATATGGCAAGCCTACAAGCAAATTCGGCATCGGGTGAACACAAGTGAGATCCGAAACGGTTTGCATCGAGACGTGTATTCGGCTCTTTCCGAAGTTGCCGAAGTGGCAGGATGGAGTCTTTACGACTCCGAAAATGACGAGCTAACCGAGCGTGTGAACAACGAATCACTCGGCCTTGCCCGCATGGCTGGGGACCGAAACATGGAATTGTTCGTGCTTCAGAACATGGCCATGCACGCCGAGACGGCCGGCCGCCCACGCGAATCGATCAATATTTCACGTCTGGTTTTGGAATCCAACCGCTTGTCGCCTCGGATCGAAGCGCTGTTTCGTTTGCGTCTCGCCCGTTCTTACGGACGACTTCAAGCGGAAGGTGAAACAAAGAAGCAACTGGAACGGGCACGCGTTCTTTTTTGAAGACGGAGTGCGGGACAACGACCCGCATTGGTCATGGTGGGTGAATGATCCTCAACTGTGGTGGTTTGAGGGGTCGGTACGCGTAGACCTAGGAAATAAAGTCGAGTCTGTCGAATTTCTTGAGATGTCCGCAAATGCGATTCCCGAGCCGCGAATGAATTTTATATACAGATCGTGGGCGCTCTACGCATATGCCCTGAACAGGTCATGGAGCGACATTGATAGATCGATTAGAGGTTTGATAGGCGATGTCGGAGTCTTCCAGTCAAGGCGTGCAATTGACCGCTTGACTGGCGCTGTCGACCTAATCGAATGCGGCAATGCGCCGGACACCGTTTGTGATCTCTCATCGGCCCTGCGGTCGGCACTGGCGAATTCGGCCTAAACAAGATGGTGCCACGATTGCCGGGGACACCATCTTTGAATGCTATTTTTTGTTGCCCGTGGCGGCTATTCCATCGCATCTTCGGCGTGAAACCTTCCGCCTCGCTCGGGGTGTCCACACCAGGAGAACACAGCCCGACAATGAGCCAGCCGGACAGCTACAGCACCACCGACCGCCCCCAAAGGACGCCACACGGCAGCAGCGAACCGAAGCACCCACGAACCACAACCGCCACCACCCACAGCGGCAGCGACACAACGTAACCACCGCCGCGAAGCACCGCCGCCGCGAGGTAGCAGAACGTGACGAATGGTTACGTTGGGTCGAATTTTAGTGATCTTGTCCGGGTTACCGACAGATGATCAAGGTCTACTCCCTAACCCATTTCCATTGAAATCGCCAGGCCACCGAGGGATCGGAACTGTGTCCAAAGTGGATACCGGGGTTGGTTCGCGTGGTTCCCGCAGGTGGTGTTTCCCGGTGCTGGCAGTGCGTTGGGCTGCTTCGGCCTCAACGTGGTCGATCAGTTGCCAGACCGTTGGTGAACCTTCGCCCGCGCCCGCGTGTTGGGGGAGCCGTCTGCGGTAGGCGTACATCAGGGTCATTCCGGATAGCAGAGAGACAAGGCACGCGAGGACGGTCCAGGCCGGGTGCATCATGCTGTCCTATCCGGTTGATCCATCGGGGCAGGCGCGGTCGATCCCTTTTCCCGTAGCAGGAGAAGGATATTTTCTTCGAGTGCCGCAGAAGCCATGTCGATGTCCACCGCGTCGAGTTGACCCATCTCCGCTCGGAACGCGAAGTCGTTGAATAGCCACTGGATCCGTCGCAGCAAGATGGCCACCGCAGCGGTTTCCGCGCTCACGACCGCCCGTTGCGGGCGGAACGAGCGGACTGGTCGCCTCGTCCGCCGCCGGTCCGTTCGCTCGCGATTCGTCGCGTTTCGTCGGCACACGGGACGCAGCTTTCCCAAAACCACGCCAACACTGAGTTGTCAGCGGCGAGCTGTGCACCACACAGCGTCGACACCTCGGTTCCCGACGGATAGGCCAAGGCGCCATCCGGACGTTCATCAAGACTCGCGTGCCGCTGCCCCGCAGCAGGCACCCAATGAAACGGATACATCGGCTCCCCCCATTGGTTGAATACGGTTTTGCTGTGTTTTCCGGTAAGAGTTTGCTGGTGGTGAATCTGACGATCAACTACCCAATCGGGGGTTGTTTGTGCACGTCAAAGGCATAGAGTTGTTTTCATGGTCGGAAAATCCGAACACACGCCGAAGGCCCGAGCGCTCGGCGCCGAAATCCGCAAATGCCGCCTGGAAGCCGGGCTGACGCAGCAGGAACTTGCCGCCCAGATCGGTGTCAGCCACGTGTCGGTATCGCGCTACGAATCGGGCACGCGCTCGCCGAAACCCGAAGACGTGGCCCAGATTCTGGCAACGCTCGGCGTGAACGGCGAGAAGTACGCTGAGCTGGTCGACATGTCCCGAAGCGCGGAACAACTGAACTGGCTGGTGGAAATAGGGCCAACTGGAATTCGGCGCGAGCTGACGACCTTGATCGAGCTTGAGAAAACAGCAACGACGATCACGGACGTCGCGACCGGTGTTATCCCCGGGCTGCTTCAGAGCGGGGACTACGCCCGTGCGGTGATGAGCGAGGCCCCTGGTAGCGACCTAGAGGCACGCGTGGCCATGAGGGTCGGAAGAAGAGATGTCCTGATGAGCAGCGATCCGCCGGTGTTTGTAGCATTTATCGCCGAGGCCGCGCTCCGCGAACCGATTGGCGGCTGCGCCATCTTGGCGGATCAGTTGCGCCTCGTTCGAAAGATGAGCGAACTTCCGAACGTCGTCGTCCAAGTGCTTCCGGCGCAGTCACAGCAATGGCACCCAGCCCACGCGGGTTCGTTCATCTTGTTCGAGTTTGCCAAGACCGAGTCGATCGTCCACGTTGAGCACCTCGCTTCCGGTGCGTTCCTCTACAGCAAAAAAGAAGTGGCTGCCCATGCCGCTGCCGTGACGAGACTTCGCGAGCTAGCCATGACGCCGGATCGTTCAGCAGACTGTATTGCCGAGATCATCGAAGGACTGGAAGGTGGCAGGCCATGACGGGAGCTCCCACTGGCTGGCGAAAGTCGAGCCATTCGGCGCACCAGGTCACTTGCGTAGAGGTGGGCCAGATCGAAGGCGACTGGCCAGAGTCTTCCCAGTCGCAGCAGGAAACCGGGCGCGCCGAGGTCGCGCCAGTTACCTGCCGCGCGGCTGTTCGGGACAGCAAGGACCGTGCCGCTGGGTACTTCACCACGACCGCTCAGCAGTGGCGGTTATTCGTCACGGCCGTCAAGGCGGGGCGGTTCCAGGCCTGAGGGTTCGGGGCCGTGGTCTTTCCGAGTAGCTTTCGCTGTTCGAAAAGGCCACGGCCCCGTTTTCGCTGCTACTTGCCGAAGCCTGCCTTGCGCAGCGCGTCGGCCATCGATCCGGAAGGCGCGTCGCTGCGCTGACCGCCGCGGCCCTGGCCGCCGCGCCCTTGACCGCCTCGGCCCTTGCCGCCGCCCTGACCTCGACCACCGCCGTTGCCGCGTCCGCCGCCCTGGCCTCGGTCGGATTCGCCGCGGTCCTGGCGGGCTCCGCCGGTCGGTTCGTCGTCCAGGCGGAGGGTCAGCGAGATCCGCTTGCGGGGGATGTCGACGTCGAGGACCTTGACGCGGACGATGTCGCCGGACTTCACCACGTCGCGCGGGTCATTGACGAAGTTCTTCGACATCGCCGACACGTGCACCAAGCCGTCCTGGTGCACGCCCACATCCACGAACGCCCCGAAGGCCGCGACGTTGGTGACCACGCCCTCCAGCGTCATGCCCGGCTTGAGGTCGGCGATCTTCTCCACACCGTCGGCGAACGTCGCCGTCTTGAACTCCGGGCGCGGGTCGCGACCCGGCTTGTCCAGCTCCGCGAGGATATCCGTGACCGTCGGCAGACCGAAGCTTTCGTCGACGAAGTCCTGCGGCCGCAACGACTTCAGCACCTTGGCGTTGCCGATCAGGCCGGTGATCTCACCGCCAGTGCTGCTCAGGATCCGGTGCACCACCGGGTATGCCTCCGGGTGCACCGCCGAGGAGTCCAGCGGGTCATCGCCATCCGGGATCCGCAGGAAGCCCGCGCACTGCTCGAACGCCTTCGGCCCGAGCCGCGTGACATCCTTGAGCGCCTTGCGGGTACGGAACGGTCCGTTCGTGTCGCGGTGGTGGACGATGTTGTCCGCCAAGCCCTCGCTGATGCCCGACACGCGGGTCAGCAGCGGCGACGAGGCCGTGTTGACGTCCACGCCGACCGCGTTCACGCAGTCCTCCACCACCGCGTCCAGCGAGCGCGACAGCTTCGTCTCCGAGATGTCGTGCTGGTACTGGCCGACGCCGATCGACTTCGGGTCGATCTTCACCAGCTCCGCCAACGGGTCCTGCAGGCGGCGGGCGATCGAGACCGCGCCGCGCAGCGACACGTCCAGGTCCGGCAGTTCCCGCGACGCGTAAGGCGAGGCCGAATACACCGACGCGCCGGCCTCGGACACCGAGATCTTGGTGAGCTTGAGCTCCGGATTCTGGCTGATCAGGTCAGCGGCCAGCTTGTCGGTCTCCCGGGAGGCCGTGCCGTTGCCGATCGCGATCAGGTCGACCCGGTGCGTCTTGGCCAGCGTCGCGAGCTTGGCCAGGGACTGATCCCACTGGCGCTGCGGCTGGTGCGGGTAGATCGTGTCGGTCGCGACGACCTTGCCCGTGCCGTCGATCACCGCGACCTTCACGCCGGTCCGGTAGCCCGGGTCCAGGCCCATCGTGGCGCGGGATCCGGCCGGCGCGGCCAGCAGCAGGTCGCGCAGGTTCGCCGCGAACACCCGGACCGCCTCGTCCTCGGCGCTCTGCCGCAGCCGCAGCCGCAGGTCGACGCTCAGCCGCGTCAGGATCCGGGTCCGCCAAGCCCAGCGGACCACATCCGACAACCAGCGGTCGGCCGGGCGGCCCTGGTCGGCGATCCCGAACTGCTGCGCGATGCGCAGCTCGTAGTCCGTCGGCCCCTCGTGCGGGGTGCCGTCGTCGGGCTCCAGCGACAGTTCCAGGGCCTCTTCGTTCTCGCCGCGGAACAGCGCCAGGATGCGGTGCGAAGGCAGGTCCGTGAACGCTTCGGAGAACTCGAAGTAGTCCGCGAACTTCGCGCCCTCCTCCTGCTTGCCGTCGCGCATGCGGGAGACCACGCGGCCCCGCGTCCACACCCGCTCGCGCAACTCGCCGATCAGGTCGGCGTCCTCGGAGAACCGCTCGACCAGGATCGACCGCGCACCCTCCAGCGCGGCCGTCGCGTCGGCGACGCCCTTGTCCGCATCGACGAAACCGGCCGCGGTCTGCTGCGGGTCGTTGCTCGGGTCGGACAGCAGCTGGTCGGCCAGCGGTTCCAGGCCCGCCTCGATGGCGATCTGGGCCTTGGTGCGGCGCTTGGGCTTGTACGGCAGGTAGATGTCTTCCAGCCGGGCCTTCGACTCGGCCGCGTTGATCTGCGCTTCCAGCTCGTCGGTCAGCTTGCCCTGGGAGCGGATGGAATCCAGCACTGTCGTGCGCCGCTCTTCGAGCTCGCGCAGGTAGCGCAGTCGCTCTTCGAGCGTGCGCAGCTGGGCGTCGTCGAGGGCGCCGGTCGCTTCCTTTCGGTAGCGCGCGATGAACGGCACGGTGGCCCCGCCGTCGAGCAAGTCGACGGCGGACTGCACCTGGCGCTCGCGAACGCCGAGCTCCTCGGCGATCTTCTGATGAACAGTCGTCACGATGCTAGTTCCGCCTTCTCTGCGGTCTTTGCCAGATCCGACCGGACATTCTGCCGGACGGCCGCTGCGCGCGACATCGGCACTCATGTCGGCGTGTCGGAACGTCGCGTATCGGGTTCGCGTGATCACCCGACGTCGATCCCCACTGCCCGAGAAGCCTCCTTGCCACCGAGAGGGCGGCAACATCGGCCAGCAACGCTTCGCCGACCTCGTGCTGAACAATCAAATCTTGTCCTCGCTGCCCGGCAGGGTGAGTTGCCGACGAGCGGTTCGTGTGATCCTACGTCGAGGCGACACGCTGCGTGTGTGGGAGCCAGGCAAGGACGAGCCGACCATCATCCACGGAGTGGACCAACCGCGGTGATCTGAGCCCGTGCCTTGATGTTCGGGTGTTCCGTGGTGATGCCGCTGCTGCGGCGCGCTCGGTCGGCGGAGCCGGTCTAGGGGGTCGACTGACCGGCGGCCGGTTCGGCGGTCGCGCGTCGGGCCCGCCACCTTCGGAAAGCGCGGACGCGCCCGCGAATCAGGTTCGTAAGGATCAATGTCATGCCCGCCCACGGCAGCACCAGCAGGATGAGCCGGAGTACGCCCACCGCGGTTCCGGCCGCATCGCCGGCCCGGATCGAGCTGCCCACGCCGTTGTACTGCACGACCAGCGCCTCTGCCACGGTGGGCAGCACGTAGGGCGCGAGGACCAGGAAAGCGATGATCCAGTAAGCCATGAAGGGGATCACCAGCACGACCCAGGCCATGATCACCCGGCGGACCCAGGGCTTGAGTTCCAGCACGCGGGGGTGCGGGCGGCGGCCCGGGACCAGACTGCGCAAGACGGGCCCCATCCGGTCGAACAGGTCGGGAACCCCCACCAGATCGCTCAGGACGTAGTAGCCGTCGAGGCGGATCGACGGCACGAACTGCCAGAACGTCGTCGCCTGCCACGCCAGGAGCGCGGCCAGCAGCCACGGAAGACCGGTCGGCGCGTAGGCGGCGATCATGACGAGCATGGCCAGCACGTTGAAGTAGATGCCGCCGAGATCCGTGCGCAGTCGACCGCCCCGGCTGAGCCGGTAGGAATCGGTGACCGTGCTGTACATCGCGGGCCACACCAGATAGATGCCCACACCCATCTTTCCCGGCCGCGCGCCGCCGTAGCGGCAGGCGGCGACGTGGCCACACTCGTGGAAGATCCCGGCGCCGAACAGCACGCCCATCACCAGCAGGATTTGCTCCGGCTGGTTGAGCAGTTCCTTCGCGCCCGCGATGACTTGCTCGGCACCGCCATGCACGGCCAGCCAGACGTCGGCGAAGACGAAGGCCGCCAAGGCGACGATCACCACGGGTGGCCAGAACAAGGGCTGGAACACGCGGGCGATCACGGCGACGGCGCGTTCCGGCACCAGCGCGATGCGGAACTTCAGCGCCAGCAACCGATCCCGCTGCGGCGGCACTTCCGCCGGTCGGCCGGACGCGGGATCGGGGATCAGGATTCCCGCCGGACGCAACCTTTTCTCGACGAGGTAGAACACCTGCCCGGCGGTGATGCCGCGGCGCGACTCGTCGCTGAGGCACACCGCGAGTTGTTCGTAGCTGCGGCGTCCGTCAAGCCCCGCCGCGACCAGGTAGAGCAGCCGCGACAGTTGCACGACCTGACCGTCGGCGCGGCGGATCAGGTACGGCGGTTCGCGGTGACCAGATCCCTGGTATTCGCCGATCAGCTCGGTGTCCGCCACAAGCGCGGGCACCGTGCGGTGCGCGACGTCCTCGTCTGCCGGCGGCAGCTCGGCCTGGTCAGGGGCGGCGGCCATTGCGACTCCTGGAGTGGTGGTCCGATGTGAACGTGGTCGAAGGGCGCGGCTTCGCCCCGGGTGGGGGAGACCGCGCCCGCCGACCGGTAGTGCCACGAAGGCCGCACTACCAGTTTGCTCGGCTTGCTCGGCGTCAGCTCGGGTTGCCGCCGCCCATGCCGCCGATGCCGGCACCGCCGTAGCCGTTGCCGCCGATGCCGTTGCCGCCGTTGCCGCCGTTGCCGCCATCGCCTCCCATGCCGCCGTCACCGCCGTTGCCGCCGTTGCCGCCGCCCTGGCCGCCGCCGTTGCCGCCGCCAGTGCCGCCCGAGCCGCCATTGATGTCGCCGGTGGTGGTGATGTCAGCAGGTCCGTTCACATGGGTGTGCGTCGGCTGGTGGTACGCGGACAGGACGTCCTCGCCATTCCAGGGGAGCCAGAAGGTCGACATGACCGTGCGAGCCGGAAGGAATTCGACGCGCTGGTTTTCCAGTTCGGCAACGCTCAGCGACCGAGAGGTTTGTGGCATCTGGTGCTCCTTAACAATTCAACGGGATTCACGGGGAAAACGCGGAACTAGGCCACCCCCTGGAGCGCGCCGCAGCGGCACGTTCCTGGCGCACGGGGCAGAACGTAGAAGCACCGTGCGCCCGATGCATTTCGAATCACTCCCACGGGCGTGCGCGGTTTTTCGCCGCCATTGGGGTGCGTGCATCGTGTCGGGGTTCGACCATCGACAGAGCGTGTTGCCGGGCGGATCGGGCGGTGCCCGGGGCCGCCGGCTTCGGTTGGGGACGGCACGTAGTCCTGCGGCGCGCATCAAGAGTTCCGTCGGACGTCCTCGCTAGTGCCGATGTGGCCGCCGACGCCGCCGACGCCGCCGACGCCGCCCTTGTCGGCGATGCCGTTGAGACCGCCGTGGCCTTGGAGGCCGGCAGTGCTCCCGATGCCGCTGCCGTCGCCGCCGTCGCCTCCGTTGCCGCCGTCGCCGCCGTCGCCGTTGAAGACGTGGACCGCGGACCTACCGCCGTTCTGCGACATGACGTTGCCGGTGTTGGCGAGTCCGCCACTGCCGCCGGTGCCGCCGGCACCGCCGTCGCCTTCCACGTTGATGCCCATGCGGGAGGTGGTGGCGCTCGGACTGCCGTCGCCGCCCTTTCCGCCTCGGCCGCCCTTTCCGCCCTTGCCGCCTCGCACCGTGATGTCGTCGTCGCCAATGCTCATGATCGTGCCGGTCGCCCCGTTGCCGACACCGCCGCGTCCGTTGGGATGCAGTTTGCCGCCGCCGCCGTTGCCGCCAACACCGCCGTCGCCGCTTCGCGTTGTCGCAGTGCCGGGACCGCCGCGTCCGCCGATGCCGCCATCACCGTTGTCGCCGCCGGTGATGGTGATGGTGTTGCTGCCTTCACCGGGGTAGATGCGGCCAAGGTTGCCGGCGCCGCCCTCGCCCCCATTACCGCCGTTGCCGCCGCGGGCATCGATGGGGTTGGCGCTGCCGGGACCGCCGTCGCCGCCTTCGCCTCCGGTGCCGCCGGCACCGCCGGTGATGATGATCTTGTCGTTTCCGGCGCCTGCGTTGAGGACGCCGGTGCGAGCAACGGCGGCGGCGCCGACGCCGCCGCTGCCACCGGTGCCTGCCCTGCCTCCGGCCCTTGCGCTGCTCCTGGCATCGGTGCCGTCCTGGCCGGCGTGACCTCCGGTGCTGCCGCCGTGGGCGCCGCCGTTGGCGCCCCTGAGGCCCCGGTCACCGCTCCTGGCGCCGACGAGATAGCCGTTGCCGCCCTTGCCGCCGTGCCCGCCGTTGCGGCCGGTGATGATGATCGTGTCGTCGCCACCGCCAGCGTTGATGGTGCCGGACAAAGCTCCGTTCAGGACGATCCGGTCGTTGCCTTCGGTTCCTTCGAGCGTCATCCCGGCTGGGACACCTCGGCTGCAAGTGATGTTGTCTCCGGAACCGTTGAAGGTCCGGGTGCAGCTGGGCGGCGCGGCGTCGGCGGGCTGGACCCCGATGAGGCTGAACGTGACGGCGAGCATGGCGGCACCGGGCAGCGGCCACCTGTGCTGGTTCGCCCGGCAGGCTCCCGAGATCTGGCCGCCGGAGGCGGTCGTGCTCGGCGTCTCGGCGGGCACGGCCCGACGTGGACGGTTACTCATCGACGCAACTCCTTATCCACTGTGATCATGACTAGGCCAAACAGCCGCAGAGTTTAGGCCAAACGGCCTAGAAGCAATGGGATTCGATGGGGGTGTCGGAAAGTTGCGTGTGCACTCGGTTTGTTCGGGTGACGGCGAGTCTGAGTGGTAATCGGGATCTCGGACCGGGCACGGGCGTGCTCGATGGTCGGTTCACGGTCGCGAACGGCGCCGCGCGATCGGGTTGGCGAAACGCTTGGCGGCCGAGGCGCTTCCTTGCGAAAATTACGGAACGGCAGGTTATCGAAACTATTTTCCGATCGAATTCGAGCGCGCGTTCGGCGCGGTGTGTTCGGTGCGGTCGCGGGTGGTGTCCATTGCTGTCGGACGCTTTTCATCCGGCGTTTCGAGTGGCGGTGATAGCTGCTGTTCAGCGCCGACTTCGGGGTCATGTCGAAGGGGGGTTCCCGAGTTCCGGAAAACGTGTGCTTTCCCTTGTGGCCTCGGCACGGCTCACCGCCCCCACGCGGCAATGGCCCATCCACCCCCCTGGTGTGACTTGTGACGTGGGCCGCTAACATCCTGTCGCTAGCAGCGTCGGTGTCACTAAATTGTGACGGATCGTGACGGATCAAGTGGGGATCGTAGTCCGATAGTAGTAAACTAGGTACTTTCCTACGTACAAACCGCGATGCACGTACACGCTCCGTGCTGGAGTGTGGGCGCTCGTGAACCCCGAATCCTCCGACCAAACAAGATCCCCCGAAAACAACGATCAGCCGTCGACCCCGAACGAGGCGACTGACCGCGGGTGGCGTTCCGCTGCGCTGCGTGCCGACCAGGCCCTGCGCACGGCAGTGGATCGCGTGCGGCCGGCGGCGCATCGCGTCGGCGAGTGGCTCGCCCCGCTCATCCAACGCGTTCTGCAGTGGCTCGCGCCGCTGCTGCAGCGAGTTCAGGAAGCACCCGTGGTGCGGCGTCTCCGGGAGAGGGTTGCGCCGCACGTGAACAAGCTCCCCAAGCCCGTGCGGGAGGCACCGCGGATGCGGTCGATGCAGGCGGGCGCCGCCATCGTCGCCATCGGCGTGGTGGGTCTGCTGATCGGCACCGTCGTGTCCGGCCCGGACAAGTCCGAGGTCGAAGCGGCCGCGGAGGCAGCCCCGATGCCGGCCCCGGCTCCGGTTGCTCCCCAGGCCGAACAGCCAGTGCCCGAAGGCGCCCCGAGTCCCGAGGTCGCGCCGGCTCCCGAGATGCCGGCCGCACCGGCGCCCGCCCCGCAAGCCCCGCTGGGCCCGCCGGTCGAGGGCATCGACGTGTCGAACCACAACGGCGCCATCGACTGGTCCCGGGTCGCGGCCGCCGGCAAGAAGTTCACCTTCGTGCTGGCCACCGACGGCACTAGCTTCAGCAACCCCCGCTACAGCGAGCAGTACCACGGGGCCAAGAACGCCGGACTGATCGCGGGTGCTTACCACTTCGCGCGACCGGGCTCGTCCTCGGCGGAAGTGCAGGCCCAGCGCTTCCTGGACCTGGCCGACTACCAGGCCGACGGCAAGACCCTGCCGCCGGTGCTGGACCTGGAAGTCGATCCGAACAGCGGTGGCTGCTACGGCTTGTCCGTCGACCAGATGCACCTGTGGACCAAGACCTTCAACGACAAGGTCAAGGAGCGCACCGGCAAGGATCCGATCATTTACGCCAACCCGTCGTTCTGGCGGCAGTGCATGGGCAGCACCGACACCTTCGGTCACCACTCGCTGTGGCTGGCCTCCTATGGCGTGGACAGCCCGGCGGTGCCGGCCGGCTTCGACAACTGGGACTTCTGGCAGTACACCGACCAGGGCCAGGTCTCCGGTATCAGCGGCGGCGCCGACCTCAACCAGTACCAGGAGGGTCTTGCGCGGCTCCAGCAACTGGCTGGCTGACCCCTTACGTTAGGACCGGAATTTCGATGGGAGCGGGCCGTCCGCGGAATGCGGGCGGCCCGCTCCTTTTCGTCCTCTTAGGACGCTGCGGTGGGGGCGGCCGAGTGGGAAGGACATGCGACCCGGCCTGCCGCTGGTCCGAGTGATCTTTTTGTGGAACCCGATGGCGGGGATTCGCCGGAACCGCGCGTGCCGGACCGATATCCTCGCCGCGATCGATGATCACCTGATCGGAGGCGCGGCATGTCACTCTGGGAACAGCGGGTCGCCCGGGCCCGGCAGCTGTGGACCAATGGTGATCATGCCGCCGCGGAGCATGAGTTGCGCGCCGTGTGGGCCGACGGCGACTTCGACGCCGCTGCGCACGCGGCATGGCTGCTCGGGGCGCTCCTGGACGAGCACGACGACGCCGGCGGGGCCCGCGCGATATACCAGCGGGCGATTGACTCCGGGCATCCGATCTACGCCCAGCTGGCCGCGATCGCGTTGGGCCGGCTGCTGTTCAACGCCGACGATCTGACCGCAGCCCAGGCAGTGCTGCGGATCGCGGCCGACGGCACCGCCCCGGACGCCGCCGGCCACGCCAACGCCCTGCTGGCGCAGGTGCTGCACACTCTCGGCGACACCACGGGCGCCCGCGAGGCCCACGGCCGGGCCCTGACCTGCAACGATCCCGGTGTGATCGAGCTCGCGAGGGAGGTGAACCTGCCGGGCCTCGGCGAGAGGTCCGCGGAAGCCGACCTCCAGGTCGCCCACGAGCACGCCTTGCGGCTGCTGGACCAGGGGCGGGACCACGAGGCTGAGCCGATCCTGCGGCGGCTGCTCGACAGCGGCCACCCGAACTACGGATCGCTCGGCGCGGCGAAGCTGTACACGCTGCACGTCGAGGATTCCGAGACGGCGCGGCGGATGGCCGAGCGGATCATCGCCTACCGCCACCCCGAGCACCTCGGCTGGGGTTACCTGCTGCTCGGCGGCGTGCTGGCAGACCTGGACGAGGCGGTGGCCGCCGCCGATGCGTTCCAGCGCGCGGCCGAGGATCCCCACCCCGACGTCCGGCTGCACGCATTGATCCGGCTGGGTATGCAACTGTGCGACCTCGGTCGGTCGGACGAGGCCCGCGAAACCTACCAACAGGTGATCAACACTCGCCACCCGCGCTATTCCGTCGAGGCGCTCGGCGTGCTGGGCGAGTTGCAGCGCGACGAGGGCGACATCGCCGGAGCGGTCGGGACCTTTGGCCGTGTCGCTGATTCCGGGCACCCGGAGAAGGCGCCGCTGGCCGCCTACAACATGGGCGTGCTGCTCTACGAGCACGGCGACCGAGACGCCGCCGCCGAGGCATTCCGAAGGGCCACCGAGGCCGAAGACCCGCACTTGGCCCACCAGGCCGCGCTGGCACTGTCCACGATGGACCAATTCGACGGGCGGGACGACCCGGTCGGCGACGACGCGGAACAACTGGTGCGGCGCGCGCGAGAGGCGGCCGCGGCCGGTGATTTCGCCACCGCGCAAGCCGATTACCAGCAGGTCATCGATCTGGGGCTCGGTTTCTGGTCGGTGCTGGCGGCCAACTCGCTCGGCCTGGTGGAGGCGGCCGCGGGTGACATGGACCGGGCACGGCGCGCGCTGCGCTGGGCCGCGATGTCCGACGACGGATCGCTGGCGCAGGACGGCGCTTTTCGCCACGCGCTGCTCGGCGAACAACCCGCGCACCGGTTACTGCCAGCGCTGCTTCAGCTGGAGAACAACGACGAAACCCTACTGGACCAGCTCGTCGCCGGTGCCGCGCCAGAGGTCCGCGACCTTGCATCGGTCGTCAAGGCCGAGCGCCTGATGACCATCGACGCATCGAGTGCCGTGGAAATGCTGTCCGGGCTGGTCGAATCGCCGAACCTGCTGGCCCGGACGAAGGCGGCCCACCTGCTGGCCGACTGGCTGGTCCGGGACCAGCGACACGACGAAGCACAGGCACTGCTCAACCGGGTCGTCGGCGAAGGACACCCGGCGCTGCGGCCGTGGGCGGCGACCTTTCTCGGTGATGTGCTGCTGGACCGGGGAGACTTCGACGGCACCATCGCGGCCTTCGAGACCGCGCTGGGCACCGGGCATCCCACCGTGCTCGGCGAGGTGTTCGGCAAGCTGGCGCTGATGTACCGGACCTGGGATCGGCATGACGATCTCCTGGACCTCTACCGTCGGACCGCGGCCGGTAGCCACCCCGAATTCGCGCCGCAGGCGGCGTTTCTGCTCGGCGAGGAATTCGTCCAGGCCGACGACCTGGAGTCGGCGCTGGACCTGTTCGCCCAGGCCGCCGACTCCAGCTCGACCGCCGCGCCGGCCGCGGCGTTCGGGATGCACGCCATCCGGCAGGAATTCGAGTCAGCGCGCGCCAGCTTCCGCGCGCTGACCGACGATGACAAGCCGCATCAGGTCGCCACGCAACTTTGCCTGAACCTGGCTGACCGGTACCAGAGCCGGGGCGCGGTCGAGTTCACCGAGTGGGCGCTGCGACTGGTCGTCGAGGCAGGTCACGCGGCGGGGGTTCAGCAGGGCTGGCTCCTGCTCGGCGCGTTGCGCAACGAGCTCGGCGACGCCGATGGTGCCGCAGCCGCGTGGGAGCAAGCGGCCCGTGGCGGCAATGCGGATGAAGCGGCGGTGGCCAAGTGCAGCCTCGCAAACCTGCTGTCAGGCAGGGGAGAGCCGGACCGGGCCGATGCGCTGCTCGCCGAGGTCGCTGGCGGAGAGGCGGGGAACGCCGCCGAAGCCGCGCTCAAGCTGGGCGTCTTCCGCGAGGAGCGTGGCGACCTCGACGGCGCGATCGAGGCGTTCCGCCGTGCGGAGTCGGTGGGTTCCCGGGGCGAGGCCGCCCATGCCACCGCCAACATCGCGATCCTGCTTGCCCGGCAAGGAAAAGCCGAGCCCGCGCGGCAGGCATTCGAGCGCGTGATCTCCTCGGGTGTCCCGGGGGTGGCCGCCTACGCCGCGCTCGAACTGGGCAACATGCTCCGGGACGCTGGGGATGAAGCGGGGGCGAAGGCGGCCTACGAGCGGGCGCTTGAGTTCGACGAACCGGATGTCACACCGTACGTGTATCGGCAGATGGGCGCCGAAACCGCCGAACAGCGGGGATTCCGGTTGATCCGAGAGGGTGATGTCGAGGGTGCCCGCGCGGCGATCCGCGAGCACTACGGCTCGGCTCGGGTCGCCGACTTCTGGTGCGCGGCGTGCACGGACCCGGCTGCTGCGGCACCGATCTTGGGCGGTGCGTCCGGGGAAGACTTGCAGGTGTGCTCCGAGCTCGGCCTGGAATTCGGTCGGGCGCTGGCGAGCAGCGATCCGAATGCGCGGGCGTTCTTCCGCATGGTCGCCGACCACGGGCATCCCTCGCTGGCCCCGAAGGCGCAGATCGCACTGGGAGAACTCGCCGAACAGCGGGGGGAACGTGCGATGGCGCTGGTCTGGTACCGCTGCGCCAGCGCCGCCGAGGTGCCGGAGGCCGTCGCGCGGGCCGGGGTGCTGCTGGGCCAGCTGTTGGTCCGGCTGAATGACCGGGAGGGCGCGAAATCCGCTTGCCGGCACGTCATCGCCGCGGGTTCCGGGGCCGCGACGGTGGACGCGGGCCTGCTGCTCGGGCATATCTATTACGGCGCCGGTGACGTCGCCGAAGCGAAGGAGATCTGGGACCGCTCCGAGGAGTCCGCCGAGTCGCCGGCGCAATTCGGCGCCGCGCTGCATCACAGGATCGCGCTGCTCGGCGAAATGACCGACGAGGCCTTGGAATTGCTGCGTCGGGCGACGACTTCGCCCGATCCGATCACGGCCGTCCTCGGGATGGCGTTGCTCGGCGAACGCGCCGGCGACCAGACCGGGGCATTCCATTGGTTCGGCACGGCCGCCGAGCTCGGGGTGCCCGGACATTCCTACACCGCGCGGGGGGACACCGTGCGGGGGCGGCTCGGCGAACTGTTGCTCGCACACGGCGACCGTGATGCTGCCCGGATCCAGTTCGAGCGGGTCAGCAGGTGCGACGCACCGGAAATCGCGGCGCTCGGCGAGTTCGGGCTGGGGCTGATTCGGTACGAAGAGAACGACTTCGCGGGCGCGGTCGCGGCGTTCGTCAAGACCACGTCTTACGTATCCGACGGAGAACTGGCCGAAAGCGCGCTCAACAACGTCCGCGTCGTGCTCGACGGGCAGCGCGCCGGTGGCGATCACCTCGGTGCCGCGGAAACCCTGCGCCGACTGGTCGAAGTGGTGCCCGAACATCACGTCGCGGAGTGGGCGTACGAAGTCGGCGCCGAGCTCGTCGAGGCCGGAGACTGCGATGCCGCGCTGATCTACCTGCGGTGTGCGGTGCAGATCGGCGCCCCGGAACCCGCTCCGGCAGCGGTGCTCGCGCTGGGCGAGGTGTTGCACCGGCGCGGCGACCTCGTCGGCGCGCGGCAAGCCTACGAGCAAGTGCTTGCCGCCGGCGACGAACGCCATGCCGAGGTGGCGCAATACCGGTTAGTCGAGCTGCCGAACGACGACGGTCCTGGCGAGGCCCAGGAATTCCTGCCGAGCCCAGAGAACGTCCAGGCCCCGGAGAGTGTTCAGGATCCGGAGAACGTCCAGGCCCCGGAGAGTGTTCAGGATCCGGAGAGTGTTCAGGGTCCGGAGATGACGGCGACACTCAGGCTGAAGCTCCACGACGTGGGTGACCGCGCCGGGGTGATCGAGGCATTCCGCGAAGCCGCGGACAGCGCCGACGACCGGTTCCCGCCGATGGCCACCTACGCGCTGGCGCAATCTCTGCGCCAGGAGGGCAAGTTCGACCAGGCCCGGCAGACCTACCTGCGGTTGATCGAGTCCGAGCCGGATGACCGGTACGCGGGCGAAGCGCTGCTGGAACTGGCGTCGATGGCCTTCCACGCCGAGGACGACACGCAGGCCCGCGAGTGGAGCCTGCGGGCGTGGGAGTCCGCCGACCCGGAGCTGTCCGCGAAGGCGGCGATGAACCTCGGGGTGATCGCCAAGCGCCGCCGCGACTTCGACACCGCGACGCCGTGGTTCCTGGCGCTGATCGACCTCGGGCATTCCACCGCCGCCCTGGCCGCCGCCCACCTCGCCGAAATGCATTACTGGCGCGAGGAACACGCCGAGGCGATCCGGCACTACGAGTACACGCTGGCGAACACCGAAGACCGGGAACTCGTCGCCGAAGCAGCCTACCGGGTGGGCGAAATCCACTACCGGCGCGGCGAGGTGCAACAGGCTCGCGAACTCCTCGGCCGCGCGGCGCGCACCGAGGACCCGGCCTACGCCCACCAGGCGACTCGGCTCCTGGCCCGGCTGGGTTCGTGACTCCCGCGGCTACGAGCGTCGCGGCCGGGGATCAGGCCCAGGCCCGGATGAGGCGTTCGGGGAGAGCGAGGACCTGGTCCAGGACTTCGCATACCGAACCGGCCGTTCGCCAGTGCGTCGAGGCCCGATCGTCGCGGATGCGGTCGTCGCGCGGAACCCGCGCCGCGCGCACGTCGTCCTCGCCGCGGAGCTCGACGATATCGATGATGTCGCCGTGCGGGCGCACATAGATCAAGGCCATGAGTTCGCCGTCCTTGTCGCGCACCGGCGGCATCAGCCGGAATCCGCGCGCCACGAGTTGGCGCAGGCGCTTGCTCGAATCATGATGGGTCTCAGCCGATGAGGTCATTGAAGTCACCGTCCTTTACGCCGCACGGGAAAGCAGCGAACTGACCGTTCATCAGATCTCCCTCGGTCGTCTCCACATGCGCGGAAAGGTATACCACAGCGGAGCGCACACGCGCGATTACTGTGCGTACTCGAACGATTCGACTCAGGCGGCCCGCGCGGGCTTTCCGCAGCAACCGGCGGGTCTGCCCTTGCATCCCGGCGTCGATCATCAACCGATCGAGGTACTGTCCGTTTGTTCACTGTGGAGCAAGGCGATTCACTGGAGAGCAGCGCGTCGATTTCCATTGAAATCGCCAAAATCCAGGGAGACCGAGCTCATCCACTGTGGACGCCGTAGCGCAATACGTGATTTCCTTTTAGATTTGGCGCCGTGTTCACGCCAGTAGCAGCCGGACGGCCAACTCCAGTCGGTTGGACACGTCGGCGGCCGATGCCCGGCGGGTCACCCAAGCGACCATGTTGGACAGCCACACGTCGCCGATCACCCGGGCGATCGCCTTCTCCTCGTCGGTCGGTTCGTCCTCGGTCATGGCGTTGGTGAAAAACCGCTCGACCAGCGCGGTGACCGTGTCGACCTCGGCGGCCGCGGAGGTGCCGGCGAACATGAACGCGCGCGTCATCGCCTCGGTCAGCTGCGGGTTGCGCTGCAACGCCCGGGTGGCGCGGTCGAGCACGAACATGACGCGCTGGTAAGGGGTTTCGCCGGGGATCTTGGTGCGGTTCAGCTTCTCCTGAGCCCGCTCGAACTCCCCGGCGAGGCCGGTGACCAACAGGTGGATCTTGGATGGGAAGTACCGATACAGCGTTCCCAGCGCCACGTCCGCCTGCTCCGCCACGGTGCGCATTTGGACCGCGTCGTAGCCGCCCTTGGTCGCCAGCGCGATGGTCGCGTCGATGATCCGCTTGCGGCGCTCCTGCTGGGCGGTGGAGCCGGCCTCATCGTCCCGGAGCGCCTGCAGCACATTTCGCGAGGTGCTTTCCATGCGCGTCGGTCCCCTCGAAGACTCGTTGGTCGAACCCGCGATCAGTTGCCACGTGGCCCGTCGCCGCACCACCCGGACCGGTTAAGGTGATCGGCGTGGCTCGATTGAAACATGTTCCAGTCTACCCAGCCCGCCGGCCGCGGGCCGTGTGAGGTGAGTAGTGCGGATCGCGTTGCTGTCCTACCGGAGTAAGCCGCACTGCGGCGGGCAAGGCGTCTACGTCCGGCACCTCAGCCGCGGGCTTGCCGAACTGGGGCACCACGTCGAGGTGTTCTCCGGTAAGCCGTACCCGGAACTGGATCCCGGCGTGGACCTGACCGCAGTGGACAGCCTCGATCTCTACGACGAGGCGGATCCCTTCCGCACGCCGAACTGGCGGGAGCTGCGTGATGCCGTCGACCTGCTGGAGGTCGGCACCATGTGGACCGCCGGGTTCCCGGAGCCGCTGACCTTCAGCCTGCGCGCGGCGAAGCTGCTGCGGGCCCGGTCCCACGAGTTCGACGTGGTGCACGACAACCAGAGCCTCGGCTACGGCCTGCTGTCCCTGCAGCGTGCGATTCCGCTGGTCGCGACGATCCACCATCCCATCACCCACGACCGCCGGGTCGATCTGGCCGGCGCCACCGGCTGGCGGCGGATCGGGTTGCGCCGCTGGTACGGCTTCACCCGCATGCAAGGCCGGGTGGCCCGCCGGATCCCGCGGCTGTTAACCGTCTCGGAGTCCTCGGCCCTCGACATCCGGCGCGATTTCGGTGTCGCCTCCCGGCAGTTGCGGGTGGTGCCGCTGGGCGTGGACGCCGAGGTTTTCAAGCCCCCGACCGTGCCCCGGGTGCCTGGCCGAATCGTGGCGATGGCCAGCGCGGACACCCCGATGAAGGGTATCGGCACCCTGCTGGAAGCCGTCGCGAAGCTGCGCACCGAACGCACCGTGGAGCTGGTGCTGGTCGCCCGGCCGACGCCCGGCGGTCCCACCGAGCGGCGCATCGATGAACTGGCCATCGGCGAGGTCGTGCGCACCGTCAGCGGCCTCAGCGACGCCGCGCTCGCGAACCTGCTCGGCTCCGCTGAAGTGGCCTGCGTCCCGTCGCTGTACGAGGGCTTTTCGTTGCCGACCGTCGAAGCGCTGGCCTGCGCGACACCGCTGGTGGCCAGCCGCGCCGGGGCGATCCCGGAGGTCGCCGGGCGCGACGGCGAATGCGCCGATCTGGTCCCGCCGGGCGATGCCGAGGCGCTGGCGAAGGCGCTGGCCGGCCTGCTCGACTCGGCCGATCGGCGGCAGCGGCTCGGCGCGGCGGGCCGGGCTCGGGTGCTGGCGAAGTACAGCTGGAAATCGGTGGCGGCGGCGACGGCCGACTGCTACGCCGAAGTGATCGCGCGCAGCCCGCGCGCCGGGAAGGGAGCAACGCGTTGCTGACGGTGGACTTCGACAAGCTCGGCGTGCAACCGGGCCAGCGGGCGCTGGACCTGGGCTGCGGCGCGGGGCGGCACGCCTTCGAACTCTATCGCCGCGGGGCGGATGTGGTCGCCTTCGACCAGGACGTCGCGGAGCTGGAGAACGTGGCGGCGATGTTCGCCGCGATGCACGCCGAGAACCAGGTTCCGGACGGTGCCAGCGCGCAGACCGTTACCGGCGACGCCCTCGCGCTGCCTTTCCCGGACGAGCACTTCGATTGCGTGATCGCCGCGGAGATCATGGAGCACATTCCCGAGGACGAGCGGGCGATGCGCGAGCTGGTGCGCGTGGTCAAGCCGGGTGGCCGGGTGGTCGTGACGGTGCCGCGCTGGTTTCCGGAACAGGTCTGCTGGGCGCTGTCGGACGAATACCACCAGGTCGAGGGCGGCCACGTGCGGATCTACACCGCCGGGGAGCTGATCGGCAAGCTCCGCGACGCGGGGTTACGCCCGGCTTTCCATCACTACGCGCATGCGCTGCACTCGCCCTACTGGTGGCTCAAGTGCGCGGTGGGTACCCACAACGACGACCATCCGCTGCCCAAGCTCTACCACCGGTTCCTGGTGTGGGACCTGATGAAGCGGCCCTGGCTGACCCGCACCGCCGAGCGGGTTCTGGACCCGGTGCTGGGCAAGAGCATCGCGATCTACCTCGGCAAACCGGGAGCGGCCAGTGCCGGGGCCTGAGGTCCCGGGAGTGCTGTGCGCCGAGGCGGTCATCCAGACCGGCAAGGCCATCGCCGCGACACAGCTGGCATCCGGTGCGGTGCCGTGGTTCCCGGGCGGCCACGTGGACCCGTGGGACCACGTCGAATCGGCGATGGCGATGGCCGCGACCGGGCTGCTGGCCGAGGCCGAAAGCGCCTACGCGTGGCTGCGCGCTACCCAGCGAACCGACGGGTCCTGGCCGTTGCAGGTGCGCGACGGGCGGATCGAGGACGCGGGGGCGGACACCAACTTCTGCGCCTACCCGGCCGTTGGCGTGTGGCACTACCTGCTGATCAGCGGCGATGATGGCTTCGCGGAGCGGATGTGGCCGGTGGTGCGCGCCGCGATCGACTTCGTGCTCGGCGCGCAGCGCGAACGGGGCGAAATCGACTGGGCGGTGGGCGAATCCGGCGTTGCGACCGGTGAGGCGCTGCTTTCGGGGTGTTCCAGCATCCACCACAGCCTGCGCTGCGCCCTTGCCCTGGCCGAATACCTGGACCAGCCGCAGCCGGGCTGGGAGGTGGCGCTGGGTCGGCTCGGGCACGCGCTGCGGCGGCATCCCGAGGCGTTCGCGCCGAAGCACCGGTACTCGATGGACTGGTACTACCCGGTGCTTGGCGGTGCGCTGCGCGGCGAGGCCGGGCGGCAGCGGTTATTCGCCCGCTGGTCGGATTTCGTCGTCGACGGGCTCGGGGTGCGCTGCGTCGATGATCACCCGTGGGTCACCGGCGCGGAGACCTGCGAACTCGTGCTGAGCCTCGATGCGGTCGAGGAGCACGATCTCGCGCGGGAGTTACTGGCGGCCATGCAGCACCTGCGGGATCCGGACGGCTCGTACTGGACGGGCCTGGTCTACGCCGATGGCAAGCGCTGGCCGGAGGAACGCTCTACCTGGACCGCGGCGGCTGTGGTGCTGGCCGCCGATGCCCTATCGCGCACCACGCCGGGCAGCGGCATCTTCCGCGGCGAAAAACTCCCGATGGGTCTGCCCGTCGAGAACGTCCCCTGCTGCGAACTCGAAAACGTCCCCGGCACCTGACCACCGCTTTGAGGCATCAGGACAGGAAGCCGGGGGTGCCGGTGGTGCGTTGGAGGACTCGGAGGGAGCCGACGACCCGGGTATCACGGAAGGCACCGGTTTCGATGGCTCGGCAGTAGATGCGGTAGGGCGCTTGGCCGCCGTCGTAGGGATCCGGGAAGACGTCGTGGATCACCAGCGCGCCGCCCGGTTCGACCCAGCGCGCCCAGCCTTCGTAGTCGGCGTTCGCGGCGGCGTCGGTGTGCCCGCCGTCGATGAACAGCAGCGACAGCGGGCTGCGCCAGAATTCCGCGACGGCTCCCGAGCGGCCGACGATCGCGGTCACCTCCTCCTCAAGCCCGGCCGCGGCGATCGTTCGCCGGAATTCGCCCAGCGTGTCAAGCTTTCCGACCAGCGGATCAACCAGCATCGGGTCGTGGTATTCCCAGCCCGGCTGGTGCTCCTCGGAGCCCCGGTGGTGATCGACGGTGACGACCCGGCCGCCGGTGCGCCGGGCCGCGGCACCGAGGTAGATGGCGGACTTGCCGCAGTAGGTGCCGATCTCCACCGCCAGGCCGGTGCCGAGGTGGTCGAGCGCGGCCTCGTAGAGCGCCCGCCCCTCGTCGGGCGGCATGAACCCGGTGGCCCGTTCGGCGAGCTCGCGCAGCTGCGTCGGGATCGGGGGGCGCTGCTCTCGGTCGGTGGCCGATCCCTGCGTCACGTGCGTCCTCCGCTGGTTCCGGTCCGCTGCCGCCGGAATCCTACCCGTTGAACTGGCCACTTCCGGTGGAACCTGTTGTCATTCGCGGGGCGGGAAGGCCGGCTGCTGGGGTCGGCGGCGAGGACGAATCGCGTGAACCTCTCCGGCCCGACGGCAAACCGGCGCAGATCGTCCACATCGGATGGTCCGGCATCGGCGACGGCATTTTCGTCAGACCGGCCGCCGTGAGCGTTATCCGGCATCATCCGTCAAGTGGTGGTGCTCAGCAGTTTGCGCCGCATTTGGCGCAAATCCGGCCGCCACCGCCCTGTTTCGGCACCGGGGCGTGCCTGCCGCCTGCCGGGCATTCGTCCATTCTGGGGACGCACGGCGGTCTGTGGCGGGCTGCGATCCGGCTGCGCAAGTGCGCGAGGTTGAATTCGCCACCGACACCCATCGTTCGCTCCTGATCTTCGTGCCCTCGGAGTTCACGTCGGCCGAGATCGCTTCGAGGAAGAGGTGCAAACGGTCGGTCTCTTGGGGGAAATTCGTGCACGCGCAGTTGCCACCGGTGGGCATGTCGCGATCTTGTTCGATAGCTCGGAGCGGTTACGAGGACAGGACGTCGAGCACCTGGTGGATCCGCGAATGCAGGCGATCGCGCAGGTCGTCCAGGGCGTCGATGGTGAACTCGGCGTCCAGGACGGCCAGTTCGAGGACGCGTCGGGTGACCACAGGCAACGTGTCCCCGCCGAGCTGAACGGTGCAGCTGTGGTCGTCGATGGGCGCGACCCGGCCCGGCAGCAGCGGGTGCAGGTGTGCGAGCACGGCATCGGCGGGAGCCTGCACCGTGACCCGCACGGAGTAGCGGTCAGGCTTGCCAGCGATCGAGCGGGTCGAGCAGCAGTGGCGGCAGGTTCTTGCCCGAGGCGAGCCGGTAACCGCCGGCGGTGCCGGTGGTGCTTCTTCGGCTGGTCGAACCAGATGATCGGCTACGACGACCCGGAATATGACATCCAGCCGGAGGCCGCCTCCGTCGAGATGCTCGGTTACTTCGCCAATCTGGCCGAACAGCGCCGCGGCTGCCCGATGGACGACATCGTGACCAAGCTGGTGCAGGCCGACATCGACGGAAACGCGCTGACGTCGGACGAGTTCGGCTTCTTCGTGATCCTGCTGGCGGTGGCGGGCAACGAAACCACCCGCAACGCCATCACCCACGGCATGCTGGCGTTCCTGGACCACCCGGAGCAGTGGGAGCTCTACAAGGAGCACCGGCCGGCGACGACGGCCGATGAGATCGTCCGGTGGGTGACCCCGGTGGTGGCCTTCCAGCGCACCGCGACCGAGGACACCGAACTCGGCGGGGTGGAAATCAAGCGCGGCCAGCGGGTCGGCATGTTCTACAGTTCGGCGAACTTCGATCCGGAGGTCTTCGACGAGCCGGGGCGCTTCGACATCACCCGCGACCCGAACCCGCACGTCGGCTTCGGCGGAACCGGCGCGCATTACTGCCTCGGCGCGAACCTGGCCCGCCTGGAGATCGACCTCATCTTCAACGCGATCGCCGAGCACCTGCCGGACATCAAGCAGATCGGCGAACCCCGTCGGCTGCGCTCCGGCTGGCTCAACGGCATCAAGGAAATCCAAGTCCAGTACACCTGATCAGCTGAAAGGGAGTCGGCGTCGCCCGCTGGACAAGGAGTTATTGGACTTCAGCCCGGCTACTGGGGTGCGGCGCCGCCGAATCCGTTGACCCGGCGGAGGACCCAGAAGTCGGATTCCCCCGCCAGGACCTGGTAGGTGGTGCCGGGGTGCAGTTCGTGGGCGTAGTCGCGCATCTCGGCGGCGGTCTTGTCCGTCATGTGGACGGCAATGTAGTCCGGGACGAAGCCGTCGGTGCTGCCGACGAAGAAGACCCGGCACCGTCCGGTGAGGTGCGCGACCGTGGCATTGTCGCCTTCAACCGTTGCGCCGTCTGGGACCCGGGCCAGCGCGCTCGTCGCCGCCGCGGCGTTCTGCTCGTAGCGCTCGCTCTGACTCTGGGTCAGCTTCGAAATGGGCAGCGTGCCGCTCAATGCGATCGCCGCGGCCAAGACGAGGCCCGGAAGATGCGAGGCGTAGCCCCGCAACCAGGCAGGGTGCGTCGCGCGCACGCGGGCTATGGCGTCGACCATCGCCAGGGCGACGATGGGCATCAGCACCGCGTTGTAGTGCCAGTCGGTGCTCCAGTAGTGCTCCTCCTGGGACAGGAACCGCCAACCGAACGTCGGGAGGGTGGCCACCAGCAGCGGTGACCGGAGCGCGATCAACCCGGTCGTCGGAATGAGGATCCACAGCAGCGTGCTGAACTTCTCGTCGACGCCGTCCAGCAACCAGCCGTAGAGAACCGCATCGCCGGAGATCTTGTCCCAGTACCGGTAGGTGCCGGACGCGTTGAACGAGGGGATGATCAGCAGGGTGATGCAGAACCACGCGATGACGCACAGCACCGCGCTCACGGCGGCGACGCGGACGAATCGTTTGTCGTCCCGCCTGGCCTGCCACGCGAGCAAGGCCGCGATAGTCGCCGCGGTGAGCGTGAGATCGTCTTTGACCAGCACGAGCGGCGCGCACCAGGCGAGCGCTCGCCACCACCTCCGCGCCAGCATCGCTTCGAGCACGAAGGCGAGGAGCGGGACCGCGAAGCAGATCTCGTGGAAGTCGAAGTCGACGGCTCGTTGCACGCCCCAGGACAAGCCGTAGGCGACCCCCACGGCCAGTCCCCGGACGTTGCCGAGCAAGCGCGTAGCGGCCCTGGTCACCGGAACGACCGAAAGCGCGAACAGCGCCGCCTGCGCGACGAGCAGCGTCTGCGCGGAGGGGAACAAGAGGTAGAGCGGCGCGAGGAGAGCTAACACCGGGCTGAAGTGGTCGCCGAAGATGACGAACCCCGGTCCCAGCAGGTCCGCGACCGGAGTCCGGCCCTCGGCGTAGGACCGCACGACCTGTTCGAAAATGCCCAGATCGAACGACATCGAGGCGTACCCGGCGTAACGCGACACCGAGATCCAGGTGTAGCAGGCGAAGAACGCGCCCCACAACACGAACAGGATCGCCTGGTTCGACGCCGCTCTGCGACCCGAAGCGGCGGGCACAACGGTGGTGGGGACATCGGTGATCGCACTCATCGGGACTCCGTCGGCGTCGACGCATTGGTGGTTTTGCTGCTCGCGGAACTGGTCGGCGAGCTCGGGCGGAAGTTGCGGACGAGGAAAGACGCTGTCGCGCAATGGCATTGCCGAAATCGGTGTGAGCAGTGTGGACACCGGCTCGGCAGGAACCTCCGACGGCCGCTGGTGCGCCTTGTTCGTCGTGGCGCTGCGCTGACTCGGGAGCGGGGCCCACGACTGGGCCGCGCCCGTTGTCGGCGTGCGGCGTAGGCGGCAGATCCAGGCATGGCTGTTGTGGCTGATCCTGCGGGGTAAGCGGATTGCGGAGTGACAACGCGACCGGCGATCTCCAGCGAGCCTAGCGTTCCGCGACGAGCGCTCGCAGCAGATTGCGCAGAGTCTTCTGCTGGGCATCGGTCAGCGGGGTCAGCGGGGATCGGGAGTTCAGGTTCTTGAGCACCGTGGTCCGGCTGCGCCGACCGGACGGGGTGAGCACGATCTGCTTGGCGCGCCGGTCCGTCGGATGCGGTCGCCGCTCGATCAGACCTTGCTGCTCCAGTCGGTCCAGGACGAACGTCGCATTGGATGCCTCGCACGACATCCTGGTGGCCAGTTCGCGCGCGGTGATCGGTTCGGACAGCTCGCGGAGCGCGACTACCTGTGTTGAGGTGAGGCCGAGTTCCTCGGCGACCCGGCGCACGCGGATATCGAGCGTCTGGGCGAACTGGTGGACCAGCTTGCACACGTCCCGATCGAGCTGGCTGTCCGCCGACAATTCGCTTCCCATGTTCCCCCGCCCCATGCCGACCTCCCCATGCCGGCAAGTCTAGCGGTGATGATTCGAACTATGGTGGTTCTAGTTCGCATCATCCGAACTCGGACTAGTGGCCTCGTGCCGGAATCTTGGTTGGGGTATAGATCACCTCGCGCAACTCGTCGCACTGTCCGGCTCGCCTTGGGGACGCGAGTTTTCGCGCAAAAACGTCGCCAGCTCCGCACCAGGACGGGCAGCGTCTTCGGAGCTTTTGCGGCGGGGCTCCCGGAGCTGGTGACGCCGGGGCCGGGCGACCGCAAGTTCAATGCCGAACAGGTGGCCGCGCGCGGGGCGGGTCTCGCGGTTGCGGCCAAGCGAATCACCGCGGCCGACCTAGTCCGCCTGATCATCGACGACGGTCTGACAGCGGCCGAGGTCCGCGCGGAGATGAACGCCATGCCGGCACCGGCGGAACTGGTGGCCCACCTCGCTCGTCACCCGCACCTGAGATCCGAGGACACCGGCGGGCTGCGGTGCGTTCTTGCGCTGCCGCCGAGCCGGTCGCGGAGCGTGGTGGCCTCCCGTCATGGATCCCGCGGGGCGGCCTCGCCGTGAAGCGGCCCGGCGGTAGCTCCCGTCGTAGGCATTCGCGCAGGTACGAGCTCTGCCGGTCGGAGCAGGTACAGGCGCATTGGCCAGCGTTTCGTCGCGCACCGAGTGACACTCGATGTCACAGACCGCCGGGGCCGCGGGCGGCATTGTGTGCGCTTCCCGAACGGGCTTGCGAAGCGCGGGAACATCATGACCTAACGGGTGGATCCGCCCAGGTGGACGCGTTGGAGAGGGGTTCCCATACTTGGGGTGTCGGCCTCGCAGGACTCGGCCCCGGCGGTCGAGTCGGAGAGGAGTGCGTGATGGGGCGCGCGGTTGGTATCGACCTGGGGACGACGAACTCCGTGGTGGCCGTGCTGGAGGGCGGTGAACCCACGGTGATCGCCAACTCCGAGGGGTCCCGGACCACGCCGTCGGTAGTGGCCTTCGCGAAGAACGGTGACCTGCTGGTGGGGCAGCCGGCCAAGAATCAGGCGGTCACCAACGTGGACCGCACCATCCGGTCGGTCAAGCGGCAGATGGGCACCGACTGGAAGGTCCAGATCGACGACAAGACCTACACCCCGCAGGAGATCAGCGCCCGCGTGCTGATGAAGCTCAAGCGGGACGCCGAGTCCTACCTCGGGGAGGACGTCACCGACGCCGTGGTGACGGTGCCGGCGTACTTCGACGACGCGCAGCGGCAGACGACCAAGGAGGCCGGGCAGATCGCGGGTCTCAACGTGCTGCGGATCATCAACGAGCCCACCGCGGCGGCGCTGGCCTACGGCCTGGAGAAGGGCGAGAAGGAACAGACCATCCTGGTGTTTGACCTCGGTGGCGGCACCTTCGACGTGTCGCTGCTGGAGGTCGGCGAGGGCCTGGTCGAGGTCAAGGCCACCTCGGGAGACACCCATCTGGGTGGTGACGACTGGGACGAGCGCATCGTCGAGTGGCTGGTCGACAGGTTCAAGGCTTCGTCGGGCATCGACCTGAACAAGGACCGAATGGCCATGCAGCGGATCAAGGAAGCCGCCGAGAAGGCCAAGATCGAGCTTTCCAGCTCCTCGCAGACCAGCATCAACCTGCCCTACATCACCGTCGACTCGGACAAGAACCCGCTGTTCCTGGACGAGACGCTGTCCCGCGCCGAGTTCGAGCGGATCACCGCCGACCTGCTGGAGCGCTGTCGCAAGCCGTTCAACAACGCCCTCCGGGATGCCGGGATCAAGGTGGGCGACATCAACCACGTGGTGCTGGTCGGCGGGGCGACGCGGATGCCCGCCGTGACCGACTTGGTCCGCGAGCTCACCGACGGCAAGGAACCGAACAAGGGCGTCAACCCGGACGAGGTCGTGGCCGTCGGCGCCGCCCTGCAGGCCGGTGTGCTGCGCGGTGAGGTCAAGGACGTCCTGCTGCTGGACGTCACCCCGCTGTCCCTGGGCATCGAGACCAAGGGCGGCATCATGACCAAGCTCATCGAGCGCAACACCACGATCCCGACCAAGCGCTCGGAGACCTTCACCACCGCCGAGGACAACCAGCCATCGGTGATGATCCAGGTCTTCCAGGGCGAGCGCGAGATGGCCGCGCACAACAAGAAGCTCGGCATGTTCGAGCTGACCGGCCTGCCGCCGGCGCCGCGCGGCATGCCGCAGATCGAGGTCACCTTCGATATCGACGCCAACGGCATCGTGCACGTCAACGCCAAGGACCTCGGCACGGGGCGGCAGCAGTCCATCAAGATCAGCGGCGGCTCGGCGCTGCCGAAGGACGACATCGACCGGATGGTCAAGGACGCCGAGGCCCACGCCGACGAGGACAAGAAGCGCCGCGAGGAGGCCGAGACCCGCAACCAGGCCGAGACGCTGGTCTACCAGACTGAGAAGGTGCTCACCGACAATGCGGACAAGATCCCGGCCGACACCCGGACGCAGGTCCAGGACGCGATCAAGGACGTCAATGAGGCACTCAAGGGCGACGACGTCGACAAGATCCGTGTTGCGGCGGACCACCTCGCCAAGACCTCGCAGGCCATCGGCCAGGCCATGTACGGCCACCAGCAGCAGACCGCGACCGACACCGATGGCGACGGCGATACGAAGCGAGCCGACGAGGATGTGGTCGACGCCGAGATCATCGACGACGACGAGAAGAAGCAGGAGTGACAGTTCCTCGCCGGCTGCGATTTCCATCGAAATCGCCCGGGTTCCCGGTCGAACGGAGAATTTCTTTGCAGTACAACCAAACCCGGGTCGCACGACGAGCGATCCTGGGCGCATTGCTGGCCACTCCGGTGGTGGGGGCGTGCGGTTCGGCCGCTGATGCCGCAGTTGTTGGCAGCACACACCACGTGTTCGCAGACCTGGAGCTCCGGTACGACGCGCGGCTGGGGCTGTCGGCGGTCAACGTCCACACCGGCCGCCTCCTGCAGCACCGCCAGAACGAACGGTTCGCAATGTGCTCCACGTTCAAGGCGTACGCGGCAGCCGCCCTGCTTCGCGCACATCCTTTGGACAGCGGATATTTCGCCAAGGTGATCCACTACGACCGCACCGATCTGGTCGATGGCTCGGCGGTGACCGAAGCCCACGTGGATACCGGCATGACGGTCGCCGAGTTGTGTCACGCGGCGATCACCCGCAGCGATAACACGGCCGGAAACCTGCTGCTCCGCGAGCTCGGCGGCCCGGCGGCGATCGCCCCGTTCGCGCGCTCGATCGGCGACAGCAGCACCCGCCTCGACCGCTGGGAGACCGAACTCAACAGCGCGGTCCCCGGCGACGAGCGCGACACCACCACACCGGCGGGCATCGCCGCCGGTTACCGGGCCCTGGTCGTTGGTGACGCCCTAGCCCGGCCCGAGCGCGACCAGCTGACCAGTTGGCTGCTCGCCAACACCACCGGCGACGAGCGGATCCGCGCGGGCCTGCCACCGAACTGGCGCACCGGCGACAAGACCGGCACCGGCTCCTACGGCGCGGCCAACGATGTGGCGGTGACCTGGACGGAAAACGGCCAACCGATCGTGATCGCGATCCTGACCAGCCGGCCGCGGAGGGACGACAAGCCCAACAACGCCCTGCACGCAGACACCGCCCGAATCGTCGCCGAAGCCCTCCGCTGACCGCTAGCCGTTTCGGCACTGGCGGTCATGAGTTGATCATTGGGCTGCGCGCGCCCACCGCCTCTTGCGTGCCACGCTGGCGAGCTCTTGCGTGCCACACCGGCGAGCCGATGGGACCTGGGCGCCCGCCGAACTGAGCTGTGGTCGTACTACCCAGGTATGACATTGCCTTGCTACACCGCGATTTCTGCGACCCGGGAATGATCGACAGATCGCACCTGCGAACGATGCCCGCGTACTCTCGTGCCCCATATCTTGGTTGCATGATCCACGCCAACGAAAGTCCAGCAGCCCCGCACCACCGCGCCGTTGTGCCGGCGCCATCCACCCGACCGGGGGCAAGGCCAGACCGGACCTTTAGCAGCGCTGCACGCGCCTCGACGCCGATCAGGTCTGCTTGGCGCGGCTGGGGGCGACTCGGGGCGGCTCGTTGGGCTGCTTCGGGTATACCGGCGGCCACGGCGCGTCCTGCAGTCCGCTGGCCATGTCCCGCTCGGACTGCTCCAGTAGCGGCTCGATCGACTGCGGGCGTCGGTCGGCCCACGGGTCGTAGCCCTCCGCGACCCGGCCCGGCACGGTCGCGATGGTGAGCTTGTCGGGTTCGACCGTCGCCAGTTCGTCCCAGCCGATCGGCATCGACACTTGGGCCCCGACGCGGGGCCGGACGCACCACGCGCCGAAAACCGTCTTGTGCGGGGCGTTCTGGTTGTAGTCGACGAACACCCGGGAGCCCCGCTCCTCCTTCCACCACTTGGCGGTGATGAGCGCGGGGTGGCGGCGTTCCAGCTCGCGCGCCAGCGCTACCGCGGCGGCCCGCACCTGGTAGCTGTTCCAGCGGGCTTGCAGCGGAACGTAGATGTGCAGGCCGCGCGATCCCGACGTCTTCAGCAGCGACTCGATGCCGTATTCGGCCAGCAGGTCCCTGGTCGCCACGGCGGTCTCCAGCACCTGCGGGAACCGAACGCCGGGGGAGGGGTCGAGGTCGATGCGCAGTTCGTCGGTGATTTCCGGGGTGTCGGCGTGGTATGGCCACACGTGGAAGCCCAGGCAGCCGAGGTTCACCGCCCAGATGATGTGCGCCAGGTCGGCGGCCACCAGCGCGTCGCTGGTGGTGCCGTTGGGGGTGGAGACCACGGTGGTCTGCAGCCAGGGTGGCGCTGATTTCGGCACCCGTTTCTGGAAGAACGACTTGCCGCCGGCTCCGTCCGGGTACCGCTCCAGGAGCAGCGGCCGTCCCTGCAGCGTGGCCAGCAGCGGGTCGGCGACGGCCTGGTAGTAGCGGACCAGGTCGAGTTTCGTCTCGCCGCGCTGGCTGAAGAAGACCTTGTCGGGGTGCGACACCGACACCTCGGTGCCCCCGATGTTCAACACGACGCGCTCACTCATGACCGACCCTTCCCCGCGAGCAGGCCCCGGTTGGACAGCCTAGGCGCGACCGCCGGCCAATGCCCGTGGTGTTTGTGTCGATTTCAATCGAAACCGACGGGCCGTTTCCATGGAAATCGCTCTGGTCAGGCGCCGACGGCGTTCCTGGCGGGCACGATCAGGGAGTAGATCACCAGGACCGACATCGCGATCACCAGCAGGGACCAGACCGGGAAGGCGTTGAGGAACGCGGCGTGGCCGACCGCGCAGAGCCCGGCCATCACCACGCCGCAGGCCCGGGCCCAGACCTGGCCGAAGAGCGCGCCGAGGCCGACCACGACGTGCAGCGCGCCCAGCCCCAACAAGATCCAGCCCCAGCTCCGGTAGTCCGGAAACAGCAAGTCGCCGGCTGCGACGTGGTAGTAGCCCGTGCGGAAGAAGGCCGCGAATCCGCCGATGACGTTGAAGATCCCGAGCAGGAGAATCAGCGTGCCGGCGAAGGTGAGCCACCCCGACCTCCGGTCCGGCATCGCGGCCACTCGGCGTCGGGAACGCGAGGCGGCCCATGAAGTGTCGGCGTCGGTCCTGTTGCCGGTGTTCGGGCCCGGAGGCGAGGTAGATGGCATGATCGTGCTCCTGTCTGGAGACATTGGCTCGAAGCTCGCTCACATCGCGTCTTTCCGCAGGTTGACCAGGTCCGGCAGGCGGCCCGGCGGACGGTTCGCCGGGGCCGGGCGGACCCCCGCTGAGCAGCGGATTCGGCCCGGACCGCCGGCACACAACCGCACCCGTTCGGGTGAATGTGTCGTGCAGGGCCGACGCGCGGCGCCCGTGCCGCGCGGAAGTCACCCGCCACGCCGCTCGATGATCATTTCCGGTCGTCCGGTCACCAGCAGCCAGGCCGGGAGCACCGCCACGCACAGGATCGGCAGCACGCCGATGTCGACGACCGTGGTCGCGGCCATGAACAGACTCAGCCAGCCCTGCCGGGTGATGGCCAGCAGAATGCCGAGCACGCCGCAGGCAACGGTCAACACCGGCGATACCGAAGGCACCAGCGCGTGCGCGAGGAAACCGAGCGCGACCCCGACGAACAAGGCCGGGAAGATCCGCCCACCCCGGAATCCGCTTGCAGCCGCCACCACCAGCGCGGCCAGCTTGACCACGACGAGGACCAACAGCGCGCCGACACCGTACTCCGCTGACGAGGCGGCCAGCTCCTTGATCTCGTTCAACCCCTTGAAGAGCGTGAGATACCCGCCTACGGCGCCGAGCGCGCCGAGAACCAGGCCACCTGCGGTGAGCATCAGCAGCGGGTTGCCGATGCGGTGAAACAAGGCGTGCACCGGCGAGAACGCGTAGACGGCGGACAAGCCGATTCCGGCGCCCACTGCGGTGATCACGAACGCGGACACGACGTCGCCCAGCGCGTAACCCTGGTAGGCGGGAAGCGAGATCGACAGCACCGGGTTGGAGAGCAGCACCGTGGTAAAGCTTCCCGCCCCGGCCGCGACGAGCGGCGCGAACAGCCGGTTCCACAGCGGTTCGGAGCCGGCGGTGCCGCCCATCGGGGTTTCCGACAGGACGAGGGCAGCGGCAACCGGAGTGCCGAACAGCGCGCCGATCGTGCCCGCAGTGGCCAGCCCGATCCAGGTCCGGGCGGCGCTGGCAGGCATCAGCCAGGTGCCGATCAGGTATGCGAGGGAGATGTTGGTCGCGATGGTCGGGTTCTCCGGCCCGAGGCTCACCCCACCGGCCAGTCCCAGCACGACGGTGACCAGCATGCCGGGCAGCACCCGCACGGGCATCGGTTTTTCGACCAGACCGAGCGTGGCCGGATCCGGCCCGGCGTGGCCTGGCACGAGCCAGACGACCAGACCGACGACGACACCGACGACCGTCAACATCGGCAGGATCCACCCCGCCGCGGTTCCGGCGACGCCTAGCGATGCGGGCAGGACCGTCCAGAGCAGACGTTCGAGGCCGTCCGCCAGGTAACTGACCGCCAGCAGCACGAGGCTGCTGCCCACGCCGACCAGAAGCGCCGGAAAAGCGAGAAGAAGCAGCGGTCCTATCGGATTTGCGGTGTCGTCCCGCTGCTGTTCCACTGCATCCTCCCGACCACGGCAGGTGTGCAGCGTCCTACAAGGATGGCGAAGCCGCAGGAGTTCGTCGCCGAGACAAACGCGAGTGACTTGTGGACGGTGGATGACGCACATAACCCCGGGGTCCGATCAGGAAGGGCCCCGGGGTGACTACGTGCGGTCACCAGCTCAGCTGGTTACTTTCTCCTCGGTGTCCTCGAACACGTGGCGCAGCGCGGCTTCCTGCTCGTTGGACAGGTTCGTGTGGATGAGCTCGGCGTGCCCGCCGGGGAAGTGCTCCTTGATCTTGTCCAGCACCGCGTTGTCGCTCAGCAGGAACAGCGCCGAAGTACCGGGCACGATCTTGTCCCGCGACCGGTTGATGAAATCGTCATCGATACCCGCATCGGTCAACGCTCCGGCCAGCGCCCCGGTCGCGGCCCCGATGGCCGCACCAAGGAGCGGGACGAAGAAGATCAACCCGAACAGCAGGCCCCAGAATGTGCCGCCTAGCGCACCGGCACTGGTGAGGCTGGCAGTTGCCGGGTCTTCGGCTTCTTGGCCGACTCCGGCCACGTCACGGTGGCGGCGTCGTAGATGGTAATCAGTTGCTGCTTCGCCAAGTCCCGCAGCGTCTGGGACGCCTCGTCGGCGCCGTCCGGTCTGTCGAACTTCCAGGCGGTCAAAGTGGCCATCAGTTCTCCTCGGATGACAAGAACGCTGTGCAAACCCCAGGCACAACGAAACAGAAACCGTCCGACAAAGCCCCCACGGTTCGATTTTCAACACGACCCGGTGTGGCCGAACAGAGCACAATGGCCGTGAATCTTCTCGGGCTGCTCCAGCAACCCGAGAAGATGCACCGCACCGTTTCAGCCCGCTACTGCGGTTTCCTGGAGATGGCGCCGGCCAACGGCACCAAGGGGTCGGCATAGGGCCGTCGCTGGTCGGCGTTGGGAAGTTCTGCCGTCGTGGTCATGGGTTTCGCGGAAATGGGCCACCGCGAGCTCGCCGGCGTCCGCACACTGTCACTGGTCACCAGCCGCGCTCACGCCACTCGGCGAGTTTGGGGCGTTCCTCGCCCAGGGTCGAGTCGTCGCCGTGCCCCGGGTAGAACCAGGTGTCGTCCGGCAGTTCGGCGAAGATCCGGTTCTGCACGTCGTCGATCAGCGACCGGAAGTTCTCCGGCGAGGTCGTCTTGCCCACGCCGCCGGGGAACAGCGAGTCGCCGGTGAACAGGTGCGGGTGCCCGTTCGGGTCGCGGTACAGCAGTGCGATCGACCCCGGCGTGTGGCCGCGCAGGTGGATCACCGACAGCTGCGATTCGCCGACGTCGATGGTGTCGCCGTGCTCGACCAGGCGGTCCGGGGGCACCGGCAGCGCCTCGGCGTCGGCCGGGTGCGCCAGCGTGAAGCAGCCGGTCTGGCCGGCGACCGCGCCGAGGGCCTGCCAGTGGTCGGCGTGCTGGTGGGTGGTCACGATGGTGCGCAGGCGCGGGCGTTGGTCGTCGTGGCCCAGCAGGTCGGCCAGCCGCTCCGAGTCGTTGGCGGCATCGATCAGCAGCGCGTCCCCGGTGTGACGGCACACCAGCAGGTACGCGTTGTTGTCCATCGGGCCGACCGAGATCTTGGTGATGGTCAGCGCGTCGAGCTCGCGGCGCGCTGCCGCGCCGCCCGGCTCGACGTGTCCGGTGTACTGTCCTTGAGGCTCCACGTGGCGAGCCTAACGCGCCGCGTTCGTGGCCACGGCGCTTGATCGGCGGTAGCCGGGCTCACCCGGCGGATCAGGCAGCGGCTCCCTTGGCGGGGACGACCAGCCCGTAGATCACCAGCACCGAAAGCGCGATCACCAGCACCGACCACACCGGGAACGTGGTGAGGAACGCGATGTGAGCGATGGCGCTCAGCGCGGCTAGGGCGATGCCCGTCATCCGCGCCCACATCTGCCCGTACAGGCAGCCGACTCCGGCCGCGACCTGCACGATACCCAACGCGATCCAGAACCAGCCCCAGATGCCGAAGTTGAAGACCAGCAGCTGACCTGCGGCGATTAGATAGAGGTCGGGCCGCAACAGCGAGGTGATGCCGCTGATGATGTTGAAGATGCCGACCAGCATGATCAGTGACCCGGCGAACGCTAGCCACCCCGACATCGCCGCCGTGGGCTGAGCTGCCGCCATCGCCCACTGCTTTTGCTCTTCGGGAGCCGTGGGCTCCCTCATCTCGGCCCTCTGCTGCGATTCCCTCGCCCCGGCCCTCTCCTGTGGCTCAGGCCCTGTCTGCGGACTGGACATCGTGCACACCCCCTCAAGTTGCTCGATGACGTGTCCACCGACAGCGTCGCGCGTTCGGGGCATTCGCGCAGTTCGACCGGCGGCGGTGCCCACGTCCGGAGGTTCAGCCCGTGGCTCCTCCGGGCTTCGTACGGCCGATGCGCGGCACCGGGAAGACTCGGCACCGGGAAGACAAGGACGCTGATCATCGCCTCGCCGGCCAGCGCGGCGGCGGTGCCGGGTGACCTTGAGCCGGACTCCGAGCCGAACATGATGATCGGCAGCGCGGAAACTCCGGCACCGCGAGTGTCCATAGTGGACGACAATCCCTTGAAACAGCGCGATGCGCAGACCGAACCTAGTTCGCTCCGCGGCGCTCGCGCGCTGTTCGGCCGGAATTCGGCCTGTTCAGGGCCGGTGTGCGCCAGGACCCGTGTGCACGTCGAGTCGCGTTATCGGTGTGCGCACGGTCAACCATGTGCGAGCCCGTCTTCGTCAGAGCCATTCCGGCAGGCCCGGTGGGTCGCCTTCCAGGTGTTCCGGTCCGGTGCGGCCCAGCAGCCAGCCGAGCATCGGGCCCGGTGCGCCGCGCACCCGGCTCGGCGGGGAGGTGGTGCCGCGCAGGTCCCAGGTCCGCCGGTGGTCGCCGAAGTCGACCTCGACGGACAGCGCCGGCACGTCCGGTCGCCCGCCGAACTGCTGCACCGCGTCCTCCAGCAGCTGCTCCAGGTCCGGTAGCGGAATGTCGGCGAAGTCGAAGCCGTGATCGAGATCGACCAGGTGCACCCACACCTCCAGCAGGCGCAGCCGCAGCATGTGGTGCGCGGGCATCGGGTCACCGACGGCATCGGCGATCTCCGCCGTCCAGGCGGTGTCTGGCAGCGTGTGGGCGGCCTGCTCGAAGCGGTCGCACGAGGCGGCCAGGTCCTCCAGCAGCAGCCGGTGGTTGCGCGCCGCTCCGGCGGTGATGGCCCGGTCCCGGTCTTCGCCGCTGGCGTACATCGGGTGCTCGATCCCGGTCCGTGCCCAGATCAGCAGGTTCGAGACCCCATCGGCATTGCGCGCCAGGTGCGAGATCACGTGCGCCCTGCTCCAGCCCGGTAGCAGGCTCGGCCGGTGCACGCCGAGGTCGTCCAGCTCGGCCACGGTGTCGAGCAGCCGACGGGTGGCGCGCTCGATGGCGGCCAGTTGAGCCGTGACCTGGTGGGCGAGTTGCGCTGCTGCGGGCTGCGGACTGTTGCGTCCACCGGCCCCGAGAGCGATGTCAGCCATGAGTCAACCTCTGCGTGAACTGGGGTGTTCGCGATCGGTCTGAAGCATCGAGCTTAATTGCGCAGGCGACAGCGACGACAGTGCCCATTCCGGGGGAATTTGCGTATCGTCGGAGGCGTGGCGGTCGACCACCCTGGCTCACACGTGCGAGTGATGGGGTGGTCGTCGCGGGCTGCGCGCCGAACGCGATCCGGGGCTGTCAGAGGCCCCGAATAGCATGGACGGGCGACGTCGCGCACCTGCCGATGCACTACTTGCAGTCGGCGCGCGTCCACGTCAACGCCAGAACTTTTCGAAGGGATCACAGTGGCTGACCGCCTTGTCGTTCGCGGCGCCCGTGAGCACAACCTGCGCGGGATCGACCTCGACCTGCCCCGTGACAGCCTGATCGTGTTCACCGGGCTGTCCGGTTCCGGGAAGTCGAGCCTGGCCTTCGACACCATCTTCGCGGAGGGACAGCGACGCTACGTCGAGTCGTTGTCCGCTTACGCTCGGCAGTTCCTCGGCCAGATGGACAAGCCCGATGTGGATTTCATCGAGGGCCTGTCCCCGGCGGTGTCGATCGACCAGAAGTCCACCAACCGCAACCCGCGGTCGACGGTGGGCACCATCACCGAGGTCTACGACTACCTGCGACTGCTCTTCGCGCGGGCGGGCAAGCCGCACTGCCCGACCTGCGGCGAGCCGATCAGCAAGCAGACCCCGCAGCAGATCGTGGACCAGGTGCTGGAAATGCCCGACCGGGCCAAGTTCCAGGTGCTGGCCCCGGTGGTGCGCGGGCGCAAAGGCGAGTACATCGACCTGTTCGAGCAGTTGCAGTCACAGGGCTACGCGCGCGCCCGCATCGACGGCGTGGTGCACCCGCTGGACGCCCCGCCGAAGCTGAAGAAGCAGGAGAAGCACGACATCGCGGTGGTCGTCGACCGGCTCACCGTGAAGGCCAGCGCGAAACAGCGGCTGACCGATTCGGTGGAGACGGCGCTGCGGCTGGCCGATGGCCTGGTGCTGATCGAGTTCATCGAACTCGATGAGGACGACCCGAACCGGGAGCGCAAGTTTTCCGAAAATCTGGCCTGCCCCAACGGCCACCCGCTGGGCGTGGATGAGCTCGAACCGCGGTCATTCTCGTTCAACTCGCCCTACGGCGCGTGCTCCGAGTGCGTGGGTCTGGGCATCCGCAAGGAGGTCGACCCCGAGCTGGTCGTGCCCGACGAGGATCTGTCGCTGGCCGAAGGCGCGATCGCGCCGTGGGCGGGTGGGCATACCGCGGAGTACTTCACCCGGCTGCTGACCTCGCTGTCGGAGGCCATCGGCTTCCACATGGACACCCCGTGGAAGCGGTTGACCACCAAGGTCAAGAAGGCCGTGCTGCACGGCACCAACGACCAGGTGCACGTCCGGTACAAGAACCGCTACGGGCGGACCCGCTCCTACTACGCCTCCTACGAGGGTGTCATCCCGTTCCTGGAGCGGCGGCTGGAGCAGACCGAGTCCGACTACGCCCGCGAGAAGTACGAGGGCTACATGCGGGACGTGCCGTGCCCCGCATGTGACGGCACTCGGCTCAAGCCCGAGATCCTTGCCGTGACAATGGAGAACGACGAACTCGGCGAGTTGTCCATCGCCGAGGTCAGCGCGCTGAGCGTGTACGAGTGCGCCGAGTTCCTGAACGGGCTGGTGCTCGGCCAACGCGAGCAGATGATCGCCGGGCGGGTGCTCAAGGAAGTGCAGGCGCGGTTGGGCTTCCTGCTCGACGTCGGGCTGGACTACCTGTCGCTGGACCGCGCGGCCGGGACGCTGTCCGGTGGCGAGGCGCAGCGCATCCGGTTGGCCACCCAGATCGGTTCTGGTCTCGTCGGCGTGCTCTACGTGCTGGACGAGCCGTCGATCGGGTTGCACCAGCGGGACAACCACAGGCTGCTGGAAACGCTCAGCCGACTGCGAGATCTGGGCAATACGCTGATCGTCGTCGAGCATGACGAGGACACCGTGCGCAGCGCGGACTGGGTGGTCGACATCGGGCCCGGCGCGGGCGAGCACGGCGGCCAGGTCGTGCACAGCGGCCCCTACAAGGAGCTGTTGGAGAACAAGAAGTCGCTGACCGGGGATTACCTGGCGCGGCGAAAGCAGATTCCGCTGCCCGCGAAGCGGCGGGTGCGCGACCGCAAGCGGCAGCTGACGGTGGTGGGCGCGCGCGAGCACAACCTGCGCAAGATCGACGTGACCTTCCCGCTGGGTTGCCTGGTGGCGGTCACCGGCGTGTCCGGGTCGGGCAAGTCGACGCTGGTCAACGACATCCTTGCCGCCGTGCTGGCGAACAAGCTCAACGGTGCGCGGCAGGTGCCCGGTCGGCACACCCGGGTCAGGGGCCTGGAGCATGTGGACAAGTTGGTGCAGGTCGACCAGTCGCCGATCGGCCGCACCCCGCGGTCCAATCCGGCCACCTACACCGGAGTGTTCGACCACATCCGCAAGCTGTTCGCGGCGACCACCGAGGCCAAGGTGCGTGGCTACCAGCCGGGCCGGTTCTCGTTCAACGTCAAGGGCGGCCGATGCGAGGCGTGCGCGGGCGATGGCACGCTGAAGATCGAGATGAACTTCCTGCCGGACGTGTACGTGCCGTGTGAGGTGTGCAAGGGCGACCGGTACAACCGGGAAACCCTAGAGGTGCACTACAAGGGCAAGACGATCGCCGAGGTCCTCGACATGCCGATCGAGGAGGCCGCGGCGTTCTTCGAGCCGATCAACGCCATCCACCGGCACCTGAAGACGTTGGTGGACGTCGGGTTGGGCTACGTCCGCCTGGGCCAGCCCGCGCCGACGCTCTCCGGTGGCGAGGCGCAGCGCGTGAAGTTGGCCAGCGAGCTGCAGAAGCGGTCCACCGGCAAGACGGTCTACATCCTTGACGAGCCGACCACCGGGTTGCACTTCGAGGACATCCGCAAGCTGCTCGGCGTGATCAACGGCCTAGTGGACAAGGGCAATACGGTGATCGTGATCGAGCACAACCTGGACGTCATCAAGACGGCGGACTGGGTGCTGGACATGGGTCCGGAGGGCGGCTCCGCCGGCGGCATGCTGGTCGCGGAGGGCACGCCGGAGGACCTTACCGAGATCGACGAGAGCCACACCGGACGCTTCCTCGCCCCGGTGCTGGCCGAGGACTGAGGCCGCGTCCCCGCCGTAATTTCCCGAATTTTAGGCAAAATCGGAGAACGTAGCAGTCGGCGCGCGCCAGGACGTCCCGAGATCTCACGGCGGACAGGGCCCGGTTTGCAGCGGGGTGTTCCCGCAGTGCATCACGACCCAGGGCTTGTTCGTCTCGTCCCGAGGTGCCTCCGGCCTGTCCTGGCCGTCGCCGACGATGCGCATCACCGAGATGGCCTTGCGCACCGGAACTTGCCCGGATGGTGTGCCGAAATCGATGGGGCCGCTGATCGCGCGGATCCCGTCACGGTTTTCGCTGAGCCGGGCGATCCCGTACCAGACCGCTTGGCCGTTCAGCGGCGTGGCCCCGATGTCGTCCTGCCCGTCGGTGACCTTCCGCACCGCCTGCCGGACGAGGTCAACGGCGTCGAAGGCGAGCATCGCCCGACCCGTCAGGCCGTCGGTGCCTTCTTGCACGCGCAGCCCGGTGAAGTCGATGTAGTCGAGCTGGACGCCGCGCGGCAGTTGCCGGTCGAGCAGGAACTTAGTGGTGTCGTCGCTGGCCATCAAACGCGGGCGGTCGTTGACATCGACGCACTGGTCCTGCATCGCGCTCAGGTAGTTGCCGAACTGGTCGGCCCTTCCGGCGAAAAACGCCAGCGAATCCGGACTGCACCGCACGGAATCCGCGGGAATGGAGTGCTGTGAGTCCTCCAGCTCGGCCATATCCCCCAGCTGTGCCTTGATGTCCAGGGCCAGGTTGTTGCTGTAGATGTCGTTCTCGTTGTAGTAGACCGTGACGTTCCGGCTTCCGAGGTTCCGCACGTGCTGCGCGACGACCTGGGCCTCCCATTGGTTCGTCGGACCCACCTGGTGGTAGAGCCTGCTCAGCTTGGGAAATTCATCGGCCGAGGTCACGGTGCCCACCGTGGTCAGCCCGTGGCGTCCCAGGGTGCTGATGGCCCGCGCGGTCCCCGCCCAACTGCCGCCCAGCCCGACTACGCCCACCACCGGGGCATCCGACGGTCGCGCGGCGAATTCGACGATGCGATCGGCGACTTCGCTGGCCTGCCGCATCGACGCGCCACCGTTGGCGAGCACGACCCGGATCGCCACGCCGCCGTCCCGCCGCGCCTTGGCCTGGGCCTGCGCCAGCCCCTCCAATTCCGCCGCGACCCCGTCCAGCGTCGACGAGTCGGGATCCCTACCGGTGAGGGTGCTGAAGTAGACGATCGTGACGTAGGGCAAGTTCCGTTCCAGCCGGTGCTTGCCCTCGGCCAGCGCGTTTTCCCGGTCGATCTCGTCCTGCGCGTCGATGAGCCGATCGCGCAAGCTCGTTTCCGAGATGTCGCTGGAGAAGCGGTACGCCGAGTCGGCTATCCCGACACATTCGTCGTCGGCCGACCAGAGATCGACATTGGTCCACGGCCACCAGCTCCGGCCGCAGTGGTGGTGGTATTGCTGAAGGTAACCGGCGCTGCCACCGAGGAGCAGCAGGAACATCAGCAGGGCGGGAACGCGCCGCAGCAGTTTGGAGCGCTTCAAGGTCAGACTCGTCTGCCCCAGCAAAACCCATGGTTCGTCGTCCACCGCGGGCGGCTCATCGGCCACCCTAAGCATCACGTACCAGGCGGTGTTGGACCGCTTGCGCCGTGCTTCTTGCAGTTTTTCGGGCCAGGTTTCGAGGGTTGCCGGCGCGCTGGGCGTCTCGCTATCCTGCAGCGGCTCCGAGCCGCTACCGATCACCAGCAGCGGATCCGGGGCACCGGTCTCATTTCGCACCTCGTTGAGCAGCCGGATCAGCACCTTGCCGACGGTCGCGTCGCCCAGATTGCGCAGCAGTAGCACCGGATAGCAGTCCTTGGGCACCCACTGCCAGCGCCACAACCTCCTGGTGTAGGACTCCGCTAGATCGGTCAGGAACGCGTGCACCAGGAGTTTCCGCACCTGTTCGGCGTTTTCCCAGCGCGATGGCGTGGTGATCAGGCGTCGCGCGAAGCTGGGGAAATCCGCCGATTCGCGAGGGGACAGGTAGTGCTGCCGCATGAACCAGCGGGCGACGCGGCCCCGGCGTACCCACCACGCGTAGTAGAGCGGGAAGAACGCCAGCGACAGCACGAAGAGGTACCAGGGCAGGCTCTGGGCGGCCGATTCCCAGATCGCGGCCTCGTGCTGCGACTGCTCCTTGGCCCGTCTGGGCCGGCGGCTGCTGAGGTATTCCCGCAGCAGTTGCCGGGTGTCCGAATGGGGGGCGTGGGTCAGGTTGGTCGGCGGCACGTTCTTCTTCAGCAGCCAGCTCAGCAGCGCGTACCGGCGGAAGCGCAATCGACCGATTCGCGGCCAGGCGTCGGCGTCGCGCAGCCTCAACGCCGCGTTGTCCAGGAGCTTGCGGATCTGCACGGACCGCTGCCGTTGGTTTTCGGCGGGTGTGCCGCCCACGTCCAGCGCCACGTGCGGCACGACGGTGCCGAGGTGACCGGAGAGCTGATCGATGAGCGCGTCGGCGTCGTTCTCGCGCAGCAGGTGAATGATCGGCTGATCCGGGATCTTTTCCACGCGGCGTCGTCGGATCCACCGTCGGCCGAGGCGCGATGGAAGCTGCGAGACCGGAATTCCCTGGCCCACCGATGCTTCCGTCATCCTTACCCCCGGTTATCGACTGATCATTCAACGCGACGTTACCTGTCGAGGAGCGGAATCCGCACGGAATTCAAGGGGGGCCGCTATGTAACTGCCGCTCGTTCGAAGGCGCTTGCGTCGTGCGGGTCGACCTAGAAGAACGTGCGCACCAAGTCGATCAAGTAGAAGCCATCGTCGTGGAGCAGGTATCCGCCACTGCGCAGCACCGGCACGACCGGGAGCCCGGTGGGCCACGGTTCGGTGAACGCTTCGGCGACCTGATCGAAGTACGCGCTGCCGCCGCACGTGACGAGCACTTCGTCCAGCCCGGAGAAATGGCCCGACTCGGCCAATTCCGCGACGAGCTTGCGCAACCGCCGCAGGTATCCGTCCACAGCGGAAAGAGCCTGCTCGCTGACGTCGTGCGCCACCGCGCCCTCGTATCCGCCGACCCCGACCAGCCGCAGCATCGGGTTTCGGAGCACGGCGTCGGCGACCTCGCTTGCCTCGGCGAGCGTTCGGGCTCCGGTTCGGGCGCCGTCGTTAGCGAGCTCGACCAGCACGTCGACCGGACGGGACGCGCCGTGCCGGGCCAATGCCTCGGCCATCAGGTGCGCCCCGCGCACCGAGTCCACGAAGCAGCCGAACCAGAACTCGGGGTCGGCATTGAGCTCGTCGGCCAGCCACGCCAGGCCGTTGGGGTCCAGCAGCTGGTTGGCGAGCAAGATCCGGTCGACCCCGAACGCGCGGTACACCCGCAGTTGACTAGCTACGTACCATCAGCGACGCGGCGCGTCAACGGACGGAGTGGTCGGTGAGCCAGAGCTTGGAACGCGGTCTGACCTTGCTGACCGCGCTGGCCAGCGGGCCGCAAGCACTCGACCAGCTCGCCCAACGCCTGGGCGTGCACAAATCCACTGCCATGCGACTGTTGCGCACGCTCGAAGCGGGCCGCTTCGTGCGTCGCGAGGACGTGCACCACTACCGCCTCGGCAGCACCCTGTTCGACCTGGCCCACCGAGCACTGGAGGACCTGGACGTGCGCGGCGTGGCCCGGCCGTACCTGGTCGAACTGGGGGAGACCGGCGGCCACACGGTGCACCTGGCGACCCTCGACGACGATCAGGTCGTCTACATCGACAAGGTCGACAGCAAGCACCCGGTGCGGATGTACTCCCGGATCGGCCGCCGCGCGCCGGTGCATTGCACGGCCGTGGGCAAGGCGCTGGTGGCCGAATGGCCGGTGCATAAGCGTCGCCGATTCGCCGGACAGCTCAACTACCCGAGGTTCACCGCCGGCACGATCGACTCGGCCGAGCGGTTCCTGGCCGAGTTGGACCGGGTGCGGGCCCAGGGCTACGCGGTCGACCGCGGCGAGCACGAGGATTTCATCCACTGCGTCGGAGCACCGATCCACAACCATCGCGGCGAAGTCGTCGCGGCCGTGTCGCTTTCGGTGCCCAAGGTAGTGCTGGACTTTGACGGACTGCTCGGTCTTCTCGATGACGTGCTGCGCGCCGCCGGCAAGGTTTCCGCCGAACTCGGCTGGCGGCGGGGCGATGTCAATGGAACTCAACCTGCCGATTTTGCATTGAAGTCGCCATAGCACCGGACGGGGCAGGCTGGCGCTTGTGCGTGGTCGTGCGGGGCCTTTCGGCCGTGCCGACCGGGACGCGAAGCGCGGATTCTGGCATCGAAGTCCGTTTCGATGCGCTTTCGGGGGCTGATATGGGTGTGCCCGGTGTTCCGCAATGGCATCTGACGGGCACCTGGTTCGACGCCTGCAAGTGCGCAATCCCGTGTCCGTGCTCCTTCGCGCAGCCGCCCACCTACGGCGACTGCGACGGCGTCCTGTTGTGGCACATCCGGACCGGCAATTACGGCGACACCAAGCTCGACCGCCTCAACGTGGCGATGCTGGCCTCCTTCACCGGCAACCTCTGGACCGGCGAGCACCGCGATCCGCGCGCCGCGGTGTTCTTGGATGAACGCGCCGACGAAGCGCAGCGCGACGCGCTGCAGATGATCTTCGGCGGCAGGGCCGGTGGCTGGCCGCAGCAACTCGGCGAGATCTTCGGGCCGGAGATCGTGGGCATGGAGACCAGCCCGATCGAGGCCACCATCGCCGACGACCTGGCCACCTGGAGCGTCTGGATTCCCGGCTACGCGGAAGCGACCGTCGAAGCGCTCACTGGTCCCACGGCCGCCAAGGACACCCGCGTCCAAGTGCACAACTTGCCCGGCGCGGAGGTCGGCCCCGGCCAGCCGCCGGCGACCTGGGGGCGAGCGACCCTCGACCGGGCCAACGGGTTCGGCTTCCGCTGGGAACGTGTCGGCAACTCCAGCAAGCTCATCCCGTTCGACTGGACCGGGCCGGACACCGCATGACTCACACCGCCGCGCAGCGCGGCATTCCACCCCTCCGCACGTGGTCGCGGGTGGAGTTCGCACTGGCCGGCGCGCTACTCGTGCTCGCCGCGCTGGCCTGGCTGGGCACCGGACTCGCGGCGATGCCCGGCATGACCACCGGCATCCTCACTGGCATTTCCGGCACTGCGGGCATGGCGGGAATGCCGGGCGAGTCGCTGTCGATCGCCGCGTTCCTGCTGGTCTGGCTCGTGATGATGGCGGCGATGATGCTGCCTGGCATCACGCCGTTCACCGTCGGCATGCGTCGGCTGGTGCGGGTGCGCCACGCCCGACGCGGCACCGTGGCCGCCCTGACCACCGGCTACCTGGTCGTCTGGGCCGCCACCGGGGTGCTCGCGTACCAGGTTCTGCGGGCGTTCGATGCGGTCGCCATGACCGGCGGAACCGTCCCCGTCCGGGTCGGTGCCGGCGTGCTCATCGGCGCGGGCCTGTACCAGTTCACCCCGCTGAAGCACTGGTGCGTGGTGCACTGCCGATCACCATTGGCCGTGCTCATGCGGCACGGCGATACCGTGGTCCGCAGCCGCACCGGAGCGCTGTGGGTCGGCGTGCACCACGGCGGCTACTGCTTCGGCTGCTGCTGGGCACTGACGGTCGTGCTGATCGCCGCCGGCGCGATGAATCTGGTGTGGATGGCCGCGCTGGCGGCGCTGACCACGCTGGAAAAGGCGGCGCCGCGCGGTCAGGTGATCGGCCTCGTGCTGGGGGCAGTGCTGGTCGGCCTCGGTATCTTCCTGCTCCTCGCACCCGGCACGGTGGCGGCCTGAACCGCTCTTGCCGCGCGGACTGGCCCGAGTCAGTAAACCGGGCCGGTGTACTTCTCACCCGGACCCTGACCAGGGGCATCCGGATGGGTCGAGGCTTCGCGGAACGCGCGTTGCAGCGTCTGCAGGCCGTCGCGAACCGGGCCCGCGTGCGGCCCGAGGTATTCGACCGAGGCGGTGACCAACCCGGCCAGCGCGGTGATCAGCCGGCGCGCCTCGTCCAGGTCGCGCTCCGCGGCGGTGTCGGGATCCTCGGCGGCTAGCCCGAGCTTCTCCGCTGCCGCGGACATCAGCATGACCGCAGCTCGGCTGATGACCTCGACGCTGGGAACATCGGCGAGTTCGCGGACGTTGAAATGAATGTCCGCGTCGTGTGCCGGCTCACCCGGCAGGTCGGACGCGCCGGTCGGGGACGGGGTTGGCTGCGGTTCGGTCACGCCTGCTACCCTGACACGCACGACCAGCCCCTGCGCAGGCGGGGGCGGCAAAGTGGAGTCCCGCTCCCACCCGAGTAGCCGCCACAGGCTTCCGGGTTCCGGTCCTGCTGGCGGTTGTATCTGTTGGTGCGATCCGCCGGTGGTGCGAACGGTATTGAGGTACCGGTTCGATCGGTTTGGAGTCAGGGTCCCGCGGTCCGCGCAAGCGGAATCCAGCGGGACCTGTGCATTCCGGGGTGAGCTCTACGCGCCGCGGTGCAGTTAACTACAGCCATCGAACCGAGGAGGGCCCATCAGCTCCGAGACGCGCATCAATGACCGCATCCGGGTTCCGGAGGTCCGGTTGGTCGGACCGAACGGGGAACAGGTCGGGATCGTCCGCATCGAGGACGCGCTACGGCTTGCCCAGGAAGCGGATCTGGACCTTGTCGAGGTCGCCCCGCAGGCGCGCCCGCCGGTCTGCAAGCTCATGGACTACGGCAAGTTCAAGTACGAGAGCGCGCAGAAGGCTCGCGAATCGCGTCGCAACCAGCAGCAGACCGTCATCAAGGAGCAGAAGCTCCGGCCGAAGATCGACCCGCACGACTACGAGACGAAGAAGGGCCACGTGTCCCGCTTCCTCAACCAGGGTCACAAGGTCAAGGTGACGATCATGTTCCGTGGTCGTGAGCAGTCGCGTCCCGAGTTGGGCTTCCGCCTGCTGCAGCGACTGGCCGATGACGTCTCCGACCTCGGGTTCATCGAGGCGAACCCGAAGCAGGACGGTCGGAACATGATCATGGTGCTTGCGCCGCACAAGTCGAACAAGACCAAGCCCAAGGCGAACGCGTAAGTCCGCAGGGCTCGTGATGTGACGCCGGGCCGGGACGCAGTCCGCGCCCCCGCCCGGCATCAGTACGAAACGAGGACGAGAAGATGCCGAAGAACAAGACCCACAAGGGCACCTCGAAGCGCTTCAAGGTGACCGGCACGGGCAAGCTGCGGCGCGAGCAGGCCGGTCGTCGGCACATCCTGGAGAAGAAGTCCAGCCGCGTCACCCGCCGCCTCGAAGGCACCGAAGCGGTGGCCAAGGCCGACGTCAAGCGCATCAACCGACTGCTGGGTCGCTGATACCCGGGCCTCGCTGCACCCGAAGCAGCAGGCCGGTAACGCAGTTCCAGCCACCCACACGGGCGGTCTCCCGCCCCCGATGAGATAACAGGACGGACCCCGTGGCACGCGTCAAGCGGGCAGTCAACGCCCAGAAGAAGCGCCGCACCATTCTCGAGTCGGCCCGCGGCTACCGCGGTCAGCGCTCCCGGCTGTACCGCAAGGCCAAGGAGCAGATGCTCCACTCGATGACCTACGCCTACCGCGACCGGCGGGCCCGCAAGGGTGACTTCCGGAAGCTGTGGATCACCCGTATCAACGCCGCGACCCGGCAGCACGGACTGACCTACAACCGCTTCGTGCAGGGCCTGAAGGCCGCCGAGGTCGAGGTCGACCGGAAGATCCTGGCCGAGCTCGCCGTCAACGACCCGCAGGCGTTCGCCGCGCTGGTCGAGGTGGCGCGCAAGAACCTGCCGGAGAGTGTGGCCTGAGCACCGAAGGCCCCGCTACCACACCGCGACCCGGGACGACGGCTCCGTTGACGGAGCGATCGTCCCGGGTCGCGGTCGCTCGCAAGCTCACTCGGCGCGCCGGCCGGGAGAAGGCCGGGGCGTTTCTCGCCGAAGGCGCCCAAGCGGTCGGCGAGGCGCTGACCGCGCACGCCGACGGGGTGCTGCGGGTGCGCGATGTCTTCGCCACCGAGCAGCCGCGCCACGCCGAGTTCCTGGACCGGGCCCGCGCCGTGTCGGTGCCGGTGCACCTGGTGACCGAGCGGGCCGCGGCGTCGCTGTCGGAGACGGTGACCCCGCAGGGCCTGATCGCGGTCTGCGACCTGCCGGACACCGAGCTGTCCGCCGCGCTGGCCGAGCGCCCCGCGCTGGTCGTCGTGCTGGTCGGCGTGGCCGACCCGGGCAACGCCGGAACGGTGGTCCGGGTCGCCGACGCGGCCGGTGCCGGTGCGGTGCTGTTCGCCGGGGACACAGTGGACGCCTACAACGGCAAGGCCGTGCGGGCCTCCACCGGCAGCCTCTTCCACCTGCCCATCGCGCGCGATCGCGATGTCTCCGCCGTGCTCGCCGCCTGCCGTGCGGCCGGGCTCCGGCTGGTCGGCGCCGACGGCTACGCCACCGGCGACCTGGACACGGCCGATCGGGCCGGCGAACTTGCCCAACCAACGGCCTGGGTGTTCGGCAGCGAAGCCCACGGCCTACCGGATCTGGTGAAATCCGAGTTGGACAGCACGCTCCGGGTGCCGCTTTACGGGCGCGCCGAAAGCCTCAACCTCGCCACCGCCGCGGCGGTCTGCCTCTACGCCTCGGCCCGTGCCCAGCGCCGCCGAGAGGCATAGGCGCCCGGGCCGCGGAACGGATCTCCACGAAATCGCGTTGGAACCGTCGCATAGACTCTAGGGGCTAGCTTGCGGCTTGAGTCGTATGCCAACGAGCAGGTTCACCGCCCCCGGGCTTACCGAGCCCGGGAATCGGGTACTGATGCCTGTGGGATCAACGGGAGTCACGCACTAACGATGTCTGGAGCCAACGACCCGTACGACCCGAAAGAGGTCGCTGCGCTGTCGCCGGAGACGCTGGACCGCGCGGTGGTCGAGGCCAGCAAAGCCTTCGCCGCGGCCACCGACCTCGATGCGCTGGCCGCCGTCAAGCCGGCGCACCTCGGTGACCGCTCGCCGCTGCTGACCGCGCGCCGGGAGATCGGCGCCCTGCCGCCGAAGGCGCGCTCGGAAGCGGGCAAGCGCGTCAACCAGGCCCGCGAGTCGATCCAGAGCGCCTTCGACGAGCGCCGCGCCGCACTGCAGGCCGAGCGAGACGAGCGGGTGCTGCGCGAAGAGACCGTCGACGTGACGCTGCCTTGGGACCGCACGCCGACCGGCGCACGGCACCCGATCACGCAGCTCGCCGAGCAGGTCGAGGACACCTTCGTGGCGATGGGCTGGGAGGTCGCCGAGGGCCCCGAGCTGGAGACCGAGTGGTTCAACTTCGACGCGTTGAACTTCGGCAAGGACCACCCGGCGCGCACCATGCAGGACACCTTCTACGTGGCGCCGGAGAACTCTGGGCTGGTGCTGCGCACGCACACCTCGCCGTCGCAGGTCCGCACGCTGCTGGAGCGCGACCTGCCGGTGTACGTGGTGTGCCCCGGCCGCACCTTCCGCACCGATGAGCTAGACGCCACCCACACCCCGGTGTTCTCCCAGGTCGAGGGCCTGGCGGTGGACAAGGGCCTGACCATGGCGCACCTCAAGGGCACCCTGGACGCGTTCGCGCGGGCGATGTTCGGCCCGGACTCCGAGACCCGGTTGCGGCCCTCGTTCTTCCCGTTCACCGAGCCATCGGCGGAGATGGACGTGTGGTTCCCGGAGAAGAAGGGCGGTGCCGGCTGGGTCGAGTGGGGCGGCTGCGGCATGGTCAACCCGAACGTGCTGCGTGCCTGTGGCGTCGACCCCGACGTCTACACCGGCTTCGCCTTCGGCATGGGGCTGGAGCGCACGCTGCAGTTCCGCAACGGCATCCCGGACATGCGCGACATCGTCGAGGGCGACGTCCGGTTCACCCAGCCGTTCGGCATCTGATGCCCACGGACACCACCTACCTGAACGAGAGAAGGGCCTGACCAAGTGCGGATTCCGGTTTCCTGGTTGGCCGAGCACCTTGAGCTGCCCGAGGAGACGACCGCGGAGACGCTGGCCGACGCGTTCGTCCGGATCGGGTTGGAGGTCGAGGAGGTCACCCACCTGACACAGGTGCGCGGGCCGCTCGTGGCCGGTCGTGTCGTCGAGATCGAGGAACTCACCGAGTTCAAGAAGCCGATCCGGCACTGCCAGGTCGAGGTCGGCAAGGCCGAGTCCGGCGAGCAGCGCGTACAGAACATCATCTGTGGGGCCAGCAACTTCCAGGAGGGCGACCTGGTCGTGGTCGCGCTGCCCGGCGCGGTGCTGCCCGGCGACTTCGAGATCACCGCCCGCAAGACCTACGGCAAGGTCAGCGAGGGCATGATCTGCTCGGCCAAGGAGCTGGGCATCGGCGAGGACCACGACGGGATCCTGGTGCTGCCGTCCGGCTCGGCCGACCCCGGCGACGACGCTGTCGCGCTGGTGGGCCTGGACGACTCGATCATCGAGCTGGCCATCACCCCGGACCGGGGCTACTGCTTCTCGGTGCGCGGCCTGGCCCGCGAGCTGTCCAACGCGCTGGACGTGCCCTTCGGTGACCCGGGCACCCGGCCGGTCCCGGCCGACGCCCGGCCTTCCCGCAAGGTGGAGCTGCGCGACGCGAGCGCCTGCCAGCGGTTCGTGCTTCGGCGAGTGACCGGCGTCGACCCGACCGCACCGAGCCCGTGGTGGATGCGCCGCCGCTTGGCACTGGCCGGGATCCGCTCCATCTCGCTGGCCGTGGACGTCACGAACTACGTGATGCTCGAACTCGGCCAGCCGCTACACGCCTTCGACACCGCGAAGCTGACCGGTGACCTGGTGGTGCGCCGCGCCGAGTCGGGCGAGAAGCTGACCACATTGGACGGCCTGAGCCGCGAGCTGGACCCCGACGACATCGTGATCTGCGACGACACCGGCCCGGTGTCGTTGGCCGGGGTGATGGGCGGCGAATCCACCGAGATCAGCCATCACACGCATGACGTGCTGCTGGAGGCCGCGAACTGGGATCCGGCCAGCATCGCCCGCACCATCCGCCGGCACAAGCTGCCCAGCGAGGCGGGCAAGCGGTTCGAGCGGTCGGTGGACCCGGCGGTCGCCGCGGTGGCCACCGAGCTGGCCGCGCAGCTGCTGGTGCGCTACGGCGACGGCACCATTGCGCCGGGCCGCACCGATGTGGGTGAGCCCAAGCAGCCCGAGCCGGTGACCATGCCGTTGGCGTTGCCGGACAGGATCGCCGGGGTGTCCTACGAGCGTGGCGTGACCGCGCGGCGGCTGGGTCAGATCGGCTGCCGCGTCGAGGTCAGCACCTCCGACGAGGGCGTCGGCCTGGTCACGGCGACCCCGCCGACCTGGCGGCCCGACCTGAAGCAGCCGTTCGACCTGGTGGAGGAAGTGCTGCGCCTGGAGGGGTACCACACGATCCCCTCGGTGCTGCCCGCCGCGCCGCCCGGGCGCGGACTCAGCGATGTGCAGCGCCGCGAGCGCGCGGTCTCCCGCGCGCTGGCCGGTAGCGGCTACGTCGAGGTGCTGCCTTTCCCGTTCGTCGGCGAGGCGATGCTGGACGCTTTCGGGCTCGCCGAGGACGACCCGCGGCGGCGCACCATGTCGGTGCTCAACGCGCTGGAGAGCGACCGGTCGCTGCTGACCACGACGCTGCTGACGGGACTGGCCGAAGCCATGCAGCGCAACGTTTCCCGGGGCCAGCGCGACCTCGCCCTGTTCCACATCGGACAGGTCGTGCAGCCTGCGGAGAACCAGCCCGGGGTGCCGAAGGTCGGCGTCGCCGCGCGACCCAGCGACGACGAGATCGCCGCGCTGCACGCCGCGCTGCCTGCGCAGCCGACGCACGTCGCCGTGATGCTGGGCGGCCAGCGCGAGCAGGTCGGCTGGTGGGGCAAGGGCCGCGAGGCGAGCTGGGCGGACGCGGTGCAGGCCGCGCGCGTGGTGGCCTCGGCAGCCGGGGTGGAGCTGACCGTGCGCGCGGGCGAGCTCGCGCCGTGGCACCCGGGCCGATGCGCGCAGCTGACGGCCGGCGACACCGTCGTCGGTTACGCCGGTGAGCTGCACCCGAAGGTCGTCGAAGCGTTGGGCCTGCCGAAGCGGACCTGCGCGATGGAGCTCGACCTGGACGCTCTGCCGCTGGCCGACCGCCGTCCGGCGCCGCAGATTTCGGCCTATCCGCCGGTGCTGATGGACATCGCGCTGGTGGTGGACGAGGGCGTGGCCGCGGCCGACGTGATCGACGCGGTCCGGGCCGGCGGCGGTGAGCTGCTGGAAGACGTGCGGCTATTCGACGTCTACGCGGGCGAGCAGCTCGGCGAGGGCAAGAAGTCGCTAGCCCTGGCGCTGCGCTTCCGCGCCTCGGACCGGACGCTCAAGCAAGAGGAGGCCACCGAGGCCCGCGACGCAGCCGTTCAGGCCGCCACCGATCGCCTCGGCGCGACCCTAAGGGCGTGATTTCGTGACGAACGGCCCCGCCTGAGGCGGGGCCGTTTGGTTTATCAGGACGTGACGGCGCATTGCCCTCTGTCGGTGCGAGTCGGCCCGGCCGCGGTGGGGCGGACATCGAAGTCGAAGATCGCCGCTGGCACGTAGAGCGTGCAGCAAGCGTTGGGGATGTCGACGATCCCGCTGATCCGTCCCTCGATGGGTGCCGATCCGAGCAGCAGGTACGCCTGTTCGCCGGTGTAGCCCCACTTCTTGAGGTACTCGACTCCGTTGAGGCAGGCTCGGCGGTAGGCCACCGTGGCGTCCATGTAGTGGTTCGTGTCCGTGTCGTGGTCCACCGAAATCCCCGAGAAGGACAGGAACTCGGAGTACCGCGGCTCGACGTTGCCAGGCATGAACAGCGGGTTGGTGGTCACGCCGTACTTCTCCATGCCGTCCTTGATCAGGTCGACGTGCAGGTCGATGAAGCCGCCCATTTCGATCGCACCGCAGAAGGTGATCTCACCGTCGCCCTGGCTGAAGTGCAGATCGCCCATGGACAGCTTCGCGTCGTTGACGAAGACCGGGAAGAAGACGCGAGACCCGCGGGTGAAGTTCTTGATGTCCTGGTTGCCTCCGTTCTCCCGGGCCGGGACGGTCCGGGCGCCCTCATTGGCGATTCGTTCCGCATCGCTGCCGTCGGCTTGGCCCGCCAGCGCGCCGTCCGCGGTCGGCGGCAATCCCAGCGGGGGCACCCGGTTCGGATCGGTGTCGATGAGCGCTTGTTCCCGCCGGTTCCACTTGGCCAGCAGATCGGCCGAGGGAGCGGTGCCGATCAGGCCGGGGTGGGTGATGCCGGTGTAGCGAATTCCGGGCAGGTGCCGAGAGGTGCACTGCTGTCCGTGGAAGTCCCAGATCGCCTTGTAGGCGTCCGGGAAGTAGTCGGTCAGGAACCCGCCGCCGTTCGCCTTGGCGAACACGCCGGTGTAGCCCCAACCCTGTCCCGGAGCGTCACCAACCTGCTGCGGTACCGGGCCGAGTTCGAGGAGGTCGACGACCAGGAGGTCGCCGGGTTCCGCGCCCTCGACGCCGATGGGGCCGCTGAGCATGTGGGTGAGGTTCAGGTTGACATCCCGTACGTCGTTGGCCGAGTCGTTGTTGCCGAGTTGCGCGTCGGTCCATTCCCGGCACTCGATGCGGAATTCCTGGCCGGGCCGGACCATGGCGGCCAGCGGGACGTCCGGGTGCCACCGGTTGTGCCCGGGCACCGCCTGCTCGCGCATCGACTTCGACTGATCAACGCTGAAGACCACTTCTGGCATGAGAAACCTCCTCGCGGATGTGCAGGTCAGCGGGGTGTGGGCATCGCCCGGAAGCCCCACCGAAAGCCCCGAACCGACCACACGCCGGTGGTGATCAGCCACAGCGCGACGAACACGACGACGCCGAAGATGACTAGCCCCAAGGTGATGGAGTCCGGGTTCTGCCAGTAACCGGTAAGGATCAAGAACGACGGGATCGCGCCGGTGACCCAGCCCTCGATCGCGGCAACCCAGCCGGTGTAGCGAGTAAGCCTTTCCATTTTGAGGCCGAGCAGCAGGAAGAACAGCAACCACAGGAACGACCAGTACAGCCAGATCACACCGAACGGGCTGTCGCCCAGTAGGCGGAAGTTCGCGAACGAATAGCCGATCGCCATGATGGCGACGAACAACGAGAACCAGCCGACACCGCTGCTGTCAAGGTCACCGAGCAGTCCGATTCCGACGTAGAGATAGGTGAAACCGAATAGGTAGATACCTGATGCGCTGAGAAGCGTGGTGGGATCCGAGAGGTTCGCCACGATCAGGACCGTCGGCGTGATCACCTGGAGCGCCCCTACGAAGATGTTGAACACGGCGATCGCTTTCGGATCAGCTTTGCCCAACAACATCACGCCGTTGAGGAACAGTACGGCGCCGACGTACAGCAATCCCACATATGCCACCGATGACACCTCCGATGGTGTCCGCGTCTGTTAGAGGCGTGGGAGCCGGGACAGTGCTGGGTGCGGCTTACGCGTCGGCTGCCTTCTCGGCACGCCCGTGACGACCTCGGGTTCCTCGCGGCTTCGCTCCTCGCGGGCAAGCGCCGCGCCAAGCTGCTTGGACACGGTGGTGAGGTGAGGCGCCGAGAAAATCCTGCGGGCGGGTCGTTCGCATTCCGGACAGGGGTACGCATCAAGTGCGCTTCCCATCGGCTGATGTGTCTCGAAGCGGCCGCAGTGCGGGCAGTCATACTCGTATGTCGCCATGGGCTCTTCCCCGGAGACTTGATGAAGCGTAGATCTCGTTCTTCAGCCGCCGACGGGCCGTCGACGACCCTAATCCGAGGAGACGCCGGGGCCTCTGCGTTGTCTAGGGGAGGAAGGCCCACCGAGGCGAAGCGCTATCAGCAAGCGCGATCTTCCAGCGTGATTCGGCGGGCCATCGCCCGGCGGAAGCGAGCCGCCCACATGGTTGACTGCGAGTGCATACTTCGCTAATAATTTCCACTCATAAGTGTGAACGCTTGTCGGATGTGGTCACCGCACGCGACTCCGACATGATCAGAGTGGGTGGCTGCCCGTGCGTCTCCGACACGACTCCTTCGGTCACGTAATCCTGACCGCATGGATGTGCCCTGACTGCGACGTCGCCGGACGAACCGCACCCGAGAGCGAGCCGGAGTGCTGGAACTGCGGGGGACAGGTCGTGGTCACCGCGCGGCCTACGGTACCCGCGGGTGCCGTCAACGCCGCCGGTTCGTCGCCCACCATCTGAACACGCGCCACCGCCGATTGCGCCGGCGGAGGTGACTTCAACGCCGGTGAAGCAGCCCGGCGAGGACATGCAGTCCCCTCGAAGCCCTCGTACGAGCCTCGGACCCTCCGGATCACATCAGCCGAGGGAATGCGGGCGGGTGTTCCTCAGGGGCGCTGCCGCGCGAGGGCGCGGGCCGGGCTGCGGGCGGCGAACTCGGCGGCCGTGATGCTCATCAGGACCAGGTACTGGGCCCCGACACACAGGAACTCCGGGTCGCGTAGGCGGCCTTCCTCGCGGAAGCCGAGTTTGCCATGCAGCGAAAGGGAAGCGAGGTTGCCGCCGTAGATCCCGACCTCGCACTTGCCGTAGCGGCGCTGCCCGAACATGTACGTGAGCAGCACGCTTATCGCGTCGTCGGCATAGCCGAGGCGGCGGTACTGCGGGCCGATCCCGATGCCGTAGCTGAACCGGCCGGAACCAGGTTCGGCCTGGCTGGTGCACATCGAGCCGACCAGGGTGCGGCCGTGCAGTGTCTCGATCGCGAGTTGGCGGTCGTCGCCGGAATCCGGGTGATTCGCCCGATGCGCCCCCCAATGCCGGTATCCGTCGACCTGTGGGGAGTGGCCGCGCGCCGATTCCCGGTCGAACCGGATCAGGGTGCGCCGATCGGCGGGCTCGATCTGCCGTAACCGCACTCGCCGCCCCACCGCATTCGACGTCATGATCGACATCGAATCACGGCGGGCCATCAGGTCTGGGCGCGGCGGGGTCATCGTCATCGGCAACGATGATGCCGCGCCACCCAGATCGATCTCACAGGGGGGTGCGCTTGCACCGGCCCGGCGGCGGCCGAGTCGATTTCACCGTGCTTGAAGATGTTTCGACTTCGTTGCGGGGATTCGGTGTGTTGACGGCCCATTTGGGGCGTTCGTCCACGCGGAGGTCGAGGAGTGCTGGTGTCAGCGTGGACCGGTCCAGGACTGCGGGCGTTCGCGGACGGCACGCATGATCGTGAGCGCTGCGCCGACGAGCACCACGATGCAGGTGAGCACGACCGAGGTAACGAATTCGGCCGGCACTGCTTCGGCGGCGCGGGCCTGATCGTCGACGAAGTCGTACTCGGCGAAGTCGAACAGCACCGCCAGATCGACGGCCGCGCGGATCGCCAGCGCCACCGTCCAGGCGCCCAGGATCCGGATGCCGACGGCGCGCGGCGTCGCGACGATGGCGAAGAGCGAGATCGCGAAGCCGGGCACGAACAGCAGCGCCACGGCCAGGCTGGGCCAGCCGTGGGTGAACACGCTGAGCGCCACGCACCCGATGCCGCTGATCCCGGTGGTGATCGCGAGGACCCGCTGCCGCGAGCTGAGCCGCGCCACGCGGCGCGGCACCCGGATGAGGGCGAGCATCGACGCGGCGACCGGCGGGCCCCAGAAGAGCAGGTGGGCCAGGTAAAGCCGCTCGTCGGCCGGCCGGGTCAGGCCGACGAAGAAGAAACCCGCGCTCCACAGCCAGAACGGCACGCTGCCGGCGAGGACGGCCGCGACGGCGACCTGGTGGCGCCGAGAGAACAGCAGCAGTCCGGCGACCGGCAGAACCACGGCCAGCGCGGCGAGCAGTCCGAGCACGATCACCCCGGCGAGCCCGAGACCGCCGTCGGCGAACATCCCGCTGTACCCGGCGCGGGGAACGTCGGTGGCCCAGGAGGCCACGCCGACGAGGTCGGTGTTCCGCAGGCCGGTCTCCGCCACCGAGAGGCCCGGGACTCGGGTCGGGAGGAACGCGGCCTCCGTGATGTTGCTCAAAGTGAACACGCCAGGCAGGAGCTTCTGCTTGACGTCGAAGAGCTGCAGGGCGAAGCCGAGGCAGCTGGACAGGCAGATCACGCCCGCGACGATCAGCCATGGGTCGCGCTGCCGCGAGCGCCCAAGTTTGACAGTCTTCTGGCTCCCCAGGTCTGAGGTGATGGAGCTCAGCTGGGCGCGGATGCTGTCGATCGACGGCCGGTCGGCGACCTGCTTGGCCATCAGCCCTCCCAGCAGCCGGGCCAGCGCTTCGCCCGCGCGCACCGGAGCGGGTGGTTCCTCGGAGAGCACCGCTGCCAGCGAATCCCCGGCGGTGTCGCGTAGGTACGGCGATGTGCCCTCAACCGCGAAGTACAGGGTGACGCCGAGCGCCCACAGGTCGGAGGCGGACACGGCCCGTCCTCGGACGTGTTCGGGCGCCATGTAGGCGGGGGAGCCGACCATGATGCTGGACGCGGTGGCGGTGGAACCGTCGTCCAGGCGCGCGATACCGAAGTCCGTCAGCTTCACCGAACCGTCCGCGGCCACCATGATGTTGCTGGGCTTGACGTCGCGGTGCACGATGCCGAGCCGATGCGCGGCGGCCAGCACGTCCAGCACCCGCAGCCCGATCTCGGCGGTGCGGGCGGTCGGCATCGGTCCGTCGGACTCCACCAGCTCCTGCAGCGTGGTCGCTTCGACCAGCTCCATGACGATGTAGATCCGGTCGTTGGCCTCGATGGCGTCGAAGACGGTGACAGCACTCGGGTGGTTCAACTTCCCGGCGAGCCGTGCCTCCCGCAGCACCCGGGCTCGCAGCTCAGGATGGTCGGCGCCCGGTGGCAGGTGGATCTCCTTGACGGCGACGGGCCGGTCCAGCAGGTCGTCCCGGGCCCGCCACACGGTGCCCATCCCGCCCCGCCCGAGCACGGTTTCGAGGGCGAAACGCCCCGCCAACAAGTGCTCTTCGCCCACCGGAGCCCCTTTCCGCCGAACCCGAGGGGCAGATTAGCGGCACCATGATCACGTTGTCCCGGCTTTCGTCGAGCTGAGGCGACCAACCCGCCTAACGCTGCAAAGTCCGCAGGAACCGAGCGAAGGTTCCAGCATCGAAGACCAGCACCGGGCCGCCGGGATCCTTGGAGTCCCGAACCCCGACAACGGCAGACTGAACAGCCACCTCGACGCACGCGCCGCCGTTACCCTGGCTGTAGCTGGACTTGCGCCAAACGGCGGTGGAGAACTGCGGGGCGGACATCGTCCCCCCTTCAACTTGCCTGCCTGTACTTGTCGGTCACTCTATCGATGAGGCCGCGGGATTCCTCAACCGGCAGAGCTGCCAAGATCAAGCGCTCGAAAACAATGCTGTAGCGCGTGTAGTCAGCGGGCTCCCAGAGGTAGGTGGCACCGAAGAAGTCTTCCAGGTAGACAGCCGAAAGTTCCTGTTCGCGGAGCTGGAACAGCATGACGCTCGAAGTGACAGCGATTCGATTCGGAACAGCAAAGGGAAGTACTTGCAGGGTGATGTTCGGCCGTTCCGAGACCGCCAGTAGGTGTTCGAGCTGACCGAGCATGGTCTTCGTGTCGCCCTGCATTCTGTGCAGTGCAGCTTCGCTGAGCACCGCGTGGAGCTTGAGCGGACCGGCCCGCCGCGTCAGCACTTCTTGCCGCCGCAGCCTCGTTTGCACCTGGCGTTCAACGAGCCTTGGGTCAGCGGCTGGCTCCCACGCCTTGATCGTTGAGCGTGCGTAGTCCTCGGTTTGCAGAAGTCCGGTTACGAGCTCGGTCTCGTAGATCTTGATCTCCGTCGCGTCGCTCTCCAGCGCCAGGAACCGCTGGAACCAGTCCGGGACGGCGTCGCGGTGGTACATCTTCGGCCTGGATCGCTTGGGGAGGCGTTCGGCCAAGCCCAGCAAGTACTTGCGTTGTTTCGCCGTCGCGCCGTAGAAGTCGAGCAGTTGCGTGACTTCGTCCGGTTTCACGCCCTGGCTGCCGCTCTCGATCTTGCTGATCTTTGGTTGCTTGCAGCCCAGGAGGTCCGCCGCTTCAAACGTGCTTCGGTCTGCTTGTTCGCGGAGGCGGCGCAATTCGATGCCGAGCTGGATGCGCAGCATGCGTGGATCGGGTGACGAAGGCATGCGGGTCATCGTTGCAGGCCGCATCCCGCCAATGGATCACCTGATCTGGTAGCTGAATGTTGGAATCATTCCTACTACATTCGTATTCGCAATGATCGACAGATGGGAGTCGGGATGTTGGAGTCGCGTTTTTCCGTGGGGCCCTGGGGTGAGGACGAGCTTCCGGCCGTGTTGGCGGATCTGGCCGGGGCTTGCCAGCCGAAGAAGTTCGCGTTGTGTGAGGTCGAGCGCGAGGGGGACAAGATCACCGACGCGCAGGTCTACTTGTGGGGCTTGGACTTCTGTCGAGCTCCGGACGGGGATGGGCCGGGCGCGGTGTTCGTCAGCCCGCATGGCTGGACAGGTAACTCCGACTCCGCCGAGGGCGCGTTGGAGTGCTTTTCCCAGATCTGTGACCTCCGCCTGGTCTGGCTCTGAAGCGTCGTGGGCGACGGCGGATGGGCCCGGTCGGCCTGGGGGCTGCGGGCGATCGAAACGCCTCGCCCGCTTGGTCGCCCTGCGGTGGGACGATTGGGGTGAAGCGGCGGTTCGCTCCGATGCTGGCCGAACGTTGCGATCACTTCGGTGCTCGATATCTGTTTGATTGATGTTGCATCGGAGTGCATAATCATCCGTATGACGGTTCGAGTGGCTGTTGCCGGTGCGAGTGGCTACGCGGGCGGGGAACTGCTCCGCCTGCTGCTGTCGCATCCGGAAGTGGAGATCGGCACGTTGACCGCGGGCGGCAGCGCCGGCAGCAAGCTCGGGCACCATCACCCGAATCTGCTGCCGCTGTCGGGCCGCGTGCTCACCGAGACCACGACCGCCGAGCTCGCCGGACACGACGTCGTCTTCCTGGCGCTCCCGCATGGTCACTCCGCGGCCATCGCCGCCGAGCTCGGTGAGGACGTGGTCGTCATCGACTGCGGTGCCGACCACCGGCTCAACGACCCCACCGACTGGGCCCGCTGGTACGGCGGAGAGCACCCCGGGACCTGGCCGTACGGCATCCCCGAACTGCCCGGTGCCCGGGACCGCCTGCGCGGTTCCAAGCGCGTCGCCGTTCCCGGCTGCTTCCCCACGGTGTCCTCGCTGGCGCTCGTCCCCGCGATGGCCGCCGGGCTCGTCGAGCCGGACGCGGTCGTCGTCGCGGTCACCGGCACCTCCGGTGCCGGCCGCGCGCTCAAGCCGCACCTGCTCTCCGCCGAGGTGATGGGCTCGGCCAGCGTCTACGGCGTGGGCGGCGCGCACCGGCACACGCCGGAGCTGGTCCAAAACCTCAGCGCCGCGGCGGGCGAACCGGTGCGCGTGTCGTTCACCCCGGTACTCGCTCCGATGTCGCGTGGCATCCTCGCCACCTGCTCGGCTCCGCTGCGCGAGGGCACCGACGCGGACGCTGCGCGCAAGGTCTACCTCGACGCCTACGGCGACGAGCCGTTCGTGCACGTGCTGCCCGAGGGCCTCTGGCCGCAGACCTCCGCGACGCTCGGCGCGAACACCGTCCACTTGCAGCTGGCGGCCGACGCAGACGCCGGGCGATTAATCATCGTCGGCGCCGAGGACAACCTCACCAAGGGCACCGCGGGCGGCGCCGTGCAGTGCATGAACCTCGCGGTCGGGCTGCCGGAGACCGCCGGGTTGCCGACCGTCGGAGTGGCTCCATGACCGGCTTCAACCTGCGGCTGCACGCCGAGTCGTTGGCGGTCGGCATGGTCCCGGCGCACGTCAATCTGGCCCTGACCGGCGGTACCGCGCCGATCCACGGCAGCCTCACCACCGAAGCGGGCCGCACCATCGTCTTCCCGTACTCGCTGGCCGCCGAGGCCGGCCGCGACGTCCGGGTGGAGGGGCCGTTCCGGGCGCTGGCCGTCGACGGCCCGTTGGACCTTGCGTTGACCGGCATCCTGGCCCGGCTGCTGATGCCGCTGGCCGATGCCGGGATCAGCGTTTTCACCCTGTCCACGTTCGACACCGACTGGATCCTGGTCCCGGCCGACGCGGCCGAGAAGGCCGCCGACGTGCTGAACACGGCAGGACACACCGTGGACATCGAAGCGACGTCATGAGCGACGACGTCATCCGTTCCGCCCAGGCAAGCCGCCCGAGTGCGGGTGTCCCGCTAGAGATCTCGGGTGCGGGTGTCCCGCAAGATGCAGAGGAGAGCAGTCAATGAGCGTGACCGGACCTGCCGGTTTCCGGGCGGCTGGGATTGCCGCCGGGATCAAGGCCGCGGGCGCGCGCGATCTCGCGCTCGTCGTCAACGACGGGCCGCAGCAGGCCGCGGCCGGGGTGTTCACCACCAACAAGGTCAAGGCCGCGCCGGTGCTGTGGTCCCAGCAGGTGTTGACCGAGCGCAAGCTTCGCTCGGTGGTGCTCAACTCCGGCTGCGCTAACGCTTGCACCGGTCCGGAAGGCTTCCAGGACACCCACGCCACCGCGGAGAAGGTCGCCGACGTGCTCGGCGTCGGGGCCATCGAGGTGGCGGTCTGCTCCACCGGCCTGATCGGCGAGCGGTTGCCGATGGACGCCCTTCTGTCCGGTGTGGACACCGCTGCCAAGGCGCTGGACGCGACCGACCAAGCGGGCCGCGACGCGGCGACCGCGGTGCTCACCACCGACAGCAAGCCCAAGCAGGCATTCGGCAAGCACGACGCGGGCTGGTCGATCGGCGGTTTCGCCAAGGGCGCCGGGATGCTCGCCCCGAACATGGCCACCATGCTCAGCGTGCTCACCACCGACGCGGTGATCGGCGGCGACGACCTCGACGAGACGTTGCGCGCGGCCACCCGCGTCACCTTCGACCGGCTCGACGTTGACGGTGGCACTTCCACCAACGACACCGTGCTGGTGCTGGCCTCCGGCGCCTCCGGGGTCGAGCCATCCAAGCAGGAGTTCACCGAGCTGCTCACCATGGTCTGCATGGACCTGGTCCGGCAGCTGCAGGACGACGCCGAAGGCGCGACGAAGACCATCGACGTCACCGTCCGGGGCGCGGCCAGCGAGGCCGACGCGATCGCCATCGGGCGCACCATCGCCGAGGACAACCTGGTCAAGACCGCGATGTTCGGCTCCGACCCGAACTGGGGCCGGATCGCGATGGCGCTCGGCCGGGTCGACGCCGAGATCGACGTGTCCAAGCTGGAGATCGCCACCAACGGCGTCACGCTCTACGCCGACGGCACCAAGGCCCGCGACCGCAGCGAGGCCGACCTTTCCGGTCGCGCCATCGAGATCGTCGTGGACCTGCACCTCGGCGAGCACGCGGCGACCATCCTGACCACCGATCTGTCCCACGGCTACGTCGAAGAGAACAGCGCGTACTCGTCATGACCCAGCACGACGAAACCAGCGACCGGCTGGCAACCGCGGCCGAGAAGGCCAGCGTCCTCGTCGAGGCTCTTCCGTGGCTGCAGCGCTTCCACGGCGCGACCGTCGTGGTGAAGTACGGCGGCAACGCGATGATCGACGACGAGCTCAAGCGCGCCTTCGCCCAAGACATGGTGTTCCTGCGGTTCGCCGGCCTGCATCCGGTCGTCGTGCATGGCGGCGGCCCGCAGATCACCGCGATGCTCGACCGACTCGGCATGCGAGGCGAGTTCCGCGGCGGCCTGCGGGTGACCTCACCGGAGACCATGGACGTGGTGCGCATGGTGCTGGTCGGCCAGGTCGGGCGCGAGCTGGTCGGGCTGATCAACCAGCACGGACCGCTCGCGGTCGGCATGTCCGGCGAGGACGCCCAGCTGTTCACCGCCGAGCGCCGCACCGCGACCGTCAACGGTGAGGCCGTGGACGTCGGGCTCGTCGGCGACGTCGCGTCGGTCAACGCCGACGCGGTGCGCGACCTGATCAAGGCGGGCCGCATCCCGGTCGTCTCGACCGTCGCCCCCGACGCCGATGGCGTGGTGCACAACGTCAACGCCGACACCGCCGCCGGGGCGCTGGCCGTGGCGCTAGGTGCCGAGAAGCTTGTGGTGCTCACCGACGTCGAGGGCCTCTACACCAACTGGCCGGACCGCTCCTCGCTGGTGTCCCATTTGGACGCCGACCAGTTAGCGGAACTACTGCCCGGCCTGGCCTCCGGCATGGTCCCGAAGATGGAAGCATGCTTGCGCGCGGTGCGCGGCGGGGTGCCGCGGGCGCACGTCATCGACGGCCGATTAGCGCACTCGGTACTGCTGGAGGTGTTCACCAGCGCCGGAGTCGGCACGATGGTGCTGCCGGTGCAGCCAGAGGAGGGCGAGAACTGATGACCAGCAATGCCACGGGCATGCAGCGCTGGCAAGCGTCCATGATGGACAACTACGGCACCCCCAAGCTGACCTTCGTCAGCGGCTCGGGGGCCGAGCTGACCGACGCCGATGGCAAGGCCTACCTGGACTTCGTCAGCGGCATCGCGGTCAACGCGCTCGGCCACGCCCACCCCGCCGTGGTGCAGGCCGTCTCCGCGCAGATCGGCAAGCTCGGCCACGTCTCCAACCTCTACGTGCACGAGCTCGGCCTGAAGCTCGCCGAACGGCTGCTCGACCTCGCCGGCGCGACCGGCCAGGGCCGGGTGCTGTTCTGCAACTCCGGTGCCGAGGCGAACGAGACCGCGTTCAAGATCGCGCGGCTGACCGGACGGGCCAAGCTGGTCGCCACCCACGGCGGATTCCACGGCCGCACCATGGGCGCCCTCGCGCTGACCGGCCAGCCCGCCAAGCAGCAGCCCTTCGAGCCGATGCCGCCCGGCGTGGTGCACGTGCCCTACGGCGACGCCGCCGCGCTGGAGTCCGAAGTGGACGACAACACCGCGGCGGTGTTCCTGGAGCCCATTCAGGGCGAGAACGGCGTGGTCGTGCCGCCCGAGGGCTATCTGCAGGCGGCCCGGGAGATCGCTACCCGCAACGGCGCCCTGCTCGTGCTCGACGAGGTGCAGACCGGCATCGGCCGCACCGGCTCGTGGTTCGCCTTCCAACGCGCGGGCATCGCGCCCGACGTGATCACGCTGGCCAAGGGGCTCGGCGGCGGCCTGCCGATCGGCGCCTGCATCGGCATCGGTGCCGCCGGCGACCTGCTGCACCCCGGCCAGCACGGCACCACCTTCGGCGGCAACCCCGTGGTCTGCGCGGCAGCCCTGGCCGTGCTCGACACCATCGCCGCGGACGGGCTGCTCGAACACGTCGAACGGGTCGGCAAAGACCTGGTCACCGGCGTGCAGCGGCTCCGCCACCCGCTGATCGGCGAAGTGCGCGGCGCGGGCCTGCTCATCGCCATCGGCCTGACCGAACCGGTGTCGGCCAAGGTCGCCGCCGCCGCGCAGGACGCCGGTTACCTGGTCAACCCGATCCAGCCGGACGCCATCCGGCTCTGCCCGCCGCTGATCGTCCGCCCCGAGCAGGTGCAGCGACTGCTCACCGATCTGCCCGCCCTGCTCGACGCTGCCAAGGAGAACCACTGATGTCCCGGCACTTCCTCCGCGACGACGACCTCAGTCCCGACGAACAGAACGAGGTTCTCGACCTCGCCGACCAGCTCAAGGCCGACCCGTTGGGCTCCGACGCGCTGGCCGGACCCAAGTCGATCGCGGTGATCTTCGAGAAGAACTCCACCCGTACCCGGCTGTCCTTCGAGGTCGGCATCGCCCAACTCGGCGGCCATCCGATCGTCGTGGACGGGCGGATGATGCAGCTGGGCCGCGAGGAGACGATAGAGGACACCTCCCGGGTGCTCTCCCGCTACGTCGACGCGGTGGTCTGGCGGACCTTCGCGCAGGCCCGCATCGACGCCATGGCCTCGGTGTCGCGCGTGCCGGTGGTCAACGCGCTCACCGACGAGTTCCACCCCTGCCAGGTGCTCGCCGATCTGCAGACGATCCGGGAACGGCACGGCAAGCTCGCCGGGCTCACCCTGACCTATCTCGGCGACGGCGCGAACAACATGGCGCACTCGCTGATGGTCGGCGGCGTCACCGCCGGGATGCACGTCCGCATCGGCGCCCCGGAAGGGTTCCGGCCGCTGGCGTGGGTCGTGGAGGCGGCCAAGAAGCGCGCCGCCGAGACGGGCGGCTCGGTCGAGCTGTTCAACACCCCGGACGGCGCGGTCGAAGGCTCGGACGTGCTGGTCACCGACTCCTGGACCTCGATGGGGCAGGAGACCGACGGAAAAGACCGGATCAGCCCGTTCCGGCCGTTCCAGGTCAACGCCGGACTGCTGGCCGCCACCGGCAAGGCCGACACCACCGTGCTGCACTGCCTGCCCGCACACCGCGGCATGGAGATCACCGACGAGGTCATCGACGGACCGGCCAGCGCCGTGTTCGACGAGGCCGAAAACCGCCTGCACGCGCAGAAAGCGTTGCTGGCGTGGCTGGTGCGACGGCGATGACGACCCGGGTCGCGCGGCAGGCACGCATCATCGAGCTGGTCACGTCGATGGGCATCCGCAGCCAGACCGAACTGGCCAAGCTGCTCGCCGGTGACGGCATCGAGGTCACCCAGGCGACGTTGTCCCGGGATCTCGACGAACTCGGTGCGGTCAAGCTGCGGGGCGCCGACGGCGGGGCGGCGATCTACGTCATCCCCGAGGACGGCAGCCCGGTCCGCGGCGTGCAGGGCGGCACCTCGCGGCTGAGCCGACTGCTCGGCGAACTGCTCGTCGGCGCCGACGGCGCGGGCAACCTGACCGTGCTGCGCACCCCGCCGGGCGCGGCCCAGTTCCTGGCCAGCGCCATCGACCGGGCCGCGCTGCCCGAGGTGGTCGGCTCCATCGCCGGCGACGACACGGTGATGATCGTCGCCCGCGAACCGCTCACCGGTCGGCAACTGGCCGAGCGGTTCACCGACATGGCCGACGGTGGACCGCAATCCGAAGTGGATGCCGAGGCAGCTCGGTCCACGATGGAAGGCGACGAACGGACATCGAAGGAGCAGGACGATGAGTGAGCGGGTCGTGCTGGCCTACTCCGGTGGCCTGGACACATCCGTGGCCATCGGGTGGATCGCGGAGGAGACCGGAGCCGAGGTCGTGGCGGTGGCCGTCGACGTCGGCCAGGGCGGCGAGGACCTGGAGATGGTCCGCAGGCGGGCCCTGGAATGCGGCGCGGTCGAGGCCGTCGTCGCCGACGCCCGCGACGAGTTCGCCGATCAGTACTGCCTGCCCGCACTGCAGGCCAACGCGCTGTACATGGACCGCTACCCGCTGGTCTCGGCGATCTCCCGGCCGCTGATCGTCAAGCACCTCGCCGACGCCGCCAAGAAGTTCGGCGCCGACACCGTCTCTCACGGCTGCACCGGCAAGGGCAACGACCAGGTCCGCTTCGAGGTCGGCATCGGCGCGCTCGCGCCCGACCTGAAGGTCATCGCGCCGGTCCGGGACTTCGCCTGGACGCGGGAGAAGGCCATTGCCTGGGCCGAGGACCGCAAGCTGCCGATCGACGTGAGCAAGAAGTCGCCTTACTCGATCGACCAAAACGTCTGGGGCCGGGCCGTGGAGACCGGGTTCCTGGAGGACATCTGGAACGCCCCGATCGAGGACGTCTACTCCTACACCCAGGACCCGGCCGAGCCGCGCGACGCCGACGAGGTCGTCATCACCTTCGACCAGGGCGTCCCGGTGGCCATCGACGGCGAGACCGTCACCGTGCTGCAGGCCATCCAGGAACTCAACCGGCGCGCCGGCGCCCAGGGCATCGGCCGCCTAGACATGGTCGAAGACCGGCTGGTCGGCATCAAGAGCCGCGAGATCTACGAGGCGCCGGGCGCGATCGCGCTGATCACCGCGCACCAGGAGCTGGAGGACGTAACCCTGGAGCGCGACCTGGCCCGGTTCAAGCGGACGGTGTCGCAGCGCTGGGGCGAGCTGGTCTACGACGGCCTGTGGTTCTCCCCGCTGAAGGAGGCGCTGGACGCCTTCATCGCCGATTCGCAGCAGCACGTCAGCGGCGAAATCCGGATGGTCCTGCACGGCGGCCGCGCAGTGGTCAACGGTCGGCGCAGCGAGGATTCGCTGTACGACTTCAACCTCGCGACCTACGACGAGGGCGATTCGTTCGACCAGCGCCTGGCCAAGGGCTTCGTCCAGCTGTGGGGCCTGCCCAGCAAGATCGCCGCCAGGCGCGACCAGCGCCCCTGACGCCGACGAGGCGGGCGATTTCCATGGAAAACGCCCACCCCGTCACCGGATCCGACCACCACGACCACTTGACCCGAGGGAACATCGTGACGCAGCAAGGCAGCGAGCCCACCAAGCTCTGGGGCGGCCGGTTCGCCTCCGGCCCAGCCGAGGCGATGGCCGCGCTGAGCCTGTCGACCCACTTCGACTGGCGCCTGGCGCCCTACGACATCGCCGGCTCGCGCGCCCACGCCCGCGTGCTCAACCGCGCCGGATTGCTCACCGACGAGGAACTGGACCGGATGCTCGCGGGCCTGGACGTGCTGGCCGCCGACGTGGCGGCGGGCGCCTTCCAGCCGGTGATCGACGACGAAGACGTGCACACCGCCCTCGAACGCGGGCTGCTGGACCGAGTCGGCCCCGAGCTGGGCGGCAAGCTGCGCGCCGGGCGCTCCCGCAACGACCAGGTTGCCACGCTGTTCCGGATGTGGCTGCGCGACGCCAACCGCCGCGTCGTCGCCGGTGTCCTCGACGTCGTCGACGCCCTCGTCTCCCAGGCCGCCAAGCACCCCGGCGCGGTGCTGCCCGGCCGCACCCACCTGCAACACGCGCAACCGGTGCTGCTGGCGCACCACCTCCTCGCGCACTGCCAGGCGCTGCTGCGCGACGTCCAGCGCTTCCGCGACTGGGACGCCCGCACCGCCTACTCGCCCTACGGATCGGGCGCCCTCGCGGGCTCTTCGCTCGGGCTCGACCCGCAGGCCGTCGCCGCCGAACTCGGCTTCGCCGGTGCAGTCGACAACTCCATCGACGGCACCGCCTCGCGCGACTTCGCCGCCGAAGCGGCGTTCTGCCTCGCGATGCTCGGCGTGAACCTCTCGCGGATCGCCGAGGAGGTGATCATCTGGAACACGGCCGAATTCGGCTACGTGACCCTCGACGACGCCTGGGCCACCGGCAGTTCGATCATGCCGCAGAAGAAGAATCCGGATGTCGCCGAGCTGGCTCGCGGCAAGTCCGGGCGGCTCATCGGCAACCTCAGCGGCCTGCTGGCGACGCTGAAGGCGCAACCGCTGGCCTACAACCGGGACCTGCAGGAGGACAAGGAACCGGTCTTCGACTCCGTCGAGCAGCTGGAACTGCTGCTGCCGGCGATGGCGGGCATGCTCGGCACCCTGACTTTCCACACCGAACGACTGGCGGAGCTCGCGCCCGCGGGCTTCACGCTCGCCACCGACATCGCGGAGTGGTTGGTGCGGCAGGGAGTTCCGTTCCGGGTCGCGCACGAGGCGTCGGGGGAATGTGTGCGCACCGCCGAGGCCCGCGGCGTCGGCCTGGAGGATCTGACCGACCAGGAGCTCGCGGCGGCCAATCCGGCGCTCACCCCGCAAGTGCGCGAAGTGCTTACCGTCGAAGGCTCGATCTCCTCGCGCGACGCGCACGGCGGCACGGCCCCGAACCGGGTCGCCGAGCAGCGCGAACGCGTCGTCGCCGGAGTGCGGGAACATCGCGAATGGTCGTCTAAGTGATCACTTTTTGGCCACCACCGGTAGTGTCGTGCATGTGAGCCAGGTGACACGCGACGAACTCGCCCTTGATCCGCTGTGGGTTGCCCGCCGTCTGCTCGGCTGCGAGCTGAGATCGACTAGCCCCCAGGGTGAGGTCTGCGTGCGGCTGGTCGAGGTGGAGGCATACCGCGGTTTGGACGACCCCGCGTCGCACTGCTATCGCGGACGCACCGAACGCAACGCGGTGATGTTCGGCCCGGCAGGCCACCTCTACGTGTACTTCGTCTACGGGATGCACTTCTGCATGAACGTGGTGTGCCTGAGCGACGGCGTCCCCGGCGCGGTGCTGTTGCGCGCCGGGGAGGTCACCACCGGCCGCGAGCTCGCCCGCTCCCGGCGACCGGCGGTCCGCAAGGCCGTCCAGCTCGCCAGCGGGCCCGCCCGGCTGGCCGGGGTGCTCGGCATCACCCGCGAGCACAACGGCGTCGACCTCACGGACCCCGAATCCCCGATCCGGCTGTACAACGGCACGCCGGTCGGCGAGGACGACATCCGCAGCGGGCCACGCGTCGGCGTGGCCGCCGCGAAGGATCTGCCCTGGCGGACCTGGATTGACGGCTCCTCGGCGGTCAGCTCCTACCGGCGTGGCGGCCGTCGCCGCATCCAGGCCCGGACGTGAACCCGGTTGTGGGGATGCGCGAAACTGAACCGCGTGAGTGAGCACATCCTTGACGAGCTGACCTGGCGCGGGCTGATCGCGCAATCCACCGACCTCGACTCGATGCGGCGGGAACTCGACGATGGACCGCTCACCCTGTATGCCGGTTTCGACCCGACCGGACCCAGCCTGCACGCCGGGCACCTGATCCCGATCCTGACCCTGCGCCGCTTCCAGCAGGCCGGACACCGGCCGGTGGTCCTCGCCGGCGGCGCCACCGGCCTGATCGGCGACCCGCGCGATGTCGGTGAGCGCAACCTGCACGACGAGAACACCGTGCTGGAGTGGACCGAGAAGATCCGTGCCCAATTGGCCACGTTCGTCGACTTCGACGACTCGCCGACCGGCGCGATCATGGAGAACAACGCGCACTGGACGGCCGATCTGCCGGTCACGGCTTACCTGCGGGACATCGGCAAGCACTTCTCGATCAACACGATGCTGGCCCGGGAGACCGTCAAGCGGCGGCTGGAAACCGACGGCATGTCCTACACCGAGTTCAGCTACATGCTGCTGCAGGCCAACGACTACGTGCAGCTGTACCGCAGGTATGGCACCCGGCTCCAGCTCGGCGGCTCCGACCAGTGGGGCAACATCATCGCGGGTGTCGACCTGATCCGGAAGCAGGAGTCGGTCGCGGCGCACGCGCTGACCCTGCCGCTCGTCACCGACTCGGAGGGCCGCAAGTTCGGCAAGTCCACCGGCGGCGGCAACGTCTGGCTGGACGCGACGATGACCTCGCCGTACGCCTGGTACCAGTACTTCGTCAATGCGGCCGACGCCGACGTCGCCAAGTACTTGCGGCTGTTCACCTTCCTCGACCGCGAGGAGATCGAAGAGCTGGCGCGGACCACGACGGAGCGACCCCAGCTGCGGGCCGGTCAGCGCAGGCTCGCCGAGGAACTGACCACGCTCGTGCACGGCGCGGACCAGACCCGCAAGGTCATCGCGGCAAGCCAGGCGCTGTTCGGCAAGGGCGAGATCACCGAACTTGACGAGGCCACCCTGGACGCCGCGATGGCCGAGGTGCCGATCGCGGACATCCGGCTCGCCGACGGCCCAACGGTGGTGGACCTGCTCGTCGAAACCGGTCTCGCGGCCGGCAAGGGCGCGGCGCGGCGCACCATCAAGGAGGGCGGCGCATACGTCAACAACGGCAAAATCGCTGATGAGGAGTGGTCGCCCAGCAAGGACGACCTGCTGCACGGCCGCTGGTTGGTAATTCGCCGTGGCAAGCGTCACACTGCGGGCGTTCGGGTCGTGCACTAGCCTGGAATCAGCACCGGAAAGGGGCGTTGAGCTGCGCGTTCGGTTCCTGCCGGTGCTGATTCGAGCCGATTTGACTTGACGCGGATCAGCGCGTAACTTATTTCGAGTCAGCGCGGAACGGGCCGATGAAAAACGGACCGGGCACTGACACGGGAGTCGCGAACCAAGCTCTTACCTCCGGGTGATAGAGTGGGCGCCCCGAACGGGAAATCGAAATTCGCTTGCCGGGCTTGAGTGTCCGGAGGACGAGGATGCGGTTTCCGCTCAGATCTTTGATACAACGGTGCTTGGCTGCGGCCGGGTGGAATAGCGAGCCGAAATTCGGCGGCGAGCCGGCGGGGGTGACCCCCTGGCAGAGTCGAAAAAAGGCCTGCTACTCTGGTCAACAGCAAAAGCGCAAAAGGAAATGCTCCCCGGAGCTGCGGGTCCCTGGAATGGGGGTCTGGGTGATGGTGTGGGTGTGTTCTTTGAGAACTCAACAGCGGACTGTTTTGGTTAGTGTTCTTTTATGCCCCTGACCACATGGTTGTGTGGTTGGTGGTTTCTTTGAGTATGGCGCTCTGGTTCCTGGTTTCGGGGATTGTTTGAGTGTCTGCTGGGATTGTTTCAACAGGCATTGTTGGAGAGTTTGATCCTGGCTCAGGACGAACGCTGGCGGCGTGCTTAACACATGCAAGTCGAACGCTGAAGCACTTTCGGGTGTGGATGAGTGGCGAACGGGTGAGTAACACGTGGGTAATCTGCCCTGCACTCTGGGATAAGCCTTGGAAACGGGGTCTAATACCGGATATGACATTGGATCGCATGGTCTGGTGTGGAAAGTTCCGGCGGTGCAGGATGAGCCCGCGGCCTATCAGCTTGTTGGTGGGGTGATGGCCTACCAAGGCGACGACGGGTAGCCGGCCTGAGAGGGTGACCGGCCACACTGGGACTGAGACACGGCCCAGACTCCTACGGGAGGCAGCAGTGGGGAATCTTGCGCAATGGGCGAAAGCCTGACGCAGCAACGCCGCGTGGGGGATGACGGCCTTCGGGTTGTAAACCTCTTTCGACATCGACGAAGCCTTCGGGTGACGGTAGGTGTAGAAGAAGCACCGGCTAACTACGTGCCAGCAGCCGCGGTAATACGTAGGGTGCGAGCGTTGTCCGGATTTATTGGGCGTAAAGAGCTCGTAGGCGGTTTGTCGCGTCGGCCGTGAAAACCTGCAGCTTAACTGTGGGCTTGCGGTCGATACGGGCAGACTTGAGTTCGGTAGGGGAGACTGGAATTCCTGGTGTAGCGGTGAAATGCGCAGATATCAGGAGGAACACCGGTGGCGAAGGCGGGTCTCTGGGCCGATACTGACGCTGAGGAGCGAAAGCGTGGGGAGCGAACAGGATTAGATACCCTGGTAGTCCACGCCGTAAACGTTGGGCGCTAGGTGTGGGGATGGGTTCCACTGTTTCCGTGCCGTAGCTAACGCATTAAGCGCCCCGCCTGGGGAGTACGGCCGCAAGGCTAAAACTCAAAGGAATTGACGGGGGCCCGCACAAGCGGCGGAGCATGTGGATTAATTCGATGCAACGCGAAGAACCTTACCTGGGTTTGACATGCACTAGATGGCCTCAGAGATGGGGTTTCCCTTGTGGTTGGTGTACAGGTGGTGCATGGCTGTCGTCAGCTCGTGTCGTGAGATGTTGGGTTAAGTCCCGCAACGAGCGCAACCCTTGCCCTATGTTGCCAGCGGGTTATGCCGGGGACTCGTGGGGGACTGCCGGGGTCAACTCGGAGGAAGGTGGGGATGACGTCAAGTCATCATGCCCCTTATGCCCAGGGCTTCACACATGCTACAATGGCTGGTACAGAGGGTGGCGATATCGTGAGGTGGAGCGAATCCCTTAAAGCCGGTCTCAGTTCGGATCGGGGTCTGCAACTCGACCCCGTGAAGTCGGAGTCGCTAGTAATCGCAGATCAGCAGTGCTGCGGTGAATACGTTCCCGGGCCTTGTACACACCGCCCGTCACGTCATGAAAGTCGGTAACACCCGAAGCCCATGGCCTAACCTTTGTGGGGGGAGTGGTCGAAGGTGGGACTGGCGATTGGGACGAAGTCGTAACAAGGTAGCCGTACCGGAAGGTGCGGCTGGATCACCTCCTTTCTAAGGAGCAATAACACTCTGACTCCTGTGGGGTTGGGAGTGTCCATGGTTTGGAAGCGAATGTTTTCCGCTGTGGGTGCTCGATGGATTGTGGAACACACTAACGTCAACAAGACAGTTCGCTGTTGGGTGTCTGAGGGAGCACATTGTGTGTGTTTTCTTGTGTGTTTGGTTGTTGTTTGAGAACTGTATAGTGGGTGCGAGCATCTTTGTGGCCAAGTTGTGTAGGGCACATGGTGGATGCCTTGGTACCAGGGGCCGATGAAGGACGTGGGAGACTGCGATAGTCCTCGGGGAGTTGTCAACCGAGCTGTGATCCGAGGGTGTCCGAATGGGGTAACCCAGCCCGGGTGATGTCGGGTTACCAATGCCTGAATGTATAGGGTGTTGGGGGGAACGCGGGGAAGTGAAACATCTTAGTACCCGTAGGAAGAGAAAACACTGGTGATTCCGTGAGTAGTGGCGAGCGAAAGCGGAGGAGGCTAAACCGTGCGCGTGGGATACCTGGTAGGGGTTGCGTGTGCGGGGTTGTGGGACGCTGCTGGAAGACGCTACCGAGTCTTCAGCGTTGTTGTGTGGGTTAGTCGAATGGTTTGGGATAGCCGGCCGTAGTGGGTGAGAGTCCCGTAGGCGAAAATCTGCATGGCGCGTGTGGTGGTGTTCCCGAGTAGCAGCGCTTTCGTGGAGGGTGTTGTGAATCTGGCGGGACCACTCGCTAAGCCTAAATACCCCCTGGTGACCGATAGTGGATAGTACCGTGAGGGAATGGTGAAAAGTACCCCGGGAGGGGAGTGAAAGAGTTCCTGAAACCGTGTGCCTGCAAACCGTCAGAGCCTTCGGGTGATGGCGTGCCTTTTGAAGAATGAGCCTGCGAGTTACTGCTGCGTGGCGAGGTTAACCTGTGTGTGGGGTAGCCGGAGCGAAAGCGAGTCTGAAGAGGGCGTTTTAGTCGCGTGGTGTAGACCCGAAGCGGGGTGATCTACCCATGGCCAGGGTGAAGCGCGGGTAAGACCGTGTGGAGGCCCGAACCCACCAGGGTTGAAAACCTGGGGGATGAGTTGTGGGTAGGGGTGAAAGGCCAATCAAACTCCGTGATAGCTGGTTCTCCCCGAAATGCATTTAGGTGCAGCGTTGCGTGGTTGCTTGGGTGGGGTAGAGCACTGGTTGGTTGATGGGCCTTCGCGGGTTACTGAGATCAGCCAAACTCCGAATACGCCTGAGTTGAGCGTGGCAGTGAGACGGCGGGGGAGAAGCTTCGTCGTCGAGAGGGAAACAGCCCAGAGCATCGGCTAAGGCCCCTAAGTGTGCGCTTAGTGGGAAAGGATGTGGGATCGCTGAGACAACCAGGAGGTTGGCTTAGAAGCAGCCATCCTTGAAAGAGTGCGTAATAGCTCACTGGTCAAGTGGTCCTGCGCCGACAATGTAGCGGGGCTGAAGCGCACCGCCGAAGCCATGCCAACTGTGTGGTGACATATGGTTGGGTAGGGGAGCGTCCTGCATGCGGTGAAGCGCCGGCGTGAGCCAGGTGTGGAGTGTGTGGGAGTGAGAATGCAGGCATGAGTAGCGAGTGCAGAGTGAGAATCTCTGCCGCCGGATGACTAAGGGTTCCTGGGGAAGGTTCGTCCGCCCAGGGTGAGTCGGGGCCTAAGGCGAGGCCGACAGGCGTAGTCGATGGATAACGGGTTGATATTCCCGTACCCGTGTTGATGCGTCCATAGCGAATCCTTTGATACTAACCATCCTGGTGTGTGTTGATCCTTTGGGTGATGTGCATGCTGGCATGGGGCCTGATGGGGTAGTAGTTAAGTGATGGGGTGACGCAGGAGGGTAGCTCTGCCAGTGAGTGGTTGTACTGGTGTAAGCCTGTAGCCCGGTGTGTAGGTAAATCCGCATGCCGTAAGGGGTGAGGGGTGATGCGTAGCCGTGGTGGTGAAGTGAGTGATCCCATGCTGTCGAGAAAAGCCTCTAGCGAGTGTCTTCACGGCCCGTACCCGAAACCGACACAGGTGGTCAGGTAGAGTATACCGAGGCGGTCGGGTGAACTGTGGTTAAGGAATTCGGCAAATTGCCCCCGTAACTTTGGGAGAAGGGGGGCCGCTGCTGGTGAACGCCCTTGCGGTGGGAGCTGGTGGTGGTCGCAGAGGCCAGGGAGAAGCGACTGTTTACTAAAAACACAGGTCCATGCGAAGCCGTAAGGCGATGTATATGGACTGACGCCTGCCCGGTGCTGGAACGTTAAGAGGACCCGTGAACCTGTAAGGGTGTAGCGGAGAATTTAAGCGCCAGTAAACGGCGGTGGTAACTATAACCATCCTAAGGTAGCGAAATTCCTTGTCGGGTAAGTTCCGACCTGCACGAATGGCGTAACGACTTCTCCGCTGTCTCGACCACAGGCCCGGTGAAATTGCAGTACGAGTAAAGATGCTCGTTTCGCGCGGCAGGACGGAAAGACCCCGGGACCTTTACTATAGCTTGGTATTGGTGTTTGGTTCGGCTTGTGTAGGATAGGTGGGAGACTGTGAAGCTATGACGCTAGTTGTGGTGGAGTCGTTGGTGAAATACCACTCTGGTCGTTCCGGGCATCTAACTCGGGTCCGTGATCCGGATCGGGGACAGTGCCTGGTGGGTAGTTTAACTGGGGCGGTTGCCTCCTAAAGGGTAACGGAGGCGCCCAAAGGTTCCCTCAGCCTGGTTGGCAATCAGGTGTTGAGTGTAAGTGTATAAGGGAGCTTGACTGTGAGACTGACGGGTCGAGCAGGTGCGAAAGCAGGGACTAGTGATCCGGCACTGGCTGGTGGAAGCGGTGTCGCTCAACGGATAAAAGGTACCCCGGGGATAACAGGCTGATCTTGCCCAAGAGTCCATATCGACGGCATGGTTTGGCACCTCGATGTCGGCTCGTCGCATCCTGGGGCTGGAGTTGGTCCCAAGGGTTGGGCTGTTCGCCCATTAAAGCGGCACGCGAGCTGGGTTTAGAACGTCGTGAGACAGTTCGGTCCCTATCCGCCGCGCGCGTAGGAGACTTGCGGAAGGCTGTCCCTAGTACGAGAGGACCGGGACGGACGTACCTCTGGTGTGCCAGTCGTTCTGCCAAGGGCGTGGCTGGTTGGCTATGTGCGGGAGGGATAACCGCTGAAAGCATCTAAGCGGGAAGCCTGTTCCTAGATGAGGTCTCCCACCCCTTTGTGGGTTAAGGCCCCCGAGAGATGATCGGGTTGACAGGCCAGGTGTGGAAGCGCGGTAACGTGTGGAGCTGACTGGTGCTGATAGGCCGAGGACTTGTTCACAAAGATTGCTACGCACCCACTATACGGTGTCTGAGACAACAATCAGACACGTTGGTAATCGAAGATGGTTTTGTGTCATTGATTCTGGCACCCGAGGTTTTCCCGCTGCTTGTGGTGGTGGGGTGTGGGTTGTCGGTGGCGATGGCGGGGAGGGTCCGCCCGGTCCCATTCCGAACCCGGTAGCTAAGCTCCCCAGCGCTGATGGTACTGCACTCGACAGGGTGTGGGAGAGTAAGACACCGCCGACACACAACTAAGAAGGGGGCCGACCGGACCCGTCCTTGCGGGACGGAATTCCGGTCGGCCCCCTTCGTTTTGTCCATACGCTGCGTTTTATCGCAAACGCAGTACGTTCCACGCGACTTGTCCCCGCTCACATCAGGGAGCGCCCGCCGCGACCCGCCATCTGGTGGGACTACGCTGGTGGGGACTTCAGTATTTCTGCTTCAGGAGGTTCGGTGTCCGGTTCCGACGACAGGCGCGGCGGTCCTCGCCGCGGGGCCGGTGCCGGCCGCGGCGGCCAGGGTGGCCGCGGGAATTTCGATCGCCGCGGTTCCTACGGCGGTCCGCGCCGGGACCGCGACGGCGGCGGCCCGCGCCGCTTTGGCGACCGCGACAACCGCGGTGACCGCGACAACCGCGGCTACCGCAACGATCGTGACGATCGCAATCGCGACGATCGCAATCGCGACGACCGCAATCGCGACGACCGCAACCGGGATGACCGGGGAGGTCGCGAGAACTTCGGTGGGCGCGACCGATTCCGGGGCCAGGGCGGGCAAGACCGCCGTTCCGGTGGTTACCGAGACGACCGCGGTGGGTTCCGGCGCGATGACCGCCGTGATGACCGTCCGCGTCGCGATGACTTCCGGCAGGGTGATCGGCCTCGGGACGATCGTGGTGGGTTCCGCCGTGATGACCGTCGGGACGACCGGAGTCGTGACAACCGGAATCGCGATGATCGCGGGCGTGGTGACTTCCGCCGTGACGACCGTCCGCGTCGCGACGACCGTCCGCGCCGTGATGACCGGGGGCGGGACCTTCGTGGTGGCTTCCGCCGCGACGACCGGAATCGCGATGACCGGGGGCGCGGTGACTTCCGCCGCGACGATCGCCCGCGTCGTGACGATTTCCGGCAGGGTGATCGGCCTCGGGACGATCGTGGTGGGTTCCGCCGTGATGACCGTCGGGACGACCGGAGTCGTGACAACCGGAATCGCGATGATCGCGGGCGTGGTGACTTCCGCCGTGACGACCGTCCGCGTCGTGATGATTTCCGGCAGGGTGATCGGCCGCGTCGCGACGACCGTCCGCGCCGTGATGACCGGGGGCGGGACGATCGTGGTGGCTTCCGCCGCGACGACCGGAATCGCGATGATCGCGGGCGCGGTGACTTCCGGCGCGATGACCGGCGCGGCGGGTACGGGCGGCGCGACGACCGGCCGGGCAAACCCCGCTACGACGACCGGCCGGGCAAACCCCGTTACGACGACCGTCGACGCGATGACCGGCCCCGCGACGACCGGCGTCGGGACGACCGGCCTCGCCGGGACGATCGCCGCGATGACCGGCGTAGCGATGACCGGTCGCGTCCGCAGGGCGGGCGTTTCGACCGGGACCGGGGCGGTCGTCCGGATCGGGACCACCGCGGCGGCGACCGTCGTGGCGGCGGGCAACGCGACAGCGGCCGACGGGACCGCGGGGGCTACAGGCACGACTCGCCGCGACCGGAATCGCGCGATGAGGCGGCCGTCGAGTCGGCGGCGAAGCAAGAGCCCCAGCTGCCCGAGGGCCTGGAGCCCTCGGAGCTGGACATCGAGATCCGCCGCGAGCTGCTGACGCTGCCCAAGGGCTTGGCCGACAAGGTTGCGCTGCACCTGGTCGCCTCCGGCCAGCTGATCGACTCCGAGCCGGAGCGCGCCCTTGAACACGCGCGCTACGCGCGGCAGCGGGCTCCGCGCATTCCTTCGGTGCGCGAAGCCAACGGCCTCACCGCCTACCTGGTGGGCGAGTGGAACGAGGCGCTGGCGGAGCTGCGCGCCGTCCGGCGGATGGCCGGTGGCCCCGGCCACCTGGCGATCATGGCCGACTGCGAGCGAGCCATGGGGCGGCCGGAGCGCGCGGTCGAGCTCAGCCGCAGCGAAGAAGCCACCCAGCTCGACCAGGAGGATGCGGTCGAGCTGCGCATCGTCGCCGCCGGCGCCCGCCGAGACCTCGGCGAGATCGATGCCTCCGTGGTGAGCCTGCAGATCCCGGAGCTCGACCCGAAGCGCCAGGAACCGTGGAGCGCGCGCCTCTTCTACGCCTACGCCGACAACCTGCTGGCCGCCGGGCGGGAGCGCGACGCCTTCACCTGGTTCGTGCACGCCGCGCACGCCGATGACGAGGACGAGACCGACGCCGCGGAGCGTCTGGAGGAACTCGCCGAGAAGCTGGGTGGCCCGGACGTGGTCGAGGAGCTCGTCACCGAGGCCGAAACCGCAGCCGAGGTCGGCGACGACGTTGACGAAGACGACGTTGACGAAGACGACATTGACGACGAATTCGACGACGATGACGACATTGGCGACGAATTCGATGACGACGTCGACGACGACGAGTTCGACGATGAGGCCGCCGAGGTGGACGACGACTTCGATGATCTCGACGGTGAACCCGACGAGCGGCTCGAAGACGAAGCCGAAGCCGACGACGCGGGCACGGAGCCGGAGACGTCCGTCGACGCCGACACCGAAGCGGCCGATTCCGACGACGCCGGACAAGTGGCCACCTCGGACGCCACCGAAACCGGTGCGGGCAATGTAGGAGGAGGCGCGCGGGCGCAGTGAGCGGCACGCTTCTCGATGGCCATGATGTCGTGCTGCTCGACCTCGACGGCACGGTGTTTCGCGGCGGCGAACTCGTTCCCGGTGCACTGGAGGCGATCCAGGAGGTGCACCGGGTCGGTGTTCCGGTCCGGTACGTGACCAACAACGCGTCCAAACCGGACCAGGCCGTCGCCGATCACCTCGTCGGTCTCGGCCTCAACGCGGAGCGGACCGAGGTGAGCACCAGCGCCCAGGCAGGTGCCGCCGTGTTGGCCGAGAAGTTGCCGCCCGGATCGAAGGTGCTCGTCGTCGGCGCCCCCGCGCTGGAGTCCGAAGTGGACAAAGCGGGGCTGGTTCCTGTCGGCGAGTTCGCTGACGAGCCCGTCGCTGTCGTGCAGGGGCTTTACACCGAGATCGCGTACCGCAACCTCGCCGAAGCCTGCTTGGCGATCCGCGCGGGCGCGCTGTGGGTTGCGTGCAACGGCGATCGCACCCTGCCGACCGAGCGCGGCCTGGCGCCCGGTAACGGTGCGCTCGTCGCGCTCCTGCAGGCGGCCACCGATCAGGATCCGTTGGTGGCGGGAAAACCGGAGCGGCCGCTGCTGGACCGGGCGGTCGCTTCAGCCGGGGCCGAGGCGCCACTGATGGTCGGCGACCGGCTCGACACCGACATCGCGGGCGCGGTCAACGCCGGAATGCCCTCGCTCATGGTGCTGACCGGCGTCAGCACGGCGCGGGACCTGCTCGAAGCCACGGCCGAACTGCGACCGGACTTCGTCGGTGCCGATCTGCGGGCACTGCACCAGTCGCCGAGCGAGGTCGCGATCGGCGAACAGTCGACGTGGCAGGTACGGGTCGACAGCGACTCGCTGGAGCTGACCACTCAGACCGGAGAACAGCCGGGCGATGCGGTTTCTGCCCTTCGCGCGCTGTGCGCGGCTTGGTGGGCGACGGCGTCTGGGCCGGTCGCCGTGCACGGAGGCGACTGGCACTCGCAAGACGTGCTGCGGCAGCTCGGCTTGGCCTGACCTGCGCATGTCGTGATGTCGCTGTCGCGGCGTTCCGCTAGCGTGGACACGTTGCCGCTGCAGCGGCGTGATCGATGGGAGCAGGAGCGGATGACCTCTCCGTGGCAGCAGGAGCCGCAGGCACCGAATCCCGCGATGCTGGCGCGTACCGCCGACGACGGTCAGTCGGCGATCGACGCCATCGCGGCGGCCGTGGCCAAGCTCGATGAGGTGCGGGAGCTGCCGGTGGCCGAGCACGTCGAGCGGTTCGAGGCGGTGCACGCCGCGCTCACCGACGCGCTGTCGAAGGCCGACAACCTCCTCTCCGGAACGAGTGCACACAGGAGCTGACGGTAGTGCCACGCAAGGCGCGGTTGGATGCCGAACTGGTTCGTCGCGGGCTCGCCCGATCCCGCGAACACGCCACGGAACTGGTCGCCGCGGGCCGGGTGAGCGTGCGCGGCATGGTGGCCCAGAAGTCCGCCACCGCAATTGAGATCGACGCGCCGGTCGTGGTCGCCGAGGACGTCGACGATCCGGGCTGGGCGTCGCGCGGCGCTCACAAGCTGGTCGGTGCGTTAGAGACGTTCGAGCCCGCCGGGCTGACCGTCGCCGACCGGCGCTGCCTGGACGCGGGCGCATCCACGGGCGGGTTCACCGACGTGCTGCTGCGCCGGGGAGCGCGCGAGGTGGTGGCGGTCGACGTCGGATACGGCCAGCTGGTCTGGAAGCTGCAGACCGATGACCGGGTGCGGATCCACGACCGGACGAACGTGCGGTCGCTGGCGCCCCGGGACATCGGTGGCCAGGTGGATCTGGTGGTGGCCGACCTGTCCTTCATCTCGCTGAAGCTGGTGCTGCCCGCGCTGGTCGACTGCGCCACCTCGGAATCCGATCTGGTGCCAATGATCAAACCGCAATTCGAGGTGGGCAAACAGCGGCTAGGCTCGGGTGGCGTGGTACGCGATCCCGAGTTGCGGGCCGAAGCGGTCCTGGAGGTCGTGCGGTTCGCCGCCGAGCACGGGCTGGGCCTGCGCGGTGTCGTGGCCAGTCCGCTGCCCGGCCCGTCCGGGAACGTCGAATACTTCGCCTGGCTGCGTCCGGGCGAGGAGACCGACGCATCGGCGGCGGAAGCGCTCGTGGTGGACGCGGTTCGGCAGGGGCCGCAGACTTCAGTCAAAGGCTCGCACCGGTGAAGGAGTCCAGTTGACCCGAGAGGTGCTGCTGGTGGTGCACACCGGCAGGCAGCACAACATGCGCACTGCCGAGAAGGTCGCCGGCCAGCTCATCGGCGCGGGCATTCGGGTGCGGGTGCTCGCCGAAGAGGCGACGGAACTGAACCCCGACTGCTACCTCCAGGTGGTCGAGCCCGGCCCGGAGGCCGCGGCCGGCACCGAGCTCGTTCTGGTGCTGGGCGGCGACGGAACCCTGTTGCGCGCGGCCGAACTCGCGCGGCTGGCCGACGTGCCGGTCTTCGGGGTGAACCTAGGCCGGGTCGGTTTCCTGGCCGGGGCGGATTCCGATGCGCTCGACGAAGCGGTGGCCGCCGTCGTCGAATCCCGGTACTTCGTCGAGGAGCGGATGACCATCGAGGTCACCGCGAAGCTCGACGGCGACGTCCTGGCCCGCACCTGGGCGCTCAACGAGGCGAGCGTCGAGAAGAGCAGCCGGGAGCGGATCCTGGACCTGGTGGTGGAGGTCGACGGCCACCCGGTGTCGGCGTTCGGTTGCGACGGCGTGCTGTGCTCCACCCCAACCGGGTCGACGGCGTACGCGTTCTCCGCGGGTGGCCCCGTGGTGTGGCCGGAGGTGCAGGCGCTGCTGGTCGTGCCGAGCAACGCGCATGCGCTGTTCGCCCGCCCGCTGGTGGTGTCGCAGAAGTCGTTGGTCGCATTGGAGATCGACCAGCACGGCCACCACGCGGTGCTGTTCTGCGACGGGCAGCGCCAGTTCGACCTGCCGCCGGGGGCGCGCGTCGAGGTGGTCGCCGGTGCCGCGCCGCTGCGCCTCGTCCGGCTGCACGACACCGCGTTCACCGATCGCCTGGTCCGCAAGTTCGAGCTGCCGGTCCAGGGCTGGCGAGGCCCCGCCACAACTTGACGACCGGGTCTTACGCAAAACGACCGGGCACCCTTCTCTCGCGCTGATCACCCTAGCGGGGAACCGTGGGTCGGGTCGTGCCGCTAGGGTGCTTGATGTGTTGGCGGAGATGCGCATCCAGGGACTGGGCGTCATCGACGACGCCACGCTCGCACTGCACGCCGGCCTGACCGTGGTCACCGGTGAGACCGGCGCCGGTAAGACGATGGTGGTCACCGGGCTGCATCTGCTCGGCGGTGGTCGGGCCGATGCGTCGCGGGTCCGGTCCGGTGCGCAGCGTGCCGTCGTGGAGGGCCGGTTCCAGACCACGATCGACTCGCCGGCGGCAAAGGTAGCCGCGGATGCCGGGGCCGAACCCGACGAGGACGGAAGCCTGATCGCGGTGCGGACCGTGACGGCCGACGGCCGGTCGCGGGCGCATCTCGGCGGTCGTTCGGTGCCCAACGCGGTGCTGTCGGAACTGGCCGAGCAAGCGCTCGCCGTGCATGGCCAGAACGACCAGCTGCGGTTGCTGCGGTCCGGCGAGCAGCGCGCGGTGCTGGACCGGTTCGCCGGCGAACCGGTGCTGCACGTGCTCGCCGACTACCAGCGGGTCCGGGCGGAATGGGCCGATGCGGTGCGGGAACTGACCGAGCGCACCGAACGCTCGCGGGAGTTGGCCAGGGAAGCGGAGTTGCTCCGGCACAGCCTCGCCGAGATCGAGGCCGTCGCACCGGAACCCGGCGAGGACGTCGAGCTGGTCGACGAGGCGCGGCGGCTCGCGGATGTCGACCAGCTCCGGGAGATCGCGACCGCCGCTCACCTGGCGCTCAGCGGCGCGGTCGACGGCGATCCGGACGCGCCGGGCGCGATCGGCCTGATCGGGGAGGCCCGGCGGCGCCTCGGCGCGGCCGAGGACCCGGCACTGCGCGAGTTGGAGCCGCGGGTGGCGGAGGCGGTCGCGGTGCTGGCCGACGTGGGCGGCGAGCTCGGCGGTTACCTGGACCGGTTGGACGCCGACCCCGCCCGGCTGGAGCAGGTGTTGGCCCGGCAGGCGGAACTGAAGCAGTTGACGAAGAAGTACGCCGCGGACGTCGACGGCGTGCTGGCCTGGGCCGACGACGCACGCGCCCGACTGTCCGGAATGGACACTTCCGAGGAGGCGCTGGCGGCGTTGGCCGCGCGGCGTGATGAACTCGCGACCGAGTTGGCCGAGCACGCGGCTGCGGTGTCTGCGGCTCGGCAGGAGGCTGCGGTGGGCCTGGCCGCAGCGGTATCCGAGGAGTTGGACGGGCTGGCGATGCCGCAGGCGCGGCTGGAAGTCGTTGTCCAGGCGAAGGAAGCCGACCCCAGCGATCCGTACGCGCTGACCGTGCGAGGGCGCTCCGTGCATGCCGGTCCGGAGGGCGTCGACGAGGTCGAACTCCAGCTGATCGCGCATTCCGGTGCCCCCGCGCTGCCGATTCACAAGGGTGCCTCGGGCGGTGAGCTGTCCCGGGTGATGCTGGCGCTGGAGGTCGTGCTCGCCGACGCGGACACGGTGCCAACACTGGTGTTCGACGAAGTCGACGCCGGAGTCGGGGGTCGCGCCGCGGTGGAGATCGGGCGGCGGCTGGCCCGCCTGGCCGGCACCCACCAGGTCGTGGTCGTCACCCACCTGCCGCAGGTCGCCGCGTACGCCGACCGGCACCTCGTGGTGGACAAGGGAGCCGCCGACGGCGGGCTGACGCGCAGCGATGTGCGAGTGGTCGCCGACGAGCGGCGGGTGGTCGAGTTGGCGCGGATGCTGGCCGGGATGGACTCCACGGAGACCGGGCGGGCCCACGCGGAGGAACTGCTCGACACCGCGACGGCCTACAAGCTGGCCCAAACGCGGTTCCGGCGGCGCGGGAAGTCGGCGCCCAAAAAGCGGGAGCACAGCAAGAAGTAGGCCGTTCGGCCCAATGAATTCTGCTGCTTGTAGGGCAACAGCACCGGCGTGGCGGACCAATAACGGTTGATCGATTTGTCACCATCGGTGCATGAAACTCAGCGGTCTGCTGGCCCGCCAGCAGGAAAGCCTGCCCGGCATCGCCGGGATCGCCAGGGTCGAGCGGCGCTCGGGTGACGTGCTGCGCCGGGTCCGTTCCGGCGACATCGCGGTGATCGATCACGCGGACCTGGACCGGCGAACGGCCGAAGCGCTGGTCTCGGCCGGTGTGGTCGGTGTGGTCAACGCCGTGCCCTCGATCTCCGGGCGCTACCCGAACCTCGGGCCCGAAGTGCTGCTGTCGGCCGGCGTCGCGTTGGTCGACGGGGTCGGCCCCGAGGTGGCGCACCGGGTCAAGGACGGCGCGAAAATCCGGCTGCACGAAGGCGGTGTGTTCGTCGGGGACCGGGAGGTCGGGCGCGGGACGCAGCAGGACGCCAACTCGGTCGCCGATTTGCTCATCGAAGCCAAGGCCGGGATGTCGGCGCAGCTTGAGGCGTTCTCGGCGAACACCATCGAGTTCCTGCGCAGGGAGCGGACGCTGATCCTCGACGGCGTCGGCGTGCCGGAGCTGACGGTGCCGATGGCGGGCCGCCAGGTGCTGGTGGTGGCGCCGGGCTATGGCCATGCCGACGACCTGCAGCGATTGCGGAAGTACATCCGGGAGTACCGGCCGGTGCTGATCGGGGTCGAAAGCGGCGCGGAGGCGCTGCGCAAGGCCGGGTACAAGCCGAACGTCATCGTCGGTGACCCCGACGGCATCGCCACCACCATGCTGAAGTGCGGCGCGGAGCTCGTGATCCCCGCCCACCTCGACGGGCACGCGCCCGGCCTGGAGCGCATCCAGGATCTGGGCATCGGCGCGGTGACGTTCCCGGCCTCCGGGAACCCCGAGGACCTGGCGCTGCTGCTCGCCGACGCGCACAAGGCGAGCCTGGTGATCACGGTCGGTTTCCAGGCGACGCTGGGCGAATTCCTCGACCGCGGGCGCTCCGGATCGAACCCGTCGACGTTCCTTACCCGGCTCCGGTTGGGCAGCAAGGTCATCGACGGTCCGGCGGTGGCCGCGTTGCAGCGCAGCCGGACACCTGTCAGCGCCGTGGTGCTGCTGGTCGCCTCGGTGCTGCTGGTGGTCGTCGTGGCCCTGCTGGTCTCCGGGCTGGGCACCGCATTCCTGGGCGTGCTCGCCGACACCGGTGACGACGTATCCGCATATTTCAAGGGGCTTTTCACGTGATCTCGTTGCGCTACCACATCGTGTCGATCGCTGCGGTGTTCCTGGCGTTGGCCGTGGGCGTCGTCGTCGGCTCCAGCTCGATCAGCGACCGGTTGCTGGCCGGCGTTGGCGACCAGCAACGGTCGTTGCAGCAGCAGGTCAACGACCTCAACGCCGAGCGAACGGCGCTCAAGGCGCAGGTCGCTGCCGCCGATCGGTTCGACTCGGCGGTGGGGCCGATGGCCGTGCAGGGCCAGCTGGCGAAGCGCAGCGTTGTGCTGATCACTTCGGCGGACTCCTCCGAACAGCAGCGCGACGCGGTGGCGCAGCTGCTGCGCGCGGCGGGTGCGGACGTGACCGGTGAGGTGCGCCTGGGCCAGTCGTTCGCCGATCCGGACCGGGCGGACCAGCTGCGGCGGGTGGTCACCGAGCTGCTGCCCGCCGGTGTGCAGCTGCCCACGGCGGCGGATCCCGGCACTTTGGCGGGTGGCCTGATCGGGCCGTTGGCCCTGCTGAACCCGCAGACCGGGCAGCCGCAGACCGGCGGCCAGGAGCGAGCGGCCGCGTTCGCGGGTCTGGCCGACGGGGGCTTCGCGGTCGCCTCGCCGGGGTTGCGGCCCGCGCAGCTCGCGGTGATGCTGACCGGTGGCCGGATCGACGGTGACAGTGCGGGGGACAAGGCCGCGACACTGGCCCGGTTCGCGACCCAGATCGACCGGGCGGGCCAGGGTGCGGTGCTGGCCGGCGATGCCGGTTCGGCCGACGGGAACGGTGCGGTGGGAGTGGCGCGCGCGGACCCGGCGATGGCGTCGACGCTGTCCACGGTGGACAACGCGGACAGCGGCTCGGGTCGGGTGGCGATCGTGCTGGCGGCGCGTGAGCAGGCCGACCGGCAGGCCGGGCACTACGGCGTCGCGAGCAGTGCCCAGGGGCCGGTTCCCGCGACCCGAGGCTGAGCCCGTTGGTGCTGGTGATGCTGGTGGTGCGGTGTGTCGATGCTCACCATCGCGGCCGGTTCTCCGGCCCGAAACCGGCGGGTAGGCCACCGGATGGCGGTTGACCTGGCCGATCGGGCCGGGCTTCGGCTCGGTGGGTCTCGGTGCGGACCCCGATGGTCGTGCGTTAGGCTGGAATTCCGTGGGAGCGACGGATGCAGCCGTCCTGCCAGCGCAGAATTCCAGCCAGGCGACGGCTTGACCACGGGGAGCGTTTGTTGGTGCCGCAAGCACGCACGATCAAGCATGTGTTCGTCACGGGGGGCGTGGCCTCCTCGTTGGGTAAGGGGCTCACGGCATCCAGCCTGGGTGAATTGCTGACTTCCCGCGGCCTGCGGGTGACCATGCAGAAGCTCGACCCCTACCTGAACGTCGATCCGGGAACGATGAACCCGTTCCAGCACGGTGAGGTGTTCGTGACCGAGGACGGCGCGGAGACCGACCTCGACATCGGGCACTACGAGCGGTTCCTGGACCGGGACCTGACCCGCAACGCCAACGTGACGACCGGTCAGGTGTACTCGACGGTCATCGCCAAGGAGCGCCGCGGCGAGTACCTGGGCGACACCGTGCAGGTGATCCCGCACATCACCGACCAGATCAAGGCCCGGATCCGGGCGATGGCCGAGCCGGACGAGGACGGCCGCACGCCCGACGTGGTGATCACCGAGGTCGGCGGCACGGTCGGTGACATCGAGTCGCTGCCGTTCCTGGAGGCCTGCCGACAGGTCCGGCACGACGTCGGCCGGGACAACTGTTTCTTCCTGCACGTGTCGCTGGTGCCGTTCCTGGCGCCCTCCGGCGAGCTGAAGACCAAGCCGACCCAGCACTCGGTGGCGGCGCTGCGCAATATCGGTATCCAGCCCGATGCGCTGGTGTGCCGGGCGGACCGGGACCTGCCCGAGGATCTCAAGCGCAAGATCGCGCTGATGTGCGACGTCGACGTGGACGGCGTGGTGGCCTGCCCGGACGCGCCGTCGATCTACGACATCCCGCGGGTGCTGCACGGGGAGGGCCTGGACGCCTACCTGGTGCGGCGGCTCGGACTGCCGTTCCGCGACGTCGACTGGTCGGTGTGGGGTGACTTGCTGGACCGGGTGCACAACCCGTCGGAGCGGGTGCGGATCGCCCTGGTCGGCAAGTACGTTGACCTGCCCGACGCCTACCTGTCGGTCACCGAGGCGCTGCGTGCCGGTGGTTTCGCGCACCGGGCGAAGGTGGAGATCTCCTGGGTCGGTTCGGATACCTGCGAGACCGAGGCGGGCGCGGCGCACGCACTGTCCGGAATGGACGGTGTGCTGATTCCGGGCGGCTTCGGGGTGCGCGGCATCGAGGGCAAGCTCGGTGCCATCCGGTATGCGCGCACGCATGGCATTCCGGCCCTCGGGCTGTGCTTGGGCCTGCAGTGCATGGTGATCGAGACGGCGCGCTCGCTGGCCGGGCTGGAGCGGGCCAACTCCACGGAGTTCGAGGAGCCCGCCAAGCATCCGGTGATCAGCACGATGGCCGACCAGCACGATGTGCTCTCCGGTGACCGGGACATGGGCGGCACCATGCGGCTGGGTTCGTACCCGGCGAAGCTGCAGGAGGGCTCGATCGTCGCCGAGGCCTACGGCGCCACCGAGGTGGCCGAGCGGCACCGGCATCGCTACGAGGTGAACAACGCCTACCGGGACCGGTTGAGCAAGGCGGGCGTGGTGTTCTCCGGGACTTCCCCGGATGACCGGCTGGTGGAGTTCGTCGAGTTGCCGCGCGAGGAGCACCCGTTCTTCGTCGGCACCCAGGCGCACCCGGAGCTGAAGAGCCGTCCCACCCGCCCGCACCCGCTGTTCGCGGCGTTTGTGAAGGCGGCGCTGGACTATCGCGCCGCGGAGCGGTTGCCGGTCGAGTTTGAGCCCGTCCAGGAGCCGGCGCCCAGCGTGTGATCAGGCGGTTTCAAGGGAAATCGACCCGTCGATTTCCCTTGGAACCGCGCGACTCGTGTTCCGGACGCCAATCCGCTCTAGGGTGGTCGACGTGGACACGACTGAGAATGGTGTCGCGCGCACCAACGGCGAGCACGAATTCACCACCCTGGCCAGCGACGACGCGTACGTCGGCAAGATCCTCGCGCTGCGGGCCGACGAGGTCGCGATGCCCGGTGGCGGGCAGGCGCGCCGCGAGGTCGTCGAGCACCTCGGCGCGGTGGCGGTGGTGGCGCTCGATGAACACGACGAGGTCGTGCTCATCCATCAGTACCGGTATCCGCTCGGCCGGCGGCTCTGGGAACTGCCGGCCGGGCTGCTGGATGTGGCGGGGGAGGAACCGGTGCGCACGGCGCAGCGGGAACTCGCCGAAGAGGCCGGGCTCGCCGCCCGGGACTGGTCGGTGCTGGTCGACGTCGCCACCTCACCTGGTTTCACCGACGAGTGCGTGCGGGTGTTCCTGGCCACCGGATTGTCCGATGTGGACCGACCGGCGGCGGTCGGGGACGAGGAGGCGGACCTGGTGATCAGGCGTTTTCCGCTGGCCGAGACGATTCGGATGGCGCTGGCCGGGGAGATCGTCAACGGCCCCGCGGTGGCCGGGCTGCTCGCCGCCCAAGTGGTCCGCGACGGCCGGGCCCGGCCGCGACCGGCCGACGCCGAGTGGCCGGACCGGCCGTCGCGCTTCGCCGCCCGGTGAAGGGTTTCGAGGAGCTGCCACCGGACCTGCGCGGCGTGATCACCGGGTATCTCGATCACCTCGCCGTCGAGCGCGGCACCGCTCGCAGCACTCTCGACTCCTATGCCAGGGACCTGCGCCGATACGCCGAATTCCTGGTCGTCGCGGGGATTTCCGGTCTCGTCGAGGTGCGTGCCCAACACCTGTCGCGATTCCTGGCCGAGCTGCGGGAAGGCACCGAAGACCGGTCCGCGCTCGCGCCGTCGTCGGCGGCGCGGGCCCTGGTGGCGGCTCGCGGCCTGCACCGCTTCGCGCATGCCGAAGGGCTGCTGGCGGTCGACGTCGCTCGCGAGGTCGCGCCGCCGAGTCTGCCGAAGCGCCTGCCGAAGGCGCTTTCCATCGCTGACGTTGGGAAGTTGCTCGATCACGCCGGCGGCGAGGACGCCCGGGGCATGCGGGACCGGGCACTGCTGGAACTGCTGTATTCGACCGGGGCGCGGATTTCCGAAGCGGTCGGCCTGGATCTCGACGACCTCGACGCCACCCACCGCACGGTTCTGCTGGACGGAAAGGGAGGTCGGCAACGGCTGGTGCCCATCGGCCGGCCGGCTTTGGCCGCGCTGGAGGCATACCTGGTGCGGGGCCGACCGGGTCTGCTGGCGCGTGGTCGCGGAAGTGCCGCGGTGTTCCTGAATTCGCGCGGCAGCGGACTTTCCCGGCAAAGCGCGTGGAATGCCTTGAAGACCGCCGCCCGGCGCGCCGGAATCGGTGGTTCGGTGTCGCCGCACGTGCTGCGGCACTCGTTCGCCACGCACCTGGTGGAGGGCGGCGCGGACGTTCGCGTGGTGCAGGAACTACTGGGCCATGCCTCGGTCACGACGACCCAGGTGTACACGCTGATCACCGTGAACACGTTGCGGGAGGTCTATGCGACGACCCATCCGCGGGCCCACGCTACGGAGTGAGTTGGCCACGCTGCGAATGCGAGGCGGCGGGACAAGCGGTAGACGTTGATCACACGGAGATCACAGGGAACTTCCAACACCCCGGCGAGGCGCGTTGCCGCTGGTAGTGAATGCCACTTAGGCTGCGTTTGATCGCCACCGGCACCAAAGGAGTCAGATCGCCATGTCGCTACCGCAGCCCGCCGCCGAAGGGCGGCCCCGGGTCGCGGTCGACCTGAGCATCGCCCCGGAGACGGGCCGCGAGGAAGACATCGACCCGACGTCGACCCCGCGCGGCCTCGGTCCCACTGGCCGGCCACGTCGGCACATCCCGGAGCCACCGCTGCTCGACCGGCACGGTCCCGCATCGGTGCTCGCGATGTGCAACCAGAAGGGCGGCGTAGGGAAGACCACGTCGACGATCAACCTCGGCGCAGCGCTGGCGGAGTACGGACGCCGGGTGCTGCTGGTGGATTTCGATCCGCAGGGCGCGCTTTCGGTCGGCCTCGGGGTCCAGCCCCACCAGCTCGATCAGACCATCTACAACGTGATCATGGAACGGCCGGTCGCCGTCCAGGACGTGGTGCGCCAGACCACCGTCGAGGGCATGGATTTGCTGCCCAGCAACATCGATCTGTCCGCGGCGGAGGTGCAGTTGGTCGCCGAGGTGGGCCGCGAGCAGACCCTGCACCGGGTGCTGCAACCGGCGCTACCGGAGTACGACTATGTGCTGGTGGACTGCCAGCCCTCGCTCGGCCTGCTGACGGTGAACGCGTTGGCCGCCGCGGATGGCGTGATAATCCCGTTGGAGTGCGAATTCTTCAGCCTGCGCGGGGTGGCGCTGCTGATCGACACCATCGAGAAGGTGCGGGAGCGATTGAACCCCAGGCTGGAGATCAGCGGCATCCTGGCGACCATGTTCGACCCGCGCACGCTGCATTCCCGCGAGGTGATGGCGCGGGTGGTGGAGGCATTCGGCGACATCGTCTTCGACGCGGTGATCAACCGGACGGTGCGGTTCCCGGAGACCACGGTGGCGGGCGAGCCGATCACCCGCTGGGCGCCGCGCTCGGCCGGGGCGCAAGCGTACCGGGCGCTGGCTCGCGAGGTGATCGCCCGATGACGCGCCGGGTTGCCCTGCCTGGAGCCGCCGAATTGTTCCGTACTACTGTGCCCCGGACAGATCACGCGAATCCGCCCGAGCCGGTGCGGGACTCTGCGGCACAGCAAGCGGTGGGCAGGTCCGGTTCGGGGCGGCGCAAGCACGATTCGAAGATCACCGTGTACGTGTCCGACGAGGAGTTGCTGGGCTTGGAGCAGGCGCGACTGGCATTGCGGGCCCACCACGGCATCGCCGTGGACCGGGGCCGAGTGGTGCGGGAAGCGGTTGCGGTGGTGCTCGCCGACCTCGACGAGAATGGTGCGGACTCCGTGCTGGTGCAGCGCCTGCGGGAGCCCGGCGAGTGATCGACCCCGCTGTTCCGGAGGAGCAGCCGAGCGAGGATCCCGGCTCCAGCGGTCGGTTCACGGTGCGGCTGGAGAATTTCGAAGGACCCTTCGACCTGCTGTTGCAGCTGATTTCCCAGCACCAGCTGGACGTCACCGAGGTGGCGTTGCACAAGGTCACCGACGAGTTCATCGCCTACACCAGGGCGCTCGGCGAGCATTGGGACTTAAATGAGACCACCGAATTCCTGGTGGTCGCCGCGACGCTGCTGGACTTGAAGGCGGCTCGCCTGCTGCCCGCCGCCGAGGTGGAGGACGAGGCGGACCTCGCGCTGCTGGAGGCCCGCGACCTGCTCTTCGCGCGGCTGTTGCAATATCGCGCGTACAAGCAGGTGGCCGCGTTGTTCGGCGAGTTGGAAGCCGGTGCGTTGCGGCGCTATCCGCGCTCGGTATCGGTGGAGGAGCGGTTCGAGAACCTGCTGCCGGAGGTGGTGATCGGGGTTCCTCCGCAGCGCTTCGCCGAGATCGCGGCGGCGGTGTTCCGGCCGAAACCGCCGCCGACGGTGTCGCTGGACCACATTCACCAGCACGGAGTTTCGGTCCGCGAACACGCGGCGCTGCTGCGGGTGCGGTTGGCCGAGAAGGGCAGCGCGACGTTCGCGGAGTTGGTGTCGGACTGCGGGCACACTGTCGAGGTGGTGGCGCGGTTCCTGGCATTGCTGGAGCTCTACCGGGAAAAGGTCTTGCAGTTCGAGCAGGAGAACCCGCTGGGCGAGCTGCTCGTGCGCTGGGTGGGCGGCAGCGTGGCGCAGGCGCAGGTCGACGCCGAGGCGCAGCGCGCCAACCATGACGAAGAGGAGTACGGGTGACGGAGCTGGAGCCGCAGGCCACGGCGGAGGACGAGACTCCCGAACCACCGGACTCCCCACCGCCGGCCGAACCTCAGGAGCCGTCGGAAGCGCTGGCGGAGTCCGGGGAGTCCGAGGCCGTGGAGCAGCCGAGCGCGCCGGACCTGTCGGCAGATTCGGCGCTCGATGCGGCTCTGGAGGCGCTGCTGCTCGTGGTGGACGTACCCGCGGGCGAGGAGTTGCTGGCCGACACCCTGGAGCAGCCGGTGGCCAGGGTACGGGCGGCGCTGCAACGGCTTTCCGACGGCTATGCCGAGGCGCAGCGGGGCTTTGACCTGCGACGGGTCGGGGACGGCTGGCGGTTCTACACGCGGGAGAGGTACGCGCCGTATGTGGAGCGGTACCTGCTGGACGGCCAGCGTTCGAAGCTGACGCGTGCGGCGCTGGAGACGCTCGCCGTGATCGCCTACCGGCAGCCGGTGACGCGTTCGCGGGTCGCGGCGGTACGCGGTGTGAACGTCGACGGCGTCATCCGTACCCTGGTAGGGCGCGGCCTTATCGAAGAGGCCGGAACCGACCCGGAGACGGGCGGCATCCTGTACTGCACGACCGAGCTGTTCCTGGAGCGGCTGGGGCTGTCGTCGCTGAAGGAGTTGCCGCCGCTCGCCCCCTTGTTGCCCGAAGTGGATTCGATTGATGACGTCTGAGTACCGTTCCCCGTCCCACGCTTCTCGGCCCGGAGCCGACTCGGAAGGCACGCGGCTGCAGAAAGTGCTGTCCCAGGCCGGGGTCGCGTCGCGGCGCGCGGCCGAGGAGATGATCGCCGAAGGGCGGATCGAGGTCGACGGCGAGGTGGTCACCGAGCTGGGGAGGCGGGTCGACCCGGCGACCGCGGTGATCCACGTGGACGGAAACCGGGTGATGGTCAACGACGATCTGACGCACCTGCTGCTGAACAAGCCGCGCGGCATCCTGTGCACCATGTCCGACGACAAGGGACGCCCGTGCATCGGCGACTACCTGCGGGAGCGGCAGGGCAAGCTGTTCCACGTGGGGCGGCTGGACCAGGACACCGAAGGACTGCTGCTGATCACCAACGACGGGGAGCTGGCCAACCGGCTGATGCACCCGTCGTACCAGGTGCGCAAGACGTACCTGGCCGAAGTGCTGGGGCCGATCCCGAAGGACCTCGGGCAGCGGCTGCGCGAGGGCGTGGAGCTGGACGACGGACCGGTAAAGGTGGACCGGTTCAAGCTGGTCGACATGAACCAGAACCGGGCGCTGGTGGAGATCGTGCTGCACGAGGGCCGCAAGCGCATCGTGCGGCGGCTGCTCAAGCACGTCGGCCACCCGGTGCAGCGTCTGGTGCGGACGCAGCTGGGCCAGGTGCGGCTGACCACCGAGCGGCCGGGCGCGATCCGGCCGTTGAACCAGCAGGAGGTCGGATCGCTGTACCGGGCGGTCGGGCTCTGAATTTGGGCTGTTTATAAGCGGCGTAAGCCGCTTGCGGTGTGGGACTCAAGTGAGTTTGAGCCTTCGGTCGATCAGTTGGGATTGGCCGAAGGCCTTTTCGTGCGGGGCTTCGCTCAGGCCTTGCTGGACAGGCGCTTGAGGAACATCCGGGCCACCGGCTCGACGACGCGGGCCGCAACCGGGCCGACGACCGCCATCAGCAGCACGTAAGCGGTGGCGAGGGCGGCGAGTTCGCCGGTCACCGCGCCGGAAGCAAGGGCCAGCCCGGCGATCACGATGGAGAATTCGCCGCGCGCGACCAGCGCGGCACCGGCCCGCAGCTGGCCCATCCGGCCGACGCCTTGCATCCGGGCGGCCAGCCAGCCGGTGAGGACCTTCGTCGCGCAGGTCGCCACCGCCAGCAGCAGCGCCACCGGCAGCACCGGCGGGATCTGGCTCGGGTCGGTGTTCAGGCCGAACACGACGAAGAACAGCGCGGCGAACAGGTCCCGCAGCGGCTCCAGCATCCGGGAGGCGTTCACCGCGGTCGACCCGGAGATCGCGATGCCCAGCAGGAACGAGCCGACCGCCGCCGAGACCTGCAATTCCGAAGCGATGCCCGCGACGAGCAGGGCCGCGCCCAGCAGCCGGAGCAGGAAGACCTCCTGATCGGGGCTGTCGACCAGCGCGGAGACGTACTTTCCGAAGCGCAGCGCGATGACCAGCACCAGGGTGATGACGACCAGCGACACCCCGACCGCGGTCAGGCCGCCGAGGAAGCTGACGCCGGCCAGCACGGCGGTCAGGATCGGCAGGTAGACGGCCATCGCCAGGTCTTCGAAGACCAGGATCGACAGGATCACCGGCGTTTCCCGGTTGCCCAGCCGCCCCAGGTCACCGAGCACCTTCGCGACGATGCCCGACGAGGAGATGTAGGTGACCCCGGCCATCGTGAACGCGCCAATCGGCCCCCAGCCCAGTAGCAGGGCCACCAGCGCGCCGGGCACCGCGTTGAGCACGATGTCGATCAGGCCCGCCAGCCAGGAGCGGCGTAAGCCGGTGACCAGCTCGCCCGCGGAGTACTCCAGGCCCAGTAATAACAGCAGTAGGACGACGCCGAGTTCGGAGGCGATGTGGGTGAACGGCTGGATGCCGTGCAGCGGTATCAGCCCGCCGGTGCCGAACGCGAGCCCTCCTAACAGGTACAGCGGGATCGGTGACACCCCGATCTTCCAGGCGAGTCTCCCGAGGATGCCGAGGCCGAAGAAAACCGCTCCCAGCTCGATGAGGGAGATCGCCGTATCGTGCACCGTGTTTCCTCTCGCGTGTGCCCTGTGTATGGAGTTGTTCGGGGTTCGGCACGCGTTGGACCGCCGTTGGTGACGCGTGTCCCGGCCCGGTGGCCGGGAGGTGTACGGAGTTACTGGTGGGGCGCCGGTCAGCCCTTTTCCAGGATTTCGCTGGCGGCGCGCAGCCCGTCGATCGTGCCCACGACCACCACCAGGTCGCTGGCGACGAAGTGGAAGTCCGGGCGCGGGGACGGGTGCACCGTGCCTCCCCGGACGACCGCGACGATCGAAGCGGAGGTGCGGGTGCGCATCTCGGTCTCGCCGAGGGCGCGGCCGTCGTAGGGCGAGTTCGGGGCGACGGGCAGTTGCCAGGTGGTGATCCCGGCGACCTCGCGCTGCTGCTCGGTCAGCTGCGCGACCAGCTGCGGGGCGCCGAGCAAGTTGGCCAGCGCGCTGGTCTCGGTGGTGGTCAGGTCGACCGAGGCAGCCACCTTGTCCGGGTCCTCGTGGTCGGAGACGATCAGCTCGAACCGTCCGTCGCGGTAGGTGATCACACCGATGCGGTGGCCGGAGCGGGTGGTGAAGTCCTGCTGCGTGCCGAGTCCCGGCAAGGGTGTCACTGTTACGTCCACGCCTGCGACCCTATTAGGTGTTCTTTCGGATTTGTCCCCCTGGTTTGGATCGATCTGGATGCGATTGGGATGCTCGGGGGCGGAGCAGGCAGAATGAACGGTTGGTCCGGTCGGGTGCCGGGCAGCTCGGTTCCGGCTCGGGAAGGACATGCACGTGGCATTCGCCAGGCTCCGCGGTGTGGTGGCGCTCGACGGCCCGTCGGGCACCGGCAAGTCGACGGTGTCCCGCAAATTGGCGTCCGCGTTGGGTGCGACCTATCTCGACACCGGCGCGATGTACCGCGCCGTGACGCTTGCCGTGCTGCGGGCCGACGTCGAGCCGTCGGATCCGGCCGAGGTGGTGCGGGTGGTGCGGGCGGCGCGGCTGACCGTGGGAACCAACCCGGAGCATCCCACGGTGTTCCTCGAAGGCACGGACGTCGGCCGGGAGATTCGCGGGCCGGAGGTGACCAGTGCGGTGTCGGCGGTGTCGGCGGTCGCTGAGGTGCGCGAGCAGTTGGTCGCCCAGCAGCGGGAGCTGATCGACGAGGCGTTGGTGGCGCCGGGCGGCATTGTCGTCGAGGGGCGCGACATCGGCACCGTGGTGGTGCCGGATGCGGGGCTGAAGGTCTACTTGACCGCCTCCGCGCACGCCCGCGCGCAGCGCCGCACGGCGCAGGACGTCTCCGAGGGCCGCGCCGGGGACCTGGACCGGACCCATGCCGATGTGCGGCGCCGGGATGCCTTGGACTCCGGTCGGAAGGTGGCGCCGCTGCGCAGGGCCGAGGACGCGCTGGAGCTCGACACCACGGATCTGGGCGTGGTGGAGGTGCTCGAACAGTTGCACAAGCACGTAGAGAGCCGTGGCCTTTTGGTCGCGGTGGAACGGACGACGCGGTGAGCGACCAAACCCTGCCCGAGGGCGCGTCCCGCGGCATGCACCGGTTCGGCCAGTGGATTTCGCGGCGCATCGTGCGGTTGCCGTACCGGGTGCGGATCCACGGCGCGGAGCGGATTCCGCGCACCGGGCCGCTGGTGCTGGTCGCCAACCACACTTCGCTGGTCGACGGGCCGCTGCTATTCGGGATGATTCCGCGTAATGCGGTGTTCCTGATCAAGCAGGAGGCGTTCCGCGGTCCGCTGGGCTGGTTCCTGCGCCGCATCGGGCAGATCGGGGTGCGCCGCGGTGAACCGGACCGCACGCCGCTGTTGGCGGCGGTACGAGTGCTGCGGGCTGGCGGGCTCGTCGGGGTGTTCCCGGAGGGCGCCCGAGGTGAGGGCGATGTGACCACCGCGCGGCACGGTGCCGCCTGGCTGGCGCGGGCGTCGGAGGCGCGGATCCTGCCGGTGGCCTGCCGGGGCACGCGACGCCCGGACGGCGCGGGCCGTAGGCTTTTGCCCCGAATCGACGTGTTGTTCGGGGAGCCGATCACGCTGCCGGCGGGCAAGGGCCGCACCGGGCTGGTCGTGGCGACCGAAGCCGTGCGCACCGAACTGGTCGAGCTGATCGCCGAGTTGGATCGGCTGGTCGCGGACCAGCACGAAGACTATTCGAGAGGGAAACGAGCGTGACCGACGAGTCGGTGGAAGGCCTGGACGGCACGTGGTCCGACGAGGCCGAATGGGCCGAGTTCGACGAGGTCGAAGCGGCCGAGGGCGAGGCGCCGCCGAAGCCGCAGCCGGTGCTGGCCGTGGTCGGTCGGCCCAACGTGGGCAAATCGACGTTGGTGAATCGGTTGCTGGGCCGCCGGGAAGCCGTTGTCCAGGACACCCCGGGCGTCACCCGGGACCGGGTGGCCTACGACGCGCTGTGGAACGGGCGTCGCTTCACGGTGGTCGACACCGGAGGTTGGGAGCCGGACGCCAAGGGATTGCAGGCTTCGGTGGCCGCGCAGGCGGAACTGGCCATGCACACCGCTGATGCGGTGCTGCTGGTGGTCGACGCCAAGGTCGGCGCGACGGCCACCGAGGAAGCGGTGGCGAAGGTACTGCGCCGGTCGAAGCGGCCGGTGTTGCTGGCCGCGAACAAGGTCGACGACCAGCGCGGTGTCGCCGACGTGCATTCGCTGTGGTCGTTGGGGCTCGGCGAGCCGTTCCCGGTCAGCGGCCTGCACGGGCGTGGTTCCGGTGACCTGCTGGACGCCGTGCTGGAGGTGTTCCCGGAAACGCCGCGCGAGGTGTTCGGCGCGACCGGCGGGCCGCGGCGGGTGGCGCTGATCGGCAAGCCGAACGTGGGCAAGTCGAGCCTGCTCAACAAGCTGACCGGGGAAGAGCGGTCGGTGGTGCATGAGGTCGCGGGCACCACGGTCGACCCGGTGGACTCACTGGTCGAGCTGGACGGCGAGGTATGGCGCTTCGTCGACACCGCCGGGCTGCGCAAGCGTGTCAAGACCGCCAGCGGCACCGAGTACTACGCGTCATTGCGCACCAAGGCGGCCATCGAGGCGGCCGAGGTGGCGATCGTGCTCATCGACGGTTCCGAGCCGTTGAGCGAGCAGGACCTGCGGGTGATCACCATGGTGGTGGATGCCGGTCGGGCACTGATGATCGCCTACAACAAGTGGGACCTGGTCGACGAGGACCGCCGTCGCCAGTTGGAGAAGGAGATCGACCGCGAGCTGGTGCGGGTCCGGTGGGCGGAGCGGGTCAACGTGTCGGCCCGGACCGGTCGGGCGGTGGCGAAGCTGGCCCCGACGCTGCGCACGGCGCTGGAGTCGTGGGACACCCGGGTCCCCACCGGTCGGTTGAACGGCTGGCTTTCCGAATTGGTCGCGGCCAATCCGCCGCCGGTGCGCGGCGGCAAGCAGCCGAAGATCCTGTTCGCCACCCAGGCGCAGTCCCGGCCGCCGACGATCGTGCTGTTCACCACCGGGTTCCTGGAGGCCGGATACCGGCGGTTCCTGGAGCGCAAGTTCCGGGAAACGTTCGGATTCGTGGGTAGCCCGGTGCGCATCTCGGTGCGGGTGCGGGAGCGCAAGGCCAAGGGCGGCCGTCGTTGATCGCTGGCCGCTTGGGTGGCTGTGCGCTGGGTTTGACGCGGTCCCGTTAGTCTGCTGGCGACCCTCGGAACAGGGGAGGTGACCGAGACGTGCGGGCTGAGGACGGCGGGGGGCCGATCCGGGTTGTGCTCGCCGATGATGAGGCGATGCTGCGGCGTGGCTTGCGGGTTCTGCTGGAAAGCGGCGGAACGATTCGCGTGGTCGCAGAGGCGGGCAACGGGGACGAGTTGTTGGCCGTGGCGCGCACGCATCGCCCGGACGTCGCCCTGATCGACGTGCAGATGCCCGGTAAGGATGGGTTGTCCGCGTTGCGGGATCTTGCCCTGTTGGCCAAGCCGCCGGTGGCGGCGGTGTTGACGACGTTCGACCTGGACGATTACGTGACCGATGCCTTGCGGTTCGGGGCGCAAGGGTTCTTGCTCAAGGACGCCGAGCCCGCGGTGCTGGTTCGGGCGGTGCACGATCTGGCGGCCGGTGGGGCGGTGCTGGACCCGCGGATCACCGCTCGGCTGCTGCCCAGGTTCCGCGGCACCACCGACAACGCGCACGAGAAGCAGCTGGTGGAGGCGTTATCCGCCCGGGAGCGGCAGGTGCTCCTGCTGTTGGCGGATGGCCGGTCCAACGCCAGCATCGGTTCGCGTCTCGGGTTGACCGAGGCGACGGTGAAGAGTTACGTGTCGACGGTGTTGAGCAAGCTCGGCGCGCAGAACAGGGTTCAGGCTGCGCTGATCGCGCAGCGGGTGGCGGGCGACTTCCGGTGAGGCCGGTGCAGTGGCATCGCCTCGCTGTAGAGGCATTGGTCGTCGGAATTCCGGCGGCCGCGGTGCTGGCCGCACCCGACCCGTTCGGATATGCGGCGGTATCGGGGCTGGTGGCTGCGGTGTTGCTGCCGCTGCGGCGGCGATGGCCACGCATCACGGTGCTGCTGTGCATGCCCGCGTTGGCCGGTGGACTGGGCTGGCCGGCGACGATCGTGGCGTTGTTCGCGCTGGGGCGCGCGCAGCCGGTGATCCGGGAGCTGCTCGGCTGGGTGCTGCTGACCTCGGTGGTCGCGACGACACCCGTGATGATCACGCAGTCCCTCGGGGTGGGGTCGATCATCCTGACGATTGCGTTCGTGCTGCTTGCCGCCGGTGCGCCGATGGCGTTAGGGGTATTGGTGGCGCTGCGGCAGCAGTTGGCCGACAGCCTGCGGCGGCTGCAGGAGGCCACCGATGCCGAACTTCAGGCGAAGGCGGAGACGGCGCGCGCGGAGGAACGGGCGCGGATCGCGCGGGAGATCCACGACGCGGTAGGTCATCACGTGACCCTGATCGCGGTCGAGGCGGCGGCCTTGGCGGCGACCACGACGGATCCCGGTACCCAAGAGGTCGCCGGGCGGTTGCGCGGGCTAGCGAAGCAGGCGCTGGACGAGACGCGCACGACGTTGGGGCTCGGCGCGGCGGGACAGCAGGCCGGGTTGAACAAGATCCCGGATCTGGTGGTCGGGGCGCAGGCAGCGGGCGTGAATGTGGAGTTCTCGACCGAGCTCGGGGAACCGCACGATGTGCCGCCCGCAGTGGAACGCGCCGCCTACCGAGTGGTTCAGGAGGCGCTCACCAACGCCTCCAAGCATGCCCCCGGTGCGGGCATCAAGGTGCGGTTGGAGCGCCGCGACGGCTCGTTGCACATCGCCGTCACCAACGGTGCCCCCGATGGTCCGGTCGTCGACGTCGGCAGCAGCGGCTCCGGGCTGGCGGGGTTGTCGGAGCGGGTGCGGATGGCCGGTGGGCGACTGGACGCCGGGCCCTCCGAAGACGGTGGCTTCGAGCTGGTAGCGGTCCTTCCACAGCGGAGCTGAAGGGGAGTGCGCATGCGAGGACTTCCATTGCCCGGCGGGCCGGAACTGCCGGTGTTGGGGCAAGGCACCTGGGGCATGGGGGAGCGGCGCGCGCAGCGCGCAGCGGAGGTCGCCGCGCTGCGGCACGGCTTGGACCTCGGATTGGGCCTGATCGACACCGCCGAGATGTACGGCGGCGGGGGCGCCGAGGAAGTGGTCGGGGCCGCGATCGCCGGGCGTCGAGACGAGGTTTTCCTGGTCAGCAAGGTGTATCCGCACAATGCGAGCCGGCGCGGGGCCGTCCAGGCGTGCGAGCGCAGCCTGCGGCGGCTGGACACCGACCACCTCGACCTCTACCTGCTGCACTGGCGCGGCAGCACACCGTTGTCGGAGACGCTGGCCGCGTTCGAACGACTGCGCTCCGACGGCAAGATCCGGCATTTCGGGGTGAGCAATTTCGGCGTCGAGGACATGGCGGAGCTCTGCACGAGCGAACTGGGTCGGCAGTGCGCCACGGACCAGGTGCTTTACAACCTCACGCGGCGCGGCGTCGAACTCGACCTGCTGCCGTGGTGCCGTCGGCAGGGGTTGCCGGTGATGGCGTATTCGCCGATCGAGCAGGGACGGCTGTTGGGCGAGCCGGTGTTGCGTCGGGTCGCCGAGCGGCACTCGGCGACTCCGGCGCAGATCGCGATCGCCTGGGTGTTGGCGCAGGACGGGGTGTGCGCGATCCCGAAGGCCGTGACCAAGGTGCATGTCGAGCAGAACCGGGCGGCGCTGGACATCCAGCTGTCCTCGGCGGATCTCGCCGAGCTCGACGAGGGATTCCCGGCCCCGCCGCACCCGGTTCCGCTCGAGATCCTCTAGCCAAGAGCTATGCCAGCGGAGGCGTTAGTGGCGCTTTAGTGCGTTGCGCAGGAAGTCCACCTGCAGCAACAGGAGGTTTTCGCTAGTGGTCTCGTCGGTGGGCATGTGGCTGACGCCCGACAGCGGCAGCACGGTGTGTGGGCGGGCCGATGCGGTCAACGCGGCGGACAGCCGCAGCGCATGCGCTAGGACCACGTTGTCGTCGCTGGTGCCGTGCACGATCAGCATCGGCCGCTCCAGCTTGGCGGCGTCCGACAGCAGCGAATTCGCCACGTACGCCTCGGGAACGACGTTGGGATCGCCCAGGTAGCGCTCGGTGTAGTGGGTGTCGTACAGCCGCCAGTCGACCACCCCGGCGCCGACGACCGCAGCGTGGAAGACGTCTGGGCGACGCAGCACGGCCAGCGCGGCGAGATAGCCGCCGAAGGACCACCCGCGGATGGCGACCCGGCCGAGGTCCAGCTCGGGATGCTGCGCCGCGGCCGCGTGCAGCGCGTCGACCTGGTCCTGTAGCGGCGGACCGGCGAGGTCCCCGGCGATTGCGCGGTCCCAGTCGGGGCCGCGCCCGGCCATCCCGCGGCCGTCGGTGACCAGCACGGCGAATCCCTGGTCGGCGAACCACTGGGAGGTCAGATAACCCTGCTGCCGGGACAGCACGCGCTGCGCGTGCGGGCCGCCATAGGGGTCCAGCAGCACCGGCAGCGGGCCGTCGGCCGGGTCGTACTGGCTGGGCAACAGCAGAGCGCTGCGCAGGTCGCGGTCGCCGAGCCGGAGCAGTTCGACGTTGAGGTCGACCTCGGGGTTCTCGGCTCGGCTGCCGATCTCGGCGACCTCCCGCCCGGCGCGCCGCACCCGCACCCGGGTGCGCGACTCGTCGAGCGTGGACGTGGCGACCACGAGCACCTCACCGGCGCGCGTTCCGGTGTGCACACCGGCCTGCTCGGTCACCTGCTCGGCACCTTCGGCGGTGACGCGGAAGAGGTGGACCTGGGTCGGGTCCTGCTCCGAGGCGGAGATCAGGATGTCGTCGTCGCCGATGTCGAGGATGCCCCGGACCTGCAGGGGCGCTGCGGTCCACGGCTGATCGCCGACGACCAGCCGGTACGCGCCGTTGTCGGCGCTGATGCGCACCAGGCGGCCGTCCGGGCTCCAGGCGGGCCAGCCGGGTTTGATCTCCACCCAGTGCTGGTCGGTGTCGCGGTGCACCTCGGTGGTCTGGCCGGTGCCGGGGTCGAGGGCCAGGACGAGCTGGGTGCGCTGGTCACGGCTTTGCACCGCGATCAGCGGGCGGCCGTGCCGGGACCAGTGGGCGGTGACGAGGTACGGGAAGGCCCGCCGGTCCCAGTCGACGTCCACCCGGTGACCGTCGAGGTCGAAGACGGCCAGCGCCACGTCGGCGTTGGCGGTCCCGGCGGCCGGATAGCGCACGGCGGTCGGCTCGCTGGCCGGGTTGGACGGATCACCGAGATACCAGTGCTGCACCGGGGATTCGTCCACGCGCGCCGCCAGCAGCCGCGATCCGTCCGGGGACCACCAGTAGCCGCGGTGGCGGTCCATTTCCTCGGCGGCGATGAACTCCGCGGCGCCCCACGTGATGTCCGCGCCTTCTGGTTCGGCGAGCGCGTGGTCGCCGGAACCGTCCACATCGATCACGCGCAGTTGACCGCCGGAGAGGTAGGCCACCCGGCGACCGTCGGGATCCGGCCTGGGATCGGCCACCGGTTGCGGCACCGGGAGTTCGCGGGCGGTGCCGGCCGCGACGTCGGCGACGAACAGCCGTCCCGACAGCGTGAAGGCCGCCAGTCGCCCGTCGCGGTCGGTCGCGTAGCCGGTGATGCCGCCGGCCCGTTCCCGCGCGCGTTCGCGGCGGGCCTGTTCGGCCGGTGACACGTGGTCTTCGGCCTGGAGCGCGGCCGGATCGGCGAGCATTCTCTCCTGGCCGGTTTCGGTGTCCAGTGCCCACAGGGCGTTGTCGCGCTCGGTGCCGCCTGCGGAGCGCAGGAAGAGCACGGAGTCACCGGCGGTGAAGTTCCGCGGCGCCCCCAGGGTGAAGCCCTGGGTGCGTGCGCTGCGGCGGGGAAACGACGCTGACGGCATGATTCCAGCCTGCCACTTCCGGCGGGTGGCTGCGCGATCGGGTGGCGGTGCGTTCGAAAGCCGCCCGGGTGGACTATTCGCCGGTGTGTCGGGAGGGGGTGTCGCGCGGCCCGGATCCTACGGTCGACGCCGATTCGTTTGGCCCACAGCGGCTTCCCGGTTCTTGCGGGAGTCGACCGACCGGGGATGAGACCTGCCATGTACCTCTCGATGGTGGTGCCGTGCTTCAACGAGGAGCGCGGACTGCAACGGTTGCACGACGCGCTGGTCGCGGCGTTGTCCGGACGCGTCCGGGATTACGAGGTGATCCTGGTGGACGACGGCAGCACCGACCGGACGCTGCGCGAAGCGCGCCGGTTGGCGGCGCTGAACCCGCGTTTTCGCTACGTGTCGCTGAGCCGCAACTTCGGGAAGGAGGCGGCGATGCTGTGCGGATTGCGGCATGCGCGGGGCCGCCGGGTGGCGTTGCTGGACGCCGATCTGCAGCATCCGCCGCAGTTGCTGCGACGGATGCTGGCGCTGCTTGATTCCGGGTACGACCAGGTCGTCGCCAGGCGCAGTCGCGTTGGCGAGCGCCGCTGCCGATCGGCACTGTCCAAAATGTACTACTGGGCCTGTGGTCGGCTCGTCGACGTGCGGTTGCAGGACGGGGTCGGGGATTTCCGGGTGCTTTCGCGGCGGGCCGTCGAGGCGGTGCTGTCGTTGCCGGAGTACCACCGGTTCTCCAAGGGGCTGTTCGCCTGGATCGGCTTCGATACGGCCTACGTGTGGTTCCGGAACGTGCCGCGGGTCGGCGGTGGCTCGAAGTGGACCCTGGGCAAGCTGGTGAACTACGGCATCGACGGGCTGACGTCGTTCAACAGCAAACCCTTGCGGCTGGCCATCTACCTGGGCGTGTTGGTGGCGGTGCTGGCCGGTGCCTATGTGCTCTTCGTCGTGGCGAACACCATTGTGGACGGTGTGGAGGTGCCGGGGTATGCGACCTTGCTCGCCGGAGTCGTCGGGTTGGGCGGGGTGCAGCTGCTGTTCCTCGGAGTGCTCGGGGAATACCTGGGCAAGAGCTACTTCGAGGCCAAGCGTAGGCCGCACTACCTGGTGAAGGAGTCGAGCCCGGAGCTCCACCCGCAGGCCCGCGAACGCCGGTTGCACCCGGCGGCCGAGCTGGCGTCATAGGGGGAGCGATGTGGCGCAAGACAAGCAGATCAGAGCTCCTGCGATTCGCGCTCGTCGGCGGCGTTAACACGGCCGTGCACTGCACCGTCTACCTGGCGTTGTGGTTGCTGCTGCCGTATTTGCCGGCGCACCTGATCGCGACCGTGGTGGCGACGGTGTGCTCGTACCTGCTCAACTGCCGGTTCACCTTCGGAGTGGTGCCGAACCGGCGGACGCTGCTGCTGTTCCCGCTGTCGAACCTGGCGATGATCGGGCTGAGCACCGCCGTCGTTGCGGCGTCGGTCGAGGTGTTCGGTGTCGATCCGGTGCTCGCCCCGATCGCCGCGGGTCTGGTCGTGGTGCCCGCGACGTTCCTGTTGAGCAAGGCGGTGCTGACCGAACGGTTGCCGCGCGGCGAGTGGCGCGGCGCGGTCGGTGTCGGGGTGGTCGTCGCGCTGTTGAGCCAGATTCCGGCAATGGTGAACCCGTCGTTCTACTTCTGGGACGACAGCGCGGCGCAGTTTCTGCCGATGTGGCACCGGCTGGGGGAGCGGCTGCTGGCCGGGGACTGGCCGCTCGGCCTGGACCTCGATTCATGGATGGGCGGGAACCTCGCCGCCGAATCGCTGTTCGGGATCTGGAATCCGGTGCACCTGCTGGACTGCCTGCTGGTGGTGTGGCTCGGTGATCTCGCGATCGCCGCCACCGTGGTGAAGACCCAGTTCCTCGTCACACTCGGCGTCGGAACTTTCTTGCTCTGCCGCGACTACCGGGCCAAGCGCGATGTCGCCTCGGTGCTCGCGGTGGCATTGCCGCTGTCCGGTTTCGTGCTGTACTTCCAGGCCGCCACCTGGGCGGGCGGGCTCATGGGGTTCGCGTGGCTGCCTTGGGCGTGGTGGGCGCTGCGCCGCCTGCAGGCCGGGCGGATTCCGGCGTTCGTGCCGTGGCTGCTGTGCTATCTGTGCGTGTCCGCCGGTGACCCCTATGGTGTGCTGGCGCTGGCTGCGGTTTTCGCCGGGCTGTTCATCGAAACCGGGCGGGACTGGTCGCGCGTCCGGCGGTTGGGGCTGGTCGGCATCGCGGTCACGGCTACCTTGCCGCTGATCTTCTTCCCGGTCCTGGCGGCCGCCGAGGTGGGCTGGCGATCCGGGCACGAGCTGTTCAACATCGGCCAGTTGGTGCCCGGCGTCGGCGATCTGCTGAACGCGAGCATGCCCTCCTTCGTGCCGCAGATCTTGTCTTTCGGCACCTTCCGGATGTCGGTGCCCGCCACCTATTTCGCCTGGTTCGCCATCCCGCTGCTGGCGTGGCTGGATTGGCGGTCGGCGGGCGCATCGTGGCGCCGCTGCGGGTGTGCCGTGGCGCTCGCGGGCTGTTATTTCTTGCTGTGCCTGGGGCCGTCCAACGTGTGGTTGTTCCGCTGGCCGGTGCGCCACGTCGCCGTGCTTCACCTAGCGGTGGCGGTGCTGCTTTCGGTTGCCCTGTCGCGCGGGCTGCGCACCGATCACTTCAAGGTGCGCCTGGCCTGCTCGGCCGGCTCTTTGTTGCTGGGCGGGTATCTGTCGTTCGCGGCTTGGCCCGCGCAAGCGCCGAAACACTTGGTGTCGTTGGGCATGATCGCGGTGCTGTGCGCCGCAGTCGTGATCGTGCACCGCAAGCGGCTGAAGGCCGCGGTGCTGCACTTGGGGACGGTCTGCGCGCTAGCCCTGCAGATGGCCTGGTTCCCGGCGAACCGGGATGTCGCCGTCTACAACTTCCCGACCTCCATCGCCCAGCTGCGTTCCGACTATGCGGAGTTCGACGGCGGCACCGTGGTGCAGCTCGCCGAGCGCGACCTGATCCCGTCGGCGGACATCGCCTCTCGTGCCGCGTGGTCGCAGCTGCTGTTCGGCAACATGCACGCGGCGGCCGGGGTGGCGAGTCTGGTCGCCTATACCGGTATCGGATACAACGCCCTGCACACCCGGCTCTGCCTGAGCTACTACGGAGCGACCTGCCCGCAGGCCTACGACCGGTTGTGGGAGCCGGATGGGCTGGTCGACCAGCTCAAGGCCACCCACGTCGTGGTGCAGCGCCGACTCCGCGAGGTGCCCGAGGCCCCGGCGGGCTGGCGGATTTCGCGGCGGGACCGCGATGTCGTGGTGCTCAGCCGGAAATCCGCACTTCCTTGGCCGCACGGGCGGCTCAGCGCCAGCCGGGGCGTGCACGTGCTCGACGACGTGCAGCACGGGCAGCGGCGGGAGACCGTGCGCTTCGGCCGCACCGGGGGCCCGGCCGAGCTGGTCTTCGCGCGTCTGGCCTGGCCCGGCTACCAGGCCGCGGTGGATGGTCGTCGGGTGCGGGTCGACGGCACCGACGCGGGCTTGCTCCTGGTCCGGGTTCCGCCCGGTGTGCCGGGTGGTGCGCTCACGCTTTCCTGGAGTCCGCCCGGTTTCACGGCGCACCTCCTGCTGGCGTGCGCGGGCGCCCTGCTCGCGATCGTGCTTTCGGTGGTTTCTCCGCTGCGGAGGAGGCAACCGCGATGAGAGGACTAGCCGCCGCGACCGCACTGCTGTTGGTCGCGCTGCTCGCCGGCCCGGCCGCTGCGGCGCGGGTGCGGTCCCACCTGCAGGTCGTAGCGCATCCCGATGACGACATCCTGTTCATGAATCCGGACCTGGCCATCTCGATCCGCTCCGGCGCGACCGTGACGACCGTGTTCCTGACGGCGGGGGAAAGCGATGTGCGGCCCGCCGCGCGGTATGCCGCGCATCGGCAGGCCGGGGCGCGGGCGGCGTTCGCGGCGATGGCCGGTGTGTCCGACGCCTGGAAGCACGCCGTGCTGTCGCTGCCCGGCGGACGACAGGCCGAGATGCAGACTTTGCGCCATCGACCGCGGGTGCGGTTGGTGTTCTTGAACCTGCCCGACGACAACGATCCGCGCGCCACCGGCGGCAAGCATGCGCTGACCCGGCTATGGCACGACGCGACGGCACAAGCCGAGACGCTGCAACCGGACGGGTCGGCACTGGCTGGTACCGGCAGGCATGACCGAGCGTCGGTCATCGCCGCGTTGGCCTGGCTTTACCGGCAGTTCGAGCCCGGGGTTGTGCGGACCCACGACCCCGAACCGGACGGCCGGTACCAGCCGCAGTGGGGAAACCACCACAACCACCCGGACCATGTGATGACCGCGCGATTCGCCGAGCTGGCGCTGCGCTCGGCCGCCGCGGCGTACCTGATCCACTATCGCGACTACAACACCGCCGACGCGCCGCCGAACCTGCCCGCGCACATCGTCGCCGACAAACGCGCGATCTTCGAGCGTTACGCGGCGCACGACACCGAGGTGAGCCTGGGCGAGCCCTACGCGACGTGGCTGCACAGCATGCGACATCGCTGGCCCGGGGGCACGAACTGGGCAACGACCGGTCGAGACGGCCAAGTCTGGTTCGCCTACGTCCGGGGCGGACAGTTGATCAAGGGCACGGGGTCTCGCGAGTCCATTGTGGACACGCCGGGGTTCGTGCCGCAAAGCGGTTCGGCCGGGTTCGCGGACCCGGACACGCTCGTCGTGCAGGACCGGAACACGGGCGGGATTTTCCTGAAGCGACAGAACGACGACTGGCAGGCACTCGGCTCCCCGCCGGCGGCCGAGAAGCCGACCACACACGTCGGACCACCGGCGGCGGCCGTGACAACGGGCGGGAGAACAGTGGTCGCGGTCCGCGACACCCGCGGCGGGGTGAGTGCGCGGTTCACCGACCAGCCTTGCTGGATGGACCTCGGCGGGACCGGCGTCGACGACGCCGTGTCGGTGCTCCCGACCGCCAGCGGCGAAGTGCACCTCTTCGCCGCTGCCCGGGCTGGACTGCTGCACTGGCGTCTCGGCGACACAGGCGGGCAGTTCGCCGCACCTCCGCAAACCCACCATCCAGCCGGATCCGTTGCGGTAGCACGCGGCAGCCAAGCGTTCGCGGCGTTCCGCGAGGCCGTGACCGGACGCTTGGTCGTGCTCGGCGAAAACGCGGGATGGTCCGTGGTCGCCGCCATCGACACCGCCGCCACCTCCGACCCCGCACTCGCCGTTCTCGGCAGCGGCCTCCCGGTCGTCGCGGTCCGCAACGGCGAGGGCCGGATCGCGGTGTTCGGCCCGACGCCGACCGTCCTGCCCGGCCAGATTGTCGGGCGGCCCGCCTTCACCCCGGACGGCCACCTGGTCGCGCCCGGCGACGACGGCCGAATGCACGTGAGCCCGCGTCCTCGGGACGCGGGCTCACGGCGACGGAAACTACGCCGGGGAGCGCACAGTCTGGACCTGCCGCGCGTAACGTTGCTTCGACTTCTGCTCGCCGGGGTCGCAGCCGTCCTTGACCTTCAAGCTCAGAAACGCCACCAGGACGTAGAGCACGCTGAACGCGATGGCCACCCCGCCACCGCCGACCAGCGGGTACAGGACCGTGACCACGACCGGGCCGACGAACGCCGCACCGCCGGCGCCGAAGTTGAGCACCGCGAGCGCCGAACCCTTGTCCTTGGGCTCGACCATCGAGGGCATCAGTGCCGACAGTGGCACGAAACCGGCCAGCAGGACGCCGTAGACGGCACCGAAGGTCGCGGTGACCGCGAAGCTCTGCGAGGTCACGGCGGTGAAGAACCACAGTGGCGTGGCGATGGCGCAGCCGACACAGCCGAACCAGGTGATCGTGCGGCGCCAGCCGAAGCGGTCGCCGAAGACGCCGAAAAAGAGGTTCGCCGCGATGTTCGCGCCGTAGGCGATCGAGGCCAGCGTGGCCACCTCCGCGGCGCTGAGGAAACCACCGCCGGGAGCGGCCGGGCCGAAGGTGAACGGGAACATCGCGAAGAAGCCGTACTGCGGCGCGGTGTTGACGATCCGGATCAGGCCACCCGCCAGCGTCCGGCGGTCCCGCCACAGGATGTCCACGCCCTCGCCCAGCCGCTTCATGCTGCGCGGGTTCTCGACCGTCTCATCGGCGATCGGCTTCAGACCGTGCTCCTCGCGCACCCCGAAGCTACCGATGAGCACGCCGACGGTGACCAACCCCAGCGACAACACCAGGGTGCCGTAGAGGCTCATGCCGAACGGGCCGATGGCCAGCGCGGCCACCGCGGCGCCGAGGGTGGGCAGCCCGCCGGTGAAGGCGAACCAGAACCACCCGGCGACCGAGCCGCGCATCTTGGTGGGGCTGGCGACCTGCGCCCACACCAGGAACGCGAACGCGAACAGCGGGTAGGCGAAGCCCCGGATGCCGTAGGTGGCCACGATGATCGTGGGGTTGTGCGAGGGGATCGCGACGAACAGGAACAGGCACTCGAAGGCGACCCACCAGGCGCCGCCGAGCCACATGACCCGCCGCGGGCCCCAGATCGACGAGAGTGTCCCGGAGAACCAGGCCGCGATCATCACCGCGACGCCGTAAACCGTGACGGTGGCGAACGAGGCCACCGCGCCGGGCAGTCCGCCGCCTTCGGGTTGCTGGAGGTAGTCCGACAGGTAGGTGGTCTCCACGCCATCGCCGATCATGAAGATCAGCACGGCGACGAACCCCCAGAACAGCTGCCTGGGGATACCCATGCGGTCGAGTCGGCTGGCCGGCCGCAGAGGCCCGGCATCCGCTGAAGTCTGTTGGGACATCACTGTCTCCAAGGATCGGAAGTTCCCGGTGCGCGTCCAAGACACGTCCCCGGTCCACGGGTTCGGCTATCATGCACCTTGTTCAGATTAACGCGCAAGACGTTAATTTAGTGATTTTCGGGGCCCGTCTGTGCCGGGGTGCGGGCAGCGGTACCCAGGATGCCGCCTCGACCGCGGTTATGCCGACTCGCCGATGCCCTGGACGCAGCGAAAGGAGCGAGCCGGGCGTAGGTGTGGATTGTGGTCAAGCGTCGGCACTACTCCATCGGCGAGAGGCGGACGTCGGTCTGCTCCCGCATCTCCTCCACGAGTGCCGCGTCCAGCTTCCCGGCCAGCAGCACGTGGTCGAACGCGCGCACCGGGGCGAACTGGTGCAGCGCCGAGCGGGCCACCTTGCTGGCGTCCATCATCAGCACCTTCGTCGTCGCGCTGGCCAGCATCGCCCGCTTGACCAGGACGATCTCCTGCTCCTGGTGGTAGGTCAGCTTCGCGTTCATCGCCGAGGTGGACAGGAACACGATGTCCACCGAGAAGGTGTTGATCATTTCCTGGCAGGGCAGGCCCAGGTACGAATCGTGGGTGCGGGAGTACTCCCCGCCCAGGCCGATCAGCCGGATGTCCGGCACCTCGCGCAGCGCCTCCTGCACCTGCCGGTAGTTGCTGACCACGGTCATCGGACCGACGTCGGGCAGCAGCCTGGCCAGCGTGAGCCCGGTCGTGGAGTCGTCCAGCATCACCGACATGCCGGGCGTGATGAACTGCAGCGCGTCCTTGGCCAGCGCCTCCTTCTCCGCGGTGTGCGTGTGCAGCCGGAAGTCCGAGCTGCTCTCGAACACCGTGGACGGCTGGGCGGATACCCCGCCGTGGTACTTGCGCAGCAGGCCCCGGGTGACCAGGTCGTCGAGGTCGCGGTGCACCGTCATCAGGCTGACGCCGGTCAGCTCGGACAGTTCCGCGGCGCTGGCGAACCCCTGCGTGACCACGTGATCGACGATCTTCTGCTGTCGCAGGATCCGGGGGGACTGCTTCTTCGGTGCGGACGCCATGAGGTCAATCTTGCCTGGTGGTCCGGTGGTCGCGGTGAGGAGACATCCGGGAATTTGAAACTACCACCTGGACGGTGACAATTAACGTCTTATATGTTAATTTGGCTTGCGTCAGTGATTGGCGGGAGGTAAAGATGACCCAGTCCGAAAGGCCGAACGGCGCCTACCGCGCGGTCGTGTTCGACATGGACGGCGTCCTGGTCGATAGCGAGCACCTGTGGGAGCGGATGTGGGCCAAGTTCGCCGCCGCCCGCGGCAAGACCTGGACGGCGGAACAGACCCGCCGGGTGCAGGGGATGAGCGCCCCCGAGTGGTCGGCGTTCCTGGCCGACTTCAGCGCGGCCACCGAATCCACCGCGGAGACCGAGCGGGCCGTGGTCGACGACATGATCGCCGCGCTCGACGGCGGTGAGATCGAGCTGCTGCCCGGCGCCGAGCGCATGGTCACCGAGGTCGCCGAGCGGGCCCCGATCGCGCTGGCCTCGTCCGCGCCACGCCGATTGATCGACGCCGTACTCGACCGTCACGGGCTGACCAGGCACTTCTCCGCGACGGTGTCCAGCGCCGAGGTGCCCAAGGGCAAGCCGAGCCCGGACGTGTACCTGTCGGCCGCCGACAAGCTGGGCCAGGACCCGCAACACTGCCTGGCGGTCGAGGACTCCAGCAACGGGTTGCGCGCCGCCGCCGCAGCGGGAATGACTGTGGTGGCCATCCCCAACTCCGGATATCCGCCAGCCAAGGACGCCCTGGCCAAGGCCGGCTACATCGCCGCCGACCTGGACGACGTCCGGCTGCGCCTGGTGGGCGCGCTGCCCGAACCGGTCGGCAGCTCCAGTGGCCACCGGCCCACCGCAAGCAGGAAGACAAAGGAGTCCGCATGACCAGTGTCCTGGCCGCAGGTGACCACTTCGTCGCTCCCGAGGTGTTCATCGACGCCCTGCGTCGTCGTGCCGGCGCGCACGACCTGCAGTTCAGCACCCTGATGTTGCAGTGGCCGGTGCAGCCGTTCGGGCCGGTCGGCAACGTCGAGGAGGCCAGCGGTACCGAACGGCAGCTGCTCGACGCACTGGGCGGCGCGGAGATCGTCACCACCCAGATGGCGCCGTTCACCGCCGATGTGCTGGCCAACAGCCCGCGGCTGAAGTTCGTCGGTGTATGCCGCGGCGGGCCGGTGAACGTGGACCTGCGGGCCGCCACCGACAACGGCGTGATCGTCACCTACACACCGGGGCGCAACGCCGCTGCCGCGGCCGAGTTCGCGGTCGGGCTGACCCTGGCCGCGCTGCGCCGCATCCCCGGTTCCGATGCCGAGCTGAAGGCCGGCAACTGGCGCGGCGACTACTACTCCTACGAGAAAGCCGGCACCGAGCTGGCGGGCTCGACCGTCGGGCTGGTCGGCTACGGGGCGATCGGCAAGATCGTGGCCCGCGTGCTGCGGGCCTTCGGCGCGCACGTGCTGGTGTCCGATCCGTTCGTGCAGGCAGAGGACGCCGCCCGCGACGGTGTCGAGCTCGTCGGACTGGAGGCGCTGCTGCGGCGCAGCTCGGTGGTCAGCCTGCACGCGCGGCTCACCCCGGAGACCAAAAACCTGCTCAACGCCGACAATCTCAAGCTGCTGCCGGAAGGTGCGGTGCTGATCAACTCCGCACGCGGCGGGCTGCTCGACTACGCGCCGCTGCCGGAGTTGCTTAAGTCCGGTCGCCTCGGCGCCCTGGCCGTCGACGTGTACGACATCGAACCGCCCCCGCGCGACTGGCCGCTGTTCGACGCGCCCAACGTCATCACCACTCCGCACCTGGCCGGGGCGACCCGGGAGACGGCCCACCGCGCGGCCGAGATCGTCGCCGGTGATGTCGCCCGGTTCCTGAATGGCGAGCGGCCCCGGTTCGTGGCGAATCCGGACGTGCTGGCCGAGTTCGAAGGCCCACGGCCATGATCATCGGGGTCGACGTCGGCACGTCGGTGACCAAGGCGTCGCTGCTCAACCGCGACGGCACGGCGCTGGTCACGCACAGCATGCGCAGCACCTTGCAGCGGCTGCCGGGGGGCCGGGTCGAGCAGGACCTCGAAGAGGTCATCGACTCGGTGGTCCAGGTGGTGCGCGAGGTCGCCGCGGCGGCCGATGAGGTCGGCGAACCGGTCGAGGCGCTGGCCATCACCGGGCAGGGCGACGGGCTGTGGCTGCGCGACCACCAGGGCCGGCCGGTCGGCCCGGCGATCTCGTGGCTGGACGCCCGCGCCGCGGATGTGCTGGACCGGTGGGGCGAATCCGGTGTGCAGCGGCGGGTTTTCCGGCTCACCGGGTCGGGGATGTTCCCCGGCTCGGCAGGGCCGCTGCTGGCGCACCTGGCCGAGCATGCCCCGGAGCGGCTGGAGCGGGCTGCGGTCGCCGGCTACTGCGTGGACGCGATCGTGCAGCGCTTCACCGGTGAGATCACGGTGGACGCATCCGATGCCTCGCTGCCCTTCCTGGACGTACCGACCCGCAGCTATTCGACGGAAGCGCTGCGTGCCTGCGGCATCGAGGAGTACCGCAGGTTGCTGGCCGAACCGGCCCCGCCGAACAAGCTGTTCGCGCTGGACGGCAAGAGCGCCAAGAACCTGGGGCTGCCGGCCGGGCTGCCGGTGTCGGCCGGTCCCTTCGACCTGCCCGCCTGCGCATTCGGCTCCGGGGTCGGCAAAGTCGGCGACGGCAGCCTGGTGATCGGCACGACCCTGGGCTGCCAGGTGCTGCGCGAGGAAGTGAGCATCGACCCGCACGGCGAGGTCGCGGGCATGTGGCTGGCGACGCCGCTGCCGGAGAAGTACCTACGGGTGATGCCCGCGATGGTCGGCACCGCCAACCTGGACTGGGTACTGAACATGATCGGCGCCCGCGTGGACCAACTGGAAACGTTGCTGGGCAACAGCAAACCCGGTGCCGGCGGCGTGTCGGCACTGTCGTTCCTGTCCAGTTCCGGCGAACGCGCGCCGTTCGTCGAGCCCCACGCGCGCGGCCAGTTCAGCGGGCTGTCGCTGGAAACCACGCAGGCCGACCTGGTGCGCGCGATGTGCGAGGCGGTGGCCTACGCCGCCCGGCACAACCTGGAGACCGCGGGCCTGGCCGGTGACGTCTCGGCGTGCGGCGGCGGTGCTCGATCGGCCGCCTGGAGCCAGATTTTCGCCGACGTCCTCGGCCGGCCGCTGCACGTGCCCTACGAGGAAGGCGTCGGTACGCGCGGCGCGGCGATGACCGCGTGGGACTCGCTGGGCGAACCCGTGGACCGCGAACTGTGGGCCGCCGCGCGGCGCACCGTGGTGCCGCACCCGAGCGCCGTGGAGTTCTACGAGCACGGCTACCGCGACTACCTGGATTCGATCGATCGCGCCCGCCCCCAGTGGGGCACGACCCCCTGACCTTCACGACACGGTGCTGAGGAGCTGCAGATGACGCGCTTGTACGACGATCCCGCGTCGTTCACCGACGACATGGTGACCGGTTTCGTGGCGGCGCACCCCGAATACGTCCGGCAGGTGCCGGGCGGCGTGGTGCGGGCGAAACGCGCGCCGCAGGGCAAGGTCGCCGTGGTCACCGGCGGCGGATCCGGGCACTACCCGGCGTTCTGCGGAGTGGTCGGGCCGGGCTTTGCCGACGGCTCGGTCATCGGCAACATCTTCACCTCGCCATCGGCCGACGACGCCTACTCGGTGGGCCGGGCTGCCGACCGCGGTGCCGGGGTGGTGTTCTCTTTCGGCAACTACGCCGGCGACAACATGAATTTCGGGCTCGCGGTGGAACGCCTGGAACGCGACGGGATCCGCGCGCACAACGTTGTCGTGACCGACGACGTGGCCAGCGCTCCGGCGGCCGAGCAGACCAAGCGCCGCGGCGTGGTCGGCGACTTCGTGGTGTTCAAGGTCGCCTCGGCGGCGGCCGAGGAGGGGTACTCCTTCGACGAGGTGGTGCGGGTCGCCCAGCACGCCAACGGGCGCACGCGCAGCCTCGGCGTGGCCTTCGACGGTTGCACGCTGCCGGGGCAGGACAAGCCGCTGTTCGAGGTGCCCGACGGCCGGATGGGGCTTGGGCTCGGCATCCACGGCGAACCCGGCGTCTCCGAACGCGACCTGCCTTCGGCGTCGGAGCTGGCCAAGATCCTGGTCGATAGCCTGCTCGCCGAGGCCCCCGACACCGAATCCCGGCGCGTGACCGCGATCCTCAATGGACTGGGCGCCACCAAGTACGAGGAACTGTTCGTGGTGTGGGGCACCGTGGCCCGGTTGCTGGCCGAGAACGGCGTGGAGGTCGTCGCACCGGAGGTGGGGGAGCTGGTGACCAGCCTGGACATGGCGGGCTGCTCGCTGACGTTGACCTGGCTGGACCCGGAACTGGAGCGGTTGTGGCTGGCACCGGCCGACACTCCGGCCTATCGCACGGGAAACGTCGCGCCCACCGAGGCGGATGAGTCCGATGAGGACGATGAGCTGGTGCCGGTGCCGGAGCCGGCGATCGTGGTGGCCCCACCGGAAGGCCAAGCGACCGCGGCGATCGTGGTGCAGGCCCTGCATTCGGTGGCCGACCTGCTGCGCGGCAAGGAAGAAGAACTCGGCCGCCTCGACGCGATCGCCGGCGACGGCGACCACGGCCGGGGCATGACACGCGGCAGCGCGGCTGCGGTCGAGGCCGCCTACGACGCCGTGGGACAGGGCGTCGGCCCGGCCGCGGTGCTGGTCGCGGCCGGCGATGCGTGGGCAGCGAAGGCCGGTGGCACCTCGGGCGTGCTGTGGGGCGCGGCGCTGCGTTCGTTCGGCGACCTGCTGCCCGATCACCGCGCCGCGACGGCCAACGATCTTGCTGCGGGCGCCTCGGCGGCACTGGCGGCGGTGCAGCGGATCGGCCGGGCAGAGCTCGGTGACAAGACGCTGGTCGATGCGTTGGAGCCGTTCGTGGCGGAATTACGCAGCGCCGTCGAGTCGGGTGCGAGCGGCACCGAGGCATGGCAGCGGGCCGCGAAGGCGGCGACGAAGGCAGCCGAGGACACCGCGGAGCTGCGACCCCGCACCGGACGGGCCCGGCCGCTGGCCGAGCGCAGCGTCGGAAACCCGGACCCGGGCGCGATGTCGCTGGCGTTCGCGCTCAACCGCATCGGCGACATGCTCGTTGGCAGCGCTGTGTGCTCGACGGAGAAGCTGGACGGAGAAGAGGGGAGCGGAGAAAAGTGACTGAGCAGGCGACGTTTCGCATCGTGGTCGGCTCCGACGACGCGGGGCTGCAGTACAAGGACGCGCTGAAAAAGGATCTGGAGAACGACCCGCGAATCGCCAGCGTGGTGGACGTGGGCGTCGGCACCGACGAGCACACCGCCTATCCGCACGTGGCCGTCAACGCTGCGCGGATGGTCGCCGAAGGCGAGGCGGACCGGGCGCTGCTGGTGTGCGGCACCGGGCTCGGCGTGGCGATCAGCGCGAACAAGGTGCCGGGCATCCGGGCCGTCACCGCGCACGACAGCTACTCGGTGGAGCGGTCGGTGCTGAGCAACAACGCCCAGATACTGTGTTTCGGCCAGCGCGTGGTCGGCCTGGAGCTCGCCCGCAAGCTGGCATCGGAATGGCTGGACTACCGGTTCGACGAATCGTCGCCGTCGGCCCAGAAGGTCGCCGCGATCAGCGGCTACGAGTCGGCGTCGGATGCTTCCGGCGTCGCCTGCTGAACGAGGGATGATGTGAGCAGTTCGCGACTGGCCGAGCAACGGCGCGAGGTCATCGAGATCGCCCGGCGGATGACCGCGGACCGGCTGGTGGTCGGCACTTCCGGCAACGTGTCGGTTCGCTGCGGCGATCTGGTGGCGGTGACGCCATCCGGAGTCGACTACGACAGGCTGGACGTGGCCGACATTCCGCTGGTGGACCTCACCGGCAAGGTGGTCGACGGCGATCTCAAGCCCACCTCCGAACTGCCGATGCATCTCACCGCCTACCAGCTGCACGACGCGGGGGCGGTGGTGCACACGCACTCGCTCCACGCGACGGCGTTGTCCTTGCTGCGCAACGATGTTCCGGCGGTGCACTACCAGCTCGCGGAATTCGGCGGTGTCGTGCGGGTGGCGGAGTACGCCACCTTCGGCAGCTGCCGGCTGGCCGAGACGATGTCCGAGGCACTGACCGGACGCACCGGGTGCATCCTGCGCAACCACGGGACGATCACGATCGGAGCCGGCCTGTCGCAGGCATACAACCGGGCGCGGCAGCTGGAGTGGCTGTGTGAACTCTGGCTGACCGCGAGCAGAGTCGGTGCCCCGAGCCTGCTCAGCGACGCGGAACTGGCGCGCTGCGCGGAACAGTTCGCGGGTTACGGCCAGCAATCCCGCTGAACATGAACAAGCGCCGCCGCGGGTAGCACCAACTCGGCTCGATCGCCGCCGGTCGGCTCCGCGGCGGTGTGATATGGGTCCGTTAACCGGGCCGTCATCCCAGATCAAGCGCCCGCAATACGACGCGGGAAGCATGGTGGCATGACTTCCAGACAGCATCGCCACGCACGTGGGGATTGGACCCGCGAACTCATCGAGCTGGCCGCGCTGTTCCTGGCGGCGGGCGCGGCGAACCTGCTCGTGACCGGAATGCAGAGCCAGGCCCGCGGGCCGCTGGTGCTGTTATCCATCGGCGCCGTCCTGCTGGTGGTGGCCGCCGGACGGTGGTGGTGGCGTCGGCAGCGGCCGCCCGCGCCGCCCGCCGTGGCACCGGTACCGGAAGTCGTGAGCATGCAGCAAACGCTGTGGCGGTTGCGCGCGTCGGTGACCGATACGCCGGGCAGGTTGGCTCGCCTTGCCGGCGGCCTGGCCGCCCTCGGAGCGGATATCCGGACCATGCAGGTCCATCCGGTGGCCGGTGGCGTCGTGGACGAGGTGCTGTTGCACGTGCCGACACGGGTGAGCCGACGGGAATTGATCGCCGCCGTCGAGGCTGCCGGGGGGCACGACGTGACCGCGGCGCGGGCGGACGTGCGCGAGCTCGACGACGTGCCGACCCGGACCGCGAATCTGGCCATCGACCTGGTCAACGGCCGCACCGGCCTGGTCCGGGCGTTGCGTGCCTTGCTCGGACAGGTGGAAGTCCACTGGCAGGAGGAGCCCGAGGCGCCGCTGGAGATCGGCTCGTTTACTGGCGGCGCGATGTGCCTGGCGGATCCGGGCGGCGGGGTACTCGTGCTGGAACGGCCCGGCGGGGCGTTCACCCCGGCGGAGTTCGCGCGGGCTCGGGCGATGGCGGATCTGGCGGAGTGCTGCCGCACGCGGGTGCGGCCGAGGTCGGACGCCGCGCGCACATCGGACGGGGTGGACCTGACGATCCGGCCTGCGGACCGGGCGGATTTGGACCTGGTGTCGGCGTTCCACGCGCGTTGTTCCAGCGCGGCCCGGTACCGGCGGTACTTCAGTCCCGGACCGGCGCCGGGGGAACGCGGGTTGCAGCGGCTGCTCACCCCGGCCCTCGGGCGTTCGCTGCTGGCGTTGGCGCCGGGCGGTGAGGTGGTCGGCATGGGAAACCTGATGTATGACGGCGATTCCGGCGAGCTGGCGTTGCTGGTCCGGGACGATTGGCAGCGGCAGGGTGTCGGCACGGTTCTGGTCCGCAAGCTGGTCGAGCAGGCCGAGGAATTGGGGATCGGCACGCTCACCGCGCACACCCACGTTGACAACACCGCGATCGCGCGGACGCTGCGTGGCGGTGGTCTGAAGCTGGTCGGCGCGCCGGAGCCGGGCGAGTGGAGCTGGTCACGGGAGCTGCGGCCGAAGGCCGGTTCCCCGGTGTCATAAGCCGCTGTTGTGCATGGTTGATCACTGACCATGACGAACACCACCCCAAGTCCGTCGGCATGCATCGCTTCTGGCCTGACCCATCGTCGGTGGGGGGCACAATGTTCGCGTGCTGAGTGTTGATCTCCCTGGGGGTGTCTGATGGTCGATGACGTGCGGGATGCTTACGGTCGGCGAGCCGAGGAGTACGCATCGTTGTTGGGCTCGATGGAAGCCGTGCACGACCTGGATCGGCAGCTGGTGTCTCGGTGGGCTGGCGAGGTGTCCGGGCGCATCATCGACGCTGGGTGCGGGCCGGGGCACTGGACCGACTTTGTCCGTAGTCAGGGTTGCGATGTCGAAGGCGTTGACCTTGTTCCAGCTTTAGTCGAGATAGCCAGGTCTCGGTTTCTCGATGTTGCGTTCCGAGTGGCGACGCTCGACGATCTCGGCGTGCCCGACCGCTCTGTGTCCGGGATTCTCGCGTGGTATTCGATCATTCACACGGCTCCGGAGGACGTGCCGGGCATTCTTGGCGAGTTCGCGCGATGCCTGCCGGATGGCGGCAGCCTGCTGCTTGGCATCTTCGAGGGCGCGCGGGTCGAGCCGTTTCCGCACGCGGTGACGACCGCCTACTTCTGGTCGGTCGAGGAGATCTCGCAGCGCCTTGCGGATGCCGGTTTCCGGGTGGAGGCGACGGAAAGCCGCGTCGATCCGGGCAACCGGCCGCACGCCGCGCTTCGTGCCCGACGTGTACACCTCGACAAGTGATGTCCACGGTGCTGCCGGCATGAGCTAACCCGGCGAGAAGGCCCTGCCGCCTCCGCGCTCAGTTCGGCCCTTCGGCCGCCATCGCGTCTCGGGCGATCAACTCGTATTCACCCGGGCTTAGCCCGGATTCCTGTGGTGGCCGGTCGGCCAGGTCAGCTCACGCGCGCTGCGGGCGGCAGGTCCGCCGGATCGCCCGCGGGCCACTGAGTCGGTTCCGGGCCCAGCTGGGACAACTGACGGACTTGCAGCACGCACCACGGGGACACCTCGGTTTCGCCCGAGAGCACGTTGGCGCTGAACTGCTTCCAGTCCACCCATCGGGTCGCGGCGACCTCGTCCGGGTTCGGCTCCGGCGTGCTCTCGGTGAAGGCGACGAACACCGGGCACTTCTCGTTCTCCACCACGCCGTTGGGCATCACGGCGCGGTACTGGAAGCCGGGCAGGACGAGTTCGAGACTGCGCACGGTGAGCCCGAGTTCCTCGCCCAGCCGACGGGTGATCGCGGCCTTCATGTCCTCTTCGGGCGCGGGGTGGCCGCAGCAGGTGTTGGTCCACACGCTCGGGAAGGTGCGCTTGTGGTGCGCCCGCTGGGTCAGCAGGAACTCGCCGCTGTCGTTGAAGACGTAGCAGGAGAAGGCCAGGTGCAGGGGCGTGTTTTGGTGATGCACGGTCGCCTTGTCCTCGACCCCGATCGCCTGACCGGAATCGTCGAGCAGAACCACCTGTTCCACGGCCGTACCTCCTGAGCTGAAATTGATCTGGCGAACGCCGGCCAGGCCGGGACCTTACGACAATCCGGCCGGTTTCCGCCATACGATCTTGATCACCGATTCGTGACGACGGCTCCGGCCGGTCGGTTGATGGGTTCGGCTGGTGTCAAGATGGCCGGTATGGCCGAATTGCGCCTCGCACACACCGCTGACCTGGACGGCACGACGATCAAGGCGGCCAGAGCCCTGCTCTGGGACGTGTTCGACGACATGACCGAACACGACTGGGAACACTGCCTGGGCGGCATCCACGCCCTGGTGTGGGAACACGGTGAGCTGGTCGGGCACGCGGCAGTGGTCCAGCGGCGGTTACTGCACGCCGGACGAGCGTTGCGCACCGGCTACGTCGAGGGCGTCGCGGTTCGCGCGGATCGCCGTCGCCGGGGCATCGGCGCAGCCATGATGACCGAGCTGGAGCGCGTGGTGCGCGGTGCCTACGAGCTGGGTGCGCTGGGAGCCAGCGACGACGGAGCGGCGTTCTACCAAGCGCGCGGCTGGCAGCGCTGGCAAGGCCCGACTTTCGCTCTCACCCCGACCGGCACCCGGCGGACCCCGGAGGAGGACGGCGCCATCTACGTCCTACCGGTCGCGACACCGCTGGACCCGACCGGCGACCTCACCTGCGACTGGCGCGAAGGCGATGTCTGGTAACCGGCCCGGCTGAGCGCTGTGCGGCGTTCGCGATCGCTGGCGGTTACTCGCCAAAACGGCCGATGTGTGCGGATTTCTCCTTGAATGGTGGCGTTTTAGCTGTCCGATCGGAGGAAGCATGCGTCACTCCCGGCCCATCGTCTGTGCCGCCGTGGCTCTGGCAACGGCAAGCACGGTCCTGGCCACTCCGGCGGTCGCCGCGCCCGCCGGCGAAAATTACGTCGCGCTGGGCGACTCCTACGCATCCGGGGTCGGCACTCGCGAATACTTCGGCGACAGCGGCGACTGCTTGCGCAGCCCGAAGGCATACCCCCAGCTGTGGGCCGATTCGCATCACGTCGCCGACTTCGCGTTCGCGGCCTGCTCCGGCGCGGTCACCGACGACGTCAACACCCAACAGCTCGGCCGGCTCAACGCCGGTACGACGCTGGTCACCGTCTCCATCGGGGGCAACGACATCGGTTTCGCCGACGTCGTCACAAAGTGCCTGCTCGGCACCGACGCCGGCTGCGACTCGGCGGTCGGTGGCGGCGAGGAGAAAGCCCGCAAGGAGTTGCCGGGCAAGCTCGACGCCACCTACGCCAACATCCGCCGGGCTGCGCCGAACGCCAAGGTCGTGGTGATCGGCTACCCGCGGCTGAACGAGCTCGGTGCGTGCAGCGTTCCCGGCTACAGCGAACGCAAGCGCAAGCGGCTCAACGCCGGCGCCGACCTGCTGGCCGGGGTCATCTCGGAGCGCGCGAACGCGGCCGGATTCACCTACGCAGACACCCGCGACGCGTTCGCCGGGCACGGGGTGTGCAGCTCCAACGAGTGGATCAACGGCCCGAGCAATCCGCTGGTGGAGTCGTTTCACCCGGACATCGACGGTCACGCCCAGGCGTACTTGCCGACGCTGAACGGCATTATCAATCGACCTTAGACTCGGCGGATCAAAATCCTTAACCGCAAGTCAAAAGCGTCCAATTAGGACTGTCGTCGGTCGTAACGCTGCTGGGGGTCGTGCTCGGCTGCATGCGCGCTGGCGCTTTCATGCTCAGTGCGAATGAGCGGATTCCCGATCCTGAGACGACGCCGACCACGACGAGCTCGGCGAAGTCGCCGGAGTGCCGGGCCGTCGAACCCAAGGCATCGGCGCGGACCGTGACGGTTGGCGAGCCAGACGCCGAACGACTCTACCGGACGGCCTTCTCCTGCATTGTCGTCGGCGCGGTCGCCGTGCACTGGATCGCTCGCCTGTCGCTCGACGAGGTGCGGGCGCGCCGTGCGGAGCGGCGGCGAGCACGACAGCGGTAGGCAGAAACGGAAGCGCCCCCGGCACTTGGGCCTTGCGGATCTCGAAGTCCATCGCATCCCCGTAGATCGGGTGTTGCGACGACTCCTAGAGCCGAAGGGGATGCCGGGGGCGCTTCGCTGTGACGGTCAGAACCGGTCGGACTTCACCGCGTCGATGAACGCCGCGAAGGACTGAGGCGTGGTGCTCAGGATCGGCGATGCCTCACCGAGCTTCGAGTCCCGAACGAGCGCCGTGCCAGGCTGGTTAGTGGCAACCTCGACGCAGTTGTTGCCCTGCCCGCTACGGCTGGACTTCCGCCACTCTGGGGTTGTGCTCACGTCTGCTACTCCTTCGAACGGGTGGCGTGCGCTTCCTGGATGCTACTGAGCAGGCTCCGAGACTCCTTCGCTGGGAGGGCTTGAGCTTGGAGGTCACTGAACAACCTCGCCAGCTCTGCCACGTCTCGAAGGTCATCGATTACATGCCCGCCAAGCGGGGTGTCGCTGAATGCCACGTCGCCGTGGCCGGGGTCGGGGAACCTCAAGACCGTGATCGGACCATGCGCACCGACGTGAGCGCCCGCGTCGAACGGCAACACCTGTAGATTCACGCTGCGTTTCTTGCTGACTTGCGCGAGGTGCCGAAGTTGTTCGGACATCACCGCCGGAGACCCGACAATGCGACTTAGGGCCTCCTCAGCAACCACGGCATGAAGTGTGAGACCTCCTCCTTTCTCCAAGCGTTCCTGCCGCTTGAGCCGCGCGTCTACCCATTCCTGAAGCTCTGCATCCGTGAGCACCAGGCGACCAGCTTCATGGACGGCTCGCGCGTAGCTCTCGGTTTGCAGCAGGCCGGGCACGATGCCGAGTTCGAAATGAAAGACCTCGGATGCGTCCGTTTCGAACCCGATGAACGGGGTCATGTACGTGGGCAACTTGTAGCTCTGCCACCACCCACGCTTTCCGCTCTCGCGGCGGAGCTGTTGCAGTTGATCAGCCAAGTCGTCCGGCGCTCTGTAGAGAGCCAATAGCGCGCTGAGGTCTTGCGCGCTGACTTTCGAGTGGCCGCGCTCCCAATGCCCCACCGTCGACCGCGAACGCTCAAGCGTCGCGGCTACGTCGTCCAAGCTCATCCCAGCCGAGTCACGAAGCTCTCGCAGCTTCCGGCCGAGGTGGACCTGTCGTGCTGTACCTGCCATGACCACAGTCTCGCAGATGATGTGCACGAAACAGATCAACCGTTTAGGGCAGTGACTGGATTATCGGGTAACCGTTACCGTCTAAGCGTCGCCATTCGCGAGTTTGGAAACCGTAGCAGGATAGGAACCATCACGGGAACAGGGGTTGCGAATGCTGGGAGACGACACCTGGACTGATCTGTCACACTTAATCCACGCGGTCGACGTAACACGGAACGCAGAAACCACACTGTGCGACATACCGGTTTCAGACGAGTCGAGCGCGTCCAATTCAGTTTGGTGCGACACATGCGCTATGAAGATCCTAACCGCCCCTGCGCAGGGGCGGACGGCATCGCGGCGACATTACTGGATTCCGGTATCGGACGGGGCTCGACACGCCTTTCGAGGGCTTATCGCGGACAGCGAAGAATCCGACACCTCTGTGTGCGGTAAGTGGCGACGAAGAGAGACGACGACCAGACTCGCGATTGGCTCCTGACACCCCCTTGCCGAAGCTGCGGGGAGGCCCTTCGCGGTGAAAAGGCATGAGCTCCCTGTAAGTGCGTGGTTCTCTGCGCGCCCGCCGATATGTGCCCTGGATCGAACAGGAGCGGCTGGCCGCAGGGCACGGGATGACCGGATCGGCACAGCACTCCTCGGGTGGTCCGGTCATCCCCCGATCTCCGACGCGGCACGAGGTCGACGCGCGGCATTCGCCGAAACCGGCCCACCGCGCCGGGCCCTGGTCGGCGTGCGCCCCTCGCACGCCGACCAGCACGTCAATGGGGAGACCCGGTCGGTGAACACGCCATCGCGGGTCGTATCAAGAACTCTGGCCGAAGTCCGGTCAGATGGAATGGAGGTTGTATGACGAGCATGTTGACGCGGTTCGCGGACGAACCGCTGGCGTCCGACAGTGCACAGTTCCCGCTCGCCCGCCCGGCGAGGGCCCCGGAGAGCACAGCGGAGCCGTCCCAGGTGGGCGTGCGCCCTTGGGGCCTGCGGGGCATGACCGAGCTCTCCGGTACCAGCCGGGTAGTAGGGGTTTGGCAGTACGACCACGAACGGCAGGTGGCGGTCGACGGTGACGGGCGTCCGCTGGCCGAGGTGATGGCGGAACCGACGGCGGGCTCAGTGACCGGCAACGACGGCGACGAGGGCCCGTCCGAGGACTATGTGTACGACTTCGCCCCGGATGCCCCGCAGCCGGTATGACAGTTCTGATCCTCGCTCGTGATCTCGATCCGTCGGCCGATGCGATGGTCACCGCGCTCCGTGATCGCGGGACGCGGGTGGTTCGAGTGAACACCGCGTGGTTCCCTGCGCAGCTCAGCGTTTCCGCTGGGCTGCGCGGGGGACGTTGGTCCGGGTACTTGCGCACACCCGCGCACTGCGTCGAGCTGGAAGACGTGCACGCGGTGTGGTACCGCAGCCCCGAGGCTTACCAGATGCCCGCCGAGCTGTCCGAAGCCGAACGCCACCACGCGTTCATGGAAGCCAAGTACGGCCTTGGGGGCGCCTTGTCCAGTTTGGATGCTCTGTGGGTCAACCATCCGTTCCGGCTGGCGGAGGCAGCCTACAAGCCGCTGCAGCTCATTCGCGCTGCCGCTGCCGGGCTACACGTTCCGGGCACTGTAATCACCAACGAGCCCGAGCGGGTGCGCGAGTTTGCTGCCGAGGGCAAGACCATCACCAAGCTGCTGGGGTCGAACTCCCTGTCCGAGCAGGGAACCCGGAAACTGTCGTGGACGCGCCTGCTCGACGCCGCAGAACTCGCCGACCTCCGCGGTATCGAGGTCACCACGCACATGGTTCAACGGTGGGTTCCCAAGGCGTTCGAGGTGCGGGTGGTGGCAGTAGGCGAACACCTGACGGCGGCGGCGATACACGCAGGCAGCGCGGCATCGTACGTGGATTGGCGCTCCGACTACGACGCCCTGTCCTACGAGCTGATCGACCCGCCACCGGACATCGTCACCGGAGTTCGGTCGTTGATGGCGGCGTTCGGTCTCGTGTACGGGGCACTGGATTTCATTGTCACCCCATCGGGGCACTGGCACTTCCTTGAAATCAACGCCGGGGGCCAATATTTGTGGCTCGAAGCCGCGACCGGTGCGCCGTTGACCGATGTCCTTGCCGACTTCTTGGCGAAGGGAACGCAGTGACAACTCACCTGGACAACGATTGGCATGCGCGGGCGCAAGCGCTCGCCGACGAACTCGAAGCGCGCGGCGACCTCACTGACCCGGCATGGAAAGCCGCGGTCGCCGCGACCCCGCGGCACGAGCTCGTGCCCGAGTTCTTCCAGCAGGACCAGACCGGAGGCTGGCAGCCTGGCGACATGACCTCGCCCCGCGGTATGGAGCTGGCCTATTCCCCGGTCACCCTGGTTACCGCGCTCGCCGACCGGGGCCACTACCGCGAAGCCGTGTCGAGCAGCACCAAACCGGATCTGATCGTGCGCATGCTCGAAATCCTCGACGTGCACGATGACCACAAGGTTCTGGCCATCGGCACCGGCACCGGCTACACCACCGCGCTCCTTGCACACCGGCTCGGCGGCACGCGCGTGTTCTCCGTCGACATCGACGCCCGGTTGGTGGCGGCGGCCCAGGCGCGCCTCGCCGCCATTGGACTGCATCCGACCCTCGCAGCCGTCGACGGCGAGGGGGGATTGCCGGACCACGCGCCCTACGACCGGATCATGGCGACCTGTTCGGTGCCGCGGGTGCCGTGGTCATGGGCCGAACAACTGCGGCCAGGCGGCGTCGTGCTCGTTGACGTCAAAACCGCGATGAACGCGGGAAACCTCGTGCTACTGCGTCGATGTGGCGACCGACTCGAAGGCCACTTCACCGCACGGTGGGGCTCGTTCATGCCGATGCGCCATTACAACGACCCGTCGCCCCTGCGCCGTGTTCCGGTCCAACAGACTGGATCCGCGCGCACCACGTCCGCCGCGCCGACCCCGTGGTCGGACAATCGGGTCGTGTGGCTGCTCGCCCAGTTCCACGGACTTCCGTCCGGTCTGCAGATCGGGCACAAGCTCGATCCCCACACTCGACAGGCGATCGCCAGCACCATCACAGCCCAGGACGGCTCGGCCGTCGAGGTCTCCCTGACCCCCGTCGACGAGGAAACCTGGGAAGTCGCCGAGAGCGGTCAGACCGCGTTGTGGCCGGCGGTCGAAGCCGCTCACCAACTCTGGCTGGATCTCGGACGACCGGACTGGCAGCGCCTCGGCCTGACAGCCACGCGCCGCAGCCAATGGGTCTGGATCGACGACCCAGACGGTGAGCACCGCTGGCAGATCCACGCAAAGCAGGTCCATTGATACTGCCGACGCTGAAGGCCATCACGGGCTGATCCCCGGGTGCGCGAGGCGCGCGGCCCGGATGATCGCGTTGATTCGCCGGGCATGCGCGCCCCGCCAGTACACCTGCCCGCAGTCCCCGCAGCGCGCGTATTCGTTGTAGTGGCGGCGGGTTCCCGACTCGATCTCGTCCAGCAAGTCCTGTTTGGACACTGGAGTAAGGATGCCGTTGCACGCGGTGCAGCGAGTCCAGGGGGCTAGCGGCGGCGCGAACCGGTCGATCACGTCCGCCAATCGGGCCGGTAGCGGAGGTGAGTACCCGACACTCCTGGCGGGCTGTTACCTGACTCGGCTGCGCGCTGTGCAGTGTTCGCGATTACTGGCGATTATTCGCCAAATCGGCCGATTTGTGCCGGGGTTCTCCTTGAATGGTGGCGTTTTAGCTGTCCGATCGGAGGAAGCATGCGTCACTCCCGGCCCATCGTCTGTGCCGCCGTGGCTCTGGCAACGGCAAGCACGGTCCTGGCCACTCCGGCGGTCGCCGCGCCCGCCGGCGAAAATTACGTCGCGCTGCACGCACCGAGCTCGTTCAGCTGCGGGTAGCCGACCACCACGACCTTGGCGTTCGGCGCAGCCCGAAGGCATACCCCCAGCTGTGGGCCGATTCGCATCACGTCGCCGACTTCGCGTTCGCGGGCCTGCTCCGGCGCGGTCACCGACGCATGGTGATACGGGCATCCCCAAGCAATGTGACATCCCATGCACTGCGACTACGCCAGTGCATCGAGTCGACTGGTCAGTTTGTCCAGACTCTCCCGAGCCCGTACAGAGTTGACAGTGGCCATTGCCCGTCTCGCTGCGTCTGCCTGCGCCCGCGCATCCTCCACGCGGCCCTGAGCTAGACGGACGAGGCCAAGACGAACCATGACCTGAGCCCTCCCCCGGCCCCGGTCCGAACCGAAACCCCGCATAGCTTGGTCGAAGTGGGTTGCTGCTTTGTCTAGCTCCCCGATCGAGTAGTACGACCGGCCCAACACACGGAAGAGGTGCGGGTCCGTCAGGAACCCAGCCCACGAAGGCACCCCGTCCGGGTATTCCTTGCCGATCAGATCTTCAGCTAGACCCAGCAGATTCCGGGCTTCGCGCGCATTCCCCGCGTTGCCAAGGTGGCGAGCCCTTACGGCCGCCACATTAGCCCGCTCCAACGGGTGCACCCGGTTGTCTTGGTAGACCCCCACTAGTACAGAGGCCGCGTCGGCCGGTCGTGTCTCCATGAACGAGGACAGGTTAAGTCGGACATGCGCGGTTAGGGTCGGATCGTCGCCTTCGTTGCTCGTGCGAACCGACAGCTCGCTCATTCTGCGGGTCTGATACTTGAGCCCAGAGTCGTGCATAGACCACGCTAGTCGGTCTGACAGCGACGCTACGGCGCTAGACAGGGCCTTGCGGGTACCGGATGTCATCGGCCGGTCCAAAAGACCCACGGCCCATCGCAGGGACTCCCCTGCGACACCTGCCGCGACTTTGCCTCCGTACTGGAGGTCCATCGCCGAGAAATGCCGGGCGGACTCCCGCACGGCCGCGACCTCGATCCTGCCAACTTGGCCGGACTCCTTGGGGGAGACCAGACCGTCAAGGAGTCGTGCCAACGGTTCGCTCGCGGTGGCGGTAATCGCCGCAAGGAGAGTTCTCCTGTCCATGTCGTCTGCTAGTCCTTTCACACCTAGTACGGCAGCAGCCATTCGCTAGCTGACCTGGGTGATCTTGGTGTCGCGGGCGAGTCTGGTGCGTTTGTGGTGCCATCGTGATCGTGCTTGGTGTTTGCGGCGCCAGTTCACCCAGTGGGCTGTGTTTTCGGATGGTCGGCGTGTGGTGTCGGCGGTCAGGTGTTTGATTTCGGGGATGGTGAGCGGGATCATGCCGGGATCGGCGGGTGGGGGCTGGTCCGGGTGTGCTGGTTCGGAGGCTTGGCTGTTGGTGCGGTCGCGTAGCAGCGCGGCGGTGACGGCGCAGACAGCGAGGGCGGCGCAGACGAGCACGGTGTGCCGGGCGATCGCGGTGTAGAGCCTGGCTTGGGACTGGTCCAGGCCGAAGCTGTCTTTGCCGAACTCGAATCCTTCCTCGACGGGCCAACGGAGCCCGGCGGCCCGGATCAGCCTCGTCTTGGTGAGCAGTTGTCCTTCGGGTACGAAGCAGTAGTGGAAGGCCAGTTCGCCGGTGCGCAGGTGTTTGCGGATGAGTAGGTAGTGCCGTTGTGAGGCGGTGGCGATCCAGGCCCATGCGTACCACCGGTCGCCTTTGGAGCCCTTGCCGGCCGAGCGGATTTCCCACCGTCGCTTGTGTTTGAGCAGTGTCTTGGTTGCCTGTTCGCAGGACAGCACCGTGCCGCTGGGCAGGGTGATCCGGAAGTTCTTCTGGACCCGCAGCACATAGGCTTGCTCGTCGGCCTCGAAGTGCTCCCGCAGTTCGGTGCAGTTTCCGTAAACCTCGTCCCCGCAGTAGAAATCGGGTCGGATCCCGTCGGTGGTCGCTGTGGTGCAGATGTCGATGGCGAGCTGTCCTTTGGTGCGGAAGGTCAGGTCTGCCGGTAGTCCCATGCGCAGCGCCCGCACCGGGTCGGTGAGGTGTCCTTCGGGGATCCACTGCCGGAACCCGATCAACGCGTGTCCGGTGCCTTCGCGCACATACGACAGGTGCACCGTGTTGATCCCGTTCTCCACCCGGCCCGCGCAGCCCATATGCTGGCGTTTGACGCCTGCGGTGGCTTCGCCTTTCTTCTGCTGCCCCGTCTCATCCAGCGCCCCGATCACCAGCTTCCCGCGCCTGCGTCCGGACTTGCGGGCCGCCTCCTCTAGCCCGGACACCGCGAACCGCCGGATCTCGGCCATCGCCGCGGCCTCATCCCAGCGCGCCCGGTTCAGCAGCCGCTGCGTCTTGTCCGGCGTTCGGTCCCCGACGTGCTCGGCAACGGTCCATCCGTTCCGTTTCGGTATCTCGCTCATCACCGCCCGCACGTACTTACGGGCCTGCACGAACGGCTCGATCCGCCGAAAACACCAGCGCAGCTCCTCCAGTAACTCACCCAACTTCCGCCCACCCAACCGAACACCTATCCTGGCAGCCGCAGCCGCCTGTGATCCTGTTGTCCTCACAAACACATGATCAACAGGCGGCTGCCCTACATCGAACGCAGCCCCCAACCACACGTTCCCGCAGGTCAAAAACCAAATGGCTGCTGCCGTACTAGGGCTCGCTCGTACGCCTTTATGTGTCTGGGGAGTACCGGTCTCTTACCGGTCTCAATCTGGGACAAATATGGGGCAACCATGCTGACTCGGTCGGACATCTCCCGAAGGCTTACTCCCGCGCCTTCGCGACCGGCCCTGAGTATGGCACCCATATGGGTCAAGGCCCCTCCTTTGCTAACCCCTGCTAACACTTATCCACTTCCCAAGATAGCGGCAGCTGATCAATGTGGATACCGAGCGGACCTGGTTCGCACAAAACTGGGGAGCTGCATCAACGGAGACGGCAGCGAACCGGTTTGATCCCCCCTCGACCGGGCCGGGTCCGCTCACCCAATCGGACGACACTAGGCGGGTGTTGCTGTGGTCAATGCAGTCCTGGAGCAAATCTCCTGGGATCTCATCCGAGTCGCTTACCGGATCATCGATGATCCGGCCGTATCTCAGGATGAACTGAGCAAGCTAGCTGAGACTCTGACCGAGATTGCCGAGAGGCTCCGAAAGCTAGAGTCGCGATGAGACCCGCTGTGAGCCCCTGGTTCTCTGTGTCCGGGAAGTTAAACGACGACGGGAACTGGCATCTCGGAATATTCCGGGCGCTCATGCACCGTGTCCTCCCGGATGCGTACAAGGTTTCCCTGGAAGGCAGGGTCTTCTTCTTCTCGCTGTGCGGCTCGCCTGTTGTAAAACGAACGGAACCTACGGACTATTTGGTTGCCAAATGCCCGAAGTGCCTTCGTCGCCCTTAACGCACGCTCAGGATCCGATTATGTCAGAACGACCGAGATGCAAAGGCTCCGGGTAGCAGCTATCTACCGGGGGTCGCCAAAGACCCTACCGCACGTACCTCGTAACGATGAATGGGGGTTACCTTGCCCAAGGAAGCTGAAACGTTCGGTACCGACGAACCCATAATGTGGGCGTGTCCAGCAAGTGGCTGCCTGTTTTCACACCAAGACCCAGATAAGATGGGGCCGCACGAATACCAGGTGCACGGCCGCGCATTCATGGCGAAAACTTCCACCGTGATTATAGCTAGGGGAAGCGACCAATAGAAGCGGTGAGTCATCTCAGCCCGTCATTCCTCCGTCCGAGACTAACCGCCGCTGTGCCCTAGCGGCGCGCGATGCGACCGCTGCGCGCAGGGCAAGGGACGGCTGGACCAGACTGCATCCCCCTTTGGGGTGGTCCAGCCGTCCTCCCATACCCCCACATGATTTGAACGGAGGTGATCTATGGTCGATAGCCCCGGTAGGCACAAAGGTCCTATCGAGCGTGTAGTCGATCTTCGAACCCACGCGAAGAATGGAGCCAGCGTGAGACCGGGGCAGACGTACGGCGTAGTCGTCGTCAACAATGCGATGTGCCCCGGTGAGCAGGGCTGCGCCAACGCGGTACGCGCTCTCCTGCCGCTCGGGTACACGCTGGTGGTCTGGGAGCCTGGCGCTACCAAACCGACAGTGATCCAAGCAGAAGCGAGACCATGATCGTGGTAACCGGCATCGGTGCGGACCATGAAGGTTGGCGAGCCAGACGCCGACGGGCTCTGCCTGACGGCAGTGCGAGCCGTATCGTCGGCGTGGTCGCCGTGCACTGGATCGCTTGCCTGTCGCTAGACGAGGTGTGTGGGAGCGCCGTGCGGAACGGCGGAGTGCGCGACGGCAGTGGGCCGAAACGACAACGCACCGGCGGTTGAATGCTGGGGCGTTGTCGTTTTGGACGGTTCGACTAGAGCGCGTCTGGCAGACTCCGCTGCGGAGCAAGGCGACCCGCCCGTAAAGCAGCGTCCCGCATGGTGATACGGGCATCCCCAAGTAACGTGACATCTCCCTGAACTTGCGACTATGCCAACACGTCGAGTCGACTGGTCAGTTTGTCCAGACTCTCCCGAGCCCGTACAGAGTTGACAGTGGCCATTGCCCGCCGAGCTGCGTCTGCTTGCGCCCGTGCATCCTCTACCCGGCCCTGAGCTAGACGGACCAGGCCAAGACGGACCATGAGCGTGACCCTCCCCCGGCCCCTCTCTGGGCCGAAGCCCCTTAGGGATTGTTGGAAGTACGAGGCAGCCCTGTCGTAATCCCCGATCGCGTTGTACGAGTCACCCAGTATTTGACAAAGGTGGGGTATCGATAGGAACCCGGCCCACGAAGGTACCCCGTCCGGGTACTCCTTGCAGATTAGATCCTCAGCCAGGCCGAGGAGGTTTCTAGCTTCTCGGGATTCCCCTGCGTTGCCAACGTGGCGGGCTCTGACTGCCGCCACGTTGGCTCGTTCCAACGAGTGGACCCGGGTGTCTTGGTAAAGCCCCGTAAGCACCGATGCCGCGTCTATCGGTCGGGTCTCCATGAACGAGGATATGTTCAGCCGAACGTGTGCGGTAAGGGTCGGATCGTCCCCCTCGTTGCTTGTACGGATCGCCAACTCAGACAGACGCCGAGTCTGGTACTTGAGCCCGGCATCGTGGAATGACCACGCAACCCTGTCCGAGAGCGATGCCACGGCACTCGAAAGCGCCTTGCGGGTTTCGGATGTCATGGGCCGATCTAGGAGGCTTACGGCCCACCTCAGTGACTCCCCTGCGACGCCGGCGGCGACGTTGCCGCCGTACTGGAGATCCATCGCTGAGTGGTGTCGGGCGGCCTCCCGAACGGCCGAGACTTCGATCCTGCCAACTTGCCCGGATTCCGCTGGGGCCACCAGCCCGTCAAGGAGTCGTGTCAACGGTTCGCCCGCCGTAGTTGCGGCGAGCGCTCTGAGGAGTGCTCTCCTGTCCATGTCGTCGGCCAGTCCTTCCACGCCTAGCGCACGCTCGTACGCCTTTATGTGCCTGGGGAGTACCGGTCTCTTACCGGTCTCAAGCTGGGACAAATATGGGGCAACCATGCAGACTCGTTCGGACATCTCCCGAAGGCTTACCCCCGCGCCTTCCCGCGCTGCCCGGAGTATGGCACCCATATGGGTCAAGGCTCCCCCTTTGCTAACCCCTGCTAACACTTTTCCACTTCCCAAGATAGCGGCAGCTGATCAATGTGGATACCGAGCGGGCCCGGTTCGCGCAAAACCGGTGAACTGCATCAACGGAAACGGCAGCGAACCGGTTTGATCCCCCCTCGACCGGGCCGGGTCCGCTCACCCCAATGGACGACAATAGGCGGGTGCAACTGTGGCTACGGTAGTCCGGCACCAAATAGCGTGGGATCTCATTAGAGTTGCCCACCGGATCATCCAAGACCCGGTGTCTCGGGGGGATCTGAACATGCTCGCAGACACTCTGACTGAGATAGCCGAAAGGATCCGAAAGCTAGAGCTGCCATGAGACCCGCTGCGAACGGGTGGTTCTCTGTGGCTGGGGATCTAGAGCCGGACGGCCGTAAATGGTATCCGGGGATTTTCCGAGCTCTCAGACACCGTATCGGACCGGATGCACCCGAAGTGACTATAGATGGGCGAGTCTTCCGCTTCTCGCTGTGCGGCTCGCCAGTTGTGGACAAAGAAGCCTCCCGGGATATCGAGGCTTGCTCGAAGTGTAAGCGACACCCGTGAGCCTGGAAAGGCCCCCGGTAGCAGCTACCTACCGGGGACCGTCAAAGACTCTACCGCGCGTACCGCGTAACGATGAATGTGGGTGTGAGTTGCCTATAGAAACGTTTAACCCCAACAAGCCTCTATCGTGGCCCTGCGTCGCTGATTGCTGCCCATTTGCTGACGAAGACCCAGATGTCTTGGGGCACCACGAACACGACGCTCACGGCCCTAGGTGGATGGCGGGAGGGCCTACCACGACCATTGTGGTGAACAGCCAATAGATGCGGTGTGAGCAACGCCGGACGTCCCAATCCTAGGGGTGCCAAAACCCAGGCGACTATGCCGCCGAACGGTACGAGCGACACGACAGCTGAAACTAGTAGCGGTTTCCCGTCACGGAGGATTCATAAAGGCAGAATGCGCCTATCCAAAAACACAGATTCCCCGGCGCGGAAACATGGCGGGGCGAGTCTGCCACAAACATGGCCGTGGTCCCATCCGGTGAGTCGACCTGTTGGCGGTGTCCTAATCGCGGCCGTCTAGTGGATCTCCGAACCCGCGCGAAGAAAGGAGCCAGCGTGGGAGACGATGGCTTGTTTGAAGAGCCGAAATGCCCGCCGCACGGGAGTACTCACCAGAACGAGTACTGATCATCAGTAACGACTGCGGTGCCGTATTCGGCAGCGCGCCGCACTGACAGGATGGGGCAATGACAGTCAGCAGCTGGGGCGACGTCCCGCCCGGTGTTCCGATGCATCACCACTGCGTTGTCAGCATCGAGTCCAGCGCCGAGCCGCGGAACTGGGTCGACGCGTCCACTGCCGAGCCCGCGCTCGTAGCGTGGCAACCGGGCGAAGTGTTGCAGTGGGTTCATGACCAGCTCGCCGAGCATGTCGAGAGCTCGGACGACTGTTACGGGCGGCGCGGGGTGATCGATGACGCACTTTGCCACCTATGCGCCGATCGACGAACTGCCCGAGCCCACTGCCGAGTCGATCCCGGATCGGTGGGTGTGGATGGCGAACACGCTGCGGATGGGCGGTGGACGATGACGCAGTACGGCTTGACGATGGGCCGTGCGCTGACGATTCAAGTCCTCGGGTACGCAGATGCCGACCAGCGTTCTGGCGCTGGTGGGCGCCGGTATGAGGTGTGCCGGAAGCACCAGCGCCCAGCCGATCGGCCGTACCTCGGGCTGGCCGACAGCCAGCGTGAACACGTCGAGCAGTTCGCACGGCCGTAGAAACGACGAATGCGCCCCGCACCCGGTGAAGGCGGCGCAGGGTGTGGGGCGCTTTATCACTCAATCGGAAGACGCGAACGCCAAGATCATCTGCGGAGACTCTTGCCGGAGGTGATCACACGGCCGCGTGCCGAATGCGTGGCGGGCAAGCCGACCGCGACGAGCAGCTATGCGCCACCTGTCAAGCTGCATTGGACCCAGGCGACCAGATACCGGCATTCAGCGTTGCTACCGCATCCCACGCGCGGCGGAGAAGCCAGTTGCGCCACGCCTCGCCCTGCCCCAAGGTGTCCCGCTCGATCGAGGCGTCCGGCCAGAGGCCGCGCGGGTAGTTCAGGTACCAGTGCCACTCTTGTTTGAGGATGTCGCGGCGCCGGATCGTGTCCTTGGTGTCCTCATCGGACAGATCTAGCAGATGCTCGGGAGGGTCTTCGGGCAAGGTGTCCCACATTCCGAATTCGGCAGGGGACGGTAGTGGCCGCAGCATCGTAATCCTTCCCGTCGTAGCTGGACCACAGTACGCCGAAAGTGCCCCACCTCCGGTGCAGGGCGGGTGAGGGCCACCCAGGCCCCTCACCCGGGTGAAGGGCGTGCGAGCTCACGGGCCGATCTCCGGGTGGGCGAGGCGCGCGGCCCGGATGATCGCGTTGATTCGCCGGGCGTGCGCGCCGCGCCAGTACACCTGCCCGCAGTCCCGGCAGCGCGCGTATTCGTCGTAGTGGCGGCGGGTTCCCGACTCGATCTCGTCCAGTACGTCCTGTTTGGACACTGGGGCAAGGATGCCGTTGCACGCGGTGCAGCGAGTCCAGGGGGCTAACGGCGGCGCGAACCGGTCGATCACATCCGCCAACTGCCGTGTCGGATCGGCGCCCCGTACATACCCGCCGGCCCACAGCGCACGGCGGCGGAGCAGGCCCCGATCCTGGGTGAGCAGCACCCGGTGCTCGCGCTCGGCTTGGGCGATCAGTTCGTCATCGGCGGCATCGTTGCGGTAGGCGGTGTCGACGCCGAGCAGCCGCAGCCGCCGGGCCAGCTTGCCGAGGTGCACGTCCAGCACGAACCTGGGCGACACCGGTTGCGGACGCCGGACCGGGCCGATCTCGATGGTGGAGCCGGGGCGCGGCTGGTGGGCGGGCGTCGCCGGCACGCCGTCGACCAGCAGCGGGCCCACTTCGGTGCGTGGGACGCCGAGGGACTCGGCGAGGTGGCCCAACGTCGCGGTGCCGTCGTAGCGCAGCTCGAACTGTTCGACCCGGTGCTGCGGCACGGCGAAGAACCACAGGTCCGGGTCGATGCGCACCCGCACGCTCGACTCGGGCGTCATCCCCTCATGGTGGCCCCAGCCGGGCAACGACGACATGTCCGGGCGCGTCGCGCATCCCGGCCGGAGTCGAGGGAGCCCACCGAGACCAGCCGATCACCGCCCTGCACCCCGGACGGCCCCACCGATGAGTTTTCGGGTTGCGGATGGTCAGCATGTTCGGCAACGCACCGCGAGCCCTGGTATTGCTCGCCCGACGAGGAAGGCGCATGCACGTGGCCATTCAGCCGATCATCAACACGCCCGACCTGGACCGCCTGCTGAACTTCTACACGGCGCTGTTCGGCGCGGTGGAGAAGTACCGCATCCCCGACACCGAGCCGACGTTCTACATCGGCCTGGAGGTCGATGACTTCGAGCTGGGCCTGGTGATCGCCAGGGACGCCGAGACCGGTACCACCGGCCGTGTGCTGCTCAGCTTCGACGTGGAGAACGTCGACGCGCTCCTGGAACGGGTGGAAGCCGTCGGCGGCCGGGTCCTGGGCCCGCCGAACGACATGCCGTGGGGCCAGCGAGTCGCCCACATCCAAGACCCCGATGGCAACGCGGTGAACCTCACCCAACAGCTCTGACGCTCCTCGTGAGTGATCGTTTGCGGCAAGAACCGGTGCGAACGCTTCCGAGCTCCGGTCAGTTCAGCTATAGGGTCGCGACCATGCCGCCGTCGCAGCGGATCGCGGTGCCCGTGATGTAAGACGCCTTGGCGCTGCACAGGAACGCCGCCGCCGCGCCGAATTCCGTAGGGTCGCCGTAGCGGCCTGCCGGGATCGCGGCTTCCGTGGACGCGCGAACTTCCTCGGGCGTCCGTTGCTCGCGTTCGGCTTGGGCGGTATCGAGACTGGCCACCCGGTCCGTCGCGATCCGGCCCGGCAGCAGCAGGTTCGCAGTGACACCGTCGGCCGCGACCTCTGCGGCCAGGCCCTTCAGGTACGCCGCGAGCGCGCTGCGGCCGATGTTGGACAACGCCAGGCGCGGGATCGGCGCGACCACTCCGCTGGAGCCGATCGCGAGCACCCGGCCCCAACCCCGTTCGCGCATCCCGGGCAGCACTCCCGCCACGAGGCGCTGATGCACCAGCAGCAGGTTGTGGACTGCTTGCGTGGTGTCGTCGATCGTGAGCACCGACGCCGTCGCCGGGCGTGGGCCGGGGCCGTTGAGCACCAGGATGTCGATGTCGCCCAACGCCGAAGTGGCTGCCGCGAGCAACTGGTCGGCGCCATCGGGTGCCGTCAGGTCGACCTCGATGCCGACCGCGCCGGGCAGTTCGGCGGCGATGGCGCGGGCCCGGTCGCCACGGCGGCCCGATACCACCACGTTGACGCCTTCGGCCGCCAGCGCACGGGCCGTCGCCTCGCCCAGTCCGCCTGTCGAGGCGCACACGAAGGCATTGCGCCCGGAAATTCCCAGTTCCATCAGTTGATCTCCGCGTTCGGGGTAGCAGACAGGTGTCGGTCCAGTTGTCCGGCGAGGCTTTCCGGCATGCCCCGGACGCCGGAATCCAGCAGCAGGCCCCGGCGGCGCAGCGCTGCGGATCGCCAGCCCGATTCTGGCGTGCGCCTCGAAGCTCACCGGCGGCCGGTACGGCGAGTACGTGTCACGCGCCGTCTGGTATGCGGCCGGACACGGGCGACCAGGACTTCCGGCACCGAGAAGCCAGTTATCCCGCCCGCCGGTCCGAGCTCGTCGAGCGGCCCCGCCTAGACCGCCGAACGCCGGCATCACCCACATCGCGCATGAGCCGGGCCAGGCTTGACTCGTCGACGTCCAATGTGGATTCGGAGAGCGGGGTCGCACCGGCGGATTCGGTGGCATTCCTTGCCTTTCTGGTTCTCCGGACGCTTGATCCAGTGCTCGCTCTGGCCGGTGGCGACTCACTCACGACGTCTGGCGTGCCGGATTGCCGAACCACCAGGTGATCAGCGGGCCTGCCACCGCCAGGAGAAGGACGTAGCCGGTGGTCAGGGGGCCGACCAGGACGTCTTGGGTGGCCACCAGTCCGACGATGACGATCGAGAATTCGCCGCGGACGATCAGCACGGTGCCCGCGCGCAGTCGGCCTCGGCGCCCGGCTCCGCCGCGGGCCGCCGCGTACCAGCCGGTGCCGATCTTGGTCAGCGCGGTCACCGCGGCCAGCGCGGCTGCCAGCGGGAGCAGCGGCAACAGCGAGGCCGGGGGCACCGAAATGCCGATCGCCAGGAAGAACGCCGCCGCGAAAAGGTCCCGCAGCGGTGCGACCACGGAGCGCACCCGGTCGGCCAGTGGGCCGGTCAACGCCAGGCCGACCAGGAACGCTCCCACGGCGGCCGAGGTGCCGGCCAGCTCCGCGATCGCGGCCACCACCAGGGCAAGCCCGACGATCCGCAGCAGCAACTGCTCGGTGTCGCGGTCCTCGACCAGATGGCCGACGCGGTGTCCCCAGCGGCGCGAGACGATCAACGCCAGCAGCAGGACCCCCACCGCGACCGCGACGCTGGCCACGCCGTGCAGCGCCGTGCCGCCGGTGGCCAGCACCGCGAGGATCGGTAGGTACACCGCCATCGCGAAGTCTTCGAGCAGCAGGACCGACAGCACGGCCGGGGTTTCCCGGTTGCCGAGCCGGTGCAGGTCGTCCAGCAGGCGGGACACGATCGTCGACGACGACACCCAGGTCACACCGGCCAGCGCCACGATTCCGGTGGCGTCCAGGCCGAGCAGCCAGCCGGCCAGTGCGCCCGGCGCGGCGTTGACGACCATGTCCGCCAGGCCGGAGGGAACGTGCTGCCGCAGCGTCACGGTGAATTCTTCGATGGAGAACTCCAGGCCGAGGGTCAGCAGCAGGAGCACGACCCCGATCGACGCGCCGATTTCCACGAAGTCCCGTGCCGCGGGCAGCGGCGCGATACCGCCCTCGCCCACCGCCAGGCCCACCAGCAGGTACAGCGGGATCGGCGACACCCCAAAACGCCGGGTGACCGTGCCGACCGCGCCGAGCACGATCAGCACGATCCCCAGCTCCAGCAGGAGGGCGATCGAGGTGTGCACCGCAACTCACCCCGCCAGGATGTGTTCCACCCCGGTGATGCCCTGCTGCGTGCCGATCACCACGAGAATGTCCCCGGCCTGCAACGACTGGCTCGGCGCGGGGGAGGCGATGACGTCCTCGCCGCGCACGATCGCCACGATCGACGCGCCGGTGCGGGTACGGGCGCGGGTCTCGCCGAGCGTGCGCCCGGCGAACGCCGACCCGGGGGTGACTTCGACCTGCCCCGCGTTCAGCCCCGGCACTTCGCGGGTCAGATCGGCGAAGCGCTCGGCGATTCGCGGGGCGCCGAGGATTTCGGTGACCGCGTCGGCTTCGTCTTCGCTGAGCCGGAACAGCACGCGGACCTCGTCGGGATCATCGCTGGGGTAGGTGACGAACTCGAAGTCGCCGCGCCGCCGAGCCACCACTCCGATGCGCTGGCCGTTGGTGGTGGTGAACTCGTAGCGCAGCCCGACCCCCGGGAGCAACACTTCGGTGACATCCATGCGTGCATCATCGCGCCGCCGCGTCCTACCTGCCGGTGGAGCAGGTGGCCCCGGAGACCGGCGGCGATTTCCATGGAAGTCAACGCGCCGATTACCCGAAGAGGGAGTCACCCCAGTGGCCGCCGGGTGGGACTCCTGGCGGGCAGGCGAAGATGGCCGATCCGGTGTGCTCCAGATACTCCATCATCGCGTCCTTCTTGGACAGCATCCGCTGCACGGGCACGAACTGGGTGCGCGGGTCGCGGTTGAAGCACACGAAAAACAGCCCCGCGTCCAGCCGCCCGAGCCCGTCGGATCCGTCGGTGAAGTTGTAGCCGCGGCGCAACATCCGCACCCCGCCGTGCGTCGCGGGCGCGGCGAGCCGGATGTGCGCGTCGGCCGCGATCCGGAACTCGCCGTCCGGGCTGCGGGCCTGGAGGTCGACCGGGTCGAACTCCTCGGCCGCGCCGTTCGGTGCGCCGCTGCCCTTGGCCCGGCCGACGATGGCTTCCTGCTCGGCCAGTGACGTCCGGTCCCAGGTCTCGATGTGCATCCGGATCCGCCGGGCCACCAGGTAGGTCCCGCCGGACATCCACTCCGGGCCGTCGCCCGGCTGAACCCAGACGTGCCGGTCCAGCTCCGCGGTGTCCTCGGCCTTCAGGTTGTTCGTGCCGTCCTTGAACCCGAACAGATTGCGCGGTGTGCTCTGCGCCCGCGATGTCGTGGAGGTCCGGCCGAACCCGAGCTGCGACCAGCGCACCGCGACCTTGCCGAACCCGATGCGCGCCAGGTTGCGCACCGCGTGCACGGCCACTTGCGGATCGTTGGCGCAGGCCTGCACGCACAGGTCCCCGCTGCTGCGCGCGGGATCGAGGTTGTCGGCGGGGAAGTGCGGCAGGTCGAGCAGTGCGGCGGGACGGCGATCGCCGAGCCCGAACCGGCCGTCGAACAGCGACGGCCCGAACCCGATGGTCAGCGTCAGCGCGGACGCGGGCAGGTCGAGGGCCTCGCCGGTGTCACCCGGCGGTGCCTCGGTGCGCCCGCCGACCGCGCCGTTCTCGATCGCCTCCAACCCGGCGGTCATCCGCTCGGCGGCCTGCGTCCAGTCCCGCAGCAGCGCGGCCAACTCGGCGCGGTCGGTCGTGGTCACGTCGAAGGCCACGAAGTGCATCCGGTCCTGCGCCGGGGTGGTGATGCCGGCTTGGTGCGGACCCCGGAAGGGCACCGTGGCCGCCGTCTCGTCGGGGCGGCTCGCGGCGAAGTACCCCGTCCCGGCGGCGGTGCCCGCGATCGCGACACCGGCGCCGGTCATCCCGAACAGCCGACGGCGGGACACACCGGTCATTGCGCCACCACGCCCGCGGTCTTGCTCAGCGGCTCGCCGAGCGCGTCCACGGCCGAGGCCAGTTCCTTGACCTGCTCGGGGGTCAGCTCGGTGTAGAGCTTGAAGCCGTCGCCGACCTGGTAGCGCGCCAGCAGCGCGTCCACCGCCGCGAACTTCTGGTCCAGGACCGCCAGCAGCTGCGGGTCCTTCGCGCTCAGCACCGGCCGCAGCGTGGTGACCACCTGCTTGGCGCCGTCCACGTTGGCCCGGAAATCCCACAGGTCGGTGTGCGAGAAGGTCTCCTCCTCGCCGGTGACCTTGCCGGTGGCGACCTCGTCGAGCAGTTCCTTGGCGCCGTTGGCGATGCCCGCCGGGGTCAGCTGGACGGTCCGGGTCTGCGCAACGAGCTGGTCGACGTCGGCGAGAAGCTGGTCGGCGATCGCCGGGGTGTCGGGCTGCGGCCCGGTGACCCAGAGGTCCTTTTCCAGCCGGTGGAAGCCGGTGAACTGCTGGCCCTGCTCCAGATCGGCCTCCCGGCCATCCATCCTCGGGTCCAGGTCGCCGAAGCTCTCCGCGACCGGTTCGATGCGCTCCCACGGCAGCCGAGCCGAGGCGTACAACTGCTTGGCCTGCTCCACATCACCGGCCTTGACCGCTGCGGCGAACCTCGCGGTGCCGGCCTTGAGCTGGTCGGCCTGTTCGTCCACGTAGCGCTTGTAGTCGGCGACGGCCTGCGTGGCGGCACCGTTCTGCGCGCTCGCGGAGCCGGTGACGGTGAACTCGCCGCGGATGCCGTCGCCCTGCATGCCGGGCTTGCACGCGGTGGTGTACTTGCCGCCCTGCGGCACTTCGACGACCAGCTGCCGGGTCAGGCCGGGACCGATGTTCTCGACCTCGCTGAGCACCCGGTCGCCCTCGCCGTAGAGGTAGAACTCGGTGACCTGGCTGCCGGTGTTGGTGATGTCGAAGCGGATCGTGCCGGCCGGGGCGGAGGTCGTGGACAGCTTGCAGGCGTCGTCGCCGGCTTGCACCGCGATCGCACCGGGCGCGGAGCCGGCGGTCTGCCCGCCGCATCCGGCCGCGAGCAGGATGGTGCCGAGCGCGGGCAGCAGGGTGCGGGCTTTGATGGTCACTTTGCGTCTCCGGTACGGATCTCGGCGGGCCGGGCGGCGCCGCGATGGGGGCGGAGGAACAGGGTGAGTACGACCGCGACGTAGCCGACCCAGACGATGGCTTCGAGCACGGTGGTCTGCGGGGAGAAGTTGAAGATGCCCTTGAGCAGCGCGCCGTACCAGGAGTTCGGCGGGACGTAGGCGCTGACGTCGAAGGCGAGCGTGTGCAGGCCGGGCAGCAGGCCGGCTTCCTGCAGGTCGTGCATCCCGTAGGCGAAGACCCCGGCGGCGACGAAGACCAGCAGCACCCCGGTGACGGTGAAGAACTTCGACAGGTTGACCTTGACCGCCCCGGCGTAGATCAGGTAGCCGAGCAAGATAGCGATCGCGATCCCGATCAGGAATCCGACCAGTGGCAGCACGGTGCCGCCGCCGGCGGACTGCACGCTGGAGAAGAAGAACACCGCGGTCTCCAGGCCCTCCCGGCCGACCGCCAGGAACGCCACGGTGGCCACGGCAACCGGTCCGAGCTGCAGCGCATCGTCGAGTTGGCCGCGCAACTGGGCCGCGAGGGTGCGACCGGCCTTGCGCATCCAGAAGATCATGCCGGTGACGAAGCCGACCGCGATGATCGAGGCGATCCCGCCGAATCCCTCCTGGGCTTCGAAGCTCAGCGTCGCCGCGGTGTAGGTGAGCACCGCGCCTACCGCCACCGACAGCGCCACCGCCAAGCTGACCCCGGTCCAGACCAACGGCAGCGCGCGGCGGCGTTCGGTGCGGACGAGGAATGCGACCAGAATGCTGACCACGAGAACGGCCTCCAGCCCCTCCCGCAGCCCGATGAGGGCATTGCTGAATAGCATTCACATCTTCCTTCGCCGGCGATTCGGTGAGCGATAAGAAACTAGGTAAGGCTCACCTTTGTGTCAAACGGGTGTGAAGACCATGACACCGATCCGCGACAGGTCCACGGCGCGCTCCGCTCGGCCCTTTTGGCCTGCTTTTTCGATCCATGTCCGAAATGGTCGAATGGGTGTGTCACGCTTCGCCGAGTCCGCGTCGGCAAGAATTCGATCTTGGTTTCCCGGGTTCGACGGGGAAAGCGAAGACCCGAGACCGCCTTAGCCAAGTTCATCCGGCCGTACTCCGGAATCCTCGGGGCCCGCCGGGAAATGATCAAGTGATCGCGAAGTTCCCGATTGTGCGCTCCGTGAGGCGCCGGATGGGCCGGTTGTGACGCGCGGGGAGCTTTGGGTCACGTTGCGCTCCACGGGGTCGGGAAAATCGGTTAAAGTGTCGACTGGCACCGGTGGGCTACGCCCGCCGGCGAACGACCTGGCGGTGCCGGGTGGGCCGCCGGAGTACCCCCGCTCCCGGCTGGTCGTCCCGGCGTTCGACCGCAAAGCTAGCCGTACCGGTCCGAGGCGCCACCTGAGACCGGGCGGCTGTCCCGGGTGGCCAAAAGGGAGGGGCGGCGCGAGCCGTCTCGGTCATCCGCGTGGAAGAGCCCGCTGACCGGCCGGTCAGCGGGTTTTTTCGCTTCCAGGGCCCGAACCCGGCGCTGCTGGCCGGCAGACCAAGATCAAGGGTGCGGCGAGTGGCGGTCCGGCTCGGGAAAGAGCACGGTACCGAGTATGTCCACTGTTAAGGCGCAACAACCAGGCGTGTTCTACCGGGGTCCGTCCCCGGAGGCCGACCCGTACGTGCGCGAAGGCGGCCACGTCGATGTCGGCCAGACCATCGCGGTGATCGAGGCGGTGAAGACCTACAGCCCGGTGAAGGCGGAAACCAGCGGCACCATCACCCGCTTCCTGCTCGACGACGGCACCGAAGTCGCCCCCGGACAGGACGTGGTCGAAGTCGCCGAGGAAACATCCCCACTCGGTTGATCTTGAATTCCGCGCAAGCCCTATCATGACCGCGCAATCGTGGGAAGCAGGAGGGCCGTGCGCGGGGTCGACTATTACGAACTGCTGGGCGTGACACGGAACGCGACGGCAGCGGAGATCAAGTCCGCTTATCGGTCGCTGGCACGCAGCATGCACCCCGATGTCGGTGGCACCGCAGGAACCTTCCGGTTGTTGCAGGAGGCGTACGAGACGCTCAACGATCCGGTCCGCCGCGCCGACTACGACGGTGCGGGCGAGCCCATCCGCCGCCCGCGGGTGACGGGGCGGCGCCGTCGGCGGAGTTTCGGCGAAGATCCGGCCTACGTCCCGAAGTTGCCGCGGCTGCGGCTGGACGACATCCCGTGGTGGGACACCGTCGATCCGGACACCCGGGTCCGCTACCTGCCGGTCACCGGCCCGGATCGGGCACCCACGCTGGCGCTGGTGGGCGGCTGGTCGCTGTTGCTGCTGGCCGGGCTCGCCGTCGAGTTGAGCGCCATGCTGATGGCCGCCTGGCTGGCCGTGCTGGTGGGCTCCGGCGTGGTGATCGTGCTGCTGCTGCGTCGGCATGTCCGAGCGCACCGGGTCAACCGCTCGTTCGCCGCGGAGTTCGGCGGGCAACGTATCTTCGGCCTTCCGGACGGGCAGGACGAGCGGGCCCAGCAGCTGACCGCCGAGCTGTGCGCGAAGTACCTGACCCGGCTGCCGGGCGTGCGGGTGTTCCACGGACTGTCCTGGCCCGATTCGGTGTTCGAGGACGTCCACCACGCCGTGCTCTGCGGGCGGCGGCTGGTGCTGGTGGAATCCAAGAGCTGGTTGCCCGGCCACTACACCTCCGACGACGAGGGCACGCTGTGGCGCAACGGCCATCCGTTCCGCGGCGGCGCGACCAGGCTGCCGGAGGGCGTCGCCCTCTTCGAGGAGCTGCTGCCCGGTATCGAGGTGCGCGGCGTGGTGCTGATCTACCCCAGCCGTGCCGGTGACATCACCACCGTGGAGCAGGATGGCGACCCGGTTTCGCCGATGACCCCGGCGCAGTTCGTGTGCGACATCGGGCGGTGGCTCGCGCAGGATTCGGCCACCGTGGATCGCGATGCGTTCACGACGGTGCTGGACCAGGTCGTCGCCGACTGACCGGCGCGCGAACTTTCTTCGCGCGGCCCCGATGAGTTTTCGTTGCGCCCGAGGTCGATACGGGTAGTCGGTATCTCCAGCCCTCGGGAAAGGGTGCAACATGACTACCAGCTCGAACGCGGCGGTTTCTCAGCGGCGGGGCGTACACGTGACGCTCTGGGTGCTCCAGGCTCTGCTCGCGGCGTTCTTCGCGTTCGCCGCCGTCCCCAAGCTGATCGGTGATCCGACGACAGTCGAGATGTTCGGGCTGATCGGGCTCGGGCAGTGGTTCCGGTACCTGACCGGCGCGCTGGAACTGCTCGGCGCCATCGGCCTGCTCGTGCCCCGGTTGGCCGGACCGGCCGCGCTCGGTCTCGCCTGCGTCATGGTCGGCGCGACGATCACCCAGCTGTTCGTGTTCGACTCGCCGGTCATGGCGCTCCCGCCGCTCGTGCTCGTCCTGGTGTTCGTGGCGCTCGCCTGGGGGCGTCGCCAGACCATCCCGTTCCTGGCCAACCGCTGATCAACCGCGCGTGTGAAACGGAGAAACGATGTCCATCAAGACCTTCATCAACCTGCCGGTCAAGGACCTCAACAGGGCGGTCGACTTCTTCACCGCGCTGGGCTTCACCTTCGACCAGCGGTTCACCGACGAAAACGCTACCTGCATGGTGATCAGCGACGATTCCTACGCGATGCTGCTGGTGGAACCGTTCTTCCGGCAGTTCACCAAGAAGGAGCTGGTCGACGCGAACAAGGCCACCGAAGTCCTGGTGGCGCTGGGCTTGGAAAGCAGGGCGCAGGTCGACGAGCTGGCCGGGAAGGCGTTCGCGGCGGGAGCGCAGCCCGCGAACGAGCCGATGGACGAGGGCCCGATGTACGGCAAGAGCTTCCACGACCTGGACGGGCACATCTGGGAGGTCTTCCACATGGACCTCTCTGGCATAACGGGCTGAGCAAGCCTGGTGAGCCGGATCCACCACGTCGCCGAGCGCCGCCCGCGCCCGGCGACGTGCTGTTGAAGGGAGATCAACCGACCGCACCGGCTCTTGGCACGGGCGGTGCTCGGCGGATACCGTGTTGATCTTCGCCGGGATGGCTCTGCTGCCGGTCGTGCGGGAACGCCGGGCGGCCCAGATGTGACCGCGTGCGATCAACCCGGCCGGGCGCGACGATGAGCCGGTCGGGGTCAAGGCTTTGCCGCCGGACAAAGGGAGTACCAGCGTGACGAATCCGCACCAGAACGTGAGCTTCGCCAGCAATGGGCGCACCGCGCACGGCTACCTGGCGAAGCCGTCGCGGCCGGGCCCGGGCGTGGTGGTGATCCAGGAGTGGTGGGGGCTGACCGACCACGTCGCCGATGTCGCCGACCGGCTGGCGGCCGAGGGGTTCGTCGCGCTCGCCCCGGATCTCTACGGCGGGCACACCACGCACGACGCCAGGCAAGCCGCGCGGCTGATGCAGGAGTTGCCGGTCGATCAGGCCGCCCGCGACCTCTCCGGGGCGGTCGACTACCTGCTGACGCTAGACGCGGTGACGAGTTCGGCGGTCGGAGTGGTCGGGTTCTGCATGGGCGGCAAGTTCGCGATCGTGCTGGCCGCACAGCAGGGCGACCGGGTCGGCGCCGTGGTGCCGTTCTACGGGCTGCCCTCGGTGGCGGACACGGACTTTTCCGGTCTGACGGCGCAGATGCTGGGCCACTTCGGCGAATACGACCGCTCCATCAGCATGGACGCGGTGGGCGAGTTGCGCGACAAGATCCAGCAGCAGTCCGAGGTACGACCGCAGATTCACGTCTACCCGGCCGGGCACGCCTTCTTCAACGACCAGAATCCGGCGTCATACCACGAGGATTCGGCTCGCATGGCCTGGCCTCGCACCCTCGACTTCCTTCGCCGTCACCTGACCTGATGCGGACCGGCGATTGCAAGGGAAATCGACATGCCGGTTTCCCTTGAAATCGACGGCTGATATGTACGGCCAATGTGCCTGCGGTGTGCCTTGTGCCCATTGACAACGCCTCGTCGGCGGGTAATGCTGGGCCAGCAATTGGCCGTACAAATGCTTGGGAAGGGGAGCTGTTCGATGCTTCCGTTGGACGGCGTGACCGTGGTGTCCCTGGAGCAGGCGGTCGCCGCCCCGTTCGCCACCCGGCAACTGGCCGACCTGGGTGCCCGAGTGATCAAGGTCGAGCGCCCGGCCGGGGACTTCGCCCGCGGCTACGACACCTCGGTGCAGGGCCTGTCCAGTCACTTCGTGTGGCTCAACCGAAACAAGGAAAGCATCGTCCTGGACCTCAAGCAGCAGGCCGACCGGCAGGTCATGGACAAGCTGCTGGCGCGTGCGGACGTGTTCGTGCAGAACCTCGCGCCCGGCGCGGCGACCCGGCTCGGCCTCGGCGCGGCAGAGCTGCGGGCGAGCTACCCCCGGCTGATCGTCTGCGACATCTCCGGCTACGGCAGCTCCGGCCCGTATCGCGACAAGAAGGCATACGACCTGCTGGTCCAGTGCGAGACGGGCCTCGTTTCCATCACCGGCAATGAGGCGGAACCGGCCAAGACCGGAATCTCCACCGCCGACATCGCCGGCGGCATGTACGCCTACACCGGGGTGCTGACCGCCCTTTACGAGCGCGAGCGCACCGGCCAGGCAACGGCATTCGAGGTCTCGCTGTTCGACGCGCTCGGGGAATGGATGGGATTTCCCTACTACTACGCCACATACAGCGGTACGCCGCCGCGGCGCGCGGGCGCTCGGCACGCGGCTATCGCGCCGTACGGGCCCTTCGCGGCCGGTGACGGATCGCAGGTGTTCCTCGGCGTGCAGAACGAGCGGGAATGGCTGAAGTTCTGCGAGCAGGTGCTCGACCGGCCCGAACTGGCCACCGATCCCCGATTCGACGCCAACCCCAAGCGGGTCGAGCACCTGGCCGAGCTGAAGGTGGTGATCGAGGCGGCGTTCGCGCAGCTGACCAGTGCGGAGATCGAAGCCCGTCTAGAGGAGGTCGGCATCGCCAATTCGCGGATGCGCACGATGGCCGAGTTCGCCGAGCACCCGCAGCTGGCCGCCCGCGACCGCTGGCGCGAGGTCGACTCGCCCGCCGGGAAGCTGCGCGCCCTGCTGCCGCCGGTGACAGTCGCGGGCCGTGAGTCGCGGATGGACCCGATTCCCGAGCTCGGCCAGCACACCACCGCCATCCTCGCCGAACTCGACGAACCAGTGCGCGATTGACCGGTGCGGTGGTCGTGCACGAGCGCATGCCGAGGCTCGCGTAGCAGGGCGCGCGCGCATGCTGCACCGGTCCGCTGCCTTCGGCCCTTCTCGGTAGTGATCTTGACGGGTCGGCGGCGGATGTCCGCCGCCGGTCCCGATACACGGCGGTTGCAATGAGTTTCGAGCCGCTTGGCTGACCCTATAAGGCGCTGCGGGTGCCTCTTTCCGAGCGAGTTCCGTCAGATGTGCCGGCCGCCGGTGATCTCCAGGACACAACCCGTCATGTACGACGACATGTCGGAAGCCAGGAACAGCACCACGTTGGCGACCTCGGCCGGCTCGCCCGCGCGCTGCATCGGGATCTCGGCGAGCTTGGCCTTCAACACGTCTTCGCGCAACGCCGCGGTCATGTCGGTGTGGATCAGACCCGGCTGCACCGCGTTGACCCGCACGCCCTTGTGCGCGACCTCCTTGGCGGCGGCCTTGGTCAGCCCGACGATGCCGGCCTTGGCGGCGCTGTAGTTGGTCTGCCCGATCATGCCGACCTTGCCGGAGATCGACGAGATGTTCACGATCGAGCCGTGGCCCTGCTCGCGCATCACCGCGGCGGCGGCCCGGGTGCCCAGCCAGGCACCCTTGACATGCACGTCTAGGACGGCCTCGAAGTCGGCCAGCGTCATCTTGCGCATGGTCGCGTCTCGGGTGATCCCCGCGTTGTTCACCATGACATCCAGCGACCCGAATTCGTCGGTGGCCGCCTCGACCGCCGCCCGCACGGCGTCCGGGTCAGTGACGTCGCAGGCCAGCCCGCACGCTGTGCCGCTCCCGCCCAGCTTCTCCGCCGATTCCTGGGCATGCTCGGCATTGATATCGGCGAGCACCACCTTCGCGCCGTGGGACACGAAGTTCTCCGCGATGGCGAACCCGATGCCCTTGGCACCGCCGGTGATGACCGCAACCTTGCCCTGCAACATCAAATCCTCCTTGCGCGCTTCCGGCGGCGATTTCCATGGAAATCGCGGAAAAATCGCCCTGCCGCCGGATGTGGTCGTCACAGCGTGGTCTCGGTACCGAAGATCGCCGTGACCTGGCTCGACAGTACGCCGCCGTTGCCGTGCGCGAGCGCCACGTCGGCGCCTCGGATCTGCCGCGCACCGCAGTCGCCGCGCAGCTGCCGCACCGCCTCGATAACGGTGAAGATCCCGTACATGCCGGGGTGGCAGTACGAGAGCCCACCGCCGTTGGTGTTCACCGGCAGCTTGCCGCCGGGCGCGATCTGGCCCTCCGCGACGAACGCGCCGCCCTCGCCCTTGGCGCAGAACCCGAGATCCTCCAGGAACAAGATCGGGTTGATGGTGAAGGCGTCGTAGAGCTCGATCACGTCGACGTCCCGCGGGGTCAGGCCGGCCATCTCGAAGGCCCGGCCGCCGGATTCGGCCGCCGCGGTGACCGTCAGGTCCGGCATCGCGGAAATGCTGCGGTGCGAGGTCGCCTCGCCGACCCCGAGCAGGAAGGCGGGCTGGCCGGGCAGTTGCCGCGCGCGCTGCGCGCTGGTCAGCACGACCGCGCCACCCCCGTCGGTGACCAGGCAGCAGTCCAGCTTGGTCAGCGGATCGCTGATCATCCGTGCGGACAGCACTTCCTCGCGGGTCAGCGGCGCACGCATGAACGCCACCGGGTTGAGTTGCGCCCACTGCCGCGCGGCCACCGCCACGTCGGCCAGCTGCTCGCGGGTCGTGCCGTACTGGTGCATGTGTCGCGCGGTCGCCATCGCGTACATGCTGATCGGGTACCGCGCGCGGTAGGGCGCCTCGAACGGGTTCGGCTTGGACGGCGAGACCAGCCGGCCACCGTCGGAGCGTTGGGTGCTGCCGTAGACGATCAGCGCCGTCGAGATCACCCCAGCGTTGATCGCCGCCGCCGCGTGCAGCAAGTGGGAGACGAACGAACTGCCGCCGATGGTCGATCCGTCGATGTAGCTGGGCCGGATGCCGAGGTACTCGGCGGTGTCCATGCCGGACATCGGGTAGTACGACGACGCGGTGAACAAACCGTCCACTTCGGACTTCTGGATGCACGCGTCGGCCAGCGCCCGCACCGTCGCCTGCCCCACCAGGTCCAGCGGAGTCAGGCCGTGGGCGACCTGGCCGAGATCCGATTCGGCGACGCCCACCACCGCCGTGCTGCCGCGCAACGTCATGAGTCCTCTGCGTCCCGCGATCGGCCGCTACGCGCAGTGGTGGCGGATTGCCGTCCGTGTCGTCCTCCAGAACGGAACACGGCGACGGGCGTCCCCTCGTCATCGGCGACGGCGAACCCGACGCGCGCCCCGATGACCACCTTGTCGGCGTCCAGGTCGTCCACCCGCGACATCATCCGGAAGCCATCGTCCAAGTCGATCAGCGCGACGTTGTGCATCCCGGTGCGGTCGCGCACCACGGTCGTCGAGTAGACGGTCCCGAGGCCGCTGCTGCGCTGCCAGCTCAGGTCGCCGCTTCCGCAGCCCGGACACAGCACGCGCGGTTGGAACACCGCCGACGAGCACCTGCCGCAGCGCTGGTATCGCAGCTCGCCGGTGGCTAGGCCGTCCCGGAACACCGTTTCGGGGGCCGTCCCGCCCGGGGACGCCAGTTCACCCATACCTCCCGACCTTTCTTGTTGGGTGGGCGATTTCCATGGAAATCGGCGGTTCGGCAGGCCGAAACACGGTGTCTCGACGCTAGGACAGCGAGTGTGTTTCGTCTAACACCAAAATCGGGTAGGTTTGATTCGGTTTCGCGACACAATCGTCGGTGACCTGGGCAAAGGCGCTCGCCGTCGGGAGGTTGGAGCGGTGGAGCTGCGCCACCTGCGGGCATTCGTCGCCGTGGCGGAGGAGCTGAACTTCCGCCGGGCCGCGGTCCGGTTGCACATGTCCCAACCGCCGCTTTCGCAACAGATCAAGCGCCTGGAGCACGAGGTCGGCGTGGCGCTGCTGCGCCGCACCACGCGGCACGTCGCGCTGACCGCTGCGGGCGAGGCATTCCTACGCGAGGCACGCAAGGCGCTGCTGGCCGCGGAGGCCGCGCCGCGGCTGGCCCGGCAGGCTGCCGCGGGGGAGATCGGCGTGGTCCGGCTGGGGTTCAGCGGTCAGACGTCGTACCGCGTGATGCTGCTGATCGTGCGCAAGTTCCGGGAGCGCTATCCGAACGTGCGCTTCGACATCGTCAGCCCGCTCTACGGCGGCGAGCTGGTGGACCAGATCAACCAGCAGGAAATCGACGCCGGGCTGCTGCGACTGCCGGTGCCCACCGAGGGCCTGTGCGTGCGGGAGCTGGAGCAGCACCCGTTGGCGGTGGCGCTGCCGGAGGACCACCGGCTGGCCGGTGCCCGGCGAGTCGGGCTGGCGGACCTGCGCAACGAGTCGTTCATCAGCTATCCCGCCAATCGCGGCTCGGTGGTCAACCAACTGGTGCAGGCGGCCTGCATGCAACACGACTACAGTCCGAATTTCGTGCAGGAAGCGCCGGACACCCACACGATCCTGTCGCTGGTCGGCGCCGGTTCCGGCATCAGCCTGGTCCCGATGACCGCCGGACACCTGAAAGTTCCCGGCGTGGTGCTGGTTTCGGTGCACGACGCCCCGTCGATCCCGCTGGCCCTGGTGTGGCGCCGGGATGACCAGAACCCGGCGCTGGCCGGATTGGTCGGTCTGCTGGACGAGGTCGCCGCGCAACTCTGACCCCGTTACGCGCAAGCCGTTCCCATGAAACGGCTTGTTCATAGTGTCCACCTGAATTGTTCATAGTACACAGTGGACTTAATAGCGAGGTTTGCTTTAGTGGCCGGAAAAGTAGGCACGTGCGCAAAGTGTGGTGCAATGCACGTGCGGTTTCGGTAACTCCGCGTCCCGTTTCGGCGACAATACGGATGAGTGACCGATCAACGGTTGATCTTGATCTTGATTTCGCTGCACAGAACTGAACAAGGAGGTCTCAAGTGGCTGCCGACCGACCGGAGAGTCGGGCATGGTGGATCTGGAGCGCGGCGGTGGTTGCCTACCTCGCCGCGGTATTTCACAGAGGCAGCTTGGGGGTCGCTGGCACGCAGGCGCTGGACCGGTTCGGCGTCGGGCCGGCCGCGCTGAGCGCGTTCACGGTGCTGCAGGTCGGCATCTACGCCGGCATGCAGATCCCCACCGGATTGCTGGTGGACCGCTTCGGTGCCCGAAAGGTGATCACCGCGGCGGTAGTGTTGTTGGGCACTGGTCAAGTGCTTTTCGCGGTGGCCGATTCCTATCCGATGGGCCTGCTCGCCCGCGCGGTGCTGGGCATGGGCGATGCGTTGATGTGGGTCAGCATCCTGCGACTGGTGGCAACGCAATTCTCCGCCCGTCGCTACGCACTGGTGGCAACGATGTCCAGCGCGTTGGGGGCGCTGGGTGGCGTCGCGGCCACGTTCCCCCTTGCGCTGGCGTTGCAAAACATGGGCTGGACGGCGACGTTCCTGCTGGTGGGTGCGTTGACGCTGGGTTATGCGGCGGTCACCGGAACGGTCGTGCGGGACGCCCCGTTCGGCGGGGCGCGGCCGCGTGGCGGCGGCGCGGTTTTCCGGCAGGTTCGCGATGCGTGGTCGGTGCCGGGCACGCGGCTGGCGTTCTGGACGCACTTCTGCACGATGTTCGTCTCGGGCGCATTGACCCTGCTGTGGGGTTTCCCGTATCTGGTCAACGGGCTGGGCGTGCCGACCGCGACGGCGAGCGTGATGCTCAGCCTGCTGATCATCGGCCAGGTGATCGGCGGCCCCGTGGTGGGTGCGCTGATCGGCCGCCGCCCGGAGTGCCGGATGTGGATCGTGCTGGGTTATCTGCTCCTCAACGTCCTGGCCTGGGCGGTCCTGCTGGGCTGGCAAGGCGGGCACCCGCCGCTGGCGGTGATCGCGACGGCGTTCTTCATCTTCGCGCTGGGCGGCCCGGTTTCGGCGGTGGCGTTCGCCCTGGTGCGGGATTACAACCCGCTCCACCAGGTCGGAACGGCGACCGGTGTGGCGAACGCGGGCGGGCACACCGCGACCGCGCTCGGTGTCCTGTTGGTGGGCCTGGTGCTGGACCTGACGCAGGGCCTGCCCGGCGGCTCGGATTACCGGGTGGCGATGTTGGCCCTGGTGGCGCTGCTGCTGTTCGGAACGTTGCGCACAGTGGTCTGGTGGCGCCGAGCCCGCGCGGCCGTCTTCGCGGCGGAGGCCCGAGGCGAAGGCGTGCCGGTTGTGCTGACCCGCCACCGCTGGGACCTCAAGCTATCCCGCCAACCCGTCAACGCCTGACGCGGGACATGGGCGATTTCAATGGAAATCAGCACGGTGATTTCCATTGAAATCGCCACGGAGTCTATTCGTCCACAGTAGCCAGTGAGTTCGTCGGCTCATCGCCCGCGATAGGTCAGCCGCGAGGCTTGACGTAGGTTGCGCCGGCCGCCCAGGACTGGCCCACTTCGGACCAAGCGGCCGGGCTGGAAAGCAGCGCGATCGCTGCGGTTTTGAGCTCCGCCGGTTCATCGGTGAGCAGCTGGACGAGGTCTTCGAGTCCCGGGTTGTGGCCGACGACGGCGGCCGTCATGACCGTGGACGGGATTTCGCGGATGACGGCCAGGAGTTCGCGGGCCGAGGCCGCGTAGATTCGGTCGTCGTACTTGACTTTCGGTTCGGCCGGGATCTCCGGGGCCGCCAGCGCCCAGGTCTGGCGGGCGCGCACCGCCGGGGAACACAGCACGAACTCGATCGCCGCCGCGTTTTCGCGCAGCCATCGGCCGGCGGCGGGTGCGTCGCGGCGGCCCCGCTCGGTCAGCGGCCGGTCGGAGTCGTCGACGTCGTCCGGCCAGGCCGACTTGGCGTGCCGGATCAGCACCAACCTACGTTGCACATCGATCATGTCTGTCGCCCGCCTGCTCGCCGAAGACCGCTGGCTCCACGGTAGTGGCCCGGCTGTCCGGGCGCTTCGCCCGCCGGGCGGAAAATCGTCGCCGAGCGGGTATGGTTTCCGCATCGCGGAATGGGCTCATGGAGTCGCGGGCAGTCGCAGCGCTCGGCCTGAGCTCGCCCGGTTCGGCTCGCTGCTGAGAAGCGCGATGTTCGGGACCGAGAAGCAGGGCGGCGGCGATGTTGGCCAGCCGCGACGGACCCGCTGCACTGTGCACACTGGACACTGCGCGGCCAGAAGTGCTTCGCCTCCAACGTGAATGCGGAGCCCGATGATCCCGAATTTCGGGATATCCGCCGAGACACGCCGATTTGCCTTCCGGGTGGTCCTGGCCTCCCGGACTCAGCTTGCGGTGGTGGCGGGTTTGAGGGTCAGGCGCCAGCTGAGTTCTCCGTTGTGCCAGTGGCCGGTCGGCTTCAGGCCCGTCGCCGTTGCTACCGCGGCCGATGCTCGGTGCTCCGGGTGAATGTGCGCGATGATGCCCCGCACCGGTTTCCGGCGCAGCCAGTCGACGAGGCCGCGCACGGCTTCTTTCGCGATGCCCTGCCGCTGCCAGTCGGTGCCCACGATCCAGGCGATCTCGGCGACCGGTCCGGGATAACCGGGGGTGATCGTCGCCTGGACCGCGCCGACCAGGCGCGCCTCGTCGAGCAGCCGGATCACCCAGTTGCACCAGGACACCGCGGGATCCGGCGGGCCTGCCAGCATCCGCTCATACCGGGAGCGCAGTTCGTGCGGCGTAAGCGGGACACCGCCGATGAATCCGTACAAATCCGGATCGGCGAGCACGCACGACATTTCCGCGGCGTGATCGAGGCGAAGCGGCACCAACCCGAGCCGCTCGGTACGGATCACCTGTGGCCTCATGGCACCCACACTGCACCCTTTCGAAACGTCAAGCTCTTTTCCGGATCTTCTTGCTCCTCCGCGCATGTCAGCGTCTTCTCGGGCCAATGCTCGGCGTGGCTCGCCAACTCGTCGATGTAGTCGCGGAGCAGTCGGACGACGACGGGTTCGGCCGGGTCGACCGGCGCGAGGGTCCAGACGTGGTTCACGAGCCGATTCTCACCGGGCTGTCCACCGGATTAGGGTGAGCCGTCGCATTGGGTCGCGAATCGGACGTCGACGGGTGCTGATCGGCGTGCTTTGGCAGGGCCGTGGGTCGAGCACTGCCGCATCCGTGCTGAAAAAGGTCAGCGTGGTTTTCATTATTGTGAAAAGCGAATTTCAGTCTGTGAAACCCAGGGGCCGCGAACGCGCGAGAGACGACGCCACGATCCTCTTGGTTGAACCAATAGCTCGATGCTCGGGAACGGGGCTGCGCCCGCCGAGGCGCTGAGCGCAGGCTGGCCGTCGAGCCCTTGGGGGGCGCGAACCCGAAGCGAACATCTGGCGGGGAATTTTCGCCGGATGTTCGTTGTTGTGTTCCCTCCGCAACCGGTTTTCTCGATGCTTCTCGGCGACTGGACGGATAGGGTTCGAACATGGCGGGTTCATTATTGGGGACCGAAGTCCAACGGGTCGAAGACCCGGAGCTGCTCCGGGGCCGGGGCACCTACGTCGGCAACCTTGATCTCGATGGCATGCTGCACCTGGCTTTCGTCCGCTCGCCGGTCGCGCACGCGCGCCTGGCAAGCGTCGAGGTCAAGGCCGCTGCCGCCGCGCCGGGCATCGTCGCGGCGTTCGCCGCAGCAGATCTGGATGTGCCGGTCCCGCCACCCTTCATCGAACTCAACTCGCGCTGCGAACGGCCGCCGCTGGCCACCGACCGAGTGCGTTTCGTCGGTGAGGCGGTCGCGGTGATCGTCGGCGAGAGCGCCGCCGCGGTCGCCGACGCGATCGAACTGGTCGACGTCGACTACGACCCGCTGCCCGTCGTCGCGGACCCGGAGCAGGCTCTGGAGCCCGCAGCGGAACAACAGTTTCCGGAGCTGGGTTCGAATGTGGCCGGCGGGTATCGCGACGCCGCCGGGGCAGACGTGCTGGCCGGCGCCGACGTCGTGGTGCGGGCCCGGATCGAGAACCAGCGCGTCGCCGTGGTTCCGCTGGAGGGCAACGCGATCGCTGTGCAGCCGGGCGGGCCGGACGAGGACTATGAAGTCACAGTGCACGTCTCGACACAGATGCCGCATGGCGTGCGCAACGGGCTGGCCAAGACTTTCGGCTGGGATCCGAAGCGGGTGCGGGTGATCTCGCCACACGTCGGCGGCGCGTTCGGTGGCAAGGCCGGCACGATCGTTGAGCACGCGGTGGCCGTCGCGGTCGCCCGGCGCCTGGGACGGCCGGTCCGGTGGGTCGAGACGCGCTCGGAGAACATGCAGGCCATGCCGCATGGCCGCGCGCAGGTGCAGTTCGCGGAGTTAGGGCTCAAGCGCGACGGCACCATCGTCGGGCTCCGTTGCCGCGTCATCGGCGATGCCGGTGCCTACGCGGGCTTCGGTGGCGGGTTGGCAATGGGATCTACGCGCATGATGGCGCAGGGCGTCTATCAGATCCCGAAGATCAGCTATGACGCCTTGGCAGCGATCACCAACACCACGCCGATCGGCGCGTTCCGCGGCGCGGGACGGCCCGAAGCCGCGGCGATGCTGGAGCGGCTGATGGATCTGGCCGCCGCCGAGCTGGATATGGACCCGGTCGCGTTGCGGCGTAAGAACTTCCTCGTGCCGGAGTCCTTCCCGTACAAGACGGTGGTCGGCGCCAACTACGACAGCGGCGACTACGAGCGGCCCTTTGCCGAGGCGCTGCGGCTGGCCGGCTACGAGGCGTTACGCGCCGAGCAAACTCGTCGCATCGCCGCCGGCGAGCACCTGCTACTGGGCATCGGGGTGAGCGCCTACGTGGAGATCACCGGTGGGGGCGCGGGGGAGTACGCCGAGGTCGAGGTGCACGAGAGCGGTGCCCGGATCAAGGTCGGCACCTCCGCCCACGGCCAGGGGCACGCGACCTCGTTCGCCATGATCGTGTCCGACAGGCTCGGCATTCCGATGGAGTCGATCGAGTTCGTTCAGTCCGACACCGAGCAGGTGCCGCGCGGTTCGGGAACCGGCGGGTCGAGGTCGCTGCAGATCGCCGGTAGTGCGGTGCAGGAGGCCGGCGATCTGGTGCTGCGGAAGGCCAAGGAACTCGCCGCGTCCCGGCTTGAGGCGTCGGTCGACGACATCCAGTTGACCGACGATGGCAGGCTCGGCGTGGCCGGGGTGCCGAGCGCGACGGTCGCCTGGGCGGAGCTCGCCCGGGCCGCCGCGGACGGCGGTGACCGGCTGGCGGCGAACATCGACTTCGCCCCGGCGGGCGCGACGTTCCCGTTCGGCGGGCACGTGTCGGTGGTCGAGGTGGACGTGGAGACCGGGTTTGTCCGGCCGTTACGCCACATCGCGGTGGACGACTGCGGCCGGGTGCTCAACCCGATGATCGTGCGCGGTCAGCAGCACGGCGGCGCGGCTCAGGGCATCGCGCAGGCGTTGTGGGAGCAGGTGACCTTCGACGTCGACGGCAATCCGGAGACCGGCACCCTGGCCGACTACACGATTCCGTCGGCGGCTGACCTGCCGTCCTTCGAGGTGTCGAACACCGAGACGCCGAGCCCGCACAACCCGTTGGGCGCCAAGGGAATCGGCGAGTCCGCCACCATCGGTTCCACGCCTGCGGTGCAGAACGCGGTGATCGACGCGCTGAAGCACCTGGGGGTGCGGCACATCGACATGCCGACCACCCCGGAGCGCGTGTGGGCCGCGATCCAGGCCGGTAGCTCGGCGACCTACTGGAAGGAACCGCCGGCGGTCTTCGGCACGCTGCCGGTGCGCCCCCAGGAAGCGCCGGACGAAGCGGACGAAGCCGTGGTGTGATCCGGAAGTTTCCCCTTTTCCAGCAAGGGTTTCGGACGGCACCCGGGGCCGGTGTTCGGGTCAGGCGCGTTGCGCGCCCGGCGGCCAGACGACCGTGACGGAGAGTCCGCGGTCGTGTGCGGCCGCGACGATATCGGCGGTGCCGCCCGGCCCGCGGGCCGGGCGGCCGTCCCAGACGGCGATCAGGTGGTCGGCGGTGTCGAGCATGCGCAGGCCGGCCGCCAGGTAGGCCGGCGGCTCCGGGGCGACGAAGTCGAGCTCGATGATCTCGGATGCCTTGGCGCAGAGCGCGTCGAAAGTCGCATGGTGCGGCTCGGGCTGCCCGGCGCGGTACTCGCTGGCCGGGATGATCACGGACAGCCGACCGCCGTGGGCCAGCACGAGCCGCGCGAAGATGCTGTCCGCGCCATCGGCCAGGCAGGTCACGCCGACAAGCTCGGCGGCCCGGTAGCCGCCGATTTCCGCCCGCAGCCGGCTTTCCACGAGGCGAGCCGTTTCCACTGGCAGTTCCCGGTGCCCGGTGATCGCGACTCGCATCGAAGTGGCTCCTGTTCCTAGGGTCTGTTTTATCTGCGGCGTAAGTCATTTGCGGTGTGGGACTGGGTCGCGCAAGCACCGCTGCCACGGATCTGCCCCGATTATCGGGCGGATCAGGACTCTTTGCGGCGCGTCCGGTAGGCGCGCATCTTGTGGCGCGCTCCGCAGCTGTCCATGCTGCACCAGGTGCTGTTGTTGGCCGGCGAGCGGTCGTAGTACAGCCAGCGGCAGTCGTCGGCGTGGCAGACCTTGAGCCGACCGGGCTTGCCGGTGAGCCCGTCCAGGGCCAGGGCCGCGATGAGCCGGCCGATCAGGCGCTCGACCTCGGTGCCGTTCGCTGTCGGGATCACCACCTGGCCGTCCTGCCACTGCGGTGGCCGCAGCAGTCGGCTCGCGTAGTCGTTCAGCCCCGTTGAATCGGTTCCGGCGAGGTGGCCGCGGATCGTCTCGCGGGCGCGGACTAGTTCTTGGTGTGCGGGTTCGTCGAGCTCGTCGGCCGCGTCGTGCCAACCGTGCTCGCGCAACCAGGTCTGCGTACTCGCCAGGTCGGCCAAGGCGTCTTCGCCGTACCGGAAGCGTGCCGAATTGCCGAACGCCTCGACTGGTGCCAGCTTGCCCGGTGCGGCCGGGCGGTCGTGTGCCACACGTCAAGGTTACCATCTTAGACTATTTGATGGTAACGTTACCGGCAAAGGCGGACGGGAGGTTGGGATGAGCTGGGAGTTGCCCGAGCGGCACGAGTCGGCGCACGGGACGGTCCGCTGGGCGAGCATGGGGGAGGGAGATCCGGTCGTGCTGCTGCACGGGACGCCGTTCTCGTCGTATGTCTGGCGCGATGTCGCCGTTGCGCTCAGCGCCCGGCACCAGGTGTTCGTCTGGGACATGCCCGGCTACGGGCAGTCCGAAATGCGTGAGGGCCAGGACGTCTCGCTAGCCGCCCAGCAGGCGGTTTTCACCGATCTGCTGCGGCACTGGAACCTGCGCACCACCTCGGTCGTCGCCCACGACTTCGGCGGCGCGGTGGCGCTGCGAACCGCTTTGCTTGACGGCGTCCAATATGGACGGCTGGCGCTGGTGGACGCGGTCAGTGTGCGTCCCTGGGGCTCGGACTTCTTCCGTCTGGTGCGCGAGAATTCCGAGGTCTTCGCGGCCCTTCCGCCGCATCTGCACGAGGCGCTGGTCCGTCGCTACATCACGACGGCGGCGCACCGCGAACTGCGCGGTGACGTCCTGGACGCGCTGGTCACGCCCTGGCTGGGCGAGGCGGGCCAACCGGCTTTCTACCGCCAGATCCGCCAGGCCGACGAGCGCTTCACCCGCGAAGTGGAGGACCGCTACGCCGAGCTGGCCTGCCCGGTCCTGATCGCCTGGGGCGACCGGGACGACTGGCTGCCCGCAGACCGGGCCAAGCGCCTGGCGGAGCGAATCCCGCACGCCCGCCTGACCTGGATCGACCAAGCCGGCCACCTGGTCCAAGAGGACAACCCGGCCGCCCTCACAGCCAACCTGACCGAATTCCTCGCCGAATGACCGGTCCCGGAGGTGGTTTCGCCGGACATCGTCAATTGAGAACTGAGCCCAGCCTCGCGAGCAACTCCTCCAGCAGTGGCAGCGAAGTCGCGTGGTTGAAGCGGACGAAGCCTTGGCCGGCCGCCGAACCGGGCGGCGCGAAGTCCGTTCCTGGGACGACCCGGACGCGGGCCTTGCGCAGCAAAACTTCGGCCGGTTCCGGACCCAGCTCGCGGACGTCCAACCAAGCCAGGTAACCGGCCTGACCGCGATGCCAGCGAACCTGCGGGCGCTCGTCCACCCACGCCTGCAACCGGTCGCGGGCGCGGTCCAGGTAGCTGCGCACCGCCGTCAGCCAGCCGTCGTCGTCCCGCCACAGTGCGGTCGCGACGGCGATTCCGGGTACTGCGGTGCGCATCTTCTCGTACGGCGGGATGGTGTCGAGGACGTGCTTCGTGGACTCTTGGCACACCAGCACGGCGGACTTGAGTCCCGGCACGTTCCACCCTTTGGACACGCTGCTGACCGCGACGGCGTGTGACGCGGCCAGCTCGCTGACCGCCGCGTAGGGGATGAAATCCTGGTCACCCGCGCGCAGCGGCGCGTGGATTTCGTCGCTGATCACGAAAGCCCCATACCGGTCGGCCAGTTCGGCGATCGCCTGCAACTCGGCGGGCGACCACACCCGGCCCGTCGGATTGTGCGGGTGGCAGAGCAGTATTGCCCGCGCGCCTGCCGCGAGGGTGTCGGCGACCGCGTCGAAGTCGATCCGCCAGCCGTCGTCGGTGTGCCGTAGCGGGCATTCCCGGATCGGCCGGTCGAGGTGGGCGAGCATGACCAGGAACGGGGGATAGGCCGGGGTCAGCACCACGACTCCGTCGCCGGGCTCGGTCAACCGGCGCACCGCCGCTTCGAGCCCGGCCATCACGTCGCAGACGGGCGAGAGCAGCGCGGGATCGACGCGCCAATGCTGTTCCCGCGCAACCCAATCGGCGAACGCCGCGAGGTACTCGCCGAGCACTGGATAGCCGAAGTCGGAACGGTCGACCAACTCTCGCAGCACGGTGCGGGCCACCTGGCAGAGCGGGTAGTCCATCTCGGCGAGCCAGGCGGGCAGCACGTCCGGCTCGACCTGGGACCACTTCTGCGTGCGGCGCAACCGCAGCTCATCGGCGCGCAGGGCATCGAACTCGGCGTGCAACTCAGCGATGGTCATTCTCGCGATTATGCGGCGTACTGAGTCGTGAGTGAAGGTGCCGCGACGTTGCGCACACCCAGGGGTGTGCGCAACGTTCGTCGTTTGCGGGAACGATCACAGGGTGAGCTTCCATTGGTGCTCGCCATGCGGCTCGTCGATCCACACCCACTGATCGTCCGCCTCGACGGTCACCCCGAGCCGCGACCACCCCGGTTCACCGGCAGCTTGCCAGAGCTGGTGTGCCTTTTCGACTGCCGTCCACAGCGGTGTCGGGCCGCTCTCGGTCACCGACCATGTCCCGTCAGGCGTCGGTTCGAGCATCACGGACGCGTACGAGCCATCCGGCGCGGTGATGGTCCCGGCCGTGGGTCGGCGGGTATCCGGGTCGAACCGCATCCCGAACCGCGTGCCGTTGGGCAGGCCGGTGAAGTGCGCGAGGAACCACACCACCCGGTTGTTCTCCCAAGGGTTCGGGGGCGCGCTCGTGGTCCGCGTGTGCGCAACCGCATCGCTCGGCGTGTGCAGCACGCGGGACCGTTCCCGGTGGTGTCGTATCACCATGAGTTCCAGTCCGGCGCGGCTGCCGTCTTCGAGGTGTGCCAGCAGGGCATTGCTTGCCACGGTGTTCGCGGCGGGCACTTCGCACATCAGCTCGGCTACTTCCTGGCGCGCTCGCTCATACACCCAGTGCAGGTGCTGGGCGTGCTCTTGCACTTTCGCCAAGTTCAAGATCAAGGCGTTGAGTTTCTCCTTGGTATTGCTCATCGATTCACCCCATGTACGGTTGAGCCCGGCCAGGATTCGCCGCAGCAGCCCCGATGTCGTAAGAGCGCGTCACGGTCGCTAGCCAGTGGGAAAGATGCGCGGTCGGCGACCGGTAGTCCGGGCTGGACAAGGGGCAGGATTCGGCTTTCTTCGTTCGCGATGTCGTCGGCGAGGTCGCCGCGAAGCTGCACCGTGCGCGGCTCGCGTTCGCGGAGGCGGTGTCGGCCGCCGCTGGTCTCTGACTCCACCCGCGCGATCAGGTAGGAGACCGTCAACGCACCCTGGCCACCCCCGGAATGCCGGGCGGGGGCGTAGTAAAGCGTCGCCCACACCGCGAGTGCACCGACGACAAGCACGCCGGTCGAGACGAGCGCGGGCGTCACTGGTCGGCCCTCGGCGGCTCGATGGCCGGTTGCTGGCCGGTTTCATTGACCCGCAACGAGTCGACGACCGGGCCCTGACGGGTCGTCGACCCAACGCGCAGCGCGGCGGCGAGGGCGTCGAGATAGCTGGCCAGGCGCGCACGGTCGGCGTCTTTGTAGAGGCCCCGCTCCACGTCACCGACGGCGAGACACAGCGCCGCGATCACGCCCCGGATCCGCAACGCGAGCTCGTGGGCGGTGCTCATTTCGCACCGACCGCGTGCGGCGTCGGGGTGTTAGCGCGGCCGTGCACCTTGTCGTTGCAGGCCGGGCATTTGTCCCAAAGCCAAGCCAGAGTGGTGTTTTCCGCGGCCAGTTGATAGCCGCACAGGGTGGCCACCACGAAACCGGTCGGGTAGCCCTTGCGAGGTCTGGTGTCGGTGCTGGCGTGCCGCAGGCCACCGGCAGGCGCCCAGCTGAACGGATGGGGCTGATACGACATGAAGCCTCCCCACTAAGCTGTCTCCAGCAGCGGATCTGCTGCATGCATCAGTATCTGATGCATGCAGCAATTCCGCTAGTGCTCCAATCGGCTGATGGTGCCGTGACGATCTGTGCACGGCTTACGATTGCTGCATGGCAAGCAGCGCTGACACCCCGCGCGCCCGAGCATTGGGAGCGGAACTACGACAGGCACGCGAGCGGCGCGGGTATTCGACACGCAAGCTTGCCGAGATCATCGGCCGCAGCAGCTCGCATATATCGAGATGGGAAAACGGACGGCTCAACCCCAGCGAGGCCGATACCGCAACCGTCCTTGCGGTCCTGGGTGTCAACGGCGCTGATCGTGACCGGCTGCTCGAACTGGCCCGCGATGCACTCGACCCGAACTGGGTCGCTCCGGGCATCGACAAGCAACTCGCCGCGTTGACCGAGTACGAGCGAACCGCGCAGACAATCACCAACGTCGAGCCGCTGATGATCCCGGGGCTTTTGCAGACCTATGAATACGCCCGTCACATCATGATCGCGTTCGGAGCTTCGCGCGGAGAGGCAGAGCAACGCGCAACGCTCCGCATCGGACGACAGCATGTGCTGACCGACGCACCGGCCAAGCAACTTGTCGCGATTGTCGGCGAGTACGCGCTGCGATATCCGGTCTGCCCCGACGATGTGATGGTTGGCCAGCTGCGTCACCTGCAACGTATAGCCGAGCTCGACAATGTCATGCTTCATGTGCTGCCAATGGACCGGCCAGCAGCCGCGATGCTCAGCGGCTCGTGGGCGCTCCTTGAGTTCTCGCGGACGAAACCGGTGCTGCATCTTGAGCACTTTGGTTCGTCAGCGACGATCACCGACGAGAAGACGGTGGAAAGTTACAGGCACGCAGTGGATACGCTGCGCGGGTTGGCGATGAGCCCAGCAGAGGCAACCGAGCTCATCGCCGATGTCATCAGATCCAAGGAGACGACATCATGACGGTACCGCAGGCCCCCGAAGGCTGGCGGAAATCGACGGTCAGTGGCGGACAGACCAACTGCGTCGAGGTCGGCAGGGCCGGTGATGGCGCTGCCGTTCGCGACACGAAGGACCGGGCAGCCGGGTACTTCACCGCGACCGCTGGCCAGTGGTCGGCGTTTATTGCCGCTGTGAAGGGTGATCGGTTCGAGGTCTGAACCTAGGTGAACGAAAGCGGTCCTCGATCGGAGTGTGATCGGGGGCCGCTTTCGTTCGTTGAACGCGCGTTAGACCGGGCCGGGGAACACAGCCTTGTCAGTCATGAACGTGGGCTGCAATGCTCGCTGGAACTTGCCCGGCTGCACAGTGACCGCGAACGACTGCTCATGGGAGATGGCGATGGGCCCGGCCGTGTCATCCAAGCTCATCGCCGACGTCATCAAAGAAGGAGACGACATCATGACATTGCCGCGCGAGCCGAAGAACTGGCGGAAGTCGAGCCGTTCTACGCAGACGGACAACTGCGTGGAGGTCGGCCGGATCGGTGACGGCGCCGCCGTTCGTGACACGAAGGATCGGGCCGCCGGGTACTTCACCGCGAGCGCTGGGCAGTGGTCGGCGTTTATTGCCGCTGTGAAGGGTGACCGGTTCGAGGTCTGAACCTAGGTGAACGAAAGCGGTCCTCGATCGGAGTGTGATCGGGGGCCGCTTTCGCGGCGTTGGCGGTCATTGCCGAGAAACCCGTGGTACGCCTCGGTAGCACTGGCGCCAGGGTGACCATCCGCTCACAACCGGGGAAATTCGCTGGCGGAAGCCTGGGACTACCTGGTTAGGTTCCGGACATGTCCGACATCTCCGCTGCTGATCGTCTGCGGGTGTGGGTTCGGGAAGATTTCGGCATCGACCTCGTGGCGATCGAGCCGGTTGGGGTCGGCGCGGACGTGGCGGCAGAGGTCTGGCGCGGGGTCTGCTCCGGCGGTGCTCGGTACGCCGTCAAGTACAGCTGCGGCGGGACGACCGCCGGGCTGACCGTGTCGGCTTGGCTCGTCGAGCGCGGCGTGTCCGGGGTGGTGGGGCCGGTTGCGACCCGCCGTGGCGAGTTGTGGAGCGAGCGCGCAGGTCGTCGCCTGTCCCTGGTGCCGTGGGTTTCCGACGACGGCGCGCTGAACGGCGGGATGACCGCGCACCACTGGGAATCCTACGGAGCGCTTCTCGCGCAGGTGCCCGCCACGCCCCCGGTCGAGGCGGCCACGTCGTTGCCTCGCGAGGACCACACGCACGAGCGTTGGGCATCGGCCGTGCGTGTCCTGCACGGCGACTGCACGTCGGCCAGGGATTCGGCCGATCACCTGGTGCGTTGCCTGGCCGAGCAGTGGTGCGCCGCGACGGACCGGATCGGTGCGCTCCTCGCGCAGGCCGACGACCTGGGGCGGGGACTTCGCTCCCGGCACGCGTCCAACGTGGTGTGCCACGGCGATCCGCATCTGGGGAACCTGCTGTTGCGCGGCGAGGAAGTCTGGCTGATCGACTGGGACGACACGGTTGTCGCGCCGCGCGAACGGGATCTCCTGTTCGTGATCGGTGGGGTCCTTCCCTTCGCCCCGGTGAGCCCGCAGGAGCAGCAGTGGTTCTTCGCCGGGTACGGGCCCGCCGACGTCGATCCCGACCGCTTGGCCTACTACCGCTGTGTGCGCGCCTTGGAAGACCTCGCCGGCCCGGCCGCACAGATTCTGGAACTCCGGTACCCCGACGCCGAGCGGGCGGATGCGCTGTCGGCCTTTCGCGGCGTCCTGTCGTCCACCGGCATCGCAAACCTGGCCCTCTCGCCGACGCGGGACGGCTGAACTCCGATCGGTAAGGGGAATCATGGCCGAGCTGCCACTGCGTGATCGGGTTGGCAACGTGCTCGTTGACATCCGGTTCACGGCCGAGTCCGAACTGGCCTCCTTCGACGACCGGTCGATGCCGCTGTCGCTGGTCGTGGTCGGCCTCGCCGACGCCGTGCTGATGATGCTCAATGGCCTGCGAGGCTACTGGGAGTTACCTGGCGGGTTGCGCGAGCCGGGCGAATCGCCGCGCCAGGCCGCGATACGGGAGTTGGCCGAGGAGACCGGAATCCGGACGACAGCGCTGGACTTGGCCGCTGTCGTCGAGTTCGAGCTCGTGCGGCCCGCGCGCCACGAATACGCGGCGGTCTACCGGACCGACCTGAAGGCAGTGCCGCGGCTGGTGGTCAACGACGAGGCGTCGGACTTCCAGTGGTGGATCCCGCACACGCCGCCTGCCGTGGACATGAGTCCAATCGATGCCGAGATCGGCAGGCGCGTGCTGGAGCTGTCGTGAGCCCGGGTCCCGGCTTCGGTTATCGACTACGACGGGCGGGAACACAGCTCACGGTAGGCGGCCGGTGCTCCGCAGCAGGTCAAGCAGGCGGTCGAGGAAGGCAGCCTGCGCCGGGTTGAGCTTTTCGCGGGCGGTTTCCGGGTCGCACCACAGGGCGCGGTCGACTTCCGGGAATCTTTGGCGGCGACCGGATTTCGGCGGCCATTCCATTTCGAACTCGTTGCTGCGCAGGGCGTCCGCGTCGAAGTCACCCTCGACCGCCCAGGCGGTCACGAGCTTGCCGTTGCGCTGTTTGACCTCGCCGAGCGGCATCAGTTCGCGTTCGGTCAGCTGCGTACCTGTCTCCTCGCCGAACTCGCGGATCGCCGCCGACTGGGCGTCCTCGTCGGGGTCGTATTCGCCCTTCGGGATCGACCAGGCGCCGGCGTCCTTCTTCTTCCAGAACGGACCGCCCGGGTGCACCACGAGGACGTGAGGAATACCGTCTTCGATCTTGAACAGGAGGATGCCCGCGCTTCGTTTGCTCACCCCACCAGTGTCGCGCACACGATCGCGTTGCGGGGGTAGCCGCGCGCTTCCGGGTCCGATGTGGATGGTGGCGAGGTTTCGCCGTGCGGGTCCGAGCGCGACGCGCGCGATCACCAAGCGTTCATGTCGACCTCGCGCAACGGGTTGCTGAGATCAACGCGGGGTCGTCCGCTCTGGCGAAAATCCCGAAACCCGTCGATGCTGGCAGCGTGGAACGGGTCGTGCTGCATGTGGATCTCGATCAGTTCATCGTCGCGGTCGAGCTGTTGCGCCGCCCTGAGCTGCGGGGGCGGCCGGTGCTCGTCGGCGGCTCCGGCGACCCGAAGCAGCGCGGCGTGGTCGCCGGCGCCTCCTACGAGGCGCGGGAGTTCGGGGTCCGCTCCGGGACGCCCCTGCGTACCGCGGCGGCCCGCTGCCCGGAAGCGGTGTTCCTGCCCGCCGACCGCGAGACCTACCTGGCGGCATCCGCCGACGTGATGGCGGCGCTGGGGGAGGTCGGCGGCATCCTGGAGGTCGCCGGCTGGGACGAGGCGTTCATGCTCGTCGACACCGAGGACGCCGAGCTGACCGCGCGGGCGGTTCAGCGGCATGTGCGGGAGCGCACCGCCCTGGCGTGTTCGGTGGGCATCGGCGATAACAAGCTCCGGGCGAAACTCGCCTCCGGACTGGCCAAGCCCGCCGGGGTGCGTCGGCTCGACATGTCCAACTGGGTCGAGGTCATGGCGGCGCGGCCGACGGACGCGTTGTGGGGCGTTGGTGCGAAAACCGCGAAGAAGCTCGCGGCGCGCGGTATCGCCACCGTCGGCGACTTGGCCCGGACCGCGATGGCCGATCTTGTGGGCGATTTCGGACCCAACATCGGGCCCTGGCTCGTCGCGCTGGCGCACGGCTACGATTCCACGCCGGTCACCGACGAGCCCTACCGGGCGCGCTCGCACGGCCGGGAGGCCACCTTCCAGCAGGACCTGCGCGACAAGGCCGAAATGCGCGCGGAGATCACTCGCCTGTCGCACGTCGTCGCCGACGATCTCGCGGCCGAGGACGCCCTGGCCCGCCGGGTCGTGGTGAAGGTCCGCGACTCCCGGTTCGCGACCCACACCCACGGCGTTTCGCTGCCGACCCACACCCGCGACGCGGCGGCGATCGAACAAGCCGCCCAAACCGCCCTCGACCGGTTCCCCCTGGACCGCCCGGTGCGTCTGCTCGGCGTCCGTGCCGAGATCGCCCGCGCCGCGGGCTAAAGCGAACGGCCCGTTCACCTAGCCCAGGCGGGCGAACGGGCGCTACCGCTACCCGGCTTGGACCTGGCTCCCGTGATCTGCGCCGTCCTCGCCATCACCGACCACGCGTGCCCCGCGAGGTGGGCGTTTTCGTGCGAAATCGCCCACGCCTTGCGGAGAAAACGTCTTTTTCGCGCGAAATCGCTGCGGTCAGCGCCCCGCACCGTGATCGCCTCGCACAACGCCGTAGATCCGAAGGCTAGACGGGCTCATCCAGCAATCTTGACAGATCGGCGGGAGCGCTGTTCGCTATCTGGGAACGACCGTGTGCAAAATTGAATCCGCTGCGGAGGGTGGCCGACGGTGGCGGTTTCGGCGGACAAGCCCAAGCGAATCGATGACGCGGTGCTCGGTGCGGATCTGCTGGCTGGCAACGCGAACGTGATCATGCAGCTTGCCCGTCCCGGTGTGGGCTACGGCGTGCTGGAGAGCCGGGTCGAAAGTGGCCAGCTGTTCCGGCATCCGGTGAAGCGGACCCGCACGACCCTCGGCTACCTCGTGGTCGCCACGATGGGGACCGAGCGGGAGCGAGCACTGTTCCGGCGCGGGGTGAACCGCGTGCACGCGCGGGTGCGCTCGACGGATTCGAGCCCGGTCGCATACGACGCCTTCGACCCCGGCCTCCAGCTCTGGGTGGCGGCCTGCCTGTACAAGGGCATCGAGGATCTCTACCGGATCTTCTTCGGCGAACTCGGCGGCGAAACGGCCGAGGTCTTCTACCGGGACGCGGCGGTGCTGGGCACGACCTTGCAGGTCCCGCCGGAGGCGTGGCCGGCCGGCCGGGCCGGGTTCGAGGAGTACTGGACCGAGTCGCTGAACCTGATCTCCATCGATGACACCGTGCGCGACTACCTCTACGACCTGACGGTGCTGGCCTGGCTGCCGCGCCCGGTGTCGCTGTTGTTCGGCCACTTCAACAAGTTCGTCACGACCGGATTCCTCCCGGAGCGCTTCCGGGAGGAGATGCGGCTGCCGTGGACCGCCCGGGACCAGCGCCGGTTCGACGCGCTGATGTCGGTGCTCGCGGCCATCGTGCGGCGGCTGCCGCCGGTCGTGCGCCGGTTCCCGTTCAACCTGGTCCGCTGGGACCTGCGCCGCCGCATCAGGACCGGCCGACCCCTCGTCTGACACACCCTCGCCGGACAATGAGCTTTGTGGACAGTTCTATGTAGACAAGGTTCGGCGATGCACGACTCCGGAAGCCAACCGGGTTGCGCGCTCAGGCTCCCGGATGTCGCCATGACGCGCGCGAGTGGCGTCTCTCTGCCTTGGTGTCACGCGGCTCCAACGAAACCGCGACGTCCACGTCGTCAGGCTTGGCGACTCGATCCAGATTGGTTAGAGTTGGCCACTAGAGTCTGAGTCTAGTAAGCTCGGTGAGCCACGCTCGTCGGCCGCACCCTGGCGGCTGAAGGAGGAATCGGGAGCATGCGGCACGTGTCCGTGTCAGACCTGCATTTCCACTACGAGTTCCGCGGAGCGGGAGAGATGGAGATTCTCGGGAAGCCGATCCCGGGCGCGCGGTCAAAGACGATCGCCGGGCACGGTCCACACCTGACCAATCGGGAACAATTCGCATCGATCATCGCGGAGGCGGTGAGCCGAAATGCCGCAATGCCCAGGTGAACCTGCCATCGGCGGCGCTACCTGTGTGGGTAGCGCGGTCGGCAGAGTGGATCACGCGCCGGACCGGGGGTTTCGCAGAATGGCTAATGTGCAGGATTTCCTGACCTCGCTGCAGGAAGAACTCGCGCTGAACGAGGGCGATAATCGGTTCGTGCCATTGGTCCAGGAGGGGCGGGTTTCGCGAACCGTGCTAGCCGTTTTGGCGGCCGAGGAGCACCGGATCGTTGCCAGCGATTGGCGAAGCTTCCTGACCCTGGCCGGCCGCGCGCAGGGGTCGGCCGTACGGGAATTCTTCGCCGGGCTGGCGCAAGGGGAGGGCATGGCGTGGCAGGCGCTTCCGCCATTGTCCGCGGCTTTGGGGATGGACGCGGCAGCGGTTCGCAGCTACCGGCCACAGGCCGGTTGCCAGGCATATCCCGCTTATCTGGCGTGGCTGGCGTTGAACGCCGAGCCCGCGGACGTGGTCGTCGCGGTGACCGCGAACTTCGCGGCCTGGGGGAGTTACTGCGCCGCGATCGCTGAAGCGCTGCGCACCCGGTACGGGTTGGACGACGAGGCGTGCGCGTTCTTCGACTTCTTCGCTTCGCCACCACCCGACGCCGACGAAGTGGCATCGGCGGCACTGCACGAGGGCATCGAAGCCGGACTCATCACCGACGCGGCCGGCGAATACGGTCGTCTCTTTCAGAACTTCGAGCTGATGTTCTGGAACACCCTGGCGGATCAGGCTTAGGCAACACCGCGCCGCGGCGGTCGGTCGACGTGCCGGGACGGGGCACTAGCTGGCCCCGTGGGGGCGCCGATCCGCTGAACGGCCGCCCGCCCAGCCGCGCGCCTCCGGTGAGCGCATCGGCGCGGGCTGGACCACCCTGGTGGGGAGGGGACAACACCGGGAGGTCTGGATGAACGGCGGACCTGTAGTCGTGGGAGTCGATGGCTCGGCGGTCGCGCGGAATGCCGCTCGCTGGGCGGCCCGGGAAGCGTCGCGGCGCCGGTCCGGCCTGCGGATCGTCTATGCGGACGCGACCGCCCAGCCCGTGCTGGCGGGTACGCCCGGTCTGCACCTGCCGAGGGAACACCGGGTGCACATTCGCGAACAGGTTTCGCGCTGGCTGGACGCCAGTGCCGATGTCGCGCGGGAGCAGGCGCCGGACGTGCCCGTCGGCACCGCGTCCGTGCCCGGCACGGCGGAGAAGGTGCTGATCGCGGAGACCGAGAACGCCGGGCTCCTGGTGGTGGGGGATCGCGGGTTCGGCGGGTTTACGGGCCTGCTCGCCGGTTCGGTCGCGGTCAAGGCCGCCGCGCACGCGCACTGCTCGGTGGTGGTCGTGCCGGATACCGGCGAGCCGCTGACCTTCCCGGTGACCGGCCCCGTGTTGGCCGGAGTGGACGACGCCCGGTCCGCCGAGTTGGTGCTGGCGCACGCCTTCGCCGTGGCGGCGTCTTGGACGGTCCCGGTGCACGTCGTGCACACCTGGGAGGTGCTCGGGATCGACCTCAGGTGGATGCGCTCCCGGCTGCCCGAGCAGGAGGTCAACGAGAACGAAGAGCGGTTCGTCGCCGAGGCCCTGGGGGGCTGGGGCGCGCGGTATCCCGACGTCGAGGTCCAGCGGTTCGTCAGCCGCGGATCACCGACCGCGGAGCTGCTCGCCCGCGCGAAGGAAGCCCAACTCGTGGTGGTCGGAGCCCGCGGCAGGGGCGGGGTCGCGGGCGCGCACCTCGGCTCGACCAGCCACAAGTTGATCCACCACGCGCCGTGCCCGGTGCTCATCGCCCGCGACACCCCGCACTGACGCCAATTCCCTTCCGCCCCTTCCATCCCGACGGGATGTGCTGTCGTCCCGACAGGATGTGCTGTCGTCCCGACGGGATGTGCTGTCAGCTCGGCTGGGTGCGGCGCTGGTAGGCGCGGAGGTCGAAGCCGGGCTTGGTGGCCTCGTCGAACGGGACGGTTCGGCCCGCGGCGAGCAGGCGGCGGGCGGCCATGTGGTCGGACGGGCGGTTCAGCGATTCGACGGCGACCAGCTCTCCCCGCCGGAAGGCGAGCACCGAGAACTTGCCCTCGCCCGGGTCGCCGATCAAGTGGGTCCGGTCGTGACCATCCGCCAGCCCGGCGATCTGCAGCTTCAGGTCGCTCTGGTGGCTCCAGAACCAGGGGAGGCTGCGATACTCGCCGACGATTCCGCTGGTGATCTGCTTCGCCACGTGCTGCCCCTGGTCCAGGGCGTTCTGCACCGACTCCAAACGCACCGAGGAACCGGTGCGGGCGCTGGGAAAACGAGCGCAATCGCCGATCGCGAACACCGCCGGATCGCAGGTGCGGAGGGTCGCATCGACCAGGATCCCGTTGTCGGCGGCCAGCCCGCAGTCCCGCGCGAGCTCGTCACGGGGCAGCACGCCCGCTCCGATGACGACGAGATCGGCGGGGAAGGTCCGGCCGTCCGTCGTGCGGACGCCGGTCACCCGCCCGTCCCGACCGATGAACTCCGCTGCCAGATGGGCGAATCGGAGCACCACACCGCTTTCCGCGTGCGCGCGAGCGAAGTGCGCCGACATGTCGGCCGTGACCGCGCGGCCCATCAGCCGGTCGGTCGCCTCGAACACCACGACCTCGGCTCGGCCGCTGAAAGCGGCGGCGAGCTCCAAGCCGATGAAACCGCCACCGATGATCACGACCGCTTCGGTCGCCGCCATGCGGGACCGGATCTCGCGGGCATCGGCGAGATCGCGCAGCATGCACACGCCCGCCAGCTCCTCGCCGGGGATGCCCAGCCGCCGGGGCCGGGCGCCGGTAGCCAGCACCAGTCGTTCCCAACCCAGCCGACGCCCATCGCCGAAGCCGACGGTGCGGCCCTCGCGGTCGATCGCCGTTACCCGCTCGCCGGTCACCAGCTCGATCCCGTTGTCGGCGTAGAAGGACTTCGCGCGCAGAGGCAGCGCGGCCTCATCGCCTTCGAGGAACGACTTGGACAACGGCGGGCGCTGGTAGGGCAACTCGGGTTCGGCGCCGATCAGCACAACCGGCTCGGCGTAACCCTCGCGGCGCAACGCCGCCGCCGTTTGGGCGCCGGCCTGACCGGCGCCGACGATCACTGCGGTCATCGCTGCTCCGCCGGGATCCGCACGGTGCAGTCGAACATCTCGTTCTCGTCGTTGATCATCCCAGGCAGCCTATCCGCGTCGGCTGGATCGGTGTAGTCATGACCGACCGGAGCTCCCACAGAAGGCGACATCGAGACCCGGCAACATCTAGGCCCGGGGATTCAGCGCAGGGTCATCCGTGACCCGGTGTCATCCGGCTTCCGGCTGCTTGCTCGTGTTGAACCCGGCCACCAGTTCGCGCATTGCGGTGTCGAGCAGCTCGGTGAGATCGGAATCGGGCCGGTCGAGCCACTGCTCGTAGGCCGCTAGGGCGATGCCGAGCGTGGCGTGGGCGATGGCCTGCGGCGCTAGGGCGTCTTCGGGCTGACCGACGCGGGCGCCGACGAACTCGGCGATCACCTGCCGCCAGGCCCGGAACCGCAGTGTGGAGTGAGCTTGCAGCACGGGCACCCGGAGGATGAGCCGCATGCGGCGCCGGTGCGCCGGGACCTGTTCCGGGGCGACCCGGTTGAACTCGACCAGGCCGTGGCGGATCGCGTCCACCAGCGGCATCTGCGGCGGCGAGGCGCGGAAATCCGCACGCATGCGGTCGAGTTCGCGATCGAAATCGCCCCACGGAATGTCGTTCTTCGACGGGAAGTAGTGGAAGAACGTCCGGCGCGCGATGCCGGCCGCGCGGGCGATGTCGGCGATGGTCGTTTGCTCGAAGCCCTGCTCGGCGAAGAGTTCGAACGCGACCTGTTCCAGTTCGGCCGCGGTGGTCACCCGCCGCCGACCGCCGGGTCGGGAATCTGCGCCAGCAGTGTTGTGCCCCAACGAATGTCTCTCCAGGTCTTCCAAAATGCACTCGGTGCAAATACGGTGTCTCCGGTGGCCGCCGTGGCGCGGCCCGCGTCGACAAGGAGCATCGCATGGCTGACGAACAGCACGAAGTGGGCACCGTCGCCGCCGAACCGGCGATCGAAGACGAACTGCTGGTTGAAGAGGTCTCGATCGACGGGATGTGCGGGGTCTACTAGCGGTGGCCGGCGCAGCGGAGTTCGATCCGAGTCGCGGTTACCGGCTGAATCCGCAGGTCGCGTTGCGTCCCGAGCCGTTCGGGGCGCTCGCGTACCACTTCGGCAACCGCAAGCTGTCGTTCCTGAAAGTTCCCGAACTGGTCGAGTTGGTGCGCGGCCTGGACGAGCACGCCAGCGTCGAGGACGCATTGCTGGACATACCGGCCGATCGGCGGGCGCAGTTCCGGCGCGCGTTGGCCTCGCTGGCGGCCACGGACATGATCCGTCCCCGATGACCCGAGCCCCGAAGCCCCGCGCTCCCGCGCCTCGAAACCCCGAAACCCGCGCCTCGGAACGGAGTCGAAGATGACTGCTGTCGAACCGGCGCCCGTTCCCTCCCTGGTGGAGCAGTTCAAGGGCGGTCTGGACGCCCCGATCTGCTTGACCTGGGAGTGGACGTACGCCTGCAACCTGGCTTGTGAGCACTGCCTGTCGTCATCGGGGCGGCGGGATCCGCGCGAGTTGAGCACGGCGGAGATGAAGGCCGTGATCGACGAGTTGCAGCGGATGCAGGTGTTCTACGTCAACGTCGGTGGTGGCGAGCCGACGGTGCGCCCGGACTTCTGGGAGCTGCTGGACTACGCCGTCGAACATCAGGTGGGCGTGAAGTTCTCCACCAACGGCCTGCGCATCGACCCCGAGCGGGCCCGGCAACTGGCCGCCACCGACTACGTGGATGTGCAGATCTCCCTGGACGGCGCGACGCGCGAGGTCAACGACGCCGTGCGCGGGCCCGGGTCGTTCGACATGGCGATGCGGGCGCTGGAAAACCTTTCCGCGGCGGGCATGCGCGACTTCAAGATCTCGGTGGTCATGACCCGGCACAACGTCTCCCAGCTGGATGACTTCCAGGCGATCGCGAACCGGTTCGGCGCGCAGTTGCGGATCACCCGGTTGCGGCCGTCGGGGCGCGGTGCGGACGTGTGGGACGAGCTGCATCCGACGGACGCGCAGCAGCACGAGATCTACGCGTGGCTGGTGGAAAACGGCGATCAAGTGCTCACCGGCGACTCGTTCTTCCATTTGAACGCGTTGGGGTCCACGCCGCTGCCGGGGTTGAACCTGTGCGGCGCGGGCCGGGTGGTGTGCCTGATCGACCCGGTGGGCGACGTTTACGCGTGCCCGTTCGCGATCCACGACGCGTTCAAGGCCGGAAACGTCCGCGAAACCGGCGGTTTCGCCCGGGTGTGGCGCGAGTCGGAGCTGTTCGGCGAGCTGCGGCGGCCGCAGTCCGGTGGCGCGTGCCGGTCGTGTTCGGCGTTCGATGCGTGCCAGGGCGGGTGCATGGCGGCGAAGTTCTTCACCGGTCTGCCGCTGGAGGGCCCGGACCCGGAGTGTGTGAAGGGGCATGGGCAGGCCGCTTTGTCCGTTGTGGACAGATCTGGGCTGCCGACGGCCTCGCAGGACCATTCCCGGTCGTCGCGGCGGGTCGGGCTGGGCATGCCCGCGGTTCCGGCCAAGCCGTGCGACTCCAGCCCGCTGGTGAGCCAGTCGTGAGGCTGACCGACGGCGTCCGGCTGGGCGCGGTGGCGGCGCCGTCGCGGGTGCTGTTCGGGCCGCACGAGACGAACCTGGGCCGGGGACGTGGCATCTCCGAGCGGCATGTGGCCTACTACGCGGCGCGGGCGGCCGGGGGCGCCGGAGTGATCGTCACCGAGACGGCCAGCGTGCACGCCTCGGACTGGCCCTACGAACGCGCTCCGCTCGCCGCCGAATGCCGCATCGGTTGGCAGGCCGTTGCGCAGGCATGCCGGCCGCATGGTGCGGTGGTGCTCGCCGGGCTCGGACACGCTGGTTCGCAGGGATCCTCGGCGTTCTCGCAGAGCGCATTGTGGGCGCCGTCGCGGGTGCCGGACGTGGCCACCCGCGAAATGCCGATGGAGCTGGAGCAGGGTGAGATCGACGAGCTCGTAGCGGGCTTCGCCGCCGCCGCGGAATCGGCCGTGCGGGCCGGGATGCACGGTGTCGAGATCGAAGCGGGGCAGTACTCCCTGCTGCGACAGTTCCTGTCCGGACTCACCAACCAGCGCGGCGACTCCTACGGCGAGGACAAGACGCGGTTGCTTCGCGAGGTGCTGGCCGCGGTTCGCCGGGCGGTCGGCGACCGCGTGGTGGGGCTGCGGCTGTCATGCGACGAACTTGCTCCCTGGGCGGGCATCACCCCGGAGCAGGCCGCCGGCATCGTCGAGGCCGTGCTGGACGGGATCGATTACCTCGTCGTGGTGCGCGGATCCGCGATGGCGACCTCGGCGACCCAACCGGACCTGCACACCGAACCCGGCTTCAACATCGAGCTCTGCCGCCAGATCCGCGAGGTCGTGCGCGAGAAGTCCGGTGAGCGGCGGGCACTGGTGGTGCTGCAGGGCAGCGTCGTGGAGCCGCAGCAAGCGCAGCAGGCACTGGACGACGGAGTCGCGGACGTGGTGGAGATGACCCGTGCGCAGATCGCCGAGCCCCGGCTGGTCGAGTTGGTGCGTGCCGGGCATGCGGGTCGGGTCCGGCCGTGCGTGCTGTGCAACCAGAAGTGCCGAGTCCGGGACAACCGCAACCCCATCGTCTCGTGCATCGCCGAACCGTTCAGCGGGCACGAGAGCGACGCCCCGGGACGAGAGTGCACAACCACGCGCATCACCCGGCGGGAGGTGCTGGTCGTCGGCGGCGGGCCCGCCGGGCTGGAGGCGGCGCGGGTGCTGGCCGAGGGCGGGCATGAGGTGGAGATCGTCGAGAAGAATGACCGGCTCGGCGGTGCGGCGCTCTGGGCCGCGCAAGTCGGCGGGCGTGGCCGGCTGCGCCGGATCACCGACTGGCTGGAATCGGAGGTGCGCCGGCTCGGCGTGCGCGTCACCGTCGGCACCGAGGCCACCGAAGCCGACCTGCTCGCCTCCGGGCGGGAAGTGCTGGTGGCGACCGGATCGGTCCCGGGCCCGCGCCCATACGACGTGCGCGGCGGCGTCGTCATCGACGTCGCGGACCTGCTCGACCGGCATGCCGTGCCGGACGGGCCGGTGGTGGTATTCGATCCGGTCGGGGACGCTGTCGGCGTCGGCGTCGCCGAACTGCTGGCCGGGCAGGGCAAGGAGACCGCGATCGTTACCCAGGACCAGGTGGTGGGCACACAGCTGGCGCTGACCGGCGACCTGGCGGAGGCCAACGGCCGGTTGCAGCGTGCCGGGGTGCGGCTGGAGAAGCGCTCGCTGTTGCGGGAGCTCCATCCCGACCACGTGCTCCTGGAGGACACCTTCACCGCGCAGCGCCGCACCCTGCCCTGCGCCGCTTTGATCCATTGCGGACATCGACTGCCCAACTCGGATCTGGCCGAGTGGCGCCGGATCGGTGACTGTGTGGCGCCCCGGACGATCCACGAGGCGATCCTCGAAGGACGCCGCGCGGCGCACGAGATCACCGAACTGGTCGGAGGTGGTGCGCGATGACCCGCCACCTGTTCTCCCCGCTGCGCATCGGCCCGGTCACGGTGCGCAACCGCATCGTGTTTTCGGCACACCTGACCAACTACGCCCAGGACGGGCTGCCCAGCGAGCAGCACGCCGCCTACTACGCGGCGCGGGCCGCCGGTGGCGCGGGCCTGGTGATCACCGAGGAGCACTCGACGCACCCGACGGATTGGCCGTACGAGAAGCTGGTCCACGGATTTCACCGGTCGGTCGTGCCCGGCTACCGCCGGATCACCGAAGCCGTCCACGCCCACGCCGTCCCGATCTTCGCCCAGCTCAACCACAACGGCGGGCAGGCGTCGTCGATGTACTCGCGGCTTCCGGTGTGGGCGCCCTCGGCCGTGCCGGACCCGATGTTCCGGGAAGTGCCGAAGGCGATCGACGTCCACGAGATCGCCGAGGTAGTGGCCGGATACGCCACCGTCGCCGGGCACTGCGCCGAGGGCGGGTTCGACGGCGTGGAGCTCCAGTGCTCGCACTCCTCGATCGTGCGGGGATTTCTGTCCCCGGCGACGAACATGCGAACCGACGCCTACGGCGGCTCGCTGGCCAACCGCGCCCGGATATTGCTGGAGATCATCAACGCGGTGCGCGAGGCGCTGGGCCCGGACCGCGCGCTGGGCGTGCGTCTGTGCGGTGACGAGCTGATCGAAGGCGGCACCACCATCGACGAGGCCGTCGAGGTCGCGCGGATGGTGGAAGCCACCGGCAAGGTCGACTACATCAACACCTCGATCGGCGTGGCGACCTCGACCCTGTACATGATCGAGGCGTCGATGGCGATTCCGCCGGGCTATGCCCTGTTCATCTCCAACGCGATCCGCCGGGCCGTGCGATTGCCGGTGGTGGGGGTCGGGCGGATCAAGGACCCGTTGCAGGCCGAACGCGCGCTGGAGGAAGGCCACTGCGACCTGGTCGGCGTCGTGCGCGGACAGATCGCCGACCCCGACTTCGTGGCCAAGGCCCGGTCCGGGCACGGCAGCGACATCCGAACCTGCTTGTCGTGCAACCAGGAATGCGTCGGCCGGATGGGCCTCAACCGCTGGCTGGGCTGCATCGAAAACCCCCGCACCGGCCGGGAATCCGTGCCGCTGCCGATACCTCGGGCCCGCAAGAGGGTGCTCGTCGTCGGGGGCGGACCGGCGGGACTCCAGGCGGCGTCGACGGCGGCGGAGCGCGGCCACCACGTGACCCTCTTCGAACGGGAGCAGGCGACCGGCGGTCAAGTCGCGGTCGCCGCAACGATTCCCAGCCGGGCGGAATTCCTTGACGTGGTGCGAAACCTGCGCGCGGAATGCGAACGCTACGGAGTGGACATCAAAACGGGCGTGGCGGCGACAGCCGAGCTGCTGCGCGATGAGCACCCAGACGCGGTCGTGCTCGCGACCGGCGCCCGGCCGCAGCCGGTGCCCTGGGCCGGGGGCCTCGACCGGGTCGTCGACGTCCGCGATGTGCTGGAAGGCCGCACAACCCCGTCCGGCGACGTGCTGATCGTCGACGATCTCGGATTCCACCAGGCGTCCTCGGTCGCCGAGCTGCTCGCCGACCGCGGCTGCCGGGTGCGGATCTCCACCGCGGGCATGGTGGTCTGCCAGGACCTCGGCGTGACATTGGACATGGAGACCTTCAACGTCCGGGCCCACGCGAAGGGAATCGAGCAGCACACCGACGAAGTCGTGATGTCGGCGTCGGCCGGGCAGAACGGCGTCGCGCTGCAAATCCTCAAGCACACCACCGGGGAGATGACCGAAGCCCGGTTCGACTGGGTGGTGTGCGCGGCGCACCAGGCACCGGAGGATGCGCTGTGGCATGAGCTGAAGGGAGCCGCGTTCCCGGTGTATCGCGTCGGCGACTGCATCGCGCCGCGGCGTGCCCATGCCGCGGTCGTCGAAGGACATCGAGTGGCGGTGGGTCTGTGAACGGACTACCCGAGATGCTCGCCGTCGTCATCGTCCGCGACGGCGCGCTGCCCGGCGGCGCCGACGAAGTGGCGGCCGAATGCGGCGGCGCGGTCCTCGTCGTCGGGACCGGCACGCCGGAAGCGGCTCGTGCTTTCACTGCCGCGCAACGCATTTGGACGGCCGAAGTGCCGGTGATCGCGCCCGCAGCGCTGGCCGCCGCCCTGACTCCGCTGCTCAACGCGGTCGACGTCGTCGTGCTACCGGCATCACCCGACGGGCGTGACATCGCTGCCCGCTTGGCCTTCCAAAGCGAACGGCCGCTGTTCGCCGGTGCCCTCCGGTGCACGGCGCAAGACGCCGATCTGTCCAGATTGGACGATTCACTGGAAGTCCACGTCGAGTTCGACGAGCCCGTCGTGGTGACCCTCATCCCGGGGGTACGCGGAACCCCGCACCCGGTGCCGTCGCCGTTCGAGCCAGTCGAACCGGTCGAGCTGACCGTCACCCTGCCGGACGTGCTCGACGCCGAGGTCGTCAAGGTCCTGGAACCGGAACCCGAAACGGTCGAGCTGACCGAGGCGAAGCGGATCCTCGGCGGCGGAGCCGGGCTGGTGCGACCGGGGGAGGACGGCTCGGCGGTGATGCGGACCCTGACGGAAGTGGCCGCCGCCCTGGGCGCCTCCGCAGGCGCGACACGCGTGATCACCGACGCCGGCTGGGCGGGCCACGACCGCCAGATCGGCACCACCGGGGTCGTCGTCGACCCCGATCTCTACGTGGCCTTCGGCATCTCCGGAGCGACGCAGCACACCGGCGGCCTGGGACGCCCGGCGCACGTGGTGAGCGTGAACACCGACCCGTCCTGCCCGATGACCGCGATGGCCGACCTGGGCATCGTCGCCGACGCGCGCGAGGTCCTGCACGAACTGGCGCGCCGACTGAACGGAGCCGCCGATGCCTGAGAAGTCCAGTGTGGACGCCGTGGTGGTCGGCGCGGGCCCGGCCGGGGCATCCGCCGCGTTGGAGCTGGCCCGGGCGGGCCGCAGCGTGATTTTGCTGGAGCGCGGACCGTTCCCCGGCGCCAAGAACGTCTACGGCGGCGTCGTCTACGGCCGGGTGCTCGACGAAGTCCTACCCGGCTGGTGGGAAGACGCGCCGGTGCAACGGTGGGTCACCCGCCGCAGCACCATGATGATGACCCCCACCCAGGCCCTCACGATCGACTTCCGCACCGAGGACTGGGGGAACGCACCGTACAACGGGATGACCACCTACCGCGCGGACTTCGATGCTTGGCTGGCGGGCAAAGCCGTGGACGCCGGCGCGCAGCTGGTGACCTCCACGGTCGCCACCGAGCTGCTGCGCGACGCCGCCGGCCGCGTCGTCGGCGTCCGAACCGACCGGCCCGACGGCGACATCCGAGCGGAGCTGGTCATCGCCTGCGACGGAGTGAACTCGTTCCTCGCCAAGCAGGCCGGCCTGCTCCCGCAGACCGACGCCGAGCAGCACACCCTCGGCGTGAAGGAAACCCTCGCGCTGCCGCGCAAGACGATCGAGGAACGCTTCGGGCTCAGCGGCGACGACGGCGCGGACTTCGAAATCCTCGGCTGCACCGGAGACATCTCCGGCGGCGGCTTCCTTTACACCAACCGCGACACCGTCAGCGTCGGTGTGGTGCTCTCGCTGACCGGCCTCGCGAAGTCCGGACGACGGCCCGAAGAAGTGCTCGCCGACCTCAAAGCCCACCCCGCGATCGCTCCCTACCTGCGGGGCGCGGAGCTCAAGGAGTACTCCGCGCACCTGATCCCGGAAGGCGGCTACCGGAGCATGCCGCCGCTCACCACGGACGGCCTGCTGGTCGCCGGGGATGCGGCCGCGATGTGCCTGGCCGCCGGAATCTGGCTGGAAGGAGTCAACTTCGCCATCGGCTCCGGCCTGGCGGCGGGCCGGACCGCCGCCGAGGCCATCGCCACGGGCGAGACCTCCCGGCTCACCGGTTACCGCAAGCGGCTGGAGGACAACTTCGTGCTGACCGACCACAAGAACCTGCAGGGCGCTGCGCACCTGGTCCTGTCCGAGCGGGTCCAGCAGCAGTACCCCCGACTGCTCTGCGACTTCGCCCAGGAGGTCTTCACGGTCCGCAACCCGGAACCAAAACCCGGACTCGGCAAGCTGTTTCGCCGAACCGCCGCCCGGCACGGCGTCCGGCTGCGGCAACTCGCCGCGGACGCCTGGGCAGGCTTCCGGATCTTCGGCTGAGGAGCTGAACATGCGCCAGTACCCAGACATGTCGTTCGAGGACCGGATGGACACCGTCGACTTCGAGGTCGGGCAGCGCCCGCACATCACCGTGGACTCCGACATCTGCCGGTCCTGCACCACCAAGGAATGCGTCCACGCCTGCCCGGCGAAGCTGTTCGTGCCCACCGGCGACGGCGGAATCCTGTTCAACTACGAGCAGTGCTTCGAATGCGGCACCTGCTACCAGATCTGCAACAAGGCCGGCGCCATCACCTGGACCTACCCTGACGGCGGGCACGGCGTCGTGTTCCGGAAGGGCTGACATGGGACCACAGATGGTCGTGGCGTTGAGCTGGTCCTGGCGGCGGGTCCGGGTGGATCCGCTCACCGGGAGCCTCCATGCCGAAGACCGGGATCGCGGCGGCAACGCCGCCGAACTCGCCGCGCTGGAACACGCCCTGCGGCTCGCCGACGAGCTCGACGGCCGTGTGCTGGCGGTGACCGTGGGGCCAGTGGCGGCCGAGGAGATCTTGCGAACAGCCCTGGCAGCCGGCGCGCACGAGGCCGTCCGAATCGACCGGGACGACCAGCTGGAGCCCGGCTCACTGGCACACAACGGCGCCGATACGGCGAAAGCGATCGCGTCGGCGTTGCACGGCCGCGCGCCCGATCTCGTGTTGTGCGGAGACAGATCGGCCGACGGCGGAACCGGAACGACACCGGCCTTCCTCGCGGCAAGACTCGGTGCCGCACAGGCCCTCGGCGTCGTGAAACTCGAATCCAACGGCCAGTCGCTGCTCGCACACCGCCGACTAGACGGCGGCAGCCGGGAGGTATTGCGGTTGCCCAGGCCAGCCGTCGTGTCGCTGGAAGCCGCCGGTGTTCGCCTCCGCCGAGCGAGCCTGCCAGCCGTGCTGGCGGCGCAGAAGGCAACGATCCCCGCCATCCCCGCCGAGCCGCACCGACACCGGCCGACGCTCCCCGCCCGCCCCCTTCGCCCGCGCCCCCGGGAACTGCCCGCCCCAGCCGGTGCCACCGCGCATGATCGTGTGCTCGAACTGACCGGCGCATTGCAGGACCGCACGCCACCGACCGTCCTCGGACCGCTACCCGCGGCAGAAGCGGTCGACGAACTGCTGGGCTACCTGCACCGCCACGGCTACATCAGCGGAGAGACGCCATGAACAGGGTCGCGGTCGTGACGGGCGCGGCGCGCGGAATCGGCGCAGCGGTCGTAGATCGGCTCGCCGCCGACGACTGGCGCGTGGTCGCGGTCGACATCTGCGCCGACATTCCAGGCGCCACATACCCGCTGGGAACCCGGGACCAACTGCGTGCCCTCGCGGAGAAATGGCCCGATTCGGTCCGCGACGTGGTCGCCGACGTCCGCGACGAGACGGCAGTCCGGCAAGCCGTCGCGGTGGCGGAGGCCGAGTTCGGCGGCCTCGACGCGGCGGTCGCGGCGGCGGCGATCATGGCCGGCGGACAACCGCTCTGGGAAACCTCCGACGACCAGTGGAACGCCCTATTCGACGTCGGCGTCCGAGGCGTGGCGAACCTGGCGCGCGCCGCGATCCCCCTGCTGCTGCAACGACCGCAACCTCGCACAGGCAGATTCGTCGCCCTGGCCTCGTCGGCGGCCCACCGCGGCCTCTACCACCTCGCCGGGTACAACGCGGCCAAACACGCCGTGGTCGGCTTGATCCGCGGCCTAGCCACCGACCTTCGCGGCACCGGAATCAACGCCACCGCGGTGTCGCCGGGATCGACCCGCACGGACATGCTCACCGCCACCGCGGCCTACTACGACCTGCCGGCCGCCGAGGAGTTCAGCCGCCACCAACTGGTCGAACGCCTGCTGGAACCGGACGAGGTGGCGGCCGCGGTGTGCTGGCTGTGCAGCGAACAGTCCTCGGCCATCACCGGAACCGTCGTACACGCCGACGGAGGATTCACGGCATGACCCTGCGACTCACGCCCGACCCCAGCCTGCGTCGCTACGACGACGGGCGAACGCTCGCCGGGGGATCGCCCTTCCGCGTGCTGCGGCTCAGCCCCAAAGGCGCAGAAGCCGTCGATGGTTGGATCGACGGCAAGGCGGTGGCCGGCAGCGCCACCGGCTTGGCGCAACGGCTCGTCCGGGCGGGATTGATGCACCCCCACTACGACGAGGCCCAGTACGGTCCGGGCGACGTGAGCGCCGTGATCCCGGTGCGCGACGGTGCACTGACCGGCCTGCTCGCGGCCCTCGACACGACTGCCATCGTCATCGACGACGGCTCCCGCCAGCCGATCCCGGAAGCTGCGGTGCGCCACGACGTCGCACGAGGACCGGCAGCGGCCCGAAACGCCGGCTGGCGACTGGCCCGCACTCCGCTGGTGGCGTTCCTGGACGCCGACACGATTCCCGCCCCGGGCTGGCTCGAACCGGTACTGCGCCATTTCGAAGACCCGGCCGTGGCAGCAGTGGCACCGAGGGTCCGCAGCACGCCCGGCAGCACGGCCATCGCCCGCTACGAAAGCACCCAGTCACCGCTCGACCTGGGCGGCGAACCGGGCCTGGTGCGACCAGGCAGCCGCGTCAGCTACGTCCCGACGGCGGCGCTGGTCGTCCGCACATCGGCGCTACGCGAACTGGACGGTTTCGACGAGGACCTGCGCTTCGGCGAAGACGTCGACCTGATCTGGCGACTGATCGCCCACCGGCACCTGGTGCGCTACGAACCGGCGGCCATCGTCGAGCATGCGCCCCGCACGCGGTGGACAGCTTTGGTGCGCCAGCGGTTCGACTACGGCAGCTCGGCAGGACCGCTGGCCCAGCGGCACGGAGACGCCGTCGCACCGGTCCGGGCGTCGGTGTGGAGCGTGGTGGCCTGGATCTTGGTCCTCACCGGCCGAACCGGAGCCGGGCTGGCCGTGGTCGGCGGCGCGGCGGCCCTGCTGACCCGGAAACTCGGCAAGATCGGCATCCCGCCCCAGGAGGCGGTCCGCCTGGCGGTGCACGGCAACGTCGGCGCCGGCCGCGTCTTCGCCGACGCCATCGGACGAGCCTGGGCACCGGTGGCCATCCCGCTGCTACTGCTCAGCCGCCGAGGAAGGGTCGTGCTCGGGCTGGTGGCGCTGAGGCACGTCCTGGACTGGGCCCGCAAACGCCCGCCACTGGACCCGGCCCGCTGGAGCCTGGCACGCATAGTCGACGACCTGGCATACGGCTGCGGCGTCGCGCGCGGCGCCCTGAAGTCCCGGAGCCTCGGCCCGCTGCTGCCCTTCCTGACCGATCGCGGCGGCCGTAGCAGCGTCCAGGTGAACGACAAGGCGGAGCCATGACGGCCCGCCTGACGGAACTGACCTGGCCCGAGGTAGCCGAAGCCGCCCCGCACAGCCTCCTCGCGGTCCCGGTCGGCGCCACCGAACAACACGGCCCGCACCTGCCCTACACCGTCGACACCGAGATCGCGGTCGAGCTGTGCGACCGCCTGGCGCAAGGGAGATCCATCCTGGTCGCGCCGCCCGTGACCTACGGCTCCAGCGGAGAGCACGCGGGATTCCCGGGCACCCTGTCGATCGGCCGCGAAGCGGTCGAGCACCTGCTGGTGGAGCTCGTCCGCTCCGCGGACGACTTCGCGGGAGTGGTGCTGGTGTCAGCCCACGGAGGCAATGCCGAACCGGTCCGCCGAGCCGTCCAGACCCTGAGAACGGAAGGCCGCCGGACGCTAGCCTGGGCACCGACCGGCCGACCCGACGACACCCACGCGGGCCGCACCGAAACCTCGGTAATGCTGGCACTGCGCCCAGCAGCAGTGCGCCTAGACCAAGCCGAGCCAGGCAACACCACGCCACTCACGAACCTGATCAACGTCCTGCGCGCCAACGGAGTGCGCGCGGCCAGCCCCAACGGAGTCCTAGGTGACCCCCGAGGCGCAACACCCGAGGAGGGTGCGCGGCTCCTCACCACCTGGACAACGGCCCTCACAGCGGCGGTGAACACCTGGGCCTGGCCGGATGACCAGGGCCAACGCGAAGGGGAGGGCCCCGAAGATCGTCCCCCCGGAGGTGCGGTAAGCTAACGCCACACCCCAAGAGGTGAGGCCGGGATGTAGCGCAGCTTGGTAGCGCACTTGACTGGGGGTCAAGGGGTCGCAGGTTCAAATCCTGTCATCCCGACGGTCCGAGCAGCCCGCTGGCCTAGCGCGTAAGCGCAGGTCAGCGGGCTCTTTCGTGTCTGTGTGTGGATCTTGTAGTGATCGGCGGCGGCGTGCGGTGTCGTAATTTTCGCGGGTTTTGGGAGGATCTTGGGAGGATCGGTTTTGGGGGATTGAAGTGGGGTCGCGTTGTGGGAGGGGATCTTGTTCACCCGTCTGGATGGTCTTGAACGTTGGGTTCATAGTGGTCGGGTTCGGGGTGTCTTGGCCTGTGTGGCGGAGAGCGGGAAGCACCGCCTGGGCGGGCGGTGCTTCGTGGTTGGGGTGGTCGGTCAGTGTGCTGGTTTAGTGGTGGGTTGCTGGCTGCTGGGTGGGATTGTGTTTGCCGGGGCTGTGGTGGGGTGCCAAGCCGTCGGGATGTGGTTGACGGTGGTGTCGGTTAGGGCGGTGTTCCATCGTTGTTGGAGGGCGGACAGGAGGCGGTCGTGGACAGCGGGGCCGATGTGGGAGTAGACCTCGCGGATCTCGTCGTCGAGGGTGTGGCCGAGTCGGCGTGCCTGGGCGATTTCGGGGATGTTGTCTTCGATCAGCCAGGTTTTGTGGCTGTGGCGTAGTTCGTGGAAGGTCAGGCCGGGTTTGATGGCTCGTGCCCGGATTGGTGGGTTTGTGCGTGGTTGGTTGCCGTCTGCGGCTGGTCGCATGGCGCGGCGGCTGAAGTTTGAGCGGCGTGGGTGCTGGTGTTCGGTGGTGACGAAGACGTGGGGGTGGTCGTGGCTGTCGAGGTGGTGGCGCAGGAGGGTGATGAGGAATGGGGGCAGGGTGATGGTGCGGGCGGATTCGGGTGTTTTGGGTGGGCCGAGGCTGAAGTGTCCGTTGATTTCGTGGAGTGCTCCGATGTCGGGATTGATGATGATGTGGCCGTCGTCGAGGTGGGTGTTGTGGCGTTGTAGTCCGCCGAGTTCGCCCCAGCGGGCGCCGGTCCAGGCGGCGGTGATGATGAGGGCGGCGGCCCAGTTACCGACGAGCGCTGCGGCTTGGTCGGCGATCTGGAGTACTTGGAGTGGGGTGGCCCAGAGTCGTTCGGTGCGTTTGGTGCGTTGGCGTTTTCCGCGTCGGCGGGTGCGTACGGGGTTGGCGGTGATGAGTTTGTCGTCGGCGGCGTCGGCCAGCATCATCGAGAGCACTTTGGTCATGGTGGTGACTGTGGCTTCGGCGTAGCCGGTGGCGCGGACTTTCTTGCTCCAGGCGGCGACGGCCGTGCCGGTGATGTCGGACAGGGCGGTCGTTCCCCAGCGGGGCAGGATGTGGTTGGTGAGCAGGCTGCGGTATTGGGTTTCGGTGTTCTTCGCGACATCAAGGGCGTCGAGCCAGCTGGTGCTCCACTCGGTGAGTGTGATCTTGCCGGCGCAGGGGTCGATCCAGGTGCCTTTGCGTTGTTCGGATTCGAGGTTGTCAGCGTAGGCTGTTGCTGCGGTTTTGCTGGAGAATCCGGGGATGGATCCGAGTGACCCGTCGTCTTTTTCGTAGCGTACCCGCCATGAATTTTTTCCTCGCCGTTCTGCCCATGCCATGTTGGCCTCCGTTTTGTGTGTGCCGGATTGGTTTGACGGACAGACGGACGCTCGTGGCGGCGAGAAAAGCAAGCGGGATACGTCAGGTGGTCGTGTGAGCAGTCGCGGTGGGTCTATTTCGGTGTTCGTGGGCGTCCGGGTCTTTTTCGGGCTGGGCGTGTGCCGGAGTCGGCGATCTCGTGAAGGTTTGTTGCTGAGAAGCGGAGGTGGCGGCCGATGAGGGTGCAGGGTATTGAGCGTGTTCCGGCTTTTCGGCGTAGCCAGGATTCTTTGATAGAGAGTATTTCGGCCGCTTCGGCCGGTGTGTAGAGCGGAACGAGTTGTCCATGTGGGTCGCTGGTATCGGGTGTTGTGGTCTCGTTGCGTTCGGCTGTTGCCCTGCGGTTGCCTGTGTTTCGTGGCGCTGGAGTGCGTTGCGAGTTGGCGGTGCCGTGCTGAGGCCGAGATTCCACGCCTGGCTTTGTGGTATCCGTGACTGATACCGGCGTGGACTGTCTCGATTGTGGGGGCATGCGGTGCGTCGTGCGGGTATTGCGGGTGCTCATGCGGCCCGGCCCAGCTGAGGGCCGGTCGCGGCTGCTCCGGCCAGCTCACTGGCTTGAGTGTCCACAGAGAACAGGGGGCGGGCCGTTGCTGTCGGGTGCTGTGAAGGCCCGCGGGGGTGGAAGGATCTCACGGGGGTTTCGGTCCGCTGGAACACGAGCAGGTCTTCGTGGGCGATGAGGTGCAGGGGGAGTCCGGCGCGGCGTTGTTTGCCGATGAAGTCGCGTTGGAAGAAGCTGCCGCGGGCGACGAGATCGTCTTGGGCGATGCGGGCGAGCAGGGCGACGCAGCGTTCGGTGGGTGTCAGGTCGGCGGCGCGGCCGCAGGCGGTGATCTGGGCTGGTAGGTCGATGAGTTCGGCGTGTTCGCGCCAGGGGCGCAGGGTGATCACGACGTGTCCGCCGGGGCGCAGGAATGCTGCGGTGTGGGTGAGGATTTTGGTGAAGCCGGTGAGGAGTCGGTGGTGGCCGATGTTGGCGAGGTTGCCGCGGTCGAGGGTGTTGCCGTAGAGGTGGTGGTACTTGTGCACCCCGCCGCCGGGGGTGACGGTGACCTGCCCGTGGGTGGAGGGCCCATACGGTGGGCTGGTGACCACCAGCGCGACTTGACCGGCCAGATCGGGCGGCAGCAGCGTGGCCAGTTGCCGGGCGTCGCCGTGGATCGCACGCGCGTCGGGATCAACGCCGGCGCGGCGGGCCAGGTCGAGGTTGGCTTGGGTGACGTCTACCCAGTGCGGCTCGTATTCCACACCGATCGCGCGGCGACCCTGGTGGAGGGCTTCGATGAGGGTGGTGCCGATACCGCACATCGGGTCGAGCACGAGATCGCCGGGCTGCGTGTAGTGGGTGATGGCCTGCGCGGCGACAGCGGGGAGCATCTTGGCGGGATGGGCGGTGGACTCGCGGGTGTAGCGGCCCTTGCGTTGGGCGGCGGGGGCGCGCTGCGCGGTCCCATACGGACACTGCCGGGGCAGGTGTGGGTGGCTCGGTCTGCTTGATGAGGGCGCGGGGGATCGGCACGGTCGGGGTGTCCTCGGTGTGGGGTTCGGGCACGTGTGCGCCTTTCTCGGTGTGGGGGCCGGGATCGGTGGGGCGGCGGTTGGGACGGTGGGTCATCGGCTGGCTCTGGTGCCGGGCACGGGGACGGCTGGCGGGGGCGGCGGGGCTTGGTGCTGGTGTGGTTGGGCGAAGACGAGCAGGTCGGCGTGGATGCGCCGGTGCGGCGCGGGCCGGTTGTGGTCCTTGGTGGGGGGATGCGGACGGCCGGTGGTGCCGGTGGTTTCGGGGCCGATTACGACGTGGCCGTCGCGGAGGGGGGTGAGCAGGACGACGATGTGCTGGAGGTAGAGCAGGTCGGCGTTCTGGCAGGCGGCCACCACGGGCCCGGTCGGGTCGACCAACTGTCCTCGGGAGTTGTCGCTGTGGGTGAGCACGGTGAGGATGCCGCCGGTGCGCAGCAGCCGGGCCGCGGTGCGGGCGAGGTGATCAGTGTTGGCCTGGCCGCTGTGGTGCGGGCGCAGGTCGGCGATGACCGCATCCGCTCTCGCCGCCTGATCAGCGAGGTGTTCGAGCAGGGCGTTAGAGCGTTCTGCGGTCTGGGCGCCGTCGGGGCCTTGCGGCTCGTCGAGGAGATCGGCCCGGTAGGGCGGGAAGGCTGGTGGGTGCGTGCCAGGGGTGGGGCTGAGGTGGACGGTCTGGGCGGTGCGGTCCAGGGCCTGGATGGCGGTCAGCGCCGCCTCCACCTCGCTGTCGCTCTCGTCGTGCCAGGAGTTTTCGGGGGCGGGCTTGCCGGGGATCGCCGCGGTGCCAGGGCCGGTCAATAGCACGACGCGACCGCCGAGGCGGGTGAAGGAGGTGACGATCTTGTCCACGATGGGGGTCGGCCACACGGTCTCGGGATCGATGGGCCGGGGCCCGCTGGTCCACACCGATGCTGGAATCGGTGCGGCGGCCCGCGATCGCGGCGTGGTCGGGGTGCGGCGGGGGCTGGGCCGGGTCGCCGACGGCAACGCGGCGCCGTCTCGGGGGGCTTCGCGTCGGCCGTGCCGGGGTGGGCGAGCGGGGCCGGTCGATTCGGATCGGTCTTGCTGAGCGGGGGGTTGGGAATCGTTGGCTGAGTTCATGGATGTCTCCGCGGTGGTGTTGCGCGTGGCGGGCTGGTGACATCCCTGAACTCCGAAATAAAGGCCCACGGGGGACAACCGGCATCGAATTTTCTCGCCGACGTGGCCCGGCCGCAGCCGAGGCGGTTGTCGTACTCGGAATTCGGGAGAGAAAAATGCGCGCACGCGCGCGTGAAGCACGCACGCAGCCATCCGCACCGACCGTGCGGAAGATCGGTCGGAAATTTTTCCCAGCCGTTCGCAGGCCGGATCGCGAAAGTCGGGTATCGCGGTGGGATCACTCGGTCACGGCTGCTACCGCACTACTACGGCACTACTATCGTGTCCGCATAGTCCCAGCTCATCGGCTACTACGGTCGATCACAACGTGATCACGACACACGCGGCGACGATCCACTCCACCACGAGTAGTCGATCAAAGAAACTGAGAAAATGATCATTTTAAGATCAACGGTAGTAGTCTGGCAGTAGATCGGTAGTGGTTTTGTAGCGGTATGGTAGTACCTCTCGTGGCTTGATTGCGGCGTTGTTGTTCCGGCTCGCCGCAAGGAGTCATTTAATGGCCACGAAGAATCAATTCCGCCACACGCGCAGGGGTCGGGACTCGGAGGATTGCGAACGCGATGGGATGCCGTTGGATTCCGCGCGTGCGGCTTTCGAGTGGCTGGTGACGGGGCCGCATCCGGTTTGCCTGGACGGCCGGTTGTTTCCTGGTTTGCCGGCTCGTCGGGTGCCGTTGAATGAGGTCCGGGACCGGTTGCTGCGGCGCCGCTGCCCGCAGGGGGTGCGGGATGCGGTGTGGGCGCATCTGGTGCTGCGCTCTCGCACCGAGGGCGCGACGTGGACGGTCGGTTGTGTGGGGGTGGCGCTGCCGGCGTTGACCCGGATCGCGGCGATGCTGTCGGCCCGGTTCGCCGGGGAGGTCACCGACATTCACGCCGCGGTGCTGGCCGGGTTTCTCGCCGAGCTCGCCCGGGTCGATCTGACCAAGCCGCGGATCATGCTGCGGTTGCGGTGGGCGGCCTACCGTGCCGGGCATACCGTGGTGCGGGAAGCCTTGGATGCCCCGGTCCCCTCCGGCTACGCCTTTCGCTCCAGCCCTGCGCGTGCCGATAAATCGTCCGCCCAGGTCACGGGGGTGATCGGCCGTCTCCGATGGGACGTTGGTCGTCCGGCCGTCTTTCGCCGGGGCGGCGGACGGCATCATGATCGGTCGTGGTGCTGCGCCTGGCCTACCTCGCCGCGACCAATATCTTTGCCCTGTTACGCCTGCTGTCGATGAGTGACCGAGACAAAGACATCGAAATCCTGGCGCTGCGGCACCAACTGTTCGTCCTGCAACGTCAGATCGGCAAGCCCACCTTCACCGACACTGACCGCGCCATCCTCGCCGGCCTGCTCCACCACCTCCCGATGGACAAGTTGCGGCCGCTTCTGCTGCTGGTACGCCCCGACACGCTCTTGCGCTGGCACCGCGACCTGCTCAAGTAGCGGCATGCCGCAACGTGCGCACCTAGGCGCCGCGGACGCCCACCCACCGTTCGCTCGATACGCACCCTGGTCATGCGCCTCGCCCGAGAGAATCCCTCGGGGGGATACCGCCGCATCCACGGTGAGCTCGCCGCACTGAGAATCAAGGTCGCCGCCTCCACAGTCTGGGAAATCCTCCGGGAGCACGGCATCCCACCCGCACCTGAACGCCAGAGCACCACCTGGACCGACTTCCTGCGCAGCCAAGCCGACGCCCTGCTCGCTGCGACCTCTTCGAGACCCGCACCCTGACCGGCACGCGCCTGTACACCTTTCGCCGTCATCGAGCACACCACCCGGCGGATCCGAATCATGGGCGCCACCGCCCACCCCACCGGCGACTGGATCGTCCAGCGTGGACGCAACCTCGTCATGGACCTCGAGGACTCGTGCAGCAAGGCGAGGTTCTTGATACGCGACCGGGACGCGAAGTTCACGCCAGCCTTCGACGCCGTCCTTGCCGATGCGGGCATCGGGGTAGTGCTCAGCGGCATCCGGATGCCGAGAGTGAACTCCCTCATGGAGAGGTGGATACAGACCTGTCGGCGCGAGCTGCTGGGCCGCACCTTGATCTGGAACGAGCGTCACCTTCTGCACGTGCTGCGCGAGTTCGAGTCGTTCTACAACGAGCACCGTCCGCACCGGACACTGGGCCAAGCCGCACGCGTGCGCTACCCGCACCCATCGCCGGCCTGGATCACGTAACCAACCTGGACATCCACAGACGCGACAGGCTCAGGGGCGTTCTCCATGAGTATCGATATGCCGCCTGACCAGCACGGATGATTTATCGGCACCCGCAATGTCGGCATGTCCGATGGTCGCGGCCCGCATCGTCTTGCCATCGATGGCGACCGCGGTGGCCGGCTCGTTGTCTTGGGCCGTCCAACCGGATAAAGCCTCGTCGAGTTCGTCGTCATCGACCCTGCCCAGCACCCGGCCGAAGGTCCAGCCGGACGGGGCGCCCGACCACGAACACGCCCGGTTCTCCGTCGCCAGACGGACGATCAGCGCGGTGATCTCACCGCTGATCGGCGGCCGTCCCGGCGGCTTCGGCTGACGCCACTTCCGGGCCACCAGGCGGCGATGCCACCGCAACAACGTCGCGGGAGTCACGATGCGGCAGCCCCGCAGAGATTTCGGCAGGATCCGGGACAGGGCCGCGAGCACCGCCCGATCGGTCCAGCCCAGCCGCGGGCGAGGGTTGGTCCGGCGCAGCACCGCCACCTCGTGACGCAACGCGAGCATCTCCGCGTCCTTGGAGGCCGAGGAGCGCGCCAGCAACGCCAGCCACGTCAGGGACTGCGCCAAGACCTGGTACCGCAGTCGAACAGCCACGAACCACCGATCATCAACCTGGACAAAACAGCAGGTCAAGGCTACTGACCGAGTTCTCGACCAGGACAAGGCGCAGCCGGTACGCCTGCACAGTTCGCCGGTCCGCGATGATGTGCCCCTTTGCACGTCGGTACAGGTGCGGTTGGACGAGCCTGACATAGGTGCGTGTGTCGTGCCGGTGCGATCGAGCGCGTCCAAGAAACCCGCCGCCGTCGCTCGCGCACCGTCGTGCCACGTCGCCGACCAGGGTCTGCTCCGGCCGCCCAGCCGATCGACCAGCGGCTCACGCTCCATCAGTCCCTTGTTCTTCGTCGCCTGGCTGACCAGCTGCTCGAACGGGACCAGCGAGATCTGACGGCCCGCACTCGTGGAACCCGACGCCTTCACGTGGATCGCGGTGAGCTGCCCGTCGCCGGTCAAGTGCAGGAAGTCCGCGACCTCGCCGTTGCCGTCATCGCACAGCAGCCACCCGGATCGGCACTGGTCGACGACCCAGGCGAACAGCGAGGTTCCGCGATGTTCCGGTGGATCTGCTGATCGTTCGTTCCGGCGGGTTTCTCCTTGTCGATCGAGTACCTTGTAGCCGGGGCTGTCGACCTGATCGATTGTGACGTCGACAATGTCGGCACCGGGTGGCCTGACGGAGTTCCTCGTGGGTTCTCGGGTTCTCACCCGGGCTCAAAATTCGCGACCCGTTGACATCTCGAGAACTGCCCCAAGCGTCTTCCACAGCAGAGGCCAGTTCTCGGTGAAGTACATATGAGGTCCCGGTACGTCTACGGCGCTGGCTCCTGCCATGGTGAACCGCTCCCATTGAGCTGCGTCGTCATGCCCCACCAGGGTGTCCTCGGTGCCGCACAGCACGGTCACCGGGAGCGGCAGAGCAGGGCCGGGAGCGGGGACGTACCTGTCCTGGATCTCCAAATCGGTCCGCAGAGCGGGCAGCAGCAACTCACGCAACTCCGGATCGTGCCAAGCGCCGTGGTCGTAACCGACCAGGTCGCGCAGCCTGGCAACAAAGGCCTCGTCGTCCAGACGGGCACCGTTCATCCGCGGTCTCGGTAGCCCCGGTGCAGCGGCACCGCTGACGACGAGGTGGACGGGCGGCGGACCTCCCTCTGCGACAAGCAGCCGAACGGTCTCGTAGCCGAGCAGTGCGCCGAAGCTGTGGCCGAAGACGGCGTACGGCCCGCCGCCCGCCGCCTCGCGGATCTGGTCGGCGCAGACGCGGGCCGCGTCCACCATCGAGGTGCATGGATCCTCGACGAACCACTCATCCCTGCCCGGGAGTTGGACCGGAACGACCTCGAACGGCAGGCCGGCGTCACCTTGCCAGGGCCGGAACAGGGCGGCTCCCGCTCCGGCATAGGGCAGGCACATCAGGGACAGCGGCATTGGACTCCTCCAAGTTATCGGCGCTGTGCTTTCCAGCGGCCGAGGGCGCGGGCACGGTGCGCGCTCGGTCGCCTCCGGCTTGCGGGTCCGTTCGTTCCGCAGCGCCGTCCAGGGTGTCGAGATGGGCCGCGAGGGTGCGCAGGGTGGTATGCCGGAAAAGATCCGCAGCATGCAACCGCGGGTAGCGGGGCTGCAGTTGGGCAAGTGCGCGCAGGACACCGGACGAGGTGCCGCCGAGCGAGAAGAAGGTGGCGCCCGTGTCGGTGACCGGCGTGCCCAGGACACGCTCCCAGACTTCGGCCACGGCCTGCGCGGAGCTGCCGGTCACCGTCGCCGGGACTGCGGGCACTGCCTGCGTGGCCCAACCGGTGAGGGTCGGCCGGTCGAGCTTGCCGTTGGGGGATCGGGGCAGCTCGTGCACCTGGAACCAGGCAGTGGGCAGCATTGCCCCGGTAAGCCACTTCTCGGCGTCGCGGCGTAGTTCGGCCGCGACGTCGGCGGGCAACGGACGCGGCTGGCTGTCGGCTTCTTCCAGTACAACGAAGGCCACCACGCCAGTTCGGTCCGGGAGCACGGCGACCGCAGCGTCCCGGACCGTGCTGTGGCGGCGCAGCGTCGCCTCGATCTCGCCGGTCTCGATGCGCTGGCCGAGGACCTTTACCTGCTGGTCGGTGCGGTGCAGGAAGGCCAGGCCTGCACCGGGCGAGAAGGAGACCAGGTCGCCGCTGCGGTAGCCGGTGGCGCCGGACAGATCGGGGAAGCGTTCGGCGGTCAGCTCGGGGCGGCGCCAGTAGCCGTCGCCAACCCCGGTGCCGGAGATGATCAGTTCGCCGGGGCAGCCGGGCGGCAGGTCCCGTCCGACATGGTCGACGACGTGGCACCGTACGCCCGCCAGTGGCAGCCGATGAGAACGGGTGCGTCGGGCACCACCTCCCAGAACGTCGTGTAGACGGTCGCCTCGGTCGGGCCGTAGCCGTTGAAGACGGGCCCGGGGACGAGATGGGCCAGGTCGGCGGCGAGGTCGGCGTCTAGCGGCTCGCCGCCGACCAGCAGTACGCCGAGACCGGCCAGGAAGCGGCGTCCTTGCGGGGACGCGGTGTGCAGACGGGCGGCCGACGGGGTGCACTGGTAGAAGGCACCCGCTGGGTCGGGGAGATCGTCCACCACCGTGCGGTGGCTGGTCAATTGGATGGTGCGGCCGCAGGTCAGCGGCCACACCAGCTCGACCAGGCTGATTTCGAATGAGTAGCCGGTCCCGGCCAGCACCACTGAAGGACCGTCGGCGAACCGCGCGTCGAAGTCGGCGAAAAGTGCGCACAGACTGTCGTGGCGGACCACAGCTCCCTTGGGTCGGCCGGTCGACCCCGAGGTGTACATCACGTACGCGGGCGCATCAGGCACAACCCGCGGCCAGTCTGCAGGCGTTGCCGCACGCACGCCGGGGTGCACAGTGGGGACGCCGGGCAGCAGCGGGGAGGTGGCGATGAGCGCGGCCGGCTCGGCGTCCTCAAGGACGTAGGCGAGTCGCTCGGCGGGATGGCCCGGATCGAGCGGCACATAGGCGGCGCCCGCCCACCACGTCGCCAGGATCGCGCTGATCACCTCGGGCGAGCGCTCCAGGTGGATGCCGACCCGGTCGCCGGGCCGCACGCCCGCCTCGATAAGCGCGGCGGCCAGTCGCCGTGCGCGGGTGGTCACGTCGGCCAGGCCTAGCTCCGTACCGGCGGCGCGACTCGGCGCGCTCTGCGGGCGTACGCAGGTCGAGTCGGACCAGCGGCAGCTCCTCGTCGGCGCCGAGCGCGTCGAGGGCCGCGACGAGATGCGCGAGGAAGCGCTCAGCGACGGCCGAGTCGAGGGCGCTGCGGGGATAGGCAACGACAAGGTGCTCCGCCCCGTCCGGGGCGTGCAGCAGAGTCACACTCAGGTCGTATTCGACCTTGTCGGACGCGGGCGGCTCCAGACGCCAGCGCAGCCCCCGCGCGTCCACCTCCTCGGTCACCACCTCGCCCTGCGTGCAAATCAGCTGGGTGAACGGCTTGCGGTCGAGGTGCCGGCCCGCGCCAGTCGCCGCCACGATGTCCTCGATGGGCAGTTCGGCGTGCTCGACGGCGTCGGCAAGGGCGTCCAGGGTGCGGTCCAGCAGGTTCTCGGTGGTGGCACCGTCGAGCGCGACGCGCACCGGGACGGTGTTCTGCAGGCAGCCGACCACCGAGAGGCCCTGGGCGTCCCGGCTCGCGCCGCTGACCGTAGCGATCACCACGTCGTCGGTGCGCCCATACCAGCCGGCCACCCAGGCAAAGGCGCTCATGACCTGGGTGAACGGGCTGGCACCCGTCAGCGCCGTACGCCGCTGCATGCGTGCGGTGAGCCCGTCGGACAGGCTGGTCGCGACCTCGCCCCGCTCGCGCGGGGCGTCCGGTACGAGCTGCGGCAGCGTGCAGTTGTCGGGGGCGTCCTTCAGTGTCGTGGTCCAGAAGTCCCTTAGCGTTTCCCGGTGTTGAGCGGACACGTCGAAGGACGGGGTCTCGGCGACGGCGAGATGCTCGGGGCCCAGGCCGTGGGCGGTGATCAGCGACGCGAGCAGGATGGGAGCGGAGCCGTCGTCGAAGACCCCGTGATGGACGGCGAAGAACAGGTGCGCGCGATCGGCGCGGTGCACGAGCACCACCCGGCTCAGCGGTGCGCCGGCGTGGTCGAACGGGGCGCTCAGGACGGCCTGTTGCTCGGACAGCACCTGCTCGGCCGCGGCATCGTCGGCCGGTAGCGCCAGCACCTCGAACGGCACGTCGGCCACCGGGTGCACGCGCTGGGCCAGGCCGTCGGCCGTCATGCGCAGGGAGACGCCCAGCGCGGGCTGGGCTCCGAGTACGGCCCGCACGGCACCGGTGAGCCGCTCGACGTCCACGGCTCCGGAGACGGTCAGGCGGTGCACGATCGCTGGCCGGGGTTGCTGCATGTCGAGGACGAAGAAGCGCAGTTGCCCGGGGGTCGCGGGACTCTGCGTGGCGTGTTCCGCCTCGTGCGGCTGTGCCTCGGCCAGTTCGTCCGTCAGGGCCCGGCGATCCAGCTTGCCGTTGGCGTTCAGTGGCAGGGCCGTACGGTGGATGAAACGGTGCGGGATCATGGCGCGCGGGAGGCTGGCGGACAGGGAGCGGCGCAGTTGCGCGGGCGGGATCGGATTGCCGGTGTAGGCGGCCTCCAGGCGCAGTTGGCCGTCGACGCCGCGTACGGCAACCACGACGGCTTGGTCGATGCCGTCCTGCTCCCGCAGCGCCGCCTCGGTCTCCCCGATCTCCACACGCTCGCCCATGATCTTGACCTGCTGGTCGATCCGCCCGAGGTGTACCAAAGCTCCCTCGTCAAGGACCTGGACGAGGTCGCCGGTGCGGTACCAGTCCCTGTCGTCGGGGACCTGGCGCTCGGTGGACTGCGGGGGGTGGCAGGTGGGGTCGAGGAAGCGGCCGTGGTTGTCCGCCTCGTCGAGGTATCCGGCGAAGCGCTGCACTCCACGTACGCACAACTCGCCCGTGGTGGCGGGCTGGTGGTTCTCGTCGAGGACGACGTGGTCGAGATGGGGATGGACCGCGCCGATGGGCAGGGTGCCATTGGCGGTACGCGGCCAGTCGGCGATTTGCTCGGGGAGGCGGTAGTGGGTGCAGGTGATGGTGACCTCGGTGGGCCCGTACACGTTCTCCAGGACGCTGCGGGGTGCGGCGGCCCGCCAGGCTTCGGCCTGCTGGACGGTCAGTTGCTCACCGCCGAACAGGCTCCAGCGGAGTGTCGGCATCGAGTCGGCGGCGAGGTTGCCGGTGAGGTCGGCCATGGTGATGACCGACGGCACCGAGAACCAGTGGGTGATGTTCTCGCGCGCGACGAACTTGGCGGGTTTGGCGAGTTCCTGGCGGGGCGGAACCACCAGCGTGGCACCCGAGCCCCAGGCGCCGAACAGCTCGAAGACGGACGCGTCGAAGCCGAGCCCGCTGTTCTGGGCCATCCGGCTGCCGGGACCGAGCTCGTAGCGTTCGATCACGTACCGCAGGTACGCGTCGATGTTGCGGTACGTCACCGGGACGCCCTTGGGCACGCCGGTGGAGCCGGACGTGAACAGGAGGTGGGCCATGTCGTCCGGAGCGACGGGGACGGGTGGCAGGGCCTTGTCGGGTGCGGTGCGCAGTCGGGCGTGGAGCTCCGGTGTCAGGTTCAGGGTCGGGATGCCGGGGAGTTCGGTCTCCGCCAAGAGCGCGAGGTCGACGGCGGCGGCCTGCGCGATGGCGGCCGAACGGGCCGTGGGAAACCTTGAGTTGAGGGGAACCACGGCCGCGCCGAGGCGCTGGGCTGCGAGGTATCCGGCGTAGGTCAGCGGTCCCGGTGTCGTGGTCAGGCCCACGCGGGTCGGGGTGCCGCCGCCGAACGCGACGATCTCGGCGGCCAGCGCACCGGCTAGGGTGTCAAGTTCGCGGTAGGTGAGAATCTCGCCGTCCAGTTCGAGGGCCGAGCAGTCCGGGTGGGCGTCGGCCGCGTGCGCGAACCACGTGTGAAGGCTGCGGGTCATCGCTGTTCCTTCCGGGCCTGGCGGGCACGGAGCACGGCAGCTTCTTTGTCCTCGTCGATGCCGAGCGGGATCTTTCCCTGCCGGTACGGCTCGTCGGCCGGGCCGCGTTCGCGCAGCCAATGCCAGGTGTCGGCAACGGTCTCGGCGAGGGGGCGGCAGCGCAGGCCCGCGGCCTGGGCACGGGCTGTGGACGCCGACCACACCCCGGCCATGGCGGGCTGGTCGGGAGCCCAGAACGGCAGCCCGGTCCAGGGCCCGATCTCGTGCTCCAGGAGCAACTCGTCGCTGGTCCAGCGCAGTTGGGCGTCGGCACCGGCCACCTTGGCGCAGGACTCAAAGAGGTTGCCGAGGGTCTCGGCGCCCTGGGTCCCAGCGACGAGGTAGCGGCCCGCGCCACCCGTTTCGAGGAGCCGGGTGCCGAACGCGGCGGTGTCGCGCGCGTCGATCAGCTGGACGGGACGTTCTGGACCGCCGGGGACGACGACGTCGCCGCCGCGCGCCATGCGCTCCAGCCACCACAGCAGTCGCCCTGGGGTCTCGCGCGGGCCGACGATGAGGCCCGGGTTGAGGATGACCGTACGCCCTTCGAAGGATGCCTCGATAGCACGCTCGCAGCCTGCCTTCAAGGCGTTGGCGGGGACATCTTCGACGGCTGCGTCGGGAGCGCAGGCGTGCCGCGGAGACTCCTCGTCAACGGGGTCCGCAGGCCAGCCGGCGTAGGCGTGGAAAGAGGACACGAAGAGGTAGGCGTCGGCGTGGCCGCTGAGCGTGCTGGCCGACAGGCCGACGGTGCGCGGGTGCTGTCCGCCGGGGTCAATCACGGCGTCCCAGGGGCCGTGCGCGGTGAGCGCGGTGAGGTCGTCCAGGTTCTCGCGGTCGCCCCGCACGGCGTGGGTTCCGGGGAGGTCGGGGCCGGACTTCCAGCGGTTGAAGACGGTGACAGTGTGGCCGCGTCGGAGGACGTCCTCCAAGAAGGCACGACCGAGGAACACCGAGCCGCCGATGACGAGAATGCGCATGTTCATTCCTTACTTGTGGAGGCGCCGCCGTGTGGGCGCCGGCCGTCGCTGGTGGGGCGGTCGAGGCGTGGGGTGGGGGGTGTGTGGCCCATGGTGGTGAGGCGGGCGGCAAGGGCCGGGACCGTGGAGTGGCGAGCCAGTTCCGGCCAGCGCAGGCCCGGGTCGATGCGGGCGAGGCAGCGCAGGGCCGTCATGGAGTCGCCGCCGAGGGCGAAGAAATCGCTGTCCCGGCCTACGGGTTCGACGTTCAGGATTTCGGTCCACACCGCGGCGATGTGCTGTTCCCAGGGGCCCTGCGGCGTGTCGTCGGTCGTGGCGGGCGCGGACTTGAGAGCCGGTCTGTCCGGGTCGAGGGCGCCGATCGCCTTGCGGTCGAGCTTGCCGTTGGCGTTGAGCGGCAGGGTATCCAGCACGAGGACGGCCGCCGGGACCATGAATGCGGGCAGCGACTTGGCGAGGTGGGCTCGCAGTGCGGCGGGTTCGGGTGCGGTTCCGGGGCGGGGCACGGCGCAGCCGACCAGACGCTGCCTGCCACCGTCGGAGCGGGCCATGACGACGGAGTCCTTGATGTCCGGGTGGGATCGCAACACGGCCTCGATCTCGCCGAGTTCGATGCGCAGGCCGTTCACCTTGACCTGGAAGTCCTTGCGGCCAATGAGTTCCAGGACGCCATCGGGACGATAGCGGGCGAGGTCGCCGGTGCGGTAAAGCCGGTCGTGCACGGCGCCGTACGACCAGTCGTGGAACCGCTCGGCGGTGAGGTCGGGACGGTCCAGGTAGCCGCGGGCCAGGCCGGTACCGGCCAGGTGAAGTTCGCCGACGACGCCGGGTGGCACCGGCCGCAGGGCATCGTCGAGGATGTAGGTGCGCTGGTTGGCCATAGGGCGTCCGTACGGGATGCTCGTCCAGGCCGGATCAGTCGTGGTGACCTCGTAGAGGGTGGAGTGGATCGAGGCCTCGGTGGCGCCGCCCATGACGGCGAAGCGGGCGTCGGGAGCGAACGCGTGCAGGCGGTCAGGCAGGGAGACGGGGACCCAGTCGCCTCCGAGCAGGACTAGGCGCAGCGCGTCGAAGGCCCGTTCGCCGGTGTGCTCCAAGTAGTCCACGAGCAGTTCGAGGAGGGCGGGGGCTGAGTTCCACACGGTGACGCCGTGCCGGGCGCACAGGAGGGCCCAGTGAGCGACGTCCTTGGTGTGCTCCGATTCGGGGACGATCACGGTGCCGCCGACAGCGGTGATGCCGAGGAACTCGTAGACCGACATGTCAAAGCTGGGCGAGGACAAAGCGAGGACGCGGTCGCTCGGGCTCACCTCGAAGCGGGAGTTGAGGTCGGCGATGTTGTTGACGACGCCGCGATGACGCAGCGCGATGGGCTTGGGAGCGCCGGTGGAGCCGGAGGTGTGGATGACGTAGCACAGATCCTCGGGCCCGGCGGTCGAATCGAGGCGTTCGCCTTCGACGGGCTCGTCGAACAAGCCGTTGGTGACGAGAGTAGGCCGGTCGGCGCCGGGAAGGCAGGCGGTGCGGGCGGCGTCGGTGACAACGGCGGCACACGAGGTGCCGTCCAGCATCGCGGCGAGCCGCTGCTCGGGGTAATCCGGGTCGAGCGGCACATAGGCGGCGCCGGCCTTGAGGATGGCGAGGATAGCGGCGAGCAGTTCGGCGGAGCGCTCCAGGCACAGACCGACGCGGTCGCCGGGCCCGACGCCTGACGCGCGCAGTCGCCCCGCCAGTCGGTCGGCCGCACGGTCGATCCAGGTGTATGTCCAGGAGCGCGCGCCCTGCACCACAGCGGTGGCGTCCGGCCGGGCCGTGGCCTGCATCTCGAACCAGGTGTGTAGGCAAGTGCCATGTGGCAGGTCGGTGACGGTGTCATTGAAGCCGACCAAGATCCGCTCCATCTCCTCGGGACCAAGCAGGGAGAGCCGGGAGACGGGGGTAGCCGAGTCGCGGGCCACGTCGGCGACGAGCGTGCGCAGCTGGGACAGCATCCGCTCGGCGGTTTCCGCGCCGAACAGACCAGGCACGTAACGGAGTTCGGCCTGCCAGATGCTGCCTTGCCGGATGATGGCGAGGTGCAGTTCGGCGCGCGGGGTATCGGGCACGGCGCTGTCGTGGGCGAAGGCGACCAGCGGGCTGCCCAGCTCGGTGGGCAACGTGACGGCCCCGGCGGCGAGTTCGGCCACAGTGGCGCCAGGGTCCACGAGATGCCGCTTGCGTCCGTTCCCAGCGGGGATTCCGAGAACGCCGCAGCCACCCGGACACTGCGCTGTGCGGCACGTGGCCGCGCTCAGCGGCAGACGCGGACGTCAGGAGGTCATCCAAGGGTGAAGCTACCCGTGTTCGCGTCCCGGCAGCGGAGCTCCTCGCAGGAACTCCTCGTACCGTCCGCGGGCGTCGTCATCGACCTCCGGCAGAACGGGGCTGTACCGTCCATCGGTCTGGTCTCTCTTCGGTCCGGAAACCCAAAACTGTTCCCCGGTCTCGACGTCGTAGAAGTTGGCGTCGAACATGCCTGGCCAACGGCGCAGCGTACGACCGTGGACATACGCGGTCTTCCACGTCTTGGAGAAACGAACCCAGGCGATCCACGACGGGCCCCGGTCGGTGTCGTAGCCCGTTTTGAGCTGCACGTACATGATCCGCTGCGCCATGGCGTGAGAGTAACCGCCGGAGCAGCCCGCCCGCACGGAATTTGCCCTGCAGCCCTTGCCCGCGTCCAACAGGCACTCCGTCGCTGACGAGTGCGCGATCACATTGCCTATCGCCCATCGGCATGAGCGGACGTTCGTCCCCGCAGCACCCCTCAACGCTTCGGCGTCCTAGCGAGGAAGCTGGGAGCCCTGGGACGTCGCGAAGCGGGCCATGAGAGGCCCGCCTCGCCGAGGAAGCCTCGGAATACAACATGGTTGAATACTGGTACTCCGACAGCTGGATCGCTTGATGTTGTACTTTTCGCGGGAACACGAGCACTGGTTGAGTCTTCGCCCAAATAGCAGCAGAGAGTCGCGTCATCGGATCTCCTGGTATTGCCACGGCATACCTGCAACTGCCGAACCCACCTTCCTGTGCCGATACAGCCGTTGACGGCAGGGGTTGGAGCACGTCCGTCGGTGTAGTTCCACCACTCCGGCCAAGTCTCATCGCTTCCCGGGGCAGCGCATTGACGTGTCTGGTTCGGCCCGATTCTGTAAAGTGCGCAGAGCTGCCGCACGTGCGACGACATGTAGGCCAGGGCGTCGAGGGCGAACCGAGGCCGGTCGAGGTGGTCGAAGGCTTTCAGCTCTCCGACTTTCTGCAGTAGCGTTCGTGCGCGTGCCTGATGCGACGTCCGGACTTCGGGATGTTGCGGTGGTCGTAGCGTCAGGACCCTCCGGCGTGAGCCGCGCTACGGCGATGTCGCTAAGGCCGCACACCACTGAACTGACCACGATCTGCTCTAGCACGATGCCAATCAAGCCGGGACCGAGTTGCTTGCTTGCGTTGGTTTACGTGCCACGAGGGCCTCGCGCAGTTGGCCCGTGGCCGGCCCCAGGGCGGCGACTAGGCCCGTCACGGCTGCTGCGATGGGGGCGATGAGGTGGGGCCATTCTGGGCTGACACCGGTCCGCAACCCGACCTGGCTCTAGCGGCCTTGATGGGCCAGCAGCAATTCGATGTCCGCTCGCGTTGGGTCGTCGGGGTCGTCGATGTGCTGGCGCCAAGCCGGAGCCGAGGGCGCCGTCGACGATGTCGGCGGCGTGGTGCTGGGGTTCCCTGCATCCGGCGAACAAGGCGACCCTCTCGCTGGCGTCGGCGATGTCAACCGCCGCGACCAGCATCGCCCGCGCGTCAGCGGGCATCTGCATCGGCGGAGTGGTCGCGATCGGTGCGGCGAGGAGGACCACGTCGTCAGGCCAGCCTTCCCATTGGTGCAGCGACGCCTCCTCGCCCGGGCCGACGCGTCGACCGGCGAGGTCGGCGGATCTGGTGCGGTCACCGGTGCAGGCGGGTCAGCGGCGACGCCAGGGCCCGCCGCGCGCGGGTCCGGGGTGGTGTGCTGGTTGGTCGTCGTCGTGCACCTTTGGGGCTTTGTCGTGGTGATCGGTGCTGACCGTGGATATGGACGCTTCGTCCCGGGCGGTGGTGTCAACGTCGATTCGGGTCGCTGTCAGCTGAAGAACCGGAATGGCCCAAAACCGATGGTCCTCCGGGCCAAGTCCACACAAGACAGTCATCTTGTTGTCGAAATCTCTTGACGTCACGAGGCAAAGGAAGCGTTTATATCCGTGTAGCCCCGCACGACCGGCAGCGCACCGGGGGCTACACCGTCCCTGGGGGCATGACCAATCACCATCCAGCTTCATCCGTGAAGGAGAGGGTTGTCATGCCCAGAAAGAACAACAACGCCGACAAGCCGACCACGCCCCGCACCCTGCAGGCCCTGCCCGCCACCAGCCCGGCCGCACCGGTGCGCACCGACGCTGAGGACAAGGTGTGGGCCGTGTTGTACGCCCACCCCAACTCGACCACCGCCGAGCTAGCCGAGGCTGCCAAGGTGGGTCGGTCCACTGCCGGGAAGATCCTCGCCGCCTGGGACAAGGACGGCACCGTCACCCGCATCTCCGGTATCGCCGAAGGCGGTCGCCGCGCCGCCGACCGGTGGACGGTCAACGACCCCGCGGATACCGCGATCCCGGAAGCGGAAACGGTCGACGAGCCGTCGAACGCCGACGAGGCCAGCACCACTGCGGACGTCCCCGACGAGCAGGGGGCCGACACTGCAACGACGAAGGAGATCCCCACCGAGGACACCGTGTCCAGCATGGACTGCTCCCCGATCGAGCCGGTCCCGGATTTGCCCACGCATCCGGACACCGGGGCGAACAACTCCTCCGGGAAGCCACCGTTGGCGAAGGCTGGCCGGTTGGGCAAGGGGGAGCTGCGGGGCATGGTTGAGGACTTCCTGACCGAGCACGCGGGCGAGCAGTTCAGCCCGAACGCGATCGGCAAGGCCCTGAACCGGTCTGCGGGCGCGGTGAACAACATATGTGGGTCATCGGAGGCCGGGGAACGGTCCGAGCCAGGCTGCGAGTCCTCGGAGGAAGATCTCGTGGAGGTGCTTGCTGCGTTGGAGGCAGAGGGCCGCGTGGTGCGTGTGGACTCCGGCGATCTGACGCGGTGGCGGGTGGTGCAGGGGCGGAAGGCGCGGTTGGCGAAGGGCGCGTTGCACGGGTTGGTGGAGGACTTCCTGACCGAGAATCCCGGTGAGCACGGACCGGCCGCGATCAGCAAAGCACTCGGCCGCTCCAGTGGCGCGGTGGCGAATGCGTTGGAGCGCTTGACCGGACGGGGAGCGGCGGTGCGGACATGTGACCAGCCGCGCAGGTACTCGGCAGTGCGGGAGGCGTAACCGCGACAAGCGATGCAACCGCCTGGTAGGGGTGTTCCCGTGACGCGGGAGCACCCCGCCTTCGCTTATTCGGTTGGTGATGTAGGGCTGTGGGGCGCGGTATCGGGACGAAACACGGTGAACTGCAGAGCATCAAGGAACGCACCGAGACCGCAGACGGGGTGATAGCCGTGCCGGGTGAGGAATCGGCGAAGCTCGCAGTGGACGGCGGGGCTGCTTGTGCGGAGGAATTCTTCGCAGAGACCGAGAAGTTCGGCAGTGCCGGCATCGCTGCTGGTTGCCTCGGTGATCTCGTCGTTGTCGGGGAGTTCGTCGGGATCGTAATCCTGCATGGTCACGGTTCCTTTGTGGTCAGGAGGCGTTGGCGTCGAGCCGCTCGAGGAGACCGTCGAAGACCTTCACCCGGCCGACTTGGCCTTTGTTCTCGGCGTCGTCGCGTTGTTTTTCCAGGGTGGGGCGGAATTCGATGGTGGTGACGAAGAACGTGCAGGATTCACAGATCGACTCGAAATGGCAGTCCAGCTCGACAGGTCGGGCGCAGTAGCCATTGCCCAGCATGCGGCGGTGCATCTCCGCGCGGAGCTTGCGCATCTGGTTGCCTTCGGCATCGGCGGGCAGCTCCTTGGGCTGGTCATAGAGCGCTTCGACCTTCTCCGACACGGAGAAGTACTCATTGGCCACGGTGCGATTGGCGATGCGGGCATAAACAAGCGTCATCGAAAGTGTCTTGTGACCAAGCAGCGCGGCGAGGGCTTCCAGGGTCATGCCGCGGTTGATGGCTTGGGTGGCCAGAGTGTGCCGGAGTTGGTGCGGGCTGGCATGACCGATTCCGGCGCTGCGGGCGCATTCCGCCAGCCCCAGCCGGACTCGGCCCCGGCTGATGCGGCGCCCTCGGTCGACGAACAGATAGCTGGTACGCAAACCCTCAGGACGATCGGCCACCCACTGATCCAGGAGTTCCTTCAGCTGGGGGTGCAAGGGAATGTAGCGATCATTGTGCAGTTTCCCCAGCGGTACCCGCAACCAGTATCCGGCGCCGATCTGCACCACAGCGTCGGTGGTCAGGTCAAGGAACTCGCCGATGCGCAGCCCTGTGCGGGCAAGGAACTCCACGGACAGCCGGACGAAGAAGTCGGAGTGGTCACGGGCTGCCTGCAGCAGCTTCGCGGCGGCCGGATCGTCGATGAACCGCGGCAGCGGCTTGTCCTGGATCGGCAGGTCACCGGGTAGCACCAGCCATCCCCGGGGCGCGTCAGGATGCCCGGTTTCAGCGAGGTCATCGAACACTGCGCGCAGCATTGCCAGCCGGCGGTAGAAGGTGCGTTTGCTGACCGGGGCGTCCTTGCTATGCGCGGGAGTTGTGGCCAGATGCTGTTTGTAGGCTTCGATGTGCTCGCGCCGCAGATCGGCCACCCGGTGCGCGTCGGGTGCATGGCTGACGAGATATTCGGCGAACCCCAGCAGGGTCTGGCGTTCGCCGATCACGGTGCTTTCCGCCCGCACGGTCGCACGTTGATCGAGATACTGGGTGAGCGTCGCGGCCAGCCCGGGCGCCACAGCGTCCCAGCGGCGTTGGAAATCGCACCGTGCCGCCAGATTGCGCCTGCGCGGGAACTCCTCGACCTGGCCCAGGTGGAACAAGGTCGCCTGGACTTCGAAGAAGCTGGTGTTGAGCATGTTCGACATCACGACGTGGCCCTGCTCGCGCATCCGCTGCCACAACGCCAGCCGCGCCGATTCCATCTGCGACACGGTGATGTCCTGTGGAGCGACTCCGGCGATGACCGAGAGCCGGACCAGCGTCAGCCACTGCCGCGCTTCCCAGTCTCTGCCCGACGAGCGCATGGCGCTGTTGCCGAGCGTGGAAGCCATGCCGGCGAACCGGTCATGAAACTCTGAATTGAGGCGGGCGGCGAAACGCCCCACGCCGCTGAGGGTGAGCAGGTAGTCGATCACGTCGACTCCGGACAGCCTCTGCGTACACAGACACCACGTCACAACGTTGCGCATCTCAGCCGGCAATCGAATTTGCTCGTCGAGGCTGAGCTGGAGCCATCCCGCCGGAGTATCGAAACGCCGGCAGAACGTGCGCGCCCTGTTGGTGAGCTTCCGTGCGTCGGCACGGAATCCGGCGACGCTCACATCGGCCACGAACCGCGACACGAACAGCCGATGGCGCGTGTCCAATTCGCGGTGATAGACGCTACCGGCAGGACGCTCGCCCATCGATGCTGCCGTGCTGTCGGGACCGGGTTGGCGGTACTGACGGCCCATGCGATCATCTCCGCCCACGGAGAGGGACCACCCGGGCGAGTGCCTGCCCGGTTGGAGGATAGAGTTCCGCGTCGATGGTGTTCATCGCCGTCGAGTACTGCTCGGCCAGCCAGTCGTTGGTCAGATGCAGATACATGCGAGTTGATTCGATGCAGGCGTGCCCGGCCTGAGCTTGAATCGCCTCCAGCGGCATGCCCGCCTCCCGCAACCTCGTGAAGCACGTGTGCCGGAGCTGGTGGCAGGTCAGCTTCCGCAAACCCGCACGGCGGCAGGCATTTTCGACGATCTCGTCCAGCCCCTCCGCGCTCAGCGGACCGCCACGACGGGGCCGCTTCAGCGCCACGAACAAATGGTCCGTGCTGATCTCGGTCGGCCGTTCCTGCGTGAGGTAGTCGCCGAGTTCAGCGAAAAACCTCGACGAGATCGGTACATAACGCTGCGCTCCACCCTTGCCGTCGGAGATAAACAGCCGCCGTGATCCGGGATCGACATCCTCCGGCCTCAGCCCCAGCACTTCGCAGCGCCGCAGACCGCCCAGCAGCATGGCCAACGCCATCGCCCGATCCCGCCGAGTGCGCAACGCCCCGAGAAACGCATCCACCTCCTGAGGAGTCAGGATCCTCGGCAGTGTCCGTGGAGTGCGGATCAACGCCCCACCACGGCGAGTGCGGGATGATCCTGGGCGACGCGTGGCCAGACCGCACGGCACCGGATTCGCGTGAACACCCGCGTCACCGAGCGCTACCAGATAGCCAAACAGACCGGAAACACTCGACAATCGGCGCTTGATCGTCCGCGCAGACAGGCCCTTCTCGCCATCGTCCAACCGCACGACCCGCCCGCCGTGGCGAGGGGCTCGCTGGGCGGTGATGAACGCGTACACATCCGCAGTGGTTACCTCGACCGGATCCTTGCTGATCTCGGTGAAGAACACCTTCAAATCGAACGCCACGGCCAACAGCGTGTTCGGCCGAGCCCGCGCCCTCACGAACTCCAGATAACGGTCCACCTCGCGATGGCCGAGCCGAACCGCGTGAGCCGTCCCATCAGGGTTCAGCTCCCGCTCCATCACCGGCACCCACGCCATCAGCGCACCACCATGACTCCGCAGCATCACCCCGCCCCAGCAGGGTTACGGGAAGACACGCCGACCCGACCGAGCAATACGCCCCTGCCGGGAAACATCAACAAACGGCCGAACTCCTGGGGCCGTAGGCCGCGCCATCACCCGCATATCCACACGCGCTGGAGAAGGTGGTCGCCGACGGCTACGCCCTCAAGACCCAGAACTCGCCCAAGCGTTTCGCCGCCAAGCTCGACGAGCCCGGCACCTAATGATCTTTCGGTATTTGAGTGATCTTGGTTCATAGGGAAAGGCCGGTATGGTCGAGAAACGCGAAGCACAGCTGGTAGCTGTTGCCGATGCGTTCGAGTCCGGTCTCCGCTGCGGTGTGGGCTTCGTCGATGGTGTCGGGGCAGAGGTTGGCGAGTTCGGTTGCCTTGACGTTGCCCCAGATCTGTTCGACGGGGTTGAGGTCGGGGGCGTAGGCGGGCAGCGGTTCGACGTGCAGCCAGCGTCGCTGGGTGGCCAGCCAGGCTTTCATGGCATTGGAGCGGTGAGCGGGCAGGCCGTCCCAGATCAGCGTGACCGGGTCTCCGCCAAAGTGATGGTGCAGGTCGGTGAGGAACTCGATCAGCGAGGAGGTGTCGTAGGCGCCGTGTTCGGCCTGGAACACCAACGTCGCCTGGCTGCCATCGGGCCGGTAGGCCAGCGCGGCCGACATCGACATCCGCTTCCAGGAGAACCGGTGCCGCAGCACCGGAGTCTGTCCCTTGGGCGCCCAGGTGGCTCTTACCGCTGGAAGCAGGGAGAATCCGCTTTCGTCTTGGAAGCAGATCCAGGCACCTCGGCGCCGGGCGCTTTTTTTATCCGCGGCCAGTCGGTTTTGATCCATTCCTCGATCGCGGCATCATCACGCTCGGTCGCGCGCCGGGCCGGGCGCTGGCGGCTCCAGCCCAGTCGCTCGCGCAGGATTGTCCAGGTCTGCGTCTGTGAGTACCGGACCCCGGTCACCCGCTCGATCACCTCGCTCACTCGCGCCAGGGTCCACATCTCGGTCGCGAACCCGTGGGCACGCGGGCCTTTGATCAACTCCGTTTCGACCTCGGCCAGTTGCTCATCGGAGAGCTTGGGCATCCGCCCGGCACGACCGGCACCCTCCAGTGCCGCCCGGCCTCCGTCCTGCCACATCTGGTACCACCGCGACGCCGTCTGCGCCGAGACCCCCAACGCCGAGGCCACATCGACCTGGCGCTTTCCGCGACGAAACATCTCCGCCGCACGCATCCGGCGCTCACGCAACCCGTCGAAATCCCGTCCAGCGGCTACACGTTTGCTCTCACGGGCCTGGCCGCCCGTCGACTGTGAAGACTTCGGCACACCACGATTGTCCCACCAGGCAACACAAAACAAGCGCAACGACTCACCCTATTAACAAAAGATCATTGATATAGCGGGATTTGGCCAGCTTTGGGGTCCAGCCACGGGCCTCGGTGTCGGTCGGTGTCGAGGCATTGGGCGTAGTGCAGGAGCTTCCGTCTTGGTGTGGAATCCGGACACTGACCCGATGGATCCGTCCGGTCTCGAGTACCGGACCCGCAAGCGCTTGCCCTGTTTTTTCGATGTGAGCCATGACCCCACGTACCCGATTGGCCACTCCAGAGAGCGGGCCACCACACTTGTTGTGGTTTTCCTGCTTGCGGTGCCGAGGGCGTCGGCGAGGCCGTTCAGGCCGAGGACGCTGGACCTTCGAAAGCCGTCCCTCAACGCCTTCACTTTCGACGGATGACCTTCGGATGAAACTGAACACCAACAGGTCCAGTTGCATCGTCGAGGTGGAGCCCTGCGGAAGCTTCGTTCCTGATACAGACTCAGGCCGGACTCTCCTTACTTAGAGGCTCCGGCAGTAGGCGGGGAAGCTGATCTTTGGCTGGGGCTGCCAACAGGGACGGGCATGGCCGCAGGTGATCATGAAGTTGCTGACGCTTCGTGATCACAAGGAACGACCATGCCCGTGCTCCCATCCTCTCTCATCGAACCGATCTGGGTCCAATTCGCCGCGTTGCTGCCGGAGAAACCGACCTTCGACGCCCGCCATCCATTGGGTTGTCACCGCAAGCGCATCCCCAACCGAGTCGTCTTCGAGCACGTCATCGACGCCTTGGTGCATGGCTCCGGCTACGAGCGCATCGCCACCAGCCGGTGTTCGGACCGCACGATCCGACGCAGGCTCATCGAGTGGGCCGAACTGGAGATCGCCACCAAGCTCCACGCACTGTGCCTGGCCGCGTTCGACAAGATGATCGGCCTGCAGTTGGGGGAGATCTCCGCCGATGGATGCATCACCAAAGCACCGTGCGGCGGCGAGAAAGCCGGTCCCTCTCCGGTGGACCGCCGCAAAGGCGGACTGAAACGCTCCGCAGCCACCGAAGGCACCGGCGTACCCCTGGGAATCGTGTCCGCGGGCGCGAACCGGCACGACTCGCCACTGCTGGAACCCACGCTGGCCCAGACCCGCCAGCAGGTCGCCGACCTACCCGGCGGTGGCCTGCCTGCCGACGCCAGGGTGCACCTCGACAGTGCTTATGACAGCGGCAAGACCCGGGATCTGCTCAGCGAGCACGCCTTGACCGGTGTCATCGCCCGCAAAGGCGTTGCCGCTCCGATCCAGGCCGGCAGAAGGTGGGTGGTCGAACGCACCCACTCGTGGATGAACAACTTCGGCAAACTGCTGCGCTGTACCGACCGCAACGGCGACATCGTCGACTTCTACCTCTACCTCGCCGCCGCGATCGTTACCGTCCGTCAACTCATCCAACGCGCCAGGCCCCTCTACCGCTGGGACACCCGCCCCACCACACGACGCCTCAAATGATCCAAATGCCGGAGCCACTTAGTCCAACTGTTGTTCGGGTACGCTCGCTTGGTCGAGCATTGTGTAGAAGTCGGCGATCGTGCCATGGCGCGCTGCTGCGGACGTGGTGGCGAAGATCAGCCGTTGTGCCGCGCGGGACAGTCCGACGAAGAACGCCGAGGCTGATTCGTCCGGGTCGCGTTCGTGTGCCCACCAATTGCTCGTCGTCGAGTCGGAGGAAGAAAACGGTGTGGTACTCGAGCCCTTTGCTGCGGTGGACGGTCAGCAACGAGACGGCGTCGGCGGATTCGAAGTCGTCGAAGACCTGTGCCCAGTCGGGGGCGCTTTGGGTAACCTCGGTCAGTCGGGCGGTGACGGAGCCGGCTATGGCGTCAAGGTCCTCGCCGTGTCGTGCGGAGGCGGTGTATCGACGCCGATCGGCTGGGCCACAATGCTCGAGAACGACGGCTACGACATCGTTGGGGTCGGTTTCGGTCGGGGTGCGCGCGTTGAGCCACGTTGGCAGTTTCCGTGTGGTGTGGTCAGTTCGTCGCTGACACTGCGGGCAGAATCCTCGTCCGGGTCGAGACCCCGGAGTGCGATTAGCACGGTCGATACCTCGTTCCAAACCGTGGTGAGGCCATGAGGTTCGGCCGCCAGGCGCAGCATGCCGAGGAGCAGGCGAGCTACGTCGTTTTTGAGCAGGCTCTGGAGTTTCATGCCGCCGACTTGGGCGGTGTCGTTGCGGAGGCGCATGCCGTGGTGGGCCAAACGGTGCCGGAACCGTTCCTCGAAGTCGGCGACTTTCTGGCGTGCGAGGAGAGCGAAATTGGCGGGGCGCGGTGGGAGTTCGCGATGTCCTGGGCGATCCAGGCCGCGAATCGGTCGGCCTCGCGAGCGGTGTCGGGAAAACGCCACAGTCCGACCGGTTCGTGGCCTTCCTCGGCCAAGGCTTTCGACTCGGCCCGGACGGAGGAGCGGTCGAGCCGGGTGGCGATGACGTGGTGGAGCGCGACCAAGGGCGGCGACGAGCGGAAGTTCCACTTCAGAGGGTGCGGGCTCGCGTCGAAGGAGCTGATGAATTTCGCGAAGGCAGTAGGTGATCCGCAGCGCGCGGCGAAGTTGGGGGACCACGCGCACCAGCCGTTCGGCCAGGCGGTTGAGCATCACGAAGTCGAGGCGTTGCGGCGTGGTGTTCAGGTAAAGCTCCTGCAACCACCGCCACGCGGCGACGACCTTCGGGTCCCCGGAGGGGGTGCTCGGCGTTACGAGCGGGAGGTCCCAAACTCCGACGAAAGGCCGTTCTGGTTGCGCCATAAGCGGTGGACGCCGGGTTGTTGATGAAGGTCGTTTGCGGGCGCGGCTTCCAGGACTCGATCTCGTACGAGCCGGTCAGCGCCCCGGTCGCGACGATGCCCTTGTGAACTTGTCGAAGGTCATCGACACGAAGCGCTCGGCGTGTTCGGGGATGCGGTCGCGGCCCCTGCATTCGAGGTTGGCGGCGGCGTCGCGTTTGAACGAGATGGCGAGAATCCGCCGTGGTGCTGGGCACGCGCCGGTCTGCAGCAGGTATGCGACCTTCTGTGCGAGAAATTCGGTCTTACCCGCGCCAGGACCGGCGATGGCCGCCGTGCACCCGGTTGCGGGCAACGCGTCTCGCGCAGCGGGTTCGAGTTGGTCGATTCCGACCGGGTGCCAGCCGTTTAGCGGGTCTTTCTCGCTGATCACAGTCCCATCTTCGTCCGGACGTGGTCGATGAGGTCGGTGATCACGGACGGCCCGGTTTTCAGGTCCTCGGCCTCCATCCGCGAGAACGCTTTGAGGTGTGTGCTGGGCCTGGACCGCGAAATGATCAGGTACCGATACCAGCGGAGCTCATCCTGACGCTGTGGATCCGTGGGATCCCAGTAATCGTCATGAGGGCGCGCACCCCCCAAGACGGCCTCGCCGCATCTGTTTTCTGAGGCCCGTTCCGTCCGGGTCCAGTTCGGTGTAGGCGTTCCAGAAGTGGATCAGCATTGCGTGGTCGAGGTCCAGCGGGCCGGTGAAGAACACACCAAAGCGGTGCAAGTGCCGCGTGATCGTCGTGATCTGTTCAGCTGTGAGCTGGTCGGTGAGGTCGTCGATTCCGCGGATGCCGTCGAGGTCGGCGAAGACGTCGTCATTGAGGATCTCGGCCAATCGCCTGCATGCGTCTCGTAATCGGCCTGGGCCTCCGCCGGTGCGACCTTTTTGAAGACGTAGTCGGAGAACTTCCGGATGTCGACGGATGCTTGGCCCTGCGTGGTGCTCGGTGAGCCCGACTTCCCGATGTTGGTGGCCTCTGACTATGCGACGTTGGGGTAGGGGGTGTTGTTGATGGCCGTAGCCAGCGTGGCGCTGGCTTCGATGGCGGCCACGGTGGTGACCGCGCCGGCGATTGTTCTGCTCTTGACACACCCACGCTCGCAACGTCTCCGCGGAGCAACCCCGAGTAAGCTCCGCCGCCGTTATCGTGGCTTACTTCGACTTATGCCCTCCACGAACGCCCGGCAACCATCCTCACCGCCTGCTGGGCGCAACCAACTCAGCAGAATACACCGCAACACATTTTCAGACATGACCGCATCAGCCACAGACACTGACGTCCCTGCTCAACGCTGCCGTGTTGCCAATCCAACTGGGTTTCTGGCACACTCCACCAACCGGTTGGTGGAGGAAGGAGTGGCGTTGGAGCTAGTTGACCGGCGGACGGCGATCGTCCGGGCTGCGTTTAATCAAGTGGCGACGGTGGGGCTCGGGGGGTTGCGGCTACGGCGGATCGCCGAGGACGTCGGCATCGATCATTCGACGCTGCACCATCATTTTCCGGGTAAGAAGGACATCATCGCGGCGGTCGCCGAGTACGCGATCGGCCAGTTCGGATCGCGACTCCCCGAGGGCCCTGATCCCGCAGAGTCCTTGCGGGCGTATCTGAGGTATGTGCGTAAGCTGCTGACGGAATCGCCGGAGGTGTTCGTCGTGACCGTCGAACTCGACCTGCATGCCCGCCGGGACCCGGAGATCCGGACCGTGATGGAGCACCACGAGGCCAACTGGCGGCAGTCGTTAGGCGAGTTGTTTACCGGGGATGACGCACAGGACGTGTGGCCACCTCGAATTGAGGCACAGGCTGCGGTGGAACTGGTGATCGCCGTCGTCAAAGGCGTTCAGCTAACACCCGATGTAGCCGGAACCGTATTCGCGCAACTGGACGCGGCGCTGACGAAATAGCTCACAAGGCAAAGAACAAAAGTATTTTTGTATGATAGACCGACGTTTCACTCCGAAGTCAATGCCGGAACGGATATACCTCGACATAATGGCGCACCATCGTCCACGCGCCGAAGAACTCGACTACTCCACACTGCTGATCCCGACGGCGCGAGCCACTCATCCGCGCGAGAATCTCTGGATAAGCTAGGCGGCGGCCGACACGCCGGTGGTTACCCCAACTCAGGAAACAAACACTACAAATCTCCTACAGCTATCATGAGGTAACGCATGAAATCACGCGCCGTTTCGTCCACAAACTCGCACCATGAACCCCAAACAGGTCCTCTGGTCGGCAAGAGCGCCGGGATTGCACTGCTGGTTGTGCTGTCTGCGTCATTCATGGACATGCTGGACGCCAACATCGTTACAGTCGCGGCACCCGCCATGGCGGGCGAGCTCCACGCGAGTCAGGCTCAGCTGCAGTGGGTACTGACTGCTTACGTCCTCGCGCTGGGGTCTGGTCTCATCACCGGCGGGCGGGTCGGTGATGACTATGGCCGACGCCGGGTGTTCCTGGCTAGCCTGGCTGTCTTCGCTATCGCCTCGGCGGCATGCGCTATGGCAACCGGTCCCGAGATGTTGATCGGCACCCGCGTCCTGCAAGGCTTGGCCAGTGGCCTGATGGTCCCGCAGGTGTTCGGAATTATCCGGTCCGCGCTTGACCCAGCGAGAATGGCCAAGGCTTTCGGGGCGTTTGGGGCCGTCACGGGCCTGGCTACCGTCGCCGGACCGCTGCTGGGCGGGTTTCTCGTCGACGCCGACGTGCTCGGGTTTGGCTGGCGGATGATCTTCTGGGTGAATGTCCCGATCGCGGCTGTTGCCATCGCGCTCGGTTTTCGGGTGGTGCCGGAGTCGACCAGCGAAAGCCGTGCCACACTGGATGTAGTGGGTGCGGCGCTTTCGACCCTTGCCGTGTTCCTGGTGCTGCTGCCCTTGGTCCAAGGCCGTGACTGGGGCTGGCCGTGGTGGGGCTTCGCGATTATGACCATTGGGGTACTGCTGTTGGGCGGGTTCTTCGTTTATGAACGGTCGGTGACACGCCGTGGTGGACAGCCCGTACTGGACCCGGCACTGCTGAGCGTTCGCAGTTTCAGTGCAGGATTGCTGGTCTCGGTATTCTTCTATGGCGCCATCGGCGCATTTTTCCTGGCCATGTCGATCTATCTACAGTCCGGCACAGGACGCACGGCCTGGCAAACGGGCCTGGTGATTTTTCCCTACGCGGTCGGATCTATCGTCACCTCTGGACTCGGCACGACACTTGCGGCCAAAGCTGGCCGAGCCCTACTGATCAGCGGATCGTTGATCCTCGCCGTATCGCAGGCCCTGTTGTGGGTCATCGTCAGCGACAGTCAAAATCCCGGTTACTGGATGCTGGCCTCGGTACTGTTTATCGGAGGCCTCGGGCTCGGCTTGGCGTCGCCAATTCTGGTTAATGTCGTGCTCGCCGGCCTACCGAGCAAAGATGCCAGCTCGGCTGGCGGTGTGCTCTCAACTGTGAACCAGATCGGCAGCGCGGCTGGCATTGCCGTCCTTGGCACCATCTTCTTCGTAATCCTAGACGCCCCTGCTAGTAGTGCGTCACGGATGCAAGTCTACGGTAACGCCTTCTCGACTATTCTCCTCGTCGAGATCGCGCTCTATGTCATCACCGCCGCGCTCATGCTGCTGCTTCCAGGCAGGGCCGCCTCTTCCGAAATGTGACATGTCCCAATCAGCAGCCCGATGTCGACGTTGTTGGGCACCCCTCGAGGTATGACCGTCGTGTCAACGCCGGTCGAAGTATTCAGCCGGAAGCGACACGTCGACCACCAGCGGCGATCATTACCGGCGTACAGGAGGTCATTCGCTCCAGGTCGCGTAGGTGATTCACGGTGCGCCGGACCGGTGTCAGTTGCTGCGCGAGCTTGGTCGAGAACATCCGATCTCGTCCACTTCTGCCTGGTTCCATCCAATGTTTCCCGATTCCTGTACCCGGCTCAAACCCCTGGGCAGTCAACGTATCGAGACTGTTCGCCCTCCAAGCTGCGGTAGAGACCGTGCGCACCGCAGCCTGGAAGGTCGAACGTGCCCACGTGAAACATGCTGGTGACGGACAGGCAGCCACCTGGAATCTATCGGCCTTCTGGGATTACACGAATCGATAGTAAGGCTGGCGGGGACTTTGATCACGACGGTATTTTGTGGTATGGGCATGGCGGAAGACGTTGAGGCGTCACGGGCGGCGAAGTTTGAAGCGTTGCGGCCTCATCTGGACGAGCGTCAGCGGCGTTTGACGCTGTCGGCGGCGGTCAGAGAGTCGATCCCGCCCCGTGGACCGCGGCCGGCATTGCTCGTGCCGGTACAACCGGATGTGCGGGGTGATCCCATATCGTCGTTGCGTGGACGACCAAGTCGACCAGCACACTCGCTGCGGAGCTCACCGCCCAGGGGCATCCAGTATCCCGCGGATACGGTCACGGATATGGTGTGGCAGGAGGGTTACGTCCTGTAATCGTTGAGGTAACGAAACTGCGCGTCACGGTCCGGATTCTGCTTTTCCTCCAAGGTTTTAACATTGCTCAGTCGCCCCTGTCGAACATTGCCATGACCTCGGTGGCGAACAGGCGCATGGTGCGTGCCGACTCCTCGATCGGCAGGTTTCCGGACGTGACCTGGAGGCTCAGCGTGGCGTCGCCATACCAGTCACGGATCTGTGCCACCTGCCGGCGCACCTGCTCCGGGCTGCCTGCGAGGATCTTCGTGTCCCGTAGCGCTTGTTCGAAATCGCTCGAGGTCACCTGCTGGGCCAGCCGCTCGTAGCCGGGGTACTGCGCGCTGCTGGTGTGAGCCCACGCGGACACGGCCTCGGCCAGTTTCGAGGTGTAGTTCTCGTGCGACATCCGCCCACCGCGCCGCGCCTCGGCTTCGGCGGCGGCCAGGTAGCAGGTGTAGCTAAGTTGAACGTGCTCGGTACCGGGTGCGTGACCGGCGTCGACCCATGCCTTCCGATACAGCGCCAGCATGTCCTGGACCCGTTCCCGATGGCTGATCGACGGGACGAGCTGGAGGTTGTGGCCAGCTCTGCCTGCTGCCTCACAGGAGTCCGAGCTAGCCGCTGCGGCGACCATGACCGGGGGATGTGGGCGTTGGCATGGCCTCGGCAACATCGTGACCGGGCCGAAGCGGTAGAACTCGCCGTCCCACACGGCGTCTTCCTGCGTCCACAGCAGCTTGCACGCCTCCACACCCTCGCTGAAGCGACGCCGACTCTCCTCAATCGGCACGCCGAATGCCTCGAACTCGTCGGGCAGGAACGCGCGGCCGAAGCCGGCGTCCAGTCGGCCACCCGAGATGTTGTCCAGCATGGCCAGCTTGCCGGCTAACTTGATGGGATGCGTGAAGGCCGGAATGGCGGCTCCGGTGACAAGGCGGACGCGGTTCGTTCGAGCGGCCGCGGCAGCCAGGAAGGTCACGGGATCAGGGCTGTAGCCGCCGTAAGGGTGAAAGTAGTGCTCCACCGTCTTGACGTGGTGGAAGCCGAGTTCCTCGGCTAGCACGGTGAGGTCTAGGCACTCCTCGTAGTACTGGTACGCGCTCTTCTCGGTGGGGCTGACCGTAGGAAAGAAACTGATGCCGAACCGCATGCCACTCCCAGACTGATCGCTAACGTGGGTCGTGCCGACCAGGGTCGTCGGGCCCGCTCGATGCGTGTTTGAGATCGACTGGAGTGGGCGAGGAATGATCGACCCGGAAAGGGGGCGGTGCGCGATGACGCCCTCACCAGCAAAGCAACGTCATCGGGTGCCGAGCACTCGCGAGCCAGACGCGGCCGTCGTCTTCCCGGCGATCGCGAGCCGCCAGCACTATCCGTCCCCGCAGCACTTTGGCGATGTTCAGCACAGCCCCGACAGGTGGTGCGACTTGGTTGCGATCAGCTGGCTTTGGCAGGCTCTGATGCCGGATCGCTACGGCACAGGACGCGCCCGATGTCGGCGGCGGGTGAAAACTGGATCTGTCCCACTTTCCGTGAATCTGGCCTGGGGCTCAGTCGCTGAGCAGGATGCGCTTGCGGAGCAGGTCGGCCTTGGCTCGGCCGAACATCTGCCTTTTGATCATTTTTATGCGGTTGACGTGGCCTTCGACCGGGCCGCTGTTGTAGGGCAGGGTTAGTCCGGCGGTGACGGCGTCCTGGTCGCGTCGGAGGCCGACGACGAAGGAGTGCAAGCCGGGTTGGTCGTCGGCGTCGACGGCGGCCATCCATTCCTCCAGTTCGTGGCCGCGGAGGCCGCACATCATGGTGGCGAAGGCACGGACATGACCAGCAAGCGCGGCGAGTTGTGAGCTGGTGGCGAGAATGGCGTCGAGCCGGCGTTGGTCTTCTTCGTCCATGTTGGACGGATCGCTCATGATCCAACCCACGACCCGCCGCACTGAAGGCGGCTTTGGGGGCGGTTCGGGAGTGCGGCCTGCGGCGCGGAACGGGCGCAGGTACTCGCGCACGATCTTCTGGCCACCGCGGTAGCCGCGTGCCTTGATCTCAGCGAACAGGGCAGCGGCATTGGTGCACCCGTCGCCCCAGCGTTGGTGCAGGTAGGGCTTGAATTCCTCCAACAGGCTCGGTCGTCGTCCGGTGCCGTTACGGGTCAGCAGTTCCCCTACCGTTTCGGCGCGGGTGAATCGGCGCACGGTCCCGCGTGCCAGGCCAAGCCGGGCAGAGATTGCTCTGATGCCCACGCCTTCGGCCAGCAAGGCATGGATGGCGGTGTAGCGCTCCCGAGTTCGGGTCGCGATCCGATCCGTTCTGTCCTCGGGCTGGGCAGGCTGCACCGGCGCCGTGACCTGATCGTCTTGGCCGTGCTGGTGATCAGCGTCAGGATCGGGGCCGGACTCGGTGACCGTGTCCACCGCTGCACTCAGGCATTCCTGGTGTCGGGCGACGGTGCGCTCCACCGCGCCGGCAAGGTTGTTCCACACGTGCCACCTGTCGGCCACCTGCAGCGCATCAGGTGCGCCTTCGCGGGCGCCCTCGGCGTAGGCGCCGGCCCGGTCCCGGCAGACGATCTCCACACCAGGATGGGCATGTAACCACGCGGTCAGTGTCTCGGCGGTGCGGTCGGTGAGCACGTCGACCGGGCGGCTGGACTCGACATCGATCAGGATCGTGCCGTAGCGGTGGCCCCTGCGCAGAGCGAAGTCGTCCACGCCCAGCACCCGAGGAGTCGCGTATTCGGGGTCGGGCAGGGCACGAACCATACGCAGCAACGTCATCCGGCTGACCGCGGCGGCCAGGCGCTGGGTCAACCGGGCCCCGGCGCGACCACCCAACGCCAGCGCGACCGCACACAACACCCGCTCCAGCGCTGTGGTGCGCCGGGCGTAGCGAGCCGCCAACTCCGACACCGCTTCGGCGAAGGTCTTCTTGGAGCATTCGGGGTTATCGCAGAACAATCGACGGACTCGCAGCCGAATCAGTGCCTCCCGGCCGGAGATCGCGGTGTCAGACAACCGCCGTTCGTAGCGGCTGTGCACCCGATCGGACAGCGTTCCGCAGCCAGGACACGCCACACGGCCGGCCAGCGTGCTCGCCTCGATCCGCACCACCGGCCCCGCAGCATGCACATCGTCTATCCGTAACTGCGCCAGATGCGGAAACAGGACGCCAAGCACTCCAAGATCAGCACACCAAGCACATGATCAACTACCCGCCAGACGGGAAGCATCCGGGTCCATCACGGAAAGTGGGACAGATCCAAAATTCAGACGCCGTTGACACCCGACGGCCATGCGTTGGAAGCCAGTGAGTCAACGCCTTCGCTATCACGTTCAGTGACCGCTGGTCGGCTGCTGAAACCTGCTAACCGAACACGCCGAAACACCGTTCATAAGATAGACCTCTCTAGGAGATCGAAGGCCGTAGTAGCACGGGCGACCGCTACGGGGTAGGTGTCGTCAGCGCTGTGTCCCAACCGCATCTCCTGGGCGTTGTAGTAGGCGAGGATTCGATGTGTGCCGAAGACCTGTGCGGCCACAAGGCGTGCGATGAACTCGTCGCTCAGTCCGCCGGAGGTGAGCAGTTCGCCGGAGAGGTCTCGTTCTTGGTCGAGCATGTAGATGGTCAGGCGGGTCATCAGGGTCGGCGTGGAGTACAGCAGATTGTGAAACGTTATGGCTGGTGGGGAGTCGTTCAGGCCGGTGAGAACGTCTCGCTGAGTGAGCCGATCGAGAAAGCTCTGGCGCAAGGCCCGCAGGGCGCGCATGCCGGGCGGACGTTCCCGGACGACGAGCGCAGGACTTTTGTTGTCGTCGATGAATCGGCGGAGGACAAGGTCTTCCTTGGTCGGGAAATAGGCAAACAAGGTGGGCTTGGACACCTCGGCGGCTGCGGCGATGTCGACGACAGCGACGCCGTCGAACCCCGACTCTCGAAACAGAGCGAAGGCCGCCTCCATGATCGCCTCGCGGGTGCGGCGCTTCTTGCGCTCCCGCAATCCAAATTCCTCCATGACATCAGCCTAGTCAACCCTGATTTGGGCAACAACTTGCCTCGGTCGTATAATTAACCGGGTTAGGATTTCAACTTTCGATGTGAGGCCCGCCACGATCATGCCCCAAGCTGACCAGGACCCAGTAGAGCCAGGGATTCGCGCCGAACGCGACTACATGGACGCCTGCCGCGCAACGTTGGCCTGCATGCGCGAGGAGGTCAACACGATGCTGACCACGGGCGCGGGTGAGGGCGATGCCGTCGTGGACAAGTACTTCAACCACGCGTTGCGCCAGTTCCGCATTCAGGTGATCGAGGAGCTGTCCGACCTCGATGACGTGCCCCTGTTCTTCGGACGCCTGGAATACGCACCGGGAGAGGTCTACGACAGCGCTTCGGGCATAGTCCGTAAGAGTGGTTCTCACACGCGCGGGCTGGATAGTGATCGTGTCTATGTCGGACGTCGTGGTGTCCGCGACGACGACGGCGAGCCCATGGTCATCGACTGGCGTGCCCCGCTGGCGCGCGCTTTCTACGAGGCCAGCCACCAGGACCCTTTGGGAGTTCGGGTTCGCCGCCGGTACGGCTTTGACCACAACGGTGTGTTGACCGCTTATGAAGACGAACCGCTCGACCATCAGGTCGTATCCAGCAGCGGGAACGGCCTGTTGGCCGCGGAGATCGAGCGACCCCGCAAGGGCCCGATGCGCGACATCGTGGCCACGATCCAGCCCGAACAGATGAGCCTGGTGCGCGCTCCGCTGGAACGCACATTGTGCATTCAAGGCGCCCCCGGCACAGGAAAGACCGCAGTGGGCCTCCACCGTCTGGCGTTTCTGCTCTACTCCGAGCGGGAACGGTTACGGAAGGACGGCGGGGTTGCCGTCATCGGGCCCAACCACTCCTTCCTCTCATATATTCGTAACGTCCTGCCAGCGCTCGGCGAGGTAGAGGTCTCGCAGACCACCATCGATGAGCTAACCGGCTCGGGCATTACCGTCGAGCGTGCCGACGATCCGCGGGCCGCACGGGTCAAGGGCGATGCCCGGATGGCCGAGGTCATCCGACGCCACCTATGGTCACGGATCCAACCGCCTGGGGACACACTGGAGGTCAAGCATCAACACCGCACGTGGCGCCTGCCCCCCGACGAACTCGCCCAGAACCTCGACGCCGTGCTCAGCCGCGGAATCGACTACGCTGCCGGTCGCGAGCTGCTGACTCAGCGTCTGGCACATCTCGTACTGCGCCAGATGGAGCAGGCAGGGAATTCAGCCGCTCCCAGCACTCTGCATCAGCTTCGTCGCCACAAGGCAATCAACCGTGCCGTCCGGCAGATGTGGCCCACGGTCTATCCCGCCCGCCTGGTCTTCGATCTCCTTACCAACCAAGCTCACCTGGCCCGCGCCGCGGACGGAATTCTCTCCCCTGACGAGCAGCACGCCATCCTGCTCACGCCTCGCCCAAGCAGCGTGAAAGCAATGACCTGGACCAGCCTCGACTTGGCGCTCCTCGACGAGGTCACAACGCTGATCGAGCGCCCTGTGAAACTCGGCCATGTCGTAGTCGACGAAGCCCAAGACCTCAGCCCGATGCAGATCCGGGCGATCGCCCGACGCGTGGCAGGCTCCTGCACCATCCTCGGCGACCTGGCACAGGCCACCAGCCCCTCCGCCGTCCAAGACTGGACCGCAGTCCTCGACCACCTCGACAGACCGGACGGTCAGATCGAGGAACTGACTCGCGGCTACCGCGTACCAGCACAGGTCATCGACTACGCCGCCCGCCTCCTGCCACACATCGCGCCAGAACTACGCGGCCCTGCATCGTTTCGCCACTCCGCCGACGCCCTCCACATCACCCAAACCGCGCCCGAGAATACGATCGCGGCAACCATCACAACATGTGCCACTGCACTTGCCCGGGAAGGATCGGTCGGACTCATTGCCGCCGACAGCGACATTCCCGAACTCCATCGGGCCCTCTCCGACAGCGGGTTCCAGCACACCGTTCTGGGTACCAACGGCGCAAGCCCGCAGACAGAACGACTCACCCTCACGCCTGTCACTCTCACCAAGGGACTCGAGTTCGACACCGTCCTAGTCGTCGAACCGGCACGCATCGCCCAAGCGGAGCACCGTGGCCTCCAGCGCCTCTATGTCGCCCTCACCCGAGCCGTCAGCAACCTGCACATCATCCATGCCAGTCGCCTGCCGGAGCCACTAGCACAGGAACCCGCGATGACTCTTTAGTGTATGGCGCTGGAAGTTCGTTGGCGGTTCATCATCTGCCGCGGGCAGGTCACGCAGGCGTTGCCGGGCCGAGCACGCAGCGTCGAGCCGGTCGGCACAGCGGGCACCGAGATGCCGCAGACTGGCAAACCCCGCCTTGGCGGCGATCGGCCCGACCCAGTCCAGGAGCTCGTCGTTGGTCTCCCACGTGTCCCTGCTGGACATGTGCCCCAGCACCTGCGAATCGTGATCAGCGACCGCCTCCGCCTTGGACGAGGCCAAATCATGCGCGACCACCGCGAACTCACGATGCACGATCGACCGCAACCGAGCCAACCGCTCGTTCCGCCGACGATCAGGGGAGATGTTCACCTCGTTCGTCTGCATTGAGTAGCGGGCGAATGGTGGCTTGTGTCTGCGGGGGCTGCTGCTGGACGGGTGGCGCGATGCAGCCGATGGCCGAGCGGCTGGGGGTGGATCATCAGCGGTTGCAGCAGTTCATCACGCCCTCGACCTGAAATTATGCGGTGGTGCGGCGGCGGTTGGCGGGCGCGGGCGGTGCAGGTGGTGTCCCCGGAGGCATTGGTGCTGGATGACACCGGGCATCTCAAGGACGGCAACGCCTCGCCGGGGAGGGCCCGGCAGTACACCGGCACGGCGGGCAAGGTCACCAACTGCCAGATCGCGGTGAGCGTGCACGCGGTCACCGATACCTGCTCGGCCGCGCTGAACTGGCGGCTGTTTCTCCCGCAGAGCTGGGACGATGAGTGCGCGATCGGCGCCGAGGCCGAACGCATCGCCGCCCGGCGGCGGCGCTGCGGCATCCCGAGGATCAGGGGTATCGCCCGAAATGGCGGCAGGCGTTGGAGATGCTCGACGAACTCGCCGGCTGGGGCAGACTCCGCCGGTGGTGGTCGGTGATGCCGGCTACGGCGACGACGCCACCTTCCGGTGCGAACTGGCCACGCGAGGACTGCCGTATGTGATGGCCGTCAAGCCGGCCACCACTGCCCATGGCGGGGATGCCGAGCCGGTCGTCGCGTCATATTCCGGCCGGAGACGCAGGCCCGCCCCGCTACCAGGACACGCCCGCCACGCTGCGGGATTCTCGTGCTCGCCGCCGGAGGTTGACGGCGCTCTGTGAAATGGGTTCTGGCAAACATTCGATGACGCGGCTGGGGCGGGTCACGTTCTGGCAAGCACTCGGCGGCGGAGCAGGTCGAAGTTCGCGCGGCCGAACATGGCACGCTTGATCAGCTTCAACCTTCTGTGGAATCTGATTTGTCAAGTTCATTCCTGTTTGCCCTGGTTCACCCCGACGATCGGGAGCAGGGTCGCGGTCGCGGGGATACCGATCTCGCGTGGCGTGCTCCCGGCCGGAGTTGGGACATCGATCAGCCGTCCCAACAGGCTGTCGAGGGCGGTCTGCCCCTCGTCGACTGCCGTGCGTTCGTCGTCGGTGAGGGGGATCTCGGCGAGCATGCGCTGGAGATTGTCCTTGGCCTCCAACAATTGTCCTTTGCTGGATGCCTTGGGGACGTAGAAGTCGCAGCGGGCGCAGGCCATCCGATGTGGACATTGCTCGAAGAACGTGTAGGAGCAGTGCCCGTGCCCGAGGTCGTAGTACTGCCAGGGCTCGCCGGCGGCGGCCTGCCCGGAGACGACCGCGTCGCGGTCGACGAGGACCTCGATGGTGCGGACGTTGCGGGAGAAGTATCCGGCGTCGCTGTAGGCCTTGGCCAGGGTGTTGGGGCTGATCTTGGCGTAGAACTGGGTGGATTGCGGGGAGCGGTGGCCGAGCCAGGCTTGCAGCTCGAACAGGGTCATGGGCTCTTTGGCGTTGTAGAGCTGGCTGGCGATGGTGGACCGGGCGCGGTGACTGGTGATGTTGCCGCGGACGTCTGCGGCGGGGACGCTGGCTTTGCGGCAGAGCATCGGGATGACGGTGTTGTTGATGTAGGCGGTGGAGATGCGGCGGGCGCGGAAGGCGAACAGCAGGTCCACGCGCTCGCCGGTGCGCCGGTCGGTGAATTGCGGCTGCGGTGGTCGGGTGGCCTGCCAGGCGTCGATGGCCTGGCCGAGGATCGGGTCGACGGGCTTGGTGAACGCGGTGCCGGTCTTGTGGGTGGGGACGTCGAGCAGGCAGACCGCGTCGCGGGCCAGGACCTGGTCCGAATCGCCGGTGATCGCGGCCCCGTCGTGTTGCCAGCGAATGCAGCCGACGCGCAGCCGGGCGATCTCGTCCGAGCGTTGGCCGGAGAACAGCCAGGCCAGGGTGACCGCGCGAACCAGGTCGATCGGGTAGAAGTTCCCGGCGTTGGTCACCGGGAGATCGTCTTCGCCGAGGTTAAGCCCGGCCCAGAGCAGTTTCGCCCAGATATCGTCTGCGATCACCCTGGGGTCGGGGCCGAGCAGGGCGGCGATGCTGCGCGGGGTGGCCAGGGCGCGCTGGGGGTCGAAGCGGCGGGGCAGCCACTCCCATTCCTGGCAGTCGGTGAAGAATCTCCTGATCGCTGCGAGCTGGACCTCCTTAGCCTCGATCCGCCGGTGTTGTTTGTTGGTGATCTTGACCTTGGGGTTTGATCGCCTTTGAGGTCGGTTTGGGTTTTCGGGCGTGTGTGAGCTGCTGGTCTGCCCAGCTTTTCCACGTGTGGTTCCGGTCGGGCCCTTGGGGGGCGGGGCGGGTGGGGTCAGGCTGTTGTTGGTGGGGCGTGGGTGGCGGTGAACAGCTGTGTCCAGGCGTGTTGCCAGGGCCAGTGTTTGGGCAGGTGCAGGGTGAGTTTCCGCGCTGAACGGGCGATGCGGGCCGGGATGTGGATCAGCTGTGCGCGCAGGGTGGCGGTGGTGGCTTTGGCGTGGAAGACCGAGGCCAACGTGCCGGTAGCACGGAGCAGGTTGTAGCTGATGGCCCACAGGATCAGCCAGGCGGCGTTGGCGTTGAACCTGCCGGAGGGCAGGTGGGCCAGGGGGCCGGATTTGCCGTCGGCGATGACCTGTTCGATCACGGCGTGGTCGCGGTGTTGTTGTTCGGCTTGCAGGGTTTCGATGGGGCTGTCGGTGAAGATCGGGTGGTAGCGCCAGACGGGAAACAACTCGCCCTGCTCACCTTCGATGGGTGGTTTGGCCAGGTCGCGGACCCGGCGCACGATCAGGCGCGCGGTGACCTGCTGGTGTTTGGGCTTGCCGGCGAACGCGGTGTAGGCGGGGATCTCGGCGACTTCGGCCTCGGAGATCAACTCCCCGGTGTCGGGATCGACGACCGCTCGGGGATAGCGGATCTGCCGCCAGGCATCGGCGGCAATGCCGGCGATCGCGGCGGCGATCGAGGGGTTCATACCCGTCGACAGCGAGGAATACGCCCCGCGCCGGCGGCAGGCGGCGACCACATCAGCGGTGTAGAACTTCGAGTCCGCCCGCACGATCCGCATCCCACGGCACCCGGCTTGGTCGGCGGCGGCCAAGGAGTCGGCGACGAACCGGGCTGCGCCACGCGCATCGGCCGCTTTGCCCTCGCGCAGCCGCACCGCGGCGATGACCGGCCGCGCGGTCGGTGTTGAGATCGTGGCCAGCAGCGGATGCAGCGTGCGGATACCTTGGAACCGGCCGATCTGCGCACCCTGCTTGGCCCGGCCATAGACCCGTTTGTGGGTCGGGGCGATATCGATGAATGCCACCTGCCCGGCTCCGGGCAAAAGCGGTGCGTGCGTGGCCGGCTCACCCAGGAACTGCCGGTGCACACGATGCAGTTGCAGGCCATGTCCGTGAGTGAACGACCGCAGAAAAGTGCCCACAGTGGAGGGGGCCTTGATCTCGTCGAACACGACCGGCATCGCCGAGTGCCGAAGGCGGTCGACGTCATCGATACTGTCGGCGCCCGCGGCCATCGCCGCCACCACCGTGAGCACTTTCGCCGCCGGGTTGGCCCCGCCGCTGTTGTCGGCCCCGCTGATACGTACCGCCTCGCTGACCAGCTCACCCAGCCGGGCTCGTTCCGCCAGCCGCACCACCGGGATCAGCCCGGCATCCGCGATCAGGTTCGGATCATCAAACACCGCGCCCAGCCGTGCCGGACTATGAGAAGATCGCACTCCAGAGATGCCCTCTCACTAGGACCGATTGGTTCCTTCAGCAAGATCAATCGTCCCAGCTCAGGAGGGCATCTCGCCTTCTTACGGCCGAACCGTTACCCAAAACCACCGGTGGATCGAGGCTTAGTGGACGCCTCCATGGGCTTGCCGAGGCGATCGCCGAGCCCGACGGTGCGCTGCACGTAGTCGCCGACCCTCATCCGTTCCAGCGCGGCGCCCCAGGCCGCGCAGGTTTTGCGGGTCCAGTCAGATGGATCCGCGTCTTCGGGGCGCTCGGCGGCGAGCCAACGGCCGACCCTGAGCAGGTTCGAGCGGGTCTGACCGCGGACGCGTGGGGGCAGCGTCGAGGTCTCGTGCCACCGGTTCACCCATTGCTCCCAGACCGGAGCGCCGCCGGTCGCCCGGGTCGAGTCAGCGCCGGTGCGCAGCCGGGGCGGGTCACAGATCCCCAGCGAAGCGATCGCCCGCTGCGCCGCGTAGAGGGTGTTCAACCGCGCACCCTGCAACATCCGGTCGCTGCGGAATCGGTCGAACAGCTCGGTGCTCAGGTCCTCCAGGTGCGGGCTGCGGTTGAACAGGAACAGCTGGCAGACCACCATCGGCAGGAGTGTGTCGTCCTCGCGACCGAGCTGGTAGCCCCACTGCGCCAGGACCGCGCGGACCCGCGCGATCTCTCTGTTCACGCGGTCCTGCCCGAAGATCCGCCAGCACAGCCTCAGCCGGTGGAACCCGCCCATCGCGTGGAACTCGTTGAAAGAGCCCACAAGATAGGCGTGCGCCGCAAGGTAGGGCCGGACCTCGTCACCGGCCCAGGCGGGCGCATGACGGCAGAACTCCGGCTGGTCACGGCCCAGCAGGTAGACCCACTCCTCGGTGGTCCAGCCCCAGAAGGTCCGGCCGAGCTCGGCCGAGCGTACCAACAGCACGGCGACCGCATCCGACATGGCGCGTCGCCGATGCGGGGTCGGCGGCGAGTCCAAGCCGGCGTTGACCGTGTCGATCGGGCGCAGCAGCCGCCGGATCACACGCCAGCCCGGCGCGGATGCATCGTGCCGTCGCAGCCGGCGCAGGTTGTCCACGCCCAGCTCCTTGATCGCCGTGGCCTCCTCGGGCCGGACCTCGACCGTGGTGTCGAACCGCCGCCCGGCTAACGGCGAGCGCCACCGAGACCCGGAGACCGCCTCGGCAGTCCCCGGCTGTGGCACGGTCACCGCGGCGTTCCCACTGCCGAGCCGCCGGTGAGCGCGGCGACACGCCAGGCATGGATGTGCTCCATGCCCTTGTTCAGCTTGTCGGCCAACTCCCGGCCGGACAGATGGATGTAGGCCAGCGTGGCGTCGGTCGAGCGATGACCGGCGAACGTCGCCATGGCATGCAGCTCCCAGCCCATCCGCGCCAGATCTGTCAAACACAGATGCCTTGTGGTGTGGGTGGAAAACCGCGGAACACCGGCCTCCAGCGCGATCCTCCGGACAACTTTCGACCAAGTCCACAAGCTCAACGGCTGCGCGTGATTGCGCCGGGACTCGGATAGGAACAACGGCCCCCGCGCCCGGCTGAACCCCGCCCGATGGGCCAGATAACCCGACAGCAGAACCCCGGTGGACGCGGAATAAGGCACCACCCGCTCAAGCCGATTCTTGGTCGTCTCCGCCCGCACCCGCACTGTCCGATGAGCCGGGTCCACATCGTCAGTGCGTAACGAGCACAACTCCTCCCGCCGCAACGCGGCGTCGTAGGCCAACGCCAGCATCACACGATTGCGAACCGGCTCTTTCGACGCCACAGCAAGCAATTCCGCCCATTCCCGCTCCGACGGGATCCACGGCAGCTTCGTCAACCTGGGCACCAAACCACGCTCGTGGCCGCCCCTGCGACGCCCGGGCGTGTAACGGCCCCGGCCCACCGGGTTGGCCTCCCGCAGCCCCTCTTCCATCAAGTAGTCGTAGAACAGCCGCACCGGCACCAATCGCTGCTGGATGGTCGCGTTGGCCAGCCCTGATCCAGAGTCGATCGACACCACGTTCACGCCCCTGCGGCTGGGACGCTCCGTCAATTCGCGTACATAGACCGCGATGTGCGCCCGACTGGCGGTGACCGGGTCGACGCCCTCCCGCTCGCACATCTGCAAATACTCAGCCAACCCGAGGGCGTAGGCGTCGATCGTCCGCCGCGCACGCCCCAGATCAGCCCACACCCGCAGCCACTCAGCCGCCCGGTCGTGCCGGCCGAGCACCGGCCACCTCCGCTCCAGCACCACGCCGTCGCTCAAGCCATCTCCCAAGTCCGTGGTCGCACCGGACGGACATGATCATCCATCCGGCCAGATTCCACGTAACTGTTAAGCTGATCAAGCGTGCCATGTTCGGCCGCGCGAACTTCGACCTGCTCCGCCGCCGAGTGCTTGCCAGAACGTGACCGGCCCCAGCGCGTCATCGAATGTGTGCCAGAACCCTATTCACAGAGCGCCATCAAGGTTCGAACCTGTGGCGGGTGACCTGGCGGCAGGGAACCATGAAAGGCCAGGGAAATCCCACCGCTGCGAAGCGGATTGTCGAAGTCAACTATCGAACGTATCTGGCGAAATTTTGAACTCAAGCCACATCTGGTCGACGGGTTCAAGCTGTCCAGTGATCCGTTGTTCGGGAGAAGGTCGTCGACGTTGTCGGCCTGCACCACGATCCGCGTCGCGGAACACGGCACGTCGCTGATCGCGACGCTGAGCCAGTGAGCACCCCGCAATACCCGTGTGTAGTGGGAGTCGAGCCTCGCCCGAGCGGCATCGGGTTCGATGGCGACCATGTCCAACAGTCCAGAGGACGATGTGCGACGCGTCGCCATTGTGACCGGCGCCGGGACGGGAATCGGCCGTTCCGTCGCCCGGGAACTCGCTGCCCAGGGCCATCGTGTGCTCATCGTCGGCAGATCCGAGCAGGCTCTGGTCGACACCATGGGCAGCGACGATTCGATCTATCCCCTCGCCACGGACATCACTCGTGAGGACGCCCCGGCGGCGATCGTCTCCACCGCGCTCGACAAGCTCGGAAGAATCGACATTCTCATCAACAACGCTGGCCTCGCCGAACCGAGCGAGCTGAGCGGTCTCACCGGCGACTCGATCGACCGTCAAGTCGCGGTCAACCTCCGCGCACCGATGCTGCTCACCAGACAAGCCACCGAGGCCCTCACGGCCGCTCGCGGCGTCGTCATCAACCTGTCGTCGGCCGGGGTACTGGGTCGGCGCGGCTGGCCGCAGTTCTCTGTGTACGGCGCGACGAAGGTGGGGCTCGATTTCCTCACCAGAACGTGGGCCGTCGAGCTCGCACCACGGGGCATTCGGGTTCTCTCGGTGGCGCCGGGCGTGGTCGATCGGGGGCCCGGCGGCCCGATGGGCGCTGACGCGGAGCAGTACGACCAGTTCCTGGCCGAGATAGCGAAGCGAACACCGTTGCAGCGTGTGGGCAAACCGGACGACGTCGCCTGGTGGATAGCACAGCTGGTCAAACCCGAGGCGGCATTCGCGACGGGGACGATATTCGTGATCGACGGTGGTATCAGCGTCACCTGAGCGCGGTTCCGCGACCGCTGATAGGGCTGGAGTCCCGGCTGCGCGAGCCCATCACGCAGACCGGGACTCTGGCGACACCATGCCCTTCGCTACCCGTGCCTTTCGCTGCGCCGTAGCCACGGTCGGTGACAGGCGCGCGACCACGACAGGACCGACGGCTCGTCGAGCTCGAGATCCGCGGACAGTAGGGCACGGTGGAGCTCCTGCATCTTCCGCGAAGGCTCGACCCCGAGTTCGTTCCTCATGCTCGACCGCAGTTGGTGGTACACGTTCAGGGCCTTGTCACGTATCCCGCAACGGTGCAGTGCGATCATGTAGGACGCATGCAGGTTCTCGTTGTAGCTGTGCTCTGTGATCAGTTTCGGGAACTCGGTCAGCGACTCCCGATGGCGCCCCAAACTCAGCGCGGCCTCCAGCCGACATTCGATCAACGCCAATCGCGATTGGTCGAGATCGACGGCAGTACCCTCCAGGTACCGACCGCGTGGCACGTCGGCCAGCGCATCACCTCGCCAGAGCTCGAGCGCCTCCTGCGCCGTGCGAATCGCCGTCGCGGCCCTTCCATTCCGGAACTCTTCGAGCGCCCGGGACTCGAGTCGGCCGTACTTCTCCAGGTCGAAGTCCCTGCTCTCCGGTAGGGCCAGCATATAGCCGTTGTTCCGAGTGGCGATCATCTTCCGGCTGCTGACACCTGCCACCGCCGCCAGTTTCCGGCGCAGCTGCAACACGTAGGTTTGCAGCGTGGTAAGAGCACTCTTCGGCGGATAGTCGCCCCATAGCTCCTCCAAGATCGTCGTGGTGGGAACGACCTTGCGGTGGTTGAGCGCGAGCAGCGCGAAGAGTTGCCGAGGTTTGGGTGTCGTCGGGATCATATCGACGCCGGAGACATTGACCTCGAGGGAACCGAGAACTTCGATCCTTATCGACATTCCTTCGCATCCCCCTAATGTCGCGGGTAGTGAGTGAAGAGCTGGGGTTCTCACTCTGCTGAGCACTCACGGCTCAATTTGGTCCGCCGCCGCGAGATCATCACGTCGCACCACACGGCGTGCCACGCGCCAGCGTGTGCCGTCGGACGTTAGCTCGTCCCGCATAACCGTGGACGTTGTGATCTGGGACTCGCCTTTGGTCGAGTCGACGACGAGCACGTAGGCGACTGTCTGGGCCTGCCCGTACTCCAGCGCAACGAGGTTCAGGTTGGTCAGCACATGCCGACGCACGGTGCCGGCATCCGAGAGCCGCGTGATGGTTTGATCCGTGCCCTCCCTCAGTGCTGTCCGACCCTTGACTTCGGGGGCTCCGTTCGGTGGTACGAAACTCCCATCTTCGGTAAAGGTGTCCACCCAGCTCGTGGCGTCTCCTTCATCGAGCATCGCCATCTGCTCGGCATAGAACTGTTCGAGCTCAGCCCGAACGACATGTCGTGGCGAGCTCTCCTCGGGCATGGATAACTCAGACATCCTGTTCACTCCTTACTTCCCATCGACGTGGCGTAGTGAAGCGTGATCCTGCGTGCTCGACTCGCGAGTCCGTTACGGGATCGCGAGTTGGTCCTTCGCAACAGCGAGTTCTGCGTTCGAGACGGCGAGCGCGTAGTACCGGAACGCAGAACTCGCGGACGTCGCTAGAGCGGTAGCACCCGACACTAGGCATCGCATCGGGTCAGTTGACGACGGTTGAACTCGATGATTTTCTGGAAGATGTCCATCATGGACAATTCCCGGCGGGCGGCAGCGTCGGCCGTGTATGTATGCGGGCACTCCGTCGGCCAACTCGGCCAGCGTGCCCGGGCGAGTCACGCCGCGCCGCCCGCGGTCACGACCGCGATGCTCGACGGTGCCGTCAGCGCCACCGTGTCGACCAGCCGCAAGCCGGCCTTGCCCAAAAGCTCGCGGAGCTCCTGCTCCGTGCGGTCCCGCCCTCGAGTGAGGGCCATCATCGTGATGTCCATGAACTTGCCGGGGTGCGGTGTGTCACCTTCCGGCAGGATCGGATCGACGATCAGCAGCTTGGCGTCGGCGGACATCGCGGTCCTGATGTTCCTCAGCACGACCACGGCCTCGTCGTCACTCAGCTGATGCAGTACATGAGACAACACGTATCCGTCACCGGACTCCGGCACCGACTCGAAGTAGTTGCCGCCTACGACCTCGATCCGCGCCCGATGACTGGTGCTCTTCAGGAATTCTTCGGCGGAGGCCACCACGTGCGGCTGGTCGAAGAGCACCGCGTGCATTCCCGGACACTGATCGAGGATCATCGCGATAAGATGACCATGTGCCCCACCGACATCGATGAGACGTTGGATACCGCTGAAGTCGTACGCCGCGACCGCGGCTCGTTGCACTTGCCGAGCGCCGTTTCCCATCGCTCTGCTGAACAGCTCGTTCATCTCCGGCCGGTCGGCCAGGTACTCGAACAATGTCGTGCCGTTGACGTATTCGAATGCCGGCCCGCCGGTTCGCAGGCTGTGCTCGATCGCTCCGTAGGCGTCGCGCATGAACGGTTTACCCTGCAACCGGAACACGTCCCTCATCGATCGCGCGGAATCGGTTCGCAACGTATCGGCCAAAGGCGTGAGGTCGAACGTGCGCCGGGAGACCTCGGTGAACACTCCCTTGCTGGCCAATGCCCGCAGCACTCGGTACAAAGCGTCACTGTGCGATCCCGTCCGGTCGGCCAGCTCCTCGACCGACAGCGGGCCGTCCAACAATTGGTCGGCGACACCGAGCTCCGCAACGGCGCTTAGCATGTGGCCGATTCTCAGTCCACTGTGGAACTCCGTCATAGCCGCAACCACCGACGCTGAGTCCGTACGCTCGTCGACTCGCTTCGACATGTGCACTCCCGTTTCTACTCGCGACCCCGACAGTTCATGCCTCGTACTCTTGAACAACCTCACACAGCAGCGACTCCGACGACGCACGTTCACTCAGTGCCCGTGCATGCGACTCGAAGCGAGGATCCGCAACCGCCGCCCGCAGGGAGTCCTCATCGGTCCATTCGGCGATGTTGAGGTATCGCGGCTCCCCGTCGTTCACCTTGACGAGTCGATGCCGCAGGTACCCGTCCTTATTCATCATGAATTCCGATGTCTCGGCGAAGCATCGCTCGAAGTCCCCAGCGCCGCCGTGCACCCGGAAGAGGTTGACAAAAATCAACACGACAAGCTCAGCTCCCAGTATTCCCCTCGACGAAGTTCTTCAGCGCCCGCAAGGTTGCGTGGCTGTTTCCACGCCTTCGACTACCGGGCCAACGTCGCTTAACACGGCGCTAGTGCCGGTTGACCAGGTTCACGACATCGGACAATGTCGTCGCGGTCAGCAACCCTTCCTCATCCACTTTGATGCCATAATCACACTCGATCTTTCCGATCGCCGCCAGCACAGCGACCGAGTCGTAGCCAAGGTCCGCGAGTTCGGTATCTACACCGTTCGTGGCGTCGATCGAGTCCGGTTCGCCCGCAACCTCTGCCAGAATCCGCCTGAGATCGTCGATCGTTAACCGTTGTGCGGGCATTGACATCACTCCTCCAGGGATTTCACGACCATCGCCGAGTTGAATCCGCCGTATCCCCGCGCGATGACCAATGCCGCGTTCAGCGCTGCCGTACGCGGTTGGCCGACCACCAGGTCCAGCGCATGATGCGATCCGGGGGCACTATTGATCGTCGGTGGGATGACGCCATCGCGCAGGGCCAGCAAGGCCAACGCCAGGTCCAGGACCGGGCCCGCGGAATAGAGCCTGCCGACCATCGTCTTGGGCACCGTCACCGGCACGCCTCGAACGCCGAACACGTCCGCGATGGCCGTCACTTCACTGTCGTCCAACCGCTTGACCGCGTAGCCGTCGGCAAACACGACGTCGATGTCGCTCGGAGTGAGTGAGGCATCGATCAGGGCCAACTCGATGGCTTTGCGCAGCCCCGCGGACATCCCTGTTGCCGCCCTGCGATCGAAAGTTGCGGCATGGCCTGCGATCTCTCCGTATGCCGCAACCGGCCCGACGTCACTGCCGGCGCCTGGCTGTAGGACCAGCATAGCGGCACCCTCGCCAGGAACGTAACCGCAAGCTCGATCATCGAACGGCACATACGCTTGATCCGGTTCGGTCGCACGGCTCATCAAGTTATTCGCGAGCTGGGCAACCCAGGCCCACGGACACAACGTGCTGTCCGCGCCTCCGGCGATCATCAGGCTCGTCCCTTTTCGCACCTGACGTCGTGCCTGCGCGATCGCATCCAGTCCGCCCGCCTGGTCACCGACGACCACGCCGGCGGGCCCCCTCAATCCGTGGCGGATGGAAATCTGGCCGGTGTTGACCGCGTAGAACCACGCGAACGACTGATAGGCGCTCACGTGTTGGGGCCCTTTGCTCCACAATCGCTCCAACTCCCGCTGGCCGAACTCGAAGCCACCGGTCGTCGCCGCAGTGACGACTCCCGCGCCGAACTCGGGAAGCTCGGTCAGGTCGATCTTGGCGTCGCGTACCGCGTAGTCGGCCGCAGTTAGCGCCAGCCGCGTCATGTGATCGGTTTGCGGAATCAGCCTGCTGGAAATGTGCTGTTCCGGCGCGAAGGGAAACACCTCCCCCGCTATCCAAGCCGGATACTGGGAAGGGTCGAATCGATCGACCATGGCCAGCCCGCTGCGTCCCCGCAATGTAGCGGACCACACGTCTTCGGTGCCGAGTCCGTTGGGGGTCACCAGGCCGAGGCCGGTGACGACGACACTACCGTTCACCGTTCCGCCCAGTCGTCAACACCATGGCGCTCTGGAATCCACCGAAGCCACTGCCCACCGTGAGGACTACGTCCGTCCGGTGTTCCCGCGCGGTCCGCGGCACGTAGTCGAGATCGCATTCCGGGTCGGGATGCCATAGGTTCGCCGTGGGCGGGACGACGTCGTTCTCCATCGCCAGGATCGACGCCACGATTTCCAGTGAGCCGATCGCCCCGAGTGAGTGTCCGATCATCGACTTGATCGAGCTCACCGGCACCTCATACGCGGTGGGACCCAAGCTCTTCTTGAATGCCGCCGTCTCATGGCGGTCGTTCTGCTTCGTGCCCGAGCCGTGCGCGTTGATATAGTCGACACCCGTCGGCGCAACCTTCGCCTCGTCCAGCGCCGTCGTGATCGCATTGGCCATCTCGTAGCCGTCCTTGCGCAGCCCCGTCATGTGATACGCGTTGGCCCGCGACGCGAATCCCGCTATCTCGGCATGGATCGGCGCACCGCGCCGACGGGCGTGCTCTCTGTTCTCGAGCACCATGACGGCCGCTCCCTCCCCGAGCACGAATCCGTTCCGGGTCCCGTCGAACGGGCGTGACGCGGTCTCCGGGGTGTCGTTCCGGGGTGTTGTCGCCTTGATCGCGTCGAAGCACGCCAGCGTGATCGGGGAGAGCGGCGCGTCGCTCGCTCCGGCCACCACCACATCCGCGCTTCCTTCGCGGATGAGCTCCGCGCCGTAGGCGACCGCGTCGATGCCCGAGGTGCAGCCGGTGGACACCACCGTGACCGGCCCTTGCGCGTCCACCAGCCAGGCCACTTCCGCGGCTATCGAGCTGGGAACGAGTTGCTCGTAGAGCCGGGGTGAGCCGTAATCATGATCGACGAGCCACGTCTTGCCGTCGTCACTGACGATCCGGTACTCCGAATCCAGCGACATCGTGGCACCGACCGCACTTCCGATCACGACTGCCACGCGATATGGATCGGCGTTCGCGAAATCGACGCCGCTTGCCGCCACGGCCTCACGGGCAGCGACCACGCACAGCTGCGCGACGCGGTCCATCCTGCGAAGCTCACGCGGAGAAAAGCCCATCGCGGCAGGATCGAGGTCAATCTCCGCGGCCACCTGTGATCGGAAGGGAGAGGGATCGAAAAGCGTGATCCGCCGGGTCGCGGTCCGTCCTTCCGCTAGCAACGACCAGAAGTTCCGCGTACCGATCGCTCCCGGAGCCACGACACCAAGGCCCGTCACGGCGATTCGCTGTGACATTCTCACCTCACTAGAACTGGAAACCAGGTCACAACTTGGCACGTGGCGCCGTTGCCGGTCAGCGCGTTTGTCACGCGAGCGCTTGCCTCGGGATGAACGCTGGTATCCCGCCGTCAATGTTGGTTCCTTTGTCGATGAACGCGAGGTTCCGGTAGACGTGGAGACCGGCCAGCATTGACGCGATGCTGTCCTCAGCCACGCTCGCCCCAGCGTGATGCTCCTCGTGGTGCAGCGCGTCCACCAACCTCTTCACTAGCCCGATCGAGGTCGACTGTCCGGCTACCGTCGAGTCGTCACCGCCATAGCCGAGGCAGTAGGAGGTCCACATATCCTCGATCACGTATGTGCCCCCGAGCCGCAGGTGCTCGAACAGCACCGAGAATGAATGCAGCACATGCTCGTTGACGTGACTTCCGTCGTCTATGACGATGTCGAACGGTCCGTACTCGCGGGCGATTTCCGACAACCAGGCGGCATTGTTCTGGTCGCCTCGCAGCGTCGTGACTCGCGGCTGATCCAGGCCGGACTTGTCGAAGATGTCCATGCCGAAGATGAGCGCGCGAGGAAAGTAGCGACGCCACATCAGCAGCGATCCACCACCGGTGCTGCGCCCTTCGAACCCACCGATCCCGATGTCGAGGATCCGGAGCTGCTCGTACCGCAACCCAGCGAAGTGGCGTTCGTAATGCGGCGTGAACCAGTGCACTCCGCCCCACTTATCGGAAAGATAGCGAGTCGACAGCTCACCGAGGTCGGGTACGACTGGGTCAATGCCGGACAGCACCGCGGCTGTCGCGCGCTGGGAGTACAGCACCGACTCGAGCAGCGGCCTGTCCGCCGATGGATCGTGTGATTCCTCGAACCGCGAACCTAGCACTCGTCTGATCGGCCTAGTGATTCGCGCGCGCCCGAAGATGTCGCGGGCGAGATCGGCGCAGCGGTAACCGATGACATGCACCGTGGTCGGGCTCGTGCCTTCGAAGAACTCGATCTGCCCGCTGGGCAGCACCTGAAGGATGTAGCGGATCGGCTCAGCGGCCTCCTCGCCGGTGATCTCCAGACCGACGTCGAACGTGCGATGCACAGTCGCTGGGTCGGCCCGGAACGCGACCTCCTCGACCAGCAGCCGCGCCACCCGGTCGACCCCGATGCCGGTTATCGTTTTCCAGAGCTCGTCGTCGCGTGCGTCCGCCGCGCGGATGAGTCGCTCGAGCTCGTCCAGGTTCAGGCCGTCCACAGTCTGCTCCTTCATGAGGCATTGGTGCTCGGGTGCGTGGCGTCCTCGCCCCATTCGCTGGGGTCAAAACTGTCGCGGCGTGCGAGCGGAATGATCTCGAATTGGAGATGTTGGCTGATCGGGTTTGCGTAGAGCGCGGCCAGCAGCTGTTCGTGCGACTCGACGTCATAGATGTTCAGTCCGCCTTGCATCCCGACCCGGATCCAGCTGTGCAGGATCACACCCTCGTCGATCAGCTTGCGGTGGTAATCGAAACCCTTGGGCAGCACGTTGCGGAACTCGGGCAGCGTCTGGCTCGACGGCAGGGGTGCGACGAGCACAGCGAACAAAGACATACCAGACCTCCGAGGACACGGTCGATTGGCGTGACAGAGCGGTCGCCGCAGGCGGTCAACGCAAGACGTATCCCGGGGACGTCGCAATTTCCTCAAGCTGCGGCACGATGTCGGTCGGCGCGGGCTGACCTAGCATGCTTTCTTGCAGCCGTCGCGCGGCGGTTTGGAATCCGTCCGCCGTCATCAATGAGATGAGCTTGTTCTGAATGGTCTCCGGGGTCGCCTCGGCGGGTGGCAGAAAAACCCCGGCCCCCAGCTCGGCCAGTTGCCTGCCGCGATAAACGTTGTCCCACAGGTTCGAGATGACGATTTGCGGGACACCGGCCGCGAGTGCGCTGGCCCAGGTACCCGAGCCGCCATGGTGGATGATTCCGTCGCAGGTCGGAAGGAGCGCGCGCAGCGGCACGAAGTCGACCAGCCGCACCCGGTCGGGGAGTGGACCGATCTCAGCCTGCTCGGCTTGGCTGAGCGTCGCCACCACCTCGATGTCCAGCTCGGCCAATTTCCGGAGAACCTCCTTGATGTCCACCGGATTCGCGTAATGCCCGGAGCGTGCGGTGATACCCATAGTCAGCGCCACCCTCGGCAGCTTCGGCGGCTCGCGCACCCAATCCTCGACCACCGAAACCCCGTTATAGGGCACGTAGCGGATGGGGAGACTGGGGCGAGGCGATGGTAGCCGCAACTCGGGAGGCGAGAGCTCTATTTGCCACTGCCCGAAGAGCAGGTCGTCGCCGAACTCACGGCCGAACGCTCCAACGGCGGACTCCAGCCAGTCCCGGAGTGCGTCGTCCCGGAGCCACGGCAGGCGGTCGGCCAACGCGACGGAGACTTTCTGTCGCATTTGGTAGAAAAGATCTGGACTCCATACGAGCCGACCGTGAGGAATGTTCGTCGCGGCGCCGACGACCGCCCCGGCGAACGTAAACTGTTCCCAGATGATCAGCTCCGGAACCCAGTGATCCGCATAGCCGGCCAGCTCATGAATGAAGGACGCGTCATTTTCCAGCGCATAGAACGTTCCGACGAGAACATCGTTGTCACTCAGGACCTTATCGGCCGACTCATCCCGCATTCCGGTGAAATCGACGCTTGCATAGAAGTTCACCAGATCGGTGCCGAGCCGGTCCAGTAGCTGGGTGTGTTCGTCGCGGGAGCCCATCGGAACCGCAGTGAGGCCGGCGGCCGTCACGTGGTCGGTCAGCCGAGGTTTGCTGGCCACGTGCACGTCGTGTCCGGCGGCTTGCAGGCCCCACGCGAGCGGAACCATGGTGTTGAAATGTGCTTCGATCGGCAGGGAAATCATGAGAACGCGCATAGTCACTCACTGCACCTCGAAGTCTGTGACGGTCACCGGGAATCGAACAACCGCGCGCGTCACCGGAGCCCGGAGCCGCCGAATAAGACGGCCTACTGGCCGCAGGCGAGGCAGCTGACCACACAAGGCCGTACTCACCGCGACCGCGACCGCGATCACCAGTGAAGCCAGCCTCGGGTGGGCGGCAACAGCCAGCGCGGTGGCGTACCCGTTTCCCGGCTCGCGGCCGGCGTCGGCTCCCATGACGAGAATCCGGCTGTTCGCTTCGATCCGGTGGCCGGCGAGCTCAACATCTTCCTCGGTGAACATTCTGTGCAGCCGAAGCGGCGAGTCGCGGAGCAGCACGCGTTCCACAAGTGTGGTGACTTCGCCCCGCCAGGCCCCGGCCGTGGACGCCGAAGGTGCTGACTCGAAAAGCCGGAGGACCGTGTTAGTGGTGAGGTTGACGGCTAGCTCGCTGGCAATGACGGCGACCGCGAACTTCTCGACACCGCACAGGTTCCGTAGCTCGTGCAGCGACGCCTTCAGCCGGTGGGCGTCCGGCAGCCTCGGCGGACAGACGGCCGCGTCCAACGAGATGGCCGCCTGTTCCGCCAGCCGCCGGAAGATGTCCCGCCGGTCAAGCTCGATGTCCAGGGCGACGCGGAGCAGGTCGGCAACCGTCGGCCAGATCACCTCCGCGACCAGATCGAGCTCGGCCGGCGTGCCACGCGCTCGCACGGCGCGTTCCACGGCGGTATCCACGTCGTGCTGGGCGACCGACAGCGAGGGCACTTCGACCGTGGCTTCGGCGCGCATGACCCCGTCGACACCCGCCAGCGTGTACGATGGCACATCCGGCGAGCTGGGGACGTTCGTGAACCGCCGGTCGTGGAGCACATCGCCCGCCAGCCGCGCGTCGGTCACCGCGGCCGAGCCGTCTCGGCATCGGTAGAGCGCCCCGGCCGCGCGCACCTTGGCAGCAAGTTCGGCGTCGCCGTCCTGCTCGGCGAGCAGCCACTGCTGGACGAGGTCGCCGTGAAACGCGTCGACCCGCTGAAGGGCACGTGCGGTGAGCAGGCGCTCGTCGAACCCCGTGTCTTCGCAATCCCCAGTCATTGTTCACCTTCGACAACGACGGCCTCATTGGACCTGCGGTACGGTGGGTGTGTTCTTCGGATCACTGCTGAATGGCTGTCGGCATGGCGGTGGGCGCCGCCTCGATCAGCGAGAGGTCAAGCTGATCCAACCGGCGCACCTGGGTCACCTCGAATCCGGATCCCCGGCAGAGTTCCTCGAAATCCTCTCGGGTGCGTTCGCGGCCGCCAAGCGCAACCATCATGTTGAGGTCGCTGAGCCGCGCGTACACTGTGCTGGAGGCCGATTTGTCCAGAACTGGTTCAATGATGAGTAACCGTCCGTCGTCAGGAATCGCACGACGACAGCTCAGCAGGATCTCGTGCGCGGCGGAGTCGTCCCAGTCGTGAAGGACGCTCTTGAGAATGTACACGTCGGCTACCCCAGGCACCGACTGGAAGAAGTCCCCCACGGTGACGGTACACCGGGAAGCCACCTGGGCCTCGTCGAGCGTGGCTTGTGCCTCGGCTACACCGCCGGCCGTGTCGAACAGTGCTCCGGTGAGCCGGGGGTGCGCCGCGAGTATGGTGGCCAGCAAAGTGCCGTCATTGCCACCGATGTCGATGATCGTCGCGGCCTTCGAGAAGTCATAGACCTCAGCGATGTCCTTCGCGACCAGCTTGGAGCCTTGCCGCATCGCCAGGTTGAACATCTGGTACAGCTCGGGACGGGCGCTCAGGTACTCGAAGAAGTCGACACCGTTGCGATGCTTGAAAGCGCATTTCCCTGTCAGCACAGAGCTTTTCATCTCGTGCCAGGTAACGAGGTCGCCGATCCGCACGACGTTCAGCTCGGCCAGGTTAGCGAGCGAGTTGGGGTCCGTCGTACGGAGCAGTGCGCCGACGTCGGTAAGCGCGAAATGGCCGTTGTCGTCTTCGATGCACAAGCCGAGCGCAGCGAGCGCTTGTAACAGCCTGGTCAGATTGTCCCGGTCCGCCCCGAGGCTCTGGGCCAAGTCGGCCGGATCGCCGGATCCGGCATCGATGCGATCGGCGATCTTGAGGTCAAGCGCAACGGCAAGCGCCTGCCCGGCGACGGTGGACGACAACAACATGAATATGTGTTCGTAATCGGTGGCCGAAGCCATCTCATTCCCCCAACCTCGGGACGTTTTCTCGAAAGCTACGGGGGGCTGCTAGATAGCAACTCGAGTCGCGGTCGTGAATGTTGAGTAGGGTTCAAATATTTCGACAGCAGTTCGCGATGTTCATGGTTCGTGGTTCTGTTGTCACTGGTAGCGGGCTTGCTGCGCCAGTGCTGGTGCTGTCTGCTCCAGTGCGAGCGTTGGGATGTCCGTCCAGGCCAGTCGTAGGTACCGATGTCCTTTGCCGCTTCGACTGGCCGAGAGGCGTTGCGACGCCAATTTGGGCAGCATGGAGACCATCTCATCGGCGCGCATCCTGCCTGCTGCGGTGGTGATCGACGCATCGCACGCAACCGCGAGCACATAACCTGCCTGGCGGGCTTCCAGCTCCGTGCGCAACCATGGATCGACACCGTAAACCTAGTAGGCAGCCACCCGTCGCACATCAGCCCCGTCCAGCGCACGGGCGATTATCCGCTTGGCCAGCTCGGGTTTGGTGGTGAAGGCGGTGCCGGCCGGTACTCCGGCAGCCGCGCCGCGGGTCGAGTCATCAGTCCAGCTGCGGGGTTCGTATCGGTCGAGCGGTCGCCGAGGAACGCTTGTCTGTTGCGGTGCAACGGGATGCCGCCGAACCGTGCGTGACGAAGATGGCACGCAAACACAGAACCACCATCGCCATGCCACACGGACGACATGTCTGCTTCGAAACCAGGATCGAACGCAACAGCAGGAAATCCTTGGTCGCTGTCGAGAGGTGCTTGCCCGCCAGGATCTTGAGCATGGGTAATTCCATTACCCAGCGCAGTCGGCCCGAATGCAGGCGCGCCACCGACGTGCTCGTACCGGTATCCCTGAGCAAGTGCGGCATCGGGAAAAGTGGCGGCTGGCGCTGGACACGCTCGACGAGATGACGGTCGAATGGCAACTGCCGAAAGGGCCCGTGGTCGGTGATTCCGGCTATGGCGACGCCACTTTGTTCCGGCTGGGCCTGGACGAACGTGGCTTCACCTACGTGCTCCAGGTTGACCCCACCCCCACCCCCACCCCCACCGCTCACCCCGGCCAGGCCCTTTCCGGTCACGCGGCCCTACCACGGGCGGGGCCGCCCACCTGGGCAGGCCTATCCGGATCCGCCTTCCACCCTGCGCGAGCTCGCCCTGGCGGCCGGACGCAATACCTGCCGACGCCTCACCTGGCGCACCGGCACAAAGAAGACCAGCGATAACCCGTCCGCGGATATGCGCTCGCACTTCCTGGCCGTCCGCATCCGCCCGGCCAACCGCAACATCCCCGCGCCGCCGACGGCAGCCTGCCAGAGGCCTGGCTGATTGCCGAATGGCCACCCGAGGAGGCCGAACCCATCAAATACTGGCTGTCGAACATGTCCATTGGCACCCCGCCGAAAACCTTGGTACGACTGGCCAAGGTCCGCTGGCGCATCGAACACGACTACCGCGAACTCAAACACGGCCTCGGCCTGGATCACTTCATAGGACGCGCCTACATCGGTTGGCACCGCCACGTCACCTTCACTGTCATCGCCCAAGCCTTCAGCACCCTGCTCCGCCTGGACCCAAAAGCGGATGCGCCGACCTGACCATCTACGCCGTTGTCCGAGAACTGCAACGACTCCTCGTCGTCATGGCCGGCGCATGCGACCTCTGCAAGCGACCCTTCGACAACGAGAGTACGAGCTCAACGGCCATGAAGAAGTCGAGCTAGTCTGTGCCCTGCTGTCTGATCACAGAATTGCGGGCGACCGGTCGATTTGCCAAACAGCTGGGACGCATAGGCATTGCGGTGACAGATGCGCAGACCAGGTCGTCCATTGTCTGCGACGGCGGTATGAGCTCGGATCCTCAACGCCGATGGGCGGAGCGTCATGAGGAGGAATAAAGCCACGCTCAAGCGCGACGGTGTTCACTTGCGGTCATGGCCACTTCCGCAAGTGACGATCTCCGGCGTGTCGCCATTGTGACCGGCGCCGCCACGGGGATCGGTCGCTCAGTTGCCAGGGAACTCGCCGCGAAAGGCTACTGTGTCGTCATCGTCGGCTGGCCCGAACAGGCTCTGGTCGGGACCGTAGCTGGGGACGACTCGATCTATCCGCTCGCTATCAACATCACCCATGAGAACGCCCCCGTCGGCCATCGTCTCCACGGCGCTGGACAAATTGGGGAGAATTTACGCCCTCGTCAACAACTCCGGTGTCGCGGGCCGAGCCGGCTGAGCGGCGTCGATTGCGGCGCGATAGGTCGCCAGATAGGGGTCAACCTTCGCGCCTGTGCTGCTCAATCGTGCGGCGTTCGACTGCCTAATCAAGGAGGACTGACCTCCACCCATTGGGCCGCCAACCCGGCAGCTCCGCGTTAACGCTTTGCCGTCAGGTGCCCACATCGAAAATGAAAATATTTATCTACGTTGTCATTTGCTATGGCTGGGAGAACTGGACATGGAACAGGGAAACGCGCAAGAGTCATTCGCCGTTGGGGAGGCCAACTACGACGCGCTGTACCGTGGGAAATCAGGACTCGACGAGATGGATCTGAGCTTTGACGGCGTGCCGTGGGACATCGGCGGCCCCCAGCCCGCGATCGTCGAACTTGAACGCGTCGGCGAGTTTCGAGGCGCGATACTCGACGTGGGATGCGGAACAGGGGATAATGCCGTGTTTCTGGCGCAGCGCGGTTACGTGGTGACGGGCGTGGACGCCTCGTCGACCGCACTTGAGAATGCGCGGGAGCGTGCAGGGCAGTGCGACACGGAGACCCTGTTCGTGCTCGATGATGTGACGTCACTCGGAAAGATAGAATCGCTTTTCGATACCGTTCTGGACAGTGCGCTCTACCATTGCCTTGGGCAGGAACAACGTCGCCGATACAGCGCGGCGCTGCACCGGGTGACTCGGCCGGGCGCCACCCTGCACCTGTTTTGCTTCGCCGACGAAGGCCCCGGTTGCTTCCCGGCGCCGTTCCAGGTCAGCATGGAGGACCTTCGTGCCAATCTAAACGGGGAATGGGAGATTTCGTCTATCGATATTGCGCGGTACGTCTCGCGGCTGACCCGCGCGGACTTAGAGTTGTTGACTTCGCGAGATACAGGTTTTCCCAAGGTCAAACCAAGTGAGAGTGAGGTCAACGACCAGGGACAAGTCCTGACTCCGGTCTGGCGACTGCGCGCCCGGCGACGCTGAATTATTCCAGCATCACGGCGCTTCTGTGCCCTGTTCGCCTGTTCTCAAATTAGGCAAGCCGTTGCCGACTGCGACATGGTGAATCCGTCGCCCTACTGGCGCCTAATCGTCGGCTCGCGACAGTAAAGAATATAACCTGGACGCTGCGATGCAGCGGAACTTGAGATATGAGGGGTGCTTATGAAGGTTCTGGTGACAGGGGCGGCCGGCAACGTTGGATTGAACGTCGTCCACCAATTGGTGACAGAAAACTGGGACGTGCGGGTCTTGACACGTAGGGCGCAGGCTTCGGCATTTCCAGAGGGAGTAAATGTCTGCATAGGGGACCTTAGCCGACCCGAGACGCTGACAGATGCTCTGAGTAATGTCGAGGCGCTTTTTCTGTTTCCCGTACCTGAGACCGCTGAGGCCGTGGTCAGTAAAGCTGAGAAAGCAGGCGTGCGTCGTATCGTGGTGCTCTCGTCCGCTGCGGTCACTACCGGTATCGACACTGATTTCCACCTCGCGGTTGAGCAAGCGGTCGAAGCGTCCGGTCTTGAGTACACCCACGTGCGCCCTGGCGAGTTCGCCACTAACAAACTGGCTCTGTGGGGTCCCCCGATTCGCGCCGAGCGCGTGGTGCGTGACCCCGCACCGAGTGTCGCTTCGTTCCCGGTCCACGAGCAGGATATCGCTGACGTGGCGTTCCTCGCGCTGACCACGGATGGACACGCGGGCCAAGCTTATACGCTGGACGGCCCCGAGCTCCTCACGCGACGGCAGCAGGCTGAGCTAATTGGTGAGGCGATACGGGAGGATATCCGCTTCGAAGTGGTGACACCGCACGAAGCCCGGAAGATCTATCTCGCTCAGGGCGGGATCGCGGCTGAGTACGCCGACTTCATTCTGGGATTCAGGGATTATGATGGTAACGAGGCAAACCCATCAGACATTGAGAAATTGGATTACTCGTCGCTTGGGCCCAGGCCAACGGCAGAGGCCGTTACCGGAAGACCCGCTCGTACATTCTTACAATGGGCGAAGGACCACGCGCAAGATTTTTACCGTTAGCCTTGAGTGTTATTAGAACTCCGAACGTCACACCGGGTACCGCTGGAACGAAGGTTCCTTGAAAAAATTCGCCGAGTCGCTATCGCGACGATTGGCGGTTCGTCATTGATATTTTGCCCGTCCTTGACGGAGTCATGCTGAATTGGCAGGGAATTGCAGGTCACTTCACCGGGAGGGAAACGCGTGCTGGCGATCGATCCATACATGGCGGATGTTCTGAACGAGGTGCGCGTTGTCGAATTTAGCACCATCACAAAGGGTGGTGATCTAAACACTCGACCTATGTCGAGCGTCTGGTCATCAGAAACCGGACAGATCATGTTGACGGTCCCGATAGCGTATCCGCAGAAGGCATACAATGTCCGGCGGGACGGCAGGGTGGCTCTTTTCTACTCGGACTTCACCGGCAGCGGTCTTGCCGGTAACCAGACGGTATTGGTGCAGGGTACCGCGAGCGCACCCACGCGTATAGCGGCACCGCAGGACATACCGGAGTTCTGGCGGGAGGTTCATCGTAGGTACCCGGACGCCACCGATTGGTACGGCAGCGAGGCCTTCCGCAACACGATGGACTGGTACCTCTGGCGGCTGCGGATCATCGTTACGCCGGAGCGTGTCCACTTGGCCGATGCCGTAGACGCCGGTGGCGCCTGGGAACCTTGCCTACCCGGCGCATCCACGATGCCGACACGGATCGTGGATGCTCTTGAGCGATACCCCACTGCGGTGCTGTGTTCCCGGGACGAACGCGGGTTTCCCTTCGCGACCCGGGCGACTGTCATGCAGGACGGGGCCGGTCCGCTTCAGGTGCAACCCTTGCAACCATTCTGCGGTCTACCGGGCCAAGCGAACTTGCTGTGGCACCGGCACAACGGTTGCGGTGGCGAGATGCGTACCCTGCTGGTTACCGGGAACCTGGCACAGCACGGTCGTGAATGGACTTTCGTCCCGGAACGGATGCCTGGTGAATTCGGGTCCGTGCGCGACGAGAAGTCCTGGTTCCGCGACGCCAGCGCGCGGGCGCACCGCTATCTCGAACGGCGCGGGCTCCAGCCGCCGGAGATCGACTGGACGGTCTTCGCGGCACCTTGAACCTGCCGTAGGGGACAGCATAGTCGATCAGCCGGTGCAGTGTGCGCACTTACCAACAGTGGCTAAATTTTCTCGCCGCGACTGGTGAGCGTGGTTAGTCGGTGTGCTCATATACGGCGGGGCTGATCATGCCCGGTGCCGTCGCCGCTGGTTGTGAAAGCTCATCCAGCGCAGGACGTTGCGACGGGCCCGCTGTGCACTCCACCCACATGGATACTGTCCCGTTGGTCAAGTCAATGCCGCGGCGAGGTGTGATTCTTTGATCAGGTAGTAGACGCGCGCAGTAGCGCTTCAGGCACCGCATGATCTCGGGATTGGGCAGGCATTCGATGGTGTGTCGGGAGACGTAGTCCTTGGTGTGCTGGCCCATGCGCAATGCGGTTGATCACGGCCACGTGTATGGCGCTGTTGACGGCATGGTCGCCAACGCGGTTGGTCGGTGGCGTTGAGTCTTGCCCGAGGATGCGGGCAGCGGTGCGACGCCGCAGAGCACGGCTAACAAGGTTTCGCTGTTCAGCGCTCGGGGTTTTCCCCGACGGTGCAGAGAAGTCGTGCGACGGCCTCGCGCCCGACACCGACGGCTTGGGACAGTTCGGGCACGATCTCGTCGATCAGGGCGGCGATCTGGGCAGCGAACAGACCGACCTCGTCGTGCAAGTCCGGGATGCGCTGGCACAACGACTTGATCGCGATACGATGGGGGCAGTGACCGGATCACCGAACGCGTCGGTGTCCGGCCATCACGCCGCGCAACATCTGCATCCGTCAATCCAGAGTCGACGTCCCGCGCGCGTACGTGCTTTACCACGAGAGTCGTGCGGCTCAATAGGTCGAGCTGACGCATTCGTTCACTCACTGATACGGCGATTCAAGTGAGTGGTCCTGCCGGTGATTACACGTTCACCCAAAAGACGGATGCTGGTGATAGTCTGGGGTACTAGGGTCAAAGTCGGCGGCGATCCGGGGAAAGCCGCTCTGGGGATAACAAGGGGAGGGGAAGTAAATATCACGCAACGTTTGGCCGTATAGTGCCGATATTGCGAAATCATCCGAGTTTATTCTCCGGCCGGTGCTCGAATTCTCTCGATCTGCGCAACTGTATCGGGCGAAAACGGCGCAAGCTGGCAGGTGGGATCGGGTTTTCGCGTGCTCTGTACGATACTGTGCTGGCCCGCGGTCGACCGGTTATTCAGCCCGCCGGTCGTCAGTGGTATTCGGCAGATGCGCTTATGAGCGTTACTGGTGGGCCGTTCGCTCCATATTGTCGCGCATCGTTTTGCATTTCCACGCGGGCACCAGGGCGTCGCTTCGGATGGTTGACAGATGAATAGTTAATATTCATGTATGCTCCGGATAATTGTGTACGACATGTGAACCCGCACCCACGAGAAGTTGGGGGAAGCGTATAATGCGTCTCACACGTTCGAAGGTCGCTGATCTCCGTTCGGCGGGCGAAGGCAACATTGGGGGTTCCCACACCGTGGTGCCGCCGCTGGTGGACAGGGCAACGGCCGACGGGTCGGTAGACATCCGGATGTTGGGGCCGATCTCGATCACCTTGCGCGGAGAGTCGATCATGCCTACCGCCGGCAAGCCGAGGCAGCTGCTCGTGCTTCTGGCATTGCGGTATGGCCAGGTTGTCCCGGTGTCGACGTTGATGGAGGAGCTCTGGGGCGACGTCATCCCGCGCAGCGGGATGACGACCTTGCAGACCTACGTTATGCAATTGCGTCGGCTGATCGGCGGGTCGCTACCAGCCGATTCCCAGCGGGTTGCCAAGGAGCTGCTGGTTACCCGGTTCAATGGGTACCAACTGATGGCTACTCCGCGCTCGTGGGACCTGCACGAGTTCGAGCGGTTGGCCGCCGACGGGGAAACCGCGCTCGATTTGGGCGACGCGGTGAGTGCTTCGAAGTACCTGGGCCAGGCGCTGGACCTGTGGCGCGGCCCGGCGCTCGCGGACGTGCCCACCGGGCGAATGCTGGCCACGGAGGCGATCGGTATGGAGGAGGCTCGGATGCGTGTGCACCAGCGGCGCATTGTTGCCGATTTCTCCCTGGGCAAGCACGACGTGGTCATCCCGGAGCTGCGCATGCTGGTCGTGCAGAACCCGATGCACGAGAACTTCTGCGCGCTGCTGATGATCGCCCTCCAGCGTTCAGGCGCGGCATGGCGCGCGCTGGAAGTGTTCCGGAACCTGCGCACGACCCTGATCGAGGAGTTCGGCGTCGAACCGTCCGGCCGTCTGCAGGAACTGCACCAGGCGGTGCTGTCCAACACGCCGGAGCTTTCGCTGCGGTCGTACGGACTGGTGTGACCTCGGTCGTGAGTGAAGAGCCGGTCTCTAAAAGTAGACCGACGACGGAGATCTCAACGGAGTGTCCGAACCTGGGACCCAAGGCGTGTTCAACACGTGTGGATCGTCGCGTGACGGGAGTGGGTTGCTATTCCGGGGCGGCGCGGCTGGCGATGGTGGCTTTCGGCATTGGCGTCACGCTGGTGCCCAACGTGCTGCTGCGCGGGATCCTGCCGTCCGTCACGCCTCGCCCCTTGCAGATCGCGCTGGGTGTGGCAGCACTGCGACATCTTTGATGCGCGTGCGTCTCCGCAACTATTGGCTCCCAGTCCGCTTGGCTGCGAGCGTCCGCCTGGGGGAGAGAGATCGGACTGCGCACCGCTACGGCTCCTTCGTCAGCAGGACGCTGATCTTCGCCTTGGCGCGTCTCGGGCAGCCGACCTGGCAGATGTGGGGTCTTGCTAGCCCAACGGTGAGGATCAACGCCGCCTCGACGCCATTCTCGACGCCAGCCACAACTGGCCGCGCTGGCCTGCCATGTCCGGGCCTTCGCCATCATGATGTGCGGCCTGCGCGGCCACGAGCTGGCGCGATGGATTGGCCGCGGTCGACGCCGACGATCAACCAGCCTTTCACTCCTTCGTTGTCGGGCCTCCGACGCGACCAAGACGCCGTCACCGCCGGACTGACCCTATCAACCGTGCTCAAATGCTGGGCCTGCGGCCGAAACGCTTCGGTCCCAGAATTGTCGGTGGCCTGAGGTAGAACTAGGTGGTCGAAGGGGATGACATGACGCACGAAATCGGACACGTGGAGCCCTTACCGAACCCCGACGGATGCCGCTGGTGCGGGATCGACCGTTACGAACATTTCCAACGGTGGGTGCCTGGCATTCGCCTACACGCCTGGACCGAACCTACCTCTGAGCAGCGGAAACGCCGGATGCTTGACCGACGAAGGATCCGACGTCAGGGGGACGATGACGAGCTTCTAGCCTGCTAGCTCTCGAAGTCGCCGAAAGACGTCACGAAGAGCCTTAGGGACTTCTTCTGGCTTGTCCAGCTGAGCTGCGAGTCCGAGCATCATCGCTGGCTTGCCTCGGGGGGCGTCCTCGCTGTGCTCCCGCAACATTTCGAGCACATCGGCGCTGAACTTTCCATCGCGCAGGGCTTTGAAGTCCTCGGGGGTCCAGTCGTGATCGCGTGGCCAGACAGTGTTCGCGGTGCGTGCCCACAACTCGTCACTGAAGAGTTCTTCAAGTTCTCTGTGGCCGTGCTCTTTGCCTAGCATCACGACCACTTCCTCATCGCGGTTGTCGAATGTGGCCTTCAGTCGGTCGGTTCGGAACATCTTGTTCGTAGATTCGCTGTCGGCGTCGACCATGAGCAAAACCGATCGACCATGCTTGAACAGATAGCGCGCTAGATGTAGCGCGCCTTCGTTGTTGCCACATGCCCAGAGCGCCACACCTGCTGCCTGCGGTGAGAGGTCTTCCGAAAGGTTGAACAAGATTGGGATTGCAAGTTGCTCGGATTCGCCCTCGACGGCGAGGAAGCACCGTTCATGCAACAGAACCGAGTTTCGCAGGCCCACTGCCGCTGCCATGATGCCGAGGTGGCGGTCGAAATCCGCGTGCGTGCCGCTGCCAAGGCGCTCCATGACGGTACGCCGGTCGTCGTCAAGACGAAGGAGCACGACATCATGTATATCGACGCCGTCGATCAGGTTCATCGAATGCGTAGCCACGACGACGTTCACGCGGTCCGCCGCGCTCTGCTGTCGGATAAGCCGCATGACCTCGCGCTGGAAGTGGTAGTCAAGATGCGTGTCTGGCTCGTCGTAGACAACGATGACCTGCAGTGGAGGCTCGTGCTCTTCAGTCTCCTCTGTGTCCTTGGGCTGGTCCAGCAAAAAGTCGCTGGTCGTCTCCCAGACCGCAATTGAAATGCGGCGTGAGCTACCGAGTCCGGACCGATCTAGTCTAACCGACTCGCCTGATGATCGTTCAAGCCGAAGAGGCGTTGAGCGAAGCTGTGGTGTGAGGCTCACACTAGGATCGATGTCGACAGAGGCTATGTCTCCACACCGCTCGACGATGTGGTCAGCCAACGGTTTCGCCTCAATCTTCAACCATTCCTGGACGTCGGTCTCAAGCTCACGTACCCGCTCTTGTACGGCGTCTTGGGCCACATAATCCTTAAGCCGCAACGAGAGCAACGATTTGATCGCGGCTTCCGGCTCCAGAGATCGCCCTTCGAACACCGCCAATTGTGGTAGTCGCGTTGTCAAGCCGGACGGGACACCAACCCAGCCGGCTTCATTGGAGTGATCTTTGGCGTATGCACGGAGAGCCGCCAATAGATACGGCTTGGTGGGCTTCTCGGGGCGCACCTCGAACTGTGTCAGCAGTTCTTTTAACTCTTGAACGGACTTGCTCGAAAGGTCTCGTAGCTCCTCGTCATCAGGTACGGGGGCCCACATCTCATATCGAGGGGCGAGTTCAGCGTCGACGCTTCGCCGCACGCGGAGCTCAGCCGGGAGATCGAATGTTTCCCGCTCCCAGGAGTCCAAGCGGAAATCGCCGATGACTTCGGTGAGAGAACATCGACTGCCCGTCTCGCCGCCGCCGTACGCCCGATCGTCGTCGGTCAGGGGGTACTCGCCAAGCAGGAACGCGAGGGCGTCCAGCGCCGTGGTCTTCCCGCCATCGTTCGGGCCTGCAAGGATCGTGGGACTACTGATGGGTATTTCCGAGACGTCGGCAAGGGAGCGAAAGCCGCGTACGGAGTACTTCTCAAGATGCACTGACGGGACCATCCAAGGCGACTCGTGGCTAAAGCTGAAACCCCGACCCCCGCGCCAAGGCGGACGCGATGGTTCTTAGCAACTCTAGACTTCCGCGCCGTGTGGAGAAATCCGACACGCCGGGAGAGCGTGCCTGGGGTTGAGTTCCGGTGGCCGTGCTCCACTCGTTGCAACAGCACGTAGGTGGGACGATAACCCCGAGAGTAAAGAGGCAGGTCGCGGTGGGGTTGAGTTGTCCTGGTTCGTGCCGATTACAGCGGGCCGATGGTTTTTCGTGCCGACACTGTGCGTCGCTGCTGAAGGATGAACAGCTCGGAGGACGCCGACTGCAGCCGTTACAGTACGATCTTCTTAGCTTAGTATGAACTCACCAACGAGCCGTTGTCCGAAGCCGTCATCGTTGCCCACTACGAACCGCAGCTCCCCCCTCGACAGCGATGCCGACCTCACGGACTGCATGGTCGTCCAGCTCCGTAGTCCAGGAGCTTCTTCAGGTCAGCCATGCTGTCTGGAAGGTCAAGATGCACGGGGAGCTGTTGGGTGACCACCTCCCAGCCAGTAGGATGATCGTGATGGCGCCCTCGCTTCCGGTCTCGTCGTCAAAGGCCGGGAATCTGTAAGGGTTCCCCTCCCAGAAATCTTCTTCGGTCGGCGCGGTCGGCAACGGCGGGAGAACAACCTTCTCGAAGGCCCCATCGTCGCGCTTGTTGGAGAACTGCGCCTTCGGCCAGCCCCACTCGGCCCGCCGGCGGATCTCGTACTCTAGCTCGCTAACCGGCGTGATCCCGCTGATCAGGCCCTGTTCCTGCAGATTCATCAAGTCTTCATGCCAGATCGCGACCTGGAACGCATCGGGCGACAACGGATCCTTGGCGCGCCCGGGCTTCGTCGAGTCGTAGTTGTATGCGCTGAAGAGCACACACAGGTCAATATCGTCGATTGGAAAGAAGCGAGTACTCGCCGGAAATTGTGCCAGATGGAACAGGCCAAGCCCCCGCCGGGCGCGCATGGGTAGGCAGGCCAGTTCGCGTGGATGCCCAGGATCATGGTGCCGTCGCTGCCACCGTAGCCCCACCCGAACCACGTCGAGTGCTCAGTGATGTCGGGGGGCTTCGGCTCCTTCTCACTCACCTGTTCATCATCTCATTGCCTCTCCGAGATGCGAGATGTTACTTGCGTACTGGTTCAGTAGCTTTGTAACTTCCTTGACTAGTCATGGTCTTCGTGTTGTCTCGAGGTCACCGCCCGAATCGTGCTCAAACTTCTAGCGCCTTCAGGTCCCGGCCGAGCGTGGGTAGAACCTGGCTGTACAGGGTCTCGTGCTCACATCCCTTACCTGTTTTGGCGATGCGCGCGGCGAGCCCACGCAATTGGGCCGGGCCGTGAACCGCGAGCTCTTCGGCGAGCCCGCGTGCGCGGGACAGGCTCTCGGGGTCCTGAACCCGCTTGACTCCGTTTTCCCAGAGCGCCACGGACATGCCGATCGCTGAGACGGTGCGGCCCAGGCGTTTTGAGAGGTCGTCGATGATCCTGATGCCGTCGACGTCTAGGTCCTGCCACGCCGCGATCGGAACGGACAGCGGCCGCAGGAACCTGACCAGTCCCTCGCTCGCGAACCCGCCACCCCAGATGCACAACCAGGAGTCGACGACCTCTGGCATCCTGCACACCCGCTCGAATGCGTCGCTGTTCTCGACCAGGAGGACGCCTCGCGCCGTGAAACGGCTGTACCCCAACGTGCGCAGCCCGAGAGCGGGCAGGCCGATCCACGGTGTGCTCGTGGACGCGTCCGCGACGGTGTCTTCCGCGACCCAGGTGAGCGGGCCCCGCATGCGAAGCTCGGTGTCGGCCTCGTCGACGGCGGCGTCGAACGAGTCGTGGATCAGGTTGCCGAACGCGAACCTGCGCGGCAGCGTCCACGCTGTCTTGGTATTTCTCCACGCCTTGCCCGCCAGCTCCTTGGCGGTAACTCTGCGGCCGTCGCGGTCCTCCGCCCACCAAACGACCGCCGCGCGGAGCGCGAGCTCGTACACCGCCCAGGACGTCGTGCCGCTGCGTGAACCCGGTGGCACCCGCAGCGCGGGCGACGGTGGCGAGCTAACCAGCGCGGTGTACTCCCTCTCCAGTTCTGGCACCGTTGCGGCCAGCCGCACGACCTCGTCGTATGTCTCCTGGTCGCGCACGATCCTGTCCTCCCGCTGTTGTCGCTTCCGTGCCCGCTGATCGTCGAGAGGGCCGCCGAGGAAGGCGAGCGTGCTGTGCAGGTCGACTCCGTTCGTCACGCGCTCCGCCAGCTCGCGGTCCAGGCGGCTCAACCTCACCCGGACCTCGCCGCGCCGCGTCGCGGGCACCTTGAGGAGCCAGCGGAACACCCGAGACTCGCCGTCGGTCAACTTGTCCGTGTCGATGACGACCGTGGCGGCGCTCCCGTCCGTCTCGAGTCGGTTGCGCACCGTCGTGCGCAGCCATGCCCAGCTCGGGGTGTGCAGGACGTCCGGTACATCGGTTGGTTCGTTGGTCATGTGTCCGAATCCATGTCGTGGTCGAGCATCTCGTGGCTCGCCTTGCCGTCCCACACGCTGCGGGCGGCGAGCACTCCGGGCAGTGCGTCGTCGACGATGAGGTGGTAGATCGAGATCCCGTCGAGCTCGGGGTAGAGACCCAGCTCGGACTCGCTCGTGGCCACGAGATCCAGGTCCAGGCGGGTAATCAGGTCGAACAACGCGCCGCGGTTCTTCGCGTCCACACCGGCGAAGACCTCGTCGAGGAGGATGAGCCGAGGACATCCGGGAGACGTTCTGCCGTCCTCGTTCACGAGGAGCCTGCTCGCTTCGCAGTGCGTCGCGGCCGCGGCGAAGAGCGGCATGTGCAATGCCACCGCCTTCTCGCCGCCCGACATCGACCCGTGGCGGCGGCGGTCCAGCTTCGCCCACGCGCCACCGTCCCCCTGCTTTGCCAAGAGGTCGAACCGGTGCCACAACCGGTAGTCGAGCATCGTCGCGAGCTGGTCGCGCCATGGCGACGAAGCTGTCGTGGCGCGCGTGCTCGCGATGCGTCGCCGGTAGAACTCTGACAGGCGTTCCCGTTCGCTCCGGTAAAGCGTGCCTTCCGGTTTCTCCAGCAGCCGCAGCATGTCCGCTGGCATCTCGCAGTCGGGTGCCGCCTCCCACCGCAACTTGAACATGTAGCCGGATGACGTGGGGTGCCCTTTCATCAGTGCGTTCATCCGGTCCACGAGCGACCGCGCCGCCTGGACGCGTTGGCCCACCTCGAGACGGACCTCGTCGGACAGGAACCTCTCGAAGAGCTCGGCCTCCTCTTTCTCCAGTAGCTTCTCGGTCTGGGTGAGGTCCTGTGCGAGCGCGGTGAGCGTGTCGTGGACTGAACGCTCGTGCCCGTTGCGGCTTCCGGAGATCGCAAACACCCCGCGGTCGACGCGTTCGTGCAGCACGACCTGACTGGCGAGGGCTGGCTCGATTTTGTTGCGTACCCGCACGGCCATCGTCTGGGCCTTGTCCTGCTGATCGGCACTGCGGCGGGTCCGGGGGACCAGCAACCGGGCCCAGCCGCATACCGCCTCTACCTGGTCGGGACGCAGTGGCTCGGGACCGAACCGCGCGGGTTGCTCGCTAACGTCTGGGACGCGGAGCAGGCCGAGGCGGTGGACGTCGGCGAGTGTCTCGGTCATCGTGGAGAGCTTGGCGGTCGCGTCGTCGATCTTGACGCGGGCATTCCTAGCCTCGAGCGACTTCCGCTCGGTGGACCGCCCCAGCTCGATTTCCTCCGCCGCACGCTCGTCCAGCGCCTTCGACTGACGGTCTCGCTTGGTCTGCAGCAGGCCGAGCTTGTGCATCAGCTCCTGATAAGGCTGGCCCATCTGCGTGTTGAGGTCGGTGTACTTCCGCTGAGCGAGGCTGGCGTTCTCTTCGGCCGCGGTGGCACGGTCTGCTGATCGTTTCGCGATTTCCTCGGATTTGTCGGCGTTCGCGGTCGCCACTCCTGCCGCGTGCGCGAGCCGCGCGCAATGCGCCGCCGCGTTGATCCAGTCCTCGGCGGCGGATCTGAACCGCTCGGTGTCGGCTCGCAGGCCGTCAAGCTGTTCGCCGTGCCCCGACAGTTCGGCGACCTCGAGCGCGGTCTCCGCGGCGGCGACTGCATCGTCACGCTCACCGGCCGCAGTGGTCTCCTCGTCCTGCGCCGCCTTGAGCTCGGCGACCCGGTCCTGCACGATGCGCGACTTCACGTCCGCCTCATTGGTGGCCTCCGTCAACGCCGTGTCCGAGGGTTGCTGCCGGATCTGGTCGTCGAGCTCGGAGGAGCGGTGCACGACCGAGGCGAGCGCGTCGGTCGCCCGAACCGCGATCGCCTGCCAGCCGGCGGACGCCGCGCCGACGACCTGGACGGCTGCGGCGACCGACGCTCCGGCCGGCTCCACTGGGCGGTCCGACCACACCACGTCGCGCATCGACGCCAGTCTGGCGGCGACGTCACGTGCGAGGCCGGCTAGCACCAGTTGCGCGACCGGTGGCTCACCGGGCGGCAACCCCAGGGACCCGAAGGTCCCCAGCGCACTCGTGGCGACCTGCTCTCCGGCCGTCGCCAGCTCCTCGGCGTCCTCCACGATCCTGCGTACGAGGCCGGTGGCCTGACCGATCGCGTTCGCCTGCTCCGTGTCACTGCGTTGGACGAGCTCGTCAGCCGGAACCGTGGAACGTTCCTGATCGGCACGGTCAGCGGCGTCCTCGCAGCGCTGGAGCCGCTCGCGCAGAGATGAACAGTTGAGTTCGAGCTCCTCGATTTCGGCAGCCAGCTCCGCCATCCGACGCAGCCTCATCGCCTCGCGGCTGCCTGTGCCGATGAGGTCGACGCTGTCCTTGTGGTAGGCGCCGCGCAACGGCCCGGCGGCCCAGGTGCCGTCCCACGCCACGGTGAGGCCGTCAGCCGCCCCATGCGCGGTGTCCGCGAGCTGGACGCGGGCCAGCACGGCGCGGACCACGTCGACGGGAACCGGTCCGTCGGGAGGCAACGCGGGGTCGGGGCGCAACGCGGCCGACAGGGGAGAGGGCGACCGTGGGTGCTCCGCGGTGAGCTGGACGTCGAGCAACGGGCCCCCGTCCGGACCGGCCGCGATCGTCCCGTCCGGGAACACCCAGGCGTCGGCCAGCCCGGAACCGATCAGCGCGGCCTCGAGCAAGGCACGTTGGTCGTCCTCTTGGTCGAGGTCCGTGACGAAGTCCACTAGAAGGAAGAACGGCGAGCCGGTGAGACGACCGCGGTCGGCCAGCCTCGTGTGGGGAACCGGAAGCGCGGGGAGCCCGCCCTGGGACAGACGGCTGTTTTCCGCCTGTTTGCCGTCGAGGACTTGGACGACGGATGCCAGCTCGCCGCGGACGACAGTTGACTCACGCTCGAGCGCCCGCAGCCGCGCCGTGGCGACGGTCGTTGCCCACTCAACTACCTTGGTGCGAGTCAGCGTTCGTGGGGCGGGCGTGCGCACGAACTCCGGCACGTCCGCGGCTCCAGGCAACTCGATCAGACTGGTGGACCAGTCCCGGATCCGGTCTGCGAAGTCGATCCGGGCGTCACGCGCGTCGCATGCCGTCGTCCATACTCTCGACAGCGACGTGCCGAGCGCGCCGCACCTATCGGACAGATTTGTCGCTTGTTGCACCAAAGGATGGACCGCCGGAGGGATTTTCTCCAGAGCGCGGGTCTCCGTGGTAAGCGCGTTGCGACGCGCTTGTGCCGCGCGGCCGCACCAGGTGCTGACCTCACGTCCTGGAAAGTCGGGTGGCCACGTGTCCGGTGGCGGTGCGCCGAGTACGAGCTGCGGGCTTCGCTCGATCCACTCGCCGACGGCTTCGACATAGCTAGCGAGCTGCTCGCGCCGCGCGGAGCGAGCCACGTCAGCCTCCATCTCGGCGGCGGCCACGCGTTTCTTCGCCTTCGTCGTATTCCCCTGGGCGGACCTGAAGAGTTGGGCGGCCGTGCGCGCACGACTAACCAGGGCACGCAGTTGATCGATCTCCTCGAGCCGCGTTCGCACCGAGCCACGCAACTCCGTCAGGGCCGCGTCGCCGTCTGGAGACGACTTGTCGAGGCGAGCGACGAGGGTTGACACCAGCGTCGGTAAGGCGTCGTGTGACAGTCGACCGGCGACGGAGTCCACACTTGCCGCGCGCTCGCCTCGCGTGACGGTTGCCGCACCCGCCTCTTGATGGGCTGTCGTGGCAGCATTCCTGGAGCGCGTCGCCGCTTCCTGAAGCTCAATAGCCTGAGCCCGGCTGGTCTTCGCGGACTCGTGCAATGCCGCGGCCTTCTCCCGCAGCGGAACCAGTTGAGCGCCCTCCTTGTAGAGGTCGAGCTCCTTGATCGCCTCGATATCGGTGCTGAGCGAGCGCACGTCCTTCCGCATGACTTCCACCTGCTGCCGCGCCAGATTCAGCTCACCCTCGGCTTTCGCACGTTCCGCAACGGCGGTGGCGGCGAGTGCCGTGGTCTCGTCGACTTGGCGAACTGCCTCAACCACGTCGGCCGCACGTCGACCGACCAGTACGTTCAGGTAGTCGGTGTAGGCAGTGGTGAGCTCGGTCAGCGCCGCGTGTGCTGCGGTGAGCTCGCCGATCACCTCGCGGTGCCGGTCGAGCCGCTCGAAGCCGTCGGCAAGCTCGTTCGTCACTGTTTGGCTGACCGGTGGCAAGGAGTCGCGGAGGAGCTCGTCCAGCTTGTTCTCCGAGAGCTTGTCTGAAAGCTTGGGCTTGCGCAGGTGCAGCAATGTCTTGCGCAGTGCCTCGAACTGGCGATCTTCGAGTCCGAAGAGGACGCGGTTGACCTCCTTGCGGTGTTCGTCGGGCGTCGGGTGTACCCGGCCAGCCACACCGTTCGAGGTCAGATCAGCCAGCGTCTGGGAGAGTTGGGACGCGCTCTTCAGCTCGCTGCCCGCGGTGCCCAGTTCGAGGTCGTGTCCGACACGGCCCGATGTCGTGAAGTACCAGGCGTTGACGCGCTTGCTCGCGCGGGTGCCGTGAAGGCCCGCGCCGACCGTGTAGAACTCGTCGCCTTCCTCTGTCACCCTGCCGAACTCGACCCACACGTAGCCGCGGGCGCTCGTGCGGTCCTGGTTCGCGTCGTGACCAAGCAGCCACACGAACATCCCGCGGTCGCGGACGCCGAACGTCGACAACCGCTCCGGCGCGAGATCGGCGTCCAGCACGTAAGGGAGCAAGACCTCCAGTGCCATCGACTTGCCTGAGCCGTTGTTGCCGCGTAACAACAGCCGCCCGCGGTGGAAGGTGAACACCTGCTCGTCGTAGCGGAAGAGGCCGGTGATGCCAGCACGCAGTGGTGCCCAGCGCCGTCGTGACGGATGGGCGGGGCCGTACAGCGACTCGGCGGGAGCGGTGGTGGTCATGGCTTTTCCCCAGTGGTAGTGACGACGATGTCGCAGAATCGGCCGGCGGCAGGCCTGAGCTCGAAGCCGAGCTCGTCGAGCCGGATCAGGCTGAAGGCGTTCAGCACGTCCAGCACCTCGTCAGTGAGCTTGTCGAGGCCGCCCTCGACGCGGTATCCCTTGGCCCAGCGAGTGTGCTCAGCCATGACGTCGGTCAGCACGTGCCGGAGGCGTGTCCGCGGAATCCAGCCGCTGATGTCCTCTGGCCTGCTGCTGAGCCTGCTGATCACCAGGAGCGCGGCCTGGTGCGTGATGGTGTTCGGTTGGGGGAACCGCACATCCGTCGACTCAGCAGTCGGGTCCACGGCACACCAGCCCCCGGCGCGGCGTTCAAGCAGCAGACCCGCGTCGCCGAGGCCGCGCCGGATCCACCCGGCTGAGCCACTGAGGAACTCGCGTTGGTCGCCGTCCACCTCGTCGCTGTGCAGCACGGGGTCGTGCAGGAGGCGGCGCATCACGCTGTGCCGCGCGGTCTGCTCAGCGTCGAGGTCGCGTCGCAGGAACAGCTGGGCGAGTCGGCGGTCGTCGATCGTGTAGAGAGCGTTGGCGTGTTCGTTGTTCTCGTAATCATCGCGCCGCTCGACGGTGGTGATAACACCGAACGTAGAGAGCAGGGTGAGGACGTCGACAAACGCGAGGCGTTCGGACTTGTCAGACGCCGTGTACTGGTCCAGTCCTTCCTCGCTACCCGTGATGTCGACGATGCGGCCGGATAGGTCCTGCAACGACACCTGGCCGCGCGGGAACTGGCCCAGCGCCGCGACGGTCACGCAGAACAGGGTGTAGCGCCTGCGGTCGAAGGGCTTCGCCTCCGACCGGAGCGACCGCAGCGGCGGGCGCGCTGGGGAGTCCGCGTCAAGAGCCTTGTGAAGCCGGGCGAATCCCCGGCGCCGGTCGACCACCAGCTGCCAGTCACAGGTGTCGTGGAACCACGTGCGGAGCTTGCGCTCGTGCCTGACGACGAGGTCGAACGCGTGGTTCGTCCGGTCCAGCACTGGCGTGCGCAGCAGGGCGCGGATCGCCCGCGCACGTTCCGCGGCGTCGTGTTCCGCTGAAACTCCGGCGACCATCAGCTCTCCCTGGCCCAGGCGATGTCGATCTCGTAGTCGGGAAGTATCCAGCGACCGCCGGGGGACACGATGCGCGCAGCACTTCCGGCGGGCGGGTCGTGCAGCGTGACGCGCAGCCTGCCATCGACGCTCAGCCCGACCCGTCGGCCGTTGAGCGGATCCGCCGTGGCCTGCTCGGCACGCGCCACGAGCCGAGCGAGCAGCTCAAGCGTGGCGTGGTTCGGCAGCCGTCCTACGGCAGAGAGCCGAGTGCGGCCCAGCCGCACCAGGGCCACGCACGCGTTCTCAGCCTCGGCGAGGCGTCTGCGGGCCGCCTCGGCGAGCAGGCGCTTCGTGGCCGCGTGGTTGGGTGTCCTGCCCACACGACCGGTGTTGTCGTGCGAGGAGATGGCGCGCAGCTTGATCGTGTGGCGGGTCCCCGGTGCGTCCCACCAGTCCCGTGAGGGCGGGACGGCCTCGTTCACCGTCTCGTCACAGAAGTGCCGTGCGCCGGTCAAGCCAAACTCGTTGTGCCACATGGTGTGCGCGGCTTCGTCGGTGGGCGACCGGGCGAACCGGCCAGCCAGTGACAGCAGGTCAGCGGCACGACCGGAGCGCGCGAGATGCGCGTCGCGGATGCGGTCCAGCACCGGACCGATGCCCAGCACCGCGCGGCGGACCATGCGATGCAGCCGTTGGCCGCCGGTCGGAGTATCGTCCGTGGGGACGAACCAGCGTCGCACACCGTCGATGCGTAGCGAGGTGAGCACGGCCCACGACGTGGCGGAATCTGACTGGTCGATGATCTGTTCTCCGTACGACTTCGCGCCTGCTTCGAGTGCTTCCGACAGCTTGGCCGGAGCGTCGTCCACGCGAGCGAAGAGGACCACCACGTCTTCCGACACGGCCTCCAGGTGATCGGTGAACTCCGCCAAGTAGTGGATCGTGTCCACTTTGAACAGCAGGTACTCATCGATCTGGACGGCGGGCGCGTTGAGAACGTGGTTCACCCGCTGGAGGAAACGGCTGGCGTTTCCAGTGAGCGCCTTGAACGTTCGGTGGAGTTCCTCGGCCAGGTTGTGGACGGCGTCCCCATCCGGGGTGTCCACGAGAACCTGTTCCACGAGCTCCTCGAGGACGGCGCGCACACGAAGCAGAGCCACCTTCTGCAGGCTGATCGTCCTGAGGAGTGCCTCCTCGAGCCCGAGTACTGCCTCGTGCGCCGATTCCCCCTTGGCGCTGAGGTTGTAGACGTAGGCGCGGAGTTCGTAGGACCGAAGGTCTGGGGCCCAGCTCTCGTCGCGATCGCGATCGACGTTGCCCCACTTGTGGAGCTGCGTCAGCCGGCGTTCCAGCACGTCCCGGTCGAGGAGAACCGCAGGCGTACCACACCGGAGCGCCTCATCGATCACGGCGAGGGTGAGATCGGACCGGTACTCGGCGGCGGCGTCGAAGAGCACGTCGATGATTGCCCTGTACTCAGGAGCTTCTTCAGTCGTGACGTAGGCGAACAGCGGTTGCTGGTCGCCTGACCCCCGTCGCACGTGCAAGCCTCCTGCTTCCGGTTGTGAGCACGGATGTACATGCAAGCAGCAGCGAGCCGAAGAAACGGTTGTTTTAAGAGAGTTTTCCTGAACAAGGGGCCGAGTTCACTCATTTATACCAATCATCCTGAACTTCAGTTCAGTCGGGCTGAACTGGAAATTTTTTGCACGCCTCCTGCCGTGGGCGATACGATTCACTGCGCTCCGGCCACCGGGTAATAAGCTGTCTCGGCATGTTATCCACTTCAAGGGAATGTGATCGAATCGGCGAGGTTCCGGGTTTACTTCACACAACACGGACGAAACCGCATTGGCTGCCGGACGCCGCTGACGTGGCCGCCGATATCGCCCCGGCCATGGTCTTTGTGGCAAGGCCGTGAAGTTAGGGGCTGGGTGATGTTGTCAAGTCCTCGGTGAGGAGGTTTATGTCGAGGGTGGCTTTGTAGCTGGTTCTGTCGATGCGCAGGCTTTGGTGTGCGTAGCGGGAGAGTGGGCGTTTGACGGCACGGGGGCTGACTCGCAGGCGGCGTGGGGGCAGCAGGTTGTCCAGGACGTGGCCTCCGATGGTGCCCACGAGATCGATCACGGTGCCGGTGATGACATTGGCGGCCTGGACGAGTTGGTCGCGGGCGGTGTGCAGAGCGGTGGTGAAGCTGGCCCGGTCGGGATCGACTCCGGCCGCCTCGGCGGCGTCGGTGATCGCGATCCGCAGGACCTGGTAAACGGTGAGCAGGGCATAGATCTCCTGGGCGATGCCGTCGGGAGTCTGGCTGCGCAGCACGCGGCTGCCCAGGATGGTGGATTTCAGTTCCAGGTAGGCGGTTTCGATCTCCCACCGCTGGTGGTAGAGAGTGATGATCTCGCCGGCGGGGTAACGGCGGTCATCGCAGAGGGTGGTGGCCAGCCGGTAGATCTCGCTGCGGCGCCCGGCGGTGGTGGCGATGGTGATCTCGCAGGTGATGACGCGGACCTTCAGGCCGCCGAGTACCGAGAGGAACGACCCGTCCGGGTAGCGGTGCAGGACCGGGGTTTTCCGGTTGCGTTTGAGCCGCACCAGCACATGCGCGCCGGTACCGGTGATCGCCGCCAGCAGCCTCTGGCAGCCGAACATCCGGTCGCCCAGTACCAGCATCCCGGTGCCCATGCTGGGCACCAGTTGCCGGGCCAGGGTGGTCTCGCCCTGGCTGCGGGGCCCGAAGACCGCATCGAGGATCGTGCGTGTCCCGCAGGCCACCAGCGCGGCCACCCGCACGTGCGGATAGCCCGCCTTACGGTGCGTGCCGCCGTGTTTGCCCAGCCAACCGGTGTTGGCGGGAGTGTCGGGCACGTCCATTGTGGTGCCATCGATCGCGGTCACCAGCAGGTTGCGCCACCGGGTGCCGGCGGTGCGGGGCCCTGCCGCGGGGCCCCGCAGCAGGTCGAACAACGCCTTCAACGGCGCCACACCAAGGCGTTGACGGGCAAGCCTGATCGCGGTCGCGCTCGGACGCGGCACCCTCAGCCCGTCGAGCCCGGCGACCAGTCTGGCCCACACACCCCGAAATCCCAGACCTTCGAACAATCCCGCCGCCAGCAGCAGGTACACCACGACCCGCGACGGGAGTTTGCGCACCCGCGCCTGGACCCGCCCGCAGCCGGCCAGCACGTCATCGACCATCTCAAACGGCACGATCCGGGTCAGCTCGCCCAGATGGCCGGGCGCGACCATTGAGGTTCCCCGTGTGTCCTGAACGTAAAGGAGAGCTCGTGTTGTAGGTGGAGCTGTCTGGATCGGTGCTGCACGGATGATGAAGGTATGGCCCTTCGGAGTCGCCCTGCGGAGGGAGGCTCCAAACCGCCTCATGCTGCGTTGGCTAAAGACCGTCGTGGTGAGCGATGAGGAAACGGCATCGGAAGAGATGTCAGGTGGGGACCGGAAAGACGAACGCGAGTGAACCACTGCTGACGTGTCGAAACTCATGAGATGGCATCGAAACCGGGGCGTGGGGAAAGTCTCGGGATGAGCCTGGCGGGAGTCCGCTTACTGGCCAGGTGGTGTCCGGCATGGAGGTGGCGTGAGTCCGGTCTGCGGCGTCCGTGTGGAACAGGAGAAGGCGTGCCTGGAAACGCCCTGTCCCGGTTGGGCGGGGGAGAGGGAGCGTCTCGAACGGCCCGAAGTCGTGAGGGATTGAGTACCGTCGCCGGGCGCGCTGGCGGACCGGCCTGTAGTAGTGCTGAAGCCCTTGTAATGGGGTGGAGCGAAGGGGCCGGGCTGTCTGTGGCTGGTGTTCGTTCGATCAACCGGGCTTATGCCTGGGAGGAGTCGTGTGGACGAGCTGAAATCACCGGGCAAGCCGTTCGAAATCTCGAAGCAGGCGGTCTGGGAGGCGTATCAGAAGGTGAAGGCCAACGAGGGCGCGCCGGGCGTGGACGGGGTCTCGCTGGAGGACTTTGAGAAGGATCTGAAGGGCAACCTTTACAAGGTCTGGAACAGGATGTCCTCGGGCAGTTACTTTCCGCCTCCGGTGCGGGCGGTGGAGATACCGAAACCGCATGGTGGCGAATCGAGAATCTTGGGCGTGCCTACCGTGTCCGATCGGATCGCGCAAACGGTCGTGGCCGGAGTCCTGGAGCAGAAGGTCGAGCCGATCTTCCACCCGGACTCCTATGGTTATCGGCCGGGCCGATCGGCCCTGGATGCGGTCGCAACGTGCCGGAGGCGCTGCTGGAAGACCGACTGGGTGATCGATTTGGACATCCGGAAGTTCTTCGACACCGTGCCGTGGCATTTGATCATCAAGGCGGTGGAGGTCAACACCGACCTTCCGTGGGTGGTGCTGTATGTGCGGCGGTGGCTGGAAGCACCGCTGCGACTGCGCAATGGCGCCTTGCGGCAACGCGACCGTGGAACCCCGCAGGGTTCGGCGGTTTCGCCCGTGCTCGCGAATCTGTTCCTGCACTACGCGTTCGATGTGTGGATGGCCCGGGAGTTCCCGGACGTCGCCTTCGAGCGGTATGTGGATGACGCGGTGGTGCACTGCGTCAGCGAACGCCAAGCACGCCGTGTGCTTCAGGCGATCAAGGGGCGTATGGTCGAGGTCGGGTTGGCGTTGCATCCGGACAAGACCAGGATCGTCTACTGCCGGGACGGAAAGAGGCGTGGCTCGTACGAATACACCTCCTTCACGTTCCTGGGGTTCACGTTCCGGACTCGGGGAGCGCGCAGCAGGGATGGGCGGATGTTCAGCTCGTTCCTGCCCGCGATCAGCAAGGACGCCCTGAAGAAGATCAGCGGTGAAGTCCGCCGTTGGCGACTGCACCGGCGCACGAACCTGTCTGAAGCGGACCTTGCCCGAGCGATCAATCCGATCGTGCGAGGTTGGATGAACTATTACGGCGCCTTCTATCGGTCGGCGCTGTATCCCCTCCTGGCGCGTATCAACGCCTACCTGGTGCGCTGGCTTCGCGAGAAATTCAAACGGTTCCAGGGACGCAAAGCGGCCCGAACGGCGTGGGAGACAGCCGTGGCCAACAGGCCCCGGTTCTTCGCACACTGGACTTGGGTCACTTGGGCCCCGGAAGTCTGGTGACCAAGACAGCAAGAGCCGTGTAAATCGAGAGGTTTACGCACGGTTCTGTGAGAGCCGGGGGCTGAAACGCCCCCGGCTACTCGACCGGGGTAGTGGACACCACGTTGGCAGGATTGGTTCCTGCTGGAAGGATGTCCTCATGCCTCCTCGTAAGCGTCGGTCGTTCACGGCCGAGTTCAAGGTCGAGGCTGCGCATCGTGTGATCGATTCCGGCCGCACGATCGCTGAAGTAGCTCGTGAGTTGGGTCTCAACGACGGGTTGCTGAATAACTGGGTCAAGGATGAGCGGCGCAGGATCGCCGCGGCCGAGGTCCAGGGCGAGAAACCTTTGGAGGCGGCGGAGCGGGCCGAGTTGCTGCGGTTGCGCAGACAGGTCGCCGAGTTGGAGAAGGACAACGCGTTCCTGGTAAAAGCCTCGGCGTACGTGTGTGTCCTGAACGGAAAGGGGCTGCCGGAGTAGGACGGTAGTTTCCTGATGGTGCTGCACAAGTGATGAGGGTTTCTGGCCCCTCGGAGTCGCCTGGCGGAGGGAGGCTCCAAACCGCCTCCGGCTGCGTTGGCTGAAGACCGTCGTGGTGAGCGCAGGAGGAAAAGGCGTCCAGGAGGGCGTCAGGTGGGGATCGGGAAGGCGAACGCGAGTGAACCACTGCTGAAGCGTCGAAATGCTTGGATGACATCGAAACCGAGGTTTGTACGCACCGAGGGATGAGCCTGGCGGATGCTCCGCTTGCTGGCCAGGTGGTGTCCGGCGTGAAGGTGGCGCGAGCCCGATCTGCGGGACTTGTGTGGAACAGGAGAAGGCGCACAAGGATTGTCTTGTGTGCCGACGGACCGGTTCGTAGTGTGCGCCGGGCGGCGCAGAGAGCTTGCTGGTGAAAGTCCAGCCGGACCGGCCCCAAGCGGGGTCCGTAGCCGAAGGCGGGGGTAATGCCTCGCTGGGCGCTGTTGGGAGGTGGATGTGATGGCCTTGGGCTGTTGGGTCGTGCTGACCAGTGGCGCAGGACAGGGCGCTCACCGTGAGGTGGGGTCTGAAGGGTTTGAGGCGAAACACCGAGCCGTAGCCGAATATGGCGAACCGGTCGGCCCGATCCAGGTGATGCCGAGCCTGCACTATGGGGGCGAAGGAAATACTTGGGGCATCTGGACACAACAAGGTGTGTGCGGGCGGCGCGGTGGGAAAGTTCTCTGCGTTACCCCGGGAGGTCTCGTACGGTCCCGCTCGACGGGGCTGGGTAGCTGGGCGTATAAGCCGCGAGGTGAAATCGCTGGTGATGCCGTGCGAGAAGTCGGAGTGATCCACGGTACTGAGGAACCAAGGAACAACAGAAACCTTGGGATCGTCGTGGTGGTGCGACGGCGGGCGGTGACTCAAAAGGCATCGACCTGGGGAAGGGATCACGGTGGAAATGGCGAGTCGGGGTGTGGTGTCGAGTGAGTAGGTGGCGCCGGACTGATGGTTGCTGAGGCAATGACCGAGGTGGCGTTGGCTGAGGAGACTCGGAATCACGCAACGGTGGGCCAGGTAGGAAAGAAACGTATGCAGGTGCGGAAGGCGCACTCGCTGATCGGTCAGATCCACGATCCACGCAATGTGGTGCGGGCGTGGGAGCGTGTGCGAGCGAACCGAGGTGCGGGTGGTGTGGATCGGGTCAGTATTGACCGGTTCGACTGCGAGCAGGATCGCTATCTCACGGTATTGCGACAGCGGCTGGCTGATGGGCGTTATCGTCCGCAGCCGGTGCGTCGGGTGGAGATCGATAAGCCAGGATCGACGGCCAAACGTCCACTGGGGATTCCTACGGTCATGGACCGGGTATGCCAGCAGGCGATACGGCAGGTGCTGGAGCCGATTTTCGAGCCGACGTTCTCCGAGGTCAGCTTCGGGTTTCGTCCGAAGCGGTCGGCGCACATGGCGATGCGTCGGATCTGGGGACAGTTGCAGGCGGGTGGGAGATGGATCGTTGACGCGGACATCGCCGATTTCTTCGGGACGATCTCGCATGACAGGCTCGTATCCCTTGTGGCGGAACGAGTTGCCGACGGTAAAGTGTTGAGTCTGATACGTCAGATTCTCACGGCCGGAGCGCTGCGGGACGGCGTCTACGAAAGCACGGTCGCGGGCACGCCTCAGGGCGGAGTCATTAGTCCTTTGCTCAGCAATATTTATCTGCACGTTTTCGACGAGCGGATGGAGCGGGCTGGATTCCAGGTGACCAGGTATGCCGATGATTGGCTGGCAGTCTGCCGGACTCGGGAGGAAGCGGAGCGGGCGCTGGCGAGCGCCTGTGCGGTGCTGGAGGAACTGGGTCTGCGGATTCATCCGGAGAAAACCAGAATCGTGCACGTCAGTCAGGGGTTCGAGTTCTTGGGCTACAAGATCGGCTTGGGCAAGGGTTTGCGCTTCAAACAAGGTGGTATTGGTTTGTATGCGATTCCCCGGCAGCAGTCGATCGACCGGTTCAAGGACAAGGTGCGCGCGTTGACACGGCGGCGCATCGCGGTGCCTCTGGAAGAGTTGATCGACATGCTGAACCCGGTGATTCGAGGATGGGGCATGTATTACCGGCGCGCGAACGTGCGCAGGTTGTTCAATCGACTCAACATGTGGATCGTGCGACGAATCTGGGGATGGCGGTTCAAACGATGGCGAAACGCCGGATGGCGCACGCTGCCGGAGAAACGCCTCTACGGTGAATATGGCCTGGTCAACCTGCTGCAACTGATTCCCAGCATGCGCGATTACTACCGCCAGAAGGGCTATACCCATTGAGAGCCGCTTGCGGGAAAACTGCACGAGCGGTTCGGCAGGGCGGGCGGAGGTAGCGGACCCTGGTCCGCCGCCTCCCCCGACCCGACAGTGAGGAAGCTTCTGTAACGGGAGTGGAGCGAAGGGGCCGGGTCGTTCGTGGCTTTGTTCATTCGATCAACCGGATGTTCTCCGGGAGGAATGGTGTGAACGGGTTGAAATCACCGGGTAAGCCGTTCGAGATCTCGAAGTGGCTGGTAGAGGAGGCTTGGGAGAAGGTCAGGGCGAACCGGGGCGCACCGGGTGTGGACGCGGTGGACATCGCGGAGTTCGAGCAGGACCTTCTGGGTAACCTGTATAAGATCTGGAATCGGATGTCCTCGGGCTGCTACTTCCCTCCGCCGGTGCGCATGGTGGAGATACCGAAACAGCATGGTGGCGTCCGGGTATTGGGCGTACCGACTGTCGGTGATCGCGTGGCGCAGACCGTGGTAGCGATGGTGCTGGAAAGGAAGGTCGAGCCGATCTTCCATCCGGACTCCTATGGTTACCGGCCAGGGCGCGGGCCGATCGATGCGGTCGGGGCGTGCCGGGTGCGGTGCTGGAAGTACGACTGGGTGATCGATCTCGACATCAAGTCGTTCTTCGATTCGGTGCCGTGGGACCTGATGCTCAAAGCGGTGGACTCGGTGTGCGATCTGCCTTGGGTGCGACTGTATGTCAAGCGGTGGCTTGCGGCCCCGCTGGAAAACACCGACGGCGTCCTGGTGGAACGCACGAAGGGAACGCCGCAGGGTTCGGCGGTCTCGCCTGTCCTGGCGAACCTGTTCATGCACTACGCGCTCGATACGTGGCTGGATCGGAACTTCCCGCAGGTCACCTTCGAGCGTTACGCGGATGACGGTGTCGTGCACTGCCACAGCCTTGATCAGGCAAGAGCGGTCCTGGCCGCGTTGGAGCAGCGCATGAACGAAGTCGGTCTTGACCTGCACCCCGACAAGACGCGGATCGTGTATTGCAAGGACGCGAACCGGAAAGGCTCCTTCGAGCATGAAAAGTTCACCTTCCTGGGATATGAGTTCCGCGAACGCACCGTGGATGGCCGCAACGGACTTTTCCGGAGTTTTTCACCGGCGGTCTCGCTTGCGGCGCTGAAAAGGATGGGGAAAGTGGTGCGCCGCTGGCGCATTCACCGGTGGGTGCGGGGAGACGCCCGAGAGCTCGCGGACTGGATCAACCCGGTCGTGCGAGGATGGATGCAGTACTACGGGGCCTTCAATAAGTCGGCCCTTCGTCCCCTTCTCAAACGGATCAACGCCTACCTGGTCCGCTGGCTGCGAGAGAAATACCGGAAACTGCGGAAGAGCTGGTCAGTGACGCTTCGCGCGTGGTGGAACGGGGTAGAAAGATCGCCTCGCTTGTTCGCGCATTGGGCGTGGGTGACCGAACCTTCCCGAATCTGGTGACCAGAGCGACAAGAGCCGTATGACGAGAGATCGTCACGTACGGTTCTGTGGGAGCCCGGGGGTGAAAATCCCCCGGGCCACCCGACTTTGCCGCGATGCAGAAGAAACCCAACGGTTCGATCTGATGGCCAAGTACGCCGGCCCCGACACGCTCGCCGAGACCGGCACCGACACCAACAGCGGTGGAGGCAAGGCCGGGCGGTTCTCGGTGCGTCGCATGGCGCGACTTCTGGGCGTGTCGGCCTCGGGCTACTACGCGCATGTCAAACGCGCGGCGGCTACCGTGCTGACACCACGCGCACAGCGCCGGGCGGACCTCGAGGTGAAGATCACCCAGATACACAAGGAGTCCGGCGGCACCTACGGGTCACCCCGCATCACCGCCGAACTGCGTGCGCGGGGCGAGGTGGTCAGCGAGAAGACCGTCGCCAAGATCATGGCCGGCATCGGGATGGAGGGCATCAGCCCGCGCACATTCAAGGTGAAAACCACCGTGGCCGACCCGCATGCGTCGTTCCCACCGGACCTCATCGACCGGGAATTCGACCAAGGCCGCCTGGACGCGGTGTGGCTGACCGATATCACCTACCTGTCCTGCGGTGAGGGCGAGATGTATCTGTGCGCGGTCCGGGACGGTCATTCCCGGAAAGTGCTCGGCTACAGCATCTCCGAGCACATCGGCTCGGAGATGGTCACCGAGGCCATCGACGCCGCTGTCGCTACCCGAGGCGGCCGGTGTCGTGGCACGATCCTGCATTCCGACCGTGGCGGGGAGTACACCGGTGGCCTGACCGTGCAGGCGTGTTTCCGGCACGGGCTGCGCCGGTCGATGGGCGCGACCGGGATCTCCCTCTTAACCGGCTAATGGTTGTGTTTGTCCAGGTCAGCGACACGCTGCGGTAGTGGTACTTGCCGGTTGGCTGCGTTCATGGCTGGTACGTCTGTTCCTTATGGGTATCGAGGCCGGTCTTCGGCTTGAGGAACGGGACGGTGGCTGGGCGTTGGCCGGGCCGGCCGCGTCGCGGTTCGGGTTGGTGGATGAGTACCTGGCGTATTTGGCCGATCGGAACTATTCACCGAAGACCGTGCGTGCCTATGGATACGACGTGTTGGCGTTCTGCCGGTGGCTCGTCGTTGAGGAGCAGCCGTTGCCGGAGGTGACCACGGAGGTGTTGTTGCGGTTCTTGCGTGCCTGCCGGGAGGCTACGGTTGCGGGCAGGCCGGGGCCGAACGTGGTCACGTTGTCGGGCCGTCGGATGGATCAGTATGCCCCCACGACGATCAATCGGCGGTTGGCGGCGATCTCGGGTTTGTTCGCGTTCGCCGCGATGCGGGATCCGGACGTGAAAAACCCAGTCCCCAGAGGCAAGGAGGCCCGCTGGCTGGTAGCGGGTGAGCGCAGCGGGATGCTCGCGCACACCGTCCGTCGGCCGAAAACCCGTTCGTCGCTTCGGCTCCGGGAGCCTCGTCGTCTGCCCACGGCGCTGTCGCAGTCGGATGCGGCGGAGCTTCTGGCGAGTTTTCATGCGTGGCGGGACCGGGCGATCGCGGGCTTGATGCTGTATTGCGGGCTGCGTTCCGCCGAGGTGCTGGGCCTGGACGTCGTCGACGCCGATATCGGCGGCCGATGGCTGCGGGTGGTCGGTAAGGGCCAGCGGGAACGCCGGGTCCCGCTGGATGCCGACGTCGCTTCGGTGATCCAGGTGTATTTGCTGGCCGAGCGGCCCGAATCCGCAAGCGCCCGTCTGTTTCTCGTGGCCAAGGGGCCGAACCGGGGCCAGCCGTTGACTGCGGCCGGGTTGCGCACGATCTTCCGCTATCACCGTGGGCTTACCGGCGTCGTCGGCGGGCATCCTCACGCGCTGCGACACACCTTCGGCACCGCCCTGGCCGAAGCGGGGGTCGATCTCGCGGTGATGCAAGCGTTGCTCGGACACGCTCATGTCGACACCACCGCCCGTTACATCCATTTGGCTCCGGCGCATGTGAAAGCAGAATTCGATGCCGCTCGCGATCGCATCCGCTCCCAGTGATGATCTGCACGCCGCCTACTTGGACTACCTGCGGCGGACCGGACGCGGAAACACCGCCTACACGGGGGCGGCTCGGGTGTTCTTCCAGCGCTGGCCAGACCCCGGGCAGTGGGCGGTGCAGCCTTTGGAGACCCGCTTGTCGGCGGGAAGCTCGACCCGGCCGATCATCACGTTCCTGATGCTGCATCGGGTGCTGCAACCGGGCTATGACTATCTGCTGGAACGCAAGCTTTCCAGCATCTGGAGGGAGGTCAAGGATTCACCGCTGGGTCCGGATCTCGATCGGTTCATGGCCGCGGCCGCCGAGCTCGGGTTCACCGAACGGGTCCGGTTCGCCACCGGTTCCCAAGTTCCGGTCCGGCTGCTGATCCAGACTGGACGGTCGCTGGATCTGCTCACCGTGGCCGATCTGGACGAGTTCCGGGCTGCGTGCCAGGAGCGGGAGACGCGAACTGGCAAGGGGCACAGGCACTATCTGGCGTCGGTCAGCAATGCCCAACGGGTGCTGTTTTACTTGGGAATCGTCGATGAGCTGCCACGCTCGGGCGGGCCGGTCCCGTTCGCCGACCGGCTCGCCGACCTGCGGCCGCCGATCCGCGAGACGGTGATCGCCTATCTGGAACGCAAGCGGGCGACCTGTCAGCCCAAAACGGTGTCGGCCTTCGCGACCCGGCTCAAGCACTTCGGGGTCTTCCTGGCCGAGGTCGATCCCGGACTCGGCTCCATCGCCGAGCTGGATCGCCGCAAGCACATCGAGCCCTACCTGAGGTCGCTGGTCGACGCGGTCAACCCGAAAAACGATCAGCCGATCACCGTCGCGGACCGATCCCGGCGAGTGCTCGCGCTGATGGGATTCCTGACCGATATCACCGAGTGGGACTGGCCCGACGCGCCACCCCGCAAGCTGATATTCCGCGACGATGTCCCCAAACTCCCGCACACGCTGCCCCGCTACCTGCCCCTCGACGTCGACCGCCGACTCACCGCAGTGCTGACCGAACACCCCGGCAACGAACTCGCCGCAGCCGCCCTGCGACTGCAACGCAGCTGCGGACTGCGGATCGGGGAACTGCTCGACCTCGAGCTCGACTGCGTCCACGAAGTCCCCGACCACGGCAGCTGGCTGAAAATCCCGCTCGGCAAACTGGAGACCGAGCGCATGATCCCCATCGATGACGACATCCTCGACCTAATCGACCACATCACCGCCATCCGCTCCCACGGACGGCCGATGCCGCACCCTCGCTACCGGCGCCGGGCCCAGTTCCTGTTCACCCACCACGGCCGACGCCTCTCCCAAAGCGCGGTCCGTCACGAACTCGACCGCGCCGCCCAGTCCGCGGGACTCGACCACCTCACCCCGCACCAGCTCCGCCACACCTACGCCACCGCCCTGGTCAACGCCGGCGTCTCACTCCAAGCACTGATGGCGCTACTTGGCCACGTCTCCGCCGAGATGAGCCTGCGCTACGGTCGGCTGTTCGACACCACCGTCCGAGCCGAATACGAACGAGCCCTCGACCTCGCCAAACAACAGGCCCGCACCCCCACCACCGGCACGATCAGCCTGCCACTGGCCGACATCACCGGCGGAGCCGACTGGAAGAACACCCCATTGCTCAAATCCCGTCTGGCCGGCGGGTTCTGCCTCCGCGCACCCGCCCAAGGCGCCTGCGCCTACGCCAACATCTGCGAGCATTGCCCCAGCTTCCACACCGAACCCAGCTCGCTGCCCATCCTGGCCGCCCAACGCGTCGACGCCGAAGCACTCGCCCGCGACGCCGAACAACGAGGCTGGATCGCCGAAGCCCAACGCCACCAACGACTCATCGCCCGACTCGACATTCTGATCAACGAGGCCCAAGCCGGATGACCACCACCAGCACCCTGGGCCGCGTCGAACGCGCCTGCGTCCAGCTCCACCACGACGGCCACGCCGTCACCTTCACCGCCGTCGCCGCCCACACCGGGCTGGGCCGCACCACCCTCTACCGCAACCCAACCCTGCGCGCCGTCATCGAGGAACACCGATCTCGATCCGCCACCAGCGGCACCCTCACCAGCCTCACCGACGAGATCACCACCCTCCGCGCCGCCCTCGACGCCCTCGCCACCCGAGTACGCCGCCACGAAGAACAACTCCGACGCCTCACAGCTCGAAACGACTGAAAGCGTTAACCGGCCAACAACCGGAAACCACGATCATTAGCCGGATAATGCTGGGACAACAGCCCTGCGGAATCGTTCTGGTCCACGTTCAAACACGAGCACTACTACCGGAATACCTACGCCACACAAGCGGAACTTGTTGTCACAGTTGACAATTGGGTTCGCTTCTACAATGCTGTCCGGCGGCACTCCGCGATCGGGATGCTCAGTCCCGACGACTACGAGAACTCACTTCGAGCGGCTGCCTGAATCCCCGTAAACCCCCTGTCCACCACTCGGGGGGGAACCTCAGGTAGTCCCTCAGGCGTTTCAATGATCGTGTCAAGCCGCTTGAGCTTGGGCGGTGTGATCTGGAGCGTGCGGCCGTCGCACAGGAGCGCCCAGATGACGTCGACCAGGCGGCGCGAGAGCGCGATCAACGCCCTGGTGTGCGGTTTCCCTTCGCAGCGTTTGGCCGGGAAAAAGTGCGGGAGGGGTTGTCGGGGCGGCCGGGTTGGTGCTTGTGGTGCGGGCGGTGAGATTGCGGTCGGCGCTGTCCCAGCCAAGCTGGTCGACCTATCCGTGCGCCGTGTCCGCACCTTCTCGCGAGGGCGGATGATGTTATCGGCAAGGCCATCGGCGAGATGATTCTTTTCCCCGCCATGCTGGACCATGTCAACACGATTTCTCCAGCGAAACTGAAGGCGAGGAACATAGGGTTCTACGCTGCCGGAGTCAACATCGTTGTGCTGGCCACGCCGGTCGTCTTCCTGCCGCTGTCGACCGTGCTTTCCTCGCAGGGTTCCTGGGCGGTGGTAGCGGGATTCACCGCCGTGGGCATGATCAGCATTGTCGGCTTGAGCTCTTCCCGAAAGATGTGATCGTCGTGTTGCGGCATCGTCGTGGACACGGTCGGCCTGGGACGGCTGCTGAAGCTGTACCGTGCGCTCTTCGCCGTGGACGGCTGCCAAACCGTCGGCAACATCGACGTGGACGTCGAGGCGATGCCCTGACATCTACACTGGCGCAGGACGGAAGTCCTCTGCGGGCCACGCGGTACGGGTTTCGCGTACGTTTCCGACCGGTACATCACCACTGCGGTTCCGCCGGTCGTCGATGTGCAGGCGATGACCGTCTCGCCGGACCTCGACACCACCAGCACTCGCAACGTGGCGTCCGACCTGGAACTCGCTGAACGCAACATTGCTGTATGGAGCGGGCTCGCGGGTGGACACCCGCGAGTGCCGAGCAGCACCGGACACCCACCGCCGCCATCAATTGCTGGCCATGCTGGAGGGCAAGATCGACTCTTTAACCGGGGGTCCGTCGACTCGGCTACGGCAGCAGGAGGGCCGCACTACTGAAGCCCACGTTGCAGCCTTGGTGCGAGAGCTGAGACGGCTGCTCGGGTAGTGACCGGCCTTGGCGAGCGATTCCTGCTTGACCTGCAGAGCATGGCAAGGCGAGAGAGCGTCGCTACGGGCGTCGATCTGGATTCGCACCAGAGGTGAGTGGCTCTGCCACACCACCAGGGCACATTTATGCGGACCGAGGCGTATCCGCCTGGCATCGACGAATAGTGCAACTTGCGATAAACACGCCTTCAGGCCAGCGCGACTACCTCACGCCTTGGCAGTCCGGAACCTGATCCGCCCAGCGTTCGGGTGACAGCATCTGAAGCGGGCGGGGACCGGTTGTCCCCGCCCGCTCGGAAACCACTCGGATCGGGTACCTCATCCGGGGCAGGGTGAGCGGCGATTTCGCGCGATACCGCAGCCTGGGATACCCGATTCCGCGCGGATCGTCAGTTCAGCGTCCACTGCTGCGCCGGGTTCGACGGGTCGCAGCGGAACAGCTGAACTCGCTCTTGGCCGAGGTTGCCGAGGCAGCTGTCGGTGGCCGGGTGCCGGATCAGGTTGCCAGAGTCGGCGGGCTCGACCCGCCACTGCTGGGTCCTGTCGTGGGAGTCGCACGGGGAAAGGCGCACGTCGGGGCCGTTGACCTGGCCCAGACAGTTGTTCGTGCCGTTGACTCTGAGCAGCTCGGCGTCGCTGAGGTACTCGCGCGACCAGTTCTGGGACGGGCTGCTCGAGTCGCACTGGGTCAGTGCGACCCCGTAGCCGTCCGAACTGTACAGGCACCCGTCATCGGCCACGTTGTGCAGCGCGGTTTCCCGGGCGGCGGGGTCCGCCGCGGCGAGCGGCAGCGCCCCCGAGCCGCTCAGGCACAGCGCACCCAATGCCGCCAGGGTCCAGCGGCTCAATTTACGCAATGAACTCACCTCATAGAATCGTGTAGTAGATTCATGTAGCACGCGTTGTTCGAGCACGTGCGTCACCGAGTTCACTGCTGTTCCAGCGGAAAATCCCCAATTCACACCACTGTGGGCGAGCACTGGCCCACGACGCGCGGACCGGGTACAACCCTCGCGACCGGCGCCTTCGGCGGACTTGGAGGCGCTCCGCCGGCCGGGGGGATCCCGATCTCTCGTGGTCTTCAGAAGTATCCGAACGTGGTCGACGGTGGTGGCCATCGACACCGGATCCGGTGTCGATGATGTGCCGGGAAGTCTGGGGGGCGTGACGTAGTGGTGCTTTGAGGACGGAGCCGTCATGCCGGTGGGTGGACGTGCGTTGATTGCGGGTGCCGGGCTCGCCGGGTTCGCGACCCCGCCGCCGCTGTGGCCGCGCAAGGACCTCTTCATCTCCTCGAACGCCATCTCGTCGTGCGCGTCATGCGCCGGCTCCTTGGGCTTACGCTGCTGTCGAGGAAACCGGTGCCGTTGAGCAGGTACAGCTCTAAAGGACTTGCAGAGTGGGTAGCCCGGCCGCGAAGACCGTGGTTGGGCCGATGGCCATCGTCGCGATCGACCAGCACGAGGAGGTTCCGCTGGTTCGGGACAAGCTGGTCTACCGGCTCCTCCCGGCAGGTGTGAAGACGATCGCTTCGTGTACCTCGATACCGCTGATTCGGCGGTGGATGGTCGGCGTCACGAGAAGGGGGTGCCGGGGTTGTGGGGGAGCATGCTGTGCCGCAAGCGTGCCTGCGATTTCATCGAGACCGTCACTCTCAATGGGAAGCACCGGCACATCCTGGCCGTCATCGAGCACGCCAGCAGACGCGCCCGCGTCCTGGGCACCACCTCTCACCCGACCGCGAGCTGGGTCCTCCAGGCGATGAAGAATCCCGCGATGGACCTGGAGGACGCAGCCTGCCATGCCCGTTATCTGATCCGAGATCGGGATGGGAAGTTCCCCGGATCGTGCAGGCGTTGGTCGCCGAGTTGCCGTTGCAGGACGGTGAGTTGGTGGCGTAAGGCCAGGATCTCGATATCCTCTCACGGTCGGTCATCGGCAGTCGCAGCGCGGCGAAGGCGTGGGCGACAGTGAGGTAGGCGAAGCGGACCAGCACGGACCGCGATCAGGCGCCGTAGGCGGAGTTTGACCCCGTTGGGTTGCAAGGCCCGGCCGCCCCGCACCGCAAGCCACAGCGCGGGCAGGTGCGCTCCGGGGTGTTTGGCCCGGGCGCGTAGGTAGCGGCTTAGCGCCCGCCCAGTTTTCGGGCCGAACCGGACCTGCCGGTCTTTGCCTGCCTTGCCGTGGATGCGGATGGACTCGGTGGCCATGTCAATGTCCTCAAGGGACAACAGGACGATTTCGGAGAGGCGCGCACCGGCGGTGGCGTACAGGCGGATGAGCGCGGTATCGCGGATACCGGCGAAGTCACGTACTTTGCAGGCGTCCAGCAGTTTCGTCGTGTCATCCTCGGCGATGATCGGGATCAACTTCGTGGGTGTTTTTCGGGAGCCGGGTGCGTTCCATCGGTGACCGTTGGATCTCGTTCTCGTCGGCGAGCCAGGTGAAGAATTGCTGCAGCGCTTTGTGTTTGTTGACGGCTGTGGCCGCTGACCGGCTCGCGATCATCCACGCCTGAAAGACATCCCAGGATGGCCAGGCTGTGGTCTCGTCGTAGAGGGTGCCGGTTTTGAGGCAGCCGTGGAGGATGCCGACGAGGCGGTTGGCGAGTTGGCGCAGGGCGGCGTTGTGGCTGGAGCCGCGGGCTCGTTGCCGGTCGTAGTAGGCGCGGGCGCCTGGCGAGCGCAGCAGCGCGTTGAACGCCTGGGTCATGAGGGCGTCGATGAGCCGGTCGTTGTGGACGAAGCGGGCCAGGGCGACCTTCTTCTTGCCCGACGCGCGGGTGATCGGGGAGGTGCCCGCGTAGTTCTTGCGGGCTTTGGCGCTGGCGTAGCGGTCGGGGTCGTCGCCGAACTCTGCGAGCACCCGGGCGCCGAGGACCGGCCCCAGACCGGGCTGGGACAGGATGATCTCTTGCCACGGCTGAAGCCGTCGGCATTTCGGCGCGTTCCGTTGGCCGCTGGCCCGGCTCGCCGGCAGGTGGCAGGCATTGGCGTGGCGGGTCCAGGTTTCGTTGACCTTGGTAACGAGTCAGGCAGCGGCCAGTAACGCCGCCGAAACCAGGGTGCTCACGACAACATCTGCCGACAAACTCAAGCGCCTCCACGGACCTGTCCTGCGCGCCCAGACCGGACTCGGCTCAGCCGCACTGGTTGCGGCGACGACGAAGAGCTTTGGTCCTTCATGCCACCATGATTACCGAAGCACTGGGGGAGTTGACCGCGTCCTAGCAAAACCAACGTCGGCTCCGAAATTCGTCGGTGTGGCGGCGGGTGAGGGCCGTCGGGGAGTCGGGGGCGATCGTTCGGGCGTGGCCGCTGCAGACTACAAGTTCGGGCTACTATTGCGCGCTATGGCTCTGGCGGGTAGCTGTCGTACGACGCCGCGCACCAAGTGAATGCACGGCGCGTTTCGGCGTCGGTTCATGCCGCGCCGACGGGTGCGCCGAGTGCCCGTCGGTGTAAGCGGTACTCTTGATCAAGAGAGGTGGCGCTCGATACGTTAGGCGCTGTCCGTTCGGTATTCTGAGGGGATCTGATCGGGATCGATTGGGACGGGTTTGGGCGCCTCGCACCGAAGATCTTGAGCTGGCGCACTTGATGTCGGCACAGGCGTGTTGCCGCGAATCAAAGATGATCTTTCCGGAGCTCGCTCACCACGCGCGTTACGACTGACCGGAACGCCAGGCGCACTGACAGGGTCGGTACGCGACTAGGTGCCGTACATCGGTGACCGTGAACGGCTCATGCGATGGCCGCCCTAATAGGCGGTCACTCGGTCCTGCACACCCGCTCCGGCACGGGGCCCTGGCACCTCGGCTGAAGGTGCTGTTATGAGAGCGACGCGCTTGTCAGCCACGGCGCCGACTTCCTCGGTCAACACGCTGCAGTACGCCGCCGCATACGCTTGCCGTAGGGGCAGTGATGTTGCTGGACGGATGCCCGTTCCAGCAAGGTCGATATCAACCCGTGCCATACGGGAATTGCAGCTAGAGGCCCGGCGCGTGCACAAGAGCCACGCCGCCACAGGGCTTCCGGGCGGGCCGACATCGACTTCGCCCCGACCACTGCGTGCCAGTTCGTAGGTGTTGCAACGGTGGACGAGCTCCCACGCTGCTAAGCGTCCGGCCGTCTCGGCTTCGCTGATGATGTCCTCCCAATTGCCATCGAAAACTACGGCACTATCCGTTTGACATAACGGCAACACAGTTCTCACCGCCAAGGTGGAAATCGTTCTTGTCGTTCGACTACCCGCACCTGGGTGCTGCTATTCGCAGTATTCAGCCGGAATGAATGCCACTTAGATCACATTGGCCACTTGCATATCACATCGTCTCGGTCAGAGATGTAGTCGACGATCGCCCCGATCTCGCAGCTTCCCAGGGATGTGACCTTGAGGTCGGTTTCCGGGTCGGCGGCGAACTTGGTGCACCCGCATCTTAAGATCCGCGCAGGCATGCGGGCTTCGTTGTCGGGGACGCAGGAGACAGATCAACTGGCGCAATAGCGGGAGTGAAGCGATTCCCGCGTCGTCATCGCGGTGCTCAACAACGAAGATCTCACCCAGGTCACCTTTGCTCAAGGGGAGACCACTGGCCCTGGTCCCGGCTGCGCGCCCGAACTCCGAAGCGCAGGAAAATTTACCGAAGGGAAGCGACGGCCGATCCGCCCTGACGCAAGCAGGGAAGTGCAGGCCATGCCTGTACGGTTCGTACCGCGTCGGCCCGCGGTCGTAGCGTGGCTGAAGCACAGTGGCCGAGCCGCAGTTCCATGCTCGCTCCGCAGGCATTCTTGAGCCCACCCATGCCGCTGGATTGTGCACGAACTCCCCCGGGTAGCCAGCAGGCGCGTGGTACCTCCGGCGCACAGGGACGAGGAAGGCTGTAGCGACCGGGCCGGACACGTGTAAGTGCTTGGGTTCCGCCCCTTCACCCACATGGGGTGCGGGCCCAAGCCCCTCGTGCACCAGTTGGCCACAGTGTTCAGGCTGATCAAGTCTAAACTGTTTCTGATCGTCGGCGTCCTCGACAACTATGGCGGCGTAGCCGAAAAGGAAATGCACGGTCGGGTGGCTCCGTGCGTTGACCTCGTGGTTCTTACTGCTTGGCGCACTGTGGCTGGTCTGCCGCCCAGTGATATCGCAGCATGCAAGGCTGCTGCGGAGGAGGCCGCGGATTCGGCTGGATTGCCCTGGATCGCCGTGCTGCTCGTGCTTGTCAACGGCGTCTGAATTTTGGATCTGTCCCACTTTCCGTGATGGACCCGGATGCTTCCCGTCTGGCGGGTAGTTGATCATGTGCTTGGTGTGCTGATCTTGGAGTGCTTGGCGTCCTGTTTCCGCATCTGGCGCAGTTACGGATAGACGATGTGCATGCTGCGGGGCCGGTGGTGCGGATCGAGGCGAGCACGCTGGCCGGCCGTGTGGCGTGTCCTGGCTGCGGAACGCTGTCCGATCGGGTGCACAGCCGCTACGAACGGCGGTTGTCTGACACCGCGATCTCCGGCCGGGAGGCACTGATTCGGCTGCGAGTCCGTCGATTGTTCTGCGATAACCCCGAATGCTCCAAGAAGACCTTCGCCGAAGCGGTGTCGGAGTTGGCGGCTCGCTACGCCCGGCGCACCACAGCGCTGGAGCGGGTGTTGTGTGCGGTCGCGCTGGCGTTGGGTGGTCGCGCCGGGGCCCGGTTGACCCAGCGCCTGGCCGCCGCGGTCAGCCGGATGACGTTGCTGCGTATGGTTCGTGCCCTGCCCGACCCCGAATACGCGACTCCTCGGGTGCTGGGCGTGGACGACTTCGCTCTGCGCAGGGGCCACCGCTACGGCACGATCCTGATCGATGTCGAGTCCAGCCGCCCGGTCGACGTGCTCACCGACCGCACCGCCGAGACACTGACCGCGTGGTTACATGCCCATCCTGGTGTGGAGATCGTCTGCCGGGACCGGGCCGGCGCCTACGCCGAGGGCGCCCGCGAAGGCGCACCTGATGCGCTGCAGGTGGCCGACAGGTGGCACGTGTGGAACAACCTTGCCGGCGCGGTGGAGCGCACCGTCGCCCGACACCAGGAATGCCTGAGTGCAGCGGTGGACACGGTCACCGAGTCCGGCCCCGATCCTGACGCTGATCACCAGCACGGCCAAGACGATCAGGTCACGGCGCCGGTGCAGCCTGCCCAGCCCGAGGACAGAACGGATCGGATCGCGACCCGAACTCGGGAGCGCTACACCGCCATCCATGCCTTGCTGGCCGAAGGCGTGGGCATCAGAGCAATCTCTGCCCGGCTTGGCCTGGCACGCGGGACCGTGCGCCGATTCACCCGCGCCGAAACGGTAGGGGAACTGCTGACCCGTAACGGCACCGGACGACGACCGAGCCTGTTGGAGGAATTCAAGCCCTACCTGCACCAACGCTGGGGCGACGGGTGCACCAATGCCGCTGCCCTGTTCGCTGAGATCAAGGCACGCGGCTACCGCGGTGGCCAGAAGATCGTGCGCGAGTACCTGCGCCCGTTCCGCGCCGCAGGCCGCACTCCCGAACCGCCCCCAAAGCCGCCTTCAGTGCGGCGGGTCGTGGGTTGGATCATGAGCGATCCGTCCAACATGGACGAAGAAGACCAACGCCGGCTCGACGCCATTCTCGCCACCAGCTCACAACTCGCCGCGCTTGCTGGTCATGTCCGTGCCTTCGCCACCATGATGTGCGGCCTCCGCGGCCACGAACTGGAGGAATGGATGGCCGCCGTCGACGCCGACGACCAACCCGGCTTGCACTCCTTCGTCGTCGGCCTCCGACGCGACCAGGACGCCGTCACCGCCGGACTAACCCTGCCCTACAACAGCGGCCCGGTCGAAGGCCACGTCAACCGCATAAAAATGATCAAAAGGCAGATGTTCGGCCGAGCCAAGGCCGACCTGCTCCGCAAGCGCATCCTGCTCAGCGACTGAGCCCCAGGCCAGATTCACGGAAAGTGGGACAGATCCAGTTTTCACCCGCCGCCGACAGTGCTCACTCCTGCGGTCACCGGAGCCGCAGTGCTGCGGGGCGGTTGCGGATCCAATTTGGTCTCGATGCGCCCGTGCGTGAGGAAGACCTTTCCGAAATCACCAGTGGGGCGCATGAGCAACCCGAGGTTCCGGACCGGCAGCTCCGTGCACCAGCAACCTCATTGGCGGCGATCCTGGCACCCCGGCTGCTGGGCCTCGGTGGTTCCGCGGCCTCGCCACCGGATTCAGCGGTGCTGCCAGCCAGTTGCGCGACGGTGCCGCTACACAGCCGAAGTACTGAACGATGTTCGGGCACAGAAGTCACGCTGCCGATACGCACCTGGACTAGTGCCAGGATCGGTCTGGGCCTGCTGTCGACCCGACTTCCCTCTGGTGCCGGGCGTTTTTCGGCCGATTAAGCAGGTAACTCAGCTCTGCGCCGACCTTCTGCGCAAGATCTACTCCGGCCACGTCGGCGACTACATCGCCTGGTTGCTGTTCGGGGCCGCCACGCTGGCCGCGCTCCTTGCGAAACCGTGCTGGCTCAGGTGAGTTGAATCCGATCGGCCTTCCTTCATCGCCACCAGCACGAAACCAGTCCTGCCGCCTAGAACAGCTCGGATCACTGCGCGAAACCTGTGCAGCTGGTCCTGCCGTCAGGTTTCAGGGACGCGCTACCGTTTGTCGCTTACGCGGCTTGGCTGTGTTGTCTGTTGCCCTGATGGCAATCATCGGTCTGGACCTGCCACTGTTTCGAGCGGCAATCGAGTGGTGTCGCCATCCAGAAGGACAAGCTCGCGGCGCGGTGTGGTTACCTCCTTGTTTTCACGGATGCTCAGGGGCGTTGGCCGACCCCCGTGCGGAGCTCGTGCAGACGTCCTCCAGGGATGTGGGGTTGTAGTGGTGGGCTATTTCCTCCAGCAGCTTCGTGCAAGCCGTGGAGGAAATCGTTAACGGCGTCCGTGGAGCTGCGCTGCGGGGTCCACCCCAGTTCGCCGCGGATTCGTGAGGTGTCCATGATGGGAAGCCGGAGCAAGGTGTCGAACAGGCCGGGCGAAGCGGGAACGAGGTGCAGGTTCCAAGCCGCGGAAAGGGCTGTTCGGGCCAATCGCGGGGGGATGCCCACCGTTTGCTTGCCGAAGAGGTCGCCGAGCACCTTGGAATCAATGAGAGGGTCAGCGGCGATGTTGAAAGCCCCGGTGCTGCTGGATTGCGTAGCCAGCCGGTATGCCTCCCCGGCATCCTTGCTGTGCACTGCCTGAAACCGTAGGCCTTCAGGTGTGGGCAGCGCTGGTAGCAGGTCGGGTCTGACGAGCCGGTTCATCAGCAAGGGGCCCATGAAGAGACGACGTTGCTGAGAGGCCGACTCCGGCTTGAAGCAGAATGCGGTTCGCATTCGGAGTAACCGGATGTTGGGATGTTGTCCTTCGAAGGAATCGAGGTAGCGTTCCAGATAGGCTTTTTCCCGGCTATACGCGGCAGTCGGCCACCCGTGCGTCGGCCATTTCTCGTCGATCGGCTGTGTCTTCGGCCCTGGACTGTAGGCGGCGACCGAGGATGCGTACACGAGGCTCGGAACGCCGGCGGCGGCGACCGCTTCGAACACCCGGATGCTGCCGAGCACATTGTTGCGCCAGGTCGTGGTCGGGTCGTGAGTGGGTTGGAACAACCATGCGAGGTGGATGACGACATCTGCGGAGGCAAAGCGCGCCGCCAGATCGTCTTCGGTAATGTCGGTGCGTTCCCACCGGACCTTCGTACTGGTGACGGGAGGCTCGCGGCGGGAAAGGGAAATGATCGTGGCGATGGCCGGGTCGGTGTCGAGCGCATCGACCACACTGGTTCCGATGTTCCCGGTCGCCCCGACGACGGCAACGCGCTGAGGTTTTTGGGATGCTTCCATCACAAGCTCCTTCGGTCGGCACCAGACTGTTTCCCAGCCGGATTCCCGGGCACTCCCAAGGCAAACACAGCACCAGCCGAGGGCGGGGTCTCTGCGGCAAAGCCCCTGGCACTCGGTTCGTTGGCACGGCGCGAGCATGCTTAGGAGCCAGAAGATAAACCGAATGCGTTACGTCTGCCGACGCAGGGAGTTCACTGTTGATCGTGCACTGGCTCGCGTCGATGCCGATGAGGTGGCCGCTTGATTCAGTTGTCGCGCATGGCATTGAAGACCGTTGGGGAAGGCGATGGCTGTGGCGTCGGAACTTCAGCTTCGTGGGTCACCGGTGCTGTTGGTGTCCGGGCGCATCCGGGTCGAGCAGGGGCGATTGAGAGAGCATGATCGTTGCGGCGATGAGGAACGCCGTACCGAGGAGAACGCCGATCAGGAACAGTCCGCCCCGGCCGTATTCGCCGAACACCGCAAGTCCCCATGCTACTGACACCAGGGGGTTGACCAGAGTGAACCCCGGCTGGGAGGCGAAGAGGTTGCCTGCGTGCAGCGCGTTTTGGAGAAGGAAGAACGACACAGGACCCAGGACTGCGATGCCGTAGGTCTGCCAGGTCGTGAGCAGGCTGCCGCCGTGGCTCAGTTCCGCGCCGACGCCTGCGATCAGGGCGGAGTTCAATCCGAACGCCGTGCCCGTGGCGATGCCGAGCAGTGCGGCCCGGTGTTCACGTCGGCCGCGGTAGCCCAGCACGACCAGTACCGCGATCGGGGCGATGGTCACTGCGATGCCCAGTGCCCACGCCGTGGTAGATACCCGGGGGTCACCGCCTTCCGGGCTCAGGCAGGCCACGAAGGTGGCGAGGCCTACCGAGGCCATTGCGATGGCCAGCCAGTCCCGGCTCTGGATTCGCAGCCGGAACACCCAGGATGCCAGCAGGAGCGTGAAGGGAAGCTCGGCGATCAACAGTGGTTGTACGAGCGCGATCCGGGATACCGAGATCGACACGCCGTGCAGTACGAATCCGGCGGTCATGGTGGCGATGCCCAGTGTCCAGCTGGGATGACGTGCCAAGTCGAGGAGCATCGTGGGGGAGAACGCCGACAACTGAGGTAGTTTCTTGGCGGCGTGGCGTTGCAGCACGGATGCCGTTGCGTTCAACAAGGCCGCAACGAGCATCAACACGACGCCGAGCACAATCACGGCTACCCGAACGCCCTCCGCTTCATTGCGGTCCGTTGTTTCGTGGTGTCGTGGGGAATCTTCGAGGCGAACGTTGTACTGCGGATGTCGGCCAGAGTCGCGGAAAGTACTGATGTTTCTGGGACATCAGAGCACAAGGGAGTCCGATGCGTCCGAAGTGGCGACAAGTCCGGCCTCGTGCTTCCGTGCCGCCTCGACTGAACACAGCACGCCCGAACAGCGCGTAGAAAGCCGCGCTGCCATTGCACGCCGCCGAGCTCGCCCGCGTCGAGCGCACGGCGCTGCCCTTCGCACCCGCCGCACGGCCACTCGACCCGGATTCACGGTTGCTGGGGGCCGCCAGGCATCGGTGGAATGGTTCTCCTCGCCCACCCCAGTGTTGTTTCGCTTAGGAGCGGGTAAGCAATTGGGCGAGTCAACCAGCGGGGAGGAACGATGCCCCAGCAAGCATGGAACAAGAAGCAAGAGCGACAGTACGAACACATCAAGAAGCAGACCAAGGAACGCGGTTCGAGTGAGGAGCGCGCCGAGGAGATCGCCGCGCGTACCGTCAACAAGGACCGCGCACAGAAGGGGCAGGCGCGACAGCAGAGCAAGACCTCGACGCAGGACATCCCGCCGCAGCGCCGTGGCGGAATCCGCTCGGGCAACCGGTACGGGCCGGGCGGTCGTACCAAGGAGCAACTCTACGAAGACGCACGGCGTCAGAACATCAAGGGACGCTCCAAGATGAGCAAGGAGCAGCTGGAGCAAGCTCTTTCACGAAGCTGAGACTCGTGTTCGTATCCGGCACTTGCCGCTCGGGGTGCGGAAACGCATTTCGCTGCGAGCAGCCTCGCGGATGTGATCGACCTGATCCTGGACAAGGGACTGGTCATCGATGCCTTCGTTCGAGTGTCACTTGTGGGAATCCAGGTGGCGACGATCGATGCGCGCGTCGTCGCGGCCGGTGTGGACACCTACCTGCGGTTCGCCGAAGCAACCAACAGGCTGGATTTGGAGCTAAAGGGCGGCAAGGACATCGCACAGCTGACGGAGGGCACCTCACAAAGCGGCGACGACACGAGCAAAAGGATGACCGACGCTAAGCCTCGCACCGCCGACGACGGGGAGAAGCGAGAGAAACAAGCCGCTCACCGTCGTGAACCGCGTGGGGAATCGGATAGTCGCAGGCGTGAGCGATGACCACATGCGGCTAGAGACCTACGACGTCCAATCCGAGCAGGCCCGGTGACCTCACCGTAGCGGTAGCCCGCAAGCTACTCAACCTCGTCTACTACAGGCTGCGGGGTGGGCAATCCGCGCCCTCGCCTCAGCCCAGCAGGACGTGACCGGAGGCGTGATCGTGTGTTTGTCTGCCGAAGATCGTGTTCTCGGCGCCGCACGCCGCCCATCCTCATTCATCCTGTGTGGACAGGGCTCGTGACGTGCCATGTCGAGGTGCATCGAGGAAGAGAGCGTTGATGACAGCCGAGTTTTTCTTGGCGGCATGGCGTTGCAGCACTGAGGCGGTCGGGTCTCAAGAACGGCCCCTACGAGCATCAACATGACGCCGAGCACAATCAAGGCTACTCGTCCCCTGTCCTTCATCGCGGGTGTCGCTTCCGATGTTCTGCTGCCGGTCTGTTCACATCAAAGTCGCCGGGGATCCAGAACACCCCCAAGCCGGATAGGACGATCATCACGGCCGGGGTGTGCCTACGGGTGGCCGTGATGTCGGGGGTGTTCATTCGATGCGGCTGATGGTAAGCAGCGCGACGTCGTCGGTTGGGGGTTCGGCGCCGACCATTTCGTTCATGACGGTGGTGCATACGGTGGTGGCTGGTGCGGGCGTGATGGCTTTGCAGAGTCGGCGTAGGCCGTCGTCGATCGAGGTGTTGCGGTGTTCGACGAGGCCGTCGGTGTAGAAGCAGACGACTCCGTCTGGGGGGAGTTCCAGTGTGCTGGTGCGGCGGGTGCGGCGGGTGACGCCGAGGCCGATTGGTGGGTCGACTGGTACTGGGGCGAGTCGGCCGTGTTGGCTGGGGCCGGCCAGTGCGGGCGCGAGGTGCCCGGCTAGCGAGACCTGGAGCTGGCAGGTCGCTGGTTGGTACACCGCGTAGCCGACGGTGGCCATCGCGTTCGGTTCGAAGTGGGTCGCTTTGCGGTCGAGTTTGCGGAGGACTTGGGCGGGGTTCTCGTTGTCCAGGGCGTAGGCGCGCAGGGCGCTGCGCAGTCGGCCCATGATGACGGCTGCCGGTAGGCCGTTGCCGACCACGTCTCCGATGACGATGCCGATGCGGCCGGATGGGAGTGCGAAGACGTCGTACCAGTCGCCGCCGATGCTCGGGGCGGCGCCTGGGACGTAGCGTGCGTCGAGGGTGAGGCCCGTTACGGCGGGCAGGCGGGTGGGCATCAGGCTGTGTTGGAGGACCCTGGCGGCGGTGCGTTCGGTGCGGGAGGTGCTGGCTCGGGTGGCCAGTGCGATGCGGTCGGCGACGAGTTGAAGCAGGTGGATGTCGGGTTCGCTGAAGCGGCGGTGTTGGTAGGCGCCGATGTAGAGCACGCCGACGGTCTCGCCGCCGGTGAGCATCGGGGCACCGAGTAGTGAGCGGATGCCGTGTTCGCGGAGCACGGGTCTGATCAGGGTCGGGTCTTGGGCGCTGTCCAGGATCGGTGGGCGGCGCCGGGCGGCGATCGTGCTGGCGAATGCGCTGTCGACCGGGATGCGGACGCCTTGGAGGACTTCGTCTTCGATGCCTACTGCGGCGGAGGCGATCAGTACCTTGCTGGTGGGTTCGTAGAGCATCACTGCGGCGGTGTCGACCTCTAGTACGTCCCGGACGCGGTGCAGCAGTTCACGCAGCAGGTCGTCGGGCTCGAGGTGCGCGAGCGCGCTGTCGGTGACAAGCTCGATGCGTCGTAGCCGCGTCTGTGTGTCGTCGGACGATTTGGCCGAAGCCCGCATGCGCAACAGCATAGTCCGCTGGGTGTCGGGCGGCGTTGCTCTTGGTTGCGTGGGAGACCACCATGGGGGCATGCCCACGTTTGCAGATTCCAGCGACCCGGCCGCCCCGTTGAGACTGAAGACCCGGTGGTTCGACCGGGTGCTGCTGGTCGAGGTCGCGGGGGAGGTCGAGTTGCTCAACGCGCCGCGGGTCGAGTCCGAGCTCATGGCGGCGCTCGACGAACGTCCTGCGGTGCTGGTCCTGGACATCATGTTCGCTGAACCTGTCCAGCGGTCGGCGCAATCGGAACGGATTGGACGATCATCGTCGACGGGAGCTTCTGGACCGGGCCCTGATCTGGAACCAGCGGCGCCTACTTCAAGCCTTGCGCACATTTCTACAATGGACACCGTCCACACCAAGGCATCGCGAACACTCGCCCGCTAAAACCGTTGCCCACGCCGAGCCAATTCGCCTGGCGGGCGCGTGAAGCGACCGCTGGCCGCTCGTACGGCAACCGAGTCCGTGGATCAAGACTCAAACCGCGCTCCCAACTTGATGTCCTCCCCAATGTGCAAACTCGCCGTCCGCCACGCATTTCGGATCACGCAAGAGTGTTACCCCCCAAGGCACTAGTAGGACTTTGTTAGGTGGTCATGGTGGTTGCTGGTGGCAGGTGGGGCATCGGCCTGTCCAGGTGGCCAGCAGGACCTGGAGGGCGTGGAGGATCTTGTAGAGAGTCAGGCCGCCCCAGGTGCTTTTGGGCTGGTCAACCGGAGTTCGGTGAGGAACAGATGGGCGGCGGAGGTGAGGGTGACGTGGCGGTGCCAGCCGGTGAAGGAACGCCCTTCGAAGTGGGTGAGCCCGAGCCCGGTCTTGAGTTCCCGGTAGTCGTGTTCGATGCGCCACCGGATCTTGGCCAGCCTCACCAGCTCACGCACCGGGGTGTCCTCGGGCAGGGTGGAGATCCAGTAGTCGGTGGGTTCGGGCTCGCGGGGCGGCCATTCGACCAGCAGCCAGCACACCGGCAGACTGCCGTCAGCCTCCCGGGGAATATCGCGGTTGGCCGGCCGCACCCGCAGGGCCAGGAACCGAGAGCGCATCGCAGCGGTGGGATTGCCCTGGGTTTTCTTGGTTCCCTGCCGCCAGGTCACCCACCGCAGGCCCGTGCGTCCGGCGGCGAGCACGAGATCCCGCAACGTGGCGGGCGTGTCCTGGTAGCGGGGTGCGGGCCGCCGTCCCCGGCCGGAATACGACGCGGCCACCGGCTCGGCGTCTGCGGGATGAGCGGTGGCGGCCGCCTTGACGGCCATCACATACGGCAGTCCTCGTGCGCCCAGTTCGCACCGGAAGGTCGCGTTATCGCCGTAGCCGGCATCACCGACCACCACCGGCGGAATGTGCCCCCAGGCGGCCAGTTCGTCGAGCATCTCCAACACCAGCCGCCACTTCGGGCGATACCCCTGATCCTCAGGAATGCCGCAACGTGCCCGCCGGGCGGCGATGCGTTCGGCCTCGGCGCCGGTCGCGCACTCATCATCCCAGCTCTGCGGGAGAAACAACCGCCAGTCCAGCGCGGCCGAACAGGCATCGGTGACCGCGTGCACGCTCACCGCGACCTGGCAGTTGGTGACCTTGCCCGCCGTGCCGGTGTACTGCCGGGCCACCCCCGGCGAGGCCTCGCCGTCCTTGAGATGCCCGGTGTCATCCAGCACGAACGCCTCCGGGCACACCACCTGCACCGCCCGCGCCGCCAACCGCCGCCGCACCACCGCATAATCCCACGTCGAGGACGTGATGAACTGCTGCAACCGCTGATGATCCACCCCCAACCGCTCGGCCATCGGCTGCATCGACTTACGCCGCCCGTCCAGCATCAGCCCCCGCAGATACAGCCCACCATTCGCCCGCTGCTCACTACGGACGAACGACGTGAACACCTCACCCGCGAATTCCTCCAAACGGTCACGGACAGCGTCAAGCTCAGCCGGCAGCATCCCAAGATCATCCCACACGATGATCTACAAGTAACAAAGCCCTACTAGCGTCACCCCGTGCACAGCGGCTTACGCTTCAAGCTATGCGCGAGGAATTTTACGGGGAGTTGGCGCAGCTAGCCGACCAATTGAGCAACCTCAGCGACATGGCCGCCGTGGCGATGCGCCAGGCCACTCATGCGATGCTCGCCAACGACATCGTGCAGGCCCGGGAAGTCATCGCCGCTGACATCAACGTGGACCAAGCAGCCAACGAGTGCGAGGAACACGCACAATCGCTGCTAGCCCTGCAAGCCCCAGTCGCCACGGAGCTGCGCACCATCCTGGCAACTCTGTACTGCACCTCGAATATCGAACGCATGGGCGATCTAGCGGCGCACGTTGCCAGTAGCGTCAAGTTCAGCCACCCTAAGCCCGCAATCCCTCCCGAGCTACGCGGCAACTTTTCAGAACTGGGCCAGCTCACAATCGGCATGGCTGAACACCTTCGCGATCTCATCACGGGTTCGGCCGTCGGCGGGTTCACTGAACTCCAACGCACCGACGACACGGTCGACACACTCTGTGCCGATGTCCTGACCACCGTCACCAGCCAAACATGGCCACATGGGGTGCGCATGGCGACGAATGCGGCGCTGCTGGTCCGGTTCTTTGAACGCTTCGCCGACCAGGCCGTCGACACAGCGCGTCGCCTCGAATTCGCCGCCACAGGCATTCTCCCAAGGTAGGGAAAGCCCGGACCAGGACGTGTCATCGCGGGTCACCCCGGCTACGCACACCAAGGACTCGCCCTGCATCGCGCCGCGAGATTCAGTGAAGCCGGTTGACGCCCGCCATCAAACCGTTCATCGCGGGCTCCAGTGCAGCGGGCAGCTGATCGAGCAAGGGGGCGTCGCGACCGGCGAGGTAGTTGGACAGGCCGCGCAGCAAACCCGTGGTCGAGTCGAAAGAGGCCACTGCCCGCCCGGGCCTCACCGATCCACCTCCGAGACGAATTCGTCGAGCGCTTCGGCGAGACCGGCTGGGTCGGCGAAGGGAACCATGTGGGCGGTGCCCGGCCAGGTTCGTAGTCGTCCCCTGGGGAGCAGGCGGGTGACTTCCTCCGCCCAGGCGTTGGGCACCATCCTGTCGTGCTCGCCACGACCAAGGTCGGCAGTTGGACCTTCGGCAGCTTTTCCTCGACCGGATCGTGGAGGGCTGCGGTGAATGCCGCCGCTACCCGTCGTGGTCCGGCGTCCCGATAGTCGCGGAGGACCAGGGCGCCCAGTCCCCGTGGCTCGTGCGTACCATTTCGCAGCCACCGCCAAAGTCTCCAGAAAGGCGGGGCCGCTAACCAGCTGGATAGTGCTCAGGGCATGAGGTCGAGGATCGTGAGCTGTTGAGATCGCGGCGGAGTCATCAGGACTCGCTGGTGGCGTTCTTGACCTTCTCGGCCAGTCCTTTCTCCAGCGTTACCCGGACGCATGCGGCGGCGAGCCGGGCGAGGTCATCGCCGGACACGGACTCCGAAAGTTCGTGTGAGTTCTTCGGCAAGCCGATCTTGGCCGCGCCGTCCAGCGCTTTCTTGTCGAAGTACGGGCGCAGTTCGGGCCAGACGGCTTGCGCCTCGCGACAGAATATGTCGGCGCCGACGGGGCCGAGCTTCGGAAACTCGGTGAGAAGCCGCTTGAGTTTCCGGACATCACCACCTGCCTGTGCACGCAGATTCCGGAGATCGCCTTTGTAGCGTTCCAGGAGCAGTTCCGCGTCCTGCCCCAGCGCGGTCGCGGTGCTCTCGTCGTAGCGCACGTAATGCCCTCGTCCCAGCGCGTCTACTCGTTCCTGCCACCGGGCTTCGTACATCTTGCGTGGCGTGCTGAACTTGCTGAGTTCCCGCGCCGCCGCTACCGCGATGTCAGCCTTGATCCGCGCGGACAGCAGGACGGAGAGTACCAGGAGCCTGTGCAGCGCCGTTGGTTTGTCGGCAAGCTTGATCCCGGCCTCCGCCGCATATGTTGTGCCGGCCTGGTCGAGCAGTGTTTCGATCTTTCCGGACATCTCGAAAGTTCCCCTGTAAACCTTGGACGGTGAATTCGGGCGTTGCGACTGCCTCGGCGACGTCAACGGCTGCGACGCCGGGCAGCAGGAAGCTGTCCTGATCGTTGGGATCAGGACACCGGCCGTTCTTCCGTGATTCATGCATCCACCGGAGAAGCTTCCCCAGCGCTTGCCCACTCGGAGCCGCCAGGCGCCCGACGACGGCCCTCAGCCGTTCTCCTTTTGCAAACGCTCCTTGAGCATCTGCTTTCCCTGCTCGCCCGCCTTCTGGTTGTTCTCCTGGATGCGGCGGAACCACTTGGCCAGTTCCTCGTCACCCTGGGACTCGGCATCTTGCACGTACTGCTCCAGCATCCACACGTTGTTCAGAGACAGCTGAAGGACGGTGATCAGGTTGTAATTCTTGTCCTTGACCGGACTGCTGGGTGCCGACATCGAAGCCTCCTGGGAAGAAAACTACCTTCAGCCCCAGGGATTAACCCCGCACGAGGCTCTTAAACCCGAATCACTTCTCGCTCAGGTGAACCCGTCCAACAACAACGCTGAAGCCGGTGGTCACCGCCTGCGGGTGTCCCGCTTCAGCCTTGCTCGTTCTCCTCTTCTCTTACGCGTTTCCGCGCTTCGCGGCGGCTGGTCGCGGTCGGCCCTGAACCGGGCAACGAACGTCCTGCGGGCTCGTGTGTGAAGTACACGGCTACCAGACCGACTGCACCGGCCGCAACGAGCAGGAAGGCGGGGGCCGACTTCATGCCGGTCGCGGCGACGAGCGCCTCGGCGACCAACGGGGTGGTACCGCCGAACAAGGCGACCGAGATGTTGAACCCCACGGACACCGCGCCGTAGCGAATGTCCGTGGGAAACAGAGCGGGCAGGGTCGATGGCATCGTGCTGCTGAAGCAGACCAGCGTCAGGCCAAGAACGAGCAGACCGCCGAGCACCGCGGCCACGGTGCCCTGGCTGAGCAGCAGGAATGCGGGAAAGGTCAGCGCGATCAACGCAACGCTGCCGACACCGGCGATCGGCAGTCGGCCGATGCGGTCGGAGTACCGGCCGAGGATCACGATCAGGCCCATCATCAGCACCATCGTCACCAGCACCAACGTGAGCGAGCTGGTGTGCTGGAAGCCGAGGACGGAGGACAAGTAGGTGGGCATGTAGGCGGTCACCATGTAGTTGGTCACGTTGAAGACCAAAACCAGGCCGAGGCATTTCAGCATGGGGCGCCAATGGCGGCCGAAGATGGTGCGGAGGTCGCGGAAGGTCGCCGCGGTCCGCGGCTGCTCGCTTTCGGAGGACTTGCGGTATGCCGGGGTCTCTTCGAGCCGGAAACGCAGGTACAGGCCGATGATTCCCAACGGCCCGGCCACCAGGAACGGGATCCGCCATCCCCAACCGGTCAGGTCCTGCGGGGTCATGGTGACAGTCAGCACGGTCACGAGCGCGGCACCTAGCGAGTACCCGGCCAGCGTGCCGAACTCCAGCCAGCTCGCCATGAACCCGCGCCGCCGGTCCGGCGAGTACTCGGAGACGAACGTCGCCGCCCCGCCGTACTCGCCACCGGTGGAGAAACCCTGCACCAGCCGAGCCACGAGCAGGAGTACCGGTGCCCAGAGCCCGATCGTCGCGTAACTGGGGATCAGCCCGATCGCCAATGTCCCCAGCGCCATGGTGACCATCGTGGTGGCCAACACCTTGCGTCTGCCGATGCGGTCGCCCAGCGGGCCGAAGAAGAAGCCGCCCAACGGCCGCACCAGAAACGCCACGGCGAACGTGGCGAAGGTGGACAGCAATTGCGCGGTTGAGCTCGTCGGAGGGAAGAACACCTGGCTGATGACCACAGCGATGTAGCTGTAGACACCGAAGTCGAACCATTCCATGGTGTTGCCGATCGCGGCGGCTGCAACGGCGCGTTTCGCCTGCCGCTCGTCCACCATGGTCACGTCTGACTCGTCTACACTCCGTAGACCTCGACCGGGCAGACCTCGCCCGGGTGCGCGGCGCCGCCCGGCGCCGCTTTTCCCTTCAGACGATTTCATCGGAGCACTCCTCAAACCGTGCTGCCTCAGTCAGGAGGGGTCTGTCTTCGCGGCCGCTGTCTTCCTACGGCGCGGTTTTTAATAAAGACCTGGTGCAAAATGTCTTACCTGTGCCCCGGAAGCAGTAGGCGGTCACGGTTTCAACCACGCTCCGAAAGCGTGCATTCCGCACTGAGTTTCGCGTGGAGGTCCTTCTGCATCTGGCCTGCTGTCCATTTCACACCGTCCACGGGCCGGACAGTTCGCTACAGGTACGTAGCTACCCATCGAGCACCAGCCCTACACCTCATGCCCGAGGCCGCCGACGAGCAGGGCCAGACTCACCGCGTAAAGGGTAGCGCAGCCGTCAGGACTCAAGCGTAAACGGCAGAATCTCCACGCACCGGCGGTACTTGTTGCAAAGGTCGTCCTCGTTCTGCCCTGCCAGGTAGAGGGCCATCAATTCGAAGCTGTAGCTGTCCTGCGCGGGTAGCTCGGACAAGCGACGTCCCTCCTCCGCGACGATATCCACGGTCGCCTCGGGGATCTCGTGCCGAACGCGCTCGACATCCGCCTCGGACGGGACACCTCGAACCAATGCGTCCGAGAAGACACGCCGGAACCACTTCGCCCCCATGGCGAATGCACCCAGGCGGTGCGGCATGTCCGGTTCTTCGCCGAGCGCGAGCTGCACCATGCACAGGAGGTTCGATGCGCCGTCGACGAACTCGAACAGCGGGGCGTGGGATTGGGACAGTCGCGGGTTGATCTCGAGGATCCGCAACTTGTCCTCGTCCGAATCCCAGAAGTATTCGATGTTGAAGGTGGAGAGATCCAGCCCAAGCTGTCGGATGACCTTGGTGGATACGTTCCTGATCCGCTCTTGGACCCCGATCGGAAGCGTGGAGGGGTACTGGTAGCGGAGAAAACTGGCGGAGTCCGGATAGCACACGGAGTCGACGATGCCGTAGACGTGCGGCTCCGAGTCAAAGCAGTAACCTTCGGCGGTGACCTGCACCCCTCCCACTGCTTCTTCGGCGAGACATGCTTTGCCACCGGCCGCAACGATCTCCGGCGGTAGCTCAAGCATCGAGAGTAGATAATCGAAGGCTTCGCCGATGCGACCCACGCCCTCCCGTATCTCGGCGACCGCGCGCTCCAGGTCCGCGGGCCCCTCGACCTTGAAGGCAAGATCAGATGAGTACGACTTGACCGGCTTGACCCACATCGGGAAGGCCAGGCCAGGTGGTGGATGCGGCTCGTCGAGATCGATCAGGCCGAATCCGGGGTGAGCGTCGGTCACCTTGCGCTGTTCGACGCGACTCCAGTACTTGTGCTCGCACTTGACGACCGATTCCAGGCTTGGCCCAGGCAGGCCGAGGCGGGTGGAAAGGATGGGCACCATAGAGCTGACAGGGAAATCCCAGTAGCCTGTGATCGCATCCACCTGGCCCGCAAAGGATTCGAGCCGGTGTTGGGCCTTGTCGAGTAGTTGCGCGAGCGAAACATCGCCCATCATCAGTTCCGCCTTGTCCAGCAAGGCGTGGAACCGATAGGGTCCGAGATGCTGTAGTTCTCGCAGCAGCGAAACGTTGCGTTCGTCGAGCCCGAGGGTGAACACGTTTCTCGTTCTATCCGCCACGTCTGGAAGCTACCCAGTCATCACGTCGTTTATCCCCACGGTCCCGCATCGCAGGCCACCTCGACTGCGCAGTCGAAATTCACCAACATCGATGCCGCGTCCGGAATCACGCGTGCCAACCCGCACCATGCGAGGGCGCAGAAGGTGCACCCGCATGCACGGGTACCTCGTGTCCACACCAGGGTCAGCCGGACTCTCCTCGTTCCGGCGGTGGGGGCCGAACATCGGTTTCCCGGTCATCATCGGCAGGAGGTTCGGCTTCGAGCGACTCGTCGGCCCGCGTCGGGTGGCTGCTTCGGAGATACCCCTCCATCTCCTTCTCGAGTTCGTCGTCCTTCCTCGGTCCGTGCTTGTCCGACCCGCGTCTCATCTGTAGCCCTCCTCAGGGTGCGGCATTATCGGCTTCCACGTGGGCGTGGTGCTTGGCAGTCGGGTGGGAATCGATGTTGGGAGTCCGGGATACATGCTGTGCGGAGCTTTCGGGCATTGGTAAGACCAGACGGTCGCCGACTCCGCTTCGACCCAGTCAGCCCGGTTGCTGCGGCACCGAATCCGCGACTTCCTCGCTGTCGTCGTAGATGCCCGCCGGAAGGGACCGCAACGCGATCATCGTCTTCACATCGGCGCCGCGTTCTTGCGCGTAGCTGACGAGATCCTCCTCTGTCGCCGGGAAATCGGCTCCTTGCAGTGCTTTCCGGACACGTCGCTTATCGGCCTTCGTCATCGTCTCCTCCATTGCCGAGCTCGGTGCGGAACCGCTTGACGAGTTCTCGCCGTCCGGGTACCCGCCTGCGGCGGGGTCACCACCGGGTGGGTTCTTCCGGCCCGCACGGGTACTGCCGAGCTGTCGCAGTTACCGGTGGAGGCGGCCTCGGCGCATGGCGCGGGACCGGCGCGCTCAGCTGGCACCGCGATGGCTTGGCGCGATGAAGGTCGAGCCATGGTCGTGGGCGGGAAGCGGCCGTCAGCGGTTCCGCCGCTCGGGCTCGCGCGTCCACCGCTCGTCCCGACGCCGCGGTCAGGTGTGGTCGCGCGGTATGCGCCGCTGCCAGTTTCGGGAGTACACCCGCGTATTTCCTTCGAAGGCGTCGAGTTCGGCGTGCAGGTCGAAGTCGACCTCCGTGGAGGTGAGCACGGTGCGGGTTCGGGTGCGCACCGACCAGTCACCGCGTTCGAACGCCATGTTCCATTCGACTTCGCCCCGCGTGGAGCCGAAATCGTCGGCGGTCCAGCTGTAGCGCTCGTAGGCGCGTCGCGTCACGGCGAGGTCGATGCCCTCGAAGCGAACCACGCCCAGGTCCTTGACCACCTCCAGCATCGATTCGTATCCGACGAGATCGCGCGAGACCGTCCACTGCCCTTCTCCGGGTTGCAGCTGGGTGCTTGCCAACGGAGGCGTGCCCTCGGGCGCGCCGAACGGCGCTGACGGCAGCTCGTCGGGTTCCCGGATCGACCGTATCGGCAAGATCAACGCGCTGGCCTGTGGGTGCACCGTGAGGCGTACCGGTTCGGGTGGCGGCCAGGCCAGCGGCCAGTACGAGCTCGACAGGGCCATGCGGATCTTGTGACCGGGCGGGAACGCCTGCGCAACGCCGTTGAGCTGCACCCGCACCTGGTAGCGGTTGCCCGGCTCCAGCGGTCGCGGCTCGGCGTGCCCGTCGCGGTGGCAGAGGTTGAGCAGCCCGTAGGTGACGCGGGTCGCGCGCCCGTCCGGATCGATGTCGGAAAGCCGCACGGCCAGCATCGCCACCGGGCGATCGACTTCCAGGTTCAAGTCGGCCACGGGCCCACCCAATAGCTCGCAGCGCTCGGCGAGCGGGTCGGTGTCGAAGACGAGTGCGCCGCCGTCCTCCTCCCGCTGGTCGTAGGGCAGGTCAGGTGGGGCGTTGTAGGAGCACCACTTCCCGGCGAACTGGCCCAGCGACAGCGGGGACTTGATGGACAGCGGCCGCGATTGCGGCTTGTCGCCCGGACGGGCTATGAGGTTCTGGCCCAGCGGGCAGCGTACTCGGTCCACATGCGGAGAAGGCCAGGACGGCTCGCCCACCCAACGACCCGGGCGCTCCTCGTAGGAGGTGGAGGGCGGCATGCTCTCCTGCATCCAGGTACGCAGCATCGGGCCGTCCATGACACCGGTGTCGACGTTCTTGAGCCAGTGGTCCCACCAGCGGACGAGCTCCTGCAGGAACCCGATCGGCGGCCCCGGCTCGCCGAGGTGCGGGTACTTGTGCGACCAGGGGCCGATGAGGCCGAGCCGAGGCACGTTGAGGTGCTCCATCAGCCGGAAGACCGCATTGGAGTAGCCGTCGGCCCAGCCGCTGACAGCGAAGACTGGGCATTGGATGCGGCCATAGTCCTCGCACACCGAACCGTGCCGCCAGTAAGCGTCCCGGCGCTGGTGGCGCAGCCATTCCTCCAGCCACAGGCCGCTGCCGGCCAACCGCTCGAACCACTGCGCTCGCCAGCCTCCGCCGACACTGGCCGGGTCCGGCGGGCAGGAGGTGTAGGCGAACATCGTCGAGGCCCAGGAGAGGTTGTCGCTGAGCAGGCACCCGCCCATGTAGTGCACGTCATCGGCGTAGCGGTCGTCGCTACAGCTCAATGCCGCGATCGCAGCCAAACTAGGCGGTCGGCGAGCGGCTATCTGCAGTGCGTTGAAGCCACCCCAGGAGATACCCATCATGCCGGTTCGTCCGTTGCACCACGGCTGCTCGGCAAGCCACGCTAGGACCTCTTCGCCGTCCTGCAGTTCCTGGTCCAGGTACTCGTCACTGAGTACACCCTCGGAGTCGCCGCTGCCGCGCAGGTCGACACGGGCGCACGCGTAGCCGTGCCCGGCCAGGTACGGGTGATTGATGGAATCCCTGCGTGCGGTGAGGTCCCGCTGCCGATAGGGAATGAACTCCAAGATCGCCGGGACCGCTTCGGCGTCGGAACTCGCGGGCCGCCAGATCCGCGCAGCCAGCCTGGTCCCATCCGAGAGCGGTATCCAAACCTGCTCCTCCTCCTTTATGGAATGGGCCAGCTCGGTCACAACCTGCATAGGGGCCTCACCGCGTGTGCTTCGTCACCGTCTTGCCCCGTCGCCTACCCAGTTGAACTACCGACCATGCTCATCCGCTCGCGGGCAGCCGGGAGGCAGGCGGCGCCGCGCCCCTTGGCGCGAACGGGTCGAAACTCGCATACGGCAGCCGTGGTCGGCCGGCTCGGCGCGCCTCAGGGACGCGGCATAACGACGCAGCGGATTCAGATCGCAAGCGTGGAGATCGTTTTCCTGATCGACGACTGGTTCGGCGTTGCGGTCGCCAACCGCCTGGCCGAAGCACCGCCAACCGGCTCGCGGATCGAAAACTTCGGCATTCGCGTACACAGGGTGGACTAGGGAACGATAACGGCCCGTCCAAGTTCATGAAGCCAGGCGCGGGCTATGCGTCGGCGGGGCTGTGGGTTCCGGCTCTCTCCGGCCTCCTTCCAGCCCGTTGACCATCCCGTTTAACCGAACCTCGCCACTGCGGTCTCGGCTCGTCGCTGGTCCTTCAGAGCCACTACGCCTTCGGCGTCGCTACCCACCGGTTTGGCCGCGCCCTCCAGCAACTCGCCCATCACCCGCACCGTCTTGGGCAGCGCGCTGTTGGTCAGCGCCTTGAACGCCGGTACCGCCGCGATGCAGATGGCCAGCGGCGGTTCGATCAGGCCGAGTCCCACGGCCGCGACCAAACCGCCGAAATACCCGACCGACCGAGGCACGTCCACCCGCACCCTGCCCACCTCGACGGCCAGCACGCTGCCGGGCGCACCGATCCGGACCTCAACCATGCTCGTGCTCGCCATCGCTATCACTTCCCGTTGTGCGGCGACCTGTCCATTCGGAATACCCGGTGGGAGGTTCTGGTACGGCCGGAGCGGCTTATCCGTCTGCGCGCCCGCCGAAGCGTCGAGCGAGGAAGTTCCCACCAACGGTGCTGCGATGTTCGAGCGACGTAGTTCCGGGTACATGAGGGCAAAGGCTTCGGCCGACCGGTGTGAAGCGCACGAGCAGGCTGCACCCGACGCAACCTGACGGCATATCGGGTTCTTCATTGCCTTTGCGGGTGTTGTGACGTGGCCGTGAGTTCCGCACCGCGCGTCGCCCGAAACGCGGTCGCCAGAAGAGAACAGGCGAGCACAAGGAGGCAACGGTCATGCCCGCTCGTGAAGAAATCCCTTCGACGTTGCGCCGCTCGTCGAAGGAAGCGCAGGAGACCTGGATCAAGGCACACGACAGCGCGGTCGAATCGTATGGCGAAGGACGACGAGCCCATCAGACGGCTTACTCGGCCTTGAAGCACAAGTACGAGAAGCTCGGCGACCGGTGGATGCCCAAACAGCGCAAGGGTCCGTCGGACGAACAGGCCAAACGAGGAGCAGGGCAACCGGAGATGCCGACCAGCGGGGGCGTTGACGAGAAGGCAAGCAAGAAGCATCTGTACGACAGGGCTCGGGAGCTCGATATCTCCGGACGCTCGAAGATGACGAAGAGCCAGCTGGTCGACGCCTTGCGCGGGGAAAGCGGTCGCGAGACCAAGCGCGCGCGGTCGTGATGGCGGCAGTCGTTAGATCAGAAAGAGCCGCCCACGAGCACAGCCCCGGACTGGCCGCGTGATGTGGTGGCGGTCCGGGAGGCACTCAGCCGCGAGCCGCGCGTCCTCTTCGAGGCGGGTGGTCCCGGCAGATGGCGGTTTGAAAGGTACGCAGTCGATCTAGGAGGAGCCTGTGAAGGCGCTGACTTGGCAGGGGCCGCGGGACGTCCAGGTGACCGAAGTGCCTGATCCGCGGCTCGAAGCCGACACCGATGCGATCATCGCGGTGACCACCACCGGAATCTGCGGCTCCGACCTGCACCTGTATGAGTTGCTCGGTCCGTTCCTGGAACCGGGTGATGTGCTCGGGCACGAGGCGATGGGCATCGTGCAGGAGACGGGCTCGGCGGTCGACGCCATCAAGCCGGGCGACCGCGTCGTGATTCCGTTCAATATCTCCTGCGGGCACTGCTGGATGTGCGACCGCGGCCTGTTCGCTCAATGCGAGACGACGCAGGTGCGTGAGTACGGGAGTGGAGCGGCGCTGTTCGGCTTCACCAAGCTCTACGGCAGCGTGCCGGGTGGTCAGGCCGAGCTGCTTCGGGTCCCTCAGGCTCAGTTCGGGCCGGTCAAGGTGCCCGACGGGCCGCCGGATGAGCAGTTCGTCTACCTTTCCGACGTGCTGCCGACGGCTTGGCAGGCGGTTGAGTACGCCGCGGTCCCGGAGGCGGGGACGGTGGTGGTCTTCGGGCTCGGCCCGATCGGGCAGATGTGCGCGCGGATCGCCGAGTTCCGAGGCGCTCGCGTGATCGGGGTCGATCTCGAACCGGATCGTCTGGAGATGGCGCTCCGCAACGGCATCGAGGTGGTCGACGTGCGCGGTCAGGACGATGTGCCGGCCCAGGTCCGGGACATGACCGGTGGCCGTGGTGCGGACTCGGTGATCGATGCCGTGGGCATGGAGGCGCACGGTTCGCCTGGGCCAGAGTTCCTGCAGAAGCTGGTCAGCGCCCTACCCGGCGCCGTGGCGGAGCCGATGATGACGAAGGCGGGAGTGGACCGGTTGGCGGTTCTGCACCAGTGCATCGACGCGGTGCGCAGGGGCGGAACGATTTCGGTCAGCGGGGTGTACGCCGGGACCGCTGATCCCATGCCCATGCTGGCGATGTTCGATAAAGGTGTGCGGATCAGCATGGGGCAGGCCCATGTGAAGCGGTGGATCGGCGACCTCCTGCCGCTGGTCCAAGACGAGTCGGATCCGCTCGGGGTGCGGGATCTCGCCACCCACTGGTTGCCGTTGGACGAAGCGCCGCACGGTTACGACATCTTCCAGCGGAAGGAGGACGGCGCGGTGAAGGTGCTGTTGCGACCCGGCGGCTAGCGAGTATTCCGGAACCGGTGCGAGCGGAGTCTCACACCGCAAGGAGTTGTGCCGGAGCGGCAGAATGATCAGCGCTGCCTGCTCGCCAAGGACAACGACTTCGCCGAACCCCGCGCCTATTCGCCACCTTTCTGGACGTAGGAGCGGACGAAGTCCTCGGCGTTGCCCTCCAGGATGTCATCGATCTCATCCAACGTGGCTTCGGTGTCCTCGTTGAGCTTGTCCCGCCGCTGGCCGCCAACCGGTGTCGGCTCGGGGTCTTCGTCCTCGTGCTCCCGGTGCCGCTGGTGATTCTTCTCGTGGCGCATGAGCGACCTCGCTCGCAGTGTCCTCCAAACATTTACCGCATTACCCCCGTGGCGAAGCCGAAAACGCGCTTGCCAGCACCGAGGGGGTCGAAGCCGTTCCACCCGAAGCCGGTGTCGTCACCACTCGTCCGCAGGTGCTCGCCGAGGCGATCGCCGCTTTCGTGAGCTCGAAGCCGACATCGCGTGCGGCGGACGCGGTGACCGCGACCGGTTCCGACGAGATCTCCGAACTCGCGGAGATGGGGCTGCCCGCCGATCGAACCGCCATCGTGCCCTGCGGCATCGACCTCGGACGGTTCCGCCCGTTTCCACGGGGCGGTCCGGAGCACGACCGGCCCAAGATCCTCTGCATCGGTCGACTCGTCGAGCGCAAGGGTGCGGAAGTGCTCAGGTGTGCTCGGTCAGGCGGTCTGCCACGTTGCCGACCGCGGGGGACAGGTTGCGGCGGCGCGGGTCGAGCAGGCTTCGGGACATCCGCCGGCGTGCGGGTTCCCCGTTGTCGTAGGCGGTGACGATGTTGTCGGCGTGGGCCGGTTTGAGGACGTCGCCGAACGGCGTCTCGTAGGGGTCGACGACGCATTCGACGAGCGTGGGCCCGTCGTGCTGCAAGGCTTGGCCGAGCGTGTCGCGGGCCTGGTCGGCGTCGTCGATGCGGTCAGCCCGCAGCCCTCGGCCACCCGCACTGGCGAACATGTCCCACCACTCGCGGAGGCGTCCGGATTGCCGTCGTTGACCGGGAAAGAGGCTGTGGCTTGTCAATCCGGAGGTGTTTTTCACCCATTATCGTGAGGCGACTCTTTGATGCGGCCTTGGCAGTCGCGTTAGCCGATTGTCGTCGACGGGTAGGCCCGTCTAGAGCGCCGAATGTCAAGGGAGGGACGTGCGATGTCGGAGCTGCCTACCACCGCACCAGGCCAACAGCAGACACCGCCCGGTACCACGGCTCCGATGGAGCCCAGCCCCCGCGACGAGATGGCTGGTTATGTCGGTGCTGGGCATCTTGCCGGGAAGAAGGCTCTGATCACCGGTGGCGATTCGGGCATCGGCCGGGCTGTGGCGGTGGCGTTCGCCAAGGAAGGAGCCACTGTCGCCATCGCCTATCTCGACACGAGCGAGGACGAAGACGCCGAACACACCGCAGCGCTGGTGCGTGAGCAGGGCCGTGACTGCTATTTGATGCGGGGCGACCTCAGTGACGAGCAGTTCTGCACACATGTGGTGGAGGAGGCTGCCGATCGAATGGGCGGCTTGGACGTCTTGGTCAACCACGCGGGCACACAAGCTCCGCAACGGGACCTCGATGCCATCAGCACCGAGCAGTTCGACCGGACTTTCAAGGTCAACGTGTATTCGCTGTTCTGGCTGTGCAAGGCCGCGCTGCGGCATCTCGGCAGCGGAGGAGCGATAGTCAACACCGGCTCGGTGAACGGCCTGCGCGGCAACGCTGGCTTGATGGATTATTCGGCCAGCAAGGGAGCCGTGCACGTGTTCACGCAATCGCTGGCTCAATCGCTTGCCGCAACGGGCATTCGGGTCAACTGCGTAGCGCCTGGGCCGGTGTGGACGCCGCTGATCCCGTCCACGTTCGGCGAGGAAAAGGTGGAGGGCTTCGGGAACCAGACGCCGATGCAGCGCATGGGGCACCCGGATGAGATCGCACCGTCGTATGTGTTCTTCGCTTCGGAACGCTTGTCGAGTTATTACACGGGCGAAGTGATCGCGCCGGTCGGCGGTGAGACGCACCCCGGCTGACGGGTGCTAGATGCAGAACGCGAGGGTGGTGTTCTTGACCGGCGACACCCGTGGTCGCAGTCCTCAACACGGAGCACCGGGTCGGATTGGCCCTGGTGCGGCCACGGCCTCCTCGTCCACAATCTCGTCAAGATCACCACTCTGGCTCGCCCCAAAGGTTCGCGCTGGTGTCCGTGCACTTGTTGTTGGTGTGGTATCAGAAGCGCTCCCACTTCCGTGGCCCCGGAGCTCGCGAGACCAACGTGGTCGGCGACCGGGCCGCCCCGGGGTTCATGGCCAGGACGCTGGCCAACGGAGTGGCCGTGGTCGGGGTGGTCTCGCTGCTCGGGGCGGTCTTCCAGATCAACCCGGTGTTCCTGTGGGGGCCGTACACGCCGTCGGATAGCTCGACCGGGGTGCAGCCGGACTGGTACATCGGGTTCCTGATCGGCGCTTTGCGGCTTTTTCCGCCGTGGGACATCAACATTGGGCCGTTCGCCGTGCCGGCCCCGTTCTGGCCCGGTATCGCGCTGCCCGCGGTCATGTTCCTCATCGCCGGGATCTATCCGTTCCTGGAGCGGCTGGTCACCCGAGACAGGGCGCGCCACAATATTCTGCAGAGGCCCCGGGACAACGCGGCGCGAACCGGAATCGGTGCCATGGCTATCACCTTTTATCTCGTGCTGCTGGGTGCGGGAGGAGACGACGTACTCGCAGCCGCGTTCAGCATTCCGTTCGAGTGGTTGGTGTGGGCGGGACGCATCGCAGTATTCGTCCTGCCCGCGATCGCTTACGTCCTCGGAGATCAGCATGCGCTTGACCGCGCTACGGGAACCGACTGCCCACTGCCACCCAACGGCAAGGCGCCCAGAATACTGACCGCTCCGCTTGACGCCCCAACCCCGCCAGCTCCACCACCGCAGCACTGCTCGTCACTACCGTGGGGAGCGGCCCGACGCACCGCTGGGCGAGGCCAAGCCTGCCGCTGGTGAGCGATGCACTTGTCGTTGGGCGCCTCTCCGCTCGCCCTAATCCGCTGCTGGCGGTGAAAACAACGGACCCGAATCCGGCGGCACACCCGCCAAGTGGCCTGTTGGCAGAAGAAAGCGCGAAGTTCTCGCGGGAGCCGAACAGGTTTTAGCTGCTCGTCGTCGGGAACTGTGGCGGCGTCTCGCGGAGGACACGTGATTCGACTGCTGCCCTCGATCAGCCGGGCGGTGGGTAGGGATCGTGGCCAGGTGGCACGGTGCGCTTGTCGCGGACCTTGCCGTCGGTGCCGTGGATGACGAGTTCACCGCCACCGTCGCGGACGAGTTGCTCGTGCGCCGTTGCGACCGCTTCTTCTTGGGTGGTGGTGTGCCCCGGCGAGTCGTGGCCGACCGGGTCGGTCACCTGCCACCCACCATCTGGATGCGGAGCTACGTGCCGGGTAGCCATCGCCGATCCCCCTCACCTTGCATGTGCGGCCACTGGTTCCCGGCATACCCGGTCGCGCCGACTCCGAACCACCGGCGTTCGCCGCGCAAGTGCCCCGCAGGGGCATGCACAGCGGCGGGGGCGCGGTTGAGGGCGTAGCTGATCAGGTCCGGCGTTCTGATCCTGGCAGGATGGTGCTGAGATCGCTCAGCCGCCGACAACCAGTCGGCTACATCATCGTGATCAACGGCTGCCCCCCACCTCGCCACGTGGTCCAAAGAGGACGTCGCAAGCTTCTGCGACGCCGAGTGGTCAGCGGCCTGTTTGTGCGGACTCCATGAGGTTTTTGAACGAGTCGAGGGCTCGCTCGATCTTCTTCTGCGGGTCGGCGAACAAGGTGGCAGCCACTTCGCCAGCAGTTCCACCGGGCGCGTCGTACTGCAAGCTCACCTCGACACCGGTCGTGTCGCCGTGGTCGTCGAAGCGCACAACGCCCGCGTTGGCCACGGTGGTGCTCTTCGCCGTCCCTTCCTCCATCGATTTCCAGGCCACCTTGCGGCCCGGTTCGTCCTCGACGATCCGGGCGTCCCACTCGACCTTCTTGCCTGCCGGGCCGGTCACGACCCAGTGAGTGTCGCCGGCCTGGCCGGTGATCGGCTCCACCCGCTCGACGTCAGGGAAGATCTCGGGAACGTGCGTCAACGGCCGCCACCAGTCGTAGCACCGTTGGGCAGGTGCGTTGATTTCCAGATAGTGCGCTGCCGATCCCATCGGACGTTCTCCGCTCTGTCGGAAGGTGTGACCCCACATTGACTACCCATCAGCGTCGCGGAAAAACCAGAATCGGCCCCCTACAGGATCACGCGGTCGGAGCCACGGACGTCACGTCATGGTCATGGGATTGATGTTCTACCGTCGCGCATCCTGGTACAGCTGCTTCTTGGTCCGGCAACCGGGCCCGTACCGGCCGGATCCGTCTTGCTCTGCTGTTTCGCCCGACCGCGTTGAGCCGGTCCTCGTCGAAGGTTCGTGCGGCGATCTACTCGGTGTGCCGGGCACGTCCCCTTTCGAAGCACCACGTTTCCGAGATCGCCTCCCCGCCAGGACGGTTCGGTGCCTCGATCCCTGCTTCGAAGGCCCGCAGCGGCGAAGTCCTGCTGGCATGGGCGATGAACCACGCTTGGCTGCCGGCCGTGCACGGGGCACCCTGCCCTGCGAGACCCGTTGCGGGGGCGCAGGCTGGAGGCGCGCCCGAAGCGCCTCCGGTCAGGGCGTCGTGCGGAGTCCTCGTGGGAGCTCGATGAGATTCAGCGCGGCGTGGTCTGCGGGATGCAGCTGTTGAACACGAGCCGGCCGGCGCGTGAACGTGCCCGGAAGCACCGAGGTGGCTCGGAGCGCACTGGGGCGAGGTGAGGCCTGATGGCGGTGAGGCGGTCTCGCACGGACCGGCTAGCCCTGCCTGATCGGCGCCTTCGCCATCAATAAACAACCATGCACAGGCGCCTGTGCCGATGCGCAGTGCGCTCCGCGCAAGGCGCGAGGGAGGATGGTCATGTTCTTTCATGTGCAACGCATGATCAATGAGATCGTGCCGGACGAGCCCGACCCGGGCGCGGCCAATGCCCTGCAGGAAGGCTTGGGTGGCCAGTTCGGCGAGATGCGGACGATGTTGCAGTACCTGTTCCAGAGCTTCAACTTCCGCAATGCGGAAGCAAAACCATACCGTGACCTGTTGCACGGAATTGGCACCGAGGAGATCAGCCATGTAGAGCTGATCGCGACCACCATCGCGCGGCTCACCGACGGATCTCCGCGCTACCAGGGGTCACCGACCGCCCTCGACGAACCTGCCGCCGGGGGTGTCACCCCGCTGTCGAATGCATTGTCCCAGGGGAACATCCATCATTTCCTCGTCGGGGCCCAAGGGGCCTTGCCAGTGGATGCCGTGGGCAACCCATGGTCCGGTTCCTACGTTTACAACAGCGGGAACCTGGTGCTGGATCTGCTGTACAACTTGATGCTCGAGTCGACCGGGCGGTTGCAGAAGTGCCGGATCTACGAGATGAGCTCGAATCGCACGTTGCGCTCCACGGTGGCCTATTTGATCGTGCGTGACCAGGCCCACGAGAACGCCTACGCCCGAGCCCTGGAAACCTTGGGGGTCGACTGGGGGAAAGTGCTGCCGATCCCCAAGACGCGGGCGGAGCGATACCCGGAAGTTGCGGCGTTGCTGGAGCAAGGTCTGGAGAACAAGCAGTACACCTTCGACCTCGACCACCTTTCCGAGGCGGGCAAGATTTTCCGGGAGGCGTCGCCCTCGGATGATGATGGCACGCTGACCACGGCACAGGCTCCGGAAGGCGTTCCCATCGAGATCGCCGACCCTCGTCCCGAGGAGTTCGCCCCGGGCCTTGATCCCGCGCTGCTCGAGCTTGTGCAGGCCACGGCGGAACAGGAACTCGCTGAGGCCGACGAGCCGTGGCGCTACGGGCCCACCAGCTAGCCGGTATGACGCCGTAACCACCTCCAAGAACGACTGCCAACCGAAGCGCGCGCCGACCGGCTGGGCCGCATGGCCCCGAATGTCGGCGGGAAACACAGCGGGCAGGGTTGACGGCGCGCTAGTGCGGAGTCGGGGAGAAGAAACGCCAACCTCTGCGACGTAGGGCATAGATCAGCCGTACCAGACCGGCCTCGCTGTTGCTCTGGAGCGCAGCAGTGCCGCTATGGGCGGACCCTGAGGTTTAGCCGGTGTGAGAGCAGGAAATCGTTAATACGCGAGGGTCCTGAGCCGATTTCCTCGGAGGAAGCATCATGTCACCCGAAACACGGCAGCGTGGCGACCTGATCGACGAACTGGTCACCGACCACCGCGAGGTCGAGCAGGCGTTTGCGGACTACGAACGTGGCGGCCTGTCCGATGAGCAACGTCGCAGCTTGGTCGATCACATCATCACCGAGCTCGTACGCCATTCCGTCGCAGAGGAGCAGTACCTCTACCCTGCCGCGCGGCAAACTCTGCCCGACGGCGCCGAACTCGCCGACCATGAGATCGCCGAACACGCAGAGGCCGAGGAGTTGATGAAGCGCCTGGAGGGGCTGAACCCCACGGACGCGGATTTCGACCACCTGACGCGGCAGTTGATCGACGAGGTCCGCCATCACGTCGAGGAGGAAGAACGCGATCTGTTCCCACGTCTAAAGCAGGCGTGTACGCGGGAACAGCTAGATGAGCTGGGCGACAAGATAACGTCAGCGAAGAAGGTCGCACCCACCCGTCCGCACCCCTCCGCGCCAGATCGTCCGCCAGCCAATATGCTGCTTGACCCTGGAGTAGGTTTGATCGACCGAATGCGGGACGCCCTTTCCCATCGCGGTCGATGACGTCGAAGGACGTAGACACCGGGATACGTTCCTCGGTGCGCGGGCTCAGCGATCGGCAGAGAGTGGCGATAGACACCTTGCTCACGCCGGATGTGTTGCCCAGGACGATTCCAAGGCAGTTTGATGAGATGACCGCTGCCACTGGTATTTGGCATTGCAGGGGAGCGGGAACGGCTCGAATGCGTCCTTGCCAGCAACGTCGGCTCTGGGCAGTCCGCCTGCGGGAACGCCTGTGAGGAGTGGTTGGCGTGAATGAGTCGCACATGGTGTGGCTGACTCGGGAGGCTTATGAGCGGCTGCAATGCGAGCTGCACGAGCTGCTCGCGCACCGCCCGATCATCGCCGCGGAGATCGACGCGCGTCGGCAGGAAGGCGATCTCCGGGAAAACGACGCTTACCGTGCGGTCAGGGAGGAACAGGGCAATGAGGAAGCCCGGATCCGGCAGCTGCAACAGCTGTTGCGGGACGCGAAGGTCGAGGAGCGTCCGACGGCTGGTGGTGTCGTCGAGCCGGGGATGGTCATCACGGTGCGCTACGAGGACAACGACACTGAAACGTTTCTTCTGGCGACGCGAGCGGCGGGCATGCACGGCGACCTGGAGGTCTACTCACCGGAGTCGCCGCTCGGCCACTCGTTGCTGGGAGCGCGGAAAGGGGAGACTCGGGAGTATGAGCTTCCCGACGGGCGCAGCATGCGGGTGAAACTGGTCGATGCGGTGCCCTACCAAGCCTGATCCGTTCGACCCGGTGCGCCGTTCGCGTCGGTTGTTTCAATGGACCAGACCATGGCACCGATCGTGATAGCCACCGCCACTGCTTCCGGTCGACGCTGACGAGACATTGGCCGCACCAACGAGCCGCAAGAGTTCGGTGGAGTGCATTTCGGCAACCCGGCTCGATCGGTGGCGGCGCTCGACCGAATCGCTCGTTATGCGGCGGGTAAGCGCGGACATCGCCAGTCGGAGGACAGCAGACGGTTGATCGTCATCGCTTCACATGGCGCTAACACGGTTCCTGGTCGTGGCGCGCCAGAAGCGAGCTCTGGTTGTGGGCCCATCGGTCGAGCAGCAGTGCTTCGAGTTTGGCGGCCAGGTGGGTGCTGGCGCGGATGCCGAATACGACGTCGGTCGCGAGTTCTGGCTCGGCCTTCAGCAAGGGCGCAAGGACACCCCGTCTGACCAGTTGTTCGTGGACCGCGTCGGCTTCGATGTGCTCGGCGTAGAACTCCGTTGCCTCCGGGCTGCAGCCCAGCCGTCGCATCGCCTGGACGAGGCGATCAGAGCCAGGAGAGGAGGTGAGCTCGACTGTGGCGAACTGGCCCAGCAAGGCGCCCCTCAGATCGCGGTGTAGTCCGCACATCGACATCAGATTGACTTCGGCGAGTGTTTCGGCCGGCACGGAATCGAGGTAGGCGCCGTAGCGGTCCTCCATGCCGAGGGCCCGCATCATCCTGGAAAAGAGGTGGGAGTGCATGCGCTCGGGGGCGCCAGCACCGTATTCGTCATGTTCAATGGTGACCAAGGCGGCCTTGGCCGCTCCGGAGAGCCGGGGAATTACCCAGGCTTGGGGGTCGGCTTCCTTGAGGTGGTACAGCGACCGGTGTGCTACGTACTCGCGTAGCTGCCACAGCTGCCCGTCACGACGGAGGCAGTGCGTGATGCCCCAGGCATCGGCGAGAAGGCTTCGCAGTTCGGCTTCCACGTCATCGCCTGCGGGGACATCCGCACGCAGCGCGGCGAGAAATATCCGCTCCAGCTCTTGGCGGAGCGCCAACAGCGTGGGGTTCCATTCCAATTCGGGGTCGACACCGCGAAAGCCGCGGTAGTGCAGCTCGTAAAGGCAGTAGAGGGCGAGCTGCAGGTCTTGACCGTAGGCTTCGATGTCGTACTGGGGCAGTGCCGGAGCGAGCCTGCCGCGAAGGGCTTCGAGAACTTCGGCTGATAGGGGGCCACGGGCGCCGGGCAGTTCTGGGGTCTCAGCGCCGCTGATCGGTTTCGGTCTGGTCTTGGTGGTCATCGTGCTCCCTCCGGCGGCTTCGGGCGCAGCGGCGATGGCTGGTGTCGCACATCGGGTAGCGACGACTCCGCCGGCATGTGCACAGAGCCGTGACCGCGCGTTCGCAGCGCACGCGCCGTCCGTCTGGTGTGAACAGTTCGACCGGGCCGTGGATGAGAACAGGTCCCTCCCCGGTGATCTCGACCCGTGTGGGGAAGCGGTCAGCCACGGTAGGCCTCCACGACGACGATTTCCTCTTCTCGGCGGCCGGGCTCCAACAGGCCGCGATCTTCGAGGAGCGCGGCGCGGGCTCGCATTACCGGACCGAACGGCACGATCGATCGCGCCACAACTTGTGCTCGCAGGCCAACTTCCGCCAGGCGCGCCGCGGTCGCGTTCTCATTGCACACCTCGGATTGCACGATCAAGGCCATTCCGCCGCTGGTGAGTGCCTGAGCAGACCCCGCGCAGATTCGGTCGAGTATCTGCCTGCCGTCGACCCCGGCGTCCCAGCAGCGGGCGAGCCGGTGGCGGGGGAGCGTCGAAGTGGATGCGGGCACGTAGGGCGGGTTTGCCAGCAGAAGATCGAACTGCTTACCCTGCACGGGTTCGAAAAGGTCACCGCGGCGAACGTGGACCGAGATTCGGTGCGCCCGGGCGTTGAGCCAAGTCGCGGCGATAGATCGCAGGGACAGGTCGACTGCCGTGACCGATGCGGCTCCGGCGCGTGCTGCCTCCAGGGCGAGTGCGCCCGTTCCGCAGCCAACGTCCAGGACACGCCGTCCCTGTGCGTAGCGTCCTCGGCGCATGACATCTGCCAACAACGAAGTGTCGTTGGCTACCCGATATACCCCGGGAGGTCGCACGAGGAGCACTCCTGCCTGATACCCCTCCCGTTAAGGGTGAAACATCGCGCGTCCGGTACCTCGCGGCGAAATTCAGCGGCGGTGGAATAGGAAGAGGCCGTACTGCCAGCGCTGGTCTATCCAGTGCGTGTGGTGGACGAGGCCGAAGTGGCGCATGTCGTCGATGAAGCGTGCCGGGTCGAACTTCGCGGAAAACCCGACGTTGATCGAATCGCCAACCCGGAACTTCAGCTCCACTCCCAGCGCGTGCAGTTTCGCCCCATGATCCGTCGCGGCGTAGAGATGCCCCTCCACCGTGCGGGTGTGTTCGTTGTAGTGGGCCCGTGCCTGGAAGCGGTCGAGCACGAAATCGCCGTCGAAGCACCGATTGAGGTGTGCCAGGTGGTTGAGCCGGAAGCGCACGAACGCGGAATGGCCCGGCGGATCGTTGTAGCACGGTTCGAGGATGTGGGCCGGTTTGATCAGGTCAGCCGAAACCAGGAAGCGGTCCCCGGATGCGAGTGTGCGGGTGATCTCGGCGAGCAGGGAGTGACGTTCGGTGGGGGTCGTGTTCCCCAGCGTGCTTCCCAGCAGCATCATCGTGACCGGGGCTGACCGTTCTACGCGGATCCATCGAAGCCCCGCTTCGTACCGGCCCCACAACCCTCGCACGGTCACGTCGCGGCAGTCAGCGGCGAGCAAGTCCGCACTGGAAATGAGCATTTCACGACTGACGTCGATGGGCAGGAACGTCGTCCGACGCCGGGCGGCGCACGCGGCGAGGAGACCACGTGTCTTCTTGGCGCTGCCGCTGCCTAGCTCCACGACCCACGGTGTTCCAAGCTCGTCCGCGATCGCGTCAACATGACGCTGTAACAAGCCGTCCTCCACGCGGGTCAGGTAGTAGTCCGGTAGCTTGGTGATCTCCTCGAAGAGCTCCGAACCGAGCGCGTCGTAGCCGAAGTGCGGCGGAATTCGAGGCGGTGACTCGCGCAAACAGTTCACGAGTGCCTCGCTATCGGTCCAGAAACCGGTGTCACCATCTACGGATTCGATCCGAGTGCGGCCTTCCAACTGGTTCACCAACGTTCGTTGCTGGGCGTCTTGGAACTCGCAGCTCGCATGGTTCGCCAAGACTGTGGTTTTTGAGGCTCTTCTGGCCGGCTACCACGTCCTAACCGACGCTCCCTGTTGACTGTGCGGCAGTACAGGTGGTCGGCTCGGCGCTCATTGCATCTTCTATCAGAGTCATATACCGCGTGCTACCCGAAAGACCCACCGAAAACACCTGATCCGCAATAGTGCTGGAGCGCACTCGAGGTGGCTCGCGAAGGCCCGTTCCGCAGAGCCGGTGACTGCGTCCGCCGGACTTGGGCCGAGGTCGGGCTGGTGTTGTTGCAGGCCATCGAGCAGGTCGGCGAGCTCGCCCGGGAGCAGTCAGCCGGCGTCGATGTCAGTTGCCCAGAATCCGCTTCCAGCGCTGCGGAAACGGCGCTGCGCGATCGGCCAAGTCTTTACCACGATCTCCACCGCGACCTCGGACCGCTTGGTCCCCTGCTGCCGCAGGATGGCCAGTGGTGATCACCGCCGACAGCGAGCGGTGAGCCGCCAACGCCGGTGGCCGCGAGTGGTAGCTGAACCAGGACGACGACGCTCCGCTCAGGTGGGTGAGCCCGCCAGGGTGTGGCCGATTGCCAGGGTTGAACTCGTCGGCAGGCGGGTATGGCAGCGGCGATGGCCCGTTCGGCGCACGCACCGATGCTATTGAACGTGGCCTGCTACCCGGACAGCCGGACACGGAAATGATTGGGTCAGGCGATCGGCGCCGAGGCGGGCGGTCCTCCCTCCCCACTCTGGGAGTAGAGGAGGAGTTCCTGCTCGTGGACCCGGAGACTTCGAAACCTGCGGGCAACGGGTTGGCTGTCTCGCGCATTCGGCACGGCGACGACGATGGCGAGGTACACCCCGAGTTGGCCCCCGCTCAGATCGAGGCGGCGACTTCAGTGTGTCGTGATCTGGATGAACTGCGCCAGTCGTTGACGCACCTGCGGACAGAGCTCGCGGCCGCTGCCGCTAAGCGTGGCTGGCGACTGGCCGCCGTCGGGATGGCACCGACCGGACAGCTGGGGCCTCCGCCGGTCGCCGACACTCCGCGATATCGGCGGATGTACGCCGAATACGGGTCGATCATTGAGGGGCAGGGGGTGTGCGGGTGTCACGTTCACGTGGGCACGCCCGATCTGGAGTCGACACTGCGCGCGAGCAACCGGCTGCGCTCGTGGCTACCAGCCCTCCTGCTGATCACCACCAATTCGCCGTTCTACCGTGATGTCGACACCGGCTACGCGAGCTGGCGGTTGGCCCTTTGGTCGCGTTTGCCGACCGCACGCCCGCCTCCCCACATCACCTCGGTGTCGCATTACCGCCGCATTTTGGACTGTTTTCTGGCATCCGGCATGGTGCTGGACCCCGCCATGCTCTACTGGTATGCGCGACCGTCGACGCACGCGCCGACGTTGGAGGTTCGGGTCGCCGACGCCGCCGCGACCGTAGACGAGGCCGTGCTGCTCGCCGGGCTCACACGTGGATTGGTCGCCGCCGCCCTTGTGCGGGATGACCTAGTGCGCTGGCCCGAGCACGTCGACGACCAGATGTTGTGGGCTGCCTGCTGGCGTGCCGCTCGGAGCGGAATCGAGGGAGATGCCCTCGACGTCACCACCGGTCGGCTGGTCCCCGCCTGGCAGCTCCTCGACGATCTCGTTGAACATCTGCGCCCGGTGCTGGAAGAGAACGGCGACGTCGAGTCGATCACGCAGTTGTTGCAGACCTTGCGGTTGCGCGGCAGTGCCGCGAGCCGTCAGCGCGCGGTTTATCGCCAGCGCGACGATATCAAGGAGGTCGTGGACTACGTCCTGGCCGAGACAATGCGGCACCTGAATGCTCAGTATTAAAGAGGCTGACCGTTGTCGCGGCAGAAGACAAGCCGGTAGCGGTTGCGCGGCATCGGTCAGCCATCGGCGTACTCGGTCGCCATCGAAGGGGCCGACGGCGAACGCGGAGCGCGCATGGTCGGTACGGGTTGCCGACGGGCCGCGTCAACGTCCGAGAGGTGCCCCCCACCCGGCCATCAGGTTGTCGATGGCAAGGCACAGGACCTCTGGCGGAATTCCGTCGGAGATCTGGATGGACAGGCCATTGAGAAACCCGTGATACAGCTGAGCCAGGGCAGCAGGGTCCGAGCTCGACGGAAGCTCTCCGTCCTCGACCGCCCGCACGATCCGGGCGCGAATCGTCTCACCGATCTCGGCTCGGTGTCGCACCAGCAAGTTCCGCACTTCCTCGCCCGCGCTCGAGGCGTTGGCCGCTCCCATCACGATCAGGCAGCCCCGTGGTGAATCGAAACGCGTGAACAGGACGACGTGCTGCTTGAGCATCGCCTCGATGGCAGCTTTCGCCGTGCCGTGTTCCGACATCGCACGCGCCGTGAGTCCGCCCTCGATCTCGGTATACAGGCCCACCGCGCGTAGATAGAGCTGCTCCTTGCTGCCGAAAGCGCCATAGATGCTCGGGGAGTTGATGCCGGTCGCGCGGACCAGATCGGACATCGAGGTCGTGTCGAACCCCTTCTCCCAGAACAAATGCATGGCTCGTTCGAGCACCTCGTGCTCGTCGAAAGCACGCGGTCGACCAAGTCGCGACTTGCCCCCGTCCGGCATGAACATCCTCCTCGGCGCGGGCACGGCTGCTGCATAGGTACCTGCGCCCACCAGCGTACTGAGTGCACCCCGCGAACGAACCTTTTTGTGCCACTCGACACAAAAATAGGTTTCGACCTTGTGGGGGCACCCATGCCCTGTTTTTATAACGATCGACAAAAAATTCGCGGTCTCCCATGACCGCCCACCCTTGGAGTAGTTGATGACCCTGCACGACGATCTCGGGACGGCTGTCCCGTCGGGCTTCGGTTCAGTGAGCGGTGCGCCGAACCTCCCGGACGATTTCACCACCACCTTCCGCAGCGAGTACGTCACTGTGGACGGACTTCGCCTGCACGCCGTGATCGGCGGGCAAGGACCCGCGCTGCTCCTTCTCGGCGGCTGGCCGCAGACCTGGTACGCATGGCGTTTCGTCATGCCGGCGCTGGCACGTGATTTCACCGTCGTCGCGGTTGACCCGCGTGGTGTCGGGCTGTCGGACAAGCCGAAGGACGGCTACGACTCGGCGACTCTGGCTACCGACATGGTCCGGCTCATGGACGCACTCGGGTACCCGAAGTTCGCGATGGTGGGACACGACATCGGGATGTGGACCGGATACGCGATGGCGGTGGACCACCCGGAACGACTCGAGCGTCTCGCCGTCGCCGAGGCCATCATCCCCGGTATCTCGCCCTCACCACCCCTGCTCGGCAGCCGATGGCTCAACGACTTCCTGTGGCACTTCAACTTCAACCGTGCCTTCGATGCCAACGAACGTCTGGTCCAAGGGCGCGAGGAGATCTACTTCGGCCACCAGTTCGCCACCAAGGCGGCGACCCCAACCGCGATCCCGCAGTACGCCGTCGACCACTACGTCGAGACGTTGCGGGATCCCGAGGCTCTGCGCGCGAGCTTCGACTACTACCGCGCCATCGACCAGACCATCGAGCAGAGCGAGGCGCGTAAGAAGCACAAACTGACCCTTCCGGTGCTGGCCATCGCCGGCGAGGACGCGTGCGGCGACAGCGTCGGCACCGAGATGCGCAGCGTCGCGGAGGACGTCATCAGTGTCGTGATCCCCCACTGTGGACACTATGTCGCCGAGGAGGCCCCTGACGCACTGCTGGACGCCCTGCGCGAGTTCCTCGCCCCCTACAAGCACTTCAGCTGAGAACAACGCGCCCCGGAGCGGACCGCGCGCTCGATCCGCTCCGGGCCCCACGTCCTCGTGCACTTCGCGAAAGAGATCCATGAGTGAGCGAACCAAGATGCCGACCAGGCCGTCCCTGTTCCGCCGGGCGAGCGCGGAGTTCATCGGCAGTGCGATGCTGGTCTTCCTCGGCGTCTCCGCGATCATCGCAGCCAACTGGATCGCCGGGCCCTTGTTGCAGGGGAAGTCGTGGGGCGGTCATGCGCTGCATAGCCTTTCCGGATTCGCCTTCGGTTACGTTGTCATGGCGATCATCGCTTCGCCGCTCGGCCGCATCAGTTCCCATTACAACCCGGCGATCACGTTCATGCGGTGGGTCGCCGGAGAACCCACGTACGTCGCCGTGATCTACTTCGCCGCGCAACTCGCCGGCTCCATCCCAGGTGCCTTCTTGTTGCTGCTGTGGGGTCGGCTCGGCGCGGATGTCGGCTACGGGGCCACGACTCCGGCCCCTGGGGTAAGTCTCTGGGCGCCGATCGGGTCCGAGCTGATCAGCACGGCTCTTCTGGGATGCGCGGTGTTGGCTCTGACGAGCGGCCGCATCAGCCTGCGGACCGGGTTCCACCTCATCCCCGCGCTGTACGGTGCGATGGCGGTTGTCGCCGTTCCGCTGTCGGGCCTGAGCACGAACCCGGCTCGCACCTTCGGGCCGGCGGTCGTCTCCGGCATCTACGACCAGTTGTGGCTCTATCTTGTCGTGCCACCAGCCGGGGCCACTCTGGCACTGTGCATCAGCCGTGCCCGAGACTGTTACCGGTGCATCCGCTTTTGGGGCAAGGTGCAGTCAGATGTAGAAGGCTTGGGCGAGGACGGCTCGGCCTGCTCCAACCGCCACGCGGCCCGCGCCAGCACGCGCCGCTCAAGACGGCCTTCCTCGATCCGCTCGCTGATCGTCACCCGAATACCCTGCCAGAGGCGTTCAGCAAACTGGACGCCTTGACGGTGTTCTCCGGCCCACTGCTACACGCACTGGAGCGAGAAGCCGGGCCCACGTCCAGCGGTGATCCCGTGTCGGTGGCCTGTTGTAGGTTCGCAGGTGGCTGTGGCGCCAGCCCATCCGGGCTCGTACCCCGCCCACGCCGGGACGAGCGTGTGAGGAAAAGGCGTCCTCGAACTCAACGCCGTAGCGGGCCCTGATCGTTGACGTGGCTCGTCGGCGAGATTCAGTGCGTCGGCTGTCGATCTCGCCGGGAAAACAAGGCAGCGCCTCGGCCTCACCGGCAGCGATCGCACGTGCTGCTGGCGGGACTGCTTCCGAAGCGTCTCGGTGGCATTGGCGATGAGGTCGTGTTCGGCGCGGTACTGTGCGTGCTGCCGTTCGGTGGTCACGGCGCCCCCTCCTGGCGGTAGTTGGGGTAGGGCAGCGGGAGCAGACGCAAGACGGTTGCCCACGGCTCGGCGTTTTGGGATTCAGTCGCCACCGCCACCCCCGTCACCACCGCCGCCACCCCCGTCACCACCGTCACCACCGCCGTCGCCGTCCAAGTCGATGGGCATGTCGAAATCCAGCGGGGTTGACCACTCTGGCGGCGGCGTGACCGGGCGGACCCGGTCCCAGTAGATAGCCCCAGCCAGGGCGAGCAGAGCAACTACCAGGGCGAGTAGTGGCCACAGGTCGCTCATGCTGCCCCCATTTCGAGCGCCAAGCGCTGCCCCAAATCGAGCAGCAATAGTCCATCGTAGGAACTGCCGCAATCGCTACAACGGACCGGCCACGGCGAGTGTCGCGAACGTAAGGACACTCGGTCCAGGAGCGCGGCGAAGGCCCGTCGAGCTTCATTGGCCGCTGGTCCATACCGGATGTCCGTCGATGGTGATCTGTATGTCGTGTAGGTACGGCGCCAGCGCATCGAGGTCGACAGTGACGCCGAGGCCCGGCTTCTCGGGCGCCGAGACGAGGCCGTCTTCGTCGCGTTCGAGGCGGTCGGGGGTGACCGCCTGGGCGAGGGGACTCAGCGCGACCGGGTATTCGCACCATCGGTGCCGCCGTAGCCCGGCATAGGGTTGCAGCGCTGCCGAAAGAGCCAGGTGTGAGGTGAACGTGTGGTTCACGTATGTCACGCCACGGTGGTCGGCGTGCTGGGCCACCTCGTACGCCGGGTGAATTCCGCCGACGCGGCCGGTGTCGATCTGGATATAGGCAACTTTGCCGTAGTCGATCAGGTGCCGGGCCATGTGCGGGTTGTGCGAGGACTCTCCGGCGGCGAGCCGAGGGCCACGGCTGGGATCGGTCGATGCCGAGATCGCGGCGTAGGCATCGAATGCCGAGCCGGTGAACGGCTCTTCGAGCCAGGTCGCGTCGACGTCCACGAGAACATCCCAACGGGCGCGAACGGCGTCGACGTCGGTGCGCCAGACCTGGCCGGCGTCCACCATGAGGGCCGTGTCGTTGCCGAGTCCGTTACGCGCCGCGAAGAGATGTGCCGCGTCGTCGTTCGGTGTGCCGTGGCCGAAGGGGCCCCACCCGAATTTCGCCGCGACGAATCCCTGGCTGCGGATTTCTCGTGCACGGTCGTAGGTTTCGTCCGGTGTGTCACCGAAAAGGATTGAGGCGTAAGGAATTCGCCCGTGGCTGCGGTCGTAGCCGAGCAGCGACCAGACGGGAACGTCGCGGCGTTTGCCGAGCAGATCCCACAACGCCATCTCGATGCCTGAGTAGGTGTGGGATGCCTGAAGCACGTCCATGCTGCGATAGGTCACATCTGCCGAGATGGCGAGGATGTCCTCGGGCTTGTCGAGGCGACGGCCGAGTACCGAGGCGGACACCGGCTGGCAGGCGCCATGGGACGGCGGTGTCATGAACGCCGCTATCGAGACCAACGGCGATGCCTCGCACTCTCCCCAGCCGATGTCGTCACCGGAACGCACTCGGACGAGGAGTGCATCCTGGCTCCCGTCCACCGCCGTGGTCACCGTCGGCATGCTCGCGTAGAAGAAATCCACGGCGTCGATCCGCACGGGCACACCTTTCCACGAAGCTACAGATTATAGATTATCGTTAGTTGGTGCGACTGTCGAGCGGTCACAGTCATCTCGGTGCGCAGCGCCGACGAGTTACAAGCAAGTTGATCCCGTCGTCGCTGGTACTCCTGGTGCTGTTGTTGCCAGTGTCCTTGATCGCCGTCGGTGTGTCGTTGTGGCGCGCGGGCTGGTCAGTCGGACTGGCCGCGCAGTTGCTCGGTCGGATGCTCGATGATGTGCTCGTGCATCACCTCGTCGATGGTGCCCGGGTCGTCACTGCGAATGGCGTCGAGGATCGCCTGATGATCGTCGACGACGACCGTTGGGGACTCGAGCCGTGTCGACATCCGGTAGATCTGCGCGCGGATCCGCGAATGCACGCTGTGCCAGAGCCGGATGGCCTGCTCCGAACCGGAGAGGTGCACCATCGTCTGATGGAACTGCACGTCCAGCTCGTTGACGGTGCGGAGGTCGTCGATCGCGGCGGCGTCGCGCATCCGGCCCACGATGTCGTCCAGTTCCGAGAGGAGTTGCTCTCGCCGGGTGGCAGCGCTCTTCTTGACGCCGAACGTCTCGATCGCGAGCCGCACCGGGAGCAACAGGTTGACGATGTCCTCGGCGCTGATGTCGGTGACGAAGACGCCTCGGTTCGGGAAATGCTCGACGAGGCCCTCGTTCTCGAGCTGGCGCAACGCTTCGCGGATCGGGGCGGGGGAGACCCCGAACCTGGCCGCCAGGTCATCCTGCTTGAGTTGGGTGCCCGCGGTCAGGGAGCCGGTGACAATGTCTTCACGCAGCGTCGCGACAATCGCCTCGCGCACCGAAGTTACAGGTAGGGATTGCCTGTGACCACCGGCAGGCACCGCAGTTGCGGACAACGTCGTCACGACCTCTCTTCTGGACTCGTACAGCTGCCCCCGTCGAGCCCATCAGGCCCGCGGAGTTCCATGGTATGAGGATAATCGTTTATCGATAGTCGTGATCCAGTATCGCAGTCGTCCCCCGGGGGCGGGCATGCGGGCAGCCTCGCGGGTTGACAGGGAACAGATTATCGATAATAGTTCGCTCTGCCGCTTCGAGGAAGGGACCTCAATGACATCCGTCACCACCCTCCACGGGATCCTCATCGCGCTCGCCACCCCGTTCTCCGAGGACGGTGCGGTCGACGAGCCGCGTCTGCGCAGCCACGTCTCGGACTTGGTGGACGCCGGAGTGCACGGCATCATCCCGTGCGGGAGCACCGGTGAATTCATCAATCTGACCAAGGACGAGCGCAAGCTCGTCACCGAGATCGTCATCGACGAGGTGGCCGGCCGTATCCCGGTTGTGCCGCACACGGGCGCGCTGCACACCGCCGAGGTGATCGAACTAAGCCAGCACGCCAAGGACAAAGGCGCGGCGGCGATCATGGTCATCCCGCCGTATTTCGAGCCCAACACCTGGGCCGAGGTGCTGGCCCACTTCCAGAAGATCTCGGATTCGGTCGACCTGCCGATCATGTACTACCACATTCCGGAGACGACCGGGCTGGACCTGACGATCGATCAGTTCAAGGAGCTCGCCGCGATCCCGAACGTCACGTATATGAAGGAGTCTTCCGGCAATCTCAGCCTCCTGGTCGAATTGCTCGAAGACCCGGAGATCGACATCAAGGTCTTCAACGGCTGGGACGAAGTCACCCTGGCCACCTACGCGGTCGGCGCGGTCGGCTCGGTATGGGGCGCCGCCAATTACTTCCCCGCCCTCGCGGTCGCACTGTACGAAACCGCAGTGGTCAAGAATGACATCGCCGCCGCACGCGAGATCTGGTCGACGATCTGGAAACTGGAGCAGCCGGTCCTGTCCGGCGGTTACGTGCAGAACGTCAAGGCGGCGCTGGCCGCGGCGGGCAAGCCGGTCGGCGATCCACGCCCGCCGGCCCTGCCCGCAACGCCCGGGACCGTCGAGGCCCTCACCACGGCTCTTGCGGCCGCCGGCCTGAAGGGCTGAGGCAATGGCGTCCATCGCACGCATCAAAGTGCGCGGTATCGGTCCGGAGATCCCACGAACCACCTGGGCCAACATGCCGCCGCAACTCATGTTGATGACACTTGTCGAGATCGAAGACTCCGACGGCGCCGTCGGCTACGGCATGGCGCAGAGCTATGGAGCGGGTCAGTACGACCACTCCAACTTCGAGTCCATTCGCCCGTTGCTTCAGTTCGTCATCGGCAAGGAAGCCGCCAACATCGAGGCGCGATGGCACGATCTGCACACCGTCATCACTCCCGCGACGCCCGGCACCGTGGCAGCGGTCGACATCGCGCTGTGGGATCTCGCCGCGAAAAGGGCGGGCTTGCCGCTTTACCGCTACCTCGGTGGAGCGCGGGATGAGATGCCGGCGTATGCGTCGACGGCGCAACTCGACACCGTCAGCGACTATCTCAAACATCTCGAGGAGATGGCCGACGAGGGGTTCACCGCCGTCAAATTCCACGCGTGGAATGTGCCCGAACGTGACCTGGAAATGTTGCGGGCGGCGCACCAGGAATTCGGCGACACGCTGACGCTCATGCACGACGCGGAAAACCGTTACGACTATTGGGGTGCGCTGCGAGTCGGCCGTGAACTCAGTGGCATGAATTTCCGCTGGTTCGAGGCGCCGTTCAAGGATTACGACTTGAACAGTTACCGTCGGCTGCGTGAGCGGATCGACGTACCGATTGTGCCGCATGGCCTCTGGCTGCTCGATCTGCAAGAGTTCTATACCTACGCGGCCCAGGGCCCGTGGGACGCGGTGCGGTTCGACGCCACGATGAGCGGTGGCATTTCACAGGCCCGCAAACTGGTTGCACTGGCGGACTGTCTTGGCCTGCCGGCCGAGCAGCAGAGCTGGGGCTATTCCTTTATCCAAGCCGCCGCATTGCACATCGGGCTGTCGAATCTGTCGAGCAGTTACTTCGAATCGCCGGTGCCGTACGAGGCCTACGAATACGGCATCCTGAACCCGATCCGCGTCGGTAAGGACGGAATGGTTCGCCCGCCGTCGGGCAACGGGCTGGGACTCGATATCGATTGGCCGGCAATGGATGCGGCCACGCTCGTCTCGTACGAGACGAGCAGTTCGACGGTCGTCGCGGCATGAACACCATCGGTTCGCCCGAGCGCCTCGTCGTGGTGACGGGAGCGGCCAGCGGCATCGGGAGAGCGGTGGTCGAGGCGCAGCTGGCTCTCGGCGCACGAGTCATCGGCGTCGACATCCAGGCATTGGCGCCGTCTCCGGAGCAGGCGAAGGCCATCGACAATGGCCAACTGCTCGCGGTACAGCTCGACGTCCGCGACTCTGCCGCGGTGGATGCGGTGTTCGACGGGATCGTCGAGCGAGGTGAACGACTCACCGGCCTGGTGAGCTGCGCCGGGGTCGACGACGGCGGGCCAAGCCATGAGTTCGGAGACGACGCGTTCCGACGTGTTGTGGAGATCAACCTCTTTGGCACGTTCTACCTGTGCCGAGGCGCGCTGCGCACGTTCGTCAGCCAGGAGACCTCTGGGGCGATCGTATGCATCTCGTCGCCCTTCGCGACCGTGTCGCCCCCAGGCGGCGTGGCTGCCTACGCCTCGTCGAAGGGTGGGGTCTCCGCGCTCACCCGCAACCTTGCGGTGGAGTACGCGAGTCGTGGCATCAGAGTCAACTCGGTGACTCCTGGCGCCACTGAGACGCCGCTTATGTGGGCCAATGCTGATCCCGCCACGGTGCCACGGATGCGCCAGCAGATCGCGGGCGAGGTTCCGCTGGGCCGTATCGCCGACCCATCGGAACCCGCCGCGGCCGTCAGCTGGCTGTTGAGTGACGCGGCGTCCTACGTCACGGGCGCCACGATCACGTGCGACGGGGGCGTGCTCGCGGCCGGGGTGCTGACGTTGTGAACGCCGATAGAGCGCAGTTGCCGTCACGGCTGGACAGTGCCCGCGCAGTGATGGGGCCGCTGTCCATCGGGGCATTCGTCGCCACCGATCACGCCACCGTCCGGTGGCTTCTCGACGACGAACCGAAGGAAGCCACCGGCGTCATTGTCACGGAGACGGGCTTGCGACCGGTCACCGGTCACGATTTTGCCGGTGACCCGCGCGAGGTCCGAGAGCGGCTGGGACTGGATCTGGCCGTGGTCGGGGTGGAGACATCGGCGCTTCCCGCGGCGGTCGGCCGGGTGCTGGGCGGGCGGAGTTTGTGCGACCTGACGCACCTGCTAGCGCCGCTTCGGTCCTGTTTGGACGAAGCCGCGCTGGCTCGCGTTCGGTTCGCGAGTCGGCTGGCCAGCCGCGCGCAGACGGTGTTCCGAGAGGGACTTGCGGTGGGCGTAAGTGAGGCCGAGGTGGCTGCGGCGGTATTCGAAGCCGTCAGTCGCCCCCACGACGCACCGGCGCCCATTGTGGACCTGATGTTCGGCTCGCGATGTGCTCTCGTGGGTATGCCACCGACGGGCAAGCGCCTCGCGGCGGGAGAGACCGCACTACTCGACTTCGCTCCGCTCATCGATGGCTACTGGTCCGACTCGTGCAGCACGGTAGTGGTCGCAGCGACGCCGAATCAGGAGATCCGGCGGCTGCACTTGGCCGCCATGAAAGCGCTCGAGCGCGCTATCGCGTTGGTCGAGCCAGGGCGGACTGTCGGCGAGATCGACCGCGCCGTTCGAGACATCTTGGCTGAGGCCGGATACACCTGTCCGCACCTGACCGGGCACGGCGTCGGACTCAAACAACAGGATTATCCGCTCTTCAGTCCGGTATCGACGGCGGTCCTCCGGGAAGGTTTCGTCCTCGCCATCGAGCCAGGTGGCTACGCCGAGGGTTTCGGCATACGGGTCGAGCACGTGATGCGAGTGGGCGCGGGAGGTGCGGAACTGTTGACCACACATTCCCTCGCACTCGTCTAAGCGGTACGTCGTGCAGATGAAATTGACTATCGAGGATCGTCCGGACCGGATGAGAGGTATGCCATGGCGACGGAGACCCACTACGAAACCGTCATCGTGGGCGGCGGATTGGCCGGCCTGTATGCGGCCTATCAGCTGCGCGGCCGTCGCGTCCTCGTGCTCGAGGCGAGTGAACGCGTCGGCGGGCGGATCCGATCGCACCGCATGGGCAATCGCTGGGTGAACGTCGGTGCGCACGTCTATCCGAACCCGGAAAGCATCATGGGCGCTCTCGCGGAGGAGCTGGGGCTCGAGGTCATCGACATTCCCGGATCCCTTAGGGGAATCGTGGCCGGTGACAAGATCATCAACCCGTCGCGCGCCGAGATGCTCCCGTTCGTTCTGCCGATGCCGATTCGGCAGCGCGTGGCCTTCGTGCGCAAGGGGCTGAAGCTCGCCCTCGCCATGGCGAGGTTCAACCGGATCGAGCACCGGGTTGCCACCACCGACGAGGAACGCGAACAGCAACGCCGACAGACAGTCGACTTCGAGGCCGGCCGGACTTTCGCCGAATTCATCAACGGTGTCCCGGCCGCGATGGACCCGCTCATCCGCGCGCTCGCGCGCCGGTCCGCCGGCGAGCCGGAACAAGTCTCGGCGGGCGCCGCGCTCATGTGCTTGGCGCACGTCATGGGACCAGCCAATGCGCCCGGGGCAACCGCTCGCGTCATGGTCGGCGGAACGGAGACCGTTATCGGGGGACTCCTTGCGGCGCTCGGGAATGACGCCGTGCGGCTCTCGGCTCCGGTCACCATGGTCGACGCGACGTCGGAGAAGAACATTCAAATCGATTTCGAGTCGCCCTCCGGACCATCGACGGTCACGGCCGACACGGTCATTGTCGCGACGCCGGCCCCCATCGCGCGGAAGATTCTGCACCCGATGCCGCCGGAGCTTGGCGCCGGTCTTGATTCAGTGACGTATGGTGCATTTCTCAGCGTCGGCATATTCACCAACGAGACCGCTCCCGCATCGACGGATCATCTGTACGCGATCACCACGCCTGGAAAACAGTTCGACTTCCTGTTCAATCACGCCAACCCGGTACACCCGCGTTCCGCGCACCGCGATGGTGGAGCATTCATGGCCTATCGCGGAGGTCCGCGCGCCGAGGAGCTGATGAACGAGCCCGACGAAAAAATCGCCGCGGCCTATCTCGCGCAATTCCTCGAGATCCTTCCCGAGTACCAGGGCAAGATCGTCGAGGTGCACGTGCAGCGCTGGCCGCTGGGTACGGCATACGCGGCTCCCGGCCGAAACGCGTATCAGTCGGTGCTGGAGGCAGGACACCCCGACCGCCGTGTCGGTCTCGCCGGTGACTACTTCGACCCCCTGAGCGGCATGGAACAAGCCGTGCGCGCGGCGCGACTCGCCGTCGACAAGATCAAATCCGCCCACCGATGAATCTCCTAGGGCGTCAGTGAGCCTGGATCTCCGAACACCGCGTTTATCACCACGACGGGAGAAGATCATGAAGCGAAAGCTCGCCATGGCAGGCCTGACCGCCGTCCTCCTCATGGCAACGGCAGCGTGCGGTTCCTCCGGAAGCTCGGGGTCATCCGCCGCGCCCGCCGACACCAGCGCGCCCCTGTACTCCTCGGTTCCCGAGAAGTTCCGGGACGGCATCACGGTCTCCTTGCAGACCAACCAACCGCCGCTGTCCTTCCAGAAAGACGGGCAGACCGTCGGCGAGGATCCCGAACTGCTCGCCGAACTGTCCAAAGTGCTCGGTATTCACATCAAGGTGGAGCCGGCCGCATTCGAGAGCATGCTGCTCGGCCTCGATCAGGGCAAGTACGACTTCGTGCTCCAGACCGACATCACGGCCGCGCGCGCGGCGAAGTACACGCAGCTATCACAGTTCAAAGACGGCTACACTTTCTTGGCCACAAAGGACAATCCCGATATCGGGAGCTCGGAATCGGACCTGTGTGGACTGACCATCGGCACGCAGTCCGGCGCCAACTACACGGCATATCTGCAGAAGCTCTCGACGAAATGCACCTCGGAGGGCAAGGGCGCGATCGTACTGGTCGCACTGCCGGACGTGCCCTCGCTGTACCTTGCCGCCGCGAGCGGTCGCATCAAGGCGCTGAGCGCCCCCGTGTCGACGCTCGGCTACTTTATCCAGTCCGATCAGGACAAGGTAGGTAAGGAGTGGAAGCTGACCGGCCCGACCTACCTGCAGAGCAAGGTCGGCTGGACCTTCCCGAAGAACTCCGAGCTGGCGCCCGCCGTCGAGAAGGCGCTGAACAAGATGATCGCGGACGGCAGCTACCAGAAGATCCTCACCAAGTGGGGTCTGCAGGGCAACATCGCCGACAAGGCGGAGCTGAATCCGAGTGTGAACTGACGAGCAGACGACCCGCGATACCCAGGAAGAACGGGCGAAGATGAACGGTGAAACCCAGGCCCAGGATGTGCTGAAACCCCCGCGAGTCAAGGACGGCTGGCCGAACCTGGAGGATCTGCCCACGCGCGAGCGGATCTCGATACCGCTCATCGTGGCGACAATCATCACGACGATCCTGACAGCGGCCGTGCTGGTGAGCTTCTTCACCAACAAGGCCGTCCAGTGGCCGATCGTCATCGGATACCTGTTCGACGGGCGCATTCTGCACGGCGTCCTGACCACGATCGAAATCACGGCAATGGCCATGGCACTCGGGCTCGTGATCGCCGTGACCATCGCGCTCATGCGGCTGTCCAAAAGCAAGCTACTCCGCACGGTCGCGCAAGCCTATACCTGGTTGTTTCGCGCGATGCCGCTGCTCGTTCTCCTGATCCTGACCTACAATTTCGCGCTGTTCTACCCGGAGGTCGGTATCGGCATTCCGACCGGGCCGATGTGGTGGTCGGCGCCATCAACGGATTTGCTCACGCCCATCTTGGCCGCGGTCATCGCCTTCGCGCTCAACGAGGGTGCCTACTCCTCGGAAATTCTGCGCGCCTCCATCCTGTCCGTTCCTCGCGGGCAGGAGGAAGCGGCCGTCGCGCTCGGCATGACCAAGGCACGCGTCTACCGGCGGGTGGTGCTGCCCCAGGCGATCCGGATCGCGATACCGCCGATATTCAACAATCTGATCAACATGCTCAAAGGCACTTCGATCGTGGCTTTCATCGGCGTGTTCGACCTCATGTACACCGTCCAGTCCATTTATCAGATCTCCTACGAGATAGCCCCGCTGCTCGTGGTTGCCACCATCTGGTACCTGGTGGTAGTCACCATCCTGACCTTCGTCCAGTCGGCGCTCGAGTCCAGGTTCGCGTTCACCCGGTCGAACTCACTGCGACGCCGCATTCTCAGTAACGCCTTCGGAGGTCGCTCATGAGTCCGTTGCCGATTCTGGAGGCTCGCAAGGTCAGCAAGACGATCAAGCACAACACGATTCTCGAGGACGTGAGTATCGAGGTGCAGAAAGGAGAGACTGTCTGCCTGCTTGGTCCCTCTGGTGCGGGCAAGACCACCTTCCTGCGTTGCTTGAACTACCTCGAGAAGCCCAGTTCCGGTGCGATCCTCCTGGAAGGTGAGCTGCTCGGATACCGGCTCGCCAAGAACCAGAACCACCTGGTTGAACTCACCCAGCGCGAGGTGGCTCGACAGCGACGCAGCATCGGCATGGTCTTCCAGTCGTTCAACCTGTTCTCACACAAGACCGTGCTCGAGAACGTGATCGAGGCTCCGGTCGGGGTTCTGGGTCGCCCGAAAGCCGAGGCCGTCGCCGAGGCACAGGAACTACTGGCCACGGTCGGCATGGAGCACAAGGCGAACGACATGCCGGACCGGCTGTCCGGCGGACAACAACAGCGCGTAGCCATCGCCAGGGCCCTCGCGATGCACCCGAAGGTCATGCTCTTCGACGAGCCGACCTCGGCACTCGACCCGGAGCTCGTCCGCGAGGTCCTAGAGGCCATGAAGAAACTCGTCGAACTCGGCATGACGATGATCGTTGTCACGCACGAAGTCGGGTTCGCGCGTGAAGTCGCATCCCGTGCCGTATTCATGGAAGGCGGGCGGATCGTCGAAGACGGACCCGCCCGTGAGGTGCTATCGGTGTCACAAAACCCACGCACCAAGGTGTTTCTGCAGCAGGTGCTCTGACGCACCCCACCACTGATGAGGAGCTGCGATGCTCGAACAGATCGCCAGGCTGCGGCGAAGCAGCGCGGCGCTCGACTCGTCCCCGCTCACCTTCGACGGGGGAGGGCATTACCGAATCGAGATCCCGAGCGTCGAAACGCTTGCCGCCTTCGACATCGCCGTGAAGGAGGCAACTCGACGCGAGGTCCCGATCCATCGAATCTCGCAGGGCAGCGGGATCATGCTGCTGACCGACGAAGAGCTGGCCGGCTATGCGCAACTCGGTGCGGCACACCATATCGAGGTCTGTTTGTTCGTCGGTCCCCGGGCAGCTTGGGACGGCGCGAGTCCATCACGGGCGACCGCCGAGGGAGCAGCGATCGGAGCGCGCAACGTCGGCCTCGCGTCACTGCACGGTGCCCTGAGTGATGTGTACCGCGCAGTCGATCACGGCATTCGCAGCGTGCTCGTCGCGGACGAGGGACTGATGGCGCTGATCGCCAAGGCTAAGACCGAGGGCTCGCTACCCGCCGACCTCATCGTGAAGGCTTCGGCGCTGATGGGCATCTCCAATCCCTACTCGGCCGAGGTGATCCACCGCATCGGGGCCGATTCGATCAACATTCCGGCGGAGACGTCGCTGCCGGAGCTCGCCGCGTTCCGTTCGGTGACCGACGGCGTCCTCGACCTCTATGTCGAAGGCCCCGACAGCCTCGGCGGTTTCCTGCGCTACCACGACATCGCCGAGATCATCAGAGTCGCCGCCCCGGTGTACGTGAAATTCGGTTTGCGCAACGTCGTGCCGATGTACCCGACGGGGTCACACCTGCATGCCATGGCCGAACAGACCACCGTTGAACGCATCCGTCGCGCCGCGATCGGACTGGAACACCTGGCCCGCGCCGGCACCGATCTCAAAGTCGACAAATCATGCGACCGCGCTGGGATCCCGGTCGCGTGAATAATCTGCGCATCTGGTCGTGGGCGGTACCGACACTCTCGGCATCAACCCGAACGGCGTGACCGGCGGGGCCGCCGAGGAGCTGCGCGGTGCCGACGTGGTGATCGGGGTGTCGGTCGGGCAGCTCGCCGAGGAGCTGGTGGCGACGATGGCCGAGGACGCCATCGTGTCCGCGCTGTCCAACCCGGATCCGGAGATCCACCCGGAGGTCGCGGCTGCATCGATCCTTCGAGGTGCACGTGCAACTCGACCTTGGGGAGGTTGGCGAGGAACTGCTCAAACATGGCGTCGGTGTCCAAGGGGGTTTCCTTCCAGCGGCCAGCATTCACGGCGCACGCCTATTCGGGAAGCGCGGCCGGCATCGAAGGGGTCTGGATCTCTAGCCGGTTACCAGGCGAGAGCGCCGCGTTCGTGGTCTTGGCCGTAGAGCGGAAGCGCAGGCACGAACCACCCCAAAGGGCTAAGGGAACGCGCATGGCTGGACACATTCGGCACTCTAGTGTTCTGCGCCGGAAATCCGTGAGATATATTTGTGTAGGGAGTCGAGTATCTCGTCTGCCGTCTTGCTCCATACGAAGGGTTTGGGGTCTTCGTTCCAGTTTTTGATCCACTCCCGGACGTCTTTTTCCAGCGCCACAACGCTTTTGTGGACACCACGGCGCAGAAGTTGGTCGGTGAGGAAGGCGAACCAACGCTCTACCTGGTTGATCCACGAGGACCCGGTCGGGGTGAAGTGCACTGTGAAGCGGGGATGCTTGGCCAGCCAGTCCTGGATAGCGGGGGTCTTGTGGGTGGCGAGGTTGTCGCAGACCAGATGCACGTCCAGTTCGGCCGGGACGGCTTTGTCGATCGCGACGAGAAACTTCTTGAACTCCACGGCCCGGTGCTTGCGGTGGATCTCGGAGATCACGGTGCCGTCGGCGATGTTGAACGCGGCGAACAGGCTGCTCACCCCGTGCCGGACATAGTCATGACTGCGGCGCTCGGGCATGCCGGGCATCATCGGCAGCACCGGTTGCGACCGGTCCAGGGCTTGCATCCCGGATTTCTCGTCCACGCACAACACCACCGCCTTCTCCGGCGGATTGTGGTACAGGCCGACAACATCGACGACCTTCTCCACGAACAACGGGTCACTGGACAGCTTGAACCCGTCGACCAGATGTGGCTTGAGTTCAAACTTTCGCCAGATACGTCCGATGGTGGACTTCGACAATCCGCTTCGCCGGGCCATCGAGGAGCGCGACCAATGCGTGGCGTTCTTCGGCGCCTCTTCCAACGTCGCCGTGATCACCTCCTCCACCTTGTCCAGCAGGATCGATGGCGGGCGACCCGGCCGCGGCTCATCCACCAGACCCTCCAGACGTTTGTCCACGAACCGTCTCCGCCACTTGTTCACCGTGTTCGCTGTGATACGCAGATCGGCCGCGACCCGCTTATTCGTCACCCCCGGCTGCGCGCACGCCAGCACGATCCGCGACCGCAACGCCAACGCCTGCGACGAGGTCGCCCGCCGCGACCACCGCACAAGCTGCTCCCGTTCCTCACCGGTGAGCACCAGATCAGCTTTGCGGCGTCCCGGCCGTCGCCGATCAACCAGCCCATCCAACCTCGCCTCACCAAACCGCTTACGCCACTTACCCACGGTCATCGTGGTCACACCCAGATCAGCAGCGACCCGCTCGTACACCACACCGGATTCCGCGCACCCCAACACAATCCGCGCCCGAAGCGCCAACCGCGACGACCCCCGCGACCACTCAAGGAGCCGCTCACGCTCGTCATCGCTCAACACGAACTCAACACCAGAACCCGCCACCAACTGATCATATCAAAATAAACCACGAATTTTCGGCGCAGGACACTAGCGTCGTTGGAGCCGACTGTGTCCAGGCGATCACCTACAGTCCTGGGCTCGCGGCCGCGTGTCCGTTGCTGGAGGATGCCGCTCTTGAGTAGTTCCTTGGCGTACTGCACGGTGATGGCGTTGAGCGCCATCTTCGACGGCGAGTAGCCCGTGCCCGGTGGGAAGACGGCCAGTTCGTGCCCGGGGTCGCTCATCAAAACCGCCGCCGAGGTCTGGGCGAACGGATGTCCTACCGGGCGTTCTTGCTGCTCCGGAATCGGAGACGTCCACTACAGATCCACTATGGACGTCGGCAGTTCTGGTGGCACGTCCGTCTGCTCGGCGAGCACCTCCAGCAACCGCGCGGTGAACTCCCACGGAGTGCCCATCATCCCGCCGTGATCACCGGGGAACACCACGGGCCGCAGGCCCAGTCGCTCGGCGAGCAGCACCGCGGTCCGGTACGCGAACTGGCCTTCCGACGTGGTGCCAATCCCGACCACCACCCGCGTCGGCGTCGCGCGCAGCGCGTCCAAATCCGGCGTGTAGCTGGCGAGCGGGCGCCACATCGGGCCGAAGAAGACCTTCAGGTTCGCCGGTCCGAAGAAGTCCTCCAGGTGCTCCCGCATCGCTGCGATCGCAACCAGTTCCTCCGCGTCCGGATCCTCGGGTACGTTGAAACCGGCGTCGGGCAGGAACTTGCCCATGGCCGCGCTGGTGCCGATGGTCCGCGCGGTCTGGTATATGTCGGCGTTGTGCGCGCGGTGCTCCTCGGGGTCGGGCAGCATCTCGGTGATCGGCGGCTCGTGCACGACCAGTGTGCGCACCTGCTCGGCGTGCGTCGCGGCCAGCACGAGACCAGTGTTGGAGCCTCCGCTGCTGGCGAAAACGTATGCCGGCTCGCCGGTCACCTCGCGCAACAGCCGGTGCGCGTCGTCGGCCTGCGTCTCGATCGTGATGTCCTGGCTCGGATCATCGATTGTGGACGCGGACAGGCCACGTGGGTCATAGGTGATCACGGTGTAGTGGTCGGCGAGCAGCGTCGCCACGTCGTCGTACACCGACCTGCCCGCCGGCCCGCCCGGGATCAGCAGCAGCACGGGGCCGGAGCCGCGCACCTGGTAGCTCAAGTGTGCGCCGGGGACGTCCAGGGTGTCCACGTGGTCGGGCTCCCACGCCGCACCGCCACGCGGTGACCGTACGCCACTCGGTTTTCGTAGCTCGTCGGCCACTCCAGATCCTTCCTACTGCTGGCGAATTCCACTGCGGCAGCACAAGAATCGCAATGGACACTGTGGGATTTCGATGCAGCGGCGCACCTGCAGCGCCGGCGCCATTGACCAGGGCTGTGCCGAGGCTCGCGAAGGCCACGCAGTGCCAGGGCCGGATCCGCGGTGCGATCGTAGTGCCGGATCGACGCGGCGCGCGGTCACAGGAAATTCTCTGCCCGCATGAGCAATCCCGCTCTGTACCAATGGGCACCCTTCGCGGAGTCTGCGGTGCGACCGATTGACGCCCGGGTCGGCGTCCCGCAATGATCAACTGCATGCGTGTGCTGGTCAGCACCTGGGGTTGGCGTTCTCACTACTATCCGATGGTCCCGTTCGCGTGGGGCCTTCGGGCGGCGGGACATGAGGTCAGTGTGGCCAGTCAGCCGGCGATGGTGCAATCCATCATCGGTTCCGGGCTTACCGCGGTCGCGGTCGGCGAAGACCTTGATTTCATCGAGGTATTCGCCAGTGGACTCGGCGGAAAAGCCGCGGAAGAGGGCGAATCGGTCACTGTCGATGGCGCGGCGGCGCGCTGTGCCGAGGCGATGGTCGACGACCTCGTCGCGTTCGGACACGGCTGGCGGCCGGACGTGGTGGTGCACGATCCGCTGAACCTGGCTGCCCCGGTGGCGGCGCGGGTTCTCGGTGTACCGGCCGTCAAACACTTGTGGGCGGCCGATTTCTCGGAGGGTATCCCGCTCGAAGAGGAGGTCGCGACCGGGGATCTCGTGCGGCGGTTCGGGATCGACAGGCTGCCCGAGGCCCCGGACCTGGTCTTGGACCCGTGCCCACCGGCGATGCAGGTTCCGCCGGGAAGTGCCCCGCGTCAGCCGATCCGTTTCGTGCCCTACAACGGAACCGCGGTGCAACCGTCGTGGTTGTGGCAACCACCGTCGCGGCCGCGGGTGTGCGTCACGTGGGGGACGCTGATGTCCGAAGTGGACGAAGATGGCAGGCTTTTCCGCGCGCCGCGCGTGGTCGACGCGCTGGCCGTGTCCGACATCGAGGTCGTGGTCGCCACTGATCCCAAGTCCCGGCCGCGATTCGGTGCCCTGCCGGACAACGTGCGTTTCGCTGACGGTCCACTCGCTCTGCACGTGGTGCTGCCGAGTTGTCAGGCCGTCGTGCACCAGGGAGGAGCCGGCTCGACGATGACCGCGCTCGCGGCCGGGGTGCCTCAGGTGATCCTGCCGGCGGTCGTCGATCAGCGTTTCAACGCCGCGCAGCTCGCCCTGACGGGCGCCGGCGTCGCCGGGGACCTCGACACGGTCGCCACTCAGGTGCATCAGCTGCTGACCGAACCGCGCTGGCGGGAAGCCGCCACGGGACTCGCCGAGCACAACGAAACCCGCCCCAGCCCGGCGGAGGTCGCCGCCGAACTGCCCCGGCTGCTCGAATGAAATACTCTTGACCCGAGTCGTATTTTACCGTTTTGCCGGGAAATCGCTGAAGGTTGTTCCGGGGAACGCAGCCGGATCCGTTGCTGGACGGCGTTGTCCTGAAATGATATCACGTGGGCTTTCGTCAACGGACAATTCCGCCCGAAGGGACTGCCGTAGTGAGCATCGACGTGCCAGAGAATGTTCCGGCCGCTCTCGAGCCGGTCGCCGTGATCGGGATCGGCTGCCGATTCCCGGGGGAGGCAGACAGCCCGGACGCGTTCTGGGACCTGCTGCTGGCCGGGACCGACACCAGCTCCGAAGTCCCCGGCGATCGGTGGCAGTCCTATGTGGAGCTGAGCCACCAGCACGCCTCGGTGCTGCGGAACACCGTGGGACGAGGCAGTTTCCTGACCGGGATCGACGGGTTTGACGCGGACTTCTTCGGGATCACGCCGCGCGAGGCGGAGCTCATGGACCCGCAGCAGCGGATCCTGCTCGAGGTGGCCTGGGAAGCGCTGGAGCACGCGGGTATCCCGCCGTATTCGCTCGCCGGCAGCGAGACCGGGGTGTTCGTCGGGTCCTGCACCGACGACTACCGGCGGCACCTGCTCGAGGATGTCGCGAACATGGACGCCTGGAGCGGCATCGGCGCGGCCAGGTGCGCCGTGGCCAACCGGCTGTCGCACGTGCTGGACCTGCGGGGTCCGAGCCTCGCCGTCGACACCGCCTGCTCGGCGTCGCTGGTGGCGCTGCACCTGGCCTGTCAGAGCCTGCGTTCGGCGGAGAGCGGTCTCGCGCTCGTGGCGGGGGTGAACCTGCTGGTCTCCCCGGGGGAGACGGTGACCCTGGACCTCGCGGGCGCGCTCGCCGCCGACGGCCGGTCGAAGGCGTTCGACGCCACCGCCGACGGGTACGGGCGTGGCGAGGGCTGCGGTGTGGTGGTGCTCAAGCGACTGGCCGACGCCCAGCGCGACGGCGACCGGGTGCTGGCCCTCGTCCGCGGCAGCGCGGTGAGCCAGGACGGCTACACCAACGGGATCATGGCGCCCAACCCCGTCGCGCAGGAGCACGTCATGGTGCGGGCCTGTCGGCACGCCGGGGTCGACCCGCGCACGGTCGGGTTCGTCGAGGCCCACGGAACCGGGACCCTGCTGGGCGATCCGCTGGAGGCGGCCGCGATCAGCGCGGTGTACGGCGCGGACCGCGCGGACGACGGCTGCTTCATCGGCTCCGTGAAGGCCAACATCGGTCACCTGGAAGGCGCCGCGGGTGTGGCGGGCGTGATCAAAGCCGTGCTCGCGCTCAGCCGCGCGGAGATCCCCGCCACTCCGATGGCATCCGGACCGAACCCGGGCATTCCCTGGCAGGACAACGGTTTACGGCTCACGACGGAGCGCGTCCGGTGGCCCGGGACGGGGGAGCCGCGACGGGCGGGCGTGTCCGGGTTCGGCTACGGCGGCACCGTCGCGCACATCGTGCTCGAGGAGGCACCGGAAGCGCCGCCGACACGGGAAGCCGACGTTCCGCGCGACCGGTTGTTCGCGCTGTCCGCCGCGTCCGAGGAGGCGCTCGGCCGCCGGGCCAGCGACCTCGCGGACTGGCTGTCGAAGCAGGGGAAGGAGGTCTCGCTCGACTCGCTCGGGCACACGCTGGCGACCCGCCGGTCCCACCTCGGGCATCGCGCGGCCGTCGCCGCTGCGAGCAGGGCCGGCCTGATCGAGCGGCTGCACGCGCTCGCCCAGGACGAACCGGCCGACGACGTGGTGACCGGCAGCCCGCTGCCCGACGGAGGCGCCGGCCTGGTGTGGGTGTTCTCCGGACACGGCTCGCAGTGGACGGGCATGGGCCGCGAGCTGCTGGCCACCGAACCCGCCTTCGCCGCGGTGCTCGACGAACTTGCGCCGGTGTTCGCGGACGAGATCGGCTTCACGCCGCGGCAGGTGCTGGAGGACGGCGCCCTTGACGAGGTGAGCCGGATCCAGTCGATGATCTTCGCCATGCAGGTCGGCCTGGCCGCGGTCTGGCGCGACCGCGGGCTCGCCCCGGCCGCGGTGATCGGGCACTCCGTGGGCGAGATCGCCGCTGCCGTCTGCGCGGGCGCGCTCGACCTCGTATCCGGCGCCAGGCTGAGCTGCCGGCGTTCGAAGCTGCTGAGCCAGGAGGCGGGCAAGGGCGCGATGGCCATGGTCGGCCTGCCCCTCGCCGAGGTGGAGCAGCGGCTGGCCGATCGCCCCGGGGTCGTGGCGGGCATCCACTCCTCGCCGATGTCCACAGTGGTCTCGGGCGATCCCGGCGCGGTCGAGGCCGTCGCGGGGGAGTGGCAGGCGGAGGGACTGGTCGTCCGCCGGGTCGCCTCCGACGTGGCGTTCCACAGCCCCCGGATGGACCTGCTCGCGGAGGAACTCGCCGGGGCCGTGTCCGAACTGCGTCCGGCGCAGCCGGAGATACCGGTCTACACCACCGCGCTGCCCGATCCGCGCACCGTCCCGGTCTTCGACGGGACGTACTGGGCGGCCAACCTGCGTAACCCGGTGCGTCTCGCTGGCGCTGTCACCGCGGCTGCCGAGGACGGTCACCGCGCTTTCCTGGAGATCTCCCCGCACCCGGTGGTAACGCACTCGATCAGCGAAACCCTGTCTCAGCAAGGGATCGAGGCCGCGTTCGTCGGCGGCACTCTGCGTCGCAACCGGTCCGAGCAGCGGAGCCTGCTCGCCGCGCTCGGGTCGCTGCACTGCCACGGCCTCGACGTCGACTGGTCCCGGCTGTTCCCGGCGGGCGAGCTGGTCGCGGCCCCGGCGAACCCGTGGCGGCACCGGTCGCTCTGGTGGCGGCCGCAGCTTGGTGGCGGTGGCGGCGCCCAGTCGCACGACCCGCACAGCCAGACCCTGCTCGGCGCGGAGATCCCGGTTGCGGGTAGCGCGGTCCGGGTGTGGCAGAGCAGCCTCGACGACAGCAACCGTCCCTATCCGGGCAGCCACAGCATCAACGGCGTCGAGATCGTGCCCGCCGCGGTGTTCATCACGTCCTTCTTCGCGGCCGCCGCGCCGGCCTGCCCACCGCCGACGCTGCGGAAGATCGCGATGCGCAGCCCCCTGATGACCGCCGACCGCAGAGAAATCCAGGTCGTGCTGGACGGCGACACGCTACGGCTGGCCTCCCGCGCCGCGGACGTGGACTCCGGGCCGGGGTGGGACACGCACACCGACGCGACCGTCGCCGCCGAACCGGGCGAGCTCCCCGCTCGGCTCTCATTGCCGGCTCCGGTGGAGCGGGCAGCGGCCACCCTTGTCCACGATCGGCTCAGCGCGGTCGGAGTTCCCTCCACCGGGTTCGACTGGACAGTCGAGGAACTCTGGCGCGGCGACGGCGTGCTGCGCGGCACCGTCGCATTTGGACGGTCGATGACCTGGGCACCCGTGCTCGACGCGGTGATGACGCTCGCGCCCGTCGCGTATCCCGGGGATCCGGTGCTGCGCATGGTCGTCGAGGCGGACGAGGTCACGGTGAGCGGCGAGCCGCCCGAGTCCGCGACAATCGACATCGCGGTGCGCGCGGACTCCCCGGACACCGTGGACGTCACCGTGGTGACGACCGACGACGTCGTGACGGCCCACGTCAGCGGCCTGCGGTACGCGGTCATCGGCGCCGAGGACGCTGTCTCCGCCGATCCCCGCACACTGGTGCACGAGGTCGCCTGGCATCCGTACGAACCCGTCGCGGACGTGAGCGCGGACCGGGCCCTTGTCCTCGTCGGCCCGCACGACGCGCTGGCCGAGCAGCTGACCGTGCAGGCCCGCGCGGCGGGACGCGACTGCCGGCTGCTCGCCGATCCCGAGCAGGTGGACGACCTAGCCGACGCCGACGTCTGTCTGATGCTGCCGGCGGACGCACCGGACGGCGCCGAGGCGCGGCGCCGGCCGCTCGCCACGGTCGCCCAGCGCCTGGCCGAGGCGGGCTCCGGTCGGCTGTGGTGCCTCACCACGGGCGCGGTGCGGACGGGCGCGGACACCGAGCCGCAGCTGTGCACGGACACCGCGGCCGTCATAGGAGCCGGCCGCACGCTCGCGGGAACCTGGCCGGAGTCGTGGGGTGCGGTCGTCGATCTGGACGACGCCGCCGTCACGGACGCGGCAGGGACCGCGAAGACCGTGCTCCGCATGCTCGGTGCCGCGTCCGGCGAGGCCGTGATCGCGGTTCGGCAGGGACAACCGCTCGTGGCCCGGTTGAGCAGGGTGGCGACTCAGCCGAGCCACCCGCCGGCACCGTGCCGTCCCGAGGGCACCTATCTGATCAGCGGGGGTCCCGGTCCGCTCGGCCTGGCAGCGGCGGATCGGCTCGTGGGCCTGGGAGCGAAACGGATCCTGTTCGTCACGCCGGAGGAGTTCCCCTCGCGATCCCAGTGGGAGTCCGTTGTGGACGACAAGTGGGCGGGTCAGGTCAATGGGGTGCTGGCACTGGAAGCCCGCGGCATCACGGTGCGCGTGCTCGCCTTGGACATCGCCGACTCAACCCAGGCCGCGCTGCTCGCCGACCCGGACCGGTCCGGGTTCCCGCCCGTCCGCGGCGTCGTCAGCCTCACCGAGCCGGGGGCCCAGGAATTCGGGTCACGCGCCCGCGGCACCCAGGTGATGCACGAGCTCTTCCCGCCGGGAACCCTGGACTTCTTCACGGTCTTCTCAGCGGGTGATCAGATGCTGAGCCTGCCAGGAACGGAGCTTGACGGGGCGGAGCTTGACGGGGCGGCCTGCGCCCTGCTCGACGCCATCGTGGCGCAGCGCGCGGAGGCCGGGGAGCGCGCACTGAGTCTGGGTGTCGTGGCTGGCCACGGAATCACTGTTGCGTCCGTGGCCGCCGCCTGGGACGTGGCGGACCGCCGTGGGCCCGGCGTCTATCCGGTGTTCCAGGACGACCAGCCGCAACTGCTCGAGCGTGCGCTGCCGGTGCTGAGCGAGCTCGGCGCCGTCGCGGAGGAGCCTGTCGAGACGGACGAACTGTCCACACTCGACCCGGAGCAGCTGCAGGCCACGCTCGCCGGCGAAGTCCGGTCGCTGATCGCGAAGGAGATGAAGCTGGACCCTGCGGACCTCGTGCCCACGCGGTCGCTGGCGGAGCAGGGAATGGACTCGATCCTGACCATCATGGTGCGGCGGCGCCTAGAGAAGCGGTTCGAGTGCCGGCTCCCGTCCACCCTGCTGTGGCAGACCCCGACGGTGTCCGCGATCGCGGGGCACGTGGCGGACCTGCTGAGCGTTGCCGCCGGGGAAGCGAATCGGTGACCCGGGCCCGACATCCACGACGGGAGAGACGTTATGCGCATTGCGGACATGTACCTGAACGGAATCGGCTCGGTCGTCCCGCCGGTGTTCCCGGTGGAACGCGCCGTCGCGGACGGCCTGTACCCGGCCCTGGAGGCCGAGGTGCACGAGTACCTCGGGGTGGCCGTCGCGGGTGAGCGTCCCGCGCCGGACATGGCGCTGGAGGCGGCCAAGACGGCGTTGAAGCGAGCCGACCGCGAACCGACCGAGCTCGCCCTCCTGCTCTACACCAACACGTGGCACCAAGGGCCCGAAGGCTGGCCGCCCCAGGCGTACCTGCAGCGCCACCTCGTCGGCGGCCGGGTGCCCGCGATGGCCGTCCGCCAAGGGTGCAACGGTATGTTCGACGCGCTCGAGCTCGCGGCCTGCTACCTGCGGGCTGAGCCGGACCGCGAAAGCGCTCTTCTGGTGGCGGCGGACAACTACGGCACCCCGCTGATCGACCGGTGGCGGGTCGCCCCAGGCATGATCGCCGGCGACGCCGCCGTGGCCGTGGTGGTCACGAAAAACCCCGGCTTCGCGCGGCTTCTCTCCGTCTCCTCGATCGGCGCGCCCGCGGGCGAGGAACTGCATCGCAGCGGAGAGCCGATGTTCCCACCGACCGTGACCGAGGGCCGTCCCCAGGATTTCACCGCGCGCTTCGAGCACTACCGGGCCAACCCGCCGGACGGCGCCGGAGTGCTCACGCAGATCCCGGGCCTCATGCTGGAACTCGTCGAGACCGCGGTGTCGGAAGCCGGTATCGAGATCAAGGACCTGGCCAGGGTCGCCTTCGAAACGCACTCCCGGGACATCGTCGAGCAGCGCCTGATGGTCCCCCTGGGCCTGGACATGGCGAAATCGACGTGGGAATTCGGCCGGCGCATCGGCCATTGCGGTGCCGCGGACCAGTTCCTGGCCTTCGAACACCTCCTCGCGGCCGGCGAGCTGGCTCCGGGAGACCACCTGCTGCTGGTTGGCCAAGCACCGGGCGTGGTCCTCTCCGCGGCTGTGGTGCAGGTACTGGACATCCCGAATTGGACGACATGACCGCACCGTGGCGCCCAAGCGATTACGGCCCAGCCCGCAGCTCTGGGGGAAGCCGATCCACAGCAGGTCGAGAACGAGGCTGAGTAGGCCGAGCTGTCCGGTGATCGCGGTCTGCTGCCGATGGCCGACCTGGAACCACGCAGGCGGTCGCCGACGTCGGCGAGGTGCACCTCGTTGGGCCTCTCAGCTACTCGTTTTCGTCGATTTCGGCTGAGATGCGTCGCATGATCGCGCCTGAATGGTGGAAATTATGGGCGGGATGGTTGTGGTGTCAAGGCTGCTCGTCAGTGGCTGGCGGCGTCGAACGGCAACACCGTCTCGTCGAATGCGTCCCGGGCGAACGTGGGATCGGACCAGCCGCTGTGCGCGCTCTTTGCCGTCCACGACGCATACTCGTACATCGAGGAGATCTCGCCGTCGCGGACCTCGAAGACGAAGATGAAGTGGTTGGCTACGTCCTCACCGCCGAGATTGCCCTCAACGCGGCTCTCGATGACCACCAGCGGACCGTTGGCGGCGATCCGCTTCCCTTCCAGCCGAGCCCCTTGCACCTTCTCGACGTGACGATTGGAGAACATCCTCCGCGCGACGTCCCTGCCGCGCAGTACGCCCTCCGGCGCGTTCTCCTCCGTCGCGGGCACCGGGATCATGATGCGGACGTCCTCGGCCAGCAGGTCCACGAAGTCATCCCACACGCCGGTCGCGGCCCCGCGCTGGATCCCGCAGAACGCCGCCGCCGCCACCTCCACGGCCGCGTCGTCGGCCGGGGCGATCCCCGGAACGGTCTTAGCTGCGATCTTGGACGAAGCCATCGTTCGCACCTCCTCATCGGCCACTGCCTTTACGGCGCCGGCGCCGTGCTTAGGACGGCGAGTATTCCGGGTGAGTGTGACCACAGCGGCACGCGAGTCCCGGACAGTGAGACTGGCTCAGCCTCCGCGTGCCGGTCCCGTGCCCACCCCAAGAGGTCGCGAAAGCTTCTCCGGCCTGCCGATGCAGCGGCGGATACCGGGCGACGCCACCGGGAACCTCATCATTCCGACCGAATTCCGACCGAGTGCTGCGGCCAGCGGAGCAGATCGACTGCGGCCTCAGTGTCGTCGGCGGGGATCAGCACTCCGCCTTTGCGTGTACCGGGCCGTTGCGTGTACCGGGCCGTTGCGTGTACCGGCCAGTGGAACGACCGGGTTGGCCCGGCCAAGCCAGGGCGGCAAAGTCTAGGGAGTGCCCATGGAAACGACTGAGCTGCAGGACGCCGTCACCCGGCTGATCGGCGCCCATGAGAAGCGGGAGCCCATCGACCCGCTCGTGAAGACCTTCCCGGACGCGTCGCCGGAGGATGCCTACCGCGTGCAGCAGGAGCTGGTGCGCCGGTGGGTCGACGCGGGGGATACCGTGCGCGGCCACAAGGTGGGCCTCGCCTCCGCCGCGATGCAGCGGCAGATGGGTGTGGATCAGCCCGACTACGGCCACCTCACCGCCTCGATGTTCCACCTGGAACACCAGGCCATCTCGACCATGCGGTTCCTGCAGCCGCGCATCGAGCCCGAGATCGCGTTCGTGCTCGGCGCGCCGCTGCGCGGGCCCGGCCTGACCGTGGCCGACGCCGTGCGCGCGGTCGATTTCGTGTTGCCGTCGCTGGAGATCGTCGACTCTCGCATCCGCGACTGGAACATCACGCTGTTCGACACCATCGCCGACAACGCCTCCTCGGGCGGCGTAGTGCTCGGCAGCCGCCCGACCTCGCTGCGCGAGGTCGACCTGCGGCTGACCGGCTGCACGCTGCACGTCAACGGCTCGCTGGTGGACACCGGTGCCGGCGCTGCCGTGCTGGGCTCCCCGCTCAACGCGCTCGTCTGGCTGGCCAACACCGTCGGGCCGCTCGGCGTGACGCTCGAACCGGGGCATGTCGTGCTGCCCGGTTCGATGACCGCCGCGCAGCCCGTGCGCCCCGGTGACACCGTCGTCGCGACCATGGCCGGGCTCGGCAGCGTCACCGCCATGTTCGCCCCCGAGGAGGAACAGTGATCCACGCCATTCGCGCCGCCGCGCAGGAGCTGCTCGCCGCGAAGGAAGAGCGCTCGATGCTCACCGAGGACTGGCCGGACCTCGACGTCGCCACCGGCTACGCCATCCAGGACGAGGCCCTGCGCCTGCGCCGGGAGCGCGGCGAGACGCTCGTCGGCCTCAAGCTCGGCCTCACCTCGCGCGCCAAGCAGCAGCGCATGGGCATCGACGCGCCGCTGCTCGCGTGGCTCACCGACGCGATGATCCTGCCCGCCGGGGTGCCTGTGCCGGAGCTGATCCACCCGCGCGCCGAGCCGGAGCTGGTGTTCGTGATGGGAAAGCGCCTCGCGGGCCCGGGTGCCACGGCCGCGACCGCGCTGGCCGCGGTGTCGCACGTGTGCGCCGGGATCGAGATCATCGACAGTCGGTACTGCGACTACAAGTTCACGTTGCCGGACGTGGTGGCGGACAACGGTTCCTCGGCGTTCTTCAGCCTCGGCCCGGTGAGCAAGCCACCGTCCGAGTTGGACCTGTCGCTGGAGGCCGCGCTGGTCGAGGTCGACGGCAAGATCGTGGACACCGCTACCGGCGCCGCAGTGCAGGGGCACCCGGCGGAGGCGCTCGCGCTGGCCGCCAACGCCCTCGCCGCGCGCGGCCTCGCGATCGAGCCGGGCTGGGTCGTGCTGACCGGCGGCATGACGGATGCCGTGGAGATGAAGTCCGGCTCCCGCGTGGCTGCGCACTTCTCGAATCTCGGCTCGGTGACGCTGACGGCGTGACGGATCGGGACTGATGGGCGACGCGGGCGATCCCGGCGAAGCCGCAGGGTCACGCCGAGACAGCACCAGGCGATGACCAAGATTCAATCGGCGCAAGCCTCGTCCTTTAGGGCGGGGAGCCGATTCTTGCTTTCCGGCCCGCGTAGCGGGCCGTCAGGCCGGGTGGTAATGCCGGATGATCGACAGGGGGCTCCGCCGCGGGATGCGGCGAAGTACGACGGGGACCACAGATGGTCGCGGTGGGTCAGGACTCAATACCGCTCTGCACAACGATCGGTTTCCTGCGGCCGAGACGGAGACCCCGAAGGGTCTCCTCCGGGCTGTGCGGCCTTCCTCAGGGCAGCGCGGGGGTGATGTCCATGTGGACGCGGTAGTCGACGACCTGTGTTCCTTTCAGCCACATGACCGTCACGCACGGCAGCGCCAGAGGCGTTCCGTCCGGTGCTTCGGTCTCAATCGTGAAGCGGCAGAACAGCTGCCCGTCCCCGGTATCGACGATCTGGTCGACGACATGCCGAACCCAGGGCAGGGTGTTCGCCGCCGCGGCAGTCGCTGCGACGATCGAATGTCGCCCGACCACGGTGTTGTTGGAGGCAAAGGTGTACGTCGCGTCGTCGGCGAACCACGCGCCGAAGGACTCAGCGTCGCCGGCGTCGACTGCAGCGCATTGCGCGTGCACCATGGCTACGCGTTCTTCGGGGGTCATCGTCAGGCTCATTTCTGCAGCGTCAGGCCGTAGCGGGTCATGACCTCGCTCACCAGCGTCATGTCCCGGCCGGGAGGCAGCTCACTGAGTTCCCGGTAGTAGTTCTCCAGCCCGGGCGGTGACACGACCGCGACGATGCGGGTCTCCTCCTCGAACGGGTTGTAGAACACGTGCGGCACGCCGCGCGGCATCAGCAGGCAATCCCCTTCCCCGAGTTCGTGTTTCTCACCGTCGAGTTCGACCGCGACGCGTCCCCGCACACAGGTGAACAGTTCGTCCTCACGGCTGTGGATGTGCGTGGGCGGACCACCGAGACCCGGCGGAACGATGTACTCGAACACCGAGTAGGCGCCTCCGGTGTCTGCCCCGGTGAGACGGGTGAAGATACCGAGGCCGATCGCGCCTACATCGGTGCCGTCACCGGAGCGGATGACGCGGTGGTTGGCTGTGCTCATTGCTTCTCCTCGGGTTCAGTGTCGGCTGGGCGCGGGTCAGGGTGCGGCGACGCCGGCGCGGCGGATGTCTGCCGGGCGAGTGCCTCGCAAGCAGGGAGGTGACCTTGCGATGGGGCGAGGGCTGGACGGGCATCAGCCAGTGCGCGTGGCCCGGGTCGGCCACCCGATCCGCAGTCCGAGGTCGTTGCGGACCTCGTCGACGTGGTGCAGGGATAAGGCGATGGTCTTGGTGCCGAGGCAATGGTGTTCGCCAGTCGCGCCGTCCATGAAGGACAGTCGCGCGGTCACGGGGGAAGAAGCCCTCGGCGACCAAGCCAATCGCGCCTCGGACGATGTGCTCCATCCGGCCGCGGGGAGCAAAGTCCTTCTCGCGCAGCCCGAACTGGCGCACCGAGACTGAGCCGCTGGAGTTGAGCAACATGCGGCGCAGCCCGTTCCCGCGACCGTGCGGGAACTTCGCCATGCGGTGGCGAAACAGCGCCTCACCGAGGTGGGTCAGCAGAGCCTTGAAGTTCAGCACGCCCGCCTCCCGGCGGTACACCTTCCACAACAGCCCGGTGAACCGGTGGCGCAGCAGCAACTTCGCTGTCGCCAACCCGGCGATGCCTGCTGCCACGAGCGCTACCCCCACGAGTGGTCCTCCCGCTCGCCGCCGGTGAATTCGGCTCGACGCGGGAATCCACCCTAGGACGGCCGTGACCGGGACACCAAGTGCCAGTCCTAGTCAGCGGGACTGCTGGTCGGGGAAGGCTGGTGCGGCCCACCGCCGGGCGGCGTAGGCGCGGCTCGCCGAGGCGGCGGCCATGCGCACCGCGGGGCCGACCCGATCGGGCAGCACGGAGGCGCTCGGCCCGGTGACCGACAGCGCCGCGGTCACGACCCCGGTGACGTCGAAGATCGGCGCGGCGACACAGCTCACGCCGGGATTTCCTTCCTCGTGGTCATAGGCCCAGCCGCGGCCGAACACGGCCGCCAGCTCCTCCCTGAGCGCGGCGGGCGAGGTGATCGTGCGTACGGTGCGCCGGCTCAGGCCCGCGTCGATCACACTGTCCACGACGTCGTCGGGCGAGTATGCCAGGATCGCGCGGCCGAGCCCGGAACAGTACCCGGGGATCAGCCCGCCGACGGCGGAGAGCATCGGTATCCGGCGATGCCCGGTGATCTTCTCCACGACCAGCACCTGGTGGCCGTCGAGCACGCCAAGCTGGACGGTGCTGCGTGTCGCCGAGTGCAGGTCATGCAAGTACGGCAGGACCACCTCGCGCAGCTCGTGGCGGACCGGGACCAGGCCCGACAACTTGAACAGGAGATTGCCGACCCGGTACCGGTCACCGGGTTTGTCGAGCCAGCCCAGCCGGATCATGCGGGCGGCGGTGCGGTGCACCGTCGACCGCGGTAGCCCCGAACGCTGCACGAGTTCGGCCAGACCGAGCTCGGGATGCGTGGCGTCAAAGGCGTTCAGCAGACACGTTGCACGCTCCAGTGCGCCCCCTGCGGCCTCCGCGGCTTCCACCGCACCCCACTCCGGGTCCCGTGCAGTGGGACCGTCGCTTGGCTCTGCGTCACCCATGGGCCGAATGTAGGCGACATCATGAGTAACGTGAAAGCGGCGGACAATACTTCTTCAGGCCCGATACGGCCAGAGCCTCGTGTCGCGCTCGTCGGTGGGGGTGCGGGTGGTATCGGCACCGCTATCGCAGCCTCGTTGCGCGCCAGCGGGCACGACGTAATTCTCGCCGGGCGCACGGAATCCACCCTCGCGGCCGCCGCAGCGGCACTGGGCCCCGGCACCGGACACGTCGTGTGCGACCTGGCCGATCCGGCCGACGCTGCCGCGGCCGTCGAGCAGGTACACCAGAGTCATGGCGCACTCGACGTCGTGGTGGCCAACGCGGGCGGCCCGGCGCCCGGCGGGGTGCTCGATGTCCCGCACGAGCAGTGGCATCACGACCTTGATCTACTGGTGCTGGGGCCGCTGGCCCTGATGCGGTCCGCCCTGCCGAGCATGGCCGAGCGCGGATTCGGCCGGATCGTGCTCGTCACCTCGACCGCGGTGCGCCAGCCGCAGCCGGGGCTGGCCGCCTCCACTGTCCTGCGGACGGCGGCGACGGCCGCCGCGAAACTTGCCGCCCGCGAGTGCGCGTCCCGAGGGGTGACGGTCAACTGCGTCGCTGTCGGGGCCACGGACACACCGCGCCGGATCGAAGTGGTCCGGCACCGCGCCCTCGTCGCGGGCGTCGACCTCAGTACGGCACTCGCCCAGGACACCGTCGACATCCCGGCGGGGCGCGCGGCCGATCCGGAGGAGATCGCGGCCGCGGTGAACTTTCTCGCCTCACCCGAGGCGAGCTATGTCAACGGCACTGTGCTGACCGTCGACGGCGGCCGCACGGAGTACCTGCTCTGAAAGGACGAATCGACCATGACGAGTGCGGGCCGAGGCTTCGACGTCGCCGATTTCTTGGCGGACATCTCCCACGAGGTGCGGCCGGGCCGCCAACGGCCACTGGTCGTGCACGACGAGGATCTGCGGCCGATCCCGCAGGGCGCGGTGCCCAACCCCGCGCCGCTGCGGATCGCCGGCGCGCTGCCGACCACGACGTTCGAGCTGTTCCGGCAGGAGATTCCGCCGGGCGGGAGTTCGGACATGCAGCGCCACCACCACGAGACTGTCCATTTCGTCATCGCCGGTGAAGGCCACAGCGAGATCGAACGCGGCGCGGATGAGAACGAGCCCGAGGTCGTCGCCTGGTGGACCGGTTCGTTCGTTTATACGCCACCGTGGACCTGGCACCGCCACTTCAACGACTCCGCGGACCGGCCGGTGGAATTCCTGACCATTGAGAACTCCCGTCTGCTGGACCTGTTCGGCCTGGGCCGCCGCGAAAGCGCCGGGCTTGTCAGCCTCGCCCAGGCCCGCGCCGGCGACCAGCACTGACAGAAAGAAACGGAGGCAATCGTGACCACAGTAGACAGTGCTGCCTCGGCCGGTCAGAACAGCTCGGCGGGACCGCCGGTGCCCGAGCACATCAGCATCTGGGGCGAACTCGGCGATGTCGCGCACACGCTGCAGTACGTTCGGGTGCAGACAAAAGAGGGAGAGGTCCGTACCCGGGTGTTGCAGGCCGGTACCGGACCCGAGTTGATCCTGCTGCACGGGACCGGGGGCCACCTGGAGGCTTATGCGCGCGACATCGCGGGACTGGCCCAAGATTTTCACGTGACCGCCTACGACATGGTGGGCCACGGCTGGTCGGCGCTACCGGACCGGCCCTACACCATCGACGTGCTGGTCGACCACCTCATCGGCCTGATGGACGCGCTCGGCATCGGACAGGCGCACCTGTCCGGCGAGTCGCTCGGTGGCTGGGTCGTCGCATGGGCCGCCGCGCACTACCCGGAGCGTGTGCTGCGACTGGTGCTCAACACGCCGGGCAACATCGCCAACAAGCCCGGGGTGATGACACGGATGCGCGACAGCACCATGGCCGCAGTCCGCGATCCCAGTGATGCCACGGTCCGTAGGCGCGTCGAGTTCCTCTTTCATCACAAGGACATGGTCACCGACGAGCTGGTCAACCTGCGTCGCCGGGTCTATTCCCAGCCCGGTTTCCTCCGCGCGATCACCAACACGCTGGTGCTTCAGGATCCGCAGATCCGCAAGGACTACGCATGGGACCCCTCGTGGGTGTCCAAGGTGGACGCTCCGACGCTGTTGCTGTGGACGAGCCACGACCCGACCGGCGGGTTGGACGAGGCACAGCTGCTGCTGGATTGGCTGCCCGACGCCCGCCTGCACGTGATCCAGGACGCCGGCCACTGGCCGCAATGGGAGAAGGTCGGCGAGTTCCTGAATGTCCACCGCAGGTGGCTGCTCACCGGACAGGACCCGATCTGATGGCAGAGATCGCTGGCTTCGTTGGCATGTCGCACAGTCCGTTCGCGTCCCTGCTGCCACCACAGCACCTTCACGGGCCAGGAGCGCAGTTCCTCGCCGACGCGGCGCGGGTGCGCCGGGCCGTGGACGACCTCGCACCCGACGCGGTCGTCGTGATCGGGCCCGATCACTTCCACGGGAACTTTTATGACGTCATGCCTCCGTTCGTACTCGGCGTCGAGACCGCGATTGGCTTCGGCGACTTCGGCAGCGCGGCGGGACCGTTCGCGCTGCAAACCGACCTGGCCTGGGCCGTTCACGATGGGGTCACCGCCGCAGGGTTTGACCTGTCGCTGTCGTATTCGCTCACCGTCGACCACGGCATCGTCCAGACCTACGAGATGGCCACCGGCGGGAGCATCCCGATGATCCCGCTGGTGGTGAACACGGCCGCGCCACCACTGCCGTCGCTGCAGCGCTGTGTGGAGCTGGGACAGGCGTTGGGGGCCGCGCTGCGGTCGGCCGACTTCGCGGGATGCGTGCTGGTGGCGGCCAGCGGCGGCCTGTCGCATTGGCTTCCCTCCAACGATCCCCGCGACCCCAGCGTGACCGGTGAACGGCGCTCGGCACTCATCCACGGCCGATCCGACGTCCAGGCCTTCGCTGCGGCGCGTGAGCCTCGGGTCCGGGCTATGGGCGGAAATCCTTCCGCGCGGGTCGACGCCGACTGGGATCGGTGGTTCCTCGACCGTCTGGCAGGTGGGGACGCCGGTGCGATCGCCGCGCTGGGGCACGAGGGCCTGGAGGAGGCCGCAGGTACCGGTGGGCACGAGGTGCGGTGTTGGCTCACCGGCCAGGTGGCCGCCGGACTTCCGCTTGTGTGGCACAGCTACGAGCCCGTGCCCGAATGGATCACCGGCATGGGAATCGGGACCACTTTCCCGGTGCCGTGAGCACCACAGGCCGCGCGCGTTCGGCCGTATTCTTCGCGGTTTTCGGCCGGGCGAGCCGGTTCTGGTCGTCGGCACCGTCGGCTCGGCGCCCTTGAAGTGGGGCTCCGAAGTCAGAAGTCCAGTACCAGCCGCCCGGACCGGTCATCGGCGCCTTGACGCGCCTTAAAATAGTGTGCACACTTTTCTTCGGCGCGATCTCTCGCGGCAGACCGTCAAGCGGCTGGGATGCCCGAGGATCTCGTCGGCGCGGTCTCGTTCCTCGCCTCCATTGACGCGGCCTTCTTGACCGGACAGACACGGTTTCGTCGATGGCGGCCTGGGGCGGCGCTGACCGCGTCACGCGTCCAACGGTTCAGGTGGAGCGGCACTTCGTAAATGTGTACACAAACAGGGCGGTGCGGCGTTGCCGCCACCGACCCGAGAGGAGTCTCGATGGTCGATAGCTCCCGATCTCGTTTCGACCTGGTCGCGGGAGACGCGCGATGACCGCGCCCACCACCACCGGCAAGCTGTTCTCCAGCCTGCGGATCGGCTCCCGGGAGGCCCGCAACAGGGTGGTGTTCGCCCCGATGTCGGTGTGCTACGGCGACGAGGCGGGCCAGGTCAGCGATGCTGAGGTCGAGCACTACGCGCGACGGGCACGCGGGGGCGCCGGGATTGTCGTCACCGAGAACTTCGCGATCAGCACGGCAGGCCGGCAGATGCCCCGGCAGACGCTCGTCGCCGGCGAAGAACACCTGCCGGGGCTGGCCCGGCTCGCCTCGGCCATCACCGCGCACGGAGCTCTGGCGATCGTGCAGATCGTCCACGCCGGTCGTTACGCCGGCCCCTGGGATGTCTACGACCAGGCACGTCGGCTCGCGCCGTCGGCGGTCCCGTTCGAGCTGACCCCCGGCCGCATCGAGACTCCGGCCGAGATCACCGACGAGGAGATCCGGCGCAGTATCGCCGAGTTCGGCCGCGCAGCCGAACTGTGCCAGCGGGCGGGATTCGATGGGGTCGACATCCACGGGGCCCAGGGCTTCTTGATCTCGGGTTTTCTCTCGCCATTGACCAACCGGCGCACGGACCGGTGGGGCGGATCGTTCGACAACCGTGCACGGTTCGCCCTTGAGGTCGTCCGCGAGGTTCGCCGCCGCACGCGACCGGATTTCCTGGTGGGCATGCACCTCATCAGCGACGAACTCGTCGATGGAGGCTGGAGCATCGACGACGCGGTGCGGCTGGCACCGCTCCTCGAGGACGAAGGCGTGCAGTTCCTTTTCGCGATTCCGGCCACGTTCGAGACACTCCGGCTGCCAGCCAACCAGGGACTGTTCGCCCGGCGCGGCTATGGCGGCTCCGCCAGCAGCGCGCTCGCCGCCGCTGTGAGCATCCCGGTCATCGCCAACGGCGGTCTGGGTGATCCCAGCGACGCCGAGGAGGTCCTTGAACACGACAACGTCGCCGCCGTCGGACTGGCCCGGGCGCTGTTCGCCGACCCCGACTGGCCACGCAAGGTCGCAGCCGGGCAACCGGTGCGGCACTGCGCCTGCTCCCCGCCGATCTGTGCCCGCACCCAGCTGACCGGAGCCGTGTGCGCGGCCTGGCCGGCACCAGCGGCCGAACGCGGCTACTTCGGGCTGGACGACTGAAACGTTAGGGAGAGCACATGATCGAGCTGACCGATATCGCTTATGTCCGGTCGGGCGTAGCTGATCTGGCCACGGCGACCGAATTCGCCACCAGCATCGTCGGGCTGGAGCTCGTCGACGGTGGCGAGCCCGGGGTGGCGCACCTGCGGGCCGACTCCGCGCACCATCGCCTGGCGTTGGTGGAAGGTGAGTCCGGGGTGATCGCATCCGGGTTCACCGTCGCCGACGAAGAAGCTCTCGCCGCGGCCGAAACCGCGCTCGAAACCCGCGGAATCCGCGCGGCGCGGATCGACCCGTACGGCTGCCGCTCACGCCGGGTCCGTGCCGGAATCGGCTTCGACGATCCGTTCGGCAACCGGATCGAGCTTGTGGCCGGTCAGCACTCTCTCGCTACGCCCGTCAATTACTCGCGTGCGGCCGGGATCACCGAATTCGGGCATCTGTGCGTGGACGCCCCCGACGTTCGCGAGGCCTACCGATTCTGGTCATCCACCTTCAACGCACGCGTATCGGACTGGATCGGCGACGACGCCTGCCTGATGCGGATCAACCCGGTGCACCACAAGCTCGCCGTGTTCGCCGCCGACGGGCCCGGACTGTGCCACATGAACTTTCAGGTCGCCGCGATCGACGACATCTTCCGCAGCTGGCATTTCCTCGTGGAGCAGGGCGTCGAGATCGAAATGGGTCCGGGGCGCCACCCGCAGTCCGGTGCCGTCTTCCTTTACTTCCAAGGCCCGGAGGGCTTCACCTACGAGTATTCCTACGGCGTACGCCGCATCGAGGACGACGCGACCTGGCGGCCCCGCGTCTTCGACCCCGCAGAACGCGGATCAATCGACATGTGGCTCGGACCGACGAGCCGCCCCACTTCCCAACCGCAGCTTGTGACCACGAGCGAGCTGCCCCTTCGAAAGGCGACCTGATGATCTTCCTCGCAATGTCGTACCGCGAGGTCATCGCACGGCACACGCTCGCGAAGACGGCATGACCGCGGGCGCATCATCGGTGCCCGGCGCGGCGGAAGTGGTGGAGGCGGCACAGGTCCTGGCCCGGCTCGGCCTGGTCTCCGCCTTCGGGCATGTGTCGGTCCGGGCCGAGAACGAGCTGATGATCACCCCGACCGCGGACCTGGCGACCGTGACTCCCACCCAACTGGTGACGGTGCAGATCGTCCCAGGCGTCGACGGCGCCGCCCTGCCCGCGAACGTACCGGGAGAGGCGCACTTGCACTGCGCGATATATCGGGCACGTCCCGATGTCACCGCGGTTGTGCGTGCCCAGCCCGAGTCGGCGCTGGGCGCCGGGGCCACCGCAACGGAGCTGCCGTTGTTGCACGGCCAGGCAGCCTGGCTGGGCCACCGGATCCCGGTGCACCAGTCGCCGCGGCTGATCCGCGACGCCCGGCTGGGCGATGCCGCCGCCCGCAGTCTCGGCGACAACGACGCCCTGGTGCTTCGCGGCAACGGCGCGGTCACCACCGGCACCTCGCCCGGGGAAGCGGTCACCCGGATGTGGCTGCTGGAGACCGCCTGCCGGATTCATCTCGCCACCCGCGGGGCGGATCCGATGGTCTTGGACGACGACGATATCGCCGCGTGGCGCGACGCCGCGCCACCGCTGCTGCGGCGGTTGTGGCACCACCTGCGCACAGACACATCCTCGAGGAGGACCACATGAGAACGACCGCAGCCGGACCGACTTCCGGCCCCGGCCAGTCCGGGCACGCTCCCGATGATGCTGGCGCCGCGCACACGTGGCGCGGGTCGACGTGGAGCTTGGCCAGCGTCGATCACGCCGATGGCGGGGCGCCGCGCGCGGTCGCACTCTGCGGGGACAGCCTCGTCGAGATCCCGGGCCTCGACGGCGCGGACGTCACAGAGGTGATCGCGCGGTGGCCGGAGTTCGCACCGCTGCTGCGTTCTTTCGACCCGGCTGGCGGCCAGACCACCACCGGGACCCTGCGAGCCCCGTTGCGCGCGCCGGGCAAACTCGTGTGTGCGGGCGCCAACTACCGCGGACACCTGACGGAAATGGGCATCGCGGAAGTCCCCGGCGGAATCGAGCCGTATTTCTTCCTGCTTCCGTCCACCTCCATCACCGGCCCGGACGAGCAGGTCCGCATCCCGCCCGAGGAGCAGGCCCGTGTCGACTGGGAGGCCGAGCTCGCGGTCGTCATCGGCACACCGGGCCGAGACATCCCCGAAGCCGACGCGCTCGCGCACGTCGCCGGCTACACGATCATGAACGATGTGTCGGCACGGGGCCTGCACCGCAGGGCGAATCCTCTCGCGCCGCCGTTCACGTTCGACTGGCTGGCGAGCAAAGGCCGTGACACTTTCTCCCCGCTGGGCCCCGGGATCACTCCGGCCTGGCTGGTACCCGACCCCCAGAACCTGCACATCCGATTGTGGCGCAACGGCAAACTCGAACAGGACGGGTACACCGCCGACATGCTGTTCCCGGTTGCCCGGCTGATCGCTGCGGCGAGCGAGATCATGTGCCTCGAAGCCGGGGACGTGCTCGCGACCGGGACACCGGCCGGCGTCGGCGTCGCTCACGGCGCGGCGCTCGTTGATGGCGATGACCTGCGAGTGGAGATCACAGACCTGGGGACACTGCGCAACCCGGTACGGGTCGCGCACCCTGCATTGCACGCCTGACGGCCGCCACCCCGTCAACGAAGAGGGACGACATGGAGGACTGAATCACCGACGGTGACGCACCTGCGCTTCTACTCCGACCTTGTGCCCCTGTTCGACGCGTCCGCCACCGCACACCCAGCCGGCTCACACTCGGCTCTCACCAGTAAAGAGACTCCCATGACACGTGACACCCCGGTCTCGGTAACCAAGCTCGCCTATCTCGGTGTCGAGACTCCCGACCTTGACCGCATGATCCACTACTACACGCAGGTGCTGGACTTCCGGCTCGTCGACTCCGACGGCAACGGCGCGTTCCTCACCACCGGCACCGACCACCACTGCGTCGTTCTCACCCGCGGAGCGGCGCGTGCCCGCACCACCGTGGGTTACGAGATCGCCGGGGCACTCGACGATGCCGAACGGCATCTCAAGCAGGCCGGCTATCTCACCGAACGCCGCAGCGACATCGGGCCCGGTACGCCCGATGTGCTCGTCCTGGAAGAGCCCGGCACCGGCACGCCGCTGCATCTGATCAGTGGACAAGACCTCGTCGAGGGCGCCACTCCCACGCCATTGCGCCCGACGAAGCTCGGTCACGTCGCGGCGTTCACGCCGTCGCTTGACCGGATGCAGGACTTCTATCAGGACTTGCTGGGTTTCCGTTGGTCGGACACCGTCGGCGATTTCTTCGTCTTTCTGCGCTGCAACTCCGACCACCACGCGGCGAACTTCATGGCCAGCAGCAAGTTCGAGGGCATGCACCACGTCGCCTACGAGATGCGCGACCCGGCTCACCTCGTGTCGATGGTCGACCACCTCGCACAGAACAAATTCCGCCTGGAGTGGGGGCCCGGGCGCCACGGCCCAGGGCACAACCTGTTCACCTACCACAAGGATCCCGATGGCAACGTCGTCGAGCTGTTCACCCAGCTCGATCTCGTTCTGGACGAAACCAAGCCCTACTGGGAGCCACGCCCTTGGCACGAGCAGCACCCCATGGGACCGCGTACGTGGGAGGTCGACGTCGCTACGGTGAATCAGTGGGGGCCGCTGAATCCCAGCTTGCTTGAGCACTGACCCCCGCGGCACCCGATTGTCGTCCGCCCGCTGGGCGGCGGCATCGACCCGCGCAGAACACCTTGCCCGTCCACTGTGGGCTGATGTGGCGCCCCAGCCGACCACAGTGGACGTCGCGCCTTTTGGGCCGGGTCGTAGGCCGAACGCACCGACGTGGCCGGGCTTGCACGGGAGGTTCGTCGTCAGGGTCAGCACGGCATTGTCGTGCTGACCCTGACGAGTCGAAGGGATTTCTGCCAGCCGGCCCGCACGCCGGCATTCTTGCCTGCAATGCTGCTGTATTCGGTGCTGCTGTATTCGGTGCTGCTGTATTCGGGGCTGCTGTATTCGGGCCGGCCGACGATAGGGCGGTGCGAGGTCTGAAGGTTCGGGTGCTAGCTGTGCCCGGAAGCTCGGCGCTCGGCCAGCGATTCGCCTGCGACAAACCAGTGTTCAGCCTCGCATTCCTGCACCACGACCCGGATCGACTCCGGTCTCGCGCCGATCGCGTCGACCGTAGCGGCGGTGAGCGCAGCGCCGAGCGCACGCAGTTGTTCGTCGCTGCGCCCCTTGACAATGCTCACTTGGATCAACGGCACGGCCACACTCCCATCTGAAGTTCAGCCCGGGACATGCTCGCCGCGTCGTGTGCCGACACAGGCGGGCTGATCATCGGGCATCCATCACGCAAGCCTTAGGCTCGGTGAAGAACTCGCGGCTGAAGTTGCCGCCCTCGCGGCCCCATCCGGAGTCGCCGACTCCGCCGAACGGCGCGCGCAGGTCACGCACGAAGAAGCAGTTGGTCCAGACGGTGCCGGCCCGCAACGCGGCGGACACCCGGTGAGCTCGGCGCAGGTTTTCGGTGAACAGCATCGCGTTCAGTCCGTATCGGGTGCCGTTGGCGAGCCGGACTGCTTCGTCTTCGGTGTCGAACGGCGTGATGGTCACGACCGGGCCGAACACTTCCTCGCGCTGGACGGGCGCGTTGTCTGGCACGTCGGCCAGCACGGTCGGGCGGACCGCCCAGCCTTTCCCGCGGCCTCCGGTCAGCATGCGGCCCTCCGCCACGTCGAGGTAGCCGGTGACCTTGCGCCAGTGCTTCTCGGATGCCAGCGGCCCGATGCGGGTTGCGGGGTCGCTGGGGGCGCCGAGCGGCAGGCTTTCAGCCGCCCGTACGAACCGCGTGGTGAACTCCTCCAGCACGGCTCGTTCGACGTACAGTCGTGATCCTGCCAAGCACACCTGGCCGGCGTTGGTGAAGATCGCCTGAATCGACCAGTGCACCGCCGCGTCGAGGTCGGCGTCGGCGAACACCAGGTTTGCGCCCTTTCCGCCGAGCTCGAGGCTGACGGGGGTCAGGTTGGCGGACGCGGCGGCGGTGATCGCCCGCCCGGTGCCGGATTCCCCGGTGAACGTGATCCGATCCACCCGGGAGTCGAGGGTCAACGCCTGGCCTGCGGAGTCGGGGCCGTAGCCGTGCACGACATTGAGCACCCCTGCCGGCAGCCCCGCCTGCAGGGCTAGGCGAGCCAGGAGAGTCGCGCTGGCGGGGGTGTCCTCGGCGGGCTTGAGTACCACGGTGTTGCCCCAGGCCAGCGCCGGGGCGATCTTCCAGGTCTCCAGCATGAGCGGGAAATTCCACGGCGCGATCGCGGCCACGACTCCGGCCGGCTCGAACCGTGTGTAGGCGTGGTGCCCGGAGTCCATCGGGTAGGCCTCGGACGGCGACAGGCGTGCGTGGTCGGCGAAGAACCGGAAGTTCTGTGCCGAGCGCGGCACGTCCTTGCCCAGGGCGTCGGCAATCGGCTTGCCCATGTCGCGGGAGTCGGCGAGGGCCAGCTCGTCGGCGTTTTCCTCGATGAGATCCGCCAGACGGTGCAGCAGGGCGCCGCGCTCGTCGCGGCCCATGCGGGGCCAGGGGCCCGAGTCGAAAGCCCGCCGGGCCGCCGCAACGGCCTGCGCGGCCTCGTCGGCTCCGCCGAGGGCGACCTCGGCCCAGATTTGCTGGGTCCACGGGTCCACCGACTCGAACTGGCTCGCGTTGGTGGAATCGCGTTCTTCGCCGTCGATCACATGCCCGAACCGGATGGTCATTGCTCAGCCTCCCGATTTTACTGCATACACTTTTTCATCGACGGCGTGTGGCTGTCAAGATCCGGCGCGGCACGGAACAGAGCAAGGAACCGGGGCGGAAAGACGGGTGCAACCCGTCGTACGGGCCCGGTCACCTGCTCCAGAGCGCGGGGAGCGGGGCTGCGGCATCGGCCGCGACGACGTTAAGCGCCGCACGAACGGAGATGGGTTCGAACTCGGGCGCCACTTCGGCCAGAAGCATGGTGGCCGTCCGCGCGCGATGGAGAGCGGTCCCCACCTCCAGGTCGGTGTAACGGCCTTCCCGCACACAGGCCGCCAACTGCTGGTGCTCACGGCTGCGGGCGTCATCCAGAGCTACGCGGTCGCTAGTCGAGCGCAGCAACTCCACGTACTGGTCACAGCGATCACCGAGGTTGCGCAGCGACTCCCGGACCGGCGGCGCGGCCGAGCGCACGACCTGGTTATGGAAGTCACGGTGCGCGATGTGCCACTGAGGACGGTCGCGCGCGGCACTCATCCGCCGAACCGCATCGTCCATGCTATCGGCGTCCGCGCGGTCAAGGTGGCGGGCCGTGACGCGGATTGCCAAGACCTCCAGCATGATTCGGGATGCGAACACCCCGTCGAGATCGCTGGCGTCGAAGCCGCGCACCCTGGATTGGTGATTGAGCTGGCCATCGAGCAGGCCCTCTTCGGTCAGCATCCGCATCGCTTCGCGAACCGGGGTGCGGCTGGTGCCCAGGGCCTCGGCCACTGATTTCTGGGCCAGTATCGTGCCCGGCCGCAACGCGCCGGACAAGATCAGATCCCGCAGGTAACCATGCACCCGCAGCGACGACTCGCGCCGGTTCTCGATAGCGAGCGGAGCAATCACCTCCGGCGCCGGCGCGGGCTTACGTCCTCGCCGAGGCGGGCTCGCGGCACCCGTCTCCTTATCCTCCGACATCTGTTCCTCCTGGGCCGCGTCCTCCGGCGGCCGCGCCGCCCTCCAGCGTGAACATCACACGCACCGGAGAAGAGTAGGAGATGGTCGCGTCGTCGGCGGCGGCCACGGCCCGCCCAACGGTGCGTGGCCGGTCGCTAGCTGAGCCGAAGATGTGATGCGGTTGGCGGCATGCGGCGGCCTCGCGGTTGTGTGCGCTGGTGTCACAGCACAATTGCCGGAACGCCTTTGCGGCCAGCGACGGGACGAAGTAGCCGCGGCGGTCTGTCCGGTGTGAAGCGCTGCCTGCGCCCTGTCGGGCCCGTGAAAACGATGACATCAGGTGCTCGAATCGCGGAATGGTTCTTGCCGCCGCCAGGACAGCGGATCGCATATCAGCAGGATAGTGCCCGAGTGTCCCGAACGGTCCTGGCGGGATGGGGCACACTCAACCGGTGCGTACCACTCAACGCAACGACGGCGCCCCGGCCGACGGGCTGGTGGCGGCCCGCATCGCGACCCTGCTCGGCGCCTTCCGGCAGGGCGATGACGCACTGGGCGTGTCCGAGCTGGCCCGCCGCACCGGCATGGCGAAGACGACCGTGCACCGGCTGGCAGGCCACCTCGCGGACACCGGCCTGCTGGAGCGCGATGGCACCTCGGTGCGGCTCGGGCTGTGGCTGTTCGAGATCGGCCAGCTCGTGGTGCGGCGGGAGCGTCTGGTGGAGGCGGCGCGGCCGTACTTGGCGGACCTGCGCGAGGCGACACGGAACACCGTGCACCTGGCGGTGCTGGAGGGCACGGAGGTGGTGTACCTCGACGTGCTGCGGGGGCCGGATGCGCCGAATCTCCCGTCACGCGCGGGCGGCCGGTTCCCCGCGCACGCCACGGGAGTGGGGAAGGCGATCCTGTCGCGGTCGCCGGAGACGGTGGTGGCGCGGGTGATTGAGGCGGGACTGCCGCGGGTGAGCAGCCGGACGATCACCGCGCCGGGGTTGCTGCGGCGGCAGCTAGCGCGCTACCGGGAGAGCGGGATCGCGTTCGAGCGCGAGGAGTCGGGGGTGGGGGTGGTGTGCGTGGCGAGCCCGCTCGTGGACGCGGGCGGAACCGCGATCGCGGCGGTCTCCATCTCCGGCTGGGCGACCCGGATGCGCACGGAGCGCGTCGCACCTGCGGTCCGGACTGTCGCGTTGGCGCTGTCCCGCACCTTCGCCGGCCAGTGAGGGGATCACACACGGACCGCACTTGCCCGCACGACCTTGCTGAGCAAGCACAACCTTGATCGCTATCCGCGATGAGCAGGACTCCGTCTTTCCACCGATACCTCGCCCGATGACCGCACCACGGATCCAATGTCCGTCACTCGGCTGGTCGCCGTGTCGCCCGCCGCTCGGAGACGGGCGATGGGCACGCATAGTCAATGAGATGGCGCGCATCATCAACGACTTCGTGGCCGATTCCCGAGATGCTCTACGAGCTGGGCGAAGCCCTGCTCTCCGGCAGTGACCCGGGCGTCGAACGGATGGGAACTGCTGTAGACCACCAGATCCCTCGGCCTGAGCACCAGATCCCGGCCAACATGGGAGACTTTCATCGTTCCGCGGGGATCAAGAGCGACGTTGTAGAGCTCGGGATCGGATTTCCGGATGAGTTTCGGTGTTCGCGCCGAGCGAAGGGATGGCATCCCCGGTATCGAGACCTGTACCGCACCGAAGTCCAGATTCCGCAGTGTCGCCCGAAAGTCGTTGGCGTGGTCGCTGCTGATCAGGGTAGGGCACAACGACCGGTCCGTCATGGCGTTCCAGTAAGCAAAACGTTCGCCGGGTGGCAGATCCTGCGTGTTAAAAGCAGTCTCGATCACGTTTTCACCCTGGGGCCGCGTCGCCGATCCGCGTCGGAAGATGAGGAAGAAGCACCCTTTATGAGCCGACTGCGCGTGCTGACCTGGTGTTTTGTGGTGAGATGTCCTCTCACCAGGGCCTTTATCGCGTCAACGTGTGCCAGCGTTAGCCACGTTCAGTCACACATTGCCAGCGGTAATTGGGCTTGTTCCCATGTAGTTCCCACGCGGGGAGGTGTTGTGCCCGGCCTCTTGTCTGCTGAGTCAGGTCGCCGTGTGTGGTGACCGGTCAGGCGGGTAGGAGTTGTTCTACGGCGCCGATTCGGAGGTCTAGCCGGGTCGAGTTCACTCCTCGCGCGGCCTTACGGGCGCGGTTGATCGTGGTCCTCGCGGCGTCGAATACTCCGGCTCGGGCGTAGGACTCAGCCAGCCACGTCTGGTAGAGCGCCACCTCTCGGGCGTGCTCGGGGGTGTATGCCGTGATGGCACCGGACAGCAGTGGCTCGGCGGTGAGCGGGTCGCCCAGTTCGATCAGGCAGCGCCCGGCCATGATGTCGATTTCCTTGCGGTCGAGCCAGTAGACCCACTCCGGTTCATCCACTCCGGCGGATCGCTGTTCGTAGGAGTCGTCCACCGCGTCCAGCGCCCGCTGGGTGCCGTCGCGGTCCCGGGCGCGTGCGCTGGCCCAGGCCACCCGCTCCAGTAGCAGCGCACGGACAACCGGGGTGGTTCGGCCTTCGGTCCCTTTGACGGCCGAGCGGGCGAGTAGTGCCGCGTCGGCCGGGTTGCCGACGTTGGCAATCTGGTAGCTCAGGCTGGACAGCAGTTGCCCGGCTAGCGCGGGCTCGCCCGCGTCGCGGGCGGCGGAGACGCCGGAGAGGTAGACGCGCTGAGCTTCGGTGTAGTGACCGGCGTCGCTGGCGACCCATCCGGCGAGCTGGGCGAGTTCGCCCACCACGGTCAGCAGTCGGCGGCCGGTCGGTTCGGTGTAGCTCGCTTCGTTGACGACGTGCTGAGCGCTGGCGAGTTCCTTACGCACCAACGGAAAGAGGTCCCGGCCGCCGATCACATCGTCAAGGTGGCGGAGTTCGATCACGCGGTCTTCCAGCTTGGTCGCCAGCGTCGCCCCGACTCGCCGCCCGGCGGCCGAGTGGATCTCGGCCGGGGTGTCGGCCACCAGCCACTCGTGAGCGACCCGGAGCGGGTCGTCCGGCAGGCCGTACAGGGTGTCCAGGGAGACGTTGAGCGCGCGGGCGTACGCGGTGACGTGCTCGGGCTTGATGGCCCGTTTCCCGGTCTCCAGCAGGCCGAGCAGGGGCTTGCTGTAGTGGGTGCGGGCTGCCATCGCGGACAGGCTGACTCCGGCGGCCTCGCGGGTCGCCCGCAGGTTCGCGCCAAGGTCAGACACTGCCGCACCACCTGTAGACGCCGGTAGACGCCAAACCCATTCCCATCACCCCACTGTGATGACGAGGCTACAGGGCAGGGCCGCCCCGGTCGGTGATCGACTTTCCCCGAAGTCACCCCGACCCGGCCGGGAACGGCCTGACCATGCGGGAAGGAGTGCCGAATGTCGTTCATCGCCGTCTTGGCGCTAATGGCGTGCTGTGTCGTCGGTTCGGCGGTGATGAGCGGGCTGGCGTTCGCGGTGAACGAGCGGTCACGGCGGCGGATACAGCGGCGGGCCGCCCAGCAGACTGGCGAGACCGACACCGATACCGGTGACTGGCGGGAGGCGGCGGGACGTGCGGTGTTCCGAGGTTGACGAGTTGCTGAACGAGCTTCGCCGCCGGGGGTGGGTGTTGTACGTGTTCGGCCCGAAGGACGCGCCGGAGGCGGTCGCGCACGTGTTCCAGTGGGACACCTGCGCGGACGTGGTGATCCTGCGCGATGAGGACGACGCGACGGCTTACCGGTTGCCGACCTTCCCGGGCACCGATGTGTTCGCCCCGGAACTGGTGTCGTGGCACTACCACGCCTCAACGGCCTGGACGTTGCGGGCGGTGCTCACGATCGCCCCTCCGGGGCATCCGGACGCCCCAATGGGGGTACTGCGGCCGGTTCCCGCCTGCGGCGTGCCGATACAGATACGGCGGCCGGTCAGTATCCGGCCGACTGCGCTGGCCGGGGCCGTTGGCCCAGGTGAGCGAGCACAGTTCCGCGCGAGTGACGCGGGTTTCTAGAGTGAACCGATCGAGTGGAGGTCACGGCAGTGGGCAAGGACAAGAACGACGGCGGTACGACCGACGGCGGCAAGCACGATGTGAATCGGGACGGCCAGACCGGCAAGACCGCCGATGACATCGATCCGAAGGAGTACGGACAGGGAAGCGGCGACGAGTGACCGAAATGGCCGCCCTGGATAGGGTGCGAGACCTTGTCGTGGAGCTGGACTCGGCGGGTGTGCTACCCGCCGAGTTCGGTCCTGCTTTCCGTGCTGCCGCGCGGGAATGGTTCGTGCCGGATCGTTTCTGGTATCAGGACAGCGATGGGGACATCGACACGGCCGTAGACCGCACCACGGACCCGGATCTCTGGTTGTCCACTGTGTACTCAAATCGCGCGCTGGTGACCCAGTTCGATGACGGGGCGACCGCGTGGCCGCAGATCGGGCATCGGCCGACAAGTTCGGCGTCGATGCCCTCGGTGGTGGCCGGGATGCTGCGGGCGCTGGAGCCGGAGCCGGGCCAGTCGGTACTGGAGATCGGTACCGGAACCGGGTGGAATGCCGCGCTGTTGGCCGAAATCGTTGGCCGCTCGGGTCATGTGACTACCGTGGAGATCGACCCCGAGGTGACCGCGCAGGCACGGAGGAATCTCCGCGAGGCCGGTTATTCGCGGGTGGGCACCATCGAGGGCGACGCGGCGGAGCTGTCCACTGAGCACTATTTCGACAGGATCATCGCAACCGCTGGTGTCCACATAGGACAGTTGCCGTATTCGTGGGTGAAAAGAGTCCGCCCGGGTGGGGTGATCGTCGCGCCGATGCGCGCGGACATGGCCAGTGGGCCACTGGTGCGGTTCGTGGTCGGCGAGGACGGCACCGCGACCGGGCACGCGGTGCCCTGGCTGCAAGTCGGTTTCATGGACATGCGCTCACACCGGGTCCCCACGGTCGATTTCGGGTCCCTGCAATGGGATGACGACTCGGCCGAAAAGACGTGGACCGATCTCGCGCCGTGGGTGCCGCTGCTGGCCGATGATCATCGGTGGCCGATCGCGGTAGCCCTGCCGGGCTGCCGCTACGACGTGTGGAAGGCCAACGAGGACCGGCCCGGCGTGGCGTGGCTGGCCGATTCGCTGTCCGGGTCGTGGGCGAGCGTGACCCCCGAGGGCGAACGGTTCCGGGTGCGGCAAGCCGGGCCGCGCCGCTTGTGGGATGCCGCCGAGACGGCCTACCGCTGGTGGAAATCTCGCGGCGAACCACCGTTGTCGACGTGGGAATGGACCATCACCCCGGAACGGCAGAGCGTCATCCTGCCGCACGATTCCGGTCACTGAGAACGGCCAGGCTCGTTGACGACGATCATTTTCCTGCCCACCCGAGGGGGCGTCTACTAAACACCCCTGCTCGTCGTCCACGGCCGTGCGCGCCCCGGTTCCGCTCAGGCGGCACCGGGGCGCATCTCGTTGCTGTCGGCGCCGTGCTGCCAGCACAAAGCCGCATGAAGTCGCTGTATCGCGTGTTCGTCGTCGGCCTCGGTCGGGTCTTCGCCCACCGGTAGCCACTCCTCGGCGACCGGGCGGCCGTGCAGGGTGCGGGTGATCAGAATCCCGAGGTAGGCCACGGCTTCGCCGTCGAGGACGGCGGTGCGTGTGCTTATGGTGAATTCCACATTCCGGCCGCAGCTCGGGCCGGTGGCGGGGGAACAGTGAAGCCCTTCGGACATGGGCTTACCCGGTCTTTCTCGATAACTGCGGGGTAGTCCACAGAAAATCGAACGACCGGAGCGGCCCGTTACACGTCCTCGGGAGGCTGTGTTGAAACCGATTCAACATCCGGGCTAGCAGGTGGATCGTCCAGCAGGTCCCGCAGCTTGCGTCCAGCCGGGAGACTTCGGCGGCCCACCAGGCGGCCTCGGCCTCGGGCTGCCCCGGCGGGGCGGCGGCCAGCGGGCCGAGCCCAGCGGCGGCCTGCCGCCACCGGGTGTGTTCGGCCTCGGCGTGCTCGGCGGCGGTGGCGGTGCGCCGGATCTCGTACTCGACTGCGCGGCGGCACCCGACCGTGCAATACGCAGCCGGGCGACCGGTCCCGGCAGGCTCGCCGAGCGGCTGTCCGCAGCGACTACAGTGGGTGATCATCGTGGTTTCTCCGCGTGGTGACCTGCGGTTACCTGTCGGCGCACCTTCTTGCCTGACCGACGATCCGACCGGCCGCGGGGAGGGAGGGGTAACCCCCTGGTCCAGAGAGCACGCGCGGCGGCTCCGTCCGATGCGCGGACGGAATCCGAGCGGCGGCCGGTCGCCACGTTTCGCGATTCGCGAATCGTCAGCTGGTCTCGGCGGGCACGGTCACCGAGACCACGCGGCGGGTGTCGAGTACGGCCCAGTCCGGCTGTTTCACGATCGCGACCAGCCCGGCCGGGTCCTGGTGGACAGCAGCGCGGAACACGGCCAGCGCGTCCAGACGGGCGGTGCGTTCGGCCTCGGCGCTGAGCGGTTTTCGTTGTGTAGTCATGCTTTCACCTCTTCTTTATGTCCAATGTGGATGGATCTGGCGTCGTGGCGGCAGATCGCACAGATGGGCTCGCCGCTCTGTGGGTGAAGTTCTCTCCCTCCGGCCTCACCGTGTGGGCACTTCGGCTGTTGTTCGCGCCAGTTGCCCCATTCCTGGAGTTCGGCTGCGCCGCGCTCAGCGCGGAGGGTGACGAGCATCGCTTGCAGGTCACCGTTTTCGTGGCACGTCCGCAGCCACGGCAGCGGCGAGCGGATGTCCCGTCCTTCGGCCCGCGTCTTCTCGATCAGTTGCGTGATCTCGTCCTCGGTCGCATCGGCATCGGCAGCGAGGCGAGCGATTCCACTCGCGCGCGGAGGAGGACCTTTCAGGGTCTTTTTAGAGGACCTTTTGGCGGACACTGGTGTCCGCCCGTGCCGGTCATGGATGTCCGCCCGTTCGGGACGTGGATGTCCGCCCGTATCGCCACGGGCAGACATGGGCGACCGGTCGTGACTGTCCTCCCGTAGGGCGAGGTCGTAGACGATCGGACGGCGGTCCGCGCGCCGGTCGGCGACCACCACGGCACGACCGGCGCGAGTGCGGCTCCACTTTGGACCCGCAGCATCCACTCCCGTTGCTCCCGGGTGGACACCGCGCCGATGTAGCCCTGCGAGGTTTTCAGGTTGCCGTGCCGGAGCACGTTCATAATCACCACGGCCGAGGCGTTGTGCCGGGCCAGGTTGTCCCCGCAGGAGTGCCGCAGATCGTGGAACACGGGACGCTGCCCAGTCAGCCCGGAGCGGCCGAACGCCGTGGCGAGCAACCGGTTCGGCTCCTTCGGCCGCAGCGGCAGGTTGCGGGAGTTGCGGAACACGAAATCGTCGTCCCTGTCGTCAGGGCGCGATGCGCGCAGCACCCGCAGGGCGGCCACGACACGCGGCGTGAGCGCCACCCTGGCGGTCTTCTTGCCCTTCGGGTAGCCGCGCAGTGTGCGGTCCGGTTCCATCACGTCCTTGACCAACACGGACGGGTCGTCCCCATCGAGCGTCAGCCGGAACCACCGCAGCCCGCACACCTCGGCCGCGCGCAGCCCGCAGTCGTGGGCCAGCAGCGCGGCGGGCCAGAACCACACCGGCAGGAAGCACAGCAGCAGCAACAACTCCTGCTCGGTGAGCAGACGCGGTTCGCGTTCCCGCTCGGCGTACACCGTGACGCCTTTGGTGGGGTCGTCGTAGCGCAGGTGGTCGTCCTGGGCTTGCTTCAGGATCGCGCGGAACGTGGTCAACCGGGCCTCGCGGGTCTTGCGCGCGTAGCCCGCGTCCGCCCACCCGGCGTCGGCGGCCTGGTATTCGGTCTTGGTGATCTCGTCCACCAGGCGGGGGCCAAACTGCTTGATCAAAGCGTTCACGATGCCGGTGCGGGTGTTCATCGTGCCCAGCGTCGCCAACTCCCCGCGCGCGGTGTACCTACCCGGACCGGCCAGCCACGCGGCGGCGTACTCGGCGAAGGCCAGCCGCTGCCGCTGACGCGCGACCGGCACACCCGCGTCGGTGTAGGTGCTGTCTGTCCGCGTCTTAGCGGCCCGCGCGGCGGCGTCGGCGGCCTCATAGGAGTCGAACGTCTTGGAACCGTCCGCCGCCGCAACGGGCTGCTTGCGCTTCGCCACCGCGTTCCACACGGTCGCCCGGTACCGGCCGGAAGGAAGTTGTTCGACGCTGTAACCGGGACCGCGCCGGGGCGCCTTGCGCTTGGTGCTCATCGGGGATCGTGCCCCTCTCGCTCGCGCACGCGCGGCGATCCCTGCAAGACCGGAGGCTAGACCGGCGACCCGGAAACGATCAAACCCATGGGAACAGTCTGTTCCCACGCCCACGCGTGCCCACGGCCCGTGATCCACTCACAAGCCGCTGACCAGCGGGTTCGGCCGATCGCTCCCGGTCCGCCGCGCCTAGGGCCAATAAGGTCCCCTTATGACCAATAACCTTGCCCGCTACGGCCTGGCGGGCCCGTGCGGCCGGCGCCGGACCAAAAGTGGTCCGATGTCCCGTGGCAACAGGCCGAACGCTCCTAGTTCGGGACCGAGACCTGGTTGAACGGGAGCATCGGTTCCAGCCAGGGGAAGACCACGAACAGCAGCAGCGCGATCACTCCCAGGGCCAGCAGCAGCGCGAGCACCAGCTTCGCGCCCAGCGGCCCGGGGAGGTGACGCCAGATCCAGCCGTACATCTATGCCTCCCCGATCGCCTGCAACAACTGGACATACGTGGCGTCGGCCGTCTTCGGGAACTGGTTGGTCAGCACCGCGTGCACGATCAGCCGTTGCCGGTCGGAGAACTGCGGGTGGCACGTGGTCAGCGTGAGCAGTGCGACCTGCTGTGCGGGCGGCAGGATGTCGAGCGGTTTGTGCGGCACCGGCGCCACGACATCGCCCTCGTTCGGGCTGACGATCTCGCGGCCATAGGTCTCGCCGTATGGGCCGCCGTCGGCCGCCTTCGTCCGCAGCGTGCCGACATGCGAGCACTGCGGTTGCGCGCCCTTCCCGGTCGACCAGTTCGCGATCTCGTCGGAGGGCGGCAGTACGCGGTAGACGAAGAAGTCCGTCTGCGTCTCCACTACGATCGCGTCGCAAGAGCTCAGCAGGTCCAGGTCGTTGAAGGGCGCACCCTTGCCGACCCGGTGCCCGGCGACCGCGAAGTTGCCTGGCTCGCCGGGCAGCGCGGTGCCCTTGTAGTGCCCCGGCCCGACCTCCAGTGCCGCCGCTTCGGCGCCTTCCTGGATGGTGAAGTGGTAGTCGGCGCCGAAGCTCGGGATGTACAGCTTGGCGAACGCTTTGCCGTCGATCAGTTCGGGATGCGGCTGCCGGCCCCGTGCCCAGTCCCCGTTGAGCGTCATCGTCGCGCTGGCCTGTTTCTTCGCCGAGAAGAGGTCGGTCACGTACAGCTCGTAGACGACAAACAGCAGGACGACCAGCCCAGCGGTGATCAGCAGCTCGCCGAAGGTTCGCACGATCTTCGCGCCGAGTCCCCCCGAAAACTTCGGTGCTTCCAGGATCGCCACGCGTGCTCCTTTCCAGAACTCGTTTACGTTAGCGTGTCAGGTGCAGGTGGCTGCGCGCGGAGTCGCCGACCAAGGTGCGCGCTGCCGGGCCGTCGCATCCGAGACGTTCTTTTAGGTACCGAAGTCACCGCCACCCTGACCCTTGAAGTCGGCGTAGAACGGATCGAACCCCATACCTAGAGTCCGAGAGCGGAAATCGCTTGCCTGGCAACGCTTCTCGCCTTCACGGTCAGCTTCTGGTTGGTCGTCACGATGACCGCCGCACCGCCTTTGACCACGGCATACACCGCGCCGGCTTCCGTCGACTGGTAGCCGCCCTGCCAGCCTGCCGGGTCGGTCGCGGGGTTGCTCGTGTCTACCGGCGCCGCGTTGTCAACGAGTGCCTTCGCCACTGCCGGGTCGCCGGAATACACCCGAACTGTGAGTTGGAGCTTCCCGGTGAGCGCATAGAAGAAGCACGCCGGGTGTGGCTTGTCCGCCGAGGTCTGGACTTTCGACACGCGCTGTCCGTTCGCGTCGGCAACGAAGGTGTTGGTCAGGTAGGGGCACGGCCCGGCACCGGTGGGTTGCGGATCGGGCGGGAGCTGGACCGGTGTCGTCGTGGTGGTCGGTGTAGTGCTGGTGGGCGCGGACTGGTTAGTCTGCGAGCAGGCCGTTGTGAGGGCGGCGGTGATCCCGAGGGCAAGTACGGTTCGTCGCATGGCCGCATTCTCCCGAAAAAAGACGAGTTGTCGGGTGTGACCCCTCTAGCAGGCTGGGACTCGTACCGTGCCGAACGTGCACCACTGTCTACTGTGGTCGAACTGTTCAGTGAAACAGCGTGGCGCCAAGCGGGTGTTGTTGGTCGAAACCGGGGAGTATCAGGAAGGTCGCACTGGCGGTAGTGGTGGTGAATTGCAGCAGTGCGTCGGAATTATCCATATGGGTCAGGGTGTTGGTGAAAGTTCGTATGTCGTTTTGGAAGCTCATGAAAAGCAGGCCGGGGACGGGTTCGTCGGTGCTGTAGGAACGACGGAGCATGAGGCCGACGCCAACGACGTTGGAGTGCGCCCTGCGGACGTGGGCGTCCGCCGGGATGAGGTACCGTCCGTCCGGCGTTTTGGCGCCGAGGTCCGGGTCCGATGTGATGGTGCCACCGGAGAGAGGCACGCCGGTGGCTCGGCGCCGACCGAAGACTGCCTCCTGGCCGGCAACGGGCAGCGTGGCGAACCGCGGCAGATCGAGTTCCATGCGTCGTAGTACGGCAATGGTGCCGCCGGCGACCGGAGCCGGCCCGGCCAGCCACAGGTCTCGTTGTTCCTGGACGGTGGTATGCGGGCCCACGATGCCGTCGATGAAACCGAACAGGTTTCGTGGCGCGGTAAGGCCCTGATCTACGGGAATGTTCGAACCGCGGCGCCCGGACTGCCGCCAGCGTTCGCGTATCCGGTCGCCAGCCTGGTCCAAAAGCGCGGCAGCGACGACCGATACTGCCAAGGCGTCGCTGGCGCAGATCTGTATCAGCAGGTCACCGCCGCGTGCCTGCGGGGCGATCCGCTCCCGGGAGAACTGTGGGAGATCCACGGCGCCGGGTAGGGAAGGATCGACCATGCGTACCAGTCGGGGGCCCACTCCGATCGTTACGGTGAGATCGCCCGGCGGTAGGCCCAGCAGTCGTGCATCGGTCCCCGCGGTGAGCGTGAGGATGGCCTGGCCGAGGTCGGCCAATAATGGGCCGACAGCCACGGCATCGCCGAGATCGGCCACCACGGCCAGCAGATTGGGCTGGGCCGATCGGGGGAGCGTGATGCCCGCTTGATACCGGCCCGTCGGTGACACCGGCGTGGTTGACGCGGGGGCATCAAGTTGGCCCGACTGAGGGGAACCCGACTCGCACCCGGCGGTGAGGCCGGCGGCCATCGCGGTACCGGTGACACCGAGGAACGCGCGGCGTGACGGGCGATAATCGGCTCGGCTCACGGTATGGAGAGTGCCATATCCGCCCTCCCACAGGCGAATCCGGGGTCCATGCCAAACTTCGATCATGCCTCGTTTCGGTTTTCGCGTGATAGTCGCGATGCTGGGTACACTGACACTCGTATTGGTCGGCTGTGGCGCCGGCGATGACGGATCGGGCCAGGGCCGACGGCCGACCGGTGCGCACGTGACGATCCGAGTGCCGGCCGACGCCCCGACGATCTCGGCTGCGGTGTCTCTCGCTCAGCCCGGTGACCTCGTGTTGGTCGCGCCGGGCGTGTACCAAGAGTCCGTGAAGATCGCCACGGCTCAAATTACGCTTCGTGGCGAGTCTCGGGACAAGGTCATTATCGACGGGCGGTTGCAGCAGCCGAACGGCATCGTCGTCGCCGCACCCGGGGTGGCCGTGGAGAACCTGACCGTCGAGAACAACACGCAGAACGGGGTACTGGTCACCGGTTCGGCGAAAGCGGTTGCCGGATTGCCGGGGAAAAGCGGCGGCTACGACACCGGCGACGAGCCCGTCACTTTCCTGAAATCGTTCCTGGTCTCCTATGTGACCGCGACCCGCAACGGGCTGTACGGCATCTACGCGTTCTCCGCGCAGAACGGCGTCATCGAGCACTCCTACACGTCAGGTGGGGCTGACTCGGGGATCTATGTCGGCCAATGCAAGCCGTGTCACGTCGTGGTGCGGGACAACATTTCCGAACTCAACGCGGTCGGTTACGAAGGCACCAACGCCAGTGGCGACATGTACGTGGTGGGTAACCGTTTTGTCGGCAACCGGGTCGGACTCACCATCAACTCCGACCACCAGGAGAAGCTGCTCCCGCAGCGGGGTTCCGTCGTCGCCGGCAACCTGGTCGCGGGCAACCAGCAGACACCGACCCCCGAGCAGGCCGACGGCGGGTGGGGCATCGGCATCGGCATCGATGGCGGCAGCGAGAATCAGTTCAGCCGCAACCGAATCGCCGGCAATATCAACGCTGGGCTGGTGATTACCGCAACCACCGACCTGCCACCGGACGGAAACCAGATCGTGGAAAACGCTTTCGCCGCCAACGGCATTGACGTCGGCTGGACGTTTCCCACCGCCACGCAGGGACGCGGTAACTGCCTGCACGCCAATGATCTGCGCACGACGGTGCCCGCTCAGCTCGTGACGACCGCGTCCTGCCCGGTTCCTGCCCAATCGTCCACGCCGTCCGGCACGTGGGCGATGCCGAAGGCACCCGGCGGTATCCCGTTCACCGATGTGGCTGTGCCTGACGCACAGCCACAGTTCCCCAATGCCACCACCACCGGCGCCACGGCTGTTCCGGCCGTTCCGGCGCTACCGGACACCGCAAGCATCCCGCTGCCGTCGGCGTCACTACTCGCCGGCTGTGCGCTGGTGCAGACATCCTGAGCGGCGGCTACCGAGTCGGGCCGACTCCGGGTACCGGCGGAACCGGAATATACCTCTGCGTGTCGAAATCGATGACCACTGGCTGCGGTTCGGAAGCCACATTGACCTGAACCCGATACATGGTGCCGTCCGAGCCGATCCAGTAGCGCACGTTGCCCGCCGTACCGGGCTTGCCGTTGGCGTTCGGCCCAGTCATGACGTCCACCTGGTGGCCACCCAACTGGTCCTGCCCAGTCCAGGTGGCGCCGTTCTGCGGCAGTAGTGCGGCGTTGTCAGGCCGGTCGCTGCCGAGACCGAGCGCGATGGCCAACGAGGTGTCCAGCGCACTGCCGGTCGTTTGCATCGGACGGCTATACCAATCCGACCCGGGCGGCGATTCCGGTGCTTGCGCCGGGGTGTTCGCCATCGGGTGGACAAGCACGGTGGCGGCCGTCCATTCGATCAGCCCGTCGCTGGACGTATCGCGCCCGGTGCCGTGCACCACGCCGTAACCGAGTTTGCCGCGGTAGTCGATGGACCCCGTGATGACCAGCCCACCAGCGGCGCTTGGCACGGTGATCGTCACCGCGCGGCCCCCCGCTTGGTAGTTGCGAAACCGCGTGATTGCCAGCCGGTTCGCCTCATCCGGGGTCAATGCACGTGGACCGGTAGGGCCTGAGCCGTTGCCAATGACCAGAAACGCGACCACTGCGGCGGCCGCGATGCCGATGACGGCTGCCACCCAGCGTGGCCGCAACCATCGGCGCTGGCCGGCCGCGCGCCGCGGGATACCTTGCCGGATTCTCATGCTCCGCACACGGCGCGACGCTAACAGGTCCGCTGATGCGTTTCTAAATTACCTATCTTGGCAGCCGCACGGCGTTCTGGTTCTATATAGCGGTTCGGGGGGATCTTTCGGGGCCAGCGTGTCACTTGGGCCACGAAACCGATGTTCAGCCAGAGAAGGGCTTGTTCATCATGACAAGGGGACAGCTATAGCTATGAACCGAGCCGGTAGAGGATTCAGCCGGACAGCCGGGAAAAGTACGGGCCGGCTGGCGCGTGTGGGGTTGTCCGGGCTGTTGCTGATAGGCAGCGCGACAGGCCCGATGGTGGGCACGGCCGGGGCTTCGGCGGCTGACGGCACACTGACGGTCGAGGTACTGCGGGATTTCTTTGGCACCGGCGTGATCAACGCCACCATGGACGTGCCGCAGCAGGGGATGAAGGTTGACGTTGCCGACCCGGCCGGCCATCACGTCACCGGCATCACGGATGCCACCGGAAAAGTCGTGGTGTCGCCGTCGACCGTGCTGACCGGCGGCCAGTACCGCGTCGATGTCACTGTTCCCGCTCCCTACAGCAATTATTTGCGGGCGGCGCCGGCTTCGACCGCAGCGAACCACTTCGACAGCTTCACCACGTTCGTCGACGTGTCGGGCGGCAAGAACGCCTCGGTAATCACCGGGGTCTGGGACGCGGCCGACTACACGCTCCCCGATTCGCGGTATTTCGTGCCGATCCAGAATGGCGCTAGCGGGACCGACACCCGGGCATTGGTGACGTTCGGAGTGAACACCCGGGGCTCGTGTCCCGGCGACGTGGCGTGCCCGACCACGCTCGCCACGCAATCCCAGGTGGGCACGACTTTCGGGCTGGCCTACGACAAGTACCGGCACCGGCTGTTCCAGAGCGAGTTCGCCCGGCGGTACGCCCCGTACGGTCCGGATGGCGGAGACGCCATCTACACCGTGCCGGCCAAAGGCGGAAGCGCGCCGACCCTGTTCGCGAAGGTGCCGTTCGCCACGGTGACGCCGCACGACACCGCGAACATGATTAAGGATCCCGGGTTCACCAACGCGCCTGGTAAGGAGAGCATCGGTGGCCTGGCCCTGTCGGAAGACGGCTCGACCCTGTACGCGGTGAACCTGCTGGCCCGGACCCTGGTGAGCTTCGATGCGACCGGGGCCACCGCATTACGACCCAAAGCGACGGTGCCGATCCCGGCCCCGGGTTGCGCGGCGCCCACCGACTGGCGGCCGTTCGGGCTTGAAACCCACAACAACACGCTTTATGTCGGTGGCGTGTGTTCCGCGGAAAGCACCCAGAACCGGGCGGACCTGAAGGCTGTCGTCTACGCCTACGACGGCAAGCAATTCAGCACGGTCCTGACCCAGCCGCTTACTGCCGAGCGCGGTGCCGTCTTTGCCGGTAGCCCGAGCGCGGGGCAGAACAACCACTGGAACCCGTGGAACACCGACCTGTCAACCTGGGACGCATTCCGCCCTAGTGGCACCGCCTTCATCGATCCGCAGCCGGAGTTGGCCAGCCTCGCCTTCGCCCGTGACGGTTCGATGATCCTGGGTTTCCGCGACCGGTTCATGGACGTTCTCAGTGCGAGGGGGCTGGACCCTCGGCCGGGCAACAACACCCCGGAACTCGGCATGTCCGGTGGTGACATCAACATGGCCTGCGCCAATCCCGCCGGTGGATACTCGTGGGAAGGCACCGGAAACTGCCCCAACCACGCGAAACCCGCCACCAACGGCGGCCAGGGCACTGGTGTCGTCGAATACTTCCCGGGCGAATTCTTTTCCGGCGGGCACCAGGAAACCGCGCTAGGCTCGGTGGCCTACATTCCGCAGCAGCAATGGGTCATCAGCACGGAGTTCGACCCGACCGTCCACATCGAAACCAGCGGAACCGGTTACCACAACATCAGGACCGGCGAGGGCCCCGGTAACAACCCGGCCGCCAACGCCTACGAGTTCGTCGGTCAGGCCGAGAATGGGTTCGGTAAGGCCGGTGGGCTCGGCGATATCGCCTATACGGCGGCGAATGCGCCGATCCAGATCGGCAACGTGGTGTGGTTCGACGGCGACCACAACGGAATCCAGGACGCCGGACAGGTGCCGCTACCGAATGCGACGATCAACCTGCTGGACGCCAGTGGCAAGAAGGTCGCTACGACCAAGACCGATGCCGCCGGCGAGTACTACTTCGGTGGGGTCGGCGCCGCCTACGAGCTCACGCCGGGTGCGAAGTACACCGTGCAGTTCGACGTGTGTACCGCGAACACCAGCAAGGTGCCAAGCCAGCCGCCGGCAACCGAGCTGCGGTTCACGCTCCCGCTGGCCGGCAATGACCGGGCACATGACTCCAACGTGATCCCGCCGACCACCGGGCAGCTGTGCAACGGATACGCACCTGTCACGGCGCCCGCCAACCCTGGAGGGGTTGATCACACGATCGACGCCGGCGTGTACATCCCACAGGCGGCACCGCCGACGTCAACGCCGCCGACGTCCACGCCGCCGGCCTCTACGCCTCCGACGGACCCGACGATGCCTACCAATCCGCCCCCATCCAACACGCGGACGGACTCGCTGGCCTACACCGGTATTTCCAGCCTGCCAGCGATAATCTTCCTCGGTGTAGTGCTCCTCGGTGCGGGCGCGGCATTCGTGTTCGTGAGCCGGAAGCGTCGCGCCAAGCAACGCTGAAAAACGGGTGGTCTGCCCGCCTGCGATTCGGAATGGCGCGGGCGGGCAGACCATGCCTGTTGCTCTCGGCTCCCGCAGGGCGTCAGGTCAGATGTAGAGGTCGATGCTGCCATCGTCGTTGAAGCCAAGTTTCTCGTCGCGGCTGTCCGGGCAGGCTGCGCCGTCGCCATTAGCCCGCAAGCCGTGACTCCTGCTAAGAATCGCGTGCCGAACACATGAGTATCAGCAAGCAAGCTTACTCAGACCCGGCCGAGCCGGACGCGGACTTTGCCGGAACCCTGCAATGACCGGCGGGCGCGCCAACCCTGAAACTACAAAGTCATTAGCGGCCGTTAGTGTGGCGGGTCCGGGACGATGACGATCAAGTGGGGACTTATGGCGACGACGGCGCGGGAGCGGTTGGCTCGGTTGCTCAGGGGCTCGGAGTCGGCGGGGGCGTTCAGCGCCGAGCTGATCGCGCCGTCGCATCTCTTCGAGCTTGAGGTGTCCGGTGTGGGGCCGGTAAGCCTGCCGATCCGGGCGCCTGCGGCGAGGAAGTTGATCTCGGTGGCGCGGCCTGCGATGTTCGGGCGGGGTGAGGAGACGCTGACCGACACGGGGGTGCGGGATACCTGGGAGTTGACGCCGGATCAGGTGTCGCTGGGTGGGTCGGGGTGGGCGGCGTTGTTGGAGGGTGCGCTGGAGCATTTTCGTGACGCGCTGGGGCTTGCCGGGGCAGTGCGGTTGGTCGCGGAGCCGCATTCGATGCTGGTGTATGGCAAGGGGCAGTTCTTTCTGCCGCATCAGGATTCGGAGAAGCACGACGCGATGGTGGGCACGCTGGTGGTGTCGTTGCCGTCGACGCATACCGGTGGGGAGTTGGTTGTCGAGCACGCGGGTGAGTCGCGGACCTATCGTGCGTCGAAGTCGGAGTTGGCTATGGTCGCGTTCTATTCCGACTGCCGTCACGAGGTGACGCCGGTGCGGTCCGGGTATCGGGTGACGCTGACGTTCAACCTGCTGGCCGTCACCGAGGCCTCGACGGAGGAGCCCGGTTCGGTCGCGGAGCTGGCGCAGTGTCTGACCGAGCATTTCGGTACTCCGGCGACCTCGCGCTATGGGGGCCGTGATCTCGGGCTACCGAATCGACTTGTGTTCCTGCTTGACCACGAGTACACGCAGCGCGGCCTGGGCTGGAGTCGGCTCAAGGGTGTCGACGCAGAGCGGGCCGCGTTGGTGCGCGCCGCGGCGGAGGAGGCCGGGTGCGAGGCGGTGTTGGCGCTGGCGGAGGTGCGGGAGACCTGGGACGCCGACTCTGATGACGGTACCTACTACGACGAGGTCACCGACGACTACGAAGAGGTCACCGAGGACTACGAACTGCGGTCGTTGATCGACGACGAGATCACCCTGGGCTGGTGGACTAACCAGGACGATGGTGGTGAGTCGATCTCGCTGTACGTCCCTGACCATGAGGTCTGTGCCCCCACTGCGAGCGCGGACCTGAAGCCCTACCAGTCCGAGTACGAGGGCTACATGGGCAACTACGGCAACACGGTGGATCGGTGGTATCGGCGGGCAGCGATCGTGGTGTGGCCGAGGGAGCGGGCGTTCGCGGCGCGCGCCGAGGCTGGGTCGGGCTGGGCGCTGCACGAACTCCGTGACCGCATCGAGAGGGATGATGTGGCGGGCGCGCGTGGCGCGGCGGAGTCGCTGGCGCCGTTCTGGAAGACGACGGGGCCGCAGCCGGAGTTGCTGGGTGTGGCGCTGGCTGTGGCGGGTGGCCTGGACGCTGCCGAGACGGCGGCGATGTTGCTTGAGCCGTTCGGGATCGAGGCGCTCGCGCGGGACCATGCCGAGGCGTTGGCCGAGGTGGCTGGGCGGTATGGCGAGGAGTGGACCGCGGACGTCATCGGCGGGTGGTTCGGCGCCCGACACAACCTCGGACCAGATCGAGACGGGTGGATCGAGACGCTGCCAGGGTTGTGTGAGGCGCTGCGTGCGGCGGGCGCGCCGGAGGTGGCGCGATTGCTGACCGGCCGAACCTGGTACTGGGCGGATCTGCAACTCCGGTCCTGTATCGTCAGCGGGCGAGCCGACAAGCGTCGGCCGCAGTTGCAGCGGCTCGGATCACCGCTGGCGCGGCTGTTCGAAGCGGCCGAGGAAGCACAGCGCGACGAGATCAGGGCGGCGCTGCGCGAGCGCGGAGACAAGGTGCTGGTGTGCGTGATGTCGGCGCTGCGTTCGGCGAATGAGCGGCGGTCGGCAGGGCTGGAGGTCCTTGCCCAGGACTGCGCGGCGCTGCTCGACACGATCATCGCGCGGCCGGCGCGTGCCGAGGACGACTGGTCGATCGACTGGACCGGGTGCGGGTGCGAGTTGTGCGGGACGCTGGGGGATTTCCTTCATTCCCGATCGCAGCGAGGCTTCGAGTGGCCGCTGGCGGCGGAGAAACGTCGGCACGTGCATTCCCGGATCGACTCGGCCGACCTCCCGGTACGACACCAGACCCGCAGGCAGGGCCGACCCTACACCCTCGTGTTGACCAAGACTAAGGCGCTGTTCACCCGGCCCGAGGAGGAGCGGCAGCAGGCGGTGGCGGACCTGGCGTGGCTGAGATCGAGCTGGGGAGTCGGGGAAGACAACGCAAGTTTTACTCCGCATCGATGAGCCGGAGCTGTGAGTCACCGGGTCGAGCCGTCGGCGTGATCAGGACCGACGTGTTGATCTAACCGACGCTCTCCCGCAGACCACCGACCGCGAACACAGGACACGCACTGAACGGTAGCGATCTGCACCGGTTTGTCCTGTGTTTTGGGGCTTTTGCTGGTCACTGTCTCTTGTGGACGCCGCTGGGGGTGTCAAGGGGTCGCAGGTTCCACGTAGCTCAGCGGGCCTTTTTGTGTCGCGATGTGGATCTTGTTGGCCCGGGAAACAAAGTTGCATTGGTAAACCGAGGTGCGCTCGACCACATTTCCCGTTATTCGGTGGCGCGGCGGGATCTTCGGATGCATGCTTGCGGCCAGCAACTAGTTGTAGCTAGCAAGTAAATCGGCATAAAAGCGGCAACCGGACCGAAAGTTCAACCATGGCTCATCCCCCCGAGGCGCATCCGAACACCGCCGCGGAGCTCGGCGTTCAGCTCGTCCGCCTGGTTCGGCTGATCCATCGCGTCAAGTCCCAGACCGGCAAGAAGGGGCCGGACGGGATCGAGCAGTCCGCGTACGCGATCCTGTTCCACCTCGTTCAGGACGGGCCGCAGCGTACCGGTCGGCTCGCTGAATCGCTGCACTCCGAGATCTCCACGATCAGTCGCCAGAGCAATGCGCTGGTTCAGCACGGTCTGGTGGAGCGCCAGGCCGATCCCAATGACGGCCGTGCCTGCCTGCTGGCGCCGACGGCCGAGGGGCAGCGGATCTTCCGGGAAGCGCATGACCAACGCACTCGGTGGCTGGCCGAGGTGCTGGCTGACTGGTCGCAGGCGGACCGCCTGGCATTGAACAGTCTTTTCGCTCGACTCAACACCGATATCGAGACGCGCACTCCGAACCTCGCCGAGCCGGCGTGTGCGCCGCAGGCCAAGGGGGGCCACGCATGACAAGGATGGCAACGAAGACATCGGGGGGATCGGCCGAAGCCGAACAAGGCCCGAACCTCACCCACCGCCAGATCGTCACCATCCTGATCGGCCTGATGTCGGGGATGTTCCTGGCGGCGCTGGACCAGACGATCGTCGGCACCTCGATCGTCCGGATCGCCAACGACCTCAACGGTTTCGACCTGCAGGCGTGGATCACCACCGCCTACCTGATGACATCTACCATCGCTACGCCGATCTACGGCAAGCTTTCCGACATCTATGGCCGCAAGTCGTTCTACCTGATCGCGATCTCGGTGTTCGTGATCGGATCCGCGGCTGCGACGATCGCGCAGTCGATGTACGAACTCGCCGCGTTCCGCGCTCTCCAAGGGCTCGGCGCCGGCGGCCTGATGTCGCTGGCGATGACCATCCTCGGCGACATCGTGCCGCCGCGTCAGCGCGCGAAGTACCAGGGCTTCTTCCTGGCTGTGTTCGGTGTTTCTACGGTGCTCGGCCCGGTGCTGGGCGGGCTGTTCGCTGGGTTCGACACGCTGGGGGGCATCGACGGCTGGCGGTGGGTGTTCCTGGTGAACGTGCCGATCGGGGTCGTCGCGCTGGCGGTCGTCGCCAAGGTCCTCAACGTGCCGCACCAGCGCCACGACCACCGCATCGACTGGTGGGGTGGCCTGGCCCTAGCGACCACGGTGGTTCCGCTCCTGCTCATCGCCGAGCAGGGCAACAAGTGGGGTTGGGAGTCGACGGACGCGATCATCTGCTACGCGGTCGCCGCCGTCGGGTTGGTGCTGTTCCTGTTCATCGAGTACGTGATGAAGGACGCGGCGCTAATTCCGCTGCGTCTGTTCAAGAACTCCACGTTCACCGTGGCGATCCTCGGTGGAGTCATCGTCGGTGTCGCGATGTTCGGCGCGATCACGATGATTCCGCAGTACTTGCAGGTCGTGCAGGGCTACACGCCCACCGAGTCGGGGCTGCTGACGCTTCCGCTGATGGCGGGCATCATGTCCGCGTCGATCATCTCGGGGCAGGTCACGTCGCGCACCGGCCGATACAAGATCTTGCCGGTGATCGGTACCTTCCTGATCGCGGTCGGCGCGGTGGTGTTCGCCCAGGTCGAGTACGACAGCCCGCTGTGGCTGCCGTTGATCGCCGCCGGAATCATCGGCTTCGGTCTCGGCAACTGCATGCAAACGCTGATCATCGCGGTGCAGAACGCGGGTCCGCGCCAAGACATGGGCGTTTCCACTGCGGCGGCGACGTTCTTCCGGCAGATGGGCGGGACGATCGGTGTCGCGGTGTTCCTGACCATCCTGTTCAACGTGCTGCCGGGCAACATCGAGAAGGCGTTCGGCGGTGCCTTGCCGGTCGCCGCGAGAGGGCAGCTGGGCAGCCTGCAGTCCAACACGGGCGTGATCCAGCAACTGCCCGATGCGCTGCGCATTCCGGTTCTAGTCGGCTTCACCGAGTCGATCACCACGGTGCTCTACGTCGCAGCCGGGATCGCGCTGCTGGGCTGCCTGGTCCTGATGTTCATGAAGGAAATCCCGCTCGCCGGTGGTCCGGCACCGGCTGCGTCGATGGTGGAGGGCGGTGAGGCGCTGCTCGAGGGAGAGCCGGAAGTCGTGCCGGTCTGGACCGAGCCGAAGTCCACATCGGACACAGAATTGGTCGACGCGGGTAAGCATGCGTTGTCGAACGGGCATGGCGAGTACCAGCGCCCGTTCACCGCGCCGATGTCCGCAGCGGCGGCTCACGCGCCGGATGCGGGTTTATCGATCACCGGACAGGTACGGCGTCAGGACGGGACCTCCGTCGAAGGCGCGGTCCTGACCCTGATCGACCAGAGCGGGAGGCAGGTAGCCAGGGCCGTCGGCTCCAGCGACGGCAGCTACACGATCAGTGTCCCCGGCATCGGAAACCACGTGCTGATCGTTTCCGCGACCGGCTACCAGCCCCAAGCCTCCAGCGTGGTCGTCGACGCGAGATCGACAAAGCTGGACATCACACTGACCGGCTCTGGTGAGTTGACCGGCGTCGTCCGCTCGCCCGGGCAGGGCAACCCGCTGGCCGGCGTCACCGTGACATTGACCGACGAGCGCGGCGAAGTGAATGGCGCGTTCGTCACCGGGGACGACGGCGCGTATTCCTTCCGCGGTGTGGGAGCGGGCAACTACACGCTGGTGGCCAGCGGCGACCGCTATCGCCCGATCGCGGCGACCCTGACCGTGCCGGACAGCGGATTGCTGCGCCACGACATCGAGTTGGCCACTGCCGTGCCGCTCACCGGCACTGCGCGCACCGACGAGGGCCGCATCGTGGCGGACGCGCAGATCACGGTGCTCGACACTGACGGCAAAACAGCTGCGGTGACCAGGACCGACGCGGAGGGACGCTATCTGATCAGTGACCTCCAGGAGGGCGACTACACCGTGGTGGTAAGCGGATATCCACCGGTGTCCAGCCGGGTGAACCTGCTCGGGGATGGGGCGACGCACGATGTGCGGCTCAGCTACGACTCTGTCTCTTGACGGCACTGGCCAACGCCGCGGGCGCCTCGTCGCTGACTGGTATGTACGGGAGAGCCCACCCAAAAATCTATAGATTTCTCTTGCGTCCGGTCGGGGCCGCCTTTTACGGTTGGCGAACCTAGTTCCGATGCCTCGAAGGAGCGGCTGGTGAGCGCTGTGTCTGTGCGCCGGAGGCGGCACGGCCGAGCGCTGGCGGCGATGGCCAGACGCCGCCGAAGGTTGGGCTGCTCAGTCGGTGGATTCCTCGGCCCACTGCAGGATCGCTTTGCGGGTGTTGTTCATGTGGATCAGGACAGCCTCTGCCGCCGCGTCTTCGTCGCCGTCCAGACAGGCTTGCATGATCGCGCGATGCTCGTCGGCGACGGAGCCGTAGTCAGTGCGGATCGGCTGCGACAGTTGTCGGAAGCGCCGGGATTGATCAGTGAGCAACTCGGCGATGCGAAGCAGCCACGCGGAGTCGCAGCACCGCAGCGTCGTCTTGTGGAACTCGACATGCACCTCTTCGTAGGCGGCGTAGGCGCGGCCGGTGAGTTCGGTGACGTTGTCGCCGCCCGCGTCCTGCATGCGGCGAAATGCCTGGTCGACCTCGTCGCGCCAGGCATCGTCACCGGCCGCTACCGATCGGCGCAGTGCCATCGGTTCGAGCATCGTGCGCAGCTCGTAAATCTCCTCCATCTCCTTGACGGAGATCTCGGCGACCCGCACGCCCCGCTGGGGCAGGTAGCTAACCCAGCCCTCACCGGCGAGCCGGGCGAATGCCTCCCGCAAGGGCGTGGCGCTGACCGAGAACCGGTTGGCCAGTGCGGTCGCAGCGAGTCGATCACCGGGTTTGAACTCGTGCGCGAAGATCGCGTCCCGGAGTTGGTCGGTCACGCGGTCGGTCAGCGACTGCGAGTCGTTCGCCGCCCTTTCGGTCATGCCCACATTGTTGCCACCACTCGAGCGTGCGACCAAACACCCCGGGCAGAACTTCCGCCCCGCAACGCCGAAGTCGACCTTGGAGAATGACATTGCGCAGGTTAGTGGACCTCTCGGTGCCGTTGCAGGCCGGGATCGCCTCGGATCCGCCGAGTCTCTTACCGGAGATCGACTACTACGACCATGCCGACACCGCGACGGATGTGCTGGCGTTCTTTCCCGGCGCCACCGAGGACGATCTGCCTGACCGTGAGGGCTGGGCGATCGAACGGATGCGGGTCACCACGCACAACGGGACGCATCTCGATGCCCCGTACCACTACTCCGCGGTGATGGATGGTGGGCAGCGGGCGATCACCATCGACGAGGTTCCGTTGGAATGGTGCTTGCAGCCAGCCGTGAAGCTGGACTTCCGGCACTTCGAGGACGGCTACGTCGCCACGGCCGCCGATGTGGAAGCCGAGCTTAAGCGTATCGACCACCTGCTGCGGCCGTTGGAGATCGTGGTGGTGAACACGGCCGCTGGTGTGCGCTACGGGCGGGACGACTACGTCACTTCCGGCTGTGGGATGGGCCGCGACGCCACGCTGTATCTGCTGGAACGCGGCGTCCGGCTGACCGGGACGGACGCCTGGAGCTGGGACGCCCCGTTCGCCTACACCGCTGACCGCTACGCCCGTGACCGGGATCCGTCAGTGATTTGGGAGGGCCATCGGGCCGGCCGTGAGATCGGCTACTGCCACCTCGAGAAGCTCCACAACCTGGAGTCGTTGCCTCCCAGCGGTTTCCAGATCGCCTGCTTTCCCGTGAAGATCCACGCGGCGTCCGCGGGGTGGACCCGCGCCGTGGCGATCTTCGACGACTGACCGACCCGACAGAGCGGAGTTCTACGCACATGAGCGTCGTGATCACCGTGGCGCCGACCGGCCCGATCGCCTCGAAGACCGACAACCCGTACCTGCCGACCCAGCCCGAGGAGATCGCCGACGCCGTCGCGAAGGCGTACGAAGCTGGCGCCGCCGTCGCACACATCCACCTGCGGGACACCGAGCACCGGCCGACCGCCGACCTGGCCATCGCCCGGCGCACGATGGACCTGATCGCCGAGCGCTGCCCGATTCTCATCCAGCTCTCCACCGGGGTGGGCCTTAGCGTGCCGTTCGAGGAGCGTGCGGCACTGGTCGAACTGCGTCCCCGGATGGCCACGCTCAACCCGTGCAGCATGAGCTTCGGTGCGGGGGAGTTTCGCAACCCTCCGGCCGATGTGCGCCGGTTGGCGGCGCGGATGCGGGAACTCGGTGTGAAACCCGAGTTGGAGATCTACGACACCGGACATCTGGACGCCTGCCTTCGGCTGCGCGATGAGGGCTTGCTGGATGACGAGCCGATGCAGTTCTCGATCGTCCTCGGCGTGGCGGGTGGGATGGCCGCGACGCCGGACAATCTGCTCACGATGGTTCGGCGGCTGCCGGAAGGCGCCGTGTGGCAGGTGATCGCCATTGGCCGCGCCAACCTGTCGCTGACCGCGATGGGACTGGCCCTCGGTGGCAACGCCCGCGCCGGTCTGGAAGACGCGCTGTACCTGCGCAAGGGCGAACTCAGCCCCGGCAACCTCCCGCTGGTCGAACGTGCCGTGCAACTCGCCAACGACCTCGACCTCGGCGTGGCCGGTGTCGAGGCGACCGAGAAGCTGCTCAATCTCCCGCCCCGCTGACAAGCGGTGGCCACCAGCGCCGATGACCAGCCTCCAGCCCCTTCTCGCACGCGGCGGCTGAGCCGGAACCGTTACGACAGACGGTGATCTCCTGTTGACCGGTCGCGCGCAATTCGTACAGAACGCGCTCAAAGCCGGACTGCGTACCCCCGGTCGGGGAGCTGCGGTTCCGCATCTCCCGTCCCGTACATCTACTACCACGGAGGCGCGAACGCCGTCAGCTCCGGATCGTTCGGACTTGAACGCGGCGCGAATCTGGCGCGCGAGGCCAACATGATCGTCATTCGGCCCAACCACCGGATGGGTGCGCTCGGCCTGGTTCACTTCGGACTGATCGGCGACGATCTGCCGGAGGCGGTGAACCTCGGTCGGCAGGACCAGATCGCGGCGCTGAAGTGCGCCGACCGTCGCAACAAAGGAAGCCAATATCTTGCATGAATGTATAGACTTTTTCGATTACCTCGAAAGCTGGCCCGGCGCCCGAGTGACCGGTCTGGCGGGAACGGCGGTCCGGTGGAGATCGAGATGGCATCCGAGTCGGCTGAGCTGCACAGTCTGGACAACAATCACCTGCACGCATTGCACGCACTGCTGACCGAGCGCACGGTCACTGGGGCGGCACTTCGCCTGGGGCGCACCCAGCCCACGTTGTCGGCCGCGCTGGCTCGATTACGTCGGCATTTCTCCGATGATCTGCTGACCCGGGTCGGGAATCATTACCAGCTAACTCCGTTCGCGGAGCAGTTGCGTCCGCTGACCAGTGTGGCCGTGGCTGCGGTCGAACGAGTGTTTTCGGCGGAGTCGGAATTCGATCCGGCGAGTTCCGGCCGGGTTTTCACGATCGTTTCCTCGGACTACGGAATCAGCGTGGTCGGCGCGCATCTGGTGGCATTGCTGGAAAAGCGGGCGCCTCGCGCGTGCGTTCGTTTCGAGCCGGTGACCCCGGAAGCGCTGAGCCGGAATCCGGACTTCTACCGGACGATGGATGGCGTTTTCATGCCACACGGATACATCGACCTTCCGCGGTCGATGGATCTGTTCGAGGACCAGTGGATCTGCCTGGTGGCCGCGGACAACCCGGACGTCGGGGACCGGCTGACCATGGATGATCTGCACCGGCTGCCGTGGGTCGCCACCTTCGGCGACCCATTCGGCCGGGCGCCGGCGTGGCGGCAGATGGAACTGCTCGGGGTGACTCCCCGCGTGTGCGCCACTGCGGATTCCTTCCTGACCATGCCGCAACTCGTCCGCCGTACCGGTGGTCTTGCGCTGATGCAGAACAAGCTCGCCACTGGGATGGCAGAGGCATTGGATGTGCGGATCGTGGCCTGCCCGTTCGACGCGGTGCCCATCGTCGAAGCGTTCTGGTGGCATCCGATGCACGATCAGGATTCCGGCCATGTCTGGTTGCGTGGCCTCCTTTCGGAGGCCAGCGCCCTGATCACCTGAACGCCGCCGGATCAGCCGGTGGTCGCCGCGTCGGCGGGAAGCGGCGTGACCGCCGGGCGGCGGATCACGATCTCTCCCGACGGGGTGCCCACGGCCACCGCGTAAAGACCTGGCCGGTCGCCGTTGTATTTCAGTGGTAGCTGATCGACACCGTCGCCGAGCCACTGGCGCATGTCCTGCTCGGTGCCGCCGACCTCCATCCACGTGACCCCCTGCGGTGACACGGTCTCGTGGTCGCGGGGCTGACGAGCCGGGTGGGCGTCCATGTCGGGAATGAGGAAGACATTGGGCAAGCCCCGTTGCCAGCAGTAGACGGTGTCCGGGGGGCGCGCCGGGGCGCTCATGGAGCCGTCTGGCTTACGCCGAAGCCCGGTCTCGAAGATTTCGCTACCCAGACGTGCCGCGATCGTCTCCAGTTCGTCGCGCGTGTCCACCCGCAGGCACCAGCCGATGTAGACGTCGCCGTTGCGAATTTGGTCGTAGAACCACTTGTCCACCGGGTTGTGCTCCGGGGAGTAGGCGTCGATGACGCTTTCCACCTCGATGTACTGGTCCGGGCCCAATGCAACGATGCGATTGGCGATGCCCAGGCCGGGAAACCAGCCGCCTTCGTACTGCCCCAGGCCGGTTTCGTCGCAGAGTCGGACCGTGCCTTCGTAGAGGTTCTTGGTGCCCAGCGAGATGTGGTCGATGGTGAGCAACGGGAAATGCCTCCTCAGGATTCAGTTGCTGGCGGAGTGCTGGGGGTCGGCGATGATCGGTTCATCGTCCGGACGCTCCCCTGGTCCACGGAGCCGTTTCGCCGCCACAGTAAGCACCGCGCAGCCCGTGAGCGCGATGGCGACGAAGTACAGCCCACTGTTGTAATTACCGCTGGCGTCGCGCAGCCAACCGACGACATACGGGCTGGCGAAGCTGGCGATATTGCCCAGGGTGGTGGTGAACGCGACGCCGACCGCGACCGCGACGCCCGGGCGCAAATGCTGGATGGGCAATTGCCACATCAGCGACAGGCTGGCGTAGATGCCGGCGGTCAGCAGCGTCGTACCGATCAGCGTGATGGGCAGGCTGTGACCGTTGATTGTGATCAGCACACCAACGGCGGCTACCAGCGCGCCTGCTGCGGAGTGCCAGACGCGTTCCCGACTGCGGTCCGAGTGCCGGGCCCAGAACAAGGCCGCGGCTATCGCCGGGAGATAGACCACCGAGGTCACCAATCCGGTCTGGACCAGGCTGAACTTGGTGTGATAAGTCGCGGCGAATCCCGCGATGATCAGCGGGAGGAACGCTGTCAGCGCGGCGAAGCCGATCCACAACATGCCGGTGGCGGTCGCGAAGACCATGAGCCTCCCGTCGCGCATCCGGTCGGTCAGATCGGCAAGCCGGATCCGTGGTCGGTCTTGCGCGCCGTCCTCGACCTCCGCCAGCACGGCGGCCCGCTCCTCGGGGGTCAACCAGTCCGCTTTCGCGGGAGAGTCGGTGAGCCACAGCAGGATCAGCACGCCGAACAGAATCGAGGGCAGCCCCTCGAAAACGAACATCCACCGCCACCCTGCCAGACCAGCCAGCCCGTCAGCGTGTTGGAGGATGATCGCCGACAGCGGCGTGCCGAGGACGGCGTAGAACGGCAGCGTGGAGAGCACGCTGATCAGCCCTCTGCGCGTCGGGGCGAACCAATAGGTCAGGTACAGCAACATACCGGGCAGGAAGCCTGCTTCCGCGGCCCCGAGCAGGATTCGTACGAAAACCAGCGAGCCTTCCCCGGTGACGAAACCGGTGCAGGTGGCCACGACTCCCCAACAGATCATGAGCAAGGACAGCCATCGGCGTGGCCCCACTCGCTGCAACGCCATATTGCTGGGAATCTGAAGGGCGATGTATCCGGCCGAGAAGATCCCGGTCGCGAATCCGAATGCCGCCGCGGACAGCCCGAGATCCTTGTTCATGGTCAGCGCCGCAGTGCCCAGGTTGACCCGGTCCAGGTAGTTAGCCGTGTACATGGCCAGCAGCAGCGGAACCAGGCGCCAGGCGACCTTGCGTGCGGCTCGGCGGCGGATCTCCCGGTTGGAGGTCGTGTTCATTGGGCATCATCGCCCTGGCCGTCGACGACCTCCAGCGACGGTGCCCAGCGCGGGATGTCCGCCGTGCCGGAGGGCAGCCGCAGGCTCTTGCTGTAGCCGAACTCATGGAGGGTTTCCAGGGCGTGTTCGCGGCCGTATCCACTAGCGCCCACACCGCCGAACGGGGTTCCAGTGAACGCGCGGTTGTAGTGGTTGACGAACACCATGCCCGCGCGGAGCGCTCGGCCGACCCGCAGGGCGCGCTCGGAGTCGCGGGTGAACACCCCGGCCACTAGGCCGAATTCGGTGCCGTTGGCGATGCTGATCGCCTCGGCCTCGTCGTGGAAGGGGATCAGGCACACCACGGGGCCGAAGATCTCCTCGTGGGCGATGCGCATGTCCCGGGAGACGCCGGTGAACAGGGTCGGCGGGGCGTAGAACCCGTCGACCAATTCCGGATCCGTGGGCAGCACCGCCTGTGCCGCGATCGTCGCGCCTTCGGCCACGCCGATGTCGATGTAGTCCAGCACCCGCTGCCGCTGCGCCGGTGTCACCAGCGGACCCACGTGCGTGTCCGCGTCCGCACCATTGCCGACTCTCAGCCGGGCCACGGCGCTGGCAAAGCGACGAGCGACTTCGTCGTAGAGATCGGCGTGTACCAGGACGCGGGATGCGGCGGTGCAGGCTTCGCCCTGGTTGAAGAAGCCACCTTCCACGGCCCAGGGCAGGGCCGAGTCCAGGTCGGCGTCGTCGAAGATCATCAGTGCGTTCTTGCCGCCGAGTTCCATCAGCGTCGGGGTCAGGTTGTCCGCCGCCGTCTTGATCACTGCCGTGCCGGTGGTGGGGGCGCCGGTAAAGGAGATCTTTCCGACCAGCTTGTGTCCGGCCAGCGCGGCGCCGATCTTGCCGGTCCCCGGGACGACGTGCACGACGTCGTCCGGGAGGACGGACTGCGCCAATTCCACAACCCGTAGCACCGACAGCGGTGCCTGCTCAGGTGGCTTGATGACCACGGCGTTGCCTGCCGCGAGCGCGGGGGCGAGCTTGCCGGCAGTGTGCAGCGGAGGCCAGTTGAACGGCACGATCGCGCCGATGACCCCATAGGGCTCCAGCACCGTGACGTCCAGGATGCTGCCCGCGTCACGCACCTGATTCGGCATCGCCTCACAGAGGCTGGCGAACAGTTCGAAAATGGCGATGGCGGCTTCGAGGTCGAATCCCCGCGACTGCGAGACCGGCTTGCCGTTGTCACTTGTTTCCAGCGTCGCGATCTCGTCCGCATGCTCGCGTACCGCCTGGGCGATCTTCCAGAGCCACCGGCCGCGTTCCCGTGGCGTGCGGGCTTTCCACGCGAAATGCGCCTCGTAGGCGGCACGGACCGCCTGATCCACCTGTTCCGCACCGGCTCCCTGCATGACCGTCAGAGGCTTACCGGTAGCCGGATTGTCCACAGTGAACTGATCAGCGTCGTCTTCCGACGACCACCGGGTCCGCCGGACCTGGCTGGTTTCGAATGTCATGGACAGACATCCTCCCTTCTGCAACGGGGGCTGCCTTCCGGTCACCAGTGGCCGGGGGCAGGGCTTTCTAGTCGTCGACCGGTGCGCCGCGACGCGGGCAGCAGGTTGAGGTTCGCCGCGTTGCCACCCTTGATGGCCGCGGCGGTGACCGGGTCGGACACCGCCTCTTGCAAGCGCTGCACCGGATCTTCGACACCCATGTCGAACGGGTAATCCGAGCCGAGGACGACCCGGTTGGGGCCTGCGGCACGGACCAGGGCGCGCAACGACTCGGGGGTGTGGACTAGCGAGTCGAACCAAATCCGTTGCAGGTAGGTACTCGGCAACTGCCGACATCCCTTGGCTTCCGGCCGGTTGCGCCAGGCATGGTCATTCCGCCCGAGAAAAGCCGGCAGATATCCACCGCCATGTGCGGCGAGCAGACGCAGTCGGGGAAAACGGTCCAGGACACCGCCGAATATCAAGTGCGACAAAGCGACCGCATGCTCGACCGGTTGCCCGACTGAATTGGACAGATACCAGCGGTCAAGGCGCGCGTCGAGCGTGCATCCCCAGGGATGGAGAAAAACGACGGCATCGAGTTCTTCGGCGCGTTTCCACAGCGGGTCCAGTCCAGGGTCGGACAGTTCGATCGTCCCGCCGCCCAGCCGATAGGGTACGTGCGAGGAAATCTCGACCCCACGCAGTCCGCAGCCCACGGCGTGCTCCAAGGCGGCCACGGCGACCGCGGGATGCCGCAGCGGCGCCACCCCCAGGCCGCACAATCGGTCGGAATAGACAGCACAGTGTGCCCGGATGCCTTCGTTGGTGGTTTGCGCCAGATCCCAGGCAAGCGCGGAATCCGCCCAGGAATGATACTGGGTGGGCGACACCGAGACGACCTGGACATTCACCTGGGCCGCGGCCATCACTTCAATGCGGGTATGCACATCGGTCAGCCGCTCCCAGCGTTCGCCGAAACGGCGCTTGCTCACCTCGATCGATTCCCCGCCCGCACGCAACTCTTCGAGATCCGCATGTGCCGCATATTCCGGACGGCCCTTCACCAGGGACTCGACTTCCGGCAGCCAGGCGTGCGCGTGCACGTCTACGGTCGGAAATACGGAACTAGTGACATCGCTGGACATGGGGCGCCTCTCAACATTGCACTGCGACGTTGCGCCGCGATGCGTTCAATGTTGGGCAGCGACAGCCTATAAAGGAAGCCCATTCTCGTGATAGAGGCTATAGATCAGGTCTATGCTCCCGCAGTCACAGCACCCGTGTCCGGGGGCTCAGTCTGGCCGATCTCCGTTGACTGCGAGTGGCTGCCTGAGATTTCGCCGTCGAACTGGCAGACGAGATCGTATGTCGCTCACAGCCGTCACTTCAGCACCTGGAGTGAACAACGGCTCGCGCCCATCTTCACCCAGAAAGGTAGTGCGGCCAGTCCGCGTGTGGTGTGCGACGCCGCTGTCAGGGAGATTGGCCTTCGTCGGTGAGGCGCTTTTGATGATGACGGCAAGTTGAAGACGTGAAGCGCGTTGGTAGTCGGGGGGAAAGCACCTCATACTGCGACGACCGGGAGTGGACCAGCCGCCGAACACCCACTGGGGGCCGTTATGAGTGCATCGATCCTCGTCGGGGACGATGGCTGAGGCGGCCGGTGCCCATGCCAGCGGGTCGGCAAGGGGCGCCGCGCCCGATGCCCGCTCATTGGCGCCTGACCTAGCCCGCGGCTGCATGCTCTTGGTGATCGTGCTCGGAAACGCACACGTGTTCCTATACGGGCACAAGATCGGTGTGCGCCGGTACCCGATCTTCGAAGAAGTTCCGGACCAAGTGCTCGCGCTGTTCCAGATGACATTCGTGGACGGTCGGGGGTACCCGATGTTCGCCGCTTTGTTCGGTTACGGCCTCGTTCAGCTTGCGCGGCGGCAGGCGAGGTTAGGGCTTGAACCGCGCGCCGTTCGGCGGATTCTGCGACGGCGGGGTTGCGGACTCGTTTTGCTTGGTTTCGCGCACGCGCTGTTTCTGTTCTCGGGCGATATCATCGGCGCGTATGGGATGCTTGCCGTCCTTCTGACGGGCGTTGTCGTGGGGGCGAGCGACAGGGCATTGTTGTTGATTGCGGGCATATGGATGATTCCGGCGGCGTTCTACGGTGCTCTGCAGGGGATACCGGTGCCTGAGCACGCCCCGCCGCTGGAGTCGTCGATCTCGACTTCCGCCCCGTTGAAGGCTGCGGGATTCCGCGTGGAGGAATGGGGAAAACAGTCGCCCGTGCAGGTGTCATTCAGTCTGATTTCGCCGATGTTGATTGGCGCCTGGGCAGGTCGCCGCCGCCTGCTCGACGAGCCCGAGCGGTATCAGCGATGCCTCCGAGGTGTCGCGGTTCTGGGGGTAGGCGCGGCCGTGGCTGGCGGGTTGCCAATGGCCCTGATGGCTTCCGAGGTGTGGACGGAACCGACCCCGGTGGCGAACATCGTGGCAGGCGTGCTGCATGCGGTGACCGGTTACGCGGGTGGTGTGGGATATGCGGCGCTGGCCGGACTGATTGCAATACGGCTCAGCGTGCGGCAAGGTCCCGTGGTCAGAGCGATGAAGGCCTGCGGGCAGCGGTCGATGACGTGCTACCTCGGCCAGTCTGTCCTCCTCGTGGCTGTGCTGCCGGCATATGGCGGTGGGCTAGGGGACCATCTGGGGGTAGCGGAAGCGGCGGTGCTGGCGGTGCTGATTTGGTGTGTAGTCGTTGCCATGGCCGACATCATGCGGCGACTGAGCGTGCGGGGCCCGGCAGAGGTTCTGCTGCGCCGAGTGACCTATGGGCGTGCCTCCGCAGCGAAACACTAGCCCACTGCTTTCGTTGCATTGTGGGTTGAGTGGTGTTGGGAAACGGAGAAAAGTGCCCTGAACTAACTGAACCGCATCGGCTGCATGAACCGTGCACAAGAGAATCTTCTCGGCATAAGCCCTACACGTGCAGGAGCCTGCGCGTTCGTTTCTAGCTGGCGTGCGGGGTGTTGTCGTGCTCGGTGGCCCAGACTGCGATTTGGGAGCGTGAGGTGAAGCCGAGTTTGATGAGAATGTGCTCGACGTGGGCTTCGGCGGTGCGCTGGGAGATGACCAGGTTGCTGGCGATTTGCTTGTTGCTCATGCCTTGGCGCACGAGTTCGGCGATTTCCCGCTCGCGTCGGCTAAGGCCTGCGCCCGGCTTTTGCCGGGGAGCGGGCGCGGTGCGTGGCGGTTTGCCGCGGGCGTAGGCGATGGCTTGTTCGAGGCTGACGTCCGCACCTTGGGCGTAGCGGCGGCGGTACTGGTCGTCGCCGAGAGCGTGGCGGGTCCGTTGTTCGCATTCGTCGTGGTAGTGGCTGAAGAAGGTCAGCAGTGGTGCGCCGGCTTCGCGGCGGATGGTTTCGGCGGTGCCGAACAGCTGGGCGGCGTCGTCGTGGCGGTTTTCGCTTGTGGCGACCCATGCGAGCGTTTCGACGCACAGTCCGGTGCAGTGGTGGTCGTTGAATGCCTGCTGGAGGTCGTGGCTTTCGCGGGCGAGTGTGGCGGCTCGTTGCGGCTGGCCTTGCCGCCAGGCCTCAACGCCGAGGCCCCAGAGGGCGTACGAGCAGCGCCAGCTTTCGCCGTATTCGCGTGAGAGCGCGAGAAGTTCCTCGTATGCGGCGGTGACGCGTTCTGAGTCGCCGTGCAGTGAGGCGCTGACGCCGAGGACGACGAGGGCGGTGGAAAACCAGGGCAGGTCCCCGGAAAACCGCAGCCGGGGAATCACTTCTTCGCAGAACTTAACCGCATTTGAGAAGTCGCCTTGCAGCGCTGCGTTGAGGGCTTCGGCAACCCGGAGCAGTGCGGCTGTGTCTCCGTCGTGGTCGGCAGTGAGCGTGCGGGCCTCGCTGATGAGAGTGGCTGCTGCGGGAACATCGCTTTGCAGAAGGGCGAGATAGCTGGCACTAATGAGCAAACGCAGCCGGTCGCCGTCTTTCTCGGTGCCTTGCTGAAGGATTCGGTCGCACCAGCGGCGGCCTTCACTAGTGAGTCCGCTAACGCGCCAGTAGTCGCTGAGGGCGTCGGCGATGCGCGTTCCAGCCACGGTACCTGTCGGCTCGTTCAGGCAGAATTCGAGTGCGGTGCGAATGTTGGCGTGTTCGGTTCGCAGGCGTGCAAACCAACGGGCTTGATTGGGGCCGAACCAGTGCTGCTGCATCTGCTCGGCCAGGTTCAGGCACCAGTCCCGGTGCCGTTGGCGGACCGGCGTCTCCTGGCCGGAATGTCGCAGCATGTCGCGGCCGTACTGCCGGATGGTCTCCAGCAGCCGGTACCGGGCCTGGTCGCCACGGTCATCGCGGATGAGGATCGACTTGTCCACCAGTCCCGCCAGTGCGCCTAGAACGTCGGCTTGGGCCAGGTTTTCGTCCGCGCAGACCGCCTCGGCACCGTCGAGATCGAAGCTGTCGGCGAAGACAGAGGTACGTGCCCACAGCTTCTTCTCGTTGCTGGAGCACAGATCGCAACTCCATTCGATCAGGGCGCGCAGCGTCTGATGTCGCGGCTGCGCGGCCCTGTTGCCGGTAGTGAGCAGGCTGAACCGGTCGTCCAGCCGTCGCAGGACTTGCTCGGGGGACAGCACTTTCAGGCTCACCGTCGCCAGTTCGATTGCCAGGGGAATGCCGTCCAGTCGTCGGCAGATGCCGGAGGCGACACGTCCGTTGCGGTCATCGAGGACGAAGTCCGGCAGGACCGCTTTCGCACGGTCCGAAAACAGCGCGATAGCTTCGTAACCGGCCAACGCACTGGGCCTGACACCGCTGTCGGCATCCGGGCATTCCAGGGCGGAGACCGGCAGGATGGACTCGCCGGCGATGCCGAGCGCCTGGCGGCTGGTGACCAGGATCCGCAGTTTAGGGCACCGTTCGAGCAGGGCCGCCACGGTGAGCGCGCAGGTGTGAAGCACATGTTCGCAGTTGTCGAGCACCAGCAGCAGACGCCGGTCCGCGACACGCTCGGCTACTGTCTCGGCGGTCCAGCGTGTGGACTGATCGTGGATGCCCAGTGCGGACACGATCGCTTGGGGAACGAGCCCCTCGTCTTCCAGGCCCGCGAGTTCGACCAGCCAGACATCGTCGGGGAAGGCTCGCCGCATGTTCCAGGCGGCGCGCGAGGCCAGCCTGGTCTTGCCCACGCCGCCCACGCCGGTCAGGCTGACCAGCCGGGAGGAGGACAGCGCCTGCCTGACCTGGCTCAGCTCTTTGCGCCGGCCGACGAAGCTGGTGACCTCGGTCGGCCATTTTTCCGGCAAGCGCTGCGCGGACACGTCGGTCATAGCAGTTCCAGGCTAGCTCGGTGGCCCGTGAAACGCCTCGACGCCGAACCCCCAGGGCGTGCGATCAGTTCGGCTGCGGCGGGGACATTACTTTGCAGGAGCACGAGGGGACTGGCACTGACGAGCAGCCGCAGGCGATTCCTGCTCGGAGTGGCACCTCATTGATGAGCCCGCTGAACCGCCAGTAGTCCCGCAAGGCATACGCGATGTGCATTCCCGCTGCGATCTCACCGGGCTCGGAAAGACAGAATTCGAGTGCTGTTCGGACGTTGGCGTGTTCTTCCCGCATCCGGGTAAACCAGCCGGCCTGGTCAGGTCCGAACCAGTGACGCCGCATCTGTTCGGCCAACACACCAAGTTCGACCATCCAGACCCCATCGGGGGAGGTACGCCGCAATTCCCATGCGACACGCTAGGCCAATCGCGTCTTACCGCCCCACTCCCATCCCAACCAGGGTCACCAGCCACGACGACAAGGCCCGTCTTACCTCGCTCAGCTCCCTACGGCGCCCGGCGAAAATAGTCACATCCGCCTGCCACCTGTTTTGGACCCCTGGAAACCGCGGTGCACCCACCAGCGCAAGGCCGATCTTGTTCGGGCGGCCGTTCGCGCTCGCGTACACGGCGGTCATGCCAGCAGAGCGCTGTTGGAAACGAGATCGGCGCGGTCAGCTCGTCTTCGCCCCGGGGACCGCTGTCTCGCCGTCCGACCACCGTGTCACTGAGTAGGCGCGCCGGTACGCGTGCGGGGACAGTCCGATGGCCGCTCGGAGGTGGGTGCGGAGCTGGACCGGGTCGGCGAACCCGACCGCCGTCGCGATCTCGTTGATGGTCAGGTCGGTCGTTTCCAGCAGGCGGCGGGCGCGGTCGACGCGCTGGCGGGTAATCCACTGCTGCGGACTCTGTCCCACCTCGGCGCGGAACTTCCGGGTGAAGGTCCGAACGCTCATGTGGGCGTGCCGGGCGAGGTCTGCCAAGCGCAACGGCTCGGCCAGCCGTTCGACGGCCCACTGTCGGGTGGACGAGGTCGAGCTGTCGCCGTGGACGGGCACGGGATGCTCGATGAACTGCGCCTGACCGCCCTCGCGCCACGGCGCGACCACGCAGCGGCGGGCCGCGGCGTTGGCAGCGTCGACTCCGAAGTCGCGACGCACCAGGTGCAGGCACAGGTCGATACCGGCGGCGGCACCGGAGGCGGTGAGGACCCGACCGTTGTCCACGAACAGCACGCCCGGATTCACGTCGACGAGCGGGAATCGCTGCGCGAACTCGGCGCACAACGCCCAGTGCGTCGTGGCGCTCAGGCCGTCCAGCATGCCCGCCGCCGCGAGCACGAAGGCCGAGCTGCACAGACTGACCACCCGCGTCGTCGCGGGAATCGAGGCGAGCGCCGCGACGAGGTCGGGCGAGAGGGGACCGCGGCCCAGCATGTCGCGCCTCGGATCCTGGGTCGCGATCACGACCGTGTCGGCCTCAGCGAGCAGGCGCTCGTCGTGCTCCGGCGACACGATGAAGCCCTGATTGGTGCGCACCGGCCGACCGCCCAAAGAGCAGATGGAGACCGAGTACAACGGCCGCCCCGAGGCGTCGGCCGCCTGTTCGAGGACCTGACCGGGGATTCCCAGATCGAAAGGTTTGACTCCGTCCAGCGCGAGGACGGCGACCCGATGCGGCATGGCCCGATTATTACGGCTATTGGCTCGCAGGCCAATACCGCCGCGTCGAAGTTTCGATGAAAGTGTCCGCATGACCACGGACCAGCATTCGTTCTTCATCGACGGCAGGTGGCGCAGCCCCGCCTCCGACCGGCGCATCACCGTCATCGACGCCAGCACTGAAGAGGTGCTTGGCGGCGTGCCGGAGGGACAGGAAGCGGACATCGACGCGGCCGTCTCAGCCGCGCGACGCGCGTTCGACGACCCGACCGGTTGGTCGAACTGGGAGCCGACCGCGCGCGCCGAAGTGATGCGCCGCCTGGCTGACGCACTCGACGCGCGCAAGGACGAGCTCACGCGCACTGTCTGCCGGGAGAACGGCATGCCGATGGCTCTCGCCGAGGTGCTTGAGGGCGCATTGCCGTCGCTGCTGCTGCGCTACTACGCCGACCTGATCTGCGCGACGCCGAGCGAGGAGCACCGGGACGGGCTGCTGGGTCGCCCAGTGATCGTGCGCCGAGAACCGGTAGGCGTCGCGGCGGCCATCGTGCCGTGGAACGCTCCGCAGACGCTGGCGTCGCTCAAGTACGCCCCCGCGCTCGCAGCCGGTGCCACAGTGGTCCTTAAGCCATCACCGGAAGCGCCGCTCGACTCGGTGTTCTTCGCCGAGGCGCTGATCGAGGCCGGGGTGCCTGACGGCGTCATCAACATCGTGCCGGCGGGTCGCGAGGTCGGTGCCTACCTCGTGGCGCACCCCGGCATCGACAAGGTGGCGTTCACCGGCTCGACCGCTGCCGGCCGGGCCGTCGCCGAGACCTGCGGACGGCTGCTGCGACCGGCGACGCTCGAACTGGGGGGCAAGTCGGCCGCGATCGTGCTGGAGGACGCCGACCTGGACTCCGAGGCCATGCAGCAGGAGTTGTTCGCGGCCACGATGATGAACAACGGCCAGGCATGTTTCGCCAGCACCAGGGTGCTTGCACCGCGCAGCCGGTACGCCGAGGTGGTCGATGCTGTGTCGTCGCTCGCCGAATCCCTCAAGGTCGGCGACCCTCTCGATCCGACGACGCAGGTAGGGCCGTTGGCCACCGCCCGCCAGCGTGATCGGGTGGAGGCATACATCGCGAAGGGCAAGGACGAGGGCTCCCGGCTGACCGTGGGCGGCGGTCGGCCGGGTCATCTCGACCGCGGCTGGTACGTAGAGCCGACCGTCTTCGCCGACGTGGACAACCGTCAGGTGATCGCCCAGGAGGAAATCTTCGGCCCGGTCCTCGTGATCACCCCCTACGAGGACGAGCAGGACGCGATCCGGCTGGCCAACGACTCCGACTTCGGGCTCGGCGGATCGGTGTGGACCCGCGACGCCGAGCACGGACGCGACATCGCCCGCAGGATCCGCACCGGATCCATCGGCGTCAACCACTACATGTCCGATCCCATCGCCCCCTTCGGCGGCGTGCGGGCCAGCGGTCTCGGCCGCGAGTTCGGTCCCGAGGGGCTAGCCAACTACCAGCAGCTGAAGTCCATCTATCTCTGACCCACCCGAGCCCAGTACTGCCGTCTATCCAGTGCCGCCGTCTATTCAATGAGGAGTCGACGTGAAGACCCGTGCCGCGATTTGTTGGGAACAAAATACTGAGTGGACGGTCGAGGAGATCGACCTCGATCCACCGCAATCGGGAGAGGTACTGGTGCGGATGGGAGGGTCCGGCCTCTGCCGCTCCGACGAGCACATCCTGCGCGGCGATCTGCCGTTTCCGTTGCCGATGATCGGGGGCCACGAGGGCGCCGGCGTCGTCGAGGAGGTCGGACCGGGTGTGCGCGGGCTCGAACCGGGCGACCACGTCGTCTTCGGATTCATCGCCGCATGCGGCCGATGCCCGGCATGCTCGACCGGCCATCAGAACCTGTGCGACCTGGGCATGTACATGCCCGAGGGCTGGCAGGTCAGCGACCACACCGCTCGGCATCACGCGCGGGGACAAGATCTGCGAACGACCTGCATGCTGGGAACGTTTGCCGAGCACTCCGTGGTGAACGAGGCCAACTGCATCAAGATCGAACAGGACGTGCCGCTCGACCGTGCCTGCCTTCTCGGTTGCGGCGTCGTGACGGGATGGGGATCGGCCGTCAACGCCGGCGAGGTGCGCGCCGGAGACACCGTCGTCGTCATCGGAATAGGCGGCATCGGCATCAATGCCGTCCAAGGGGCGGCCCTGGCCGGGGCCGAGCGCATCCTGGCCGTCGATCCCGTCCAGTACAAGCGGGATCGCGCACCCGAGTTCGGCGCGACCCACGTGGCCCACGACACCGATGAGGGTTTTGCCCTGCTGCAGGAGCTCACCCGCGGCCGACTCGCGGACGTCGTGATCAATACCAAAGACCTGGGCACGGGATCGGACATCGGCGACGCGCTACGGCTGTGCGGCAAGCGCGGCCGTGTCGTCGTCACCAACGTGCACAACGCCGAGGAGTCGACGGTCTCGATGAACCCCCTCGACCTGACGCTGATGGAAAAGCAGGTGCGTGGAGCCCTGTTCGGCTCGGCCAACCCGCGCGTCGACATCCCGCGCCTGCTGGATCTCTACCGCAACGACAAGCTCAAGCTCGACGAACTGATCACGCACCGGTACAAGCTCAACGAGGTGAACGATGGCTATGAGGACATGCGGCAGGGCAGGATTCTGCGCGGCGTCATCACCTTCTGACCACCGCAGCGCGCACCTGACCCGTCGTCTCCGTCGCCCTCGGCGGATCCGATGATTCCGCGCGCGCTGAGACAACTCGCCGGAGATTCCGCGTCCGGCGCCCCGGTGGTCGTCGAGGGCGGCTCGCCAGGGCATGTACGGGTCGAGTCGACCGACCTGATCAACATGGCGTCGAACGATTATCTGGGTCTCGCGCGGCACCCACGGGTGGTCGCGGCGGCCGGCGACGCGATACGGCGGTGGGGCCTGGGCACCGCGTCGACGCGGCCCCTGTCCGGCACGACCGGCCTGCATCGCCGGCTCGAACAGCGGCTCGCCGACTGGAGCGGGACCGACGACGCGGTGCTGTTCGGGTCCTGCTGGACCGCGAACGCCGCAGTCTTCGAGATGCTGGCCGAACTGTCGAACCGAGTCGGTGCGACCCTCGCCGTATTCTCCGATCAGCTCAACCACGCGAGCATCATCGACGCGATCCGGGCGCAGCGGGCGACCCTGTCGCACTTGAGCCGATACGAACGGGGCTCGGAAGCGTCCTTACGGGACGGACTCGCCGGGCAGCCCGCGACCGCCGTGAAGGTCATCGTGACCGACGGGGTCTTCAGCATGGAAGGTGACCAGGCCGACCTGGCGACGCTCGTCAAGCTGGCGGACGAACACGATGCCCTGCTGGTGGTCGACGACTCCCACGGCCTCGGGGTCGTCGGAACCACGGGCCGGGGCACGGCCGAAGCTCAAGGTGTCCTGTGCAGTGTCGACGTCGTAACCGGGACCCTCGGCAAGGCGCTGGGCGGCGCTTCGGGCGGATTTGTCGCGACCACGTCCGATCTGTCGGCGTGGCTGCGCACCGGCTCCCGACCGTTCGTCTTCTCCAACAACCCTTCGGTTCCCGTCGTCGCCGGTGCTCTAGCGGCCCTCGACATCCTTAGCGACGACTCCGAGCCCCTGGCCACCCTGCGCAGCCGCACCGACCAACTGCGGCGCGGTGTCGCTGGCCTCGGGCTGCCGAGCGTGTCCGGAGACCATCCGATCGTGCCGGTGATCATCGGCGACGACGACGCTGCGCGCGAGGTGAGCCGGTCGTTGCGACGGCTCGGCGTGTTCGCGACCGCGCTCACCTTCCCGATCGTGGCCCGCGGTGCGGCGCGGCTGCGTCTGCAGGCGTCGGCCGCGCACACGGTCGAGGACATCGACCGTGTCCTCGATGCGCTCGACCGCGCGTGTGCGCAGCGGGGGATGCTGCCCGCCCGCGCGCGAAATTCGGCTCCGGCCGACGCGTCGAGCAGGTTCGATGACGGGAGCGGCTCTTGAGACCGGTGTCGACGGCCTGGCCGGACCAGAGCTCAGTCGCCGTCATGATCACGGTCGCCTACGAGCAGTGGTCCCGTCATCATTGGCCGGTCTACGCCCCGATGGCGACGTCGTGGCCGCTACCGCCCGGCACCCTGGATCTGCACAGCATGTCGTGGGCCGACTACGGCACGACGACCGGCGTGTGGCGACTCCTGGACATCCTCGCCGAGCGCGGAATCCGGGCCACCTGGCCGACGAACGCGCTGGCCGTCGAGCGGGCACCGGAGGCCGTCCGTTCCATTTGCGCCGCCGGCCACGAGATCGCCGGGCACTCGCTGGCCCAGGACGTCATGGTGTCATCGCTCGACCGGGACGCGGAACTGCAGAACATCCGGCGCTGCACGGCGGCGTTCGAAGAACTCACCGGAGTCCGGCCCCGGGGCTGGCTCAGCCCGCGCGCCACGGCCTCACCACGAACGGCAGAGCTGCTGGCGCAGTGCGGATACGTGTGGTGGAGCGACCACAACGACCACGACTTGCCGCAGGTTGTGAACACAGCAAGCGGATCGCTCGTCGCGATCATGCACAGCGACGTGACGGACGTGCGGGCGGCCTCGGCCGGGCCGCGAGGCGTTCGCGACATCTACTGCGACACGTTCGACTACCTGCTGTCCACCGGACGACCAGAGGTGCTGAACGTCACCGTCCACGCGCATGTGAGCGGGCGGCCGGCGATGGCCGCAGCCTTCGAGCAGATCCTCGACCACATCCAATCCGCGGGCTCCGCCGTGTGGATCGCGACCCACGCCGAGATCGCGTCCTGGATTCTCGAACAGCACAAGCCGTCGTAGCAATTTCCGACCCAAACAACGGCAAACCCCACAAGATCAAGGAGCAATGCATGAGCACTGTGCTGGTGATCGGCGGCACCGGAGCGATGGGGACCCCCGTCGTCCGTCGCCTCCTCGCCGAACCGCGCACAACGGTTTCCGTGCTGACGCGGGACCCATCGTCGGATCGGGCGACGGCCCTGCGCACGGCCAGTCGAGGACGGGTGGAGCTCGTTCAGGGTGATTTGGCGGACCCGGCGTCGGTCGAGAATGCGATGAAAGGCGTCGATGGCGTCTTCTGCAACACTGACTTCTTCGCCACGATGTCGCCGGCGCGGGAGTACGAGCAAGGTCTCAATGCGCTGCAGGCCGCCGAGAAAGCAGGCGTCGCGCGGTTCGTGTGGTCCTCGCTGGACTACGCCGGGGTGCTGACCGACGGCCGGATCCCCGTGCCACACTACGACGCCAAGGCGGCCGTGGCGGCCCACATCGCGCTTCGGCAATCCGAGGAGGCGATGCGCAAGAACAGCGACGGCTGGTACTCGACGAGCGTCGCGGTGCTGGTGACCGCGCCGTACTTCGAGAACTTCCAATTCCGGATGGCACCGGAAAGGGGACGGCTGCCCGACGGTCGGGAGGGCCTGACGTTCGCCGTGCCGCTCGGCGCTGGCCGGTACCCGCTCATCGGACTCGACGACATCGCATTCTTCGCGAGCCTCATGCTCGAGGACTGGCAGCAGTGGCGCGGCCGGACGTTGCGGGTGGTGGCCGACAGTCTCACTGGCGAGCAGATCGCCGCCACCTTCGAGCGCGTTACCGGTATCCCCAGCATCTACCGCCCGGTGCCGCTCGACGACGTGCGCGCGGCCATGCCCGATATCGGTCACGACCTGGCGGCGATGTTCGAGTTCTTCCAGGACTACAACGTGTTCGACCGGGCCCGGGACGTCGCCTACCTGCGTCGCCTTCATCCGCAGTTGATGTCATTCGAGAACTGGGTCCGCGCGTCCGGCTGGGACGGCACCGTCCACGAGGTGCAGGCCCGGCCGGTCCAGGTCGGTGGCCGCGACGATCCCGCGCGCCACGAAGGCTGAGCGTACGCAGCGACACGCCCCCATCCGCTCCTGGGCCAACGCCTGGTCGTCCGCGACGGACCGGCGCTGCGGCCGGTGCCGTCGCGGACGAGTTCGGTGGCTGATGCCGAGGACGTAGTCAAGGTCAGGTGGTGACGGCCAGAACCTCGTGGGTCCGGTTTGGACGAAAGGGCCCGGAGCGGGTTCAAAGGCGAACGGATCCGCGATCCGGGCCCGGGCGTCGGCGGGGCGGGGTGGCGGTGGAAGTGCTGTTCTGGGTGCGCCGATATGGAGGCATCGGGGTCGGCGGCCAGCTGGTAGCGAAGCGCCATGGGCATGCGGGTGCTATGTCCACTGTAGACAGCTACCTGGCGGGCGCCAGGGTTCGGTCGTCGTGGGACAGGGTTGCGTGGGGCGCGGCCTTTCGGTCGATCTCGTACTGCCATTGCAGGGTCGCCTTGGTACTCGCGTGCAGCCGGTCGCGGCACGCGGGGTCCAGCTGGTCCCAGGTGGTGCCGAGGGGGATGGCGCGGCAGATGTCGATGACGTTGTTCTGCTGGTAGTTGTCCGGGACGATCCAGAGGTTCTCGCCTTCGACGAAGGCGTGGTCGAGCGAGGCGCGGGACAGGGTCACGAGCTGTTCATTGGTGAGGCTTTGGGTGGCGATGGCGAACTGGTACTCGCTGGCCAGGGTGCTGTTGGTGATGCCGGGGTCGTCCGAGGACAACGTTACGGGCACCCGGTCGGCCATGTCGTTGAGCCAGCGTTGCAACGGATGGTCACGGCCGGTGACGCGAAGAATTCCGTCGTTGCTGCTCAACGGTACTTCGACGAGGATATGTCTCTCGCGCATCGTGGCGGCCAGGCCTTCCGGGTCGGCTTCGGAGAAGAAATCGACGCCGTGGCCGATGCGTTTGACCCCCGCCTCCACCGCTGCGCGGACGTGGAAGGACAACGGGTCCTCCGGGGGCGGGTCCTGCCGCATGTACCGCTGGACTTGGTTGAGGCGGTAGACGAGTTCGCCGGCGTGAAGGCTGAATTTGGCGTTGAGCAGTTTGTTGGTCAGGAATCCGACCATGGCCATGTGCAGGCGGTAGTCCCTCAGCGCGGTCGGGTCGTCCTCGGGTTGGACGAGGTTGACGCCAACCACCTTGGTACTGGCGTCGCTGGCCAGGAGGACGCCGAGGATGAGTTGGGCGAACACCAACTTCGGCGTGTCGGTGCGCCGGGCCTGGAAGTCGAAGCGGATCACCACGCGGCATGCCGGGGTGGGATTGGCCTCGTTGCAGTTGAGGTGATTCGGGCTACGGTAGCCGACATACTTGCTCTGGTATTCGGCGGCGGCTGCGTCGACGATACCGGTGAACCCGTCGGCCTGGGTGAGTTGGTCGTAGAACTCGCCGAGGTTGTCCGGGTTGGGGTCCGGCAGGGGCGTGTTGGCGACGAAGCGCCGAAGTTGACTGGACTGGGCGCCCAGCAGGGTTTCGATGTAACTGACATGTTCAATGGCGGCGGTGCGGGCGACCTCGGCGAGGATGTCCTGGTCGCGGCCGGCGATGGCCGCGTCGTAGCGGCCGAACGTGCCGAAGAAGTGGTCGTGGCCGGGGTTGGGATCGCCGTCGGGCGGGAACTGGAAGTCTCGCATGGACCACTGCCGCAGGAGATTAGGCCGGTCCTGCCCGGTGATCGGGCGGGTGGCTCCGGGACACTGGTCATCCACCCGGTTTCGGGCGGTCCAGGTCGCCTCATCGAGGCAAAGTCCGTCCATGATCGCCCAGGTGATGATCGTGTTTGTGTTCACCGCTCCGTGCAGGTGGTGATGAATGTCCCCGCCCAAGGGCTGCATGGCCCGTGCCGTGGGCGGCTGGTCGTGGGCCACGGCCGGGGCGGTGGGAGCGAGCAGGGGGAACAGCGTGGCGGCGACCACGACCGCGCGGCCCGCTCGCCCGAGGCGATGCCGCCGAGGCCCTCCCTGCGTCGTCTCCGATCGTCGGGTTCGCATAGCGGTCACGGGTCTGCGCCAGCGACCACAACGGGATTCCAGTCGCCTGGGCTGGAGCCGGGCATTGGCACTCCTGTCCTCTGCCGACTGCTGAGAGTTACGTGGAGATCAGAATGGTAGCCAACAACAATTCGAATTGAATTCACAGATTGTGGTTGGCTTGGGAATCGGCCTACGGTGTGTGACCTCCATACCGTTGCTTCCCAACACGCGAGTGACGCCTGTCTGAGGGGCGTGGTGGTCGGGGTGGCGCCCGGCTGCCTCGTCCGGGATGGTGCCACCACCTTTCCGGGCGCCGACGCTAACGCCACGAGACGTCCACCGGTATGCCTTGGTCCCCCGTCCTGGTAGGGACGCACCCAGATCGGCCACGTCCTCGCCACTGCGCAGCGCGACTCGGCAGTGTCACGCGATCGTCCGGGATCCAGCGGCCGGAACCTGATCGAGGGAAACGGGAAATAGCCGATCGGCTGTCAGACCATCAGGGGCGGACCTGTTTGCGGAGATCATCGTGCAGCGTGGCGACGTTGACGTAGACGTCCGGAAAACCGGTGGCACACCAAGCCGCTCCCCGTAACGCCATCAGCGTCGTCCCTGCGATCAACGGCGCCCCGAATACCTAGGACACTTTCCTGCCCTTGCACGCCGACGGAGCACAACATCGCGCAGGTCGAACGCGATCCCGGTGTTGTAGGCATTCGCACTCCGACAACCGGCTTTATGCACACCGCTCGCCAAACGATCAGGGTGACAACCGTTCGAGTGCTTCTTGTTGACCATGGACACGCGAGGTCGACAAACTCTTGGTAAGAACTTATGAAACGACCTTACGAAAACTTCAGATGCCGCACATTCGCTAGTAGCCGCAATGTGTGGCCACTTGCCCAAAGTATCCCGGCAGAGCCTTACGTCTCATCACGGATTAGGAGTCGATATGCCCGTCTCTACCCGAAGTCTTTCTCCTTTGCAGGAGAAAATTATGCGGGAAAATTTCGCCTATTCAGAACCATTCTTTCGCGGTCGGGACCTTCATCCCATGCTCGACTGCGGGAATTCTCCCGAGCTTGCCCTGGCTCCGGTTCGCGAGCGGAATGTGCCTATCGTAGATCGGCCGCTCTATATTCCATTCAACGCAAAACTTCGCCAAGAATTTTTCGGCGGTATCCTGTACGACTGCGACGGACACCGGCATTTCATGGTCGACTCGACCGCATACGAATTGCTTAAGTCCGCTCTCACGCCCGGGCTAACGCCACAGCAACTCCTATCCGTGTCCCGAGTGGGGTCCGATGGCGAATCCACCATCGCTGCACTGATCCGCAACAACCTACTCAGTGTGTCACCTGCTAACACGGTTGTCCGGCACTTTCCCGTTCGAAACATAGATCTTGAGTATTTGCAGAGTCCGGTCCTTGCCGAAATCGAAGTCACCTATGGATGTTTCCGTGCGTGCCGGCACTGTGCCTATGAATCCTCACCCACTGCTCGCTTGTCGAACGAGTTGACGGCAGAACAATGGTCGACGGTGTTCAAGAAACTAGCCGCAGCGGGCGTCCTTATCGTGCAGCTTACGGGCGGCGACCCGCTATTCCGAGATGACTCGTTTGACATCGTGGATGCCGCAGACGACGCGGGTCTTAGCGTGTACGTGCGTAGCGACACTGTCGCTCTCGATGGGGCCAGCCTCAACCGGATCAGATCCCTTCGTCATCTTTGGCACGTCGGTACCAGCCTCGACGGCGCCGATGCCGTCGCCCACGACTGGATGCGGGGCCGGGGCGCTTTTGAAACATTTAAGGAGCGTGTCAGGGTACTGGCGTCCGAGGGCATCGCGGTATCAGTTGGAGCCACTCTGCACAAGAACAACTATGAGACGGTCCGGCAAATGGGTCGACTATCGATGGAACTCGGAGCGCGGTGGTTCGATATTGGTTTCCTTTCTCCGGTTGGACGCGGTGCCGACCTGGGGAATCTTGTGCTTGATCGCCACGAGATTATTTCCAGCCTAGATTCATACTTGGCGGGTGTGCGGGAAGGCGACTACATTCCTTCTCATGCACACTACCTGCACCGGGCGCAGGAGAAAGAACCCTTCGACGATCTCATTGAAATCATTGACAAGCTCCCGTATGTGACCGAGTGGCCCTTTAGCAGACTGCGTTTGGATCCCATGGGATCGTCGTATACCGCTGGAAAGCTCAAGGGCTCTGACTATGCGGGCGGGTACAACGCGCTCACGGAGCCTATCGAACATATCTGGGACCACAGCCCGAATCTCCGACAGCTTCGCGAGATTGCCGATGGTCGACGTATCCACAGTTTGGATTATCGCTTGCTCCGTTCAAATCATGAGTTCATCTAGCTAAGAAGCAGCGCGGTTTTAGGAATCTGGACCGTTCGCGTTCCCGGATGCAACTTACTTGGAGGATTAGGTGTCGGAGAGCTTTGAGTTTCCGGGCAAGTATTATGAAATCATCCGCCGAGACTATCGCAATTTGGAAGAAGAGACTCAGTTTCTCGCATCATACCTTCCAGACGATGGCCACGTGTTGGACCTTGGTTGCGGCACGGGCACCAACCTGAGGGCACTACGAGGGCTGGGGAAAAAGTACACCCTGCTAGGCGTTGATCAGAGCCAAAGTTTTATCGATTATGCTAATTCCGCGGGTAACAACAACATACGGTACGTTCGCGGCAAACTCGATGAATATGAGACAAATGATCAATTCAATCTCATCTACAGTCTTTTCGTGAGACTGAACTATCTGCGGCATGACCAAATGCGCGCCGTGCTGAATAAGGTTAGCTCCTGGCTGCGACCGGACGGAATCTTCGTTGTTGATGTCAGCTATCTGCTCCAGTTTGTGGAGAACTATCAGCCCTATATTACTGCCCATCATAAAGACGATAGAATTCTTATTACCCGCTTCATTCGCCATTCGCTGAACGCGCACGAGGGGAATTGGCGCCACGAGGAAACGATGCTCGTACGCGAACAAGACGGCCAGCTATCGATGTACGAAAATTTCTTTGATCAGACGGTGATCACTGCTCCTGAATTGCGGCGCATGCTGCAGGAGGCAGGGCTTAAGGTTGTCGAGACGTTCCGGAACTTCCGTAAAGATCCCCCATTTAGAGGCGGGCAAGGTTCGCTAATCTTCGTCGCCTCCAAGGCTTGACGGGATTCGGGATCTAGGGCGAGGGGCGTATGAGTACCGTCGTGTGATCAATAAGCTGGTGGCGCGGCATACGGAGCCGGTCTTGCCGATCTCGTGGTTCTCCAAGCATGTTGCCACCTGGGATCGGGTCCGTTGCCGCGACAGTAGTCGGCGGTCAGCGCCGAAAGCTTTTGCTGAGAGAGACGGCAGTGGGTGTTGAGTCCTTGGTCTTGACCGGGACCAGTTTGGACGAACCGAGGGGATACCAGAAGAACTGGTAGGACGCGGCAGGATGCTCGCTGTCGTAGGAGAATGAGAGGGTGAATGCGCTGTCGGAGGCGATCGGCAGCAGAACTGAGTTGTCCTCGCACCAGAAACGCCACTCATCGTTGAAACTGTGGTGGTCAGGGCTTGTCGGGCGGGCCGCTGTGGCACATCGAGTGTGACCGGCGTATTCGATGCCAACTTGGCCGAAGCTTAGGTCGTCGAGGTCGGTGGTCCAGACCTCGGCGAGGACCAAACCTCCGGTCGAACTCTGGTATGTACCGATGTCAAGCTGGGTCGGGGTGTAGCCGAGGATGTCCGCGAGCTGGCTGACCAGCAGTCGGCCGTTGGACGTCAGGTCCCCTTCGGCGTCGAGCGTTCCAGACACCTTGAGGTCCTTCTTGGCGACGGCGTTTTCCTCGATGACAAGCCCGCCCGTGATGCTCGTGTCGCCGTTGACCGCCACCCCGTTCTGCCCACTGGTGGTCAGCTTGTCCTGTTGGGCTCCGGCTTGCTTGACGGTGAGATCGCCTTGGGCGTAGGTGAGGCCGGTGATCGTGAGCGGTCCCTCGATGAGCACTGGCGCGGTCACCCGGATCGGCTTGTCGCTGGTGATCGTGGGGGAGTCGGTGAACGTCAGTTGGCTGGTGGTGATCGCGGTGGTCTCTAGTATCGGCTTCGTCACGGTGACCGAGGTGGCCAGGTAGTGCTCGATGGTGTTGCCGCTGGCCGTGAGGCTTGCCTTGAGATAAAACGTGGTGTCTCGGGACAGCGGAAGCGGTTTGTCCGGCCAGGAGCGCACGTTCGTGACGTCGATCGGGTCGTTGTTGTCGTACAACAGCGTGTAGCCGGCGCCCTCCGATGCTGACCAGCTCAATGTGATCCCGTCACCTGGATTGATGCTGGCGTGCCCAGATCCATCCAAAGTGGATGGATGGAAGTCCCCGAAGTAGAAGCCGTGTGGGTATTTTCCGATGTAGAAGGTGGTCTTGGCGCGTCCGGAGTCCGTTCGTTCCTCGACAGTGAGAACGGTGACCCCGACCTGGGCGTTCACGTTGATGTCGGTGAAGCTGAATGCGTAACCTGTGGTGTCGAGGTTTGGGGGCCGCTGCTGATTGGGGACGGCTATGAATGCCGTGCCGCTCAGGCTCACGTCCCATCCCGCCGGGGAGACTTGGGGGTGGACGCCGTCTAGGTGCTCGGTGAGGTCCGCGGCGTCGGGGCCTACGCTGAAATTGAACGTCAGGCTTTGGCAGGTGATCGGTTTGCCCGTGTTGTTGGACACCAGGACGGTGATTGTCGAGGGTGTCGGGGAGAATTTGGCCGGTGTGACCTGTAGGGGGGCGGGTGTGGTGTCGATCGAGTAGTCGAGCACGCAGCTGGGGTCGCGGACTTGGCGAACGAACATGGATGTCTCCTTCATGGCGTCGAAGGCGTGGGGCGCGTGCCGCCAGAGCGTCGTAGCCAGCCGGTGCGGAGGATCGGTGGGGCGGTCGGCACGTGCGCAATCGGTGAGGCGGCAGCGAGCGGCAGGGTTTCCCCGCCATGACCCATGTCAGTCCAGGTCCAGTCTCCGTGCCGGGTCGAGGGGCGTGGTAGAACCAGCCGCCGGTCCTGCTCCTGCGCACCAAGCATCGCGACCTGGGACAGCAGCGGTCCCATCCGCAAGGCGATCTCCATTCGGGACAGTGGGACGTCAATGAATCCGCTGGGCAACCGCAGCACCGACACCGGCAGGACGTCCGTGGTCGCGTGTACCGCGGCTCGGGGATCGATCAGCATCGTGAGGTGGGCTGAATCCGGTGTCCCAGCCACCGTGAGCGGAAACCCCGCGCCGATCGGCTCGATGTATGGGTCGGACACGCTGGCGGCGTGCACGGCGAGGAACCGGGAACCGTCCGCTTCTGTCTGGTAGCCGATCAGGCCGTCGTCGAGGTTGTACACCGATCCCAGCCGCACCCACCACGGATAGCTCACAAAGGGAGGCAGCGGCTGGTTGTCCTTCAGTCCCACAACGTACTGCCACTGTTCCCAACTTGGGTCCAACAACGGTGGTCCGTCCAGTTCCAGTCGCAGGCGGGCCCGGACTAGGGCCAGCGGCCGACCGGCCAGCACGGTCATGGTCGAGTCGTCCCAGTTGCCGAGTGGGTTGACCGACCACAGTGTCTCGTCGATCGTTTTCAGCAAAGCGGAGAACGAGGCTGGCCCGGCATCGCGGAGACCAGCGAGAAAATCCGCCAGGTGCCGAAAGTCGTGGCACAGAGACGCGATGTCCGGGTACTGGCCCCCAGGTGCCGGGTCCCACCAGACTTCGGGCTGGTTGTTGGAGCCGTACACGACCCGCATCTCCCCGAGTGCCTCTCCCGTTGGCGCATACGCCGAGAGCCCTTGGTCAAGATGGTTCGGCAGCAGCCATCCGCATACCGGATTGCCTCCGATGTCCAATGCGAGCACGTGGTCGTCGTCGAGTGCGGATACGTGGTCGAATCGAAGCCGGGCGCTTTGGACCAGTCGCGGGCGCAGCTCGACGAATCGGTATGGAGCCTTTGCCAGCACCGTCTGGCCGGGTCGGGTCGAGTCCGGACACGCGATTGGCTTGCGGTCGCTGTCCTGCGGGCTGCCTGTTCCGTCCGGGTTGATGACGTCGCAGACCTGGCCGAACACGTCGATCACGTGTAGTCGGGTGAAGGCGAACTGCCCGCTTCGGGTCTGCTGGAAGTGCGACTGTGGCCAGGACGACCCCTTGGGTGGATCACCGGGGATCGGGAACGTCCGGTGCTGATCGCCGATCAGAGTGGCCAGCGAGGTCGGTTCGTTGCGCTCGTCGTATGGGTGGCCGGCCACGCTGGGGTCGCGCCGCGTCATCTGCAGGGTCAGGCCATCCAGTGCCTGGCTGAGCAAGTCCCATCGGGCGACTTGGCGTTCCAGTTCCTTCAGGCTGTCGGTCGGTGTGTCGGGATGGGTCGCGATGTACCTGCGGATCTGCGCTGCCAGGGTGAAGGTGGCGTTGGAAGTAAGGTGAATTCGTCCACTGTAGATCTCGTATGCGGGGGCGTCGCCGGTTCCTGTTCCCTGCCAATGGTACCGGGTGCCGTCGAACGTCCAGTTGGTCTGGTGCTCATTCTGGTAGGGGATGGGGAAGAAATTCAGTTCGTACATCAGATACAGCGGGGACCATGGTTGTGTCCATGGCGTGGCGCCGAACTGCGGCAGCGTGCCGACCGCCTTGGCTTTTGGATCGGCCACGACCTTGGTCAGGGTGCCGGCGGTGAACGCCTGATCGAGCAGCCACAGTTCGGCGACCAGTGCGCGAACTGCGGCGGCTGTGGGGAGCTTGTCGACCGGTGGAGTTGGTGGCGTCGGCGGGGCGGAAATGAGTCCGTTGCCCAGGTCGATTTGGGTCAGCAGCGAGCCGGGAAGCCGGCAGGTGAGCGGGCCGTTCGTATCATCGCGTGCCGGTCCCTTGAGACCGCACAGCAACGTTACCGGGTCATTGGCGCGGTGGAATTCACCCAGCGGGACGCGTTTGAGTTCGCGATGTGCGATGTCGATCCCGTGGTCCTTGAGGTAGGCGTCGGCCGCCTGCGCCAGTTCCTCTGGAGTCGCGCCCCACGGGATATGTTCTGGGTGGTTGGAACTGCTGGACCGCCGTGCGGCGATGTCGGCGAAGCGTTGTCTCACTCCTGCCGCCAACCCGGACTTGGCCGGGTCGAGCGCGGCGGCGAACGGATCCGCGAAGATGTCCGGAAGCGTTGGGCTGTTGTTCAGCCACCACACGCCGTAAAGTTTCCACTGTGCGTCAAATAGCTCCCGAACAGCGGCGTCGTGGTGGCCCTGCGCGGTGTTTAGTGTGGACAGTAGTCGTTCTTCGGCGTCCCGCTCGGCCTTCGTGAGTGGCGGAGGAGGCGGAGGGTCCCGGTCTTCCGCATTGGAGGTCCGGTCCACAATCTCCCAGACGTGACCGCCGTCGGTCGCACCGAACCACGCGCGATGGATGGACTGGTCCACCGATTCTGTTCCGGCGTCGTCCAGGTCGTCGAGCAGGCCGTAGTGCAGGGCCTCCAGAAGTGCGGCGTCCAGGGGGTCGGCCTTCTTCGACAGCAGCAGCCCGGTAAGCGCGTCAGCCGCGTTGTTGCCGACCGCGACGCCGACTGACTCGCCATCTGGCCGCTGTGATACCGGAACGCTGCCGGTCCGCTGCCAGTGCACGCCGATTGAGTACCCCGAGTAGAGGGTGGTGGCTGGGGGTGTGGTGTCCGTGCTGCCCGCCACCTGCCAGCTCAGCTTGGCAAGGCTGTCCACTTGAGTGCTCGGGTCGTGCTTGGCCGCCGAGTACCAACCGACCACTAGGTAGCTGAGCGTGCCATCGTCGGCGACACCGGTCAGGTCGTCGTGAATGGATAGCACGTCCTCGTTGTATGGCTGGTAGGCGGAAAAGGTGAGGAGCCCGGGACCGATCGCGGTGAGGTAAGGGGGGAGGTCCGCAGTCTCTCCCGTCCAGTCGGCGGCAGCCACTCGTCGTCCGATGTGGACGTTCTCCTGCGTATGGGGCCTGACGTAGGGGGTGGTTCCGCCCTTGTTACCTTGTGGGGGAAGCCAGTCACTTTCGACCACCCACGCCGTCACTGTTCGGGGGTGCGGCTCGCCTGAGTAGCGCACCACCAGCCACCGGTTTGGAACCAGTGGAAAGGTGGTGTCGCCCTTGGCGGTGTCGTGGTGGCCCTGACGAAAGGCACTGGGCAGATGCCAGTGCAAATACACGCCATTGGCCTCGGGGCAGTTGCGCCAGTCGGCTGCGGTGTTGTCGTCGAAGGGCCGCGGCTCGGGTGAGAGGCCGAGCGGAAGATTGGCGAAGTTGGCCTTCCAGCGTTGGAACGCTACCTTGTCGCGCACCTCGTCGTTGACGACCAGGGCCTCCACCTCGATCGGAACTATCAGTGGATTGGGGGCGGTGTTCGTGGGTGGGTTCCCGCTCATCAAGCCTCCTAATGACGACGGAAGGTCATCTGTTGGGGCGCGGCGACCAGTTGGACGGCCAGACCGGCAGGGGTGAGGCCGTCCGGCTGGGAGTGGGCACCGAGTTTGGCAGGGATGTCCGCAAGTAGCTGGCTCACGTCGAGCACTCGCTGGCCGCCTCGAAGGTAATCGGAGGTGAATCCGGTCAGGTAGACCTCGTCGAGCGGGTGACCGATGTCGTTTCTCAGGTCGCGAAGGTGGACGTGTGGGCCGTGCTTCGCGTCGATCTCATATCCGAAATGCAGACCCTGGGCGGGCTCGGCGACGGTCAATTCGTCCAGCACGCCGTCTACCAGGATCAGCGCAACGTCCGGCGCCAGCGTGTCCGCTCGCAACACCGCCAGCTCGCCGCGTTTCCCGTTCTTTTCCGTGCCACTGACATGGACGCGCAAGGCAGGCCAACTCGGCACCAGCGCCGACCGGATGACCACTCCCGACATCGTGGCCGGGATAGAGGTGATTACCTGGTGCAGCAACGTGTTTAGGGCAGCGTCCAGGGAACCGGCGACTCCGATGCTGAGCGCGCCGAATACCAGCGCGGTCTGCCAGCCACGATCGACGTGGAAGAATCGCAACGACTCCGTGGGTAGCAGATGATCACGGGGAACTAGGTGATCGAAGGGGACCGGGTACAACAGCGCGAGGCGGTCCAACCAGTCCAACACCGGGTCGGCCTGGGGCTTAGTGGCCGACGACACGGACTGTTGCACCAAAGGATCCTTCTCCCATGCGTCGCGCAGGACGGCCATGGCGGACAATGAGTCCTGGTCGACACCAGCTGGCGGGCGTTCGAGAGTTGCACTGGACAACGCCTTGGTCAGGGTCGCTGCGAAGTCTTGCCGGACGCGTTTTTCAAAGCGGTCCCGTACGGGACGATGGCCCAGTGCCGTCACCGCGGACAAGCCCTGGAAGGCGATCCCCGCGCCGGCCTGACTGCCATGGCTCGGCCTGGCCGTTGCCGACAGCAGCCGGCCAAGGTGCCGGCACGCCGCCTTGCGCCATGCCATGAGTGCGGGAGCGAAACCGGGATCGGCCAACGCCAGCGACCGACCCATGGTCCATGCGGTGGCGTAGCTGGCGTCGAACAGGCCGTACCGCTCCAGGTACACCAGCCAGGCATCCGAGGTGAGGACCGCCTCCGGCGCGGTCGGGGTGGGCACCGGCTGGGCCGGTGTGGCCGTGAGCGGGCCTCGATACCAGGCGAATGTCCGTTCGCCGGAGCCGAGTTGGTAGGTCAGCGGAACGTAGCCAGCTGTCAGCCTGTCTTTGACCTCGCCGGACGCGCCGGTCGGGTCCAGCCGCAGGGTGAGCCGATCCGGATCGGTCTGCGCCGCACCGTCCGGTTCGGCGAGATGCTCCATCAACACGCCGAAGTGCGAACCGGTGTCCGGTAGCGACCGGAATGTCCACGAATGCAGCGCGACCATGCGCAACGGCAGGGTGCTTTTCTTTTCCCGGGTGAGGTAGGGCCGGAAGCCTTCCAGGCTGACCAGGTGCGCCGCGAACTGCCCACCGCCTTCATCGGGGAACCGGTTGCCGATGACCACTGCGTGCAGGCCGGCGTAGCGGGGATCGTCGCCGTCGGCGAACCCTTTGAGGCTGACCGTGCGTGGCACACCGCGCAGCGATCGTGCGCGGGCGCGAGCCGCCAAGGTCGCTAGTGATGCGGTCTCGTCCCCGCTGCGCCGTAGGTGGGTCAGCAGACCCAGTTCGTCGTACTTAGGCGCGATCTGGTCGAAAAGCTCGCCCGGCACATCCAGCGTGCGGCAGACGCTGTCCAACAGATCGGGCTCGATGTCAGCGAGTTCCGGCGCGATCGCCTCATTACTGGGTGTTTGCCGCAGTCCCCGGACGGTGCGGGAGTCGGTAACGCCGACCGCTTCGGGGTCGCCGGGCAATTCCTTGGCAGCGAACAGGAGCAGCGCGAGCCATGGCCGCTTGGCGTCCGCCGGAGACTCGCTGATCGTGCTCTCCCAGGGCAGGGCGGGCCGGTCGAGTGTGATGTGGGGGAGGATCTGGTCGAACTTTCCAGTGCAGCCGGCCGTCGGGTAGACCGCATGGACAGCTTTCTCGGGAAGACCGAACCGGGGCGCTCGGACATCCAGGGTGCGCACGACCGGAGTGTCGAAGTACCCGGTGTCATCCACACTCAGCTCGTGCTTGGTGGTGATCGTGTAGAGACCCACTTTGAGGTTCGGGATCAGTGTGTCGTGAAACTCGTATTCGACGCCCTCGCTCATCGAGGTTCACCTCCGGCGGGAACCAGCAGGGGCTGGGCGGCCAGGCTGTGACCGGCACTGGCCGCGTATCCGGGCAGCGGATCGTCGGGCACGTCGTACCCCAGGCTTTGCAGTTGGTTGTGCAGTGCGGCACGCTGTCCTGTCGGTCCGGGGGCGGCGATCCCGGTGGCGATGAGCTGGATGGTGTTGGTCGTGGCCGTTGGTTTCGGGCCGACCGGGGTGGCCGTGCCGTTGTAGGGCATCGGCCCGTCCGGCAACGGGTCGGCGTTGAGGTTGCCGGCCCCGGTTGTGAGCGTGCCCGAGAAATCTGGTGCTGGGACGGTCACCCGCAGGCCAATGAGCTGCTTGGGCACCAGGCCACCGTCTGGGTCGTTCAGATCCGGCGCATCTTTACCCCACAGGGCTTTCGGTGTGTTGCCCAGAATGGGTGCGATGATCCACCGGTCGACATCGACGGCCGGGCCGTCCTGGTGAGTCACCGTGACGGCATGCGTCGACGTGGCATCGGTGTCCATCGCACGGATCGGCAGGGTTCCCTTGGTCGACTGAACCGGTTTTCCGCAGAAGACAAGTGACATCGCCGGGACGGCGGTGGCCGTGGTGAACGTGAAGCCATGCGTCGACACCACCCACGTCTCCGCTTCGTCGGCCCCGGGAAAGCCGGTCTCGGCTGGGCCGGTGCCGGATGACGAGGGTTTTGGCGTGGGCGTGAGCCCCTCGGTCGGTGTCATTTGCACTGCCTGCTCCTTGGGCGGCAGCTGCGCTTGGAACTGCGTCCAGGAACAGGGTGGGAGATCGTCGGGCCGGGGCTCACCGAAGCCGATCGTGAACGATACGAACTCCAGGTGCAGGGTGGCGTTGCCACCAAACGGCGGCCCCCAGAGTTCAACGTCAACGCCGAGCTCGACGTTGATCGTCACGTGCACGAACCAGACCTTAATGGTGTAGGACACGCCGAACGACACGCCGACGGAGATGTCGTAGGAGAACGGCGCCCACTGGATGAGCGTGTCCAGATGGACGGTTGCCCAGGCCGAGAGCGAACCACTACGGAACTGCACAGCGAGCGCCCCGCCAAACATGAGGCCGTGCGGCGCGATCGTCAGGTAGCCCGCGGCGGTGAGGTTCGTCTGCTCGTCGATGTCGGCAACCACCGAGATCCGTGGCACGCTCGGATACCACCCGGGTTTGACGAACGCTGGGTGGTATCCACCGACGCAGATCACGAAGTCGCCCTGATGCGGGCTCGGGTCGACCCACATGCACAGGGCGATACCCCCGGTCGGCTTGTAGTTGGTGAAATAGACGAAGGAGTTCCTGGTGAACTGCGCGGCCAGTGAGAGCAAGCCCTCGCTGTGCCGGTAGAGCGCCTCCGCCGCAATCTCGAGGTGAGCGGTCAGCGTCTCGCCCGGTGTTCTGGTCTTGGGGAAGTCGAACCGTCCGAGCCCAAGCAGTGTGATCACCAGATCGGTGCCGAACTCCACCACTGCCAGCGCCCGGAATTCGGCGAATTCAAAGGTGGTCCAGTGCAGGCCGGCGGCGAACCAGTTCTCGCCGGCCTGGTCCGTGACCCACGGCGGAGCCTGCGTTCGCAGCACGTCCAACAACTGGATCGGGTCGGGGTTCTCGCCGATGATGCTCGGATCGTCCAGCCCAGCCACGAACGGACACGTGCTGATCTCGGCGACCGTGCCGATGCGCATCGCGGTGTTGAGGCCGCCGCCGAGATAGACCTGCTTGACCCGAAACGCTGTTGGCCCGAACCCCTCCTTGCCGCTGCCTACACCGATGCTTCCGAAGAGAAAAAACGACGTCGTGCCGTCGTTCTTTCGCGCGTAGGACCCGACGAAGGCCAGGCTGATCGCCGGCGCACTGAGCATGCCGAGACCATCCAGTCGTACTGGATATGTCTTGTCTTGCCGGAGTAGCAGGACGGCCTTGATGGTGACTGAGGCGAGCGTCTCGCTGATACCGAACCCATCAATCCGGACGCCGTCGACCACTCCGCTGTTAAGCGGGACTGCGACGGTGAATCTGGAAATCTCGACGGTAAAGCCGTGAATGGCGGCAATGATATTAGTGAAGATCTGGAGACAGCCCTTGGCGTAGCCAAGGCTGATGCCGTCGAGCCGGATCGGTCCGTGAGACTCGGGCTTGGACTGCTGTTCTGTCTGCGCGGAGGGGTTCTGGTCGTCCTCGGCGACCTGGCTGGAGGCCGAGCCGAGCTGGATCTTGAGCGCATCCCTGGCGACGCCGCCGAACTTGTAGCCCAGTGTCGCGGTCACCCCGGCCGCGAGTGGTCCAGGGGGTAGCGTAGGCAGCGTTTTGCCGCCGGCTCCGATCGCCGCGTTGATGTCGACGACGTCCTGATTTGTCAGCGAGTCCTTGGCGAACACCAACGCCGCCTGCGTCATAACAACGTCGTGCTCCTTCGGAATCCAACTGCTGAGCACTGGCAAGCCTGACAGGGCCAGGTCGAGGCTGGCTTCGATCACCCCTGCGAAGGAGGGCCCCTTGTCCTGCCCGCGCCGGCCGACAAGTACCCAACGAACGTTGTTGGTAGTGGTCAGCTTGACCGTGCCGGAGAACAGCAAACACCTGGCCTTCGTGTCGTATCGAAACCACAGGTCTGTCAGGCTGACGTCGAGGTCTTTGAGCAGCGCGAAGCCCATCGTGCTGGCGACCTGATACAACGAGGTGTCCTTGGTCGCTCCGCTACACGCGCTGAGCGACGCGGAACCGTCCAGCGGCGCTTCGAACGGGGTGTTGTCGAGAGCACAGGTGAACAGCGCCCGCCCGGTGTCGCCCTGCCCGGTCAGTGCGATTCCCGGCTGTGTGAACCCGAAATGTGTCGACAGATCGCCGTAGTCAGCGGACACCGTGACGGTCGCGAAGGCCCACGTGCTCAGGCTGATCGTGACGGTGTACCCCGACACCGATTCGCCAGCGCCGTCGGCGGTGAACGTGACCGAGACCGTCGCGCTCGCCGGCGACTTCAGCGTGATGTTCCCGCTGACCGTGAGCCGCGCCGAGTCCGTGACGGCCTTGCTCACCGTGAGCGTTCCGTCCGTCAGATGTGCGCCGAACAACTCCGCAGATCGGCCGACGCCGAGCTTGTCACCCGAAAGCGAGAACGTCTTCCCGGAACTGGCCGCTAGCAGATTCTTCAGCTCACTCACCGCGAGTGGCACCGCGCTCCTCCGTACGTTGGAAACCGCGGCCGTTGTAGGTCGCGGTTGCGTTTTCGTTCCGCTGGCGGTTTGATTCGCGGCCGCTAAGCACATGAATACGACCGGTACCGTCGTCGGCCATTCTGCTCCCTTTCTCCGGCTGCGAACGGCTCCACGATCACCTCAAGCGCGCGTCCGCGCCAGCGGAACTACCCCGACGGGTGGCTGTTTCGAGGGCCGTGACCAGACTTGGAGACGGCCCGGACTGGTGTTACCGCGATGCAAAATAATCCACTGTGGACGGTGATCGCCGAAGTGTCGCGAGTTCGCATCTGCTGAAATCGGCGGCGCGAGCAATTCACCGTGAAGCCGGCGGTATCCCAGCTCGGGTTCTCTTTGGCGCCTGCCGCAACGGTAGGCTTCGGCCGGTTGGTTGCCTGGTCGGGCACCGTGTTTCGGGTACCCGACCAGGCACTCCCTCGGTTACAGGTACGGGCGGGTGATCAGCTCAATCGCGTGGCCGGCGGGGTCCTTGAAATACACCCCGCGACCGCCTTGGCCATTGTTGATCTCGCTCGGGCGTCGCATCTGCGGATCGGCCCAGTGTTCGATGCCGTGATCACACAGCCGTCGATACGCCCGATCGAAGAGCTCGTCGTCAATCAGGAATGCGTAGTGCTGCATCTGGATCTCTACCGGCGGCTCGGCGAACTGAAGTAGCACACCGTCGTTGAGCTGGATGTTGGTGAACACGCCCCAGGACGGTGCTTCCGGGAGTTCCAATAACTCTCGAAAGAATCGAGCCGACTCGTTACGATCCTTGGCAGCGATGATGGTGTGGTTGAACGTGACTGTCATTCGGTTGACCTCGTTGTTGTTCGACAGAAGAACGGACTCGCGACGCACGAGCGCCGGGGGTCCGCGTGCCGAACCGAGGGGGTGCCTTCTGCGCACCCGCCGTGCGATCAGCCCTCCACCGGATAGCCAATCTCTGCGTGGCGTAGCGCCGGTCCGGTGTTCACGGTGGGTGACGCTACTTGATCTGGCTGGCTCCGACAAGATTTGCCGGCCGGACAAGCAGCAACCCCGGAGCCGTTTCCTGCCGGTTTGTCCGTACAGGCCGAACCGGACACAGTTCGGGGCTCCGGGGTCGGGTAGCTGCCTAGTATTCGCCGACCGCATGCCCGCGTCGAGTCACACAGGATCATCACACGTCGGGTCGGCTGGTGTGCCGAGGGCGGTCCTAGCGGACAGCCACCTCACAAGTCCTGTTGGTATTCAACGTTGGACCACCTCCTTTCCCGTGTATAGAGCAGGCTAGGGGACGGTGCGCCTATCTGGCTACTGATTTTTCGCCGTGAGACACGGCCGCGGCCGCCAGCGGTCGGCGCCGGCCGAGCCGGTCGACGGTCTTGCCCGTCGGCCCACAGCTAAAGCAGTCGCCCGGATACGGCCTCTTCGAGTGAAATGTGTGATTGCGCCGAAATGCGCGTAGTTGGCTATTCGGCGCGGGAAAGATCTTCGCGCGCGGCGGGCTTCATACTCTTCTGACACGCTTTTCCCAGCAATTCCTCAGCTTCACGGGCAAAGCTTCCGCCACACTCGTCTGGGCGTGAGGAGTCTGATTGCGGTGAAACACCGATTAGCGGTCGGCAGGCGATGGCTGATCGTCGTGAGCGTCGTCGTGGTGATCGCGGCCGGTGTCGGCACGTGGTTGCTGACTCGCACCAGTAGCACGCCGCAGGTGCGGACCCTCGCGGCCACCACGGCGACCCTTCGCCAGACGATCTCTTCGTCGGGAACCATCGAACCCGCGCAACAGGCCAACCTGAATTTCGCCGTGTCCGGTCAGGTGACGGCGGTCAATGTGGCGGTGGGCCAACACGTTTCGCAGGGTCAGGCGCTCGCCACGGTGAACTCGGCGTCGCTGCGCGCCTCCGTCGCCGACGCGCAGGCGACCGTGGCCTCCGACCAGGCCCGGCTGTCCTCCGACCAGTCCGCCAACGCGTCTTCGACGCAGCTCAACGCGGATCAGGCCGCGCTCTCCGCGGCGCAGAACCAGCTGACCAACACCCAGAACTCGCTGCACGAGGCCACCCTGACCTCGCCGCAGGACGGCACCGTCGCGTTGGTGAACCTGACGGTGGGACAGCAGGTTTCGGCCGGCGGCTCGTCGAGCGGCTCGTCCACCGCCAGCTCCTCGGCAGGCGGTTCCAGCGGGTCCTCCTCCGGCGACGGGAACGGCTCGACTGCCGGCGGTGGTCAAGGCGGCGGCGGTCAGGGCGGCGGGGGTCAAGGCGGCGGCGGTCAGGGCGCGGGCAGCGGCCAAAACAGCTCCGGTTCCGGCAACTCGTCGAGCACGAACGCGCAGATCGTGGTGATCTCGGACGGCTCCTACATCGTCAACGCCACCGTCGACGACACCGAAGTGAGCCAGGTCAAGATCGGTAACCAGGCCGTGATCACGCCGAACGGCAGCACCACCCCGGTCTACGGCACGGTGACGTCGGTGGGTCTGCTCGCCAACTCGTCGTCGGTGCCGAGCTACCCGGTCACCATCGGTATCACCGGCAGCCCCAGCGGCTTGTTCCCCGGCGCCGGAGCGCAGGTGTCGATCATCGTGAAGCAGCTCAGCGACGTGCTGACCGTTCCCTCCGGGGCGATCCACTACGCCGACGGACACCAGACCGTCACCGTGATGGCCAACGGCCAGCAGAGCACGGTCACGGTCACCACCGGCATGTCGTCGAACGGCAGGACGCAGATCCTCAGCGGCCTGTCCGAAGGACAGCAGGTCGTGGTGCCGAGCACGCAGCCGACCAATCGCCCCACCACCCAGACCGGCGGCCGCGGCTTCGGTGGCGGCGGCGGTGGATTCGGTGGTGGTGGCTTCGGCGGCGGTGGAAGGGGTTGACGTGACCGACCTACCCACCACGCCGCTGCCCGGCCCGGTCATCGAGACCGTCGACCTGGGTAAGATCTACCGGGCCGGCTCGCTGGAAGTCGAGGCGCTGCGCACCGTTTCGCTGCGAGTCGACGAGGGCGAGTACGTCGCGATCATGGGTCCCTCCGGGTCCGGGAAGTCGACGCTGATGCACATCCTGGGCTGCCTGGATGTCGCGACGTCGGGCACCTACCGCCTCACCGGCGTCGACGTCAGCGAACTCTCCGAGGCCGAGCTGGCCGGAATCCGCAACAAGCGCATCGGATTCGTCTTCCAGCAGTTCAACCTGCTGGCGCCTCTCCCGGCATGGCGCAACGTGGAACTTCCGCTCTGCTACGCGAACCGGCCCCGCGCAGAACGCAAGGAACGCGCGATCGCGGTGTTGGAGCGAGTCGGCCTAGGCGAGCGGATCATGCATAAACCCGGTGAGCTCTCCGGTGGTCAGCAGTCGCGCGTGGCGCTGGCCCGGGCGCTGGTCAACGAACCCGCGCTGATCCTGGCCGACGAGCCCACCGGCGCACTGGATTCCCATTCCACGCAGGACGTTCTGGCGATGTTCGACGAGCTCAACCAGGCGGGCCACACGGTTCTGCTCATCACGCACGAAGAGGACGTCGCAGCCCACGCGAAACGCACGGTCCGCGTGCGGGACGGGATCATCCAGTCCGACACCCGCAATCCGGGGGTGCGCCGATGAACTGGACGGAAACGATCCGCACCAGCCTGGACGCGCTCCGCTCGCACCGGATGCGCTCCGGGCTGACGATGCTCGGGATCCTCATCGGGATCGCGGCGGTGATCCTCACCGTCGGGCTCGGCGAGGGGGCGCAGCAGCAAGTCAGTTCCGCGATCAACTCGTTGGGCACGAACCTGCTCGTGATCACGCCCGGTAGCAGTTCGAGCGGCGGGGTCCGCGGCGGTCTCGGCTCGGCCACCACCCTGACGCTCAGCGACGCCGACGCGCTGGGCAGCAGGACGGTCGCACCGGACATCGCGGGGGTGGCGCCCAGCACGAGCCGCTCCACGAGCGTCAAAGCCGGGGGCACGAACTGGACAACCTCGGTGGTCGGCAGCACGCCGAACTGGGCGAAGGTGCGCGACCGCACGGTCGCCGAAGGGCGGTTCATCACCGATCAGGACGTCGTCGCCGACGCCGCGGTCGCCGTGCTCGGCCCGGCCACCGCGCAGGAGCTGTTCGGCGGCGGCGACCCGGTCGGGCAGACCGTGACCGTGGGCAGCACCCCACTCACCGTCATCGGCGTGCTGAACTCGGCCGGATCGTCCTCGGCCGCCCAGAACCAGGATGACCAGGCGATCGTGCCGATCAGCACCGCCACCGACAGGCTGTTCGGCGGCACCACCCGGACCTCGGTGCAGTCGATCTACGTCGAGGCCACCTCGCAGGACACGCTCTCGGCGGCCTACCAGGAAGCCGACCAGGAGCTGCTCAACACCCATCACATCACCGACCCGACGCAGTCGGACTTCACCATCTCCAGCCAGCAGGCGCTGCTGAGCACCGCAACCTCGGTGACCCGGACGCTGACCGTCCTGCTCGGCGGGGTCGCCGCGATCTCCCTGCTGGTCGGGGGAATCGGGGTGATGAACATCATGCTTGTGTCGGTGACCGAGCGGATTCGGGAGATCGGGCTGCGCAAGGCGATCGGCGCGAGCCCGGTCGTCATCCGGCGCCAGTTCCTTGTCGAGGCCGCCACTTTGGGCCTCGCGGGCGGACTGCTCGGCGTGATTCTCGGCATCGCCGGGGCGGTTCTGCTGCCGAGTCTGATCTCCATCCCGATCGTCATCTCGCCCACCGCGACCATCGGGGCCATCCTCACCTCGATCTTGATCGGGGTGGTGTTCGGGGTGTATCCGGCCAGCCGCGCGGCCCGGCTCGCACCGATCGACGCGCTGCGAAGCGAATGAGGGAGGGATCGGATTGGCTTGCGGAGAGAGCTTCCATCCCGCGCGAATTCCGCAATGAATCTTCCAGGAGTACGCCATGACCATTCGTCTCAGCCACAGCGTCCTCGCTGGCTCGTGCGCGGCGCTGTTCGCGCTGGCCGCGTGCGGCGGAAACAGTAGCCGGCCGGGCAATTCCGCGCCCCCGCCGAGCTCGTCGGATCAGGGAGCGCGCGCTCCGCAAGGCGCGTTCGGGACGATCGCTGCCGTCACGGCGTCCGCCATGGAGGTCCAAAACCAGCAAAGCGGCCAGGTGACGGTGAACTTCACCGCCTCGACCACGTTCGACAGCACCGTCCCGGCGAGCCTGTCGGACGTCACGGTCGGTTCCTGCGTCATGGTCACCGCGGCGGCCGGCACGACCGCGAACCCGACCGCGCCGGCCGTCGAGATCAGCCAACCGGCCAACAACACCTGCACGCGCGGCGGACTCTTCGGCGGCGGCGGTGGTGGCAACCAGGGGCGGACCAGTTCCAGTCGCCAACCCAATCCCAGTCGCCAACCCAGTCCTAGCGCGGGGAACAACCAGGGACCGCGAGGGGCCTTCGGCTCGGTGACCGCGGTGCAGCCGAATGGCTTCACGGTGCGCGAAACCAACCCCAGGAGCAACCAGACCACCGACGTCACGGTCACCGCCGACTCCTCTACCACCTACACCAGGACAGTGCCCGCGGACTCGCATGCCCTGGCGGTCGGCAAGTGCGTCGTCGCACTCGGCCCGGCCGACGACACCGGAGCGGTCACCGCCCGTTCGATCACCATCAGCACCCCTGGCCCCAACGGCTGCCCGACCTTCGGCCGCGGCCAGGGGCGGCGTCCAGGCCAGGACCAGGGACAGAGCAACGGTGGTAGCAATGGCTGAACGTCGGCGAAGCGCGCGGCACTGGATCACCGGGGTGACCACCGTGGCGGTGCTCGGCGGCGGCGCCGGGGCATGGGCGGCGATGCGCCCTTCGGATCCGGCCTACCGGCTCGCCAGTGCCGGCCCGGCCGAGGTCACCAGCACCCTGTCGGCCACCGGCACGATCCAGTCGGTCAACCAGGCGACGCTGAGCTTCCCCGTGTCGGGCACGGTTTCCGCGGTCAACGTCCAGGTCGGGCAGCAGGTGTCGGCGGGTCAGGTGGTCGCGGCACTCGACACCACCACCGTGTCCAGCCAGGTCGTCTCGGCGCAGTCCAGGCTGGCCACCGCGCAGGCCAAACTCGCGTCCGACCAGGACCGTCAAACCGCCGCCGCGCAGGCGTCGCCCGCGCCGGCGAAGCCGTCCACGGCGAACGCATCGGGCACGAGCCGCAGCCCGGGTGGCGATGCCAAGCCGATCGCACCGCCGCCGCAGCTGGCGTCCGCTCAAGACACGGTGAAAACGTCGCAGCAGCAAGTCGATTCCGACCTCACGGCGGTCAGTTCCCTGGCAGGCCGGGAAAAGACAACGTGCGACCAGGCGATGCAGTCGGCGAGCTCCAGCTCGACCGGATCCAGCCAGCCCAGCACGAGCACCGAACCCACCCCGAGTCGGACGACCTCCTCGGCACCCTCATCCGGTTCCGGCGGCAGCGAGGCGGTATCGGAATGCACCTCGCTGATCCAGCAGGTCATGACCGCGCAGAGCAAGACCGCGGCCGACGAGAAAGCGCTCAGCGACGCCGAAAACAGCTTGAACACGGTGCTCGGCCAGGCCATCGCGAGCGTGAACCGCGCGGCGTCGGCAGCATCTCAGGCTGCCCAAGCGCCCCAACCAGCCTCGCAGAGCCGGGGCACCCAGCCGAGCTCGCAGAGCCGAAGCACTCAGCCGCCTTCCCAGAACCGCAGCGCCCAGAACCCCAGCGCCCAGAACCGCAGCGGCACCACGGCGACGGCGCCCCCGTCAGCCGACCAGCTCGCCGCCGACCAGGCGTCGGTGGACTCCGCGAACGCGGATCTGGTCGCCGCGCAACAGAATCTCGATGCCGCGACACTGATCAGCCCGATCGCGGGCACCGTCGCGCAGGTCGGCGTCGCTGCCGGGCAGACGGTCGCCGGGGCGAGCGAGAAGAGCAACATCGTGATCATCGGACCGGGCTCCGACGAGGTCACCACCTCGGTCAGCGATGTCCAGCTCGGCCAGGTCCACCCGGGCCAGGACGTGACGGTCACGCCGGATGGCACCGGCCTGCGGCTGACCGGAAAGGTCGCCTCGGTCGGCGTTCTGCCGGGCACGAGTGGATCCACAACCGGCACGTCCCCGGCGACCTCGTCCGGCGCCTCGTCGAGCGGGACCAGCTACCCTGTCACGATCTCGCTCGATCCGACCTCGCAACAGCTGTTTGCCGGGGCGACCGCGGCGGTCTCGATCATGGTCGGCGGGACGCACGCATCGGTGACCGTCCCGACGTCCGCCGTCCGCGCAGCGGGTTCACGACACATCGTCAGCGTGCTCCGCAACGGCACGCTGATCGCGGTGCCGGTCACGGTCGGAGTCGTCGGTGCGACGTTGACCGAGGTCACCTCCGGTTTGCGGGTTGGTGATCAGGTCGTGCTGGCCAACCTCGACACACCGCTGCCGAGCGGCAACACGACGCAGCGCGGTTTCGGTGGTGGCGGTTTCGCCCGGCCCGGAGGTGGTGGCGGCGCAGGCCGCGGCGACTGATCGCTATCTGCATCGCCGAGCGGGCTAAGCCCGGTGACATCGAAACCGGGGAAAGGTGGATAGTCCCGGGATGAGCCGGGAGGGTGTCCGCTGACCGGCCATGCCCTCGGTAACTGGCGAATAATCCGCGGACTTCGTCCGGCGTGCACCATTTGACCAGTGACGGGCCGTGTGCGGCATGTGAGCCAGCACGCCACAGTAATGACTACACCAGGTTCGCCTCTCGGCATGCAGCCGCGGGACGGTGGCATAACTACGGGATATAAAATAGGATCAATTCCACATGATCCGCCATCGATTCGAGAACGCTCTTATCGCGGTGCGATAACTATATCCATCGATGGTTTGTTATTTGATCGTAAACATGTAGGAAAACGGCTGGTCATCGTACTTTTCCGATTGAAATTCGCCTTTTGCTGAAGGATGTAACGGGCTGGGGGATCCGCCGGATTAATAACCCGGAGGGGGATCGTGTTACGGCGCGTTGCATTCCGCTACGCGCTGCGATCGCCGGTCGGGTTCTGCAAATACAAAAACGACAAGATCGCGCCATGCCGCCTACCCTCGGCCGGGTGGTATGAGCCGGTCAGATCGGAGCGATATGGGCTGCTCCCATGCCGGATCATGCCCCCTCTTCCCGTTGTTAAGGGCAAGTTTGCGCGGCTGGCGCGACTCCTATTGCGACAGCGAGGCCAGGTGGCGCGAGTGCGCTCGATACAAGTTGGCGTCCAGGGGCCAGCTCGTTCCGATCTCACTGCTCCCGAACGGTGCTGACGTGGGGCACATCAGGAAAGCTGCCGAGCGGTCCGCCGCGGCCGAGCCGACCCCGCCGTCACCGCTCATTTCCGAGTCGCCGGACACCGTGGTTTGGTTCGAACCGGCGCCGAGACCGGCCCCGGATAGGCCGCGCGAGCCGTCATTACGCTCACCGGCCCCACGGGTCCCAACGACCCTCCCAACGACCCCACCAGCCTCAGACCGGGTAACACGGCCCACGCGAGCGCAGGGCTCGAAACGCCGCTGGTGGACCCGACTCGCCGAGTGGATGAGAGGTCCCGCATGAGCAACTACTGGCCCTGGTGGGCGGGCGCGATCGGGCTTGCCCTGGTCACCGTCAACTACACGCTGATCACGGATCGGTCCTTCGGGGTGTCCTCGGCGTGGGATCGCGTCTTGCACTGGCGTGCCGAACGCCGCATCGAACGGCAGGAGGCCCAGTTCGCCGACGACCGTGACCTCGCGGAAGCTTTCGCCGCGGCGACCGCCGCGGAGTTCGGGACCCGCTCTGGAGCACCCACCTCGCCGGACGTGATGCGCGGTGACACGCAGCCGCACGGCCAGGACACCGGATCCGCGGCGGGCGAGCAGGCCACGACCGCGAGCGTGCGTTCGGCGCCTCTGGTCACCCAGGCTGCCCTGCTCCTGTCGATCTTCGTCGGCGGATGGGTAGCGGCCGTGACCGCTGGCCGATTCGAGATCCGCTTTGACATGGGCGATGGTTTTCGCCAGCTCGTCACCGCCGATTCGAACGTCATGATCGGCGTGCTGTTCGTGGGAGGCATCCTCGTTGGCTTTGGCACTCGCTTGGCCGGGGGCTGCAGTTCCGGCCACGGACTCAGTGGCTGCGGTCGGTTGCGCCCGGTCAGCCTCGTCGCAACTGTCGTCTTTTTCGGCACCGCTGTTGCCGTGTCGTTCCTGCTGTGGAAGGTGATCTGATGCGTACCAAGGGCGCGGTGCTCGTCGCCAACATCATCACCGGGCTTGCCCTCGGTTACATCGTCGCCAACATCGGGTTCGGTGACTACGCCGAGCTGAACCGCATGTTCACCTTCCAGGACCCGCGCATGCTGTACGCCTTCGCCGGAGCCGTGGCGATCATCGTGGTGGTCTTCGCCGTGGTGGGTGTCCGCCGTACGCCAGGGCGCATCCACGGCGGCGTGGTCCCCGGGGCGGTGCTGTTCGGTACCGGCTGGGCGATCTCGGGTGGCTGCCCGGCGATCCCGATCATCCAGGTCGCCAGCGGATACCTGCCCGCTCTCGTCACAATCGCCGGTGTCATGGTCGGCATCTGGCTGTGTCGCTGGGCCAACGCCAGGTTCTTCCAACTCGACCGCGGCTCCTGCGGGCTGTAACGGTACATTCAGCGAGACCGATGCGGGGGCCTGACTCCTGGACTGAGCCCCCGCATCCTCTTGACGTCACCATCGGCCAACCCGTACAAGTCACTGTGCACGATGGCTGATTGTCTTATGTGGACGGTTGTTGCGGTCCCGGGCACAATCTTGCCGACCGTGGCGGCAGCGCGTCGACCGAGTCAGACCCGCGCTCGACGCACGCCAGCCCATCGGTCTGGAGCGGCGTCAACTCGGTGATGATGTCTCGCGCCTCGTCGACTGTGATTGATGGCGGAGCCGTAACGCATGCCGTCCTCCTCTCCAATGTCGGGTGTGGAAAGCAATCGCGGCCGGTCCAACGAGGACTGTCGGCGCTCCAATGCCGCTGGGCGTCGAGGCCTGTCCAGATCAGACCTTAGATCGGTTCGTCCGCGTCGGCATCAACGGTCGTTGTTGAGGGATATCAAGCGATCTCTTGGGTTCTGCGACGGGCAGGGCTGTTGAAACACGAAGCACTATGTACACAGTACGAATGTCTCGGTCGCCCGTCCTCGCGCGTTGAGTAACCATTCGCGCGACCGCACCGCCATCGACACCTCCGGCAGTCGATCTGGACTTCCGATTGACTGAAACGTCCACATCGGACTAGAATGCCCTCTCGGCCGCTTGTACGTAGGCAGCGCGGTCGTTCCCGCTTCTTCTGCGATACCCCAACCGAGGGCCCCGCCGCGTGCGACGTAACGATCTGCGCACGCGCGGACACGGACCTTGCGTACCCAACTTGCCGGTACCTGGATTCCAAGATCCGCGCCCATCCGCGCGTAACTACACAAAGAAATAGCCATCATGCCACAAACAGAGCGTTAAGAAACAGGATTTCTTTGCAGGGAAGTAGGGGCGGCGGGGCGGCAATGCGCCGCCGCTGCCCGACTGGCGTGGGGCGTGCTACCCGAAGGAAGACCGCGGTCCGAGTGGCAAGACGACCCCGCATCACTCCGCTGAATGGACGTCCGGTTGGTGTCGTCGCTAATCTAAAAAAGCGTTCACCTCCGGCGTGGCATCACCCGATTGACCTATACACTTCGCGGATCAACTACGGCAGTCTAGTGACCTAGAAACTTCCGCCGGCCTAATCAGAAACCTGGGTAGGGAAAATAGGGAGCTGTGTAACAGTCGGCTGAATGCGGTCACCTGCGCGTCCTTTGTGTGAAGGGGAAACCATTAATGTCGTCCTCGAAAACACTCGATGCCGTTTTCACTCCAGCCAAGGTCGAACCGGGTTCCAGCGTACAAGTCAGCATTAGCGGACTGCCGTCCGATGTTCGGTCGGTCAGCATCGTGTCCGCGGCCGTCGAAGGCGGTTCAGAACCGCAAACGCTCGAGGTGACCGTCGGATCGGACGGTGCGGTCACGGCGTCGGGCGACATCGCAATCAATTCTGACCTGACGCCCGGGGAACAGGCTATCGAAGTGCGCAGGGACGGGCCGGACGGCGACGTGGTCGGTAATGTCACTTTCACGGTGAGCGAATCGTCCGATCCTGACGCTGCGGCAAAAATGAGGAGGGCCGGTCCGCCCGGCCCCAAGGGCGATAAGGGAGACAAAGGCGACCCCGGCCCCAAGGGGGACAAAGGCGACACCGGCCCCAGGGGGCCCAGGGGAGACCGGGGGGACCAGGGCGATCCGGGTGAGAAGGGGGACCCCGGCCCCAAGGGACAGCCCGGTCCGAAAGGTGACCGCGGGGACAAGGGAGAACCGGGTGCCGCTGGTTCTAACGGCCGGAAGGGTGACCCTGGAGAAAAGGGCGATCCCGGCCCGAAGGGGGGAACTGGCCAAAAGGGGGAGGCTGGCCCCAAGGGAGAGGCTGGCCCGAAGGGGGAGACCGGGCCGAAGGGAGAGGCTGGCCCCAAGGGGGAGACCGGCCCCAAGGGAGACAAGGGGGAACAGGGCGACCCCGGACCGAAGGGAGACGCCGGTCCTAAGGGCGACGCCGGTCCCAAGGGCGACAAGGGAGATCCTGGAAAGGACGGAGGCGGCGGGCACGCCATTCTTGTTGACGACTACACGATATCAGTCAACGAGTTGCGAACCCGTAAGCTGAACACGATCTGGTCCAGGACCGTCACCGTGAAAAATCTTTCCCAGGATACCGTCCTGTTGTCGTCCAAGGAGGCCCAGGGGATCGCGCATGATTACCTGGCGTCCGTGGAAGTGTCCGGTTACGAGCGCTTCAAAGATGGCTTCACCATCTTTCTCCGGAAGGTGACCGAGCCGGCCTGGATCGAAAAGAACGGTAAGGTCCTGGTGCGCACCGTTGTCTACTCCGCAGCCCCCACCCAGTTCGGCGACTGAATTCGGCGAACATCTTCTCCCACTCCGAACGTGAAGGCTGGTCATGGCAGACGACTTCGACGAGAGCAACGTGAATCCACCCGACGACCCGGACGCCGTACTGCGAGAGCTGAAAAATCAGGCTGACTACGGAAAATTGTTCGCGGCGACGCTGGCCAAAGATTCGACGACGATCGACAAGGCGGTCGGTGAACTGACCAAGAATCGCGCCGATATCGACAAGAGCGAAAAAGACTACGTCGCGGGCGACTATCTGAAGAAGTTTGCCGAACTGCGGGCACGCATCGACGACAAATGGCCCTGTCTGCGCCGGGTGCTCGAGGAGAATGCCGACCTTGCCGACCTGGTCATACGGACATTTCGCGAGGACATCCTCCAGGCGAGACAAAAACTGGAGGAGATCACCGAGCACCTGACGCGGGCGCAGCAGGAACTCGACTCGCGCACCCGGGAACTCGCCGACAAACAGCAGGCCCTCAAGGACCTGCTGACCCTGCCGGCTGATCTGGTGAAACAGTTGACCACGATGACCGGCCTGGAAAAGCGGGTGCAGGATGCCGCACAGGATCCCACCAGAGCCTTCGAGGCGTACGCCACGGCCGACGAGATCATTCGGCAGTTCGAGGAAGAACTCTTCGTACCGACCGTGGCTGAATTCCACAAGCTCGTGTTCGCCCGCTGGGGCGAGGTGGTCCGCACCCAACGGGAACTGGCGAAGGCTCAGGACAAGGTGTCCAAGCTCGCCGGCAAGAAGACAACGGTCGAGCAGGCAGTGAAAGACCTGAGCAATGACCGAATCGCCGAACTGTTGCGGCGCTGGACCTCGGCACTGCTGCGGTCAGTGGACCCGGCACCGGATGAACAGCGGGCTGAAGAGGTGGCGGAGTGGGCCACGTCCACCTCGCCCTGAACTTGGTCAGCCGGGCGTTGCGCGAGGTACTGGCCATCGGATACCGCGCCGACCCGGTGGTGGACGCGCTCGTGGGAACGAAGGGTGTCGTGTTCACTGATCCGGGCGAGACGGCCAAGGACGCGCCGGGATGCCTGTCGCTGTGGCTGTACCGGGTCATGGAGAACGGTCATCTCCGCAACATCCCCGTCGAGGAACCACCGGGATCGACCACCCGTCGGCAGCCGCCGCTGTCGCTGGACCTGCACTACCTGCTGACCCCGTTCACCTCGTCAACCGAGAACGACCAGATCCTGCTCAGCAGCTCGATGCAACTGTTGCACGACAACGCCATCGTCTACGTCCAGGACCCGGTCGCGGGAACGGTCGATGAGATCAGGGTCGTGCTCGGCCGGCCGGAGCAGGCCGAGCTGACCGGGATCTGGGAAGCACTCCACGCCCCGTACCGGCTCTCGGTCACCTATGTGGTGCGGGTGGTGCGGATCGACAGTACCCGGGTGGACGACACAGCACTGGTCGTCGACGTGCGCACGATCTACTCGTCGTTGTGGCCACGGTCGGGGACGGTTCCCCTGGAGATCTCCGACCGCCATTTCGCCCCACCCAACGGTGAACCAGCCGTCCATGAACGCAACCGAGGAGGGTAGATGCCCGAGTACCTTTCTCCCGGCACCTACGTCGAAGAGCTGCCGAGCGACGTGCTTCCGATCCAGGGGGTGAGCACCAGCACCGCGGGATTCGCCGGCCTGACCGAACGTGGCCCGACCCAAGCGACACTGCTCACCTCCTGGCCCGAGTACCAGCGCTGGTACGGCGGCATCCTCGACCCGGCCCAGTCATATCTGCCGATCGCGGTGCAGGGGTTCTTCACCAATGGCGGCCAGCGGGTGTTCGTGGCCAGGATCGTGCCGGAGTCGGCCACGACCGCGACGCTCACCCTGCCCGCCGATGGCGACGCAGCGCCGACGGTCACCGCGGTGGGCCCGGGCGGGTGGGGCGGGCGGGTGTACGTCAAAGTCGGCCCGGCCACAAAGAACGCCAAGGGGTTCCGGCTCTCGGTGGCCTATTACCGGGGCAAGCCCCCGGAGACCATCGACGTGGTCAAATTCCCGCCGACGGTGTCGGAGGACTACGACGAACTCGGTGCCGACCGCAGCGCCGGACGGTTCGCGGAGGGTGTGGTCAACCCCGCCTCGCACCTGATTTCCCTGTCCTGGCCGAAGGACAAAATCCCCTCCGTGCCCAGCAGCGGGGACTGGACCCCGCTCACAGTCGAAGCCGACGACCCCTCGGTGAAACCCACCGCCACGGACTTTCAGGGCCGTGACGGATCCGGCGGGTCCGGCCCCACCGGTCTGGCCGCGCTGGCCGCCGTGGATGAGGTGGCCATCCTCGCGGTGCCCGACGCCGTGAACGCGGCGTTGATACCGGACAGCAACGAACGCGTGACCATCGTCGGCAGCGTCCTCGACCAGTGCGAGTCGCTGCGGGACCGGTTCGCCATCCTCGACGTGGAACAGGGCGCGTCGGACGTCAAGTCCATCGCCACCCAGTTCGTCTCCCGCCGGTCCAACTACGCGGCCATCTACTACCCGCACCTGCGGATCCTCGATTCGACCAGCCGGGCACCGATCCTGGTACCGCCCAGCGGATTCATCGCCGGGATCTACGCCCACAACGATGTCACCAGGGGCGTACACAAGGCGCCGGCCAACTACCAGGTGCAGGGCATCCTCACCCGGGATGTGCAACCCGGTGTCGGGCCGCTGGAGTTCACGATCTCCAAGGGACAGCAAGACATCCTCAACCCGCAGGGCGTCAACGTGATCCGGGACTTCCGGACCACCGGGCAAGGGATCCGGGTATGGGGCGCCAGGACGATCTCCAGCGAACCGGACTGGACCTACATCAACGTGCGCAGGCTGTTCACCTACGTTGAGGAATCGGTGGAAAGAAGCCTGCAGTGGGTGGTGTTCGAGCCGAACTCCGAACCCACCTGGGCCAGGTTGCGCCGGACGGTCGACACCTTCCTGGAGCAGGTATGGCGGGACGGCGCGCTGATGGGCAGCACCCGCCAGGCGGCCTACTTCGTCCGGTGTGACAACTCCACCATGTCGGTCGACGACATCCTCAACGGCCGCCTGATCTGCTTGATCGGCCTCGCCGCGGTGCGTCCCGCGGAGTTCGTGGTGCTGCGCTTCTCGCAGAAGACCATCGAGGCCGCCGCCTGATCCCGACCGACCGTCTGGAGAAAAGACGATGGCACAGACCGGAAAACGAGTCGACCCGTTCGCGTCGTTCAACTTCACCCTCGACATCGACGGACTGGCCGGGTCGCACGGTTTCTCGGAGTGCAGTGGGGCCAACACCGAGCAGGACGTCATCGAGTACCGCGAGGGCAACATGGACTTCGCAGTGATCAAACTGCCTGGATTGAAGAAGTTCGGCGATATCACCCTGAAACGGGGCTTCACCACCAACCGGGAGCTGTGGGAGTGGCGGCGCGCGGTACTGGAAGGCACCGTCGTGCGTCGCACCGGCCACATCGTGCTCAACGACGAGGCAGGCAAGCCCGCACTGCGCTGGAAGTTCACCAACGCCTGGCCGAAGCAGTACTCCGCGCCCTCGCTGAGCGGCACCGCCACCGAGGTGGCGATCGAGGAACTGGTGCTGGTCGTGGAAAGCTTCGAGCTGGACGCGGCGTAACATGCGCGGCCACTCGACCAGCACCGTGCTCTCGAATCCGCTTGGCGCGCACCGTACCCCGGGTGTGCGGATGGAATGGCTGGACGCCGCACCGCAGGGCCGCAGTGTCGTGCCGACCGATGTCGCCGGTTTCGTCGGCGTGGCCGAGCGCGGACCGCTGCACAGTGCGGTCCGGGTCGATGGCCTGAGCCAGTTCCAGGGGGTGTTCGGCAGGACGCTTCCGTATGCCTACCTCGCGTACGCGGTGGAGGCGTTCTTCGCCAACGGCGGCAACCGATGCTGGGTCGTCCGGGTCGCCAACCCGGACGACGCCGTGGCCGCCAGCGCGATAGTGCCGGTCGGGGACGCCGATACCGCGTTGGTGGTGACCGCCTGCAGTCCTGGCTCCTGGGGTAATGCGGTTGAGTGCCATGTGCGGCCGATGATGCACGGAAGATTCGTGCTGGAACTGCGCTGTGGTGGGGTTCGCGAGGTCTGGCGTGGGCTGGCGAGCGCCCCGGACGCCTTGGCTGGCCGAGACCCGATCGCCGTCCTCAACGACCTGCAGACCGGTTCCCGGTTGGTGACGGTGCGGTGGTGGGCCGACGGTGTGGGGAATCCGGCGGGCGCCGTGGGGTATCCGTCAATCGGCTCCGCCGACGGCGTGCTGCTCACCGGCGGTGCCGACGGTCTGACCACCCTGCGTCCCGAGCATTTCGGCGCGGAGCCGACCCGATGGGGCGTCGAGGCGCTTGACCTGGTCGACGAGGTCTCCTTGGTGAGCGTGCCGGACTGCTTCTCGCCTCCGGCGTCACAGCGCGGGGTGCCCAGCCCGCGGCCTTGCGCCCCAAAGTCCTCAGTGGAGCTTCGTCCGCCGCGCCCGGTGTTCGACCTCGAGGCGGTCGCCCGGGTGCAGCAGGCCGCGGTCTGGCACTGCGAACGGCGGAAAGACCGGGTCGCTCTCTTGGACGTCCCCCGCGAAGGCGCGGACGGTCTCCCCGCGGGCACGGCCGACGTGATCGCGTGGCGAGACCAGTTCGACTCTTCCTACGCCGCGTTGTACCACCCCTGGATCGTGGTGCCCGACCGAAACGTGACCAGCCGGACCCTTGTCCCGCCCAGTGGCCACGTCGCCGGGCTGTGTGCGTTGGGAGACAACACGACCGGCGTGCACAAGGCCCCGGCGGGCAGCGTGCTCCAACTGGCCATCGACACGGCCGTCGACCTGGACGCGGTGGAGCACGGCGACCTCGACCACGCCGGCGTCAACGTGATCCGGATGGCACGCGGTGTCCGGGTGCTCGGCAACCGGACCCTGACCAAGCGGCACTCGTGGTTGGGGCGGCTGAACGTGCGGCGGCTGCTGGTGGCCTTGGAGGAACAGGTCGCCGTGGAGACCGCGTGGACCACGTTCGAGGCCAACGGGACCAGACTCTGCGGAGAGCTGGAAAGTTTGGTGCGCGATGTCCTCGAAGATGCCAGGCGCAGGGGGCTGCTGGTCGGTGCGACACCGGACGAGGCGTACTCGGTGTGCTGCGACGAGTCCGTCAATCCTCCTGCGGAGCTGGCCGAAGGCAGGATCGTCTGTCTGATCGGGATTCGGCCACCACCGCCGGCCGAGTTCCTGGTGGTCCGAATGGTCCGGACCCCGGCGGGTGTGCTGGCCGAGCAGCCGGGAGGCGGCGATGGCTGAGCTGGGCACGCAGACCTACCCGTTCGTTGGCTTCCGGTTCGAGGTGCGACTGGACGCGCTTCCGGTCGGTGGGTTCAGCGAGTGCGGCGGCCTGCGGCTGCGCACCGAGATCCAGGACTTCATTGAGGGCGGGCTGAACACCCACGTGCACAAGCTGCCCGTGCGGGTTACGCAGAGCGACATCACCCTGCGGCGCGGGGTGGCGGACCGGGTGCTGTGGGACTGGTATGCCGAGCTGACGGCAGGAACCGTCCGCCGGCGCGGCGGCGCGATCCTGGTGCGCGACGCGAGCGGTAGCAACGTGGTGGCCGAATGGCGGTTCCAGCGTGCCCTGCCGGTGACCTGGATCGGCCCGGAGCTCGACGCGGCGCAGAGCCGGGTCGCGGTGGAGACGATCGAACTGGCCCACGAGGGTCTTGAGCGGAGGAGATGACAGCCGTGCCACTGCACATCGAGAACCTGACCAGTCAGGTGCGCACCCAACCCGACAGTCCTTCGTGGACGGAGGTGGAGCTGGACCGGATCGTGGACCTGGTGGTCGCCCGGCTGGACCGCGACCGGCGGGCCGCCGCGATGCTGGCGGAGGCCACCGGCTTATGGCCGGACGCCGGTGGCCGTCGGTCGAGCGCAGGCTAAGCGGTCCAGCCGATGACCCTGACCAAGATCCACTTCGAGGTCCTGGACAAGGCCGCCGTCGACCGGGCGCGTGGCCTGCTCGACCAGTTCGACGCCCAGTTCAACCCGGCCGACTACACCCTGGCCAAGGGCGCCCAGTTCGCCGAGATCGGCATCCCCGGGGTGGACTCGCCGATTCTCCAGTTCGTCCGGGGCGACACCGAGCGGCTGACCCTGGAGCTGCTGTTTGACACCACCGATTCCGGCATGGGCGACAAGGCGGTCGACGTGACCACGCTGACCAGGCACGTCTACCAGCTCGTCAAGATCCAGCCGGCGACCCATGCCGCCCCCCGGTTCCGGGTCACCTGGGGCAAGGGACTGTCGTTCACCGCCGTGGCCGAGCAGGTGCAGCAGCGCTTCACCCTGTTCAGCCCGGCGGGAATCCCGCTGCGGGCGACGGTGACCCTGTCCATGCGGGAGTACAAGTCGCTGGAGACCCAGCTCGCCGAGCTGAAGCTCCAGTCCCCGGATCACACCAAGATCCGGGTCATCGCCCGGGGGGACACGCTGGCCGGCGTCGCGGCCGAGGCATACGACGATCCCCGGCACTGGCGAATGATCGCCGACGCCAACCCCGGCGTCGATCCGAGGCGACCAGAGCCGGGCACCCTGCTGGAGATTCCTCCGCTCCCGTTGGGGACCTCATGAGCACCAGCCAGGCGATCTATCAAGACCAGGACTTCTACGTTCCGGCGTTCGAGGTGAACCCGCCGGGTAAACGGATGCCGCGCGACGTGCTGCACGACGTGCTGGACGTGACCTACCGCGACGGTATCGACGAAGTCGACAGCTTCTCGATCACGGTGAACAACTGGGACAGTGCAAAAAGGACATTCAAATATAGCGACAGCGCCACGTTCCTGCCCGGCAAGAAACTGGAACTGTGGGTCGGCTACCGGGGCAAGGGCGCACTGAGCCGGCTGATGACCGGCGAGATCACCGCGATGCGACCGAGTTTCCCGGCCTCCGGCCGGCCGACGTTGGTGGTGACCGTGCTCAACCTGCTGCATCGGTTGCGCGACAAGCAGAACACCTTCGTTTACGAGAACAAAACCGACAGCCAGATCGCCAAGCAGGTCGCCGACCGGCTCGGTGTGCCGATCCGCACCGCGCCCGCGGCCGAACAACCGTATCCCTACCTGTTGCAGGACAACGAGTACGACGTGCTGTTCCTGATGAGACTGGCCGCGCGGGCCGGCTACGACCTGTGGGTGGACGAGGAGCGCGGCGGTGGCAAGGCCATGCTGCACTTCGAACCATCGGCCGCGGCCGGTCGGGTCGACTACCGGTTGACCTGGGGCAAGTCGTTGATCGAGTTCGAGCCGACGCTGAACACCGCGCGGCAGGTCAACGAGGTGGTGGTGCGGGCGTGGGATCGCAGGCGCAAGAAGCAGATCACCGCGACCGCGAAACGGGGGGCCTCCGGCGACCCGGCCGTGCGGGCCGCGTTCGCCGGCCGGGGCGAGGTCATATCCGCCGTGGTCGCCAGTGAGCAGGAGGCACACCGGATCGCCAAGGACCGGCTCGCGGAGATCGGGCAGAGCATGGTTCAGGCCACCGGGTCCACGGTCGGCCTGCCGGAGCTGAGGGCCGGCCGCAAGGTACGCATCGACGGGCTCGGCCGTCGGTTCGACGGCACCTACTTCGTCACGGGAACCCGGCATTCGCTGGGTGATTCGGGCTACCGCACCTCCTTCGACTGCCGCCGAGAGGACTGAGAGCACAAATGCCACATTTCGCCGGACAGGGCCTGCTGGTCGGTCTCGTGATCGACCTGAACGATCCGGAACACCTCGGCCGGGTGAAGGTCAGCTACCCGGAACTGGGCGACGCGCGCAGCGACTGGGCCAGGCTGGTCACCCCCATGGCGGGCAAACGCCGGGGAATGGTGTTCCGCCCGGAAACCGGCGACGAGGTGCTGGTCGGCTTCCTCCAGGGCGACAGCCGTGCGCCCTACGTCCTCGGCTCCGTGTGGAACGCCGCCGACCCGCCCCCGGCCGACGACGGCAAGGCAACCGAGAACAACTGGCGGTTCATCACCTCCCGATGCGGCCACGTGATCCGGTTCGACGACACGCCGGGCAAGGAGAAGGTCGAGGTGATCGACAAGGACAAACGGTGCTCGGTGACCATCGACAGCACCAGGAAGCAGATCACGATCAAGGCGGGCTCCGGCGGCATCACACTGTCCGCACCGGAAGGAACCATCACGCTGTCGGGCAAGACCATCGAGCTCGACGCGACCACCACCCTCAAGGCGAAGGCCGGTCAGAGCCTCGGATTGACCGCGGGCACGTCACTGGAAGCCGAAGCCAACACCACATTGTCCGCCACCGCCGTGCGGGAGGTCACCATCCGCGGCCGGACCGTGGACATCAATTAGAGAGCGTTTCGGCGGTAGCTGAGTCCCACACCGCAAGCGGCTTACGCCGCTGATGAAACAGACCCTAAGCACGATGGCTCCTGGAGGGAAGACAGCTCATGGGCAAGCCGGCGGCGAAGCTCGGGGACCGGGTCACCGGGACGGACACCCACCTGGTGCAACCACCCGGCCCGGTGCAACCGAGCCCGGTGCCGTTGCCTTTCAACGGCACGCTGCTCGGGCAGCTGTCCCGGACCGTCCGGATCGAGAGCCGGCCCGCGGCCACCGTCGGCAGTACCGCGACGAACCTGCCCCCGCACATCCCGCCGGTTGGGACATTCGTCAAACCGCCGACCAACGAGGGCCGGGTGATGCTCGGCAGCCTTACCGTCCGGATCAACGGCAAGCCCGCGGCGCGTGCCGGAGACCCCGTGCTGACGTGCAACGACCCGGTCGACCTTCCCGTCGGCAGGGTGCAGGCCGAAGGCACCGTACGGATCGGGGGCTGAGCATGGACATCGACATGCTCGGCAAGGGGATGGCGTTTCCGATCCGGTGGGATGTGGCCGGCCGGCCGCGGCTGGCCGCAGGATCGGAGAAGATTCAGCAGGGAATCTTGATGATCATGGCGACCGCGCTCGGGGAACGCGTCATGCGCCCCGACTTCGGTTGCGGCATCCACGATCTGGTGTTCCAGCCCAACACCGCGACCCTGCATGGCGTGGTCATCGAGCAGGTCCGGGAGGCGCTCATCCGGTGGGAGCCCCGGATCGACCTGCTGGACGTGAGAGCCGAGGTACCGCCGGATACCCCGCACTGCCTGCTGATCCGGGTCGACTACCGGATCCGCGCGAACAACGCGACCCAGAACGTCGTCTATCCGTTCGTTCTTGGCGAGGGCGACGCCGCCGTGCCCGGAGGCGGGCGATGACACTCGACTTCCCCAACCTGGACACCCGGACCTACGACGACCTGGTGGCCGAGGCGCGGCGGCGGATCGTCCGGTTCGTGCCGGAGTGGACCGACTTCAACGCCAGCGATCCGGGCACCGCGCTGGTCGAGTTGTTCTGCTGGCTGACCGAAACCCTGCTCTACGAGACCAACCGGATGCCGGACCTGGCCTACGTGAAGTTCCTCGAACTGGTCGGGTTCTCGCAGCATCCCGCGGTGCCGGCCGCCGTCGATCTCACGTTCGTGCCGATGGCCCAGGTGCCCGACGCGCGGGTGCCCAGCGGCACCCAAGCATCGGCCATCGGCGCCGACGGCTCACCGGTCGTGTTCGAGACCGACGAGGACCTGGCGCTGGTGTCCTATCCCCTGACGCACATCGGGGTCGCGCACCAGGGCCAGTACTCACCCGTGCTTCAGCCGTTGATGGACCCGCCGCCCACGTACCGGCCGTTCGGCTGCCGCCCCAAGCGCGGCGACGCGCTGTATCTGGGGTTCGCCCCGCTGGGTCCGGCCGCCGACGACACACCCGCGCCACCGGCCCGTTTCCCCGAACTGCTGCGGTTGCGGGTGACAGTGCCGCCGGAGGCGGGCCTGCTCCAGTCGCTCAGCGCGGCGGAGGCGGACGAGCTACCGGACCCGCCGGTGCAGTTGGCTTGGGAGTACCAGACGCATCGCGGTTCCGACACCTCCCTGGAGTGGCGGCCGGTGTCCGTGCTGAGCGATACGACCGGCCGGCTGACCCACGACGGCTACCTGGTGATTGCGGGCCCCCAGGACGTGCCCCTGACGTCGGTGCGCGAGGTCGATGGCGAGCGCTACTGGCTGCGGTGCCGACTGGCCAAGGGCGCCTACGCGGAGGAACTGGAACCGCTGGTCGAAGCGGTGTCGCTGAACACTGTCAGCGCCCGCAACCTGGACACCGAGCACGAGGAGCTGCTGGGACATTCCGAAGGGCACCCGAGCGAGACCTACCAGCTCCGGCAGACCCCGGTCGATCCGACCAGCGTCGTCCTGGAGACGCGTGCGGACGCCGGCCCCACCAGACGCTGGAACGCCAAGGCCGATCTGCTCTCATCCGGACCGGCCGATCCGGACTTCACGCTGGAACCCACCACCGGGGTGGTCACCTTCGGCGACGGCCGACGTGGCCTGATTCCCCCGGCCAACGCGGAAATCGTGGCCGCGAGCTACCGCCACGGCGGTGGCGTCGCGGGCAATGTTCCCGCCGGGGCGGTGATGACCCTGCTGGCCGAACTCCCCGGGGTCGACCATGTCACCAACCACCGACCCGCCACCGCTGGCGCCGACCGGCAGTCACTTGCGGAGCTCAAGACCTACGCGAAGGCGATGCTGCGCAGCCAACGCCGGGCGGTCACCGCCGAGGACTATGCCAGCTTCGCCCGGCAGGTTCCCGGGGTCGCCGACGCGATCGCCCGGCCGCTGGTCCACCCGGATCATCCGGGCGAGCAGGTTCCCGGTGTGGTCACGGTCGTCATCGCCGCCCGCCGCGAGGCGTACGGGCCGCGCGTGGATCCGGTGCTACTCGCCAAGGTCTGCCGGTCGCTGGAGCGGGTCCGGGTGCTCGCCACCGAACTGCACGTCAGTCAGCCGGAGCTGGTTGAGTTCACGATCACGATCACGCTGCGGCGGCTTCCCCCGGACCGGACCGAGGATCAGGTCAGACAGGACGTGATCAAGGCGGTCAAGCGGTTCATGGACCCCTTCGCCCCCGGCCCGGGCGCGATGTTCCGCACCGAGCTGCGGTTCGCTGACCTGTGGCGCGAACTGCTTTCGGTGACCGGGTTCCAGGAAGTGACCGACATCGAGATCGACGTGCAGCCCGCGCCTACGGAGACGCCGAACCAGCAGACGTACACGGTGCGGCTCAAACCGGGCCAGCTCGCCGTGCTCAAACCCGACGGCGTCACGGTCACGTTCACGAAGGGCGAGGACAGATGAGGCCGAGGGGACCGACGCACTGGCTGCTGGACCAGCGCACCGGATGGCGCACCGCGACCCGGGATCAGGTGTCCGACCACGGGGACCTCAGGGTGGCGTCGACCCACGCGGTTGGCACCTGGACCGGCCTGGTACTGGACAGCCGGATCGACCAGTGCGCGTGGGACCGGGTGGAACTGGACTTCTCCGGCATGCCTGCGCAGAGCGTGGTCACCGTGGAGACGGCATCGTTTCACCAGCCACCGTGGCAGATCGGCGAGGGCGACTGGACCAGAAGCGGCCATCACCACGCACCGAACGACCTGGCGGCGCACACCGTCGACTGGCCGGTACGGTCCGCACCGGGCCGCTATCTCGCCGTCCGGTTGCGCCTGTCGCGGCCGAGCGGCGGTACCCTCGCCATCCACGCGATGCGGGTGCACTATCCCAAGGCGACGTGGCTGGATTTCCTTCCTGCGGTGTTCCGCGCCGACGACGAGAGCCGGGACCTGCTGGAGCGTTTTTTCGGCGCGCTGGGCGGTGCATGGGACCCGACCATCGCCCGCATCCGCGATCTGCCGGCATCCTTTGATCTCGGCGCCGTGCCGGGCGGGGTGCCCATGCGGTTTCTGGCGAGCTGGTTCGGCATCGCACTGGCCACGGGCCCCACCGCCGCGCCGGAAACCGTGCAGTACGAACGCGAACGCAGAATGCTTCAAGCGGGCGTCGCGGCCATGCGAATCAGGGGTACCCCGGCGGCGTTGCGGATACTGCTGATCGCGCTGTTGACCAATCTCACCGGCGTCGACATCGGGCGCACTCACTTTCCGGTGCTGCTGGAGGGAAAGCCCGCGGTAGGCGGCTGGTTCATTCTCGGCCGACCCGACCGGGCGGTGCTGTGCGGCCCGACCCAGCTGTGGGGCGCGGAAGCGGTCGGCCGGCTGCGGATCGGAACCTATTCCCAGGTAGGCAAGGCAAAGCTGATCGGTGTGGGCGATCCGGCTAAGGACGCCGCCGCCGTCATGACCACCGGGCACCACTTCCGGGTCTACCTGCCGGCGGCCTGGCTCAAGATCGAGGGTGTCCGGGACGCGGTCCGCGCGCTGATCGACGCGGAACGGCCGGCCACCGCCAGTTACGAACTTTGTGCGGTGTCCGGCCGGGTCGTCGTCGGAGCGCAATCCACCGTGGGTGTCGACACCATTGTGTCTGCCCCTCCTCTGCCCGCCGCGACCACGAATTGAGGTGGCAGCCCGGTAATGCCCAGCACCGTTGATCCCCTGACCACACAGCACCTCGAACGCAACCGGTACTTCACCGGGAAGGCGATGGCCGCGAGGGACTTCGCCGCCGACCCAGATTATTCGTTGCGGGTCCACCGGGCACACAACCGGCTGTGCCACGGCTGGGGAATCCTCGACGGGCTGGTTGTCAGTGCCGTCTCGTCGACCTGCGTTCGGGTCAGCCCCGGCGTCGGCCTCGACAGATACGGCCGGGAGGTGGTTCGCGGCACGCAGCCGGACGTCGACATGAACCCCTGTTCCCTGCCGGCGCTGCTGTGTATCCGCTATCACGAGGAAACGACCGAACCGGTCCCGCCGGTATCCGTGGCATCAGCCAGCGCACCGCAGTCCGAGTACAACCGGGTGCGGGAAAGCGCGGAACCCGTGTGGGTGGCCGACCCCACACGATGGCAGAAAATCGTCACCAATGATTGGCTCAACCAGAGTGACGACGACCTGGACCTGATTCCGCTTGCCGTCGTCGGCAACGGTGGCAACGGGCAACCCTGCGCGGTCGAATCCGTCCGGCAATCCCTGTTTTCGCCAAGCCGGTTGACCCGGATCTCATCGGTGAACTGGCCGCATAACGGGGTAGCACCGCTGCGCGATCTGGTCGTGGGTTTCGAGCGTCCGCTGCACGCCACGGCGCATGGCGTTTCCCCCAACACCTTCCTCGTTCACACGGCTGCGAGCCAGTTCGCGGACCGGACAAGACTGCCCTGTCCGGATGGGAGAACGCCGGAACTGGATTCGACCAGAAAGGTCATCACCTACCCGGTTCCTGCTGTCCCGGTGGGACACTGGGTGTACGTCTCGCTGCTCTGCGACTTCCTGACCGACGAGAACGGTCTGCCGGTCGACGGTAGCCATCTCGGCGGTCAGTTGCCGAGCGGCAATGGCGTCCCCGGCGGCGTGTTCGACAGCTGGTTCCAGACTGGCGCGACGGTGACGCCATGAGCACAGACTCGTTGCCCAGCAGTGCACCGGTGTACCCGACGTTCACTTGTGGACAGGTGCTGACCAGCGACGATCTCAACAGGATCATCTCGTGGGTCACCTCGGTCCGGCGGCTGGCCGGGCTGCGCGAAGGCTGGGGTGTCGTGCAGGGACTTGACGTCTCCGCAACATCCGGCAACGTCACGGTCGGCCCTGGCTACGCGATCAGCCCCACCGGGCAAGACCTGGTGCTGGTTGATGATCGGCAGACGCCCTTCGGGACGACGCCGGGAACATACGACGTCAGTATCGCCTACGCCGAAACGAATAGCGGCGACAAGGACCATCCCTTGGTCACCGAGGACGTCGAGATCACCGTGGGCCCGGCCAAAAACGCGCGCGCCGTGGTGAACGAAGCCATCGCCGATGCAACGAAGCTGGACCTCAAAGACGAAGCGGCGCTGCGGGAGTGGCTGACCAAGCGCGTCACGACGAATCAGCCCGGTGGTGCCTGCTTCGACGCCGAGTGGATCAGCGGTGCGTGGGGGCAGTTGCCCGGCTACTTCCTCCACTTGCTCGGCTGGTGGGCGGCCGACATGTTGCGGACCGCCGCGGACAAGCGGCCCACCGGCAACGGGTTGACTCTCGCCCAGGTGCTGGTTGGGACGAACGGCGCGCCGAAGGTCGACATGACCGTGCGCAGGATGCTGCACGGACCGCTAGGCGGCGCGAGACTACCGGCGGATGCCTATGGCCGGGGGCTGAGTGCGGCGACCGCCATGTTCACCGCAGGGGGCGTGGTCGTAGCCGAATGGGCCGAATGGAACCCGGCCACCGTTGCCGAGGTCGACACCCTTTTCCCGACCGTCGGCCCCGGCGACCTGGTTCAGGTCCGGCACGCCATCCCGCCAGGCGGGAAGACACCGTGGGTAACGGGCCTGAAAAAGATCGGCACACTGCCATGAACGCATCCGCGACGCCGCCCGAACGTCCGCACTACCTGGAAGGGCAGGTTCTGGGCAAGTGCGACCTGGTGGACGAACAGGCTTACCTGGTGGAAAAGCGGCGCCAGCACGAGTTCAACCTGCACGACGGCAACCCGGCCTTCGACGAATCCCGGGAACCGGGAACCGGCGCGAAGGTTGTCGCCGCCGCGGTCTGTGGCCCCGAAGGCTATGAAATGGCGCTCGAACCCGTATTCGCCTTCCGCGTCCGTGGTGCGGACGGTGCCGTTCGAGAACTGCTGGCCATCACCGCCGAGGGAAAATGCGAGCTGGCCAGCGGGCTCAACGCCCAGGACGTGACCACCGACAAGGCGGAGATCGGCTCGGTGGACGAGATACAGACCGAGGCTTGGCCGTGGAACTGCTACCGCCCCGACAGCACCGAGGGGCCCGAGTTACGAATCGAACTGGAGCCGCCGCTCATACCCGGCGCGGCGGACCGGAGCCGGTTCGTCGTTGGCACGGTGCCTTCATCGGACTTCGTCCCGGTGCTCACGGTCGATGCGGGCGGCAACACCGCCGTACGCGGGCGGCTCAGGGTGCGCGGTCCGATAGTCCATGCCGCCCCGGAGGGTTCTGCCACCAACGCTGCGGCCCTCGGTGTCTCGTTGCGGAAACAAGATAATGGTGCGGGGAGCAACGAGGTCACCGTGGACATCACGGTCGTCAATCTCTGCTCGAAGCTGATCAGCGCTCTGACTATCGTGCTGGTCGACGATGGCCAGAACCCGAAGCCGGTTCCATGCACCCCGTTTCTTAAGGTCGAGGGCGTCATCACGGTTTCGGCCACAGTGGACAGCAGGGCGAAAAACGTCACGGCGATGGCGTTCGGTGTCCTGCCGGGCGGTGTGTTGTGCCAGGCCAGCGGAGTACTTGACCTGTCGTGACCGATCTGACGCACCGGAGGTGACCATGTCGAGCGATCCGATCAAGCGGGTGCAGTACTACGACAACCAAATCCTGCGGCTTCGGGATTTCACCGACGAACAGGACTACCACGTCGCCATGCGCAGGCGGCACAACATCTCGGGCCACGCCTGGGGAATCGCTTCCGGCCTCAAGGTCACGCAGGACAACAACACGGTGTCCATTCAACCGGGGTTCGCCGTGGACGGTTACGGCCGGGAACTCGTGCTGGCCAACCCCACCGAGGTGGAGGCGATCAAGCCGAGAACCGACAGCGCGTTCACCTATGACCTTTTCCTGTGTTACCAGGAAACGTCGAGCGACCCGGCCCCGAAGGAGTTCGATCCGGACCAGGGGCCCACTCGCTGGACGGAAGAACCGGTCCCGTATGTGCGGCAGGTGACAAAGCCGTCCGAACCGCCGAATCCAGACCAGCCACCACTGGTGCCCCCGTGTGACTGGTCTTTCGACGCCACCTGCCCACCACCCAGGGCGGACAAGAAATGGCCGGTGTTCCTGGCCCGGATCACCACCAACCCGACCGATCCCCAGCTCACCATCGACCCCGGTCAGCGTCGCTATGTCCGAGTCATTGCCGCGAAGGTCGAACACCCCACCAAGACCACGGCGGTGAAAGTCGGTCCGGACCGGTTCTCCGTGCAGATCAAAAAGAATGGCAACGGGGACGCTACCGACGGTGACACTACTGACGGGGACGGCACCGAGACCGGCAGGGTAGCTGACCTTACCGTAGGTGATGACGGCGTCAGGGTGGCTCAGGGGCTTACCGTGCCCGGGGAACTCGCGGCACGAACGCTTCGATTCGCCGAGCCGATCACCGGAGGTTCCGATGCACAACCATGGGGGATGTACCTGGCTGACAATAACGGTCTTCGGGAACTCCGGATTGAACTACCGGCAGGCAAGGACAAGCCGGCCCTGACTGTCGGAGCGTGGTCGGAGCTGGAGAAGAAGTTTCTGCCCTGCCTGACCGTCGCCTCCGATCGCACGGTGACCGTGGACGGGACGCTGGTCGTCCGGGGCGCCATGGACGGTGTCACCGGCGGCTCCCAGGACGCGAACCTGCCGCTGGCCATCGCCACACTGCTCGACGCCGACCCGAACATCCTCGCCGCCCTGGCCACCAGCCTGCTCACGAACTACCCCGATACGGCGCAGGCGCTGGCCGCGCGGCTCACCCCGCAGGGCTGAGGCGATGGACAGCCGGATCGACTCGCTGCACTGCGAGTACGTGGTGGGCCAGCGGGATTCCGCGGCAGCTCGGGCGTTCGATCAGATCGCCCACACCACCCTGCCCGACGCGCTGGATACTGCGCTGGATACCGCGCTGACGGCGTTGACCGGTGTCGGTGAGGCCGTGTACGTGTGCCGCGACATCCGATCCGACTGCGTACTCGACCCAGACACGCCGGACCTCGCCCGTCGCTGGGCCGAAGCGCTCGCCGCCGCGATCACCCGCGCGATCGCCGACGAGGGGCAGGACGGGACGAACGTGATGCGGTTCGTAGACCAGGCCGACTACACCGCACGTTATCTCGCCGACCATGTCCACGGCCGAGCGGTTGGCCGCTGGTACTACCGGCCACTGGCGCCCTCCGGCCACCGTCCGCCTGCTGTCACGGTGCTCGACGCGATCCGTGGCCCGTCCGCCGGTCCGGTTCTGGCGGCCCTGTACCGGCAGGGAACGCTGCCGGACGTCCTGAGCGTGCTGGATGACGATGCCCACGCCGCAGTGGTCGAACAGTGGTGCCTTCCCACTGACGCGAAACCGGCGGCAAAGCAACCACTTCGGCCGGCCGCGGTTCGCATCGCCGACAACCGTACACTGTGGACCTTTGAGGTGGTGCTCCCGGAGGACATCGTCCGGCGGCTAGGTCACTGGCGTTCGTCCTCGGCGCTCGCCGACGCCGTTGTCAGTGTTCTGCGACAACTCGGGCTCCGAGATTTGCTGCGCCGTATCGGGACGGTCCTGCCGGAGGCGGCCCTCGCCCGGGTGCCGTGGGAACTCAATCGACTCGGTGTTCCCCGGTTTGATCGTTGGTTATCAGATGCCGCTCTCTCGGTCGCGGCTAGCTACTGGCCGTTTGGTGTGGCGGGCTCGTGGCAGTTCTCGCGGTTGGTGATGGAGCTGAACCTGGTGTTCCCCCGTGAGACACCTAGGCGCGACTGGCGATTGTCACTGATAAGCATGCCGGAATACCATCTGTCCACTGTGGCTAACTTGGTCCAGGGCTGGCTCGCCGCCTTAACGGCTAGGCTGGGCGGAACGCCGGTGCTGCTGGGATTTGGCGCGGCACTCGCCGTCGACATGGCCGCCGATCGTGACCACCAAACCGCATCCGGCGCCGGTGCGCTGTCCACGGCGAAAAACGTGCCGCCGGTGCCGGAAAATGTACCGTCCGCGCCGGAAGAAGTGCCGTCGGCGCTGGAAAACGTGCAGTCCGTGCTGGAAAGCGTTCCGCCCGTGCCGGAAAGCATGCCGCCCGCTCCGGAGAAAGTGCCGTCCGCGCCGGAAGGCGTGATGCGCGAAGCGGAAAGTGTACCGTCCGCAGTGGGGGACGTGACGTCGTCACTTCTGATCCCGGACTTCACCGGATTTCGCCCGGCTGTCGTTCCGGCGAACCAGGACCATCCCATTGGCGGGGCGATACGACCGGAGCTCGGTGGGGAAACACTGGGCACCGTCTTGGCGTTCTCTGCCGACCATGGCGTTCCCCTGCTGCACCCCGGATCGATCGCTCGCGCCCAGGACAGCGTGTTCGCCGAGTGGAGGGTCGCGATGGCGCACAGACTGGGCGGAGTTCCGGTCGAGCTCGGCCGAGCCACTCCGGCTCCAGCGACGCCGACCCTGGCCACGCCGACGTCAGCGACGCCGACCCCGGCCAAGTCGGCTCCAGCGACGCCGACCCCGGCGGCCGGGCCGCCGGCGGTGAAGGTACGGGACGCGGCGCGCCGACTGCTCACCGACGCACCCGGGGCGCTGGAGCTCGGGCAGCGGATCGGAGCCGCCGGGCCGGGACACTATTCGACGGTTCTGCTCACCGCGGCCCTGATCGCGGAACATCCGGACTGGGCGGGCGAGCCCACCGTCATGCAGGTGGTCACCGATGCGGTGGCCGCCTGGCGGAACCCTGACGGGTCGGCCGAGTCCGACGGGCTGGCCCGCGTGTTGGCGATGACAGCCGTAAACAGGCTCGACGAGATCGTCACCAGCCCGAACGCGGGAGTGTTGCTGCTCCTGCGCGCCGTGTCGGACCTGCGCCTGCCCGCGCTGCTGACGCGCGCCGGTTTCGCGGACGGCCTCTCGGCAACGCTGTTGGCCGTCGCCACCCGCCTGACGGGCGCCAACACAAGCGATCCGGCCGCGCACGTGTTCGCTGGGCTTCCCGAGCAGTCACCGGACACCCTGCTGGAACTGTGGCGGCAGGCCGACGGCGACCGCTGTGCGAAGGTCCGTGACGCGGTGACCCTGGCGGCGCAAGCCCAGCGGATCACGCTGGACGGCGATCCCGCCGACGCGCTGCCGGACGGGCTGCTCGGAGTGCCGTCGGCCGACGCGACCGTCGGCCTGGTGGCCGTCGCCGTGCTGCGGGCGTGGTCGCGGTGGCTTGGCCAGTTCGCCGAGTCCAGCGCCGGCTATCTGGCCGGCCATTTCCTGTGCCGGGCCGGGACGGTGCGGCTGACCGAGAAGGAGGTCGTGGTCGAGCTAACCGGTGGCCCACTCGACGTCATCCTGCACCTCGCCGGACACGACGCGCCCATCGCGGCGGTTCCCTGGCTGGGCAGGCGGAGCGTGACCTACCGGATCGGTGCGCGATGACCGAGGACGGATACCCCGACAGCCTGACGCATCTGCGGCAGGAACTGGCCCGGATACAGCTGTTACTGCGGGCATGCGCCGAGGACGAGTCCGGCGCGGAATCGGACTACCGCCGCGAGGCGCGGAACATGGCGATCCTGATCGGCAAGCGGGTGGCGGCATCAACCGTCGAACTGCGGTTACCCGCCCTGGTGGACGCCTTCGGGCTGGACACCCACCAACGGGACGCCCTGCTGCTGTGCCTGTTGTCCGAAGTGGACGCCGACAGCAGGCGACTGGTCGGTGACCTGAGCGACGGTCCGGTCACTGTCGGCCTCGCGCTGCGGACCGTGGCGGCTGACCTGGCCGGGATGGCCGAGACGTGGTTGGTGTTTGCCGCGGAGGGCCCCCTCCTCGCCCACGGCCTCGTCGTCGTGGAGCCCACGGGTGAACTACGGCTCGCCGATCGGATCATGCGTCACCTGCTGGGCTCGGACCTGGTGGACAGCCGGCTCACCGGGATCGTCAGGCAAGCGGCCCCAGCGCGCTGCCCCGCCGCGGCCCTGATGCCCGATCACGACCGCGCCGCGGCACTGTGCTCCCTCGCGGTGGAACGCGAACCGGCGATGCTGCTGCTGCATGGGCGACCCGGCGCCGGCCGCCGGACACTGGCGGCGGCAACCTGCGTGGAAGCCGGCGCGACCCTGCTGTTCGTCGACGCGCGGGCTGCGCTCACCGGGCAGTGGCCGGACACGGTGCGGCTGTGTTACCGGGAAGCGCGGTTGCGTGACGCGATCGTCTGCTGGACCGGCGTTGAACAAGTGACCAGCCGGGAGCATGACCACTGGGCCGTGCTCGCCCACGCCGCGGCGGCCTACCCGCGGCTGACCCTGCTGATCGGCGACACGGAGTGGGACCCGCTTGAGCACCCCTGCCGGTTTCTGCGCATCGAGCTGGGCATCCCAGGGTTTCCGGACCGCCGACGGTGGTGGCGGGCGATGCTGCCACCACCGTCGGCCTTCGCCGCACCGGCCCCGGACCCCGACGATCTCGCCGCGACGCTGGCCGCGACATTCCGGTTCACCCCCGGCCAGATCAGCGCCTCGATCGAGACCGCGACCGGACTGGCCCGGCTGCGATCACCCGGTCCGGCCCGATTGCACACGACGGACCTCCGGGAGGGCTGCCGCCGCCAGTTCGGGCGTGGCCTGGTCGCCTTCGCCCGCCGGATGCCGTCGAGCGCGGGGATGACCCTGGACGACCTGGTGCTACCCGTCCGCAGCCGCCGCCAGCTCACCGACCTCGCCACCAGGATCGCCGCGCGCGGGCGGGTAGTCGACGAACTTGGTTTCGGTGTCCGGCTCGGTCTGGGCACCGGCGTTCTCGCCATGTTCACCGGTGTCCCGGGGACGGGGAAGACCACGGCCGCCCGGTTACTCGCCGAAGGTCTGGGGGTGGATCTGTACCGCGTCGACCTGGCCGCGATCGTCAGCAAGTACGTCGGCGAGACCGAGAAGAACCTGGAGCAGGTCTTCGAGGATGCCGAACGCACCAACGCCATGTTGTTCTTCGACGAGGCCGATGCCCTGTTCGCCAAGCGTGGGGAGGTCCGCGAGTCGCGGGACCGCTGGGCGAACATGGAGATGGCGTTCCTCTTGCAACGCGTCGAGGAGTTCAGCGGGGCGGTCATCCTCGCGACCAACCTGCGGCAGAACGTCGAACCGGCACTGCTTCGCCGGCTGCACGCCGTGGTGGACTTCCCGCTGCCCGACGCCGAGTCGCGACACCGGATCTGGTCGGGCATGTTCCCGGCATCGGTCACCCCGCCGGACCCCGCCGAGCTGGCCGAACTGGCCAAGCGGTTCCCGATCTCTGGTGGTGACATCAGGAACGTCGTGCTGGACGCGGCGTTCCGGGTGCTGGGCGCCGACCGGGACGCCACCGCGATCGGGCTGCGTGAACTGGTTGTGTCGGTGGGCCGGGAGTACCGGAAGCTCGGTCTCGCGATCACGCCGGCGGATTTCGGCGAGAAGTTCTACGACTGGGTGACGCAGGATCTGCTCGCCGTAGCCGGAAAAGAAACGGAAACGACAGCCCAGGACTGACGTTTTCCGGTGACGAGTCTAGGAGGTGGCCATGTTCGGGAACTTCGTAGCCGGTACGGTCGGCGCGGACGGGAAACCGGTGGCAGGAGAGGGATTCACCGCTGAGCTGGCCGGTCAGCCGGGAATCATCACCGTGACCTTCCTGCCCGGATGGATCTTCACCGAACCGCCGGCCGTGGTCGCGACGCAGATCCACCCGGACAAAGACGATCCGGCGATCACGCCGAACACGCTGTCCAATGTGGTGATTCGATGGGTGACGCCCCACAAGTTCCAGATCGTCACCGGAGCGCCCAACGGCCTGCCGCTGGGGCGGAAGTTCAGTTTTGTCGCCATCGGCATCATGGGGACACCCAAGAAATGACCGTCCCACGCAAGGGGAAGGAGTGAATGGTGGCGAACACCTTGGTCTGGCTCACCTTCGACGGGAACGCGTGGTCACCGGAAACGCCGGTCGGCGATGTGGACGATCCAGCCGATCTGGCCATGGTTGTCCAGCAGGAGAAGCTGAACCTCCTGTTTTCGGCGGACGATGAGGAGAAGGTGCTGCCATTTGACGAAAAGGGTAGTGCCGGTCAGGTGATCTCCAACGACGAGACTGATGAGCAACGATTCGCCGAGCTGAATTCTCAGACCGAGGCGTACCAGGCGCTGTCGGTAATCGAGCCCAGTCTTCGGGAATTCATCGTGGCCTCCGACTGCTATCGCGGGGCGGTGCGGTACGTCCACGCCGGAGAGGACCCGACTGGGCCGCTGTTCTGGCGGACGTTTCGGTCGACCAAGTGGAGCAGCGAGTACACCTTTCCCAACACCGCCTGCGGTCCCGATCCGGCGGTGTGTGTCTTCGCGGGGGTGTTGCACTGTTTCCACCGGGGGGTGGACGGCGAAAATGTCGATAACACGACGATATACTGGAGTGTCAGCGACGGTCTCGGCTGGAGCGCCGACCGGCAGGCACCCTTCTCCTCACCTGTTCCGATCACGGTCGCCGCGCACGCGGGAAAGCTCTTTTGCGCCTACGTCAAGAGTTCGTGAGGTGAGAAGATGACGCCCCGCGCCAAGAAACTCAAAAAAGACCACCACTCGATCGCCACTTCCGAAACGCCGGACAGTTCAACCGCCACCGTCGACCGTGGTGTGTCAGCCGGCGCCGCGATCCACGTACTCGATACCACCTGGCACGCCCCCGACCGCTCCGAGCCACCCGCTCCCGTGCAACGCACGCCCGCACCGGAGAAAGCGCCCGGCCAGGTCAGTGGGCCAGTCCTGCAACGACAGTGGGAAATCAAACAACCCTGGAACAATCCCACCAATGACGGCGGCACGTTCGGGCGCTCGATCGCCCAGGAGGATCTGACCACGATTACCGCCGCCGTCGAAAAGGTGACGGCGGAGGCTGTCACAGGCCGACCGCGTTTGGTATACCTGGGGATTGGTGTGGGGAACCCGGCCGACGCCTGGGGAAACCCCACCGGGCAGCCTCAGCTCGACATGGGCAAGCAGATCCGTCCGGACTTTCTCGCCGAGGCCGAACAGCGGAAGTTCTTTGTCATCGCCATGAACTTCAACACCGGGGAAGGCGACCCCGTCCAGGAGTTGAGCAGTTCGGAGAACGGAATCCACGTTCATGTCAATGCACACGCACCGTTGCTGACCACATCAGAACTGGACAAGCGGGCCGTAGCCCTGCTCAAGGGACTGGCGGCGGGCCCGGATGACCGGCTCGTAGTGATGAATGCCGTCTCCAACCACCAGTACCAGGCACTCACCGAACTCGTGACCGGATTCAAGAAGAGAGGTTCCTACCTGACCTCCTACGGGGCAACCGGTGAGCAGCACGCGCTCGTGCCGCTCAACCAGCGTATGGCGATGACCAAGAAGTCAGGACTGGCCACACTGGGCGATATCTTTCCCGACTACGAAGATCAGTAGGACCGATGCCGCGGCCAGCCAAAACTCAAGAAAGACCTCCACTCGACTGTGATCGGCGGTAACTCACCTGCGCCGGGTGAGCAGGCGGCGCAACCTGTCGAGGACCGTCGATGAGGGCGGTATCCGGCCTTTGTTGACCCCGTCCACGAGCTCGTAGACCGCCAGCGCCAGTTGAGAGTGCGGATCATCTCGACGACCGCGTTCATGACCTGTTTCACCTCGCCGCGGCTGTTGAGGGGAGCGGTAACCCACTCCAGGTTCGAGCCGCCGCTGGGGCTGCTGTCGGCGGCCAGGGTGAACCGGTCACCATCGATAACGTGCTCGCCTTTGCTCAGGTTCTTTCCGGGCAACGGCGGCTCGCCGAGCTCGTTTCTTCGCAGCCGATCCAGATTCAACCTCGTCAACGCCAGCCGATAGGGATGAAAGTCGAGTTCCCGTGCACGGGCCAGCCATTCCAGGTGGAAGTATCTGGGGGTTGACAGGTGTTGACAGCCGTCGAGTGGGGGGCGTTGCTGCGGCAAGCGAGACAGGACGTACGTATCAGCCTGAGCGAGATGGCCCGGCTTACGTCGTACGACAAGTCTTATCTAAGCCTCGTCGAGAGGGGACAGAGACCAGTTCCAACGGATATCGTGATCGCGTACGAGCGTGTAATCGGCCCGATTGGTGAGGATATGTGGCGTCGCCGTAACACCACCCATCCCCGAGTCATGCAACTCAAGAGAGCCAACTTCGCGGACCTGATCCGGTCGGTCAACGAAGGCAAGCCGGGACCGCTGCTGGATACACCTACGTCGTTGGTCGTAGACGAGTTGTTGGCGTCGAAGGTCTCTCCTGACGGAGTCGAGCACCTCCGCAGGTGGATGCGGGAGGGACAAACCTCCACGCTCCGGGTCAACTCGCTGAGCGTCCTAGCACGCCGTAGCGATCGCGGGGATGCTATGCCGATAGTCGAAGTGCTGGAGACTGACGAGCGGTCCGAGTTCTGAGCCTTGCATCGTCGGTGTCCCGACTCATGCAGTACGACTGGCAGACGTGTCTACGTATCGTCAAGGAGCCCGGAACGGCGCCTGACCCCGTTCGTCTGGCCAAGCGCCTGGCAAAGGACGCGGTAGACGTTCAGCACACGGAGGCGCGCTGGTGCGGCGCCTACCTCTTGCGGGAGCTAGTTCCCGTCCTCGGGCAGTGACAGCACCAAAAAGCCCGTCCTGCGGATGATCCGGGCGGGGCTTCTTCAGCGGGTGGCCTCGAAGCCTGCGCGGAGTGCTAGTGCCGCCTCGTTGTGATGTCGTCTGATCTGGACCGACATCGGGTCCTTGGACTGGTCCGCGGACTGCCGGCCGAGAGCGGTGTGTTGTCGGACCGTGCCATTGGTTACGACCGTGACGTAGCCGTTGAACCCGAGGCGGGCCGGGTGAATCTCGATTCCGACAACGTCGCTGACGTTGCTGTGCCCCGACGCCGCTTTCGCCCTCACCGGCCCGCAGATGGCGGATCGCCCGACTGCGGCGTCCTCTGGCCCAGCCGCACCGATCACGAATCCGCCGCACCAGCCATAGTCACCGCGCAACGCAGCGTCCAGAGCGTCAAGCACGGTCGAGCGGATAGCCAACTGGTCTGCGACTTCCGCGCCCACGGCATGCCTGCCGAGCCCGTCTTCGTTGCAGGTAGCTGATGCGGGCCGCTCCTGATGCAGCTAGCGCGCTCTGCTGTGCCGCAGGGTTTCCACGATCGCCACTACCAGAACGCGCAGGCCGCGTTGGAACTGTCCTACCGAGAGATGTTGACGTCCCCGGATGATCACCCGCTCGGTGGCTGCTACTGACTTGGTTGGGCGGCAGGGTGGCGGTGGGGACCGGTGCGCGCGGTAGGTCGATGTGGTCGCCGCGTCGGGCCCGCATGGGCGGTCAGCTCCGTTCGATGAGGGGAGTAGCGGTTTCCACGGACCGTCCCTAAATGCTCCGCTCCGGAAGGCCGGGGACACACACCAAACAGCCCTGCACGGCGAAATGTTGAGGAGCCCAATGCCGCCGCAAACCGGCGCCCGTGGGTTTGCAGCTTCCACGAGCACCTTGCAAGCGCGCCTTCAGCGAGAGCTCAGCGCCATCCTAACGTCGCTTCTGCGACCGGAAGAACCCTGCGCGCTCGTCGACTTCCCGCTCTATCCGAACGTCGGTGACAGCGCGATCTGGCTAGGTCAGCGGATACTGCTGCGCGCAGCCAACGTTTCCGTCGACTACGTCTGCGACGCCCAGTCCTTCTCCGCCGATGACCTGCGGGCCTGCGTGCCGACCGGCACGATCCTCATCACCGGCGGCGGCAATCTGGGTGATCTGTGGCCGCTCCACCAGCAGCTTCGTGAGCACATCGTACGCAGCTTCCCGCAGCACCGGATCATTCAGCTGCCGCAGTCCCTGTGCTTTCGGCACAAAGGGAATCTGGACCGAGCCCGGAGGGTCTTCGACTCACATCCCGACCTCACGCTCCTCCTGCGCGACCGCGACAGCCTCCGGACCGCGCGGGAGGAATTCCAGACCCTGAGCTTGCTGTGCCCCGACGCCGCTTTCGCCCTCACCGGCCCGCAGTTGGCGGATAGCCCCGACTGCGACGTCCTCTGGCTCAGCCGCACCGATCACGAATCCGCCGCACCAGCCATCCTCACCGCGCAACGCAGCGTCCAGCGCGTGGACTGGGCCGAGGACCACGCGTCCGATGCCCACTGGCAACAGGACCGGGACGCCGCGCTGCGTGCGCGCCAGTCCGCCCTGGCCGGCGACTCCGCCCACGTCCCCCGGATATCAGCATTGGCAGCGGCCTACGACACATATGCCGCGCTCCAGGTGGCCCGCGGGTATGAATTGCTTGGCCGTGGCCAGAGTGTGGTCACCGACCGGCTGCACGGCCACGTACTCAGCCTACTGCTCAACCTGCCGCACGTCGTCATCCCCGACCGGTACGGCAAGGTCCGCGCGCTGTGGGAAACCTGGACCTCCAGCTGCCCGGATGCGCGCTGGGCCGACTCTCCTCAGGCGGCCGTCGACCTGGCGGCGACACTGGCTGCCGTTCGCAGGCGCACGCGGGTCGTCGAACCGGAGGCGCTATGACAGAGGCGCAACACACTCAGTCCTTGTCGTTTCCCAGGCTTGTGAGCGTGATCATCCCGGCGCGCAATGCTGCGCGAATGCTGCCCGGTCAACTAGAAGCGCTGAGCCGGCAGAAGTACCAGGGCCCCTGGGAAGTCATCGTCGTCGATAACGGCTCCACAGACGGTACCGCCGAGCTCGCCCGTAGATGGACCGGCAAAGTCCCTCGCTTAGAGGTAATTTCCGTCGCGCGTCCAGGCGTCAACTACGCCCGAAACGCGGGAGCAGCCGCTTCCCACGGCGACTTCCTAGCCTTTTGCGACGCGGACGACGTCGCCGCCCCGAACTGGCTCGACGCGATGGTCGCAGCGGCCCGCACCGCCGATGTCGTAGGGGGCCACCTGGAATTGGACGCCCTCAACACCCCTCGGGTCCGTTTCACTCACTCGATGCTTCCACCTGACAGACTTCCAGTGATCATGGATTTCCTCCCTTACGCGGTGGGAGCAAACATGGGCGTACGCGCGGACGTTCTGACCGCACTCGGCGGGTTCGACCCGCGCTATGCACATGGTGGCGGCGATGACGTGGAGTTCAGCTTGCGCGCCCAGCTCTCCTCGTACTCCATCGCCTTCGCACCAGACGCCGTCGTGCACTATCGCCTGCGTGCCAGGTCGTGGTCGATGGCCAAACAGCAGTTCAAGCACGGTCGAGCGGATATCCAACTGGTCTGCGACTTCCGCGCCCACGGCATGCCTGCCGAGCCCGTCTCCGTTGCAGCCGCCGAATGGTGGCGCCTCGTCCGACGTCTGCCCGACCTTGTCTCGCGCGACCGCTTGCTGAACTGGATCAGAGACGCGGCCTACAGCGCAGGCCGGGTGGCGGGCAACCTTCGGTACCGGGTCTGGCGCCCGCGACCAGGAGTGTGGCCACGAAGACCGACCTGAGCGCCCTGCTCCTGGTGGCGCGGCCGGACTGGACGCGACGAGGGCGCCGCACCTGGGGAGAATGGCGCAGCGGCTGCACCTTGCCCGAGGCGACGGCGAAGGCGAGCAGCCCGCTCAGCATGCCTGGCCGCCACCAACGTGTTTCGGACACTGCGGAATAGTCTTGTGCCATGTGGGGAGACATCGTCGCGCTGCTGAGTGGTGCTGTCGTACTGCTCTATGCGCTGACCGTGGACCGCAGCGTCAGCCGACGCCAGCACCATATGATTTTCATCAGCGGCGGAATGGGTGCTCTCTATCCGCTGACCATCGGTGGCGCTGCGCCTGCTGGTTCCTGGGTCACGGCCGTGGCGATCTCCATGGTGGTCTGCGGAGCGTTCGTCGATCTGGTGCGCAACGAAATGGTGTTCAAGCGGCAACGGGCCGACCCGTCGCTGGACCCGAATCGGGCGTTCAATTCGAACATTGAAGGCCGCTCACTCCTGCAACGCTTTGACCGCACCGGTGATGTGCAGGCATTGAACAAGGGCGTCGAGTTGCTGCGGCAGGCCGTGCGGGCAAGTTCCGGGGAACCGCAGCGGACCGAGTACGCCGCGAACCTGGTCATGGCGCTGCGCGGCAGGTATCAACGGCTGGGCGGCGACGGTGATCTGGATGACGCGATTGAGGTCGGTCGGGATGCGGCACGGACCGAGCCCGTCCGAGACCCGCGCCGAGGCGGCTTGCTGTCCCAGCTGAGCAGCGCACTGCGGGCGCGACACGACCGCTCCGGCGACCTGGCCGACCTGGACGAGGCGCTCAACGCCGGCCGGGAGGCGGTCAGCGTCTCTCGTCGTCATCCCGGAGACCGCGTGCTGTGCCTGGGCGAGCTGAGCGCGGTGCTGCTCAGCCGGTATGCGCGTACCGAGGATCTTGCGGACCTGGATGAGGCGGTCGACACCCTCGAACAAGTTCTCCTTGCTACTCGGTCGGCGGACCGGCCGTTCGTGCGGGTGGCCCACCTGACCGCGCTGTGTCGCGCGTTGGTCCAGCGGTATGAACGGACCGGGCAGGCCGCTGACCTCGACCGCGCGGTGGAGGTCGGCCGGCAGGGCGCCGATCAGGTGTCCGCCGGCTACCGCCTCTATGAGCCCTCCCAGAACAATTTCGCGCTCGCGCTTCGCGTCCGCTATCAGTGCTTGCGAAATCAGGGTGATTTGGACGAGGCGATCGGCCGCGCCAAGCGGGCGGTCGCCACCGTGCCCGACGACGACCCCGGGCGGGCAAGCCATCTGCTCAACCTGGCGTTGGCGGTGCACGAGCGGTACCTGGCCACCCAGGACCGCCGCCACCTCGTGAAGGCGTTGGCGCTGGCCAGAAAAGCGACGTTCAACGCGGTGGCGGAGCTGCCGACCAGGGTCGCGGCCGGGCTCGCCTGGGGCGACATCGCGGCCTCGGCCGCCGAGTACCGGGAGGCGGTAGAGGCGTTCGAGACCGCGATCAGACTGCTGCCACACATCGCCTCACGCGAACTGCGGCGTGCGGATCAGGAATATCGGCTCGGGCAGTCGACGGGGGTCGCGGTGACGGCGGCGGCGTGCGCAGTCGCGCAGGAGCGGCCGGAGAAAGCGGTGATGCTGCTGGAACAGGGGCGTGGCGTGCTGCTGTCGCAAGCGCTCGATGTGCGCACCAGCCTCGCCCCGTTGCGCAGGCGGCATCCCGAGTTGGCGGATGAGTTCGAGCAGGTGCGACGCGAGCTGGACGCGATGTCTGATCCGGTCGCCGACCTCGACGATGAGGATGGGATGGGGCGTGAGCAGATCCGCAAGGCCCGCCGCGCGATGGCCGCGCGGTGGGATACCGTCCTGGAGCGCATCCGCGCCAAGAAGGGATTCTCGGATTTCGCGCGGGGACCGAGCCTCGATGAGTTGGTTGGGCAGACAAGCCAGGGGCCGCTGGTGTTCCTCAACGTCAGCAAATACCGATCCGACGCCATCATCCTGGAACCCGGCGGCATGCGAACAGTCCCCTTGCCGGATGCCACACCGAAGTCAGTGCACGAGCAGGTGCTCAAGCTCGCCGATGCTGTGCGGCCCGAACACCTCATCGACCGGCAGCGGCAACAGGGCTTCGCCGAGGTTCTGGCCTGGCTGTGGGACGCCATTGTCGAACCAGTCCTCGACGCCCTCGACGTCCACCAGCCGCAGCCAGGGCAGGACTGGCCGCGCCTGTGGTGGGTGCCGACAGGGTCGTTGGCCCTGCTGCCGATTCACGCCGCAGGGCGCCACAACACCGGCGGCGCAACGCTTCTTGACCGCGCGGTCTCCTCCTATACCCCGACCGTGCGCGCGCTCGCCCGCGCCCGGGCACGGATGCGGGGACACCGAACACCGCGCCCCCTGGTCGTGTCCATGTCCCATACGCCGGGAGCGGCGCCGCTGGCCAACGCGCACGCGGAGGCCGCGATGGTGCGCGATCTGTTCCCCGCCACCAAGATCCTGGCCGACGACGAGGCTCTCGTGGAATGTGTGCTGGAGGAGTTGCCGCGCAGCACTTTGGCGCATTTCGCCTGCCACGCCGTCACCGACCTGGACGCCCCGTCCCAAGGCCGGCTGCTGCTGCACGACCACGAGCAGCGCCCGTTCACCGTCGTCGACGTCTCCCGCCTGGACCTACGGAACGCGGAAGTGGCCTACCTGTCCTCCTGCCACACCGCGCAACCCGGCTACCGGCTGTCCGACGAGGCTATCCACCTCGCCAGTTCGTTCCAGCTCGCCGGATTCTCCCAGGTCATCGCGACCCTGTGGCCGCTACTGGACGCCGTGGCGCTGGAGTTCGCCACCGAGGTTTACCGGCAACTCTCCGGATCGGTCGAGGCCAGCGTGGCCGTGCACCACGCGACGCGCGCCGCGCGCGATATGTACCCGAACCTCCCGGCCCTGTGGGCCGGCCACATCCACGTCGGCCCCTAATCCTGTTCGCCTGGCTCCGGATCGTCCGGGGTCGACGATGCGCTGGCCACGCCCGTCGGCGCGACATCGGGCTCGGTAACCCCGTCGTGCGGGGAATATCCCCGAAACTCGCCAGCGTTCGCGAGCAGCCGCTTTTCGTGGGGGGTCAACTCGGACACGGGGCCTCCGGTTCTGGTGGATTCAGAAGTTCGATCACATCGATCTCGCTCGCCCGGACGTGCAGGCCCGCCGTCTGACTGATCCGGTCAGCGAAGCTGCCGTCCGGGTTCATCCGCCACGCCGACTCCAGGAACAGCTCCGCCGACTCCGGATACGACGTCGCATAGGAGCGGGAACCATACCAACCGCCCACCCATGTCCCGTCCTTCAACCGCGCCCGTACGAAGCAGGAGCCGCGCCGCCGGAACATGTGGTCCCACGCGGTGGGCGTGGGCCGGTAGCGCACGGAAAGCCGACGCCGTTGCCACGCGGAGACGGCAACCGCTGCGGCGGCAGGGACCACGATGAACAGGACTAACGCCACCAGCCCTACCAGGCGGGGCTGCCGGACCACGCCGTCCCACCCCTTAGGGTCACCGCCCCGGACCAGGTCTACCAAGGCAGGTCCGGCCACGATCGCGTACAGCGCGTCCAACATGACGGAGGCCGTCACCGCGCGCAGCACCCGCTCGCCCAGATTGCGCTCGCCCGCGACTGGGCCGCGCAGGCGTTCACGCAAAAACTGATAGGTGACGCCAGGAAGCACGAACAGCACCAGCAGCACCGCTTGGACCAGCGTGGAAGGGGCCTGTCCCATCTCAGATGCCTGTCATGTCATGCGGATCGTACGGCGGCCGGCTTATCCGTCGCTGACGCGCCGCCGCCAATGCGCCCAGGCCGAGCGCGCCGACCACGCCGCCGACCATCACCCATGGCCGCACGCTATCAGCCCAGTCGCGGATCTCGTCGCGGTTCACGAAGCTGACGATCCCCCCAACTATCCACAGAACCGGGATCAGCAGGTTACGGGGGCTGGTTGCCATCTCGGCGAGAAACAACAGACCGGCCGCGAGGTAGAGCAACGCGTTCTGCAAGAGATCACCGGTCGCGCCGAATGCCACTCCCGACTCGCCCAGCACCACGAATGCCGCAGCGACGAACGTGCGCAGCCGGATCCTCCCGTTCCTGGGCATGACGACGACGAGAAACACGAAGAATGCCGTGGCAACAGACGAGAGCACGCCCCTAACATAGAAGCCCACCCCTGGGACCGGTCCCGCAGGGCGTTGGGCGAACAGGGTGAAATTCGACCCCTTCTGTCGGTCTCCGCGGCACGCTGCTGGCCCAGGGCATCGCGCGGCGTTGTCAAGGCCCTTCGACAGCTCTTTCTCGTACGCTGCTCGCAGCTAGATGACGTTGACGTGGCCATCGGGAACCAGTGGGCAGGTGCCGCCGGAAAAGCCGATGGTCAGTTGGTGGGTGAGGACCATGCCGCCGATGATCTGAGCGGCTTGTTCGGGCTTCATCTCGGGTGTGGCGGTGTTTACGTCTTGGGCGAGGACGAAATACTTCCACATCCCGCGTTCCTGACGGAGGAAGGAAACTTGCCCTGTGTAGGTGCCGTCGGTGGCCGCGGTGTCTGGTTTCATGCCGTCGTCGGTCAACGGGAAACGAAGGGTTTGGCCACTGGGGCCGAACAGGAAGCACTGAACGAACAACGCCTCGCCGCGCAACTGCGCACCGTCGGCATCGAAGAATTTCGCGGTGATCTCGAAGGGCTCCTTTTGGTAGGCCCGAATCGTGTCCGGGGCGTTGATCTCATACCGCGAGAGGACATGCACGTTGGTGCCGGTTTCCTGCGGGACCGTATGGCTCAGGGTTCGCCCCGAGTTGGTGTGCCGTTGGTAGGCCCAGGCCACATCCACCGAGAATGGACGGCCGAGAGCGACCGGGTCGCGAGGAATGAATTCGATGTCGAGTGCCTCGGACACGGTCAGTTCCCCGGCGCTGGGTGCGGTGTGGTCCTCGCCTCGGCGTAGAACGTCGCGCTCGTCGGATTCCCCCGCGAGGATGAGGGCGGTAGCGGCGGCGGCCACGAGTCCTGCGGCTACGTAGCTGGTGCCGCCGCCTTCGGCATCCACGCCGCAGCAGTTCGGGTCAGTACCGCCGGTCGAGACCGTGATGGACCCTGAGCCTTCCTCCGCTTCGGCGACGGCCCCCGCGATCAGCAGAACGAGGGCGAGCAAACACAGGGCGATCTTCCACCAGGGGTCTTCGAACGGGAGAGGACCGTATTGCCCGTCGTAGGCAGGTGTGGGAGTCAAGGTCAACCGCACCTGTTTGGGAAGGTAACCCGGTGGACAGAACACAAAGTCCGCGCGGTGTTGGGTATACAGCGCGCGGGCGAGATCGAGAAATGACTTGTCCGCGTGCTCCAGCGGCCCAACGCCGAGCTGACCACCGTGCGGGTGGGGCGGTATGCAGCATCGTTGTGCTGAGGCGAACAGCGACACGATTTCGACGTTCAGCCGCCCTTGAGGCAGATCCAGGTTGAACGTGCCGGTCGTGGGATCCGCGCTCGTGCGCGCCACGAAGATCTTCTGGATGATCCGCGTCGTTCCGGCGGGGCCGTCACCGATAAAACTGACCCGATGCTCGCCTGCTGAGGCGTGCGTGGCATCGACGCGCCACGCCAGTCGACGGGCGGCGCTCGGCGGCAGATCACTCACGTCATAGGTGGCGGGAACGACCGTGAGGCTCGGATCGGACACGCTTTCGAGATATACCTTGGTGTCCACCAGCGGTGCCGCGGTGAGGTTGTGGACCGACGCCTGCAGCTCCTGCACGCCTAGCGCGACGTCGAAGATCCCGTCGGGTGTCATCAGGCCCGTCGCGGGATGCACCGCAAACGGTCGGTGGGCAATCGCGATAGTGTTCATCGCTCACACCCGCCCTTTCAGCAGGCACGACAGGCCACCCACCTCTCGGCCGCCGGCCGACTGCACGACGTTGACCAGCCCCGTGGTGCCTTCCTGTTGTCGTGCGGCGAGAAACAGTCCCGCGCGCTGGCCGGCGGCGAGTTTCACTTCGACCTTGTCCGGGACGTGTGTGAGTTCGTCCGGGCCGAGACAGGCCGCGTGGGCGAACCCGAAGACCTCGACTCGACCACCGTGGTCGAGATGCTGGCTATCGATTCCCGTGGTCTGGCCGAGCCGCCGCAGACTGGCCGGGTCCGCGACTTCGGCAGTGAGTGTGAACGAGCGCGTGACCCGGTCCGGATTGTGGATTTCGAAACTCACGAAGACCGGCGCGACGTCCGCCGCCTGCACGATGTTGAGATTGCGCTGGGCCACGTGAGGGTCTGAGGTGACGTTGAAGGCGGGGCTCGCGGGCAAGGGGTCGAGTGTGGGGTGGAAGGCTTCGGCCAGCACGCACACATGCCCATCGTTGATGGCGGTGACACTCCAGGGAGCCAAGCACAACACTGCTGAATTCTGCTTCGGTGGCAAGGAGACGAAGGCAGAACCCACCAGGTTCGCGGTGGTGCGATCGAAACCCACGGCAGGGTTGGCCCAGTAGAAACGGACCACGGCATCGCGTACCTCGTACTCGCCGTCGTTGTGCACACGTGCCCACAGGTACGCGGGTGCTCCGGCGACCGGTTGCCCCGGCGGACCCTCTGGGTCATCCCCGGGAACAATCCACACATCTGGACTCAACCACCAAGGTTGACCATCGCGAATTTCAAGTACAGTCACGGGTACCCCGCCTCCCTGTGTTCTTGTTGGTGCGAGCGTCCTTGCAGCGTCGCCAGCGGCCTCGACCACGCCGACCGCGTCTCGGTCAACCTGGCCACACCGAGGGAGCGAGGCGATACTCCCTCCGCGTTTCCATCGTCTCTTGGCGGGGAACCAGGGAGAATAGTTCGGTTGGCCCACCGGGGATTCAGCGCGGGTCTAGCCACTAGCTCTGGCGCGGTGCGACTGCCACTACGCCATGGTTTCGCTGCGCCTCAAGCTCGTGGACGAACCTGCGCCTCAAGCTCGTGGACGAACCGAGGCGAGCGAGGTCTTGCAGGAACGCCGCGGTGGCGCTGTGCTGGCTCAGCAGCGTTTCCAGCGCGCTTCTCGTCCACGTGGGGTGTGCTTCGGGCGCCGCACGAGCCCACCGCGCGAACCCAGCCCCCGGACCGCGAGAATCCCCATTGCGCCGCAGCCCGGTGTTCTGGTCGCTCATCGCTTTCTCGTGCCTTCAGCGGGAGCGGCGGTTAGGGGACAATGTCGCCATGAGCATGGACGAGGCAGGGCACCCACTGCCCGAGATCGATGTATCCATCCCGAGTCCCGCCCGGATCTACGACTACTGGCTCGGCGGCAACCATAACTTCGCCGTGGATCGCGAGGTCGGCAGCAAGGCTGCTGAGGTGATGCCGACGCTGCGGGCGGCGATCTGGGCCAACCGCGCTTTCCTTCGCCGTGTGGTCACCTACCTGGCTACCGAGCATCGGGTGGATCAGTTCCTCGACCTGGGCTCCGGGGTGCCGACCGTCGGTAACGTGCACGAGGTGGCGCAGGCGGCCAACCCTGAAGCGAAGGTGGCATACGTCGACATCGAACCGGTCGCAGTGGCCCACGGTCGGCACCTGCTGGCCGGCAACGACCGCGCCACCGTGATCCAGGCGGACCTGCGGCAGCCCGCGGACGTGTTAGGTCACCCCGAGGTCACCGAATTGCTCGATCTGTCGCGGCCGGTCGCCGTGTTACTGATCGCGGTGCTGCACTTCATCCCGGACAGCGACCGGCCGGGCGAGATCGTCCGCACATACCTGGAGCGGACCGCGCCGGGTAGTTTCGTGGCGCTCTCGCACGCGGACGACGACGAGGACCTGCCTGCCGAGCAGGCCCGGATGCTCGATGAGTACCGCAAGTCCACCAGAGTGCCGTTCGTCCATCGCGGGCGGAGCGAACTGGCGGCCTGGCTGGACGGCTTCGACCTGGAGCCACCAGGCATCGTGCGGACCAACGAGTGGCACCCCGACGAGGAAGCGGCGCCGATCCTGCGCACCCACGGCGTGGTCGCCCGCAAGCCCACCGGCTGCCCCGAGAATTTGACTGGTGCCAAGGTGTAGTGCGGGTACAGGCTCCAGTGCAAGGTGATCCTAGAACGGTGTCCGGTCTTGAGGGGCAACCTCAAACAAGGGATGCGGACAGGTTGGCCCTCTCGGCCAGGCGCTCCTGCGTAAGCCCTGCCAGCTTCCGTGATCGGGCGACTCGTCGTCCTACGCCGTCGTCTGGCTGGTCCATCAACTTTGCCGGGGTAGCGCCGGGCCGGTGCGATCCCGGGATGACCGAGGCTAGGCCTGGCGGAGCACGCCCGAGCGGGCGGTGCCCCAGATGGGGATGTCGCGCAGCTCCGTCGGGCTTACCTGGTAGGGATCCTCGTCAAGAATGGCGAAGTCGGCGAACTTGCCTGGCTCCAGGCTGCCGGCGGTGCGTTCCATTCCGAGCATGTGCGCGGCATCGACGGTGATCGCGCGCATCGCGCGGTCAACGCCGATGCGCTCGCCGGGGGCGAGGACGGTCGTACCGTCGGCCCCGAAGCGGTTGACCGCCACCCAGGCCGCGGTAAGGGGGTGCATGGGCACCGCGACGAGGGAGAAGTCGGAGTGGAGGGCGAAGGTCACGCCCTCGCGCTCCAGCGACCCGAGCCGTCCGACGGCCTCGGACCTGTCCGGGCCGTAGCCCTTATGGCTGTGCACATGGCTGCGGTAGTGGACGAAGTAGCAGTTGACGCTGGCTTGCGCGCCCAGTGCCTTCATCCGCCGGGCCTGGTCGGGCGTGCTGATGCAGTAATGCTCAAGGGTGAAACGGTGATCGAAGCGAGGACGGATGTTCTGCAGTGCCGCCAGTGCGTCGAGTGCGGCGTCGATGCTCTCGTCCCCGTTGGCATGGCAATGGATGGGAATGCCGGCTTCCCAGAACGGCAGCATGCGCTCGTGCAGCTGCTCCCATGGCACGTCATTGCGCACCCCGTTGCTCAGGTCGAGATACCCGGGAAAACGCACGCGCAGGGACATGGCGGGGAACGACCCGTCGGCGAGGAACTTGACGCCGTGGAAAAACAGCGTCTCGCTGTTGCGGTCGTGCAGCTCGGCCAAGTGGTGGGCTGCCTTGGCGCCGTGCTGGTCGTGCAGGGTCATCTCGTAGGACACCAGCGCCATGCGCACGGGTGTGGCGGGATCGTTGAACGCGGCGTCGTGAATGCGCCACTCGTGCTCGGGGTCGGTCAGGCCAAACAGCAGTTCCGCGGTCGTGGTGACGCCCGAGCGCACGGCCAGCCCCGCCATGTCGCGCAGGCCTTGCTCTCCGGTGTCCTCCACGAGGTCGGCGGCCGAGCGGCCTACGGCGGCCTTGTGCGCGGCGAGCTCGATGAACTGGCCGTTGAGCCGGCCGTCGTCGTAGCGTCCGACGCCGTGCACCGTGCTGTCCTCGCCGACGTGTGTCGTGTTCAGCGCGGCCGTGTTGGCGTACAGGAAATGCGGCGCGTAGGAGATGATGAACACCGGCCGATCGCCCACCACCCCGTCCAGTTCGTCGCGATGCAGGTGTCCACCTTGGATGGCCGGATCGAATCCCCAGGCGACCAAGGTCTTGCCCGGGGGCATCTTGGCGTCGAGGGCGCGCAGCTCCGTCATGACGCTCTCGCGCGTGGGGTGCCCTGGGTTGGTACCGCAGGGCCCCGGCGAGTCGATCGGACCGACGTAGGGCACGCCGAGGTAGCCAGCGGAGAGCGCGAAATGCGTGTGCGGGTCGATGAAGCCCGGCATGATGATCTTGTCGGCCAAGGTGTCGTCCACCTCGTAATCGTGGCGGTCGAGCCATGGCTTCATTGACTCGATGCTGCCGGTGGACAGCACTCGGCCGTCCATGACGGCGACGGCGGAGGCGCTCGGACGTCCCGGATCCATGGTCAGCACGCGCCTGGCCGGGAACACGGTGATTGTGGGGTTCATGAGGAAATCGCTCCAGGATGGGAAACCGGGTCGGGGGCGGAGAGCGCGCGGCGAGAGGTTTCGGGAATCCTGCACGCCGCGACGAGCGCGATAACCGAGGCGATCACGAGATAGTAGGCGGGCGCAAGCGGATCACCGGTCGCCCCGATCAGGAACGTCGCGATAAAAGGCGCTGTTCCGCCGAACACCGCGTAGGCAATGTTGTAGGTGAGTGCGGAGGCCGTGTAGCGCACCCGCGTGGGGAAAAGCTCGACGAGCATCACCGCAGTCACGACGTTGCACGACACGGTGCCGAATGCCAGCAGCAGTTGGCCCGTGACCGCCATCGTCAGCCCGCTGCTTCCGGCCAGCAGGAACGCGGGAAGCCCACCGGCGACCAGGAGACCGGCGGCGGTGAACATGGTCATGCGCCTGCCGAACCGGTCGGAGAGGCGGCCAACGACCGGGCACAGCGCAGCCGCGAACAGCAGGGCGAGCACATTGGACAGAAGTGTCGTCGACGCGTTGTGGCCCGCGGTGACCTTGAGGTAGGTCGTCATGTAGGTGGTGAACATGTAGAACGACAGCGCGGTGGTGCAGATGAAGAGCCCGAGCTTGGCCATGGACCGTCCGTGTGATCGCAAGGCTTCCCGCACCGGTGCGGATGCGACCGTCTCGTTGTCCGCGACCTGCCGGAAATCCGGTGTCTCGTCGAGCTTCTGACGGATGTAGAAGCCGCATACGCCAAGCGGCGCCGCGATGAGGAAGGGGATTCGCCAACCCCACTCGGTCATCGATGCGGAGCCGAGCATGCCGCTACACGCGAAGGACACGATGGCCGCTGCACCGAACGCGGTGAAGGTACTCACCGGGAGGAAGCTTGAGTACCAGGCACGCTTGTCCGTGCGGCTGTGCTCTAGTACGAACGCACAGGCGCCGGCGTATTCGCCACCGGTGGAGAATCCCTGCACGCATCGGATCAGCACGAGCAGGATCGGCGCAGCGATGCCGATCGTGGCGTAGTTGGGCAGGATGCCGAGGGCGACCGTGGATCCCGCCATGAGCAGGATGGTGACGGCCAGGGTGCGTTTGCGGCCGATGCGGTCGCCTAGCGCACCGAAGTACGCCCCGCCGATCGGGCGCAGCGCGAAGGCAACCGCGAACGCGGCGAAGGTCTTGAGCAGACCGGCCGTCGCGTCGTTGCTGGGAAAGAAGTTGGTGGCGATCTCGGTGGCGAGGAAACCGTAGAGGGCGAAGTCGAACCATTCGACGAAATTGCCGATGGATGCTGCACGGATGACCTTGCGCAGCATCTTTGCATCATGGGCATTTTGACTTTTCATGGCACCTTCTAGTTGCTGGTGAAGACGCACTCCTCAGCATTGACAGCGCACTGAATCTCGCGGACCGCCACGCGCGAAGAGTCCTCCGACGCGTACTCGAGCGCGCCCTCGAGCCATGCCTCGAACAGGTAGCAGGCCCTGTCGACGGATCGCGTCGAGCCCGCTACCGACAGCAGCGCGGAATGCGCCACCCGTACCTGGAGTACGCCGTGGACGGGGTCGAGTTCGTCGATCTCGAAGCGGCCCCACCCGCGGCGGGTCAGGCGGTCCAGGTAGTGCCGCACGATCGCGGCTCCCGATAGCCCGAGGCGCGTGGCCTCGTGTGCGCACCAGTGTCGCGCCGAGCTGCGGCCGGCGCCTCGGAACAGCTCGGCAGAGCAGTCCCGCCCGACGTGCCGCTCCACGGCATCCAGATTGTTCACGAGCAGGTGCTGGGGCACCAGCACCATGGGCAGACCGTCGACGCTCCACCTGCCCGTTTCGCCATCGATCTGGACCGTGACCGGCAGCTCATGCGCCTCGTGGCTCTGCATGCAGAAATAATACAGAGCGGCTAAGATGGGTCAAGGGCGCGAAATCGGTATGCCAGGATGGTCGGCATGGGACGGCGACAGCGGACACAGATGGAACGGGCCTATGCGGAGATCAAGGCGCGATACATGACGCTGCGCCTCACCCCCGGTGAGTGGATCGATGACATGCAGCTGAGCCAGGAGCTCGGGCTGAGCCGCACTCCGCTGCGCGAAGCACTGTTCCTCCTTGCTTCCGAGGGCCTAATCCGGGCGCAGCCGGGTGGCGGCTTCACCGTGCGACCACTGGATATCGCCGGCATCAGCAGCCTGTTCGAAGCGCACATCGTCACTGCGAAAGCGATCGCGAGGCTGGTCGCCATTCGCGTTCTCCCCGAGGAAATCGCCGAACTCCGCGAGACCGATGCGCTGGTCAACGACGCGATCCGGCGGCGGTCCGCGCCCGATATCGCCGAGGCCAACGCCGCGCTGCACAACCTGGAAGCCCGTATCGCGCGGAATGAGTACCTCTCGGTGCTCGCCGCCCGGATCTACGATGAGGGGCAGCGGCTGGGTTACCTCGCCTTCGGTGGCGCGGAGGACTGGAACGCCAACCGCCTCGATGACCACTTCACCCGGGTCAGCCACGATCACTCCGCGCTCATCGACGCCTACCAGGACCACGACCCGGAGACGGCGGAAACCGTTGCGGTGAGCCATGTTCGGCTGTTCCGCGAGCGCATCCTCACCTACATCGCGTCCAGCGGCGCCGATGAGGTCGACCTCGGGGGCGACGTCATGACGTCGGTCCACATCACCACCAAGGAGCTACAACGGGCCATCGCGGACGAGACGCGGCGAGAAGCGAGCGTGTGACCCGCCGGGCCTGCGCGCAGGCAGGCTCCGCGAACCCGCTACGGGGCGCTGGCACAGGGTGACAGAATCAAGCGGACTGTCGAGATGGAGGATGGTCTGCTGCTAGACACGGTCGCTGGATTTTCCTGAAGAAGCAGACAGCTGGGATGCGGTCGAGGACTGGATAGGCGATCTGGAGTGGATCGACAACCCGGTCGGCTACCTCATCGTGATCAACGACTGCACCCATCTCGCCACGTGGTCCAAAGAGGACTTCGCAAGTTTCTGCGAGCTCTGGCCGGGGGGTGTGGCCGCAGTACCAGACTGAGATCTACCACGTCGTATTCACAGGGCCGGACAGAGTCGGCGATCGCACGATCTCCGGAGCGCTCCAACAGCAGGCCGAACGCCTTCGCTCCACCATCGCGTCGAGCCAAGTCGAGGAAAAACCCATTCCCGTTGTCGACCACTCAACCGGTAAAACCAACTACTACTGACCTCCGGTTTGATCAGCCCGGCGCTGGGCGAACCCCCATCACGAATTAGGCGTAAGGTCCGCGAAGGCAAATGGTGTCGACGTGAATCGGGTTGCTATGAGGACCGGAGGATTTGTCATTGGGGCAACTGCCTGGTGTGCGATCGAAGCGTGATGGCCCTGCTGGACTTCGAATGGGCTCGCTTCGGCGATCACGTCGATGACTGGGTCTTTCTGGCCCGGTTCAGCGGCCTGCACGCTGCGGCCTGGTACTCCTTGGCATCGGCGGCCACCAGGAGTCCGCGCTGATCAGCGCAGGGCGTCAGCTGACCGGGCGGCGGTTGCTCACAACCGCGACCATCTTGGTAAGCGACCGGTCACAGCTCGTGCTGCATCAGCTGGCTCAGCGCCTCGTCGATATTCATGAACAGGTGCTCGTCACCGGGCGCGACGACCTCGTAGCTGTCGTCGACGAAGGCCGCCAGCAGGTCGGCGTCGGCGTCGAAGGTGGCCTGTCCGGACGGCGAGGTCAGCGTGATCAGGACCCGCGTGGGCTCGTCGGAGCGGGGGCTGATCCGCACGTCGCCTTCACCGCTGTCGGCTAACAGGCCGTCGGCCAGGAGATCGCGGCCGAACACCCAGTCGACCGTGTTGGGCTTACCGGTGTTGAAGCTCATCGACACCTCGTAGGGGTTACGGCTGTCGTAGCGCAGCTCCACGCCCACCGGCGCGTTCACGCTGGCCGGGGCCACCAGGTGGAAGAAGGTGGCGGTCTGGATCGTCTTGTGGTCGCTGGCCATCATGGTGGTGCACTCCTTCAGTGTTGGCTCCCTGGTTGACTCAAGCTTGACCGACCCCGGTCGAGGACTTCTTCACGTCATCTACAGACGGCTGGGAGGACCGGACCGACGCGTCGATCGACAGCTTCGACAAGATCGCAGAACGGCGCTCTGAGCTGCACTTTTGCCCTGTCCGGCGGTCTCTAGACGACAGGACTGCAACCTGCGTCACATCGCCGCCTCGTGAGAGCAAAGGCCCAGATCGTAGGACTTCGCGGAGGCCCGAGGCGCGCGGCACGGCCCCTACGCTTCACCAGTTCGCCGTTGGCGATGATGCCGGCAGATCTTGCCCACTCCTCATGTTCTGCCTTGTGCCACCAGCGCGGCGATCTGAGTGCGCGAGGTAAAGCCGAGCTTGGTGAGGATATGTTCGACGTGGGCTTCGGCGGTGCGTTGCGAGATGACGAGGGTTTCCGCGATCTGCTTGTTGCTCATTCCCTGCGCGACGAGGTTGGCGACTTCCCGTTCGCGTTTCGTGAGCGGGTGTTCGGCCGTTTCCTCTCGAACGGATTTCCCGCGGGCGGCGGGTTCTCCGAGAAGTCGAGTCGCCACCTGATCGAACGTCAGGCCGGTACCTTTGTTGAAGGCCCGGGTGTATTTCTCCTCGCCGAGGGCTCGCCGCACCTGCGCTTGGCAGCGGTCCTGGTACTCGGCGAAAAAGGGGAATTGTGAACGTGGTCCGCTGCGGTGCCCGCGGAGAGTGTGGGCGGCTCCGGCCAGCTCAGCGGCTTGCTCACTGCGCTCGGTACTCGCCGCGATCCAGCTTATCGTCTCGATGCAGTTAGCCGCGCAGGTCGTATCGTCGAAGACGCGTTGCGCGTCCAGGCACTGGAGTTCACAAGCTTCGGCCCTGTCCCAATCGCCCTGGCGCCATGCCTCGAGTCCAAGGCCCCACAGGGCCCATGTCCGGCGCCAAGTCTCGCGGTGTTGCTCGCACAGGTCCAGCAGCTTCGTCCAGTTGGCCATTGCGCGTTCTCCGTCGCCACGGACCGAGTGACTGATGCCGAGGTTCAGCAGCGCGGAGGCGAGCCAGTCAAGCTCTTCGGTATTCCGGTGCCGCGCTACGAATTCCTCAAGCAGCACAACGGCTTTGGAAAAGTCGTATTGCTGCATGGCGGCGACTGCTTCGGCTACCTGGTACAGGGTCGCGGACTGCTCCTGGGCAAAGTCCACGGCCAGCTTTCGGCTTTCTTCAAGAATCCCCTTCGCCGTGGCCAGGTCGTTTTGCATCAGCGCGAGGTAGCTGGCGCTGGCGAGCGCGCGGACCCTGGGCACGCTGGGTTCGACATCTTTGTCCAGCAGGCGCTCGAACCAGAGCCGCCCCTCACTGGTGAGTCCACCGACCCGCCACACATCACGGTAGGCGTCGGCCAGCCGCAATCCTTGGTGAGATTCATCGGATACGGCGAGGCAGAAGTCGAGCGCAGCGCGAACGTTGGCATCATTCAGACGTGCCCGTCGGGACAAATCCACTTGGGCAGGACCGAACCACTGGCGCCGCGTTTCCTCCGCGACTTTCACATACCAATCCCGATGCCGTTTCCGGAGTTCCTGCTCTTGCCCGGCCGCGTGCAGCACCTCGCGGCCATATTGCCGGATCGATTCCAGCAACCGGTACCAAACACCGGTTTCCCGCTCATCGCGGATGACGACGGACTTGCCCACCAACCCGGTCAGCGCCGGCAGTATCTCGCCGTGCGGCAATGCGGCATCCGCGCACACGGCTTCCACCGCGTCCATGTCACAACTCTCCGGAAAGATTGACATCCGAGCCCAGAGGGTCCGCTCGCGCTCGGTGCAGAGATCAAAACTCCAATCGATCGACGCTCGCAGGGTCTGGAGCCGCGGCAGCGCGGCACGATTGCCGGAAGTCAATACGCGGAACCGGTCGTCCAGACGCCGCAGGAGCTCCTCCACCGAGAGCACTCGCAGACTCGCAGCGGCAAGTTCGATGGCGAGCGGGATTCCATCCAGTCGCCGACACAGCCTTGCCACTGCTGGACCGTTGTGGTCGTCAATTTCGAAGTGCGGTACTGCTGCCGCCGCGCGGTCCTCGAAGAGCCGGATAGCCTCGAATGCACGCAGCTTGTGGGCGGGACGTCGGGTGTCGTCGGGGGGCACGCCAAGAGCCAGTACCGGCAGCACGCGCTCTCCCGGGGTGCTCAACGGTTCGCGACTGGTGCCGAGAACCCGCAGTCCAGGGCATCGGGTCAGCAGCCTTGCCACGAGTTCGGCACACGCGTCCAACTGGTGTTCGAAGTTGTCCAGCACCAGCAGCGCTCGGAGCTCCCGCAATCGTTCCGCCAGCGCGTCCGCGGTCCATGTCGTGAACTGGTCTCGAATCTCCATCGCCGTAGCGACGGTCTGCGGCAGCAGGTATCCGTCGTCCACGCTCGCAAGCTCCACCCAGTAGACGCCGTCGGGAAATGAACGGCGCATTTCCCATGCGGCGCGCATGGCCAGCCGCGTCTTGCCGACCCCGCCCACGCCGGTGAGGGTCAACATCCGGGAAGCCGACAGCCCGCGCTTGACGTCGCTGAGCTCCGCGCGTCGCCCGACAAACGACGTCAGTGCGATTGCCTGTAGGCCCTCTGCCGAGACGAGTGCCATTGATGCCCATCCACGCTGGTTTGTCTTGACGCAAGAGTACTCAAATGGTATCGGAATGAACGGCCTGTCCGCTGTGGTCACCCCGAAGTCCCTGGCCGAGGTTGGTCCACAGCGGACGGCGGTCGACACCCAGCCAAGTGCCCCTAGTCTGGCAGGGTGCGCCCTGAGGTGACCTACTCCGCAAGTTCCTAGCGAACGCGTCGCTTTCCCCGGCCCGAACAGCGAATCGGAGCAACTGGTCTATGAAAGGGTCACATTCGCAGGGTGGGCGCGAGGTGACCGAAGATCATCGCTGACATTGCGTGGTCAACACCTTTTTCACACGGCGGTAAAGCGGTGTGTAGGTGAACATGGGGTCCGCAAGGACCTTGGTCCGCAACGGTGTCGGCGGAAGTTTGTGGTGGGAGGCGGTCGTGAAGTTTCTCGTACTATGGAAGATCGATCTGGGTTTGTTGTCGTCGGAGATGCAGCGCGCCGTGGGGAACATGCCCGCCTACGGCGAAAAGCTGGAAGCCACTGGCAAGGTGGTGAGTCGGTACCACGTCGTGGGCGCGCATGGCGGGGCGTGGATCTATGAGGTGGACTCCCACGAGGAGTTCGAGCGGCTGCTCGCCATGGCTCCGGTGTTCAACTTCGCGCACTACGACGTGTATACCCTGGCCGATATGGCCAAAGTCGGCGGCGATGGCACGGCCGCGGCCGAGGAGAGCGGGCTGGACACCAAAATCATCCGGTGATCTGAGCCGTTTGACGGGCCCGCGGAGCCGGTCGACACTGAGTTCACCGACTCCGGAGGTGGCATCATCGCTAACTACGGTCCGCGTGGTGACCGGCGTTGGCTGGTCGCCCACCGGCTGCGCGAGCGACGCCGAGAGCTGGGGTTGACCCAGCAGCAGGTGGTCAGCCGCCTGCGTCGGTATGGGGTGGAGACCACGAACAAGACGCTGAGCTGCCTGGAGCACGGCACGGGTGTGGACGTCGCCCGGTTGCCCGAACTCGCGCAGGTTTTGGAGTGCACGACGACGTTCCTGCTCGGGCTCACCACTGCGCCGCGCCAGTGGGAGCCGGATGCGGACGAGTGCCGGCCGACGGCTCCGGCGGCGCGGCTCGTTGGTGGCGCGGCTCCGCTGATCCTCGCGCCCGGCGTCCCAGCCGAAGCCACGCGCGTCCGGTCGCTCAACCGAGGTGCTTAGCCAGGCCGGGTTTCTCCAGCCGGTGGTTAGCGATGTCGAGGTGGTGCCGCGTGTAGCGGTGCAGCGCCGCCAGCTGCTGCGGGGTGAGGCGGTCGCAGACCCAGTCCCAGTGCAGCGCGACCTGGTCACCCGGCCGGAGATCGGAGACGAAGCCGACTCCGTCGACCGCCGCGGTGGCGATCTCGGTCTCGGCCGGGCCGAGACCCAGACACCTGCCGTCCCAGGTCAGCGCGCGCGTGTCCACCACGACCTGGTCGCCTTCCACCGCGCGCACCCGGCCCCACCGGATGCGGCAACGGTCGAGCACGGTCAGCGCGTGTTCGGCGGCGGTTCCGCCGCCACCCAGCAGGCCGAGCCAGGGGTAGACGCAGAACACGTGGTAGCTGTGGTGTGGCATCCCCCCAGCCAGCACGGAGTCGGCCAGCGGACCGAACCGCCCGGTCCGGCGCCGGAACCGCTCTTCCACCGAGTCGCCCATCGCCCGCGCTCCGACACGGTCGAGCAGGTCGTTGCCGATCCAGTAGGCCTCGACGACGCGCCGGTCGAGCGGATCGGGTGTTCCGGTGGCGTCGGCGATGAGCTCCAGGTACGGCCAGGCGCCGGTGAACTGCCGGGCCAGCTCCACCAGACCGGGATCGACCGTGCAGGTGACCCCGTACTCGAAGAACTGCCCGCTGTCCGGCGGGCCGCACGAGCCGCGCTGGTTCGGCGGGAAGGCGTAGCGGACGAACAGCACCGGCCCGGGTGCTGAAGCGGTCTGCGCTGCCTCGGACATCGGCGCCCCCTCAGGGTTGCGGCCCGAACGGCGCCAGCGCGTCCCGGGCCTGGTCCTCGGTCATCATTTCGAGCGCGAATCCGCAGTGGATCAGGATGTATTCGCCGGGCTTGGGGGGCGGGGCGAGCAGGCCGACGTTGATGTCGCGGAGCACGCCGGCGACGTCCACCTGCGCCAGGTCGTCGGTGCCGGAGACGGTCACGACCCGTCCTGGGATGCCGAGGCACACGGCTCCTCCTCTCCCCGCTCGAACGCGGTGAGCGCGAGGTCGGTGGCGACGCGGGCCGCCTCGTCGACCGCGGCCTGGACGACGGGGCTGAGGCCCATGCCGACCTCGACCGACTCTGGTTCGCAGCCCACCACGACGACGTGCTTCAGTGTGCCCCCGAAAGCCCGGACCAGCGCGAGCACGGCGTCCGGTGACAGGTCGTGCGCGTCCATCGCGGGCACGGCTGCTTCGGCGGACGCCTCTTCCAGTTGGTGCTCGATCACGTGCAGCGTTCCGGGAGCCGCACCTCGCTGGACGGCGTCGACAAGCACGACGAGGTCGTATCCCTCCAGGAGTTGGTAGGCGAGGTGGACGCCGCGGATGCCGTAATCGCCGACGTCGACCTGTTCGGGGAACCGGTCGGCGTCCAGCCGCGCGGCGACCGCGCTGCCGAACCCGTCATCGCCGTGGAAGATATTGCCGATACCGGCGAGCAGTACTCGCGTCATGATCCGGCCTCCACCGGTTCGACCTCCTCGGGAGTGAAGTAGAGGTAGCGGCCGTGCAGGCGTTGCACCTCGGCGGCTTCCTCGCTCCCGTGCGGGATCACCGCGAGGTGGACGCGGCCGTCGACGTCGGCCAGCACCTGCTCGACGGTTGCGGTGCGACCGGCCAGGAACATGTCCTGCGCGTCGGCGCTGTGTGCGCCGGGGCGCAGCCGCACCCAACTGCCCCGCTGGACGCGCACGCCGGAGACGGTGATGGCGTCGGACTCGTTTCGCGGGGCCGGGGTGTTCGACCTCAGGTAGCGCAGCGTGCCGTGGAGCCGGTCGAGCATCTCGGGCGGCATGTTCTCCACATGGTCGAGCAACGTGCGCACCCGCTCGTCGGTACCGCGGGCATCCCGTTTCTCGGTGTCGGTGAGGGTGAGCGTGCGCAGACTCAGCAACTCGTCGATCTCGGTGGCGTCGAACATTTCGGCCGGACTCTCGGGGGCCACCTGCGGGTGGTCGTAGAGGATGATCGGCGAAGCCAGCACGAGATCGCGGCTGGCGGGTTCGCCCGCCAGAACCGGGAAGACGCCGTCGTTGTCGCACTCGGCGACGTAGGGCCGGGCCCACTCGGGCGGGTCGAGCAGCGAGATGAACGACCCGTCGACCGAGACGAGCACGTGCGCGGCGACCAGCGCCGAGGTGAGCGCGTCGGCGCGCTCCGCGCCGCTCCACGGAGTGCGGTTGTCCACCTCGATCCGCAGCCGCACGATCCCGTATGGGCCCGGTCTCTGCTCCGCCGCGAGGCGGATCGCGCCCGCCAGTTGTGTCCGCTCACGCACCAGCCTGCCGACAGGCCGCTCCCGCTCGTGGAGGGTCTCGATGTCGCAGACCCCGGGGACGTCAAAGGGAATGTCGCGGGGACCGGTAAGCAGTTCCGCCAAGGACGTCTCGCAGTCGATTTCCTGCTCCACTGCCTCGTCCCACGGCTGATACCGGGTATCGCCGAGGTCCAGCGCGTCGACCAGGCGGAACCCGGTTCCCTCGAACACGTGCACGTCACGCCGCTGGACGTGCAGGAAGCGCACTCGGACCGCGAGCCGGTCGAGGTCGCCCTCGACGGGGATCTCCGCGCGCAGTGAGGCCCGCTCCGAGCGGTCGCGTTCGGCCCAGGCGGGTGGCATGAGGACGCCGAACTGCCAGCGCACCCGGTTCTTGGCGTCCGAGGCACGGTAGGGATAGAGGAGGTAGCCCTCGTACAGCACGGCGTCGGCGACCGCTTGCGCGGCGGTGAAGGTGTTCATCCGTCCTCCGCACGTTCTTTCAGCAGTTGTTGCACGGCGCCGTCCCAGGTCAGCAACGAGTGCCGGACGCGGTAGCGGTGCAGGGCGTCGAAGGTCTCCCGGCCCAGGCGCAGCCACGCGGTACCGGGGAAGTGCAGCTCCATGACTTGCCGCCACGTTTCTACGGGAAGCCGGAAACGGGCCTCTTTGTTCCAGGCGATCGGCTGTACCGATAGCGTTCCCGGGCTTCCGGTGAACGCGGTGCCGTTGAACAACAGGAGCATCGGGACCTCGCCGGTATCCAGGGCGTAGAGGTACTTCGCCGCCACCACGTCGAAGTCGTAGGTGCAGGCAACCGGCAAAGCCGCCGGGGTGGAGCCGGTGAAGCCGGGGAGCACGGCAGTGGCGAACGCCAGTCGCAGCGGCCGCAGGGTCTGCGACCACCGCGGCCGGTCACCGAAAAGGTCCAGCAGCGCCTCCGCCTCGGCGTCGTCGTAGCGGCGCCGCTGCGGTTCGATGCGGATCTGGCAGCGCAGCACGAGGGCGTGTATGGCCGTGCCGGTGGTCTCGGTGACCTCCAGGCGCAGCAGCAGCGTCGGGCTCGCGGCCTGCCGGTCGGGCTCGGCGCCCAGGCACGTGAACTCAAGGTCCATCGCGGTCGCCTCCGCGCGTGCACCGCCGCCGCAGGTCGGCGAAGTAAGCGTCGATGTGCTGCCAGACCTCCTCGCCGCCGTGGAAGCCGACCCAGTGCCTGCGCACGATCCCGACCAGTTCGTAGCAGGCGTCGATCGGCGTGCGGAAGCACTCGAAGCGCCCATCCCGCCTGCGGACCAGCGCCGCCTCGACGTCCGGCCGCAGGTCGCGCAGCAGCGGGTTGGCCCGCACGACCTCGTCCCAGGTTTCGAGATCGAGCTCGGACTCGGTCGCGCCACCCGGGCTCGGGTAGCAGGCGACGTGGCGGCCCAGATCGGACTGGCGGAAGAAGAACGCCAGCCCGACCGGGATCTGCATGGCTTCCCACTGCTGGTCGGTGAGGACGAAGTCCGGGTCGGATCCGCAGTCCTCGGGCACCGCCCGGCGGCGACCCGCACCCGCTCCCTCCCGGGTGAACAGCAGGTAGCAGGCGCGGCAGGTGCACAGCAGCCGTCGCTGGTCGAGATCGGCGACGTGGCTGTGCCGCTCCGACAAGCCCTCTCCGCACATCTCGCATGCCTCGCCTGGACGGCGCACCCGGCGTCCGGAAGCGGCAGCGACCGGGCTCTCGTCCGCGGGGCGAGCCAACGACCGGAGCACGGCGAAGGGCGTCCGGCCGGTCATGTCGCGGCTCGCTGCGGCAGCGCGATGCTCCACCCATCCGCCTCGGGCAGCAGCGGCAGCGGGGCCAACGCGAGCTCGGGATCGTCCTCGGCCCGCCCGGCCAGGCACACGTCGTAGACCTGGCCGCATCGTGAACAGACCAGGCGGGTGCCGGTGAAGGCGGCGTCGGCCAGCGAACAGCCGCACGCGGCGCATTCGTCGCGATAGGCGTAGTAAGTCCCGCGGACGTTGCACGTCATCACGGCGAGACCCGCGATGTCCGAGACGCGAAGCTCACCGGGCGCGACCTCGACTTCCAGCGGTTGCCACGCGCTCGTCGGGCCGGATTCGGAACGCACCCGCTCCATGGAGATCTGGAGCAGCGGCTGCTGCGCCGGTTCCTCGACCATGCCCTCCACGGCCACCGATGTGGCTTCGGGCGCGGCGTCGAGAACGGCCTGCTCGACCGCGAGCTTGACGGTGACCGTCGAGGACGGGCATCCGTCGCAGCTGCCGCGCAGGCGCAGCCCGACGACGCCGTCGGCGTCGATACCGACGTAGTCGATCCCGCCCGCGTGCGAACCGAGATACGGGCGGACCCGGTCGAGAGCGGCCTGGATGCGGGTGTCGGCATCGTCGGGGTGCAGGTCGTGCAAAGCGAGGAGGCCTGCGAGAAGGTCGTCCTCGGCCAACGCCCGCAAGCGCTGCTGCCCACCATCCTGCTCCCGCAGGATCGACACCACCCGCGCCAGGCCCGCCCCGTAGAACCCGATGACGGCGCCGACCAGGTCCTCCACCCGGGCGCGGACGCCCGGCTCCGCGGTGCTGTCGAGTTCTTCCAGCAGCGCCTCGATCTTCATCCCCAGTGCGCGGGCGTCGTGTTCCATGTCCCCGCCCCCTTGCCGTCAGTACGGCTTGACCACTCCTGTCGGCGAGTGCGTGTACTCCTTTTCCAGACCGTTGCCCACGTACATGTGGACACCGCATGGCAGGCACGGGTCGAAGCTGCGGACCGTCCGCATGATGTCGATGCCCTTGAACCGTTCCGGCGGGTTCTCCTCGAAAATCGGCGTGTTCTCAACCGCGTCCTCGTACGGCCCCGGTGTGCCGTAGACGTCGCGGACGCTGCCGTTGTACGGCGTCGGCGGATACGGGTGGTAGTTGGCGATCTTGCCGTCCCTGATGACCATGTGGTGTGACAGCACACCGCGCACGGCTTCGGTGAACCCGCAGCTGATGGCCTGGTCGGGCACCTTGAACGGGGTCCACGTCTCGGTGCGCCCGGCGCGGACCTCGTCCAGCGCCTGCTCGACGAAGTGGATGGCGAGCGCGGCGGTGTAGGCCTGGAAGTAGGTCCGCGCGCGGTTGCGCTCGATCGCGTTGCTCCACTTCGGAATTCGCCATTCGAACGTCGTCTCGGGCTTGAGTGCGGTCTTGGGCAGCGTGATCCGCACGCTGCTTCCGGTCGCCTGCACCAGATCGGTGTTGACCAAGCCGTTGAGCGCCGTGGACCACATCCGGGCCAGCGGGCCGCCACCGGTGTCGATCGACAGGTGGTTCTCCCCGTCGAACCAGCGGGGCGACATCGTCCAGCTGTAGGCGGCGTTGAAGTCGCGCTTGGCCGGCTTGGGAATCGTGTGCTGGTTCCACGGATGGCGCCGGTCGATCGGATTGCCCAGCGGGTCATGGGTCACGAACACCTCGTGCTCGTCATCCACCCAGTCCTCGTAGTAAGAACTGCCGAGCAGGATCCGGATGCCAAGGTTGATGTCGACGAGGTCGTTGGTCACCAGTTCGCCGTCGACGATGACGCCCGGCGTGACGAACATCTTCCGGCCCCACTCGCTCATGTGCTCGTAGCGGAAGTCGCAGTGGGCGGGGTCGTTGAGGCAACCCCAGCATCCCAGCAGCACCCGCCGCTGCCCGACGTGCTCGTAGCCGGGCAGGGCCTGGTAGAAGAAGTCGAACAGATCGTCGTGCAGCGGAACGACCTTCTTCATGAACTCGCAGTAGCGCATCAACCGGGTCAGGTAGTCGGTGAACAGCTGCAACGTGGCCACCGTTCCCACTCCACCGGGGTACAAAGTGGACGGATGCACGTGCCTGCCTTCCATGAGGCAGAACATGTCGCGCGTCAACCGGCTCATCTGCAAGGCCTCGCGGTAGAACTCGCCCTCCAGCGGGTTCAGCGAGCGCATGATGTCGCCGATGGTGCGGTAGCCGTGCTCACCGGCGTGCGGTGCCTCGGTGTTGTTGGCCTGTTCCAGCACGCCCGGGTTGGTCTCCCGGACCATCTTCTCGCAGTAGTCGACACCGACCAGGTTCTCCTGGAAGATGTTGTGGTCGAACATGTACTCGGCGGCCTCGCCGAGGTTGATGATCCATTCGCCGAGGTGCGGTGGAGCCACCCCGTAGGCCATGTTCTGGTTGTAGACCGAGCAGGTCGCGTGATTGTCACCGCAGATCCCGCAGATCCGGCTGGTGATGAAGTGCGCGTCCCGCGGGTCCTTGCCCCTCATGAAGATGCTGTAGCCGCGGAAGATCGACGACGTGCTGTGGCACTCGCGCACTGCCTTCTGCTTGAAGTCGACTTTGGCGTAGATCCCGAGACTGCCCACGATGCGGGTGATCGGATCCCACGCCATCTCCACTACGTCGGACTTCGTCGTGTCCTCGGCGCTGGCCGACGGTCTCCTGTGGATGGTGGTCATCATCGCCTCCAACCGCGATCGAGGTAGCTCACCAGGTCTTGCTGAAGCCGGTGGTCAGCTGCTTGCCCCTGCTGCGCCACTGCGGCTCTTGGTCGACCGACTTCTCGGTGATGCGCCGCAGCCGCCGGATCGTCCTTCCGTACACCGAACTCACGGTCGTCGACACCTTGCTGCCCGGGGGCTCGTCCATGAAGGGCATGAACTTGTCCGGGAAACCGGGCATCGTGCAGGCGATGCAGATGCCACCGACATTCGGGCAGCCGCCGATGCCGTTCATCCACCCGCGCTTGGGCACGTTGCACTTCACGACCGGACCCCAGCAGCCGAGCTTGACCAGGCACTTGGGCGAGCCGTACTCGGTGGCGAAGTCACCCTGCTCGTAGTACCCGGCCCGGTCGCAGCCCTCGTGCACGGTGGCACCGAACAACCACTGCGGGCGCAGGGCGTCGTCGAGCGGGATCATCGGCGCCTGCCCCGCGACCTGATACAGCAGGTAGACCAGGGTCTCGGACAGGTTGTCCGGCTGGATCGGGCAGCCCGGAACGCACACGATCGGCAGCCCCGCCTTGGACTTCCACTGCCAGCCCAGATAGTCCGGCACCCCCATCGCCCCGGTCGGGTTGCCCGCCATCGCGTGGATGCCGCCGTAGGTGGCGCAGGTGCCCGCCGCGACGATCGCCGTGGCCTTGGGCGCCAGCCGGTCCAACCACTCCGAGGTCGTCATGGGCTGGCCGGTCGCGGGGTTGTTTCCGAAGCCGCACCAGTAGCCCTCGTCCTTGATGGCCTCGTTGGGGATCGAGCCCTCCACAACCAGTACGAAGGGCTCCAACTCGCCGCGGTCGGCCTTGTGCCACCACTCGATGAACGTGTCGGCACCCTGCTCCGGACCGCATTCGAAATCGATCAGCGGCCAATGCACCTGGATCTTCGGTAAGCCCGGCAGCGCGCCGAGTACGATCTCCTCGATGCTGGGCTGGGTGGCCGCGGTCAGTGCGACCGAGTCCCCGTCGCAGCTCAGCCCCGCGTTGATCCAGAGAACGTGGAGAACCTCGTCGCCGGTCTCCTGCGGAGCCTGCGACTGCGTAGGCGTGGTGGACATGGCCAACCCGCCTTTCCACCTTCGAATTCGCGCCGGTTCCGCCACATTGCGGACGCATCCGATGCGTCGCGCAATCCCCGGAACCAGCCGTTCACTCGGGAATTCCAGGAATTTCCGATTCTTTCCGCCACTCAATCGGCGGTGACGCTGGCGGCCTGACGGTTGCGCCGCCGCTGCTCACTGGACTGCCCCAGCGCAGCCTCGTTTCCCTGCGGTGTCACGCTAACCCCGACCAGTGCCGGGTCGTGCGACATCCGCAGAATCCTAAAGTACCGGTTCAGCTCCGCCCGCGACAGATAGGCCGCGGCGCCCGCGGCTCCGCCGAGCACGAGGAGCGCGCCTTTCGCTCTCATCACGCCTCCGACCACGAACAGACCCCTTTATCGTCCTCACCCGTGGACCTGATCGCCATTCGAATCCGTCCCGAATTCGCCGCGACCTGCGGGTGACTACGGTGTCGTAGCGACCGCGAGGTCCCGCCCAAGGCAGGCGGGCGTCAGGCGCGGCGCGCGGCGAGCCAGTCGTACCAGGCCTCCAGCCCCCGGCCGCGGGTCGCCGATACCTCGATCATGCCGAGAGCGGGGTTGACTCGGCGCGCATGCGCGAGGCAGTGGCCGGGATCGAACTCCACATACGGCAGGAGGTCGGTCTTGGTGAGGACCACCAGGTCGGCGGAGCGGAACATGTGCGGGTACTTCAGCGGCTTGTCCTCGCCCTCGGTGACCGACATGAGCACCACTCGCGCGCTCTCACCCAGGTCGAACAACGCCGGGCACACGAGGTTGCCGACGTTCTCGACGAACACCACGGAGCCGGCGGCGGGATCGAGCGAGCGCACTCCGCTGGCCAGCATTTCCGCGTCGAGGTGGCAGCCCGCGCCGGTGTTGATCTGGACGACGTCGCAGCCGGTGGCGCTGATGCGCTCGGTGTCGAGCAGCGTCTCCTGGTCACCTTCCACGACTCCGATCCGGAGCCCCCGAACGGCCAGGTCCTCGATCGTGCGCACCAGCAGCGTCGTCTTACCCGCGCCCGGCGAGCTCATCAGGTTGACCGCGGTGATCCCCTGCTGCTCGAACCATGACCGGTTCCGCGCCGCCAGTTCGTCGTTCTTGGCCAGGATCGGCTCCTCCAACACGACCGTGCGCGCCGGAGCAGTGTGCCCGTGGACATGGCCCGCTTCGCCGGAGCGGTGCGGGAATCGCACGACCCGCACCCCGGAATCGGAACAGCCGCACGTGTCGCACATCGTCACACCACCTCCACTGACAAGATGCGCAGTTCCTGACCGCTTCGCACCTCAACATCAGCGCTCCCGCAAGCGCACAGCGCGAATCGCGGATCGGGCTCGAACACCTCACCACAGGTCCGGCAGCAGCATTGGCCCACCGGTTCGTCGATGTCCAGCCGAGCGCCTTCGAGAATCGTTCCCTCGGTGACCGGACCGAAGCAGAACCGCACCGAATCGGCCACCACCCCAGAGGACTTGCCGATCTGCAACCGAACGGCGACGACTCGGCCCTCGCCGATCCGATGGCTGATCGCCTCGACGACGCCCTGGGTGATGGCCAACTCGTGCATCGCACACCGGCTTCGATAGCAGGTGTATCCACACTAGTCCGCTATGCCGCCCGCGGCACCGGTGCGCTGCGCCGAGTACCAGAGCCAGGCGCTGATCGCCGCCCGCAGGATCGGTGATCTGGAGCGGGGAGTCGACCGTGATCCACACCAGCCACCACACCCCAAGTCAGGTAGGTGTCTCACTCATACCCGGCGCTTAAGGCAGGTGGCCTACCTTCGTAGCCGTGGCTTCTTTCAAAGCAGACTCGCGAGGTGGGCCGCTGGCAAAGTTCTTGCGTGCCCGACGTCAACAGGTGCGTCCGGAGCACCATGGGCTTGAGCCGGGCGGTGCGCGCCAAGTGCTGGGCCTGCGCCGGGATGAGGTTGCCATGCTGGCCGGAATCAGCACGGATTACTACATCCGCCTGGAGCAGGGCAGGGAACGGCGCCCTTCGCGCACAGTGATAGACGGGTTGTCTGCGGCGTTGCTGCTCGAACCTGCCGCGGCGAACTACCTTGGTGAGCTCGCCACCGCCGGCGAGACGGGAGAGTCGGGCGAACGTCTCGGGCAGGAACGGTTGGGTGCCCTACAGCGCTTGCTCGACTCGTTTGCGGTGCCGGCCATTTTAGTGGATCGCTGGCTCAACGTCGCGGCGGACAATTCGCTGGGTGAGTTGCTTTACGACGGCTTGGAGCACCGGAGGCAGGCCAGTTCGGCGCGAATCGCACGCGGCTGTTGGAGCAGACCGCGGCTGCTCGTCTCGAAAGTCTGGGCACCATGACACGCTTGGTCCTGCGGTTTCTCGGTTTTTGCCGGGTCGCGCACTTGTTCGGACAGCACTGGGGAGGGGACGTGGATTCGAAGTTCGCCGTAGCTCGTAACAGACCGCTGGCGATGCACGCGAGCACAGGTCAGCGGGCTGGTTGGCTGGGGTGGTTCCCGTGGTGATCAATGAATCGAGATCGTTTCGTTCGTCCAGGAGCGCATCACAATGAGCAGTCAGGTTGCGCGGACTGCGGTGGCGCCGATGGCGATCGTGGCCATCGACCAGTACGAGGACGTTCCCCTGGTGGTGGACTCGTTGGCGTACCGGGTCCTGCCTGCCGGTGTGAGGCCGATCGTCGCGGTGAACCGCGTGCGCCCGGTTCGACGCTTGATGATCCGCGCGGTGGAACGGAAGTTTCCGGGGTTGTGGGCGAGCATGGTGTGCCGCAAGCGCTACATCGATGACAAACTTCGCGGCGCGGTGGACGAGGAGATTGGTGCCGTGGTAATCCTCGGAGCCGGGTTCGACACCCGGGCCTACCGGTTTCCGTGGCTGGCCGGCACGCCTGTTTACGAGGTCGACCTTCCGGAGAACATCAACCGCAAGCGGTCGGTGCTGGAGAAGCTGTTCGGCAGGGTTCCCGATCACGTCACGCTGGTCCCGATCGACTTCCAGGCCGAAAGCCTGGGGGAAGTGCTCCTCTCGCACGGCTACCGGCCAGGGGAGAAGACCTTCTTCGTCTGGGAGGCGGTCAGCCAGTACCTGTCCGAAACGGCGGTCCGCGCGACTTTCCGCTTCCTGGCGACCGCAGCGTCCGGCAGTCGGCTCGTGTTCACCTACGTCCGCAAGGACTTCCTCGACGGGTGCGAGTTCTACGGCGCCGAGGCGGCCTACCGGGAATACGTGAGCCGACGGCGGCTGTGGCATTTCGGGCTGGACCCGGCCCAAGTCGGAGGGTTCCTCACCGAATACGGTTGGCGCGAGGTAGAGCAGGCCGGTCCTCGCGAGTTCGCCACCCGCTACCTGGTTCCCAACCGGCGGTGGCTGTCGGCATCGGAAGTGGAGTTGTCCGTGAGCGCCGAGAAGAGCTGACCGCATCTGCATTCCCGGTTCTCGCCGGTAACTGTCTCTTGTGGACTGGGGTTACAGACCGTGGCCCGGTTTCCTCCTGCTGCCGAGCGTCAGCGTGTGTGCTGGCCACGTTTGTCCCGGGCGGGCGAGGGCTAGCCTCGGAGGAAGTTCAGCAGGTCGGCGTTGACTTGATCCTGGTGCGTGGCCGTCAGGCCGTGCGGCGCGCCCGGATAGTAGATTTCCTGTGCGCCCTTGATGAGCTTGGCCGATTTCTTTGCCGAGTCCTTGACGGGAACGATCTGGTCGTCCTCGCCGTGCAGGACCAGGGTTGGGACGTCGATCTGACGGAGGTCATCGGTGAAATCGGTCTCCGAGAAGGCCTTGATGCTTTCGTAGGCGTTTTTCAGGCCCGCCTGCATGCTCCAGAGCCAGAACTGATCCAGTAGCCCCTGCGAGACCTCGGCGCCCGCTCTATTCGCACCGTAGAACTGGATCGCCAGGTCCTGGTAGAACCGCGATCGGTCTTCGGCGATGCCGCTCCGCAGGTCGTCGAACACCTCGATCGGCAGGCCCTCTGGATTTGCCGCTGACTTCAGCATGATCGGCGGCACCGCGGAGACGAGGACTGCTTTGGCGACTCGGCTCGTCCCGTGGCGTCCAATGTAGCGGGCGACTTCGCCCCCGCCGGTGGAATGTCCAACGAGCGTGGCCTCCCGAAGGTCGAGCGCCTCGATCACGGCAGCGAGATCGTCGGCGTAGCCGTCCATGTCGTTCCCGTCAGAGGGCTGGCTTGACCGACCGTGGCCGCGACGGTCGTGCGCGACCACGCGGAAGCCGTTTTGCACGAGGAAGAGCATCTGGCCGTCCCAGGCGTCTGCGTTCAGCGGCCAGCCGTGCGAAAACGTCACCACCGGGCCCTTGCCCCAGTCTTTGTAGTAGATAGTGGTTCCGTCCTTGGTAGCGATCCAACTCATGGCGCGATCTCTCCTCCTGAACTGCCTTATCTGGGCACGGGGTGTTCTTTGCCGGTCGGGAGCACAGTTCGACCTTATAAGGCGTTCCTTGGAGTGCAACCGGACCAGGCTCGTGACATGGCGGGCGTTCTCGGACGTCTCCAGGCCCACACCGCCGTGGCCTGCACCGGATACAGGTTGGCAGCCCTGTCGGTGCCGATGACGAGGTCTTTCGCCTCTACAGACAGCCATGGCGGTCGGCCGAACCTGACGGAACCTGGTCGCGGCGGCGGAGATCACTGGGACCGAGCGAAAGCTGCGGATAGCTGCCGGGCAATGCCTTCCAGGCGCCCCTGGCACGCAACCTCATCACCCACACGCTGCTGGAGCTGGCGGAGGGACAACGATGACCACGACCACCTTGACCCGCTCCGTCGGTCAGGCGATCAGCCGGGTCGAAGGCGGCGAGAAGGTCCGCGGTCAAGCGCGGTATGCGTTCGAACAGCCCGTCCACCGCCCGGCCTACCTGTTTCCCCTACAGGCGCCCATCGCGGCCGGGCGCGTGACCTCCGTCGATGCCAGCGCCGCGCTGGCCGAAGAAGGGGTCCTCACGGTATTCACTCACGAGAACGCACCCGAGCTGGCTCCAGGCGACGATCCCGAGCTGGCGATCCTGCAATCGGACCGAATAGCCTTCCGCGGCCAGTTCGTCGGCGGCATCATCGCCGAAACCCTGGAGACCGCTCGCCACGCCGCAAGCCTGGTCCGCATCCAATACCAGCCGGAACCGCACGACGCCGATTTCAGGGTCGACCGCGACGACCTCTACGCCCCCGACCACATCAACCCCTCCTTCGCCACCGACACCGACGAGGGGGATGTCGAGGCCGCGCTGGCCTCGGCGGCCGTGACGCTCGACGAGACCTACACGACGCCGCCCGAGATCAACAACCCGCTGGAACCACACGCCACCATCGCCGTCTGGTACGAGGACGAACTCACCCTCTACGACGCCACGCAGGGCGTGACCATGATTCAGCACGCGGTGGCCCCGCTGTTCGGGCTCGCTCCCGAGCAGGTGCACGTCATCGCCCCGCACGTCGGCGGTGGATTCGGTGCCAAGGTCACGCCGCACGGGAACGTGGTCCTGGCCGCGATGGCCGCGAAGCTCGTCGCGAGTAGACCGGTCAAGCTGGCGTTGACCCGCCATCAGATGTTCAGCGTGGTGGGCTCCCGGACCGCCACTGCGCAGCGGATCCGGCTCGGCGCCGACACCGAGGGCGGGCTGGCGGCGATCAGCCACGACGTGATCGAGGAATCCCCACGGTTCAAGGAATTCGCGGAGCAGACGGCGGTGTGCACCCGGACGATGTACGCCGCCCCCAGTCGTCGCACGACGCACCGTCTGGTGGCCTTGGACATCCCGCCGCTGACGTTCATGCGCGCGCCGGGGGAAGCCCCCGGCATGTTCGCGCTCGAATCGGCGATGGACGAGATGGCTATCGCGTGCGATCTCGACCCCGTCGAGTTCCGGATCCGCAACGAGCCGGAACTCGATCCCGAAACCGGACTGCCCTATTCAAGCCGAAGCCTCGTGTCATGCCTGCTCGAAGGCGCCCGCCGGTTCGACTGGGCACACCGCGAACCCACCCCGGGCGTCCGGCGCCAGAACGGCTGGCTGGTGGGCACCGGGGTGGCCGCATCGACCTACCCGGTGTTCCGGATACCAGGGTCGTCGGCACGAGTCGCGGTCGCGCCCAATGGGCGTTACGTCGTGCAGATCGCCGCGATGGACATCGGTACCGGTACCTGGACGGCGCTGCGCCAGCTCGCCGCCGACGAACTCGGGGCGCCGTTCGAGGAGGTCGAGCTGCAGATCGGGGACTCGGCGCTGCCCGGAGCCGCGCCGGCCGGTGGGTCGGTCGGCCTGGGCTGCTGGGGCACGGCCATCCACAACGGCGCCCGCGAATTGCGCGAACGCCTGGAAACCGGCGGAGTCCCGGAGGAGGGACTCGAGGCCATCGGCACGGACACGGGCACTCCGTACGAAGGCGAGTACGCGATGCACAGCTTCGGGGCGCAGTTCGCCGAGGTATGGGTTCGCGAGGACAGCGGCGAGATCCGAGTACCCCGTCTGCTCGGGATCTTCGCCGCGGGCCGCATCATCAACCCGACGACCGCCCGCTCCCAACTGCTCGGAGGCATGACCATGGGACTGTCGATGGCCCTGCACGAAGCGGGCTTCGTCGACCCCCGGTTCGGGCACGTGGTCAACCACGATTTCGCCACCTACCACATCGCAACCAACGCGGACGTCGGCACGATCGAGGTCGACTTCCTCCACGAGGACGACCCGTACGTCAACCCCTTGGGTACCAAGGGCATCGGCGAGCTGGGCATCGTCGGGACCGCGGCAGCGATCGCGAACGCCGCACACCACGCCACCGGGATACGCGTGCGGGATCTGCCGATCACGCTCGACAAGCTGCTCTCCTGAGAGCGGGCCCGCCGATCTCAGCGGAGCGCCCAGGCAGGGAGTGCTGACGCCTCATATGGACGCCGGTCCGAGCCCGAGGTCGGGCCCATGGTTCCGGAACGCATCGTGATCCCCACGTCCCTGTCCGGCGGGCGCGCCGCAGACAGCGCATGCTCCTCTTTGCACGTTGTAGGCGGGAATGTGATGAGTACCAAGATCGGAATCACCGCGAACGCCGGGCGTTTGCCGATCAGTAGGACGAGTTTTGTGGGTCGGCGGCGCGCCACGCTTGAGGTGAAGCGCGCGCTCTCCGACTCCCGGCTGGTCACCCTGACCGGCCCCGGCGGTGTGGGTAAGTCTCGGCTGGCCCTCCATGTCGCAGACAGCCTTCACCGGGCCTTCCCCGACGGTGTGTGGCTGGTTGAGCTCGCCGAACTCGGGGGCCCCGGGTTGGTCGAAGAAGCCGTGGCTGCCGCGCTGGACATACGCGACCAGTCGGGCCGCGACCCCGGGACGGTGCTGGCTGACTTTCTGGTCGACAAGCACATCCTGGTCGTCCTGGACAACTGTGAGCATGTGGTGGAACGGACCGCCAGGCTCGTAGCGCGGTTGCTCGCGGAAGTCCCGAACCTGTTCGTGCTGGCCACCAGTCGTGAACCGCTCGCTATCAGCGGTGAGTATGTCTGGCCCGTTCCGCCGCTGGCCGTTCCGCCGGATGACGCTGGCCCGGAGCTACCGGCTGGGCCGTATGACGCGCTGGCGTTGTTTGAAGAACGAGCGGCTGCGATCCTTCCGGGGTTCACCCTGAACAAGGACAACGAGCAGGCAGTTGCGCGCTTGTGCCGACGGTTGGACGGTCTGCCGTTGGCGATCGAACTGGCCGTTGTGCGGATGCGGGCGCTGTCCGTGGACCAGATCCTTGACCGGTTGCAGGACCGGTTCGCGCTACTGGCGGCCGGCAGTCGCACAGCCGAACAGCGCCACCAAACGCTGCGGGGGGCTGTCGAGTGGAGCTTCGACCTTTGCTTGGAGCCGGAACGGCTGCTGTGGGCGAGGTGCTCTGTGTTTGCCGGTGACTTCGACCTGGCTGCGGCGGAGAACGTATGTGCTGGCGCGGGCCTGTCTGCAAGCGACGTGTTGAATGCTGTTTTCGGGCTGGTTGACAAGTCCATCCTGACAAGAGAGGAGAATGCGCTCGGAGCGCGCTACCGGGTCCTGGAGACGATTCGCCAGTACGGGCAAGAGCGGCTGGACGAGGCTGGGGAAACGCTGGCGCTGTGCCGCCGGCACCGCGACTACTACCTGCATCTGGCCGAACAGGCCGACGCGAACTCGTGCGGTCCGGGGCAGTACGAGTGGGCCGAGCGCCTGCGGGTCGAACGAGCCAATCTGCGGAAAGCACTCGACTACTGCTTCGTGGTGCCTGGAGAAGGGAGGGAAGGCCTGCGCTTGGCATCCGCCCTGTGGTTCTATTGGATCGCCTGCGGCTTCGTCCGCGAAGGTCACTACTGGCTCGATCGAGTGTTGAAGGCGGACCAAGAAGCAAGCCGAGAACGCGCAAGAGCCTTGTGGATCGACTCGTGGGCCAGCGTTCTTCAAGGTAGGACCAGCGACGCCAGGGCATTGGGCCGCGAGTGTTACGACCTCGCGCAGTTGCTGGGAGACCCGGGCGCATTGGCGCACGCCCTTCAACGGATCGGCGAAATCGAGCTGTTCAGCAACAATCTCCCGCGCGCTGTGCAGTTGCTGGACGAGGCGTTCACGCGCTTTAGCGACTGGGATTCCTGGACCGCGCCGGCGTTGTTCTTTTTCCCCCAACGGATCATCGCGGCCGGCATACTCGGGGACACCGAGGGTGCGCTTGCCCTGGACAAAGAGGGCGAAGCTGTCTGCGCCAGGCTGGGCGAGCGCTGGGCGCGGTCGTGGACGCGGTGGACGCTCGGGTTGGCACGGTGGCTCGCCGGTGAGCACCAGATCGCCCGCGCACTACTCCGGGAATCGCTCCAGCAAAAACTCGATCTCGGCGATCAATTGGGCGTCCCGTTCTGCGTCGAACTGCTGGCTTGGGTGGCAATCGCCGAGGACGACCCGAAGCGGGCGGCTGTGCTTTTCGGCGCTGCCGAAAAGCTGTGGAAGCCGATCGGCACACCGTTGTTTGGTTTCCAAGCTCTGCTGACCCAGCGTGAGCACAATCGGGCAGCCGCCCGGGCCGCGCTGGGCGACCAGGATTACGAGGCTCTTCTCCGAGCAGGTTCCGAGATGACTCCGGAAGCGCTCGCCGCTCAAGCGCTCGGCGTAAAACCCACGGGTTCGACAGGCGCCAGTCCCGCCTCCCAGCCGACGCTGACCAAGCGTGAACACGAGGTCGCGGCGCTGATGGCACGAGGACTGCAGAACAAGGAGATCGCGGTCAAGCTCTTGATATCGCAGCGAACCGTGGAGGCTCATGTCGAACATATCTTGACCAAGCTCGGTTTTACCTCACGAACTCAGATCGCCGCATGGATGGCAGGCGAGACTTCTGAACAGATTTGATCCCACAAACCGACGATGCGACAACGAGGAGCCTCCGGGGGCGGCAAGGGGTTCAGTCCGGCCGCCGAAGGGGCCTGTGGCCCGGAGCTCTCGTCGCCAGGTCGAGCTGCCCCTGCCCGTGCTTACCGCTTGTTCGCTGTCGATAGTGTTGATCGAGATCTGGTCAGGTACGCGATGCTGTCCTCAGTACGCAAGCTGGCTGTGTGGGGCTAGAGCCGCCCCTACGGGCGTGATGGGAAGCGCCCCCTGCGGCTTTGGGCAGTTACCGTTCGGGATGCGGGCTGTACATCTGGTGCAGGAGTTGCAGCGTCGTGAACGCGCGATCGATCCTCCGGGCGTTGCCGGGGAAGATCTTCTTCCAATGCTCGAAGAGCGGGTGGGCTGTTGTCCGGTGCAGATCGGGCGCGACGGTGAAGACGAGCTGCGCGAGTCCCCTGGCTTCGTCGCTCGTCGGGTTGTCCGCGCTGTCATCGCTGAGGTCGAGCAACGTGTGCAGGGACTTGTCGCGTGTTCGTTCGTCCTGGAACAGGCGCCGGAAGAGCTTGGCCACCGGTCGTGGGTCCGGATCTCCGAAGGCGTCGCTGGCGCGGAGCGACCGAAGATAGCTAGTGTCGTGGGCGAGTCCGAGGGCCGCCTGCGCGCAGTCGAGCCCGACGGCACGCAGATTCGCACGCTGCTCGTCGTCATCGAGATCGGCGGCGTCCGGGCGCGTCCACTGTTGCAGCGCGCGAAGCACGAGCGCACGGTTCGCAGGCTCGTCGAGCAGTGAAATGATCCCTTTGCCGACTGCGGAGTTCAGGTTGGCGTTTGTTCGTGCGATTTTCTCCAGTTCCTGCAGTGCCACCTCGGGCTGGCGCAGCCCATAATCGGTCGCGTAGACCAAGGCAGCCGTCCACTTGCGGTGGAAGTCGCGCGAGCTAGCACACCACTCGCGCAGCGTCGGCGCGACGACGTGTCTCGTCTGGGGATCCCCCGCAAGTCGTCCCAGCAGCTCAGCGGCCAATTCGTTGGCGTCCGGAGACTGTTTGCCCGCGAGCGCGTCGACGTGCGCCACCGGATTGCTGTGCGGCACGTTGACCAGGACGTCGTGGAGCGCCTTCGCGCAGTACCACTGAAAGCCGTTCTTGGCTTGCTTGGCCATCCAATCCACGACAACCGGGCGCAGGAGGTCGTACTCACTCCACGCTCGCCGGAACGCCTCTTGCGCCCAACCGGACCGCCGGAAGTGCACCGTTTCCTTGTGCAGTCCTCGCCCGTCAGTGTGCCGATGCGGGGTGATCGTGGCGCTCAAGCTGAACAGGATCCGCGTCTTGCTGAATTCGAAGATCTTCCGCGAAGCGACGCTCTTGCCTTGGTCCTGCTGATAGATCATGTTCTCGAGCTCTTCAGCGGAAGCGATGACGTCGTCGTAGTCCCGGTTTTCGAACACCGAGATCGCCACGAGCATCGCGTACTCGATCGGGCTCCGGTCCAGCCGGAACCACGAGGTCACGGACTTGCGGAGGTCCTGGGAGGCTTCCTCCAACGCCTCGGCTTTGTTCCGCTTGCCCGTGTCGACTTCCCAAGCACGTATCGCGACGAACTCGGCGTCGTTCGGGGCCGAGTCACCGGGCAGCCGCTCCCGGAAGTCGGAGTCGAGGACTTCTTCGGCCCTGTCCGGGTTCAGTCCAAGCTGGGACCGCAGTACGGCTAGCGCAACATCGACGGGGTTCGGGCGGCCTAGACGCTCTGCGTACTTCCTCAGGTCAGAGCTGACGGCGTAGTCCACGATCACGACGACGAAGCAGTTGTGCTTGGTCGCCCAGGCCGTGGCTCGGTCGACGGAGGCCGGTGTGATCTCGTCCTGCCACTCGGTGTCCAGCCCTTCCCAGATGTACCCACATCCGGGTTCGAGGTCGGCTCCCGCGAGGCTGTCGAACGACCGGCGCTCGCTGAGCCGCGATATCGACCTGACCGCGCACTCGTCCAGCAGGCGGATGCTCGCCAGCGATCTCCCCGCCCCTTTGCCTAAAAGGAACAGCAGGCGATTGCGCCGCAAGGTCGCCAACGCTTCCCCAAACCCCGGGCGCTCGACGAAGTGCTCCCGGGCGCGCACGATCTCCTCGTCGGAGATTCGGCGGTCGTCGAGCTGAGGTTTCCTGGATTCCGCGTACCAGTTGTAGACGTTGTAGTTCCCGTTGAAGGTGCCGGATTGCACTCCTTTGTTGTGCTCGGCGGCGTTGCTCGTCGAAGCCGGCTGCTGGGCGGACTCACCGGAGGATGCGTCAGGCGCGTCGGCGCGCTGTTCGGGTCGCTCGGTCGTAGCGGTCATCGTCGTTCTTCGCCCTGGTTGAGGTTTCCATTGAACGTGCCGGTCTGGACTCCGGTGTTCGTCCCGCCGACGTAGTTGCTCACGTTGAGGTTGGGAGTCGTGTAGAAGGTGTTGCCGTCTCCGGTGACCTGGTTTCCCCGAACTGGTCCGCCGTTGCTGATCGAACGCTCGCCGGGAGCGTTGCCCAGCGTCGCGGTGGATTCCTCCGGTGGCACCGGAGCCGGTTCGTCCTTGAGCGGGATGCTGCTGATCTGGGTCGGGTGGACTCCGGTGACGCGGACCCACGAATGCTCGTTGAACTCGTTGTTCGTGATCAGTAAGGGTGCGAACTCGTTGCGAGTGATCACGCGCGTGTAGTCTCCCTCGAACACCGTCTTGTAGGCGCTGTCGGAGAGGATGAGCGCAGTCGTAAAGGTGTCCGCGGTGATGTGCTTCCGGCAATGGTGGACGACCTGCTTGAACGCGGCCGCGCCGAGCAGTCGGCTGACGTCGATATTCGGGCGGTAGAAGCCGCGATCGGCCGGCAACGGGCCCAGATGCACGGCGACGCGGAGCCGGATCTCGGGCTTCGCGGATCTGTTGTGCGCGGCCAGGAGCTCGTCGAGCACGCTGACCATGTCGACCAGCGTCGGCAGGAGCCTGCTCGGATACGCGCGCAGGAACCCGTCCCCGGTGAACTGGTCGTCCTGGGCGGTAGCGCTGCTGAGCCCGACAGCGCGTAGTGCTGCCTGGGTCAGGTCACCGACCAATTCGGGGATGCTGCTGAGGTGTTCGGGTCGGCTGCTTCCCGACCCGATCATGTCTACTGCGAGAAGCGCGCTGTGCTCGGGCATCAAGGCAGGCTCGGGCGTTCCGGACAAGGTACGACTCCGTTCATCGCATTGGGCTGAACGAAGTTTGGCCGACGTGCGTGGCCGAATCTCCCTTGTTCCAGGGAATCAGCCGTGTTCACGCGATCACTGTGAGTGACTGTGATCCTCCCTGGTGGCATGATCGAGCAGGTGCTGCGGCGACGGAAGCACGTACTTCCGCCAGTGGGTGCGCACCAAGCCACGGGAAGTGAAGTCCTTCAGCACCGCGTCGACCGTGGTCTCGCCGGCGCCGATGCACTGAGAAAGGTCTTTGCGGCTCAATCCGCTGATGACCACGCCGTCGGCTGTCGTGATGCCGAGCGTTTCGGACCATGCGAGCAGCTGGCGCGCGACCCGGGTCGAAACGTCTTGGAAGACAAGGCTCAGCTGGCGGTGGTCCGCCTTGCGGAGGCGGTCCCGAAGAATGCCGTAAAGCGCGCCCAGAACCGCCGGATTCCGGTCCAGGTAGTGCCGGAACAGGCGACCAGGGACCCGAGTCGCCGCACCTCGCGTGTGCGCCACCAAGGTGGCGCTACGGGGTTCGGAGAACAACACGCCCTCCTCGCCCATCAACTCCCCCGGGCCGTAGATCCCCGCGACCAGTTCCCGGCCTTTCCCTGGCAGGAGGACCTTGACCAGCCCATGTTCGATGAGGAGCGCGTGGTCACTCGGTGCGCCGACGGCGATGAGCATCTCGTTGCGGTCGAAATGCAGCTGAGTGCCTAGCTCGCGAAGCTCGGCCCAGACCCGCTTTCCTGCCTTTTTGATGAACGTGCCGCGGGCGAGCGCGTATCCGACGTTGTCGTCTCCGTTTCTGGAGGCGGGCGCTGCGGTGTGACCGTCCAATACGGACCTCCCAGAGATCAGGTTGTCTAGGTCACCGTGGCGGGAACGCCCAGGCCAGCATTGTCCCCGGCGGATGGCCGCCGGGGACCATCACCGTCGCGTTCAAGGGACATGAACCCCCCACAGCAACAGACCCTTACCCTCAAAGGGTCGCTGGCGCAACCGAAAAACCCTTGTTTCCCAATCTTGCTGCCTGAACGCACCTAGTTGCTGCGTGAGTGGGGTCCTGGTTTTACCGGGGTGTATAGCTGGCTCATACTACCGGCTTAATGGTCGTGTCGGTCTAGTCCGCGTGGGTAGCTGGGTGGGAGTTTTCGCGTGTCTGTGCTGGTGCCGGAGGAGGTACGGCGGCTTTTTCAGGTATTGACGGGTGAGGATATGACGGATGCGGATGAGGATGCGTTGTTCGCGGTGGCGGCGGCGTTGGAGTCGGGTGCGGCGATGGTGGAGGTGTTGGGCCCGGAGGTGGGGGATGTGGTGGGGCGGGTGCGGGGTGGGTTTTCGGGTAAGGCGGCGGATCGGTTCGCGCAGCGGCTGGGGGCGTTTGGTCCGGTGTTGGAGGCGGGTGGTGTGGGTTTGCGGGAGTTGGCGGGGTTTGTGCGGAATTTGGCGGTACAGGTGCAGTATTTGAAGTTTGTGACGGTGGGTGGGTTGTTGTTGCTGGTGGCGGAGGTGGCGTGGGCGGTGGCGATGGCGGGGCCTACTGGTGGGGCGAGTATGGCGTGGTTGGCGGCACGGTTTGCGGTGATGCGGTTGTTGCTGACCCGGTGGTGGGGGCAGTTGTTCATACGGCTGGCGATGGCTCAGGTGGTGGGCATCGGGTTGCAGGTGGTGATGGATGCGGGGGCGCAGGGGTTGCAGTTCGCGTTGGGGACGCGCGAGAAGTGGGATGCGGCGATGTCGAAGATGGCGGTGGGGGTCGGCTCGTTCAGCGGGCTGCTGGCGGTGCCGCTCTCGGCGCTGGGCAATGTGGTCGGCAACGCGATCACCAAGGTGTTGGTGCGGGGTCTGGGCGACAAGATCGATGCTGAGGTGTTGGCGGCGGCGGCGAGGCAGGTGGCTGAGGAGCATGCGGAGCAGTACCCGGTGGCGTTGATGGCGAGATTCGCCGATGTGGTCTCCAAGAACCTAGAGGATTACACGGGTATGTCGGTGCGGGCGATGTGGGTGGCCCGGTTCGGTCACGGCCTGGGCGAATCGCTGGAAGAGGGCCTGACCGAAATGCTCGGCGAGGCCGGGTACGGCGCGATCAGCGGCCAGGGGGCGCAGTGGAACCCGTTCTCGTTTACCGCCGGGGTGTCGGAGGCGATCGGTTCGGGTATCGGGAACCTGATCGGCCTAGCGCTGCGGGGCCAGTTGATTCCGGCCGACGGGGCCCGGGACACCACTGGCGGAGAGAAGAACTCCACCAACACCGACACTGCCCAGGAGCTAGGGGCCGATTCCGGGTCACAGACGAGCGAAAAGCCCGGCTTTGCGGAGACGTTCACCGAGAAACCCGGCTCCCCGAGCAGCGTCACGTCCAGTGGCGTGGCTAGGGCAGCGGATATCGATGCCGTGGTGGGGCAGGACGCCAAGGCCGGCGCGCGTGAGGCGCGGCAGGACAACGCGCCGTTGTCGTGGCATGAGGGTGATGTCATTGCGCAGGCTGCGCTGCGGGATCAGGACAGGCCCGGCACGCCGCCACCCCCCTACAGTTCGCCTCAGGCAGATGGCCCCGTCCGCGTCGGTTCCCAGGGTTCCGATGGTGCGGCCCGGGAGGGGGATTCCCTTGCCGGTATGCCTCCTGCGTATAGCGCGGTTACCGGCGATGTCCGTGCCGATGTCGCATCGTCGCGTGTGGAGAGCATCGGTGAGTACCGGGGCGGCTCACTGGGTTCTGACAATGGTGCCACGGTGGGTGATTCCCATGCCGGTTCGCCGCGACGTGACGGTAATGCCAGGCCTGACACGCCTGGTATGGAAAGCCCGGAGGAGCACCGGGACGGTTCGTCGATGTCTGATGGTGCGCTCGCGGCGGCGCGAACCCGAGCTGGTACACCCTCGGCGTACCCGGTTGCTGGCGATAACCAAACGGCGTCGAATCCGGATGCGGACTTGTCCAATGTAGACGCGATGGTGCGTCCTGACGGCAAGGACAGAGTTCGGGAATCCCGTTTTGATTCGCCGCGCCGAGATTACTATCGCGCCGCGGGAAACTCCCCAATGGACAGCCAAAAGGCTGTAGGCGATGTGCGAGCGGTGGCGCCGCAATTCCAGGTCGGCGACTCTTCCACTGAAAGCCCGTTGACCCGCACCACTGATGTGTCCGATCCGCTTTCGGAGGTCGTGGCTCTGGGGCATACTCCGGTGGCTGGGGTGGTTGCGGATACCGGCGGCGAAGCCATAGTTCCTGGATACGGGCGGGTGTGGGATGGATCAGCCGTTCCTGAAGTGTCTGCCGGAGCGGATTCGGTTGCGGGACATGCGGATGCGGGCCGTTTGGGCGACGGTGCGTCGCAGTCGGCAGTGCCGCCGGATTCGTCTGGGGCGGTGGCTTCGGGTGGTCCGTTGGGTGCGGGGCTGGTGGGGTTGCCTGCGGATGCGGTGCGGGTGTCGGTGCCGGCGGAGGTGGTGTCCAACGGTGGGGTCGTGGGGTTCGTGCGGGGCCGGGTGGGGGATGTGGGTGGTCCGGTGGTGTTGGTGTCGGGGGAGGATTCGGGTGCTCCGGTGGTGTCGTCTGCACAGGCGTCGCGGGTGGCGCGCGAGGTGGGGCGTGATGTTGTCGCGTTGATGCCGGGGAGTGGCTGGCGTGGTCAGCGGTGGATGGGCTTCGCTGCCGACGGCTCCCGTCCCCGCCCGGTGGGCGGGCCCGGCTGGATTGCGACCCATCGGCAGGCCAGCCAAGGGCGTGACGGGCTGGATGGTCTGGCGAGTTCGTCGACTGCTGTTCCCGAAGGCCCGGTCGAGAGCGTGGTTGCGGGACCGGCCGAGGCGGAGAAAGCTGAGACGGCATCGGCGGGAACTGATTCCACAGCTACCGACACGACTGAATCGCGCATGCGGAGCCATGCCGAGGAACAACCGGCTTCGAACGGTGTGGCTGAGTGGACGGAGTCGGATCCGCGTAGGGCGGTCGAGCGGGCTCGGCCGGTGGGCGGGTCGCGTGATGTTGCGGTGGAGATTGTGCGGGGCACGCATGATGTGCTGGCGCTGGTGGGTGGTGGTGTGGGTGTGTCGCTTGATGATGTGGTGGCTTTGGTTGCGGCGCGGGCGGAGGAGGTGGGGCGTGCTGAGGCAGTGCGGTTTTCCCGGGAGTTGGCGGCCAGGCTTGGCACGGAGGGGACGGGGTTGGGTGTTCGTGCGGGTGCGGGGTCGGATTCGGGGGTGGAGGAGTCCGGGGGAGTTGCGGATGACGGGTTCTCGGGTGTTCCGATGGGGTGGGTGCTTGATCCGGCCGTCGAGTCTGCGCCGGATTTGGTGTGGGGTGGCGGGTTGAGGTCGCGGCCGGAAGATGCTGGGTTGTTCGGTTTCGGTGGCGACGCGGCTGATCGTGGTTTTGGCGGAGTGGGTTCGAGCGGTGAAGGTAGTGGCCGTAAGCGGGGGCGTGGCGGTGACTTCGACGATGAGGGTGCGATGCGCAGGCCGGTGGGGCCCACTGGTGTCGGGGTGGATGCGGGGTTGGGTAGTGCGGGTCGGCCGGGTGCGGAGGTGGAATTCCCGATTCTGCCGGAGTTTCTGGAGAGCACTGCGGGCGGTGGTTTGGGCTTGTCGGGGGTTGAGTCGTGGTGGTGGGGTGTTGATGGCGTTCTGGGTGCGGGTGCTGGGGATCTGGCGGCTAGCTGGGGGTCTCTGAATCCGGATGAAACGGGGTTGTTCGGTCCTATCGCGGATGCGGCTGATCGTGATGTCGCGGGAATGGGTTCGGTTGCCGAAGGTGCTGCACGGTTGCCGGTGGATCCCGGCGACGCCGCGGTTGACCCGGCGCCGGAAGCGGTGAGCGCGGGCGAAAAGGCGGGTATTGCAAGGCTGTTGAACGAGGCGGCGCGTGCGGAAGCGCGTCGTGCTCGTGACGCGGGTGAGCCCTATTCAGCAGTGGCGTTGGGGGAGAAGTTCGGAAAGAGCCAGACATGGGGCGGGCAGCGACTTGCCGAAATCAGGGCTGAAGGCGGTGCGAGCTGGTCGGCTGTGCAAGCGCGGGAAGTGGAGCGATTGCGGGAGGCCGGGCGGGCGGAGGCGCGTCGTGCTCGGGATGCGGGTGAGCCTTACACCCCTGCGGTGTTGGGGAAGAAGTTCGGGAAGAGTGCGTCGTGGGGTAGGGACCGGCTTTTTGAGATCACGCGTGAGGCGGGTGTGTCACGGCAGGCTTTGCAGGGGCAGGGGTGGGCGAAAGAGCGGGAGGCGGCACGCGTCGAGGCGCGTCGTGCTCGTGACGCGGGTGAGCCCTACACCAGTGGTGCGTTGGGGAAGAAGTTCGGAAAGAGCCAGGCCTGGGGCTGGCACCGACTTGCCGAAATCAAGGATGAAGGCGACGTGAGCTGGTCTGGTTCCCGGCGGGAGGAGAGGGAGGGGTCGCGGGAGGCGGGGCGAATAGCGGCAGGTCGTGCTCGGGATGCGGGTGAGCTTTACTCCGCTGAGGCGGTGGGGGAGAAAATCGGAATGAGCGAGTCGGGAGGTAGGGCCCGGCTAGCGGAGATCAGTGGTGAGGGTGGTGGGACCACGCCGGGTTTGCGGGGCCAGGAGAGGGAGCGGTTGCGGGAGGAGGCGCGGGTCGAGGCGCGGCGTGCTCGGGATGCGGGCGAGCCCTACAGCGGTGCCGCGTTGGCGAGGAAGTTCGGAAAGAGTGAGTCATGGGGTATTGCCCGGCTTGCGGAGATCAGGGGTGGAGGTGGTGCGACTGGGCCGGATTCGCAGGAGCAGGAGCGGGAGGCGGGGCGCGCGGAGGCGCGTCGGGCTCGTGACGCGGGCGAGCCCTACAGCGGTGCGGCGTTGGGGAAGAAGTTCGGAAAGAGCAGGGGGTGGGGTCGGTCACGGCTTCGTGAGATCGAGGGTGAGGTGGGTGGTTCTGCGGGTTCTGGGAGTGGTGTGCCGGCGGGGGGTGTCGCGTTGGTGGCTGAGGTTGCCGCTGAGCGGTCGGTTGGCGTGGCGGGGTGGTCGGAGTCGGATTTGCGGCGTGAGGTGGGACGGGCTCGGTTGGTGGGTGGGTCGCGTGATGTTGCGATGCGGATTGTGCAGGGTACGCATGATGTGGTGGCGTTGGCGCGGGATGAGGCGGGTATGTCGTTGGATGATGTGGTGGTTTTGGTTGCGGCGAAGGTTGCTGAGCTGGGTCGTGATGGGGCGGTGTGGTTTTCCCGGGAGTTGGCGGCCAGCCTCGGTACGCAAGGGACGGGTTTTGGGATTCGTGCGGCAGCGGGGCCGGGTCCACAGCCGGAGGTCCCGGTCTCCGAGGAAGCAACGGGCGGAGATCGGGCCGGTGGAACGGTCGCCGACCGTTCGGGGGGTGGCGGCTTTCCGGCGATTGCGCCGTGGACGCTTGATGGCGTGCCGGATTCGGGTGCTCGGGATGTGGGGACTGGCCAGGAGTATCTGCACCCAGGCCAATGGGCGTCGTTGGATTTTGCCGCGGAGACGGCGGGTGTCGGAGGAAAGGATTCGGCCGCTGACGGTAGCGCACGGTTGGCGGGGGAGCCGGATGCCGCGGCGGTCGATTCGGTACCGGGATCGGTGGACTCGGCCGAGCGGCCGGAGCGTGCGGAATCGCTGAACGAGACGGCGCGGGTGGAGGCGCGGCGCGCTCGGGACGAGGGTGAGCCCTACGCCGGTGCGGCGTTGGGGAAGAAGTTCGGGAAGAGCAGGGAGTGGGGACAGCGGCGGCTTGCGGAGATCAAGGACGAGGGTGGTGTGACCTGGTCGGACTGGCAGCGGCAGGAAGGGGAGCGGTTGCGGGAAGAGGCGCGGGCGGAGGCGCGGCGCGCTCGTGACGCGGGTGAGCCTTACAGCGGTGAGGCGTTGGGGGCGAGGTTCGGGATGAGTAGGGAGTGGGGGCGGGACCGGATTGCCGAGATCAAAGGCGAGGGTGGTACGACCCGGCCGGTCGTGCGAGATCAGGAGGTGAGTGGTTCTGCGGGTGATACTTCGGGTTCTGCGGGTGGTGTCCCGGTGGGGGATGTGGTGGTAGCGGAGTGGACGGAGTCGGATCTTCGTCGCGAGGTTGAGCGGGCTCGCTCGGTGGGTGGGCCCCCTGATGTGGCGAGGTGGATCGTGCAAGGCACGCATGATGTCGTGACGCTGGCGCGTGGGCACTCGGGTGCGTCCTTGGACGATGTGTTGGTTTTGGTTGCGGTGCGGGTTGATGAGGTGGGTCGTGATGAGGCGGTGCGGTTTTCCCGGGAGTTGGCGGGCAGGCTTGGTACGCAAGGCACGGGATTCGGGGTTCGTGCCGGGGCGGGGCCGGATCCGCAGGCGGCAGAACGGCTGGATAGTGCGAAGTTGTTGAACGCTGGCCGTAAGCGGCGGCGTGCGGGTGGTTCGGTCGATGAGGGTGCGGCGCGCAGGCCGGTGGGGCCTGGTGAGGGCGTGGTGGATGCGGCAGGGCAGCGGGTGAGTGCGGAGTTGTTGAATGAGGCGGCGCGGGTGGAGGCGCGTCGTGCTCGCGACGCCGGGGAGCCTCACACCGCTGAGACATTGGCGAAGAAGTTCGGAAAGCGCACAGCGTGGGGTCAGGATCGGCTTGCCGAAATCAAGGCTGAGCCTCGTGTCACTCGGGCGGCTTTGCAGGTTCAGGAGCCGGCGCGGTTGCGGGAGTCGGCGCGGTTGCGGGCGCGTCGTGCTCTCGACATGGGAGAGCGCCATAACGGTGAGACGTTGGGCGAAAAGTACGGGAAGAGTGCCGCGTCGGGACGGCAGTTGCTTGATGAGATCAGCGCAGAGGATGGTGTCACTCGGGAGGCTTTGGGGAAGCAGGGCCGGTTGCGGAAGTCGGCGCGTGTGCAGGCGCGTCGTGCTCGGGACGCGGGTAAGCCCGACAGCGATGCGGCGTTGGGGACGAAGTTCGGGAGAAGCAAGGCGTGGGGGCAACGGCGAAATGTGGAAATTAGTGGTGTGCCTCGGCGGGCTTTGCGGTTGGAGAGGTGGGCGAGGGCACGGGAGAATGCGCGCGTGGAGGCGCGGCGTGCCCATCACGCGGGCGAGCCTTACACGGCTAAGGCGCTGGGGCAGAGATTCGGAAAGAGCGTGGCGTGGGGTAAGAATCGGCTTGATGAGATCAGGAGTGAGAGTGCCGAGGCCAGAAATGCGGTGGGTGGGCCGGCAGAGGGTGTGGCCGCGGCTGGTCGTGGTGCTGGCGGGATCGGCTCGGTCGGTGAGAGCAGTGTCCGTAAGCGGCGTCGTGGCGGTGGTTCGGTCGATGAGGGTGCGACGCGCAGGCCGGCGGGGCCTGGGCCTGGGGTGGTAAATGCGCCAGAGCGGCGGGCGAATGAAGAGTTGTTGATCGAGGCGGGGCGTGCGGAGGCGCGGCGTGCTCGTGACGCGGGGGAGCCGCACACCGCTAATACATTGGCGAAGAAGTTCGGGAAGAGTAAACAGTGGGGACACCAGCGGCTCGTGGAAATCAGGCATGAAGGTGGTGTCACGCGGCTGACGCTGCTGATGCGGGAGCGGGAACGGTTGCGGGAAGAGGCGCGGGTGGAGGCGGGGCGTGCCCGTGACGCGGGTGCGCCCTACAGCGGTACGGCGTTGGGGAAAAAGTTCGGAAAGAGTGTGAGGTGGGGGCGGGAGCGGCTCGATGAAATCAGCGGCGGGCACCGACAGGTCATGCGGCCAGAGCACGAGGAGTTGGCGAAAGTGCGAGAGGAGGCGCGGGTGGAGGCGCGTCGTGCTCGTGACGCGGGAAAGCCATACACCGGTCGGGCGCTGGGGCTGAAGTTCGGAAAAGCCGAGTCATGGGGCAAGGCCCGGCTTGATGAAATCAAGAGTGGTGGCGGATCGAGCTGGTCGGCTTCGCAGGAGCAGGGGCAGGAGGAGGAGCGGTTGCGGGAGGAGGCGCGGGTGCAGGCGCGTCGAGCTCGTGACGCGGGAGAGCCCCACACCGGTGAGACGTTGGGGGGGAAATTCGGAAAGCACGCGGTGTGGGGGTGGAGGCGGCTCGCCGAGATCGGTGACGAGAGTAGTGCGACCGGGTCGGCTTTGCAGGAACAGAGGCGGGAGGCAGCGCGTGCGGAGGCGCGTCGTGCCCGTGATGCGGGGGAGCCCTACACCGGTGTGGCGCTGGGGCAGAAGTTCGGCAAGAGCAGGTATTGGGGCCATGCGCGGCTTGTCGAGGTCAGGAATGAGGTGGGTGTTTCCGCGGGTGGTGCTTCGGGTTCTGGGGGTGCTGTCTCGGCGGCGGGGATCCTGTCAGCGGTTGCGGGGTCGCAGCCGGTTGGTGAGTCGGCTGCGGTCGCGGAGTTCGGTGGTATGAGTGCCGAGCCGGCCGTGGATCCGGCGTCGTGGCCGTTTGATCCGTTGGATGTCGAGGAATGGTCGCGGGGTGATGTTGTGGGTGCGGAGCCGTGGGGTGGTGTGCCTGGAGCCGGGGCGGACGAAGCAGACTGGTTCGATTTCGGTGCGGACGCCTCTGATCACGGTGTCGGGGGATTGGATTCGGTCGATGAGGGTACGGCGCGCGTGCGCGAAAGGCCCGTTGACTGGCCGGTGGATTCCGGGCTTGCTGGTGCGGAGTGGGCTGAGTCGGCTCCGGAGGAGGATTTCCCGTTTTTGCGGGAAGTTGCGGGCCTCGACGCGGGCGGTGACTCGGCGGCCGATGGGGGCTTGTCGGGGTTGGAGCCGTGGGCGTGGAGTGTTGATGACGTGCCGCGTGCCGATGGTCTGGATCTTGCGGGCAACGATGGGTATCTGAATCCGGATGCAATGGCGTTGTTGGACTTCGGTACGGGCACGGCTGAACTTGGTACCGGAGAAATGGACTCGCGCTCCGAAGGTGCCGCGTGGTTGCCGCTGGAATTCGATGACGTGATGGTGGTTCCGTCGCCAGAGGGCGTGGACTCGGTCGGGATGCTTGGTGATGCGGAGGCCTTCGACGAGACGGCGCACGCCGAGGCTCGTCGTGCTCATGACGCGGGCGAGCCAGACACCATTGCGGAGTTGGGCAAGAAGCCTGCGGACATCAGGGGTGAGGGTGATGTCACCTGGTCGGTTTTGCGGGCGCAGGAGGTGGCGCGGGAGCGGGAGGCGGCGCATGCGGAGGCTCGCCGTGCGCGTGACGCGGGTAAGCCCTACACCGCTGCGGAGTTGGGGGAGAAGTTCGGAAAGAGTAAGGAGTGGGGACGGCAGCGGCTTGCTGAGATCAGTGGCGAGGGTGGTGCTAGCCGGTCGGTTTTGCGGGGGGAGAAGTTTGCGCGGGAGCGGGAGGAGGGGCGTGCGGAGGCTCGTCGCGCGCGTGACGCGGGTCAGCACTGCACCGCTGCGGAGTTGGCGAAGAAGTTCGGGAAGAGCGAAGGGTGGGGGTACCAGCGGCTTGCTGAGATCAGTGGCGAGGGTCGTGCTAGTCGGTCGGTTTCGCGGGAGCAGGGGTGGCGCAGAAGATGACGTGACGAAGTTTGCCCGTGGCGACGCGGGCGTGTCGTTGGAGGATGTGGTGGCTTTGGTTGCGGTGCGGCTTGATGAGGTGGGTCGTGCTGAGACGGTCCGGTTTTCCCGGAAGTTGGCGGAAAGACTGGACACGCAAGAGAACCCTGATCAACAGTGGCCGCACCTGTCTGCGCGCTACCCCAAGTCTGCAAGATCACGAAGTGCTGCCGGAGTATCAACCACCGCCCGCCGAGCGCCTTCGTGCCGAGATTTCACGAGTCGTCGCTGTCCCGGGCCTCCGTGGGCTCGCGGTGTTCCTCACCGAGCGGTACGGGCTTGCGCGCTAGCAGAAGCAGGACCGTCGCGGCCAGCACCGCTACCGTGGCGGCGAGGATCAACCCCGCGACCTGTACACCTTGCAGTTGTGCGATTACGCCGCAGACCACGACCGGCACGGAGATTGCCACATAGGCCACCACGAAGAAGCTGGATGCGACCTCGGCCCGCTGTCTCGGCGGCGCGGCCCGGTTGACCGCAGCCAAACCGGTTCGGAAGCTCAGCCCCTGGCCGAGCCCGGCCACCACCGCGCCGAGGATCACCAACAGCAGTGAAGGCAGTGCGAGGCCGAGCGCGAGCAGGCACATTCCCATGATCAAACCGACGCACCCGACGACCAGCGCGCGTTTCCGGAAGACCACAACCAGCATGGTCTGCCCGGCTAACGATGCCGCGAACACGGCGAACACGACCAGGCCGACAATCGCGTGGTTCGCGATGCCTAGCACTTGGCTGAGGAAACCCGGCGACACGGCCGTGAACAGGCCCAGTACGGCGAAGCCCGCGAAGGCAGCCAAGCCGGCCCGTACGAAGATCTCTCGCGCCTGCGGAGGCACTCTGAGGCGCTGCAGGTGCAGGCGGACCCGGCCTTCAGTCTGCACCGGCTCCGGCAAGAACCACACGAGCACTACTGCCGGAATGATGAGAGCGAGGTCCACCCAGAACGTGAGCCGCAACGGTGCCACGGCGAGCTGTGCGAGTAGGCCGGCCATCAGCGGGCCGGAGCCCAATCCGCCGATGTTGGCCAACGTGGCGACTACCGTCGCGTGTCCCGCTGCCTTGCGCGGCGCGAGATCCGCAAGTGCTGCCGTCGCGGTGCCGGTGAAGATCCCCGCCGACAGACCCGAGAGTATGCGCCCTGCCAGCAGCAGGCCGATCTCTTGAGCGACGAGGAACACCACGGCGCTGAGTCCGGATAGTGCCAGCCCCGCAAGAAGAACCCGTCGTCGGCCGATCTCGTCGGACAGGCGGCCGAAGACAAGGAGCGCGGCAATGACTCCGACCGCATACGTCGCGAAGACCACAGTGACCATCAGCTCGGAGAAGCCGAACTCCCTGCTGTAGATCGGGTACAGCGGCGTCGGCAGGGTGGTGCCAATCATGGTTACCGTGAACGCATAGGTCACCACGGCGAAACTCACGCGTCGGCCGAATCGCGGTGAGCCACTCCTGGACAGGAACCAGACTCTCGGGTTTGCGAACGTCATCGGCTGACACCGTCCTTGTGGCGCCAAGGCCCCAGGATGGCATCGACGACATGCTGAGCAAAGCGCTCGCGGGGGTGCGCGGGTGGAAAATCACGTTGCGTGCCTTCGCGCTACGAGATCGTATGGGGCCGCGAATGAGTCTTGGCTTTTCGAAAGGTTCGATGCGTGCCGGGCCTACGGCTCGTTGACGACCGTAACCCGGGCTTTTTCTCGTGGCGGCGCCTGTTCGGGTAGTTGCACGCTGCTGCCGTGATCGGTGCGGGCCTCGCGCATCATGTCGCGGACCTCGCTCAAGAGCAGGACTTGAGCCATCGTTGCCCAGTACAGCGCCTCAGCGTTCGGCTTCAGCTGGGGGGCCGCCGCCCGCGCCCGGGCAAGCGCCTCATCGGCGTCGGTAATGGTTTTCCTGGACTTCTTATTCTTGGCCATGCACTGTATCTACCCTTCGGCGCGATCATCCACACGCAATCCGCGCTGGTCGTCGCATACGGCGCGGCAGCCATCGCGAAGCGCGTCGGCTACGGGTAGTACAGGTCGATGCCGGTGGGCTGCGCAGCGGTCCATTCTACTGTGGACCGTCGGAGTCGGGTGGGCTGTGCAGCCGCAGGCGGCCACCGGGGGCCTCGACGCGGTCGGTGAGACCGGCCAGGCCGGGGGCTGGCGACCCGCGACCCACTCCGGCCATCGGACTTCTGTTCGATAAGCGCTCGCTGCCTGGTCGCTGTCACAGTCCTCGGTTGCGGTCTAGCCTTACACCGGGCCTGTGAGCATGTAGCAATATTATATTGCTACAAGGTTTTTCGATCGTGCTCGAAGGCGATGCATGCGGACCGCTGGCAGGCGTGCGGGTCTTGGATGTGACCCAGATGCTGGCGGGGCCGATGGCGGCGATGAGGCTGGCCGATCTCGGGGCCGACGTGATCAAGATCGAGCCGCCGGAGGCCGGGGAGTTCAACCGGACCCATGGCTATGCCGGGGTGGATATCGAGGGGCACAAGACGACATTTCTGGGGCTGAACCGCAACAAGCGCAGCCTCGCCGTGGACTTGAAGTCCGCGGCAGGACGCGAACTGTTCCACAAGCTCGTGGCCGGCGCCGATGTGCTGGTGCAGAACTTCCGTGTCGGCACCGTGCAGCGGCTCGGGATCGATTTCGAGGCAGTGCACAAGATCAACCTCCGGCTGGTTTACGCGTCGATCAGCGGCTATGGCCTGTCCGGCCCGGGTGCGGGGCGTCCCGGTCAGGATCTGGTGCTGCAGGGCTATTCGGGCTCGATGTGGTTTGTGGGCGCGGAAAGCGATCCGCCCGTGCCGGGCGGGATCCCGGCCATCGACGCGATGACCGGCTACCAGGTTGCGATAGGCGTGCTGGCCGCGCTGCGAGGGCGGGACGCGACGGGAGTAGGCACGCACGTCGAGGTGGACATGCTCTCGGTGGTGCTGGACGCGCAGGTGCAGGAACTGGTGACGTACCTCAACGCCGGAGTCGTTCCCGCACGCGGTACGGAAGCCGGCGCGCACGCCTGGGTCGGTGCGCCGTACGGGGTCTACCGCACCGCCGACGGGTGGTTGACGCTGGCGATGTGTCCCGTCGATGTACTGGGTGACGCGCTTGATGACGACGTGCTTCGCTCGTACACCCGCCACGAGGACGCGCAGCTGCACTCGGCCGAGATCTATCGGCGGATCCGTCCCCGCTTCGCCGAGCGGACGACGCAGCAGTGGATCGAGCACCTCGACGGGTTCAACATCTGGAGCGGTCCGGTCTACGATTACCGCGCTCTCGAAGCCGACGCCCAGGTCCAGGCGCGTGGGCTGATCGTCGAGATGGAACATCCCGAGGCGGGAACGGTACGCACGATCGCCTCGCCGATCCGGCTCGATGGCCGGGTTTCCTCGATCAGAAAGGCGCCGCCGCTGCTCGGTGCCGATACCCGCGACCTGCTCACCGAGCTCGGCTACGCGGAAAGCGCCTCCAACCGCCGCTGAACCCACTGACCCGCCATCCAGCCGCAGCAGCGGGCCCCAGCACAATCCACCATCACCACAACGACTTTTTCAGGTGTAAGTAGCTAGGAAAGCGCTTCACCGTCGGGCCGAGAGCCCGGTGAGGAGCACGCGTAGCGCGTCGTCGAGGGTGCCTCGTGTTTCGATTCGTGTCAGGTCGGTTGCAAGGTTCGCGACGTGGTCGAAGCCTCGTTCGACTGCTGTCTGGTGCATGGCTTCGCGGGCGGCGTCCTGGTCGCGGTCGTCCAGGCTGGCGCGGGCGCGTTCGAACACGATGTGTCCGACGGTGGCTGAGAACGTCTGCCAGAACGCGCGGGCTGCCCGGGGGCCCGTGATGCCACCGTGTTCGAGCGCGGAGAGCACTTGTTCCGCCAGGCGCGCCAGGCCTGCCGAGCCCGGCGGCAGGCGCCGCGTGGCGAGCATCTGCACGGCACCGGGCTGCTCCTCGACGAGGTCCCGCCACGCGAGCATCGTCTGCACGATCTGCTCGCGCCAGTCCGTCGTCGTGGTGTAGGGGATCTCCATCCGGTCGAGCAGGTGCAGCAGCATCGCGTCCAGCAGTTCGTCCTTGGACGTGACGAACTTGTAGACCGACATCGGCGAGATGCCGAGTGCGGTCGCGACCCTTCTGATCGACAACGCTTCCAGGCCCTTGTTTGCGGAGAGCTCGAGCGCCGCCCGTACGACGTCCGGCTGTGAAATCTGGGTGGTTACCGCCGGTGGAGTCCGGTTTTCGGGGCTGGTGTCGGGGCGCGACATGTGTTTGGCTTACCGGCCATATACGGCGTACTAAATCCAGATACGGTGTAAAGGAGGTGGTCATGTGAGACCCGAACTCCCCGAACCGGCGGTGGCGGTGCGTTCCGCGACGCAAGGCCGCGGTGCGGATCGTGCCGCTGGTCGCGGTGATGTACGTGATCAGCTATGTCGATCGTGTCAACGTCGGCTTCGCCGCGGCGACGATGAAGCCCCGAAGGACTGGCGGATCTACGTGGTCTCGCTGATCGCGTTTGCCTCCAACATCGGCGGCTACGCCCTGTCGTTCTTCTTGCCGCAGGTCATCGCGGAACTGTACCGGCAGTTCGGGCAGCCGGTGACGCTGACGAGGACCGCTGTGCTGACCGCTATCCCGTATGCAGTCGCTTCGGTCGCGGTGCTTCTGGTCGCACGCAGCAGCGACCGCATGCAGGAACGGCACTTCCACGCCGCCGTGCCCCTGGTGGTCGGCGCCGTCGCTCGCCGTCGCACTAGACCGGAAGGGTTTCAATGACCAGCACGAAGAACCCGCCCTATGCCGACATCCCCCGCATCCGCAGGCTCCTCGCCGAAAGCGGGCTCGACGCAATCGTCTCGACATGGCCGGAGAACACCGCGTACCTGTCCGGCTTCTACCACCCCGACCTGTGGGACCCGGTGCACGGCTTCCACCTCGAGGACTTCGTCCACATCGGACCAGAACGCACGACGAACCTTACACACCCCGACAGGCAGCACCGGATCATCGAGGCGGGCGTATGAACACCGACAGCACCGAACTGCGCTCTGCCCACCGCAAGGCGACCCGCCGCCTGGTCCCGATCCTCGTGTTGCTGCTGTTCATCAACTACCTCGACCGGGTCAACGTCGGCTTCGCGGCGCCCACCATGAATCCCGCGCTCGGCATGACCACCACCGGCTACGGGCTCGGCGTCGCCCTCTTCTTCGTCGGCTACGTCCTGCTCGAAGTGCCGAGCAACTACGTGCTCTACCGCGTCGGCGCCCGCCGCTGGCTGGCCCGGATCGCGCTGACCTGGGGCGTCGTCGCCGCCCTGCACGCGGCCGTCAGCGGCACCGGCACCTTCGTGGTGGCGCGTGTCCTGCTAGGGATCGCCGAAGCCGGCCTGCTGCCGGGAATTCTCTGGTACATCTCGCAGTGGTTCAGCGGACGGCGACGCGTCTTCGTGCTGGGGGCGTACTACGTCGCGGTTCCACTTTCCACCGCGATCGGCGGGCCGCTGTCCAACTGGCTCATCCACCACGGACAGCAGACCTTCGGGGTCGAGGGCTGGCGTTTCATGTTCGCAGTGGAGGGCATCGCCGCCGTCGTGCTCGGGTTCGTGGTGCTGTTCCTGCTCACCGATACCCCGGCCGCCGCGCGCTGGCTCACCCCGGGCGAGCGCCAGGCCCTCATCGAAGCCAACCAGTCCGGGCGCGAGGACGGCGGCAGGCACTCCTTCCTGTCGGCCCTGCGCAGCGCGACAACCATCCGGCTCGCGATCGTGTTCCTGCTCCTGACCTTCCCGATGTTCGCGATCACGTTCTTCGTCCCGCTGGTCGCTACCGGCCTCGTCGCCGACCACAGCGGCACCGCGGTGGACGTGGTCACGTTCATCCCGTTCGCACTGGGCGCGATCGCCTCGGCCGCCTGGAGCCGGATGGCCCGCCGCACGCTGCGCGGTCGGCATCTCGCGCTGCCCGCCCTGCTCGCCGGAGTGGGGGTGGCGTTGTGCGCCTTCGCCGGCACGTCGTTCCCCTTGCTGGTCGCCGGTGTCGCTTGTTCCGCCATCGGCATCTACGCCGCCATCCCGGTGTTCTGGAGCATCACAAGTGCGGGCCTCGACGGCGCCGCCGCCGCGAGCGGCCTCGCGCTCATCAACACCGTCGGCGCCATCGGCGGGTTCATCGCGGGGTACGCCACGGGCTGGTTGCGTGAGCTCAGCGGCGGTTACCAGCTTCCGTTCGGCGTCATGGCACTGGCCCTGGTCCTTTGTGGACTTCTGTCCTTCACCATCCCGCGAAGCAACACCGCGGAGGTAGCCTCGTCCGGCACGAAGCAGGTGAGTCAATAAGTGGTTCGACGCCAGCTTCCCAAACCGGGCGAGGTCTTCGAGCTGATGCGCTTCAAGAAGCCCGAGCTCAACGCGAAACGCCGTCGCCTGAACGCCGCGTTGACGATCCACGACCTGCGCGACATCGCCCGCAGGCGCACCCCGAAGGCCGCCTTCGACTACACAGACGGCTCCGCCGAAGGCGAGCTCTCCCTGGCCCGGGCCCGCCGAGCATTCGAAGACGTCGAGTTCCACCCCTACGTCCTGCGCAACGTCGCCGACGTCGACACCTCCATTACCGTGTTCGGCGGAGCTTCCGCGCTCCCATTCGGCATCGCCCCGACCGGCTTCACCCGGCTCATGCACACCGATGGAGAGATCGCGGGCGCGCAAGCGGCCGCGGCGGCCGGAATCCCGTTCTCGCTGTCCACCCTGGGCACCACCTCGATCGAGGACGTCCAGGAAGCGAACCCCCTTGGCCGCAACTGGTTCCAGCTCTACGTCATGCGTCACCGCGAGATCTCCCACGACCTCGTGGAACGCGCCGCGAAAGCGGGTTTCGACACGCTCTTCTTCACCGTCGACACCCCCGTGGCCGGAGCCCGGCTCCGGGACAACCGCAACGGCTTCTCCATCCCGCCACAACTCACCCTGTCCACCGTGTCCAACGCGATCCCCAGACCGTGGTGGTGGTTCGACTTCCTCACCACGCCGAAGCTCGAATTCGCCTCCCTGTCCAGCACCGGTGGCACCGTGGGTGACCTGCTTGACGCCGCGATGGACCCGACGGTCACCTTCGAAGACCTCGATGCCATCCGCCGAATCTGGCCCGGCAAGCTGGCCGTCAAGGGCGTGCAGAACCTCGAAGACGCCCGGAAGCTGGCCGACCTCGGCGTCGACGGCATCGTGCTGTCCAACCAAGATCCTGGCCGAACAGATCGTGCGGACTATGAAACTGCTGGGCGCACGGTCGGTGGAGGAACTGACCCCGAAGCACGTCACCAGCTCTCGCGGCTGCATGCCCGGGTGCCGGTCGGCTCAGCGTTCGGCGCTCGCCCGGAGCGGAGACCCTGAACAGGTCCGGTCAGTAGGTAGAGCTGCACCGTGCCGGAAAGTGACCCGCACTACGAGATCAAGAGCGACAAAACCGAGCACATCGCCATGCACAAGGGAAGCGCACCGACGAAACTGTAACGAGCCGGCCGGGTGCTTCCAGGCCATACTCGGGGCATCACACGACCGATTCAGCAACCTGGACGAACAAGTGAGTGACCTGGGCGAGGCAGCAGATGACGAACCGTATCTGTACGGTGGGGCATTCAACGCGCGACTTCGACGAGTTGCTGGCGATGTTGCGAAGCAATGAGATCACATACTTGGTCGATGTTCGCTCGTTTCCCTCGTCGAGGAAGTTCCCGCAATGGAACAAGTCGGCGATCATCGACGCACTGCCGCCCGATATCGGATACCGGTGGATCCCGAAATTGGGTGGCCGGCGACATACCCCGAAGGGCGTGTCGAGCGTGAACGGCGCATGGCGGGTCAAAGCCTTCCGCGATTACGCCGACTACCTGGGTAGCGATGAATTCATGGCGGGCCTGAATGAATTGCTTGACCTGGCCGAAAACGAACGGCCGGCGATCATGTGCAGCGAGGCGGTGCCGTGGCGCTGCCATCGCAGGCTGATCGCTGATGCATTGATCGTCGCGGGCGCGGAGGTGGCGCACATCATGTCGACCACGACGACGAAGCCGGCGGTCCTGCACAAGCACGCGCATGTCCAGAACGGGCACCTAACCTACCCGCCTCACCCCTGATGCCGGCATGAGCATCATGGAGGATGTCCGTGAAGCAGTCCGCGCTATCCCGGCTGGCTCTGTCGCTTCCTACGGTGACGCGACTGGCTTCGCAACGTTGGTCTGCTCCGCTGCGATGTCCTATGTTGTCGCTACCTCGGGTGACAGAGGTGCGTTGACCTCGCTGCGTGGCTCTGTTGCGCCCATGATGGTTTCGCTGTCACCGAGGTTGGCTCGCCTGCGGCTGGACAAGATCGTGGTGGGTGTGGCCGATCATAGGCATTCGGGTTCGCAGCGTGCAGGTACCGCGCTCCAGATGTGGGGGATGGAGACGCAATGGATGATGTTGTTCCGGCTCGGCCGGACTTTGTCGGACGCTGGCGTGGATTCGATCGGGCACAGGTCATCGAGCATGTTGATCTGCTCGAAGCCGAGCTACGTCGACTCCGTGAAGAGTTTCGGGCCAAAGACGAAGCGTTGCGGGCCAAAGACGAAGCGTTGCGGGCCAAAGACGAAGCGTTTCGGGCCAAAGACGAAGCGTTTCGGGCCAAAGACACTGGCGTACCGTCCGACTCGGAGATCGTTGAGTTCGCTGAGAAGCGTGCGACCGCGATCATCGAACAGGCGCGAACGGAGGCTGGGGTGCTCTTGGCGGAGGCAGAGCGAGCCGCCGAACAGATCAGGACGCAGGCTTGCGATTTCGCCCGCGGCATCGCGGAGCGCCAGGCAGCCCTTGATCGAGAAACCGCCAGGCGGAAGAGGGAGCAAAGCGAGCGCGAACACCGCCTTCGGCGAAAGGTCCAAACAGAGTACAAACGGATCACAGCGATAGCGCAGAACGATGCCGAAGGTCTGCTCGATCACACACAGCGTCGTTGCGAGCGGCGAAACGCCGAGAGCGAAGCGTATAGCCGCCGGATCCGCGAGAAGGCCGAAGAGCGGAAACTGGAGACGGGCGCGGCCTTGGAGTCGTTGCTGCAGGAGGTCGTCAAGCATTCGGCCGTGATACGAGGGCTGCGCCTGCCGGACGACGGGCCTGGCGAGACCCGCACGGAGGAGCAGGCCGCAGGCGTGGAGACCAATGGTCTCGGCATCAGCGCGGCTTCTGAAGCCGACACCGAAGAACAGCACCTACATGGCGCATGGTGATTCGGACGGCCTGGTCGCGAGCCCCGCGCACGGGACACCCGGCGCCGGGTGCTGGGGGAGGCCGCGGTGCACTGCTGTTCCCCGCGCATTTCCCCGGGCCGGGCGCAGCCGAAGTGCGGCGCGTGGGTGACCGGTTCGCGGTGAAGGAGTGGGCGGCATGGCGGTGAGCCCGGCGCCCGCTCGTCCTGCGGGCGAGGATTCCGGTCGGACGCTTCGAGTGGCCCAGCCTGCTCTCGTGCCCGAGGGTGGGAGCAGCACTGCGGCCGCTGGCGGCCGCACGGCGAAGTGGGGGAGCGACATGCCGAAGTTCTTGGTGCAGGGCAGTTACACCGCCGAGGGGACAAAGGGGGTGCTCGCCGAGGGCGGAACCGGGCGGCGGGAGGCTGTTGAAAGGGTCCTCGGTTCGTGCGGCGGAACGCTCGAGTCGATGTACTTCGCTTTCGGCGACCATGATTTCTACATCGTTGTCGACATGCCCGACGATGTCTCCATGGCCGCCACGGCTATGGCAGTGCAAGCCTCCGGGGCCGTGACGTCCAGGGCGGTGCGGCTCCTCCGTCCCGAGGACATCGACGAGGCCGCGAGGAAGGCTGTCGACTTCCGCGCCCCCGGAGCCTGACCGCGGCTTATTTCGGTGGCGGCGCGCTTGTGCTCGACGGGAGCCGGCTGGGCACTGGCCCGTGCTGTCGGATACCGCGACGCCGTCGTTATTTCATTGGCCGGCAGCGAACTGGAATTCGAGCAGGCAGCGTTCATCGGTCAGGTCGGTCACAGCGTCAAGGACCAGGCCGTGCGGCGAGGCGAGCGTGCGGAACTCGTTGATTCGGCGCTCACGGCTGCCGAAAATCACGAGCATGGATAGGTCGCTCTCGCTGTTGGCCCGCAGCCCCCCGGCGGCTTCGATGACCAGAACTCGCCCGGCTGGCTGAGCGGCCTCGACGCAACGGCTCAGGATGCGGTGGGCGTGCTCGTCATGCCAGTTGTGGAGGATGTCGAACAACAAATAGGCTCCCGCTCCCGCGAAGATGCACTTTGTCATGCGTGTCAACGGGAAATCAATCCTGTGGTCGCACCCCTCGATCCGGGCCTGCTCGTTGATTGGTCGCAGGTCGCCGTGCCAAGGCCTGTCGCTGCGGGGGGCCTAGCCGCCATCGGCCGTCACGTGAGGGCCCCGCACTGTTGGTCGACACTGGAGTCGGCGAAGGCCCGGCAACCATAGCGGTTGCCGGGTCGGCGGGCAGCGCCCATGGATGCCCCCGATGGACGCGACGTGGCGCGATTTCGCATCCAACTTCGCCGGCATTTTCACCCCGGTTCTCCTCGGCATCATGCTCGACAAGACCGGCTCCCACGCTCTCCAGCTCCTGGCGATCGGCCTCGTCGCGGTGGCCGGCGCGATCAACTATCTCCTGGTGATGCCGAAAATCGCACCGCTGCGGGTCCACACGTCCGCCGCCGTCGCGCGCTCGGGCGACGTGCTTGGCGGCCACGACCAAGGAGTTCGCGAGCAAGGATGATGCGACGTCGGAGCTAGAGCCAGTTCACCGGGCAGGTGGCGGTATCCGCACTCCCACCACAGCGTCGTGTCGAACTCGCCGAACTCCCGCGCAACCGTCGCGTCGTCCCACACTGTCACCGGCCCGTCACCGTCCATGATGGGCACGCTAGCGCCCCGCTAGCGGCGCGAGCGCGAACCCGGCCGGATGCACGGTGAGGTTCGCTTCGTCGCGGTGGGGAGGGATGTGATTCAGGCGAAAATTCGGGCGACATCGGCGCATCGATGCGGAACACTCTCGGGCGGGGCGATGAATTCTGCCGGGCTTGCCGGTCTTTACCGGTGCCACTACCCACGTCCATGTCGGCGGCCGTTGGCTGCGAGGCGACTGTGACCAGGAACCCAGCGAGGTGCTGCCATGTCAGCTGCGATCCAAGAACGACCGGCCGTGCAGGCGGGCCGCACACCGACCGTGGTGCGGCTGCTGGTGCTGGCCACGTTCGTGGTGATCCTCAACGAGACCATCATGATCAATGCTATCCCGCGGTTGATGGACTCGTTTGGCGTCACCGAGCAGGCGGCGCAGTGGGTTTCCACCGCGTTCATGCTCACCATGGCCGCCGTTATTCCGATCACCGGCTGGTTCCTGCAGCGGGTCACCACCCGCCAGGCCTATGCGATCGCGATGGGCGTGTTCCTCGCGGGCACCGTCCTGTCTGCCGTCGCGCCGTCGTTCGGGTTGCTGCTGCTGGGTCGGATCGTGCAGGCCTCAGGCACAGCCGTGATGATGCCGCTGTTGATGACGACGTTGACGACGGTGGTGCCCGAGGAGGGCCGGGGCAGGGTGATGGGCAACGTCACCCTGGCGATATCGGTGGCGCCCGCGCTCGGGCCTGCCATTTCCGGGCTGATTTTGCAGGTCGGCTCCTGGCGATTGCTGTTCGTGGCCGTCCTGCCCATCGCGGGTGTGGTGACCGTGTTCGGGCTGCGCAAGCTGGACAACATCGGCGAACCGCAGGTGAGCTCCATCGACTGGTTGAGCGTCGCTGTGGCGGCGGTCGGTTTCGGTGGCCTGGTGTATGGGCTGAGCCTGTTCGGCGAAAGCGGCGGCGGGGTCGGACTCGGTGTCGGCATGGTCATCGCCGCGGCCGGGGCGATCGTTGTTTTCGTGATCCGCCAGCTCAAGCTGCAACGCACCGGTGTGCCTCTGATGGACCTGCGCACCCTCGGGTACCGCACCTATGGCCTGTCCTTGGCCCTGATGTCCATCGGGTTCCTGGCGATGCTCGGGTCGATGATCCTGCTGCCGCTGTACCTGCAGAACCTGCGGGGGCTTAGCCCGCTGGAGACCGGCCTGCTGGTCATGCCGGGCGGTCTGGCCATGGGCCTGCTGGGGCCGAGCGTCGGGCGGGTGTTCGACCGGTTCGGCAGTCGGCCGCTGGTGCTGCCCGGCTCGATCGGCATGGTGCTCGCCCTCGGCGGGTTCACCCAGGTCTCGATGACCATGCCGTACTGGCAGGTGCTGGGGCTGCACGCGCTGTTGATGGTGAGCCTGGCGGCGACGTTCACCCCCGTCTTCACGCTGGGCATGGGCGCGCTTCCTGAGCACCTGTACTCGCACGGCAGCTCGATGCTCGGGACGTTCCAGCAAGTTGCCGCGGCGTTCGGGACCGCGCTTGTGGTGACGGTGATGTCTGGGCGCGCCGGCCACCTGGTCGCCGCCGGCGTCGCCGCCGTGCCTGCACAGGTGAGCGGGATGAAGCTGGCCTTTGGCGTCGCGGCCGCCCTCGCCCTGGTGACGATCGTCGTTGCGGCGAAGCTGCCGCGGCGGATCACGGCCGCCGACGGATAACGTCGGAGCGCGGTCGAGAGGCGGGCCCGTTGACGAGATCGTGCGGGGAGATGCCGAGACGGGCGAGCGGGACTTTGGCTGCTTCCGGCCTTGCCGGTCCGAATCCCGTGTTCCCATAGGAAAAGCAGAAGGCCCCTGACCGGCGGTGCAGTTCACCGGTCAGGGGCCTCTTGGTGTGATCAGCCTACGTCAGCCGTCGGACTCCGACGACGGGATGTAGGCGCCCGGCACGTCGGCCGGCGCGTAGACCTTGTCCTCACCCGGGTAGGGCTGCGTCCACCCGTGCGTCTGGTACCACGTGAAGTGGTTCATCTGCGCGGGGTTCGCGAAGTCGGGCTTGGCGTCGGGTCCGGACAGGTGCTGGTGCGTCAGCCACTCGTCCCACTGCGCCGGCACCTGCTGCTTGTCCGCCGGCACCGCTGTGGCCGCTGGCACCGTCGCGGCCGCGGCGTTCTGCGGCGCGGGGGTGTCCAGACCACAGGCAGGCGGGGTCTTCAGACCCGCGGTCAGCGAGGTCCGGTTGGGCAGAGCGGTGAACGGCGTGTAGTCGGGCGCCTGGGTGAACGCCCCACTCATCGGGGAGGCCGCGCTGTCCTTCTGGTTCATCGGGTGGATCCCGAGGATCTGCTCGATGGTCCGGATCATCGTGATCTGCGAGTAGTAGTGGCTGTCGACGATGCCGTGCCTGGCCCAGGGGCTGATGATCTGGATCGGGGCACGGTGGCCGTCGACGTGGTCGAGGCCGGCCTGGGAGTCGTCCTCGACCACGAAGATCGCCGAGTCCTTCCAGTACTGGCTGTGCGAGATCGTGTCGACGATCTTGCCGACCGCGAGGTCGTTGTCCGCGACCTGGGCGGCCCCGTTCGGCGGACCACCGGTGTGGTCGCTGGAGAGCCAGAACATGTTCAGGTTCGCCGGCCCGTTCTTCTCGAAGTCACGCTTCCAGATCTCGGTCCGGTAGATGTCCGGGACGCTGGTGTCGAACTTCGGGAAGCCGTGCACCGATACGTCGTTGAGCGACGGGATCGGCGAGGACGAATTCATGGGGTAGGCGGTGTCCTGACCGGTCGCCTGCATGTTCTTGGTGTCGCAGTACAGGTTCTGCCAGGTCGCGCCGGGCGGTTTCGTCAGGAACTGCTGGAACTCACCGAAGTCCCGCACGCTCTTGCCGGCCGCCTGCGCACCGCTCCAGATGAAGCCGGTCCGCTGGTGGCCGAGCGCGTCGTCCTCGGTGTCGTAGCTGCGCTTGTACTCGCCGGCCGAGGACTCGGTGTACTCCGGGTCGTCGGCCTGCATCAGCCAGTTGTGCCCCTCGGCGGAGTTCGTGCCGATGTCGTAGGTGTTGTCATACAGCCCGAACTGCTGGGCCATCGCGTGCTGGTTCGGCGTCACGTTCTCGCCGAATTGCGCCAGGGACGGGTCGCCGTTGCCACGCGGGACGTCACCGAATACCTGGTCGTAGGTCCGGTTCTCCTTGACGATCAGGAAGACGTGCTTGATCGTCGAGGGGTCGCCGAGCCGCAGCGGGACCGGCACCGGCTTTGCGTTGCCCTTGCCCTCGGTCAACGTGACCGAGCCGCCGTTCCAGCCGTTCTGGCTGAAGACCTTGCCGGTCTCGGACTTGATGACACTGTCGTCCGGCAGCGTGAACCGTTGCAGGCTCGACGTCGTGTCGTGGGTGCCGTGCCCGGCCTTGTTCGTGGGGCGGCGGGCGTCGATACCGCGGGTGTTGGAGACCAGGACGTCGTTGCCGACGGTGGTGATCTCCGCGGGGAAGTAGTCCGTCGGGAGCAGGCCGACGTAGCTGACTGGCTCCAGCGGGCTCGTGTACCGGTAGACGGCGACCGCGTTGGCGCGGCCGAGCGTCACCAGCAGGTGCCCGTCGTCGGTGAGCGTCACCGCGTCGGGCTCGTAGCCCACCGACGCCTCCGGCCACGGCTGGGTGGCGATGGTCTGGACGACCTTGTTGCTGGCGGTGTCGATGACCGACACGTCGTTGGTGGCGGTGTTGGTGACGAACAGCGCCCCGTTTTTGGCGTACAGGGCGGTCGGGTGCAGACCGACGTCGATGCTCGCGACGGCAGCGGCCGGGTTCGCCAGGTCGATGACGCTGACCGTGCCGGTGGTGGTGGCACCGGTGGAGGGGTCGGCCGGGACCTGGGTGTTGTAGGAGTTCTGCGTGGCGTCGCCGGGCTTCGCCGGGCGCCCGCCCTCGTTGCTGACGTAGAGCTTGGTGCCGACCTTGACCATGTCACGCGGCGCGTTGCCCACGGCCCAGGTCTGCTGGATGGCCCCGGTCGCCGCGTTGATGGCGACGACGCGGTTCTGACCGTTGACGGCGGAGTACACGGTCGAGCCGTCGGGCGAGAACACCGCCTCACCCACCAGCGCGTGCTTGGGCCCGTCCGCCGGAATCGAGACGAAGGTCGGGTTGCCGACGGTGCCGTCCGGGTTCACGGAGAACTTGCGGTAGCCGTCGATCTGACCCAGCCACAGCTGCGAACCGTCGGGCGAGTATGTGGGGCCTTCCTGGCCCACGTCGTTGCCGCTGATGCGCAGGTTCGCCGACGCGGAGTTGCCGACGACCTGCTGCTCCTTCCAGTTCTTTAAGTCCACAATTGACAAAGCCATCCCGCCGTCGGTGACCGAGGCCGCGAGGTGGGTGCCATCCGGGCTGACCGAAGACGACATGATCTTGCCGTTGTTGATGACGAGGCGGTCGCCGATCGGGGCGATGTACTGGTCGGCGGAGACGACCTGCCCCTGATCGGTGGTCTGGCCCACCTGGTCGGTGCCGAACCGGTGCGTTTGGGCGAAACCGATGCCGGTGCCGGCGGCGACGACGGCGACAGCGGTGGTGCCTGCCGTTACGAGGGGTATCCGGCGGCTGATGCGTCGACCGAGAAGGCCGGAATGGCCCTTCTCGACACGCCGCCTGCGGCGTGTTACCTGCATTGAGTTATCCCTTCGGGATGGTGGGTAGCAGCTCGACATTCGCGTCGAACTGCCAGAGCGGGTTCGGCGCGTCCCCGGTGGGGGTTCGCACCTGGAAGTAGCCGTTCACTTCCTTCGGCCCGTCGCCGTCGGCGATGAACCGCCCGTCTGCGGTGACGTCGAGCTGGTAGATGGCCGTCCCTGCGGCCTCGACGTCGGGGAGATGCCAGGAGATGACGCAACGCCAGTCGTTGCCCGGTCCGTGGGCGGCGACCTGGCCGCCGCCCTTGTTGCACGTCGCCGTGGCCCTCAGCTGCGCCTCGGTGACGTCGGGTCGGTTCAGCTGTGTGGTCTGCAGGCGGTAGAGGTGGGCGAAGGCCGTGGCGACCGAGCTCTGCACTTTGTCCTGCTCGATCCCGGAACCCGTGGCTCCGGTCGCTGGGGTCACGACAGCGACGGTGACGGCGAGCAGCCCGACGAGCGGCAGGAGGCCGGTGCTGATCGCGCGGCGCCCGGAGCCGCCGTAAGTCAGGTTCGTGAAGTCGCGCCGCTGGAAAAACAGGTAGGCCAAGGCGGTTGCGGCAACGGCCCACACCAGGCTGACCACGATGCCGATCAGGAGCGGCCCGAGCTGTGCCGGGCTGGTGAACAGACCGTTCCAGGCGATGAAGCCGTAGCTGGGCAGGGCGAGGCGTACCGCGACGGGCACCGGCAGCATCTGGACGAGCTGCATGGCGAGGGCGACGACGAGAGGTAACAGCAGTCCCATCGGGGACCGTCCTAATGCGACGGACCCGAGTAGTCCGATCGCAGCGAGGGCCAGGGTCGGGGCGAGCACGCAGACCCACGCGAGCAGGACCTTCCCGGCGGCGTCCGCAGGCGCCAGCAGGTGGCCGTCGAGCCCGACCAGCTGCCGGTTGCCGACCGCCACAACCCCGCCGGCCGCGCTGGAAACGGCCAGCCCGGCCACGAGCACCAGGATGACGGTGAGGCTCGCCAGTGCCTTCGCGACGAAGATCCGTCGCGGCGAACGGACCGCCACCAGCAGGTGGCGCCAGGTGCCGAGCCGGTCTTCGGAAGCGAACACGTCACCGGCGACCAGCGAGGTCAGCAGGGGGAGCGCATAGGTGCCCGCGAAACCAAGCATCACCAGCGATCCGGCCCAGCCCGTGGCATTCATCCAGCGACCGAAGAGAGTGTCGACGGGGAGCGAATTCTGCTGGCTCACCGCGGCGACGAAGAGTGCAGGCGCGATCCAGCAGGCGAGGACCAGCAGGCGCACCCACCATTGCGAGAGAAGTTTGACCAGCTCGAAGCGGTAGCCGCGCGCCACCGAGACAGGGCGGGCACCGACAGCAGGAGCATCGGCGACGGTCGCGGTCATCGGTTGGACTCCTGTTGCTCGGTCAGGGCGAGGAACGCGGTTTCGAGTGGCGACACCACAGGTGCGAGCTCGCGCACCGCGATGCCCGCGTGCACAAGCCGCACCACCAGTTCGTCGAGGGCGGGCACAAACGCGCGCACTACGAGCACCTCGGCGTCCTGCCGTGCCCCGGCGTCGTCGACGACACGGATCCCGGCCGTGTCGGCGGCCAGCCGGCGGGCGTCCTCCGGGGTGGAGGTGATGAGCCGGTAGTCGAGTTCCTGGTTCTCGGCGGCGAGCTTGCTCAGCGGGCCGGAGAAGACGACGCGTCCGGTGGCGACGATTGTGACCTCGGAGCACAGCGCTTCGAGGTCGTCCATCCGGTGGCTGGAGAGCATGACGGAGGTTCCGTCGGCCGCGAGCCGGGTGAGGACACCGTGCACGTGCTGCTTGCCGGCCGGGTCGAGACCGTTGGACGGCTCGTCGAGCACTAGGAGGCGGGGCTTGGTGAGTAAGGCCGAGGCGAGCCCGAGGCGCTGACGCATGCCTAGGGAGAAGCCCCGGACCCGGTCGTCGGTGACATCGGTGAGGCCGACCTGGTCGAGCACATCGTCGATGCCCGCCGTCCGCGCGTCGCAGCCGCGAAGCGCGGCCAGCGCGGCGAGGTTCTGCTTGGCGGTGAGCGAGGGGTAGAGGCCGGGCCCGTCGACGAAACCCGCGACGGCGTCGGGAGCGGTGAGCGCTCGGCCGACCGGCGTACCGAGAATTTCGAGAGTGCCGCTGTCAGCGACGGCCAGGCCCAGCAGCAAGCCGAGCAAGGTCGTCTTGCCGGCGCCGTTCGGCCCGACCAACCCGTGGATCTGCCCCTGTGCCACATCCAGATCGATGGTGTCGAGCGCGACGACATCGCCGAAACACTTGGTGATCCCGCGAGCTCGCACTGCGAGGGGTGTGTCCATGGTTCCCTTCCTTCGTGACAGGTTGGGAATGTAGGGACACCCATCAACTTGGGCAGGGACGCTGGCTGAACGTTCAGGAAACGGAGGGCGACTGGGTCCCGCCAGGTCGTCAACGACACGCTCAAACACTTGAGATCGCGAGCAGTGCCACCCCTTGAACGTGCTTATGTCGCTGGCCTACCTGCGGCAGCTGACGGTGGACAAGGTGAAGATCGACAAGGGCTTCGTGCCCGGCATGGGCACCGATCTCGGCGATATGGCGGTGGTGAGCTGGATGACGCACTAGGGGATCACGGGGTTGACCTTGGCCGGCATTAGCCCAGAAGAGGGGTGAATATGGCGAATGTTCGTAATCCTCCCCATCAAGATCACCCGGCCCTATACCGTCCTTGATCGGAGTCCTTCCGAACACCGTCGTGAATATTCCAAGAGGGATACATGGTTTGATCATTGTGGTTCGGGTTCCGAACCGTCATTAACGCTCACTAGCTTCGTGTCCTGGCCGCGCGATATACGACATACGGGACCAGATGTACCGTGGCTCCACACAATGACTCGATGCCTGCCCTGCGGCAGCGCGTTGATCAGCTTCGCTTGATGCAGCGTGAGGCGACACAGCCGGATGGGCTGAGTCGCCTTCTGCGGTGTGTGGCGCGGAGTGTCGACGGCCACGCGGTGTTGCTCGACAGAACTGGTCGGCCGTTGCACGCGTTTCCCGAAATGCGGGATGACCTTCTTGCGGCTGTTGCCGGTGAAGTCGAACGGATTCGTCTCGGACAGGTCCACTCGGCTGCCGTGGAACACGACACACAGATGGTCGCTGCCCTGTCGATCAGTCACCCACGACCCGGCCCTGTTCTCGTCACGGCGAGCGGGAAGCAGGTCTTCTTACAGGCCAGGGAACTACTCGCCGATTCCGCGCGGCTGCTGTGGTTGTGCTGGCAGGTCACGGAAGCCCGCCGTGCCCGGCAGCGACTCGATCAAACGTATTTCCAGTTCAGGGAAGTAGTTCTGAATCTGCTCATGGTGGGAGACCGCGACGGTGCTGCGCGGGTGGCAGCGATGCTTGGTCCTCCCCTTGCCGACCCCATCAGGGTGTATGTGGCCGAATACGAGCCGCGGAAGGGGACACGTGAGGCATTGGCGGCGCAGTGCGCCGAGGTGTGCGATGGCCAGGCGTGGGTCGTGCTGTGTCCTGGGTATCGCCGCCACGTGATCGTGCTGGCTCCTGTCGGTGACCCGTCATCCTCGGCGCGGGACGACACTGGCCGACCATGTGTCGAGGCTGATCCGGTCGAGGAGCGGTTTCGTGGGTTTGTCCAGGGCAGAGGCGACGTGCACGTGGGTGCCAGCCAGGTTGTGTCCCTGCGCGAGACGGCCGCCGGGTACGAGCAGGCGTTCCACGCGTTGGCAGCCGCCAAGAGCGGCGCCGAGCATTACGCGCGATTCAGGCCCCAGGAAGAATTGGCCGCGCTACTAGGCCAAACCGGACGAGACTGGGCGGGGAAACTGTTAGCGCCGCTGATCGAGTACATTCCCGACCGCTGCCACGATCCTGACGCCAAGGAACTCGCCAGGACGCTGCAATTTTGGCTGATGGCCTACAACGTCTCGGCGAAAGCACTGAAGATCCACCGAAACACGCTGTCAGCGCGGCTGAGTCACATCGAGCGTCTCCTGGGCTGCGATCTACACCAGATCAGGACACAGGCAACGCTGGATCTGGCCTTGCGGATTCTGCACTATCCCCGTTCATCGTCCGGGGATCACCAGGACAGCATCAACGCGCTGCTGAACACCGCCGCTGTGCGATTGTGGGCGCAGCGCCAGCTCACACCACTTCTCACTGACGATGCACAACAGTCGTTGACAACGCTGCGTGCCTGGCTGGCGAGCGACGCTCGCCTCGATATGACGGCAGCGGCCCTTGAAATCTCCGTACCAGGTACCCGCAAGCGCCTGCTGCGTGTCGAAAGACTCCTCCAACGGTCGCTGCTCATCGGGCCGTCGGCCCGCTACGACCTGTGGCTCGCTCTGCGCATACACGACGGGCACGACCTCTGACTCCCCACTACCCGTCAAACGCGACGCCTCTGACCCGGATGCCCGGCGTGGTCTTCACACGTCCGGACGATCTTTGGTCGCCAATCGGGTACACAGCCGGTAAACCCTCATCCTGACTGAACATCTTCGTACCGCACGCCCCGCCTCACTGTGCAAAAAGAACCTGGCTGACCGCATACGCATGGTCCTAGTGTGAAAAGCACTGGCAGCCAACGAGATCAACCCAAAGAAAGCTAGGGGAGAAATGGGTGTAGCGTCCAACTGGACGACCCTCACCCGCGAGGCACTCAAGCACATTGCAAAATTGTCCAAAAGGCTGCCGGGCCCAAACTGGGGGATCCGGCCGCTGGCAGCACATCAGGGGGCTGCCAGCGGCCACCTCCAAGGTTCGAGAAGGAACGGCTCCCGAAGTAGGGGGCTAGGAACAACGACTGGGAAAGATTGACGATGACGCAAGCCGTGCGACAGATCACCACGGGCACCGATGGCCGGGGGTCGCCGGAGCCCGCACCGGGGGAACCGGCCATTGGCAGCACGGGGGGCTGCCAATGGCTGCCGGAACCGAAACCGGAAAGCGATTCGGATTGAGCAATCGTCGACCTTTCGGGTTCGTCTCACAAAAAAACAGAGAACTGGGGAGTAAAAATGATCAAGAAAATAGCCGCTGCGGCCGCGATGCTCAGCATGACAGCCGCGGGTGGGTTCGCCCTCGCATCTCCGGCCTGGGCCGTTCCGGCTGAGCAGCGGGCATGCGACTTGTACGCGAACGTGGTCACCCAGGCAGGGAACACGCTCGTCGCACACGGAGGTCGGGTCGGTTGCGGTGTCCCGGCGACGGTGACCGTCCAGCTCAACAAGGACATCTCGATGTGGCCTGACTCGACGCTCGCCGCCGAAACCGTGACGGGACGAGTCGTGCACCTCGCCCCGCGGGGGTCTGCGAAGAGCGCAGCATGTATTACACCTACACGATTAGCAACACCGGAAACACTCGTGAAGGTGTGCACAACTTCTTCTGCTGAGTTCGAATCCCTCGGGGTGGGCAACCACCCCGAGGGGTTTGGTGCGGCTGAACGGAACGCGGGGTGAATATGCAAGCCACGTTCGAGCACGTGAGCTTCTACTACGGGAAGAGAAAGGCACTGGATGACGTCACGTGGCAGGTCCGTCCTGGCACGGTCGGATTGCTAGGCCCCAACGGAGCGGGCAAGACCACTCTCCTCTCGCTTCTGGTCACATTGGCCAAACCGAAAGGCGGTCGGATAACGCTCGGCGAGCACGATCTCGCCAGCAGTGCCGGACGAAGGGAAGCAAGGAAGCTGCTCGGCTTCGTGCCACAGCGCTTCTCTCTCGCTGGCGAGCTACGTCTACGCGACACGGTCGAGTACGCGGCGTGGGTCAACGGAACCCCTGAACCGGGGCTGTCCGCGGCAGCAGACCGGGCACTGTCCGAGGTCGGCCTCGCCGATCGCGCGCGTTCACGCGTCCGCAGCCTCTCGGGAGGGCAACGTCAGCGGTTGGGCGTCGCGGCCGCCTTGGCGCACGATCCGAAGGTCGTAGTCCTCGACGAGCCAACGGTGGGCCTTGACCCGGGTCAACGGCTGCGCGTACGCGAACTCGTGGCTTCGATCGGACGCAAGCGCACGGTGGTGCTTTCCAGCCACCTGCTGGAAGACATCTCGCATCTCTGCCAGCGAGTCGCAGTCCTCGCGGAGGGCAAGCTTGTGTTCGACGGCTCCGTAACGCAGTTCCAAGCGCTGGTCGACAACACCGATGACGGTTCGGCCACGATGGGATCGGGCTTCGAGCGGGCCTACGAAACGCTGATCGCGCGCCTGGGGGAGCCGTGAGCCGTCTTCGTTCAGCAACCCGTCCGTTCGGACTCCTACCGACGCTTCTGCCCGCCCTGATCATCGGGATACTGACACTCGGACAAACCCGGAAATACTGGGCGCTTCCTTACCAGGAATGGGCAAACACCTCTTCACAGGTACACGAGCAGCTACTGCTGATCGCACCCATCGCCGCCGCAGCGGCGACTTACTACGCCGGACGTCTGACGCACAGCAGCCGTATCTTCGCGCTCCCTAACTCGGTTCGAGCTGGGCTTCCCGTAACAGTGCGACATCTGGCCGTTCTCGGCATTCCGCTGATGTTCGCTTACCTCCTCGGAATGACTCCCCTTCTCATCATCACAGCGCAGACCGCTGGCACGGGGGGGCCCGACCTTCTGGCCATGCTGTCCGGAGTGACGGGGCTAGCGGCTTCGATCGCTGCCGGCTACACGGCCGGTGTTCTGACCGGCACGGCGTGGACAACACCGTTGACGTTCATCCTCGGTTTCCTGGCGATGCAGCTCAACGCCGGCCGTGACGCCTTCGTCGCGACAGTACCCGTGACGCATGTACCTGCCGACCTGGGGCGGATGGAGAATCCCCCACTCAATGTGTATCGCATCGCGTTCTTCCTCCTTATCGTGATGGCCTGCGGAGTGATCGCAAGTCGCGCCATGCGCCGCAGACGCAAACTCGGAGTCCCCTCGCCGATGTCGGCGGCAATAGCGCTTGTCGTCGCTGTAATGGTTGCCCTGCCGGCCATCAGCACTCCAGCGCTGCTAGCTGAAGAACAGCATCCACCTCTGTCTTGTGTAGACCAACGAGTGCGCTACTGCGTACACGCTGGAAGATCATCTGAGCTCGGCAGTGTCGCCGAGGCCGGCGACACTGTGCTTGCGGTCTACGGGGAGAAGCCCGCATTCCTGGAGGAGGTTTTGGACGTAGCAGCACGCAAGGGCGTGTCCGGGGCGAACTTCGGCAACACCGCCTGGGTTCCGCTGTCACCGTATAACTCGACGGGAGCTACCACGCAGCACGCGCTGGCAGGCTACCTCTCGGGCGACGTCGCGTGCGCCCAGAAGCTAGCCGCCGGTGGCCCCGTTGAGCGTACCCCGATGAGGCTGTCCGACGAACTCGAACAGTGGCTGCTCAAACAGGCTGGCGATCCCAGTCCCGGTCCACCATCCCGTTTCGATCAGCTCGACCCGAGGCTGGTCAGGGCATGGATAGCTAAGCACGAGCCTCGCATCGCGTCGTGTTCCCTTACGGAGCAAAATCTCCCGTGAAAGCATTTCGACTTCTTCTGCTGTCCCGTGGGATGCACCGGCTGGCGGCCCTCGTAGTCACGATGTCCGCACTCTCCGGCATTTTCGGCCTCTACACCCTGGACATCGACTTCTCGGTTGTCAATCCACCACGCCGGATTCCGTATGCGGAGTTGTTCGCGGTTGTGACCTGTGTACTGGCAACGGCGGTCCTACGTCCCCGCTTCTGGGAGTGGGAGCGGGTGGGCACTGTGCGCACGCGCTTTGTGGCAGCTGCCATGGTCCCCGTGGCCTGCGCCGCGGCAGTTGTCCCGGTGTTCACCACTGCGATGAGGCTTCCACCGAATATGCCCTGGACTTGGCTTGTATCGAACGTGCTGACCATGGGGGCGTTCACACTGATATTCGCGGCGCTGCTGGGACCTCCTATCGGCGCCGCGACAAGTCTCGTCAGCTACTTCGGGATCGCGATAGCCGACAACCTGGAGTTTCGGGAAACCCCGTGGTTGCCGTTGGTCCCCTATCCCGGCCCTGAAGGGAACTGGGCACTTGCAGTGATAGCAGTCGTCGTAGCGATGGGTGTGCACGCCTGGACCCTTGGCACCACCTCGTGGGCGCATCGGCTCGGGCGAAACGACTGACTCCACCCGAGCCACCTTCGACCTTTCGGGCTCGTCTCACAAAAAACAGAGAACTGGGGAGCAAAAAATGATCAAGAAAGTAGCCACCGCGGCCGCGATGCTCAGCATGACAGCCGCGGGTGGGCTCGCCCTCGCATCTCCGGCCTGGGCCGTTCCGGCTGAGCAGCAGGCGTGCGCCCTGTACGCGAACGCGGTCACCCAGGCAGGGAACGGGCTCATCGCACGCGGAGGCCGGGTCGGTTGCGATGTCCCGGCGGAGGTGACCGTCCAGCTCAAGAAGAACATCTCGTTCTGGGTTGACTCGACGCTCGCCGCCGAAACCCTGTCGGGAGTAACCGTGCACCTATCCCCGCGGGGGTTCTGCGAAGACCGCACCAGGTACTACACCTACACGATTAGCAACACCGGAAACACTCGTGAAGGTCCGCTCAACTTCTTCTGCTGAGTTCGAATCCCTCGGGGTGGGCAACCACCCCGAGGGGTTTGGTGCGGCTGAACAGGACGCGGGGTGAATATGCAAGCCCCGTTCGAGCACGTGAGCTTCTACTACGGGAAGAGAAAAGCACTGGATGACGTCACCGGGATCCACACTGGCCTGACCAACATGGTGATGGAGCGCTACGACAGTTGCCGAGATAGGCCACAGTGGACACTGTGTGCCCATTTACCAGCGGAAACAGGACGGTAGGGCAGGTTCCGTATTCCGGTCGTGCCCCACTATGACTGGCCGCATACGCCGGATCTTTGAACCCGCTACCGACTGCCTCCCGTTCTGGCGCACATCGACCTGATCGCCCAGCGTGCGGCGCCTCCGGCAGTCGTCGTCATGAACAACTGCCGTCACAGGTCACGCGCAAAGCCAGGGCGGCGGCGCCTTGTCCGTGCGTTGATAACCCCATTGGGCGCTGCTTCGCGCCAGCTTGCGGGGCATGATCCACAGAAACGATTGGACGGGAAGGGGCCGGGATGCACTGTGGGGAATGCTGCCTCCCTCTGAGGAAGACCAAGGCAGGAAGGGTGCCGGTCCACTACCTGGAGGATGTGCCCATGATCGGCTGGGCGCAGAAACGATGCCCAGCCTCGGGAACCACCAGGTTCGTCGACCGCGTTGACCGGTGCACTCGCCCACGAAGCCGCCGCGTGTGCCGGTCCTGCGACCAGAAGTTCACCCTGAACCGCAACGGCAAATTCCCAGCTCACAACGACAATGACGGCCGGGAGTGCAGGGTGTCGAGAGACAACCGCGCCTAGCGGGCGAGCACGCCGACGCCTGCCGGTAGCGTCCGAGGAATGATCGACTCTTCGGTTCGGCACCTGACCAACGGCGAGTGGACGTCGGCGACGCTCACGGTCGACGACGACATCCCTTGGCACCAGACGCTGAAGGCAAGCGGCTGGGAAACCTGACATCTCCTCCCGTCGGCGCTGCGCCGGCCGTCCGGGGCCCGGCCGTGCCGCGCGAGCGCGCAAAGCCGGGATCACCGCCTTCGTCGGTACGACCGTCGAATGGTTCGACTTCTACGTGTACGGATCGGCCTCCGCGCTGGTTTTCGGGAAGCTCTTCTTCCCGGAGGTCTCGCCGGCACTAGGAACTCTGGCTGCCTTCGGGACCTTCTGGGTCGGGTTCCTCGCGCGTCCCCTAGGCGGGCTGATCTTCGGGCACATCGGTGACCGGCGGGGCCGGAAGAGCGCGCTGATCATGACGTTGGCTCTGATGGGGCTGGCTACGGCGGGAATCGGTGTCCTGCCGACCCCGAGCTCGTGCAGCCGTTTGGCGCCGTGGTCGCAAGCAAATTGTCGCTCACGCGCGCGGTGCTGTGGTTGCTGCTGCCCGAAATCTTGTTGCTTCCCTTGATGTTTGTGCTCGTCAAGACCGGCTCGTTCGGGCTGGCGACGCTCGGCATGGCGATCGCGACTTTCCCGCACGCGATGTTCTGCGCCGCGTTAGCGGGGATCCTGTCGCAGGTATTCCCGACCGGGGTGCGCTACACCGCAAACTCGCTGGCCTACCAGCTGTGCACCACGGTGTTCGCCGGAACCGCCCCACTGATGTCGCAGTTCCTGTTGACCAGCACCGGTTCGATCTGGCCGGTCGTCGCACTCGGACTGGCCTACGTCGTGATCTCCCTGGTCTGCACGACGGCCTTGATCCGCCGCAGCTCCTGGTCGCCGTCCGCGGCCACGAAAAAGGCCGTCCCGGCTCGGTCCGGGGAGGAGAAGAGGCAGCGATGAACTTCGCCGATCACGACCCGGCACTGCGCCCGATGCTCGACCACGTGCTGGCGTCGCAGGACCGCGCCCGGATCGAGCCGCTGCTGGACGAGATGGGCCGGGTCGCGGCCGGTGAGCTCGACGAATTCGCCAGCACTGCCGACCGCAATCCGCCCGTGCTGCGGCAGTATTCCGCGTCCGGTGAGCGGATCGACGAGATCGAGTTCCACCCCGCCTACGACCGGATGCATGACATCGCCTTCCGTCGCTTCGGGCTCGCCGCGATGTCGCACCGTCCCGGCGTCAACTGCTGGCCCGGCATCGCCCCGCATGTCGTGAAGTACGCCCTTTCGTACCTGTATGTGCAGTCGGAGTTCGGGCTGGCCTGCCCACTGTCCATGACGGACTCCGCGGCGCGCGTGCTGCGGCTGCGGCCAACCGCAACAAGCGATCGGTGACCCTCGACCTCAAATCCCAGGAGGGGCAGGCGGTCGCGCACCGCCTCATCGCCGACGCCGACGTCGTGGTGGAGAACTTCCGGCCCGGCAGCAGCCTGCAGCGGAGCTTCGACCACACCGCTCTTACGCAGCGTTACCCCCGGCTGGTGGTGCTGCACATCTCCGCGTTCGGCGATCGGGGCCCGCTGCGCGATGAACCCGGGTACGACATGGTCGCCCAGGCCATGTCCGGGCTCATGTCGCTCACCGGCGAACCCGACGGCCCGCCGGTCAAGGCAGGGCTCGCCGCCGGGGACCTCGGCGCGGCACTGTTCGGCATCATCGGAGTGCTGTCCGCGCTCGTCGAGCGGGACCGCACCGGGCTCGGTCAGTGCGTGTCGACCTCCTTGTACGAGACGCAACTCGCGTTGCACATCAACTGGGCCACCGGCTACTTCGCCACCGGCGAGAATCCGACCCGGCTCGGTTCTGGGCACCCGAACCTCGTTCCTTACCAGGCATATCCGGCCTCGGACGGACATTTCGTGATCGCCGTCGGGAACAACGAACTGTGGCGGCGACTGTGCACGCTCATCGGCCGTCCCGAACTCGCCACTGACCCACGCTTCGCGCTCAACCGCGACCGCGTTGCGCACCGCGACGAACTCAATGCCGAGCTGGAACGGACTCTGCGAACGCGCACGGCCGCAGATTGGTGTGTGTTCCTCAAGGACGGCGGCGTGCCGGTCGCGCCGATCCAGACCCTCGCCGAGGTTTACGACCACGCCCAGACCCACGAGTTGGGCATCGTGCAAACGGTCGAGCACCCCGTTGCCGGGCCGATCCGGCAGGTCGCTTTCCCCGTTAGCTATCAAGGGAAGCGGCCACCGGTGCGCACCGCGCCCCCGCTGCTCGGCGAGCACACCGCGGAGGTCCTCGCGGCACACGAACCGGTGACCACGAGCGCGCCTCACGGCGCACGTGGATCGAGGCTTAGACAGCCGGGTGCAGGAGGTCGTTGAGGCCTATACGCCGGTAGAACTCCGTGCGGATGCGGTCGGCTACCGCGCTGACGACCTCGGCGCCGTCGTCGGCAGGGTCGATATGCACCCGGAACGGGCGCTGGCCCTTGGGGGTGTCGACTACCCGCACGATGGCGCGTGATACCTCGGTCGGGTCTTGGTCTGGAGTAAGCTGCGCGAGTTTGTCGGCGACCTGCTCCATCAGTCCTGCGTACTGAGTTTCGTATGCCTCGGCCACGGTCTCGTCGGCGGCGTGACCGGCGTGTGCGAAGTGGTTCGTGCCCACGGTGAATGCTCCTGGCACCACGATGGAGGTCTCGATGCCGAAGCGAGCCAGTTCAGCGGCGTAGGAGACCGCGAGCGAGTCCATGCCCGCTTTCGCCGCGAAGTACGGCGCCAGGTAGGGGGGCGTGCCGCCGCGAGTGCTGGACGAGCCCACCCACACGAGTAAACCGTCGTGCTGCCTGCGCAGATGCGGCAGCACGGCGCGGTTGACCCGCTGGGTGCCCACGACGTTGACGTCGTAGGACTGGGCGATCTGCTCTGGGGTGAACGCCTCAGCCGGCCCGAGGACCATGTGGCCGGCGTTGTGCACGAGTACGTCGAGCCTGTTGCTGGCCAGCATTACGTCGGCGACGGCCGTGTCGACCGATGCCTGGTCGGTGACGTCCAGCTCGACGGCGTGCAGCCGGACGTCATGCTCGGTGGAATACGCCCGGGCGTCGGCGGCGGCCTGCTGATTGCGACCAGCTGGGTCGCGCATGCCGGCGTAAACGGTGTGCCCGGCGGCAGCCAAGGCACGTGCGGTGAGGGCACCGAAGCCGCTGGAGGCGCCGGTGATGAGGATGGTCTTGCCCATGTCGTTTGCTCCTCTCGATGGGTGTGATCAGGCAACGCCGCCGTTGATGTAGAGGACCTGGCCGTTGACCCAGCGGGCGGGGCCGGCGAGGAACGCGACGGCCTCGGCGATGTCGACGGGCTCACCGAGCCGTTCCAGCGGAGCCATGTTCTTCAGGCTCTCCACGGCCTGCTGTGGCTTGCCCTCAAGGAACAGCGGCGTGGCGGTGGGGCCGGGGGCGATGGCGTTCACGGTGACATCGCGGCCACGCATCTCCTTGGCCAGGATCATCGTCATCGCGTCGACCGCGCCCTTGGTGGCGGCGTATGCGGCGTAAGTGGGCAGCGTGAGCTTGACCACCGTGCTGGAGAAGTTGATGATGGCCCCGCCTGGGCGCACTCGGCGGGCAGCTTGCTGGCTGACCGTGAAGGTGCCGCGCACGTTGGTGCGGTGCATCCGGTCGAAGTCGTCGAGATCGAGCTCAGCGAGCGGCGCCAGCAACATGATTCCCGCGGTGTTGACCACGACGTCGATCCCGCCGAAGGTCTCCTGCACCCGGTCGAACATCGCAGTGACCGCACCCTCGTCCGACACATCGGCGGTGACCGGCACGCTGCGCCCGCCGGCGGCGGTGATGGCGTCGGCCGTCTCTTGGGCACGGTTGCGATTGCCGGCGTAGTGCACGGCCACGGCCATGCCCTCAGCGCCGAGTCGCTCGGCTACCGCGCGGCCGATGCCGCCGGAACCTCCGGTCACTAGGGCGACGCGCGGGCTGGCGATCTGCGTGGTGCTCATCTGTGTCCCTTCGTAGTCCGGTACGTCCGACGTCCCGGTGTATGTGTACGATGAGTCCATATAACCACATATGGACGACGAGTACAAATACTTGGAGGTGTGTCATGGCCCGCGGCCGCAGACCCACGGAAGAGGTGCGCCGCGATGTCCTCGCGGCCGCTGGCGAGCTCTTGCTGGCCGAGGGGGTGCGCGGGTTCACCGTCGAGGAGGTGGCCCGGCGCTCGGGCGCCAGCAAGATGACGATCTACAAGCTGTGGCCCTCCAAGGGAACCCTCGCGTTAGAGGGCTACTTCACCACCGTCGAATCGGCCCTGGAATTCCCGGACACCGGGGATGTCGAGGCGGACCTGCGCCACCAGCTGCACGCCTTCGTCAGTCTGCTGACCGCCACCAAGGCCGGGCCGACGATGGCCGAACTCATTGGCCTGGCACAGACTGATCCGGAGCTGCGCGCGGCTTTCCTGCGCACCTACTCGTCCCCCCGTCGCAAACTCGCGGTGCAGCGGATGGAGAAAGCCCTGGCCGAGGGCCAGCTCCGCGATGGCCTCGATCCCGAGAGCGTGGTCGACCAACTCTGGGGAGCCTGCTACCACCGGCTTTTGATCCCGGACCTGCCGATCGACCACGCCTTCGCAGACACCTTGATCGACAATCTGTTCAACGGCATCAATCGCCCGGTCTCCCGGCGCCGCCCCGGGGCATCGCGCCCACGCTGAATTCGCGGGGCCCGTCCCCGGGCGTGATCGAGGACCCGAAGGCCTCGCGCGGGTATGCGCGCACGGCAACGCCCAACGTGCGCAGCCCCTCAAGGCCACAGGGGCCGCGACTGGCGTTAGCCCTGGTCGCGGCCCCTAATGCACCCTCTTGCGCCCCGTGTTGGCTCAGGCATGGTGGGGCTCGCTCGGTAACCAGAGGTACCCGCTATCGATGGCGTCTCGCCGAATTTCCCACTGTCATTCGTATCATTACGGCGCTCGAATTCTGCCGACTTGGCTGGTAACTCTCGTGGCTAATGCTTAGGCTGAGCGCTTCGTTTTTAGTGATTTTCGGATTGCGTGGAAATAACTCACTAAAAAGGGTGTATTGTTGATCCCAATGTGGTGATCTCGGCTCATCGGTAAAGCGATTGCGGTGCCGGGAATCTACGCTTCTTTTTGTTGCGCACAGCTGGCCGCCTGAAAGGTGTTTATGATGGAACGACGAAGTGCGATTACTGCCGTCATGATCGCAGGAATGCTCTCGCTGGCCATCCCAGGAACCAGTACGGCCGAAGGATCTTCAGGAGCAGACGCCCGAGCTTACAACTGTGAGTGGAGCCCGATTTCGGGCGGAGCAAGGGGCTATTGTAGCGGCCCGGAGTTCCCAGGTGAAAGGTTTCGCGTGGAGGTGCGATGCCAGCCACGCTTTGGCGACACATACGTGGTCCGCGGAAGCGTAGAGTTCGTGGGGGGCGGACGGGATTCCGTCGCACAGTGCGACTTTCCGGACCGGGTCCTTGCCGCTCGTGTGGTGGATAGACTTCGCTAAGCCGTAGAATCTTGGGGCCCCGATCGATGCGATCGGGGCCCCGTTACTGAATACTCGGCGGTAATTTTGGTACTCAACGGCAGCACCAAGCCTGCTGCCTCATAGCCGGCGCCGTGCGGCTTCGAGGTCACGTTCGTCGAATGGCCGTAGAAAACGGGCTTGCCGCCGATGGGCGTGCCAGTCGCTCAGGTCCGCGTGATGACGGCAGCTTGTTGATCGCCGACCTGCCAGCACCAAGCTGGAAGCGGCCGGGCCGGTCGGCGTCGGCATCCTGACCGCGTGGATTGCCAAGGAGGAACTGCGCTTCCCGTTGATCCGTCGAGGGGTGACTTTGACCTAGTCATTGCCGCAGGCCGATCCTCCTGGTAGGCCTAGAGAATCCACGCATGGGTGGTCACTGGGGTCTGATGACTCCCGGTTGGTTCAACACCAAAGGGAGGTGCTGCCATGAAGCTCGTGTTCTTCCTGAAGAGCAAGCTCACGCGTCAGAAGAGCCTGAAGGAGTACGCCTGGTACGGGTGGTACTAAACCCGTGAACCAGGTTCTGGCCTGGTAGTTAGCCTTTCGTGGGTCGGTGCCCGGCTCCGGTCGGGCTCCGCCCCCTCGTGCTGGGGACCGATTTGTGAGCATTTCGGAAGCAAGTCGCCTTTCTCGGGTCACCACGTTCACCCCGCGAATCGACGCGCTGTTGCGAAAATATCGCGGCGCCGAGGTCTTCCGGTTGGACGAGGACACGGTCGGCGTGGGCGATGCCGCCCTGATGAATGAATTGATGCGGGTGCGGTCGGCCAACGAAATGGAGCGGCCGACGTTCAAGCCGCTGAATGGACGGTCCATCCCGCGGCGTGAGGCGTCCGCGCTCATGCAGGCCGTCGGACACGACGTGCGGGTGGCCCTGAAGAAGCCGCTTGAGGACGAGGTCGACCTGTCCGGCGAATGGCCGCTCGTCGGGCACAACTATCTGCGCGACTTGGTGTTCGGCGTCGACCCGTACCGGCTCAAGGTGCTGGTGGACCGCGCGCTGGAGCTGACACCCAAGTTGACCTGGACGGTTATCGTGGCCGGTGCGGCGCTGCCTGGGCGGCTGCGGCCGACCGACCCGGCCTCCACGGTCGCCGGCTTCACCGCCAACGCGTCGAGCTACCAGGAGCGGCGGCGCGCGATGGGCCTCTACCGCCGCGTCGCGGCGCCGATCTGCTTCACCGTCGCCGCGCTCGTCACCGGCGCGCTCTGGCTCGGCTCCCCGTTCGACGAGGACGTCTCCAACGAGCACATTCTGCTAGAGGCGCTGCGGCTGCTGCCGCCATCGTGGAACATCCTGCGCCGGTCCTGCCCGGAGTTCCCCGAGGTCGACGGCCGGATCGGCCGGGCGGACGACGTGCTGCTGCTGCCGCTGCTCAGCCACCGCGACCCGCGGCTGTGGGACGCGCCCGACGAGTTCCGGCCGCAGCGCTGGCGCGACCTTGACCCCGACACCTACCCCGGCTACCTGCCGTTTGGCCACGTCAACGAGCGCTGCTGGGGCCGGCACATGGTGATGCCGCTGGCCGAGCGCCTGCTCGACCTGCTGCGCCGCGACGGCTATGCGGTCATGCCCGAGCAGACCGAGGCCAAGGTGCCGCTCGCCGGGCTAATGGAGGTCGTCGGTGTGCAGATCGGCCGACAAGACCGGTGAGCGAGGCGCGGATGGTTGCCGTGCCGAACCGAACCCGAAGCGGTGGAGCGGCTGATCGGGGAGTGGACTTCGCCCTTGGATTCCCCGGCGACTTCATCGGCGAGGCCGGCGCGGTGGCCTTTTCCGGAACCTACGATCGCCTCGGCTGGTCCGCTACTTCCGTGCCGCTACGGGATGCTGGCGCGGGAGCGGCTGTCAGCGGCTCGGTGATCTGCGACCGGTAGCGGCGGCGGAGATATCCGGCCGCCAAGCCCTTCAGGCCCTGTGCCAGCAGGTCGTCGAAGCCTCCCACCAGCATGTCGACGTGCTGCGGGCGGATGGTCAGCGGCGGTTCCAGCCGCACGACGTTGCGGTTGTAATCGGTGAAGGCGACGAGAATGCCGAACTCCGAGAGCAGTTGGCTGCCGGCGAGCATGGCCACGCTGCCCCGCAGTGGCCGGTCCAGCACCCCCGCCACACGTCCGGGTAAGCCCGGCAGGCAACCGCTGAGGTCGGCGAACTCGACGGCGGCCATCAGCCCGCTGCCCCGGACGTCGCGGATCAGCTTCGGGTGGCGGCGGTGCAGCCAGCGCAACCCGCTGAGCAGGTGCTCGCCCTGCTCAGCGGCGTTGGTCAGCAGGTTCTCGTCGTGCAGGACGTGCAGCGTTTCGATCGCTGTGCAGCAGGCTTCGCCCATGCCGCTGAAGGTCGCCGGCCCATGCACGAGCGCATTGCGAGCGCCGCCGTATGCGCGGTCGTGGATCTCGTGGCCTGCGAGCACGGCCGAAATCGCCGTCTTGCCGCCCCCGAGGGCCTTGGCCAGCGTGACGATGTCGGGAGTGACCCCGGCGTGCTCGAAGGCGAAGAACCGGCCTGTTCTGCCGACGCCGCACTGCACTTCGTCGGCGATCCACAGCACCCCGTAGCGATCGCACAATCGCCGTACCTGCTCCAGATAGCCCGGCGGCGGCAGCACGACTCCGGCGCCGCCCTGCACGGTTTCCAGGATCAGCACGCCGATGCCGCGGTCCCGACGCAGCAGGTCCTCCAGCGCCGCGGCGTCGCCGAAGGGAACGGCCTGGCGGCGCGGCAGGACCTCGAAACGTCCCCGGTAGAACTCCGAGTCGGTGACCGACAACGCGCCGATCGTCTTGCCGTGGAAGGAGTTACACGCGTATGCCACCTTGGCGCGGCGCGGGCCCTGTGCCCGCTCGGCGAGCTTGAGCGCGGCCTCCACCGCCTCCGAACCGGTGCAGTAGAGCATCACGCGGTCCAAGCCGTCCGGCGCCAGTGTGGCCAGGTTCCGCGACAGGGCGGCGACGTACTGCGACGGCAGGGTCAGCCCGAGCTCATGGCGCTGCTGCTCCTGGAAGCGCCTGCGGACCTCTAACACGCGCGGATGGTTGTGACCGAGTGCCATCGCGCCGAACCCGCCAAAGAAGTCGAGAATGCGGCGGCCGGAACGATCGACGTAGTACACGTCCTCGGCGTGGTCGACGGCGATCCGGTCAAATCCCAGCAGCCCGAACGCCGTCCACTGGCCAGGGCTGATGTGCTGCCGGTAGATCTCGGCGACCGTGTCCTGACCGAGCCGCGTCGCCTCGTCGACGCTGAGCAGTTCCGGGTGTGCGGGAATCAGCCGTCCTGTGATCGACACGATGGCCTCCGAGGTAAGCGCGCCGTCGTCTGGTACACGCACCTCGGTCCCGCTGGCGTTGCCCCCACACGACTCGCGGGCGTGTCGTCTCCCGCACGGTTACCCCACCCGGCGGGCGAGTCAACGTCCGTTTATGACGATCGTCGACGACGCCACCGCCCAGGACCTCCCACTGCTGACCGGGCTGGTTCGTTCCAGTATCGCCTTCCAGGGCGAATACCCGCCGATGGTGGCCGAGGTGAACATCACCGCCGACGGCCTGAAGACCCGTCTGGTGTGGGTGGCGCGCGACGGATCTCGGCCGGTGGGCTTCTACCTGGTGATGATCGCGGGCCGCGGCACCGAGGTGAAGGCGAACTCGACTACCTGTTCGTCGACAACGACCAGCAGGGCAGAGGACTGGGCGGCCTGCTCACCGTCGCCCCGGAGGCGAACGGTCTAGAGGTGTCCTTCGTCGTCGCAGGGGATCATCGAGGCGAGCTCATCAACGCCCGACAGCCGAACCGATTCCGTCGCACGGACCTGGTCGGCGGTGATCTGCGCATGGTCCCTGGCCATCACAGTGCGCACGTGGATGGGCGTCAGCATGGGCGCGAGGTGCTCGAAGATCATCGCTGCCATGGCGTTGACCGCCACTGTTCCGGTGTTCCGGTGGTGTGGTGGGAACCAGGGCATGACCTCGATGTCGAGATCGGGTCCGCAGTAGTCGCGCTGGCCGTGCAGCTTGACCACCCCAGCAACGTGTTCATCCGCTCGGGCCACGAAGGTGATCTCCCAATCGGGGGGTATGAACCCGAGACTGTCGTCCTCGGCCATCGCTTTCAGGCTCTCCCGTACCTCGTGATGGGTGGAGCCCCGCACGGGGCGGCTGGTCACCACAGGGATCGCCGCGCCGTGATGGGCGAGGACAAGATCAGCAAGTTCATCAAGCGCCGACTCTTCCAGTTCGCTCAGTTCGACGTGACTGGACCGGACCACGGTGTGGGTCATGGGATACAACTTGGTCAGCATGTGATGTCCTTCCCTCCCGTGGTGGGGGCGTACTTCCAGTCCCCGGACGCGTGTCGTCCGGATGCCAGTGTGACGCGGAGCCGGGCTTTCGTGCGATAGGCGCCATCCTCGCACCACGGTACGAACGCCATCCGGATACACCTTTCCTTGATCTCATCGTCCCGGCATGGCTCGAGGTTCTTCATTGAGCTCCCCGTGTCCGTCCAGCGGCCCTTCATGAGGCGTTCGATCTGGACATCCACCCATAGGCCGGTCACGTCTTCGCCGCCACCGCAATAGCCGGTTGCTCCGTTGGTGGGGCCGTCAAGGCCGGACGGCCTCCGCTGTTTCGTGTTCCTTCGCGCGGACGGTGTCCATCGTGGCTTGCGCCGAGACCAGGCAGCGGTAGGACATCACCGCCGTGCCCGCGTGCAGTCCTGCCACGCAGATGAGCCTGCCGTGCCTGGCGTAGGCGACGAGCAGCTTTTCGCCGTCGCGCACGAGGATTTCGATTTCGTCGTACCCGGCGGTGGAACCTACGCTCTGCAGGAGCATCCCGTACTGATCCGACCAGAAGTAGGGGGCGCTCGCGAAGCCGTCCGGGTCGTGCGTGCCGAGCGGCCTTCGGGCCGCGTAGGTGCCTTGCTCGATCGCGTTCGTCCAGTGTTCGACCCGCATAAACCGTTCGTATAGGGGGTTGTACCAGTTCGCCGCGTCTCCGGCCGCGACGACGCCGGCGGCGCCCGTCACCGCACAGGTCCACCCGGTAGGTGGGCAAGCGTCCACGAAGGACACTTCCGACGCTTTCGCCGGTGTCGACGCGGAATTCGTAGGCGTGCCAAGGGCATTGGATGACCATGCCGTCCTCCCCGTACACGTACTGGTCCGGCGCCGACGGCAGCATCGTCCCCGTGACGTGTCCGGAGCACATGGGCCCGCCCTGGTGCGGGCACCGGTCGCCAAAGGCGAACATGCCGGCTTCGGTGCGGATGATGCCGACCATGCGCCCGGCCAGCTCCACCTTGTGCACCTTCCGAAGGGGAAGTTCGGTCAACAGTCCAATGTGGTGCTCGCTCATCGCGCACCCAATTCCGCGCCGGCGAGAGCCGCGCCATTGGCCATGAGCCGCCGCGCCCAGAGTGCCAGACCGCGATCCCGCACATGATCGACCGTGGCGGCGGCAAGATCGTCAACATCACGTCGGTCGCGTCCACTCTGGGCTTCAAGAACCGCTCGGCCTACAACGTGTCCAAGGCCGGGCTGACGATGCTGACCAAATCGATCGCACTCGAACTGGCCGGATCGGGCATCAACTGCAACGCCGTCGCGCCCGGCATCGTGGAAACACCGTTGAACAGCAGCCGGATCATCGTCAACTCCGGCCTGACCATCGCGGTCGTGCTGGGACTGAGCGTGCTCGACATGAGTCAGAACGCCGTCGCGAACCTGGGCATCGATGACCTGAAGCTGACGCATCCGGTGTACGTCGGCGACACGCTCTATGCCGAGAGCATCTGCACGGGGCTGCGGCCGAGTGCTTCGCGCCCAGGGTTCGGCATCGTCTCGATGCGCACGCGGGGCTCAACCACGACGGCGACGAGATCATGTCCTGGAACCGCGCCGCACTGCTGCCGAACCGGGAAAACGGTATCGGGCAAGGCTATTTCCCCGTCGCCAAGGACCGCCCCCTCTCGATGCGATGACATCGTTAACGCCTCTGACACACCATCCGTAGCACCGGCAGGGCACAAAGTCCCCTTCAGTCCTGGCCGTCCGCGCATCTACGGTGGGGTTTGCTCAGCACTTGCTCAGCACGCAACAGTGCGACCGACGGTGCGCCGGCGGACCAAAACCGAAGGGGGGTCGTGGTTGACCACACCTCCTGCTGACGAGCCTTCACGGGGTGTGAGTGGCAACGTGGAACCTGGCGAGACCGCCCCGGAGGAATCTGTAACGCCCGCGTCCGCCGAGTCTCCCCTAGAGGTACCTGCCGAGTCTCCCGCAGAGGTGGCTGAAGAATCTGGCCAGGCGGTTGCCCCACACCCCGAGGAAGTCGGCACGCCTATAGAGGAGGGGCCGGCTGCTGAGCCCGGCGCGGAAGGCGATGGAAAGCCCCCAGATGAAGGCGTTCAGTCCTCGCGCGAAGCCGTTGCGGGTGGGTCTTCGTACGGATTCCCGGCTGGACTGTGGCGGGCGCTGGAGCGGCATCGGCCGCCCGGCATGGGACGGTCGCGACTGTGGCGAAGCCCGCTGCGCGGCCCGTGGTTGACTTCGGTGTTCGGTCTCGTACTCCTGGCGGGACTGCCGATCGTCATCATCACGGGGCTGTTGTCCTACATCGCGTACGGTCCGCGGTTCGGACAGGCGTTTCCGCCGGATGTGGGCTGGCTGCACCTGCCCTATTTCGACTGGCCCACCCGGCCGTCCTGGCTGTATCGCCTCAACCAGGGAGTGCACGTCGGGTTGGGACTGGTCCTGATCCCGGTCGTGCTGGCCAAGCTGTGGTCGGTGGTACCGAGGTTGTTCTCGTGGCCTCCTGCCCGATCTATGGCGGAGGTCGTCGAACGAGCGTCGTTGCTGCTGCTCGTCGGCGGCATCCTGTTCGAGATTGTCACAGGCGTGCTCAACATCCAGTACGACTACGTGTTCGGGTTCAGCTTCTACACGGCCCACTACTTCGGCGCCTGGGTGTTCCTCGGGGCGTTCCTGGTCCACGTGGTCGTGAAGCTGCCCCGGATGCTCAGGGCGCTGCGGTCGCGATCGTTTCGAGCCGAGATGCGCACCTCGCGGGCCCAGACCCGCCCGGAGGCCCAGGACGCGGACGGTTTGGTCGCGGCCGAGCCTGCCGAGGCCACGCTGAGCAGGCGCGGTGCCCTCCTGCTCGTGGGCGGCGGGGCCCTGGCGGTGGCCGCGGTGACCGCCGGACAGACGATCGACGGCATCAGGAGCTCCGCCCTGCTCCTGCCGCGTGGTCGTTCCTACGGACTTGGCGCGAACGACTTCCAGATCAACCGCACGGCAGCGGCGGCCGCGATCAACCCGGGCGACATCGCCCAGGGCTGGCGGCTTGCGCTGACCGGCGGTCCGCACCTCGTGGCGTTGGACAGAGCGAGCCTGCTGGCGCTACCGCAGCACACCGCCGCCCTGCCCATAGCGTGCGTCGAGGGGTGGTCCACCCTCCAGACCTGGAGCGGGGTCCGGCTCCGGGACCTCGCGAGTCTGGCTGGTGTGCCGCATCCCCGCTGGGCACACGTGCGGTCACTGGAACAGGTGGGAGCGTTCAACCAGGCGATGCTGCAGGCGAACCAGGTCCTCGACCCGGACTCGTTGCTGGCATTGCGGGTCAACGGCGTCGACCTCGCCCTCGACCACGGCTTCCCGGCCCGGATCATCGCCCCGGCGGTGCCGGGCGTGCACAACACCAAGTGGGTGCAGTCGATCGAATTCCGGGGCGGCTGAGATGTTTCGCCCGCTTGCCCGCTGGATGCGCTTCTATGGCGCCGGTCCGCTGCATCTGGTGATCGTGCTGGGATGTTTCGCGCTCACTGGGTACGTCGTGTTCCAACTCCTGGCCGAGCCGCTGCTGGTGCGCATCGTCATCTGGTTCGCCGCCGCGATCATCCTTCACGATCTGGTGCTGTTCCCGCTGTATGCCCTCGCTGACCGCGTTCTGACCGGCGCGCATCGCGGAGCGAGAAACACGACCGGTCCGCTGGTATCACCGGTGAACTACATCCGCGTCCCGGTGCTGGCGACCGGTCTGCTGCTGTTGTTGTTCCTCCCGGGCATCATCCGACAAGGAGCCCCGACCTACCTCGCCGCCACCGGGCAGACCCAAGAGCCCTTCCTCTCCCGATGGCTGCTGATCACCGTCGGCTTGTTCGCCGCCAGCACACTCCTCTACTGCGTCCGCCTCTGCTACGCGCACCGGCAGGCGAAGCGGCAGACCGGGCTCACGAATGAACACGAGACAGAGCATTGATCACTACGCAGGGCTCGTGAGCCGGACATCCATCGCCTGTTGACGGGTGTGTTGGCCTGGACCGCGTCGTACTGCGGTGAACGGCAGTCGGCCGCACTGCCAGTTCGGATCCCTACATCGGCGATGTGTAACGTGTTACCGTCTACCCATGGAGTGGGGTTCAGATGGCGCGCTTGAGCGCGCCATTGGTTCATGGAGTCGGGGAGTGCGCCCCGGGCTTGACGTCGTCGATACCCACACAGCGGGGAATCCGACCCGGATCGTCATCGGCGGCCTGGATGTCCCCGCGGGCATCGAGGGTGTCGAGGCCACTCGTCGGTGGCTGCGCGATTCCGCCGACTGGGTGCGACGACGGTTGGTCCATGAGCCACGCGGCGGAGGCTTGACGTGCGCCGTGCTCCCGCTCCCGGCCGCCGGTCCGGACCACGACATCGGCGCGGTGATCCTCGAGCCCGGTTCCTACCCCCCGATGTGCGGCCATTGCATGATCGGGCTGTCGATGGTGATCGACGAATTCGACCTGCTCCCCGACGTGCCGCGAATCGATGGCGCTCGTGGGTTCACGATCGCCACGCCGGCCGGTCTGGTGGGCTCGTCCGTGCGCGGTGGCGGTCCCGCCGCCACCGAAGTGACGCTGACCAACGTCGACTCTTACGTGGTCGACCGCTGGGAGCAGAAGCTGGGCGGGTGCCCGGTCGGTGTCGACCTGTTGTGGGGCGGTGACTACTACGCCACCGTCGATGCCGACGACCTCGGCCTCCGGCTTGAGCCGGAGTCCGCGTTGAAGATCGTGGGCCTCGCGCGCGAGCTCGCTGCGTCAATTGCCGACCAGGTGGTCCGCGACCCGCGCACTGGGACCAAGCTCGACGTCTACCAGGTGATGTTCCACCGGACCATCGACGCCGAGGCTCCCACGTCGCGTGTCGTCGTAGTCGCTCCGCCGGGCGAAATCGATCGCTCGCCGTGCGGGACCGGGTCGAGCGCACTCCTGTCCCTGCGAGTGGCTCGCGGCGACGTCGCCGCGAGCCAGACGCTGACCACGCGCAGCATCATCGACACCGTCTTCAAAGTACGAACCGACTCGATCGCCGACGACGCCGGCCGCGTCGTGGTTAGGCCGCTCCTGACCGGAACGGCCCACGTGACGGGGTTCTCGCGGGTCGTCGCGGACCCCTACGACCGTCTGTGTGACGGGTTTTCCCCGATCTGATCTCAGTGACCCCCTATCAATGACCCCCTCTCAGTGACCCCTCTCAGTGACGGGAGTGCTCGAAGTGAATGATGAAATCCTTGACGTCGTCATCGTCGGTGGCGGGCCGAGCGGACTGTCCGCCGCCTGGCAGCTGCGCGGACGCTCGCTGGTGGTGCTTGAGGAGCGTCGGCGCCTTGGCGGACGGCTGAAGTCCGAATCACGCGGGCCGTACTGGATGAACTTCGGCGGGCACCTGTTCCCGGGTGCCGGCTCTAACATGCACAACCTGGTCCGGGAACTCGGACTGGAGGTCATTGAGATCCCGGGTCTCAAGACCGCGATGACCTTCGCCGGCAAGGTCTACCGCTCCAAGCGAGTGGAGGCGTACCCGTTCGTCCTGCCGATGTCGCTCAAGGAGCGCATCGAGCTCGTCTGGGTCGGAACCAAGCTGATGACCACGGTCGCCCGCTGGCACCGCATCGCCAAGCCCCGCCAGGGCGAGCCGGATTCGGCCCGGCGGGAGCGCATCGCGAAGTTCCGCTTCGGAAAGACCTTCCGGGATCTCCTCGGACGGCCCTCGCGTCGAGTGGACGAGATTTTCCAGGCAGCTGCCCGACGCGCGGCAGCGGAGCCCGAGCAGCAGAGCGCCGGAGTCGGGGTCGCGCTGTTCGGGGCCGTGTGGAGTGGGAAGAAGGACAATACCGCGCTGAATCTCGACGGCGGGTCGGGGCGGTTCGGGCAGGCCATGCAAGAGCATCTGGGGGACCGGATCCGCGTGGGCGCCGCGGTGCAGTCCGTGCGCCAGGATGGTGATCTCGTTCGCGTCAGATACCTACAGGACGGACGTGAGCACACGGTTACGGCGCGTCAAGTGGTTGTTGCGGTGCCGGCGCATCTTGCTCGCGAGGTGGTCGCCGATATACCGGCCGCGGTGGATGGCGCGCTTCAGGTGCCGCGGTACGGCTCGTGGGTCGGGATGACGATGATCACCGACGAGCCGGGCCCCATGCCGTACGACGACATCTACGCGATGACGACGCCGGACCGGACCTTCGACATGTTCTTCAACCATGCCAATCCGCTCCGCCGGCCCGGCCGTCGTGAGCCCGGTGGCAGTCTGATGTGCTACGCGGGTGGCGAGACGGCGCAACGGCTTCTCAAGTTGAGTGACGCGGAGATCACCGACATCTACACCCGCGAGATCCTGGAGCTCTTCCCGACTCTTCGGGGGCACATCGTCGAGTCCCATATCCAGCGGTGGCTGATCGGTGGGACTTACCGGACCGTGTCGGACGCGGCGGCCTTCGAGCCCCTGATCGAGTACTGCCGCGAGCCGGGGCACCGCATCCACTTCGCCGGCGACTATTTCGCGCCTCTCGGGCAGATGGAGGTAGCGGTCACCTCCGGCAAGGCCGCCGCCGAGATGGTCTCCCGTGAGCTAATGCGGGAGTCTCGCACGAGCAGCACCGCGTGACGCCGGGCAGGAACAGGCAGCGCAGCCGGAATTAGGGGATGGCCGACCGTGGGGCGGCCCATCTCCCTATCGCAAGGTGATCTTGCCGCCTGCCCCCGGGTGTTACCGCAGCGCAAATTGGCGGTCGACGTGTTGACACCCGTTGTCCAGCGCGCCAGACTTCCGGCTAAACGTAATCGGTTACCGGTCATATCCAGCCACCTGGAGCCAGGATGAAGAGACTCACCGTCCCCGGACCGCACATTCTCCGGACCAGCGGCGTCACCGCTCTGGTGTTGGCCCTGTTCGCGACGCTCGTCGGCTGCGGGTCGAACCCGGCCGGCGACGGTGCAGGCGCAGGTCCCAATGTGGGCAAGGTCGATGCGATCGCTGCCCTTGTTCCCGAGAGCATCCGGAACCGAGGGGAGCTTCGCGTCGCCGTCCCAGACGGGTCCGCGCCCCTGTCCTCGGTCGATGACTCCGGTCAGGTGGTGGGCATGGACCCTAGCCTGGCTCGCGCGCTCGGCGGCCTGATGGGCCTCAAAGTCACGCTGACGGCTGGGTCATTCGATTCTCAAATCCCAGGGCTTCAAGCAGGGAAATTCGACCTGGCAATGGGTGAGTATTACGTGACGGCCGATCGCCTGAAGTCGGCGGATTTCGTCAGCGGCTGGCGCGACTACAGCAGCTTCGCTACCCGGACGAACGACGGCTGGAATCCGATGACAGGCCAGGACTTGTGCGGCAAGCGGATCGGCGTGATGAAGGGTTCGGCGGAGGAGGCAAGCCTCATCGCCTTCAACGGCAAATGCTCGACGCCGATGACCATCAGTTCCTTCCCGGACCAGTCGGCCTCGTTCCTCGCCCTGAACAGCGGCCGCACCGACGCGATCGTGACCGGTCGAGGTCAGCTTGAGACTGCGGCCAAGACCACCAAGGGGTTCAAGGTCTCCGGCGAGTTCGGCGGCGGTCCGTGCGCAACCGCCGTGGCCCGCAACGGCGATTCGGCCGCGATGTTGAAGGCCGTCCAGGCCGGCTACACCGAACTCATCAAGAGCGGCGTATACGCACAGGTCCTCAAACAGTGGAACTCCGAGTACGGTGCCCTGGACCAGCCGCAGATCTACACGGCCGACTCCACGCCGCCGAACTACTCCTGAGCCCGCGGGCCGGGCGGGCCGAGGACCAGAGTCGAGCCCGCCTGCCCCACGGTCGGGATCACCCTGAGCAGGATGGAGACAATGAGTATTTCCAGCAAAGCCGAGCCCCGCTCGGCGCATGACCTGGAGGTCGTCCGCCTACGGCGACCCTGGCGGCTGGTCAGCGGCGCGGTCATCGCCATTCTCGTCGCGAAGTTCGTCGACATCCTGATCACGAACGATCGATTTCAATGGGATGTCGTCTGGCACTACCTCACCTTTGGTCAGATCATGCAGGGTCTGGCAAGGACGATCGTCCTGACCGCCTGTGCGATGCTGATCGGCATTCTCGGCGGCATCTTGCTGGCCACGATGCGGCTTTCGGTCAATCCGTTGGTGTCGTGGGTCGCCGGAGCCTACATCTGGTTCTTCCGGGGAACGCCGGTCCTTGTCCAGCTCATCTTCTGGTTCAACCTCTCGGCGCTTTTTCCCGCAATCAGCCTCGGGATTCCGTTCGGCCCCCAGTTCGTTGAATTCGACGCGAACCAGGTGATCACCGTCTATGTGGCGGCGCTTCTTGGCCTTGGACTGAATGAAGCGGCCTACATGGCCGAGATCGTCAGATCCGGTATCAACTCGGTCGACCGGGGCCAACTCGAAGCCTCACAAGCACTTGGCATGGGCCGATTCCTGACCTTCCGCCGAGTCGTGATGCCGCAGGCGATGCGCGTGATCGTGCCGCCCACCGGAAACCAGGTGATCGGCATGCTCAAGACCACGTCTCTGGTGAGCGTGATCGCGCTGCCCGACCTGCTCTATTCGGCCCAGCTGATCTACAACCGGAACTTCAACCCGATCCCGCTGCTCATCGTGGCGAGCCTGTGGTACCTGCTGCTCACCTCGATCCTGTCGGTGGCCCAGTACTACATCGAACGCCATTACAACCGCGGCCACCACGGCACGACGGGCCGGTCGCGCCCACAAGAGCCGCAGCGGCCGCGCGACGGTCAGGCGAGCAGGGGCCACGGCCTCGGGACGGGGAATGCGGCGGAAGCGGGAAACGCGGAGGGATGATCTGATGGTCGACCAGCCTTATGTGCTCGCCGAGGCCGTGCGGAAGAGCTTCGGCCACCAAGAGGTCCTGACCGGTGTGGACATCAGCGTCGCCGAGGGCGAAGTGGTCTGCATCATCGGGCCGTCGGGCTCGGGGAAGAGCACCTTCCTGCGATGCGTGAACCACCTGGAGAAGATCGACGGCGGCCGCCTGATGGTGGGTGGCGAGTACGTCGGCTACCGCCAGTCCGGCTCGAAGCTCTACGAGCTGTCACCGCGGGAGACCGCGCAGCGCCGTGCCGAGATCGGGATGGTTTTCCAGCACTTCAACCTCTTCCCGCACATGACCGTCCTCGAGAACATCATCGAGGCGCCGACGAGGGTCAAGAAGATCCCGCGGCGCGCGGCGATCGAGGTCGCGCGCGATCTGCTGTCCAAGGTCGGCCTCGCGCACCGGGAATCCGCCTACCCGAGCGAGCTTTCCGGTGGCCAGGCCCAGCGGATCGCCATTGCCCGGGCGCTGGCAATGAAGCCGCAGCTGATGCTCTTCGACGAGCCGACCTCGGCACTCGACCCCGAGCTGGTCGGCGAGGTGCTTTCGGTCATGAGGCAGCTCGCCATCGAGGGCATGACGATGATCCTGGTCACCCACGAGCTCGGTTTCGCCCGGGAGGTCGCCGACACGGTCGTGTTCATGGACGACGGCTGCGTCGTCGAGTCCGGGACGCCCGGCCAACTCTTCAACAATCCCACCGCTGAGCGCTGCCGCTCCTTTCTGGAGAAGGTCCTGTGAGCAGCGCCGCCATCGACAGGAGGCACGTGATCAACACCGCCCATCGATTCATCACCGCACCGTTCATCGACGGCGCCCCCGTGCAGGCGGTCTCCGGCGAGACGGTGGACTCGATCAATCCCGCTACCGGGGAGGTGATCGCCCCGGTAGCCGCCTGCGACGAGCAGGACATCGAAGTCGCGGTGGCCTCGGCGCGCCGAGCCTTCGAACGGGGCGAGTGGAGCAACGCGGACCCGGCCGACCGGAAGGCGGTGCTGCTCCGCTTCGCTGATCTCCTCGAAGAGCACATCGAGGAATTGGCGATGCTCGACTCGATCGACGCGGGCAAGCCGATCACGGACTGCCGCGACGTGGATCTGCCCGACGCCATCAACACCTTTCGCTGGTACGCGGAAGGCATCGACAAGTTCTTCGGGCGCGTCTGTCCGACCGGCAGCGGAAACCTCGGCCTGATCACCCGGGAGCCGATCGGGGTAGTGGCAGCGGTCCTGCCCTGGAACTTCCCGATGGCGACCCTGTCGTGGAAGGCCGGTCCGGCGCTGGCCGCGGGGAACTCGCTGATCGTCAAGCCGGCCGAGCTCGCCCCGTTCAGCACCCTGCGGACGGCAGAGCTCGCTGCCGAAGCGGGCATCCCCGCGGGCGTGTTCAACGTCGTTCCCGGCCTGGGCCACGTTGCCGGACGGGCCCTGGGCCGCCATCCCGGCGTTGATGCCGTCACCTTCACCGGGTCCACCGAGGTCGGACGCCACTTCCTGCGGTACTCGGCCGACAGCAACCTGAAGAAGGTGATCCTGGAGTGCGGTGGCAAGAGCCCACAAATCGTGATGGCCGACGTGGCCAACCGCCTCGACGCCATCGCCGAAGAGCTGGCCGGTGCCGCTTTTTGGAACATGGGGGAGAACTGCACGTGCGGGTCGCGGATCCTGGTGCACGCCAGCCTGCGCGACGCCCTCGTGGAACGGCTGGTCGCCCAGGCCGCGACATGGTCCGTCGGCGATCCGCAGGACCCGGCCACCAAGATCGGCGCCCTCATCGAGAAGGCGCATCTGGACAAAGTCATGGGCTACATCAAGAGCGGGATCGACGACGGGGCCACGCTCGTCGCCGGCGGACACCGCGTCCTGGAAGAGACCGGCGGGTGGTACGTCGAGCCCACCATCTTCACCGATGTGCGGCCCACGATGGCCATTGCCCGCGAGGAGATCTTCGGGCCAGTGCTCTCGGTCCTGACCTTCGAGACCGAGGAAGAGGCGATCGCGTTGGCAAACGACTCCGAGTACGGCTTGGCCGCCTCGGTCTTTACCCGCGACCTTGACGCGGCACACCGGATCTCGCGGGCCGTACGAGCGGGCACCGTCTCGGTGAACTGCTACAGCGAGGGCGCTATCACGACGCCGTTCGGCGGGTTCAAGTCCTCCGGCTTCGGCGGCTACGACAAGGGCATCGAAGCCATCGACCAGTACACCCAGATCAAGACCACCTGGTTCGCACTCAGCTAGCCGGTCCGCAACGCGAAGTGGTATCGCCAAAACCAAAACTTAGTAGTGCATTACCGCTTACCGATAGAGTAATAAGGAGAATCATGAAGCCCTGGCTGGGGATCGTCGTCGCGGCGGCGCTGCCACTGCGAGACGACCTGTCCATCGACTACGACAAGATCCAGGAGCACGTCGCCTGGCTGGCCGCTAACGGCTGCGACGGAGTAAGTCCCAACGGCTCCCTGGGGGAATACCAGGTCCTGACGCCTCAGGAGCGTGACGACGTTGTCCGGGCGGCGGTCGAGGCTGCCCCGGAGGGGTTCTCGGTGGTCCCCGGCACCGGAGCCTACGGCGCGGCCGAGGCGCGCATGTGGGCCGAGCGTGCTTTGGAGGCAGGCGCCGACGGTGTGCTGTCTCTGCCGCCGAACGCCTACCGAGCCAGCCAAGACGAAGTGGTCGCGCACTACCGGGAACTGGCCAAGGTCGGTCTGCCGATCGTGACCTACAACAACCCCTACGACACCAACGTCGACCTGACGCCGGAGCTGATTGCTCGCATCGCGGAGTTCGACAATGTGGTGGCCGTCAAGGAATTCTCCGCCGACGTGCGACGAGTCCACCAGATCAAGAATCTGGCGCCCAGCATCGACATCGTGGCCGGTGCCGACGACGTGCTGTTCGAACTGGTTCTGATGGGGGCGGTCGGGTGGATCGGCGGGTTCTCCAACGCCTTCCCGCGCGAGTGCCGGAAACTGTATGACCTGGCCGTGGCGGGTAACGTCGAGGAGGGATTGCCGCTGTACCGGCGGGTCCACGACGCGTTCGCCTGGGACTCGCGGCACACCTTCATTCAGGCCATCAAGCTGGCGATGGACATGGCCGGACGTTACGGCGGCCCGGTGCGACTGCCCCGGCTCCCGTTGGAACCCGATCAGGCCGCACGCGCTCGCAAGGACTTCGAGGCGGCATTCGCCGCTCTTTCTGGCGTCTGAGAAGGGCAGGTTCGCTTCTCATGCCCGAGCCACCAACAGCCTGATCCGCCTCGCCAGGAGTCAACTGATGAAGATCATCGGACTCGACGTCTATGAGCACCTCCTCAGCTACGCCCACGGGCAGTACGCGATGTCGGGCGGCCGAGTCGCCACGCATCAGGTGTCGACGCTCGTGCGCGTCCGCACCGACGAAGGCATCGACGGATGGGGAGAGTGCTGTCCGCTCGGGGGGACCTATCTGCCCGACTTCCCGAACGGAGTGCGTGCCGCGATCGCCGAACTCGGACCCGGTCTCCTCGGCCTCGACCCGTGCCAGACGGCCGTCGTCCGGGCGCAGATGAACGCCACGTTGCTGGGGGCGCAGGGAGGCAAGAGCGCCGTGGACATCGCCTGCTGGGACATCCTCGGCAAGACGACGAACAAGCCGGTCTCGATGCTGCTAGGCGGCGTACTGCAGGAGGACTTTCCCCTCTATGAGGCCGTTCCGCTGGCCGAGCCGCACCAGATGGCTGAGTTCATCGCGGCACGCCGTGAGGCCGGAATCACCTGCTTCCAGGTCAAGGTCGGCAACGACCCCCGTGACGACGCCCGGCGTGCCGCCGCCGCCGTCGAGGCAGCGGGCCAGAGCCGCGTGATCTGTGACGCCAACGGCGGGTGGCGCCTCAACGACGCCATCATCGCGGCCCGCGCGATGGCAGACCTGCCGATCTACCTGGAACAGCCGTGCCGGACGACGGCGGACTCGGCGCGCGTGCGCCATGTCACCGCGCTTCCCCTGGTGATGGACGAGACGGTCGTGACCCCGGCAGATCTCTACGATGCCAAGGCGCAGGTGGAAGCCGGCGCGGTCAACCTCAAGCTGGGGCGGCTCGGTGGCATCGGACCATTGCGGCTGATGCGTGACCTCGCGGTCGGCCTCGGCATGACGGTGTCGATCGAGGACACCTGGGGCGGCGACATCGTTACGGCCGCGGTTGCCCATCTGGCCGCCAACACGGCGGCCGACGACCTGCTCAGCGTCTCCTTCTTCAATGACTGGACCAATGAGCACGTCGCCACCGTCGGCCCCACTTCCCATGCGGGCCGAGGACGCGCGACCACAGCGCCCGGCCTGGGCGTCGAAGTCGACCTCACAGCCCTCGGTGAGCCGCTGTTCACCATCAGCTGAGCGGCCCGATCCCCGGAACCATCCCGCGCCAATCCATCCCGTGCCAATCGATCCCGGAGCAGTCTCCGGGCAGCGAACGAGAAGAGCAGAAAATATGACCATCCACGGAGCGATTTCCGCCATCGTCACCCCGTTCACCGCCGACGCCGCTGCCGTTGACGAACGCGCGCTGCGCGACCTGGTCGATCGCACCGTCGCCGCCGGCGCCGACGGCATCATCGCGTGCGGCGGAACCGGCGAGTTCACCGCGCTGAGCACGGGGGAGCGGCGCGAGGTGGTCCGGATCGTTACCGAGCAGGCCGCGGGCAGGATTCCGGTCATCGCCCAGACCGGAGGGCTCTCGACCCGCGAGGCGATCGCCCATGCCGAGCATGCGGCCTCGGTCGGCGCGGACGCCTTGATGGTCGTGCCGCCGTTCTACGAGCCGCTCTCCGCCGCCCAGGCCGAGGAGTATTTCGGCGACGTCGCGACCGCGACCGAGCTGCCGATCATGCTCTACAACCACCCGCACGGCACCGGTCTGGCGATGGACGCCGACCTGATCGTGAGCCTGGCCGAGCAACACGACAACATCCGCTTCGTCAAGGACTCCAGTGCCGACGCGTTCCTGCTCAGCCAGCTCGTGACCGAATACGGTGGCCAGATCGGGACATTCTGCGGCGAGGACGTCCTCGTGGGCGCCGCCCTCACCATCGGGGCCCTCGGCCTCGTCACGGGGAGCTTCAATTTCATGATGCCCGTCCACGCCACCATGCTCCGGGCTGCGCAGGCCGGCGACTACGCCACAGTGAGCCGACTGTGGCGAGAGACGCTTCCCCTGGTCGTCTGCCTGGCGTCGAACCCCTACACCAGCGCCGTCAAGACCGCCTGCTCGATCCTCGGCCATGATGTCGGCCCGGTTCGCGCGCCACTGCCCACCATTTCGGCACAGGGCCGCAAGGAGCTTGAGACCCGGATCGCCGCCCTCGATCCCGCCTACTTCGCGTGAGCCGCAAGGAGCACATGGCCATGAGCAAACCAACCGCCGACGCCGCGATCGATGTCGACGTGGTCATCGTCGGAGGCGGCCCGGCCGGGATCGCCGCCGCCCGCCAGTTGCGCAACCACCAGATCCTTCTGCTGGAGGAGACCGATCGCCTGGGCGGACGGCTCAAGTCCGAGCCCCGCGGCCGCTACTGGATCAACCTCGGCGGCCACCTGTTCCCGGGGGAGGGCTCCCACACCCAAGAGATCATCGGCGACCTCGGCCTGCGGACCATCGAAATCCCCGGCATCAAGTTCGCCCTGGGTTTCGCCGGGAAGTTGCGGCGCAACAAGCGCGTCGAGACCTATCCGCTCACCCTTCGCTTGACCCTGAGAGAACGAGCAAGCATGGTCAAAGTCGGCCTCACGATTCTCCGTGCCGTGCGCGGCTGGCACCGGGCGATGAAGCCCCGCACCGGCGAGACCGAGGCCCAGCGGCGAGATCGAGTTGCCCAGTACCTGGCCGACCGCACGTTCCGCGACTTGATCGGGAAGCCGCCCGAGCGTGTCGACGCGATCTTCCGCTCCGCCGCCCGGCGCGCTGCCTCGGAGATCGATGAGCAAAGCGCCGGGGTCGGTGTGTCCCTTTTCGGCGCGGTGTGGAGCGGCAACAAGAGCTCGATGGCCCTCAACCTCGACGGCGGCTCCGGCCGGTTGGGCGAGGCCGCCGCAGCCGACCTCGGAACCGCGGTCTCCTACCACTCGCGGGTCGTTCGAATTGCGCCAGACGGCGACACAGTCCTGGTCGACTACGTCAAGGGCGACCAGAAGTCCACCATCCGCGCCCGTCAGGTCGTGATGGCGGTGCCCGCCCCGGTGGCGCACCGAGTGGTCGAGGGCTTGCCGGCTGACGTCCACCGCGTACTCGGTGAGGTCACCTACGGGCCGTTTCTCACCATGGGGGTGCTCACGGACGAGACCGGCCCCATGCCCTACGACGACATCTACGCCATGACCACGCCCGATGCGTCCTTCGACATGCTCTTTAACCACGCTAACCCGCTGCGCCGCGGCACCCGTCAACCTGGCGGGAGCCTGATGGTCTACTCAGGCGGTGCCCCCGCCGCCGAGCTGATGACGAAAACGGATCAGGAGGTGGCCGAGATCTACCTCGCCGACCTGTACCGGCTCTTCCCACGGCTGCGGGAGGCCGTCAAGGAGACGATCGTCCAACGCTGGGAACTGGGCAACGTCTACCGTCGGTCGAACATGGACTTCTCGCCGATGCTGCGCTATTGCCAGCGAACCGACACCTCGATCCACTTCTGCGGAGACTGGTTCGCCGAACTCGGCAATATGGAGATTGCCGCGGGCTCCGCGATCGAGGCCGCGGCACGCGTCGATCGACGCCTCCGATGTCAACGTTCGTCGGCATCGTCCGACGCCGGCTGACCACCCTCGCCCGACCATTCATGGGTGATGTGGCCGAGATGCACCGACATCAGCTGCTCGGTCTTCGCGGTGTCGCCGGACTGCATGGCCGCGATGATCTCGAGGTGCTCCTTCGCCGACGCGATCAGTTGGCCCTGCTCGTTCAGTCCCTTAAGCCCGAACAAACGGGTGTGGTCACGTAGCGTGCCGACCATCTTGGTCAGACGCGCGTTACCGGCCAGCCCGATCAGACCCAGGTGGAAGTCGCGATCCCGCTCCAGATAGCCGGTGATGTCACCTTCGTGGGCGGCGTCGACGATCTCCTGGGCGATTCCGGCGTAGGGCGCCAGGTCGAGCTCAGCGTGCCGGCTCGCCACCTCGACCATGGTGGGCACCTCAAGGAGGATCCGGATCCGCTGGATCTCTTCGAGCTCGCTGGCCGAAATGGGCACGACCTGGTAGCCACGGTTGCGCACGGGCACCATGAGTCCCTCGTTCACCAGCGTCAGCATCGCCTCCCGGACCGGCGAACTCGAGACCCCGAGCTGGGAGGCCAAAGCCGCCGCCGAATAGATCTCGCCCGGCTGGATCTCGCCACTGACCATCGCTTGACGCAACACGGCCAGAGCCTGCTCACTCAGCGACAAACGCTGCATGCTCGTCGACGTGGCCGCGATCTTGCCGCCGTCTGTCCTGCCCGGCCGTTGCTCCGCCATGTCCGCCTCCTGCTCTCATGTCGCCCATCAGGCGAACCGCGTCCGCTTGGACACCCCGTTCTAAGTAGAATGTTACCGACTACCAACCCGGGTATCTCATGCAGGGAGCCGTGCCGTACGCACACCGCGACAACCTCATGCCGCAGTCGCAGGATGTCGGGGTCATAGCCGAGCACCCGAGACGGGTCAGCGAGCAACTTCTCGAATGCTGCGGCCGCTCCCGCCTGATCCTCCGCGTGACCCCGCCAGCAGGCGAAGTTGTGGCGGGTAACACCTGTTTGTCGCCCGCTTTCACCTGGGCGCAACCCGCGATATCCCAGATTTCCCCGCCGGTGCAATACACCAGTCGGCGGAATCAATTTCGGCCGAGGTCTCGGCTGGCCGCAGCAATATCACTGGGCCGAACAAGCGGATTCGCGTACTTCGCAACAAAACCCAGGACGAAAGGTCCTATGATACGCATGAGCGTCGATGTTGGGGGGTGCTCAAACTGCGGACCAGGTCTAGCGGCCCGTGGGGAGAATCGTTGGGCACGACTGACGAGAACGTGCGCGTGAAGCAGGCGCAGCAGGTGACCAAAGCACTCACCAGGTCCGCTGCCGAGGCGCCGAACGCTATCAGCGAACCGTGTTCATCCTGGTCGCTCCGCAGGCGGCGACGCCGGCCCACGACAGCAAGTAGATCTCAGAAATTTAATGGGCTTTCGTGATTTCGAGGTGATGATGCGTGACAAATCCGTTGGTGGCCGACCGCGTGGACTCCACGACGGGGTTCAGCGGGGTGCCGATTCTGGAGTCCGTGGATGAGACGAAGAAGGCCCTCGAGTCCGGGGACTGGGCATCTGGTGTCCTAGGTGCGGCAGTGACGGGTCTGGATGCGCTGGGCATGGCGTTGGATCCGTTCGGTTCGATCCTCGCCGCTGGTGTCGGCTGGTTGATGGAGCATGTTGGCCCGTTGTCGGATGCGTTGGATTCGTTGACCGGTGATCCGGATGAGATCAAGGCGCATTCGGAGACCTGGAAGAACGTCGGCGACGAACTGGCCGCGATTAACACCGAGATGGCGGATCTGGTCAACAGTGACACCGCCAGCTGGATTGGTGAGGCTGGGGATGCCTACCGGGCGCGGAGCGGGGATACCGGAAAACTCCTCGAAGCCGCGCAGAAAGGGGCTGAAGGTGCGTCGAGCGGGATCGGTACGGCGGGGGAAGTCGTCGCGGCGGTTCGGACGCTCGTCCGCGATATCATCGCGGAGCTCGTAGGCCGCCTCGTTTCGTGGGCGTTGCAGGTGCTCGCCACCGCGGGGATCGCTATGACGTGGGTCGTGCCGCAGGTGGCCGCTGCGGTGGCCAAGGTCGCGGCGAAGATCGCCGATATCACGATGAAGCTCGTCAAGGCCCTCAAGGCGCTGGCTCCGATGCTGAAGAAGCTCGGCAGCTCCTTCCGCGATGCGAAGAAGGCCCTCGACAAGATCAAGGCCGACAGCGGGAAGAACAGCGGCCCGAAGCCACCCCCGAACCGCCCGCCCAAGAACGACGGCCCGAACTCCAGGGGTCCGCAGGGCGGTGAGACAACGCGCGGAGGACGGCCCGAGCCCAAACCGAACCCGCCGAGGATCAATATCCAAGATTACAACAAGGCGAAAACTATCCTGGCCGACATCGGCAGCATGACCGCGAGGAAGTCGCACGTGAAGCACGACAAGGACAGTGCGCCGAGTAACCACGGGGCATCCTTGCTGGCCGCGGCACGGGATGAGTTCCAGCAGCAAGGCAAGAATGCGGGTCTTCCGAAGCACACGTACAACGGGATGACGAAAGAACAATACGACGCGATCCATCGTGCCGCGGAAACCATGGGCATCTCGAAGTGGTGACTCCGCTAGCCTTACCCGAGGGGGCAGCACGCTTCGTTGAAACCGAGGACCCTGCGTAAGCCACGTCAGGCCATGTCGCCCATCAAGAGTGGCGGGCGACATGAAACGCGGGGGTCACCGAGCTGACAGTCGAGCCCAGTGGGCTTCGGCGTGGTCCAATGCCTCCCGGATTCGTTGGGCCTCTCTGCTGCCCGTGGTCGGGAGCCGCAGCAGTGGCATCTGGTATGCGCGAAGGATCTCGTTCTTAACGAGGTCTCGTTTCAGCTGGGCCGGGTTGTTCTCGTGGAAGGCGAAGCCGTCGACTTCGATGGCCAGCAGCGGCTGGTTAGTCACCCGGTTGTATACGACGAAGTCGACCGACGCTCGATTTCTCACGTAGGCCAGCTGCTCCGGCGTGAGCCGGCTCAGGTCGGAAAGGAGGTTTCGCAGGAGGATCTGGCAACTCACCGTCAGGTGCGCGTACTGCTGCTCAGCGAGGATGTCGTGCAAGACGGTCCAGATGATGTCTTCCGACGGGTATTTCAGTTCCTTCTTTAGCCTCGCGGCGAGCGGTCGCAGTCGTTCCGAGTACGCGGTGTAGAGCAGGTCGAAGATTGAGATCACCGCGCTGTCCGCGACCTCCTCGCCGGGGTTGTGGTAGCGGATATAGCCGACCAGGTCCCGGATGTGGCGGCTGGTGGGCAGCATGTCGTAGTTCGTCACCAGGATGAACCGTTGGACCGCCCGCGACACCGCCACATTGATCATCTGCGGGTCGTCCACGAAGCGAAGTCCGGTCTTCCCACGCCAGGTCTCGTCCAGGACCGTGGTCAGGATGACGACCTTCTTCTGCCGACCCTGGAACTTGTGGATTGTGTGGGCCTCGATCTGGTCGAGCGCGTCGGTAGCCTTGTCGGCCTGGAGTCGGTACGGCGTGGTGACGCCGATGTCGGTGTCGGCAACTCCCCGGCAGTACTCCGGGAGCACTTCGCCGGCGATGACGTCCACCTCACGCTGGTTCGAGCGGCCTCCTCCGCGGTGCTGGCGCATGTGGTTTCCCTCGACCGTGCGCACCACGATCATCGGCCGCTCGGCGCCGCTGGTGGTGTACGGAATGAGTTCGCCGTCGTAGAACTTCTTGTTGCAGAACCCGATGATGGCCGGATCGCTGCGGTCAGCTCGTCGAGCGCGTCGAGCCGGTGCCCGCTGAGCACCACATCGCAGTACGGCCACGCCGCTGCCATCCCGCCCGCCATCGGCCGGTAGCCGGGACGTGCCACTCGCGGGTTGACCCAGACGATCCGGAACGCCAGCCGCGCCAGCCGCGCCATCTGCCGTCCCAGCTCGCGCGGATCTCCGGTCTCCCACCCGTCGGAGACGATCACGACCACCGATCCCCTGGCCATGCCGCGCCGACCGTGGCGGTCCAGGAATTCCCCAACTGCGTCGGCGATCCGAGTTCCGCCGGACCAGTCCGGGGCGGCCTCACCCGCACACGTCAACGCGGTGCGAGGCCGCGTGTGGGCGAACAGCCGGGTCAGCCGGGTAAGTCGGGTCGCGAAGGTGAATACCTCCGCGTGCGTTCCGCCGGCCGCGCAGTACAGGAATTGCAGCAATGCTCGGGCGAACGGTTCCATCGAGCCGGAAATGTCGCACAGGACGACGAGTTTCCTCGCTCGCAGCTTCGGGCTGCGCCTGCTCAACCGCACGGGGTGCCCGCCGGTTCGCCGAGCGGCGCACAACGTGCTGCGCAGGTCGATCCGCCGACCGTGCGCGGTGCGGCGGTCGCGTCGTGACCGCCGCAGCGGTGGGACGAGTGCGAATCGGCGCATCAGGGCGGCCAATGACCGCAGCTCGTCGGCCGAGAGTTCGGTGAATTCGCGATGGCTCAGCTGTTCCGCGGCACTGGCCAACTCCGGAACCTCGATGTCCGTGGTCGACCTGTTCGCACCGCCGGGATTCGCGCTGTCCCGTTCTACGCCACCGGGCCCGGTCGGCGGAGTCGCCCGCTCCGCCGGCGGATGCTCCGGTTGTCCGCGCTGCTCAGCCGGGTCCACGACGCCCTCGAACACCGCGCGGAACACTGCATCGAGCACCGGCATCTGGTCCGGATCGGAGATCAGGGTCGCTTGTGCGCACCAGCGCAGCTCCCGGGTGTTCGCCGGTCGAACCACTCCGATGGCGTCGGTGAAGCGCGCACAGCGATCCGGCCCGACCGGCAGTCCCTCGGCGCGCAACGCGGCGCCGAACGCTGCCACCAGGTCCACCAGGTCAGCCAGATCAGCCATCCTCGCCCACCAGAACCGTCGTCCCCGCTTCGCGCACTGCCTTGACGTCTTCGGAGTACTTCAGCACGGCACCGAGCGTTCGTTCCGCGGCACTTTCATCCACTGTGGACAAGCCGAGAACCTGCAGCGCCATCGCCCAGTTGATCGCCTCGGCCACTCCGGGCGGCTTGGTCAGGTCCAGGCGGCGCAGGCGACCGACCGATGCGGCCACGGCGGCAGCCAGCTGATCGGCCGCGTTCACCCGGCGCCGGATGATGGCGGCGACCCGGTCGGCATCGGGATAGGCGATCCAGTGGTACAGGCAGCGCCGCTTGAGGGCATCGTGCAGGTCGCGGGTGCGGTTGGACGTCAGCACCACGATCGGCGGCACCATGGCTCGCCGGGTGCCGAGCTCGGCGATGGTGATCGCGGCGTCGGCGAGCAGTTCGAGCAGGAACGCCTCGAACTCGTCGTCGGCTCGATCCACCTCGTCGATGAGCAGGACCGCGGGGCGCGGTCCTGGGTGGGAGATCGCGGCCAGCAGCGGCCGTTCCAGCAGGTATTCGTCGGTGAACAGGTCGGCGTCGCGCAGCACCGCACCGCGCGACTCGGCCAGCCGGATGGCGAGCAGCTGGCGCGGGTAGTTCCACTCGTAAAGCGCCTCCGCGGCGCTGAGACCTTCGTAGCACTGCAACCTGATCAGGCGGGTGTCCAACACCGCCGCAAGCGCCTTGCCCGCCTCCGTCTTGCCGACACCGGGCTCGCCTTCCAGCAGGATCGGTTGCTGCATCCGCACCGCGAGCAGCAGCGCGGTGGTGAGCGCGTCGTCGGCGAGGTATCCGACACTGCCCAACTCCGCCCGCAGGGCGGCGGCATCGCGGAACGGGCTGGGCGGCTCGCTCATGTCGGGTATCTCGCTGGCTCGTCGATGAAAGCTTCGCGGCACGCGGGTCCGCAGAAGTAGACGGATCGGCCGTCGCGGTGTGCGGACGGGGTGCAGGCATTGATCGCAACCGCCATTCGGCACACGGGGTCCACGGCCATGGGCGCGTGCTCGCCCGACCCTGCCCGGCGTGGCCGCTGCATGACCAGTTCGGCGTACACGGACAGCGCGATCTCCGATGCGGTCTGAGCGCCGATGTCCAGTCCCGCCGGTGTCCGCACCCGCGCCCGCTGCTCTGAGGTCACGTCCAGCCGGTCGAGTATTGCGGCGCCCCTGCGGCGGCTGGCGACCAGCGCGACGTAGGGAACGCCGGCCCGCAGCGCCGAGGTCAACACCGGCTCCTCGGATCGGCCTTGCGAAGCAACGACCACGGCCCCGATGTCGGCGGGAAGCCCGGCATCCGCATCTGTCGAGCTGTCCACTTCGTACCCGAGTTCCCTGCCGAGACGAACCAGTGCGCGGGCCACCGGCGTATCACCGAACACCCGCACCAGGACGGGCGGCAGCATCGGTTCCAGGAAGATGTCCAGGGATCCGCCGGACAAGCAAGGATTGCTCACCATGACGAGCCCTTCGGTGCGCGTCTCCTCGGAGACTGCGGGAGTGATCCGCAGCAGCACCGGAGCTCCGCCGTCCAGCAGTCGCAGTCCCTGCGCGCGCACGGTCGATTCCGCGCACGCACCGCCGACGAAGCCCTCCACGGTCCCGTCCGGCAGCACCAGCGCGGAATCGCCGGGCTTCGCGCTGGAGGGCCGCTGCGCCCGGACGACGGTCGCGACCACGAACGGCGTGCGCCTGGAGCGCAGATCCGCTCTGCGCTCCACGAGATCGCTCACATCCCACCACCTCAGCCGATCGCCAAATCCGTCCTCAGTGGACGACCTTGCATGGCGCGCCACACAGCGGCCGGGGTCAACGGCATGTCCGCGTGGCGAACGCCGTACGGCTTGAGTGCGTCCAGCACCGCGTTCACCACCGCCGCCGGGGACCCGACGGTCGCCGACTCGCCGACCCCCTTGGCGCCGATCGGGTGGTGCGGCGAGGGCGTGACCGTCGCACCGAGCTCCCACGACGGACATTCCACCGACGTCGGCAGCAGGTAATCCATGAACGAACCACCGAGGTTGTTGCCCTCCTCGTCGAACGCCATCACCTGCATCAGGGCCATGCCGACGCCCTCGGCGAGTCCGCCGTGCACCTGCCCCTCGACGATCATGGGGTTGATCCGCACGCCGCAGTCGTCGACCGCGACCAGCCGGCGCACCGCCACCTTCCCGGTCTCGCCGTCCACGTCGACGACGCAGATGTAGGCGCCGAAGGGGAACGTCAGGTTGGGCGGGTTGTAAACGCAGCTGGCGTCCAGGTGGCCTTCGACGCCTTCCGGCAGTTCGAGCGTGGAGTGTGCGGCGAGCGCGATCTCGCCGATCGTCCTGCCCGCTTCGGGGTCGCCGCGCACGAACCAGCGTCCCGACTCCCACTCCAGGTCGTCTGGGCTGACTTCCAGCATCGCCGAGGCCACGACCTTCGCCCGCTCGCGCACCCGCTGCGCCGCCACCGCGACGGCTGCGCCGGAGACCGGTGTGGAGCGCGAACCGTACGTGCCGAGGCCGAATGGCGTCTGGTCCGTGTCGCCGTGCACCACCTCGATGTCGTCGGGCGAAATGCCCAGTTGGTCGCTCACGATCTGCGCGAAGGTCGTCTCGTGGCCCTGGCCCTGGGTCTGCACGGAGATCCGCACCACCGCCTTGCCGGTCGGGTGCACCCGCACTTCAGCACCGTCGGCCATGCCGAGCCCGAGGATGTCCATGTGCTTGCGGGGTCCCGCGCCGACCGCCTCGGTGAAGAAGCTGATGCCGATGCCCATCAACTCGCCCCGCTCCCGCCTCCGCTGCTGCTCCGCGCGCAGTTCTGGGTACCCGGCGATGTCCATGGCCAGCTGCAACGCCGCGGGGTAGTCCCCGGAGTCGTACTCCCAGCCGGTGGCGCAGGTGTAGGGGAACTGCTCGGGGCGCAACAGGTTCTTCATCCGCAGCTCGCCTGGGTCGACGTCCAGCTCGCGGGCCAGCAGGTCGACCATCCGCTCGACGAGGTAGACGGCTTCGGTGACGCGGAACGAGCAGGCGTAGGCCACTCCGCCGGGCGCCTTGTTGGTGTAGACGCCGGTCACGTGGCAGTGCGCCGCCCGGAGGTCGTACGAGCCGGTGAACACGTGGAAGAACCCGGCCGGGAACTTCGTCGGCTGCGCGGTGCCGTTGAAGGCGCCATGATCGGCGATCACCTCGACGCGGACTCCGAGGATCTTCCCGTCCTTGGTGGACGCGATGCCGCCGCGCATGTGGTAGTCGCGGGCGAAGCTCGTGCTCATCAGGTTCTCGGCCCGGTCCTCCACCCACTTCACCGGTTTGCCGGTGACGATCGAGCCGACGACCGCACACACGTAACCCGGGTAGATGGGGACCTTGTTGCCGAACCCGCCGCCGATGTCCGGCGAGATCACCCGGATCTTCTGCTCCGGCAGACCGGCAACCATGGCGTAGACGGTGCGGTGGGCGTGCGGTGCCTGGCTGGTCTCCCAGACGGTGAGCTTGCCGGTGGCCGGGTTCATGTCCGCCACCGCGCCGCAGGTCTCCAGGGGCGCCGGATGCACTCGCGGGTACAGCAGGTCCTGTTCGACGACCACGTCGGCCTGGGCGAAGACCTCGTCGGTGCGGGCCTTGTCACCGGATTCCCAGTCGAAGATGCGGTTGTCCGACTTGCCGTCCTTGTCGTCGCGGATGACCGGGGCGTCCGGGTCGAGCGCCTTGAGGGCGTCCACTACTGCCGGCAGCGGCTCGTACTCCACGTCGATGAGCGCCAGGGCATCCCGAGCGGCGTACCGGTCCTCGGCGATCACGAAAGCGACTTCCTGGCCCTGGAAACGCACCTTGTCCGTGGCGAGCACGGCCTGTGTGTCGTAGGACAGGGTCGGCATCCAGGCGAGACCGAGCCCGTCGAGCGTCTGGCCGGTGATCACCGCCCGGACCTTCGGGTGGGCTTCGGCCGCCCTGGTGTCGATCGACACGATCCTCGCGTGCGCGAGCGGACTGCGCAGCACCGCGCCGTGCAGCATCCCCGGCAACTGCACGTCGTCGATGTAGGTCCCGCGCCCGCGGATGAACCGGGCGTCCTCTTTCCGGTGCATGGGGCCGAATCCCATCGGCGCCCCGTGTTCTTCTACTGCCGTCATGCCCGCACCTCCTCGGCGGCGGACCGCTGGCCGGGCACTGCGGATTCGTCGGCCTCCGCGACCGCAGCCGGCGCGCCAGATCCGTGCTCGGCGGCCCAGCGGATCGAGCGGACGATGTTCTCGTAGCCCGTGCATCTGCAGACCTGGCCCGAGATCGCTTCCCGGATGGTCTCCTCGGAAGGGTCCGGGTCGTGGTTGAGCAGCCAGCGGCCGGTCATCAGCATGGCGGGCGTGCAGAATCCGCACTGCAGTCCGTGGCATTCGACGAAGCCCTGCTGGATGGGATCGAGCCCGGATTCTGTCTCCAGGCCTTCCACCGTGCGGACGTCGCAACCGTCGGCCATCACCGCCAAAACCGTGCACGCCTTCACCGGCATTGCGTCCAGCCACACGACGCAGGCACCGCAGTTGGAGGTGTCGCAGCCCCAATGTGTGCCGGTGAGTCCGAGGTGGTCGCGGAGGAAATGCACCAGCAGCAGCCGCGGTTCGACGTCCTGGGTGCACTCCCGGCCGTTCACGGTCGTGGTGATCTGCATGTCAGGCCTCCTCGCCGCGCGAGCGGGCGGTCGCCTTGCGCAACGCGCGAGTCACGAGGACGCCCGCGAGGTGCCGCTTGTAGTCCTCCGGTCCGCGCTGGTCGGAAACCGGATTGCAGTGCTGGGCGGCGATCCGCCCGGCCTCGACGAACTGCTCTTCGCTAGCGGGCCTGCCGCGCAGGACGTCCTCGGCCTCCGCAGCGACGAATCCGGCGGCGCCGACCGAGGTCAGGCCGATCCCGACCTCGCGAACCCGATCCCGATCCCGATCGAGCTCCAGCACGGCACCGGCGGCGGCCACCGGCCAGTCCCCGACGCGGCGCTCCACCTTCTGGTAGGCGCTGGCGTGCGACCGGATCGGAACGCGGATTTCCACCAGCAGTTCGCCTGGCTCGACCACGGTCTCGTAGGGGCCGGTAAAGAACTGCCGGATCGCCACGTTCCGGCGTCCTCCGGCGCTTTCGACCACGAGCACGGCCCGCAGGGCGGCGAAGGCCGCCGACAGATCCTCCGAGGGATCGGCCTGGCACAGCGATCCGCCGACTGTGCCGCGGTTGCGCACGATCGGGTCAGCGATCAAGCGTTCCGCGTCGCGCAGGATCGGGAGGTGCTCGCCGACGACGGGGGAGGCGAGCAATTCGGCGTGCCGGACGATCGCACCGATGGACAGCTCGTCTCCGTCCACGCTGATCCTGGCGAGTTGGGTGAGTCCGTTGATGTCCACCAGAGCCGTTGGCTCGGCCATCCGCAGCTTCATCATCGGCAGCAGGCTCTGCCCGCCCGCCACCACCCTCGCCTCGGGCCCGTACCGGGCGAGCAGGGCAAGCGCGTCGGCCACGCTCGCAGCCTTCTCGTATTGGAACGTCGCTGGTACCTGCATGCGTCCCTCCCGTCGACGGGGCCGCGCGAATGTGACGCTCTGCCGACGGCCCGCCCTCCGCAAGGGGCGTAAGTACCTACCTCGACACGGTGGCACGACCGCAGGGACTCCCGACCGCGCCCTCACGCGTCGACGGCGATCCGAATCGACGCCGCAGCAGCAACAATCGCCACCGGCGTCACGCGCTCACCAACGATGGCCACGGAGGAGGGGCTGCTCCTTAGTTTGGCAGCCGGACCAAGGGGACTGAGGGTTCATCCTGGGCAGGGAGTCCAGGTCCCCGGATCTCCATTGAATCTCCGGATCCATATGCATAGCACTCGCAGGAGCCGACCATCCAAGGGGAGGAAAGGGGACATGATCATGGCGAATCCAGGACAACCGACGATCCAGCGCGGCAGCAAGGGTGAGCCTGTGAAGCGTGCCCAACGAGCACTGCGTCGCGGCCGTTCCCCCGAGCTCATTGTCGACGGCGTCTTCGGCCGAGCGACCGAAGAGTGTGTCAAGCGGTTCCAGGAACGTGCGGGCCTGCGCCCCGACGGCATTGTCGGTTCCAAGACGTGGGCAGCGTTGCCGGATGGCAGTGCCATGCCGGTACTCAAGAACGGCTCGACCGGTCGAGTCGTCAGCCGGTTGCAGACCGTGCTCACCGACGAGGCTCCGAGCAGGTGGCAGATCACTCCACAGGGAATCGACGGCATTTTCGGCCGGAAAACCAAGGCATCGGTGGAGGCGTTACAGGATTGGGCTGACATACCAGTCGACGGCGTCGTCGGCGACAGGACGTGGGGAGTGGAGCTGGCAGGGGCGGGCGGCATCTTTGAGAGGTTCGTCGGCTTGGAGTTCGCCGAGGCGCCCGTCGCACACTGACATTTCCCGCACACTGCTACTGGAGCGGAAAATGTCCCACCCGGAGATCAGCAGAGCGCGGGTGTGGCCCTGGCGGCGCGCTGCAAGGCAGCGTGCCGGTCACAGCTCGTGCTGCATCAGCTGGCTCAGCGCCTCGTCGATATTCATGAACAGGTGCTCGTCACCGGGCGCGACGACCTCGTAGCTGTCGTCGACGAAGGCCGCCAGCAGGTCGGCGTCGGCGTCGAAGGTGGCCTGTCCGGACCGACGCGGCGATCGACAGCGCCGACAAGATCGCAGAACGGCGCGCTGAGCTGCATCGTGTTCGGGCCGGTCGACATCGAAGCCCGCGACATACCAAGATTGGCGCCGGGCACTTACCGCTTTCGAGCCCATGCTCGCGGCCGTGACCACGGAATTGAACACCCGGTGACCGAGGGCGAGCCGACCGAGGAGCACCTGCTTGTAGCATGGCCCGCTCCTATGCAGCGCGAAGTCCTACACAAGCTCACGGACAACCGTGGCGCCGAGATCCGCCGCCGGTAACGAAATCGATGCCACCAAGCCCGGTGACACCCCCGATCACGCGTGCGACTGGGGGCCTAAGCCATGCCGGGCTTGGCGACCATGGCCCTTGATCAGAGCCACGAAAAAGGTAACGGAGGTGGTTGGCATCGACACGCCATTTCAGGCGAGTAGTCGCATCGGTTCTTCCAGTGCCTGCACCAAAGCGGCCATCCAACGCGCAGCCAAGGCGCCGTCGATCGCCCGGTGGTCGACCGACAGGACCAGTGACAGGCGGGTGGCGACGTTGACGCTCTCGCCGGCTGCGACTGCCTCCGGCACCGCGGCTCCGACCGCGAGAATCGCGCTGTGCGGGGGATTGATGATCGCGGAGAACTCCTCGACACCGTACATGCCGAGGTTGGTTACGCTGATCGAGCCACCTTCGAGATCGGACTGTCGCAACCGGCCTTCGTTAGCCTGCTCGACGAAGGCCCGGACCTGGGCCGCGATACCGCTCGGCGAGGTCTTCTCGACGTTGCGTAGCACCGGAGTGACCAGCCCGCGCTCGCCGGCGATCGCGACGCCGATGTCCACAGCTTGGTACTGGTGCAACGCGTCCTGCGTCCAGATGACGTTTGCTTCGGGAACTTCCTGATGTGCGACCGCGACAGCACGCAGAATCAGGTCGTTAACGGAGATCTTGGACGGTGAAACCTGGTTGAGCTTCGTGCGTAAGGCGAGGAGTTCGTCGACCTGGGCGCGTCGTTTGAGGTAGAAGTGCGGGATCGTCTGTTTGCTCGCTGTGAGGCGTTCGGCGATCACGCGACGCAGTCTTGAGTGTGGAATCTCCTTAAACGACGCGCCAATGGGCTGTTCCGAGCGACGAGCCGGGGTGGGCTGCACGGCGGCTTGTGCCTCCGCGATTGCCTTGTCGACGTCGCGACGGATGATGCGTCCGTTGGGGCCGGTGCCCTGCAACTGTTCCGGTGTCAGACCTGCTTCCTTGAGTAGCTTGCGGGCGAGCGGGCTGATGAACACGCGGCGTGGCTCGTCTTCTGACGGCCTGGTCGGCTGCCGAGTCGTCTCCGTTGCCGATTCGGGAATCTCACGGCGTTCCGGAGCCGACTTTGGGGTGGGCGTGACACCGACGCCGAGTTCCACGAGCAGCCGGTCGACGTCGGCAGCGTCGTCACCGTCGGCGCCCAGCAACGCCATGGGTGCGCCGACCTCGACCGAGGTTCCACCCGGTACGAGGGTTCGCAGGATCACTCCGCCGGTCTCGGCCGCCACCTCGACCGACGCCTTGTCGGTTTCGACGACCGCGATCGGGTCGCCCGTGTTGAAGGGCGCGTTCTCTTTCACGAGCCATTCCAGCAGGACGGCTTCCGTCGCACCGGCTGCGACTTCGGGCATGCGCAGCAGCGTTGCCATGGTGTGGGCTCCTTGGTCTTTCGGGTCAGTAGGCAGCGAATTCACGCAGGGCGGTCACGACTTCATCGGTGCGGGCGATCGCCGCGCGCTCAAGGACCTTGCTGATACTGGGTGAGGACTCCTTGCCGGTAACTCGTGAGATCGGCGCATCCAGCCAGTCGAAGAGCCGTCGCTGGATTTCGTCGGCGAGCCAGCCGCCGTAGGAGGTGCCCACAGCTCCTTGTTCCACGATCAATACCCGGTTGGTCTTGCGCACGCTGCCTGCGATGGTCTCCCAGTCGAGGCTTGCCCGGTCGAGCCAGCGCAGGTCGATCAGATCCGCCTTGACCTCGGCGACCTGGTCGAGCGCGTCAAGACAGTGCCGCACCATCGAGAGGTAGGAAATGATCGTCAGGTCGTCGCCTTCCCTGCGCACGGCCGCTTTGCCCACCGGGATCCGATAGTCGAGATCGTCTATCGGAGCCGGACCGCTCGTCGGGTAGAGGTCGACGTGCTCGAGTACCACCACCGGGTCCTCACAAGCCAGAGCCGTGTTCATCAGTCCGATGTAGTCGAACGGGGTCGACGGCGCGACCACGCGCAAGCCCGGGGCGCTCGTCAGAATCCCCGCCGGATCCATCGAGTGCTGGGATCCATACCCGGTGCCGACTGCGAGCTTGCTGCGCAGCACGAAGGGGACGGCGTTGTCGCCGCCGAACATGTGGCGTGCCTTTGCCACCTGGTTGAACAGCTGGTCCGCGGCGACCCACATGAAGTCGGCGTACATGTATTCCACGACAGGCCGGATCCGACCATCGAGCGCCATGCCGCCGCCCAGCCCGGTGAAGGCGTTCTCGCTGATGGGGGTACCGAGCACGCGGTCAGGGACCAGCTCCAGCGCGCGTTTGGTGGCGCCGTTGGTACCGCCCTTGAGCCGGTGGACGTCCTCGCCGAGCACGACGACCCGCTCGTCGGTCGCCATCCGGCGCGCCAGCACGTCGCTCACCGCGTCGATGAACCGGCGCTCGCCGAGCTCAGCGGAGAAGGTGTCGGCTTCCTCGTAACGGCTGCCTTCCAGCTCGCTGAGGTCGCCGCGGACGCCGACATCGACGAAGCCGGGGTCCGGCCACTCTGCCGCCTTGATTCGCCGCTGACCCGGCTTTCCGCCCGGCACCGACTCCAGCAGCGAGTCACCGATCTGGCGCATGGCTTCGGTGATTTCTTCGAGGGCAGCCGCGATGTCCTCTGTGGTCGCAAGGCTGCGCCGGAGCACATGAGTACGCAGTTGCTCGATCGGGTCGCGATCCCGCCAGGCTTTTTCCTCGGACTTATCGCGGTAACCGAAGGCACTGCCGGGGTACGGGCCGTTCTGGTGGAAGTACCGGTATAGGTCCGCCTCCACGATCGTCGGGCCGTTGCCCGCGCGCATGTGGTCCAGGGCCTCGTTCATTGCGAGGTTCACCGCGAGTGGATCCATGCCGTCGACGCGCCAGCTCGGGATGTTGAACCCCGGGCCCCGCGCGGACAGTCGGGCCTCCGCAGTTGCTTCCTGTACGGAGGTGGAGACCGCGTACTGGTTGTTCTCGATGAAGAAGCAGACAGGCAGGCGCCACGCCGCGGCGAGGTTGAAGGTTTCCAGCACCGACCCGATGTTGACTGCTCCGTCGCCGAAGTAGGTCACGCTCACCGCATCGGTTCCCGCGTGGCGTTGGTTGAACGCGAAGCCTGCGGCCTGCGGAACGCCGCCGCCAACGATCGCGTTGGTGCCCATCGCTCCGGCGTCGCGCCAGCGCAGGTGCATCGACCCGCCGCGGCCACGGCAGAATCCGTCGGCCAGCCCGCAGATCTCGGCGAGAGTGCGACGCAGCACGACACGCACGTCATCGGTGAGTTCCGGCAACAGGCCTGGTTTGCGCGACGTGACGTGGCCGAACGCTTTCGCCAGGAACTGGTGGTGTCCGCGGTGTGAACCGTTGACGTAGTCGTCGCTGCGCAGCGGCAGAATCGACCCGACAGCGCCGCCCTCCTGGCCGATGCTGGAGTGCGCCGGACCGTGAATGAGTCCCTGGCCGGCAAGTTCGAGCACGTACTCTTCGAAAACCCGGATCCACAGTGCTTGCCCCAGCATCTGCAAGAGCAGATCCGGGTCCGCCGTGTCCCAGTCCTCGGACGACGTCCTCAGCTCAACCCACGGGGAAGCGGCGGCCAGGTTGTCATGGGTGGGCATCGATGCTCCTCGGAACGAAAATTCTCGACAATGGATCCAATCAACCCGCTTTGGTGTAGCTTAGGCAGGGTCATGGACCAGATGCAAGGAAGATTGGATCCATTGGAGGTCTGATGCCCATCCCGGGAATCACCGGAGTCGATCATTTCGGAGTGACCGTTCCTGACCTGGAACAGGCTCGGGAGTTCTTCGTCGACGTGCTCGGTTGCGAGTACCTCTACACGCTGGGCCCGCTGCGTGACGACGGCGGACGGTGGATGAGCGAGCACCTCAACGTCGATGACCGGGCCGTGGCGCAGCGGATCCAGTTCTTCCGCATCGGCGGCCGGGCGATCTTGGAGGTGTTCGAGTACGAAGCGCCCGCCCAGCGTCAGGAGTTGCCGCGAAACAGTGACATCGGTGGTCACCACCTCGCGTTCTACGTAGCGGATCTCGACGCCGCTGTCGCTGATCTCCGGCGCCGAGGGCTCCGTGTCCTCGGCGAGCCGACGAAGAGCAAGGGGCCGCACGAGGGACAGCGATGGATCTACTTCCTGTCGCCGTGGGGTCTTCAGTGTGAGCTAGTGTCCTACCCACACGGTAAGGCGTTCGACCGGGATCCGGACGCCTTCAGGTGACCACACCGGGAGGAGGCGGGGGTGTGCCGGATCGCAATGGTGCAGTGCCTGCTTCGGTCGCCAGCCAGCGGATTGCCGACCAGTTGCGGGGGAAGATTCTCGCGGGCGAGCTCGCGCCCGGGACCAGGATCATTCAGGATGATCTTGCGGCCGAGCTTCAGACGAGCCGCTTGCCCGTTCGGGAGGCTTTGCGGATCCTGCAGTCTCGCGGCCTAGTCACACTGCGTGCGAACCAGGGTGCCTGGGTCACCAAGATGGACATGCGGGAGTGCGAGTTGAGCTACAAGATCCGGGAACGCCTCGAACCGCTCCTGCTCGCCGAATCCGCACCGCATCTCGTGGAGGCAGACCTTTCCGAGCTGGCCGGATTGCAGGAGCGCATCGAGCAGACGGATGACGTCGAAGAGTTCCTGGTGCTCGATCGGCGGCTGCATTGGGGCACATACCGCCACCACCAGGCCGGCGAGCTCGCTTCGATCATCGCGCGGTTGTGGGACACAACTCAGCATTACCGCAGGGCTTTCACTCGTCTGACCGTGGCCCGCAGGGGCTGGATCATCAACGCCGAGCACGGCCTGCTGATCCAGGCCCTGCGGGACCGAGATCTGGTCTCCGCTGAACGCATCCTGGAACTGCACATCCGGCGAACCCGCGTGGAGCTCGCGCAACATCCGGAGTTGTTCCAGGACGATTAGGGACTGCCGCAGACGAAGCCACAGCCGTGGTGCGTAACGCCCGCCGGGCACTGCGCCGCAGCGGTACGAATGCCTCCTGGCGGCTGGCTGCGGCCGTGGTAGCCGCAAAGTCCACGGCGCCGGTCAGCTGGCTGCCGCTGCGGGACGCGAGCGGCACGTTTCGCCCGCCGGGTCCCGCTGGGAGGGGATGAGGTCCCGGAGGTATTCGCGATGCTGGGCAGGCAGCGCCTTGCCACCTGGTCGCGGTCTTCGGTCGATGTCCACCGTGGACGGTGGGATGAAGACGGGTCTGCCCTCGCGCATCGCGATCTCCCACCGCTGACTGTGCACGGTCCGGTGGTGGGAGCCGCACAACATCGTCATGTTGGCCAGTTCGGTAGGGCCGCCATCGATCCAGCTCACGACGTGGTGGGCGTCGGGGGTCCCCGGTGGCCGGTCGCAGCCGGGGAAGGAACAGGCACCGTCTCGCTGGAGTAGCGCGGCGCGAAGGTGCGCGGGTGCGGTTCGCCTGGCCCGGCCGACCTCCAGGGGCAGGCCAGCTCCGTCGAGAACCATGGGCAGTACTTCGCTGTCGCAGGCGATGCGCCGCGCGTTCTCGGCGGTGATGGCACGCCCGGTGTTCAGGGTGCCGGGCATGCCGTGCTCGTCGGGGAAGCCCAGCCCGCGTTTGAGGTCTTCGAAGTCGATGGTGATCGTCAGGTGCGGCCGTTGCCCTCCGGCACGCGGTATCCCGTCGGAGTCGGTGGCCAGGTCGAGCAGCGCGGCGAAGCCGTCGGCATTGCGCTGCCCGGCACTGCGAGGATCCTTCTCCCCGTCGGTTTGCGGGCAGGGCGCGGCCAGCGGCTCGATGAGCGCAACGAATTTCGCGCCGGTCTCGCGGTCCAGCCGGGCCTTGACGACCGTCATCCCGTCACGAGCGGTCCCGTAATGCAGCTCCCGCGCCTCGTGCTGGTCGGCTTCGTCGTGGTAGGCGCCGTCCTGGTCGAGTAGATACCTGATTCGTTCGGCGATTGTCTCCAGCTCACGCGGCGGCATCTGGCGGGCGTAGCCGGCCAGGGTCGCTTCGACCTCCCCCACCCGGTGACAACGGGCGTAGTCGGGCAGCCGGCGAATGCCCGCCACGATCACCCGCGCATGCTCAACACTGATCGCCCCTTGCGACAAGGCGGCAGCGGTCTGGGGAAGCTCGGCGGGCATCGTCTCGCCATACAGCGAGGCCCGGTCCTCGACGTTGCGGGCGACCGTCACCCGGGTTGTGGCGTCCTGGTGGTCGATGTTGAGCAGTTCCCGCAACCACACCTGCATCGACCTCGCGCCACGTTCGGCGTGCAGCCCTCGCCGGTCGGCCTCGGCGATGATCTGCAACTGCTCCATCATCGCCACCCGCATGGCCTGCTCACAGCGCTGGATCCGGGCGATGAGCTCGGCGTCCGAGCACGACACCACAGACGAGCGTGAAGAGGTCATCTCCACGTTCGCGTCCCGGGTGTCCGTCAACGGTGCCATGCCTCCATTCTCCCAGATTCGAACACCCATTCGCACGCTTTCCAGCATCGCTTGATCAGGTGAAAACCTCCACCAAAACCCCGAAAACCCCCACCCAGCAACAAAAACTCATCCACCACACGCCGAAGGCGCCCCCTCACCACGACCGATCAAAAATCCTTACGGAACAACCCCAAGCCGACCGGGCACCAGCCCCAGCCATGACCGAATCCGCCAACCCGGCAACGCAACCCGCCGGTTGCGCCAGCCCACTCCGGGGCCATCCCCGCGATACAAAGCCAAACCGGGGCTGTGGGCCGGATGTCAAGCCTGAAACCTCGAAGAGGCGGCCGCCAGGCCGGGCTTGACCTCCGGAACACAGCCCCCACACTCCACCGATCGCGGGGATGGCCCATCCAACACCGAACCTCCCACAGCCCCAACCCCCTCGAAAGGTGCGCGAATCATGCCAAGGCGGCCCCCAAACCATGCCAACACGGAACCTCCCACAGCCCCAACCCCCTCGAAAGGCGCCAATTCCCCCGAAAACGCGCCTCCCAACCATGCCAACACGAAAACCTCCCACAGCCCCAATCCCCTCGAAAGGCGCTAGGACTGCCGCGATCGCCGGCCCAGCAACTCAAGCGCATCGGCCGCGGATGTGAGCGGGCTGCCTTCTGGGAGGTCTCGGTCGGCGTCGCCGCTTGCGAGCTCGGCCCGGCCCACGACGAACCAGAGCCCCTGCGCGATCGAGTCGGTGTGGTTCAGGTAGAGGTGCGGTCGCTGAGATTCGAAGCACAGCGAGTCGCCGGGCCGCAATACGTAGGTGTCGAAATCGAGCTTGAGCGTCAGCTCGCCCCGGATCAGATATCCATATTCGATACCCGAGTGGCGCATGAGCTTGCCGTTCGCGGAGCTGGATCCGCCTGGAGCGTAGGTGGTGAGCAGCGGATCGACGAAAGTGTATCCGGCGACCGCCAGTCGTTCCCAGGTGACACCGTTGGTCATCTCGATGCGGGGGCTGTCCTCGTGCCGCTGCACAGGTTGAGGCGAGCGCGTCGCTTCGACCGGGGCGCTCGACGGGTTCCGCAAGAGCCCGTCGAGCGAGATGCCGAGATGCGTGACCAGCGCGTAGAGGGTGCTCACCGACGGCTGTGTCTTGCCGTTCTCGACCTGCGACAGCAGGCTCGCGGATATCCCAACGGCCGAGGCGACCGAGCGGAGGCTCAGTCCCTTGCTCGTGCGGGCCTGTCGCAGTCCCGCCCCGAGCTCAGCTTCGTCGACCATGTCCCTCCAGTCGGTTGGCGGCACCGGGCCGCCCCTCGTGTGATTCACGTCCGGCTCAGTTCCCGAAGCAAGGCCAGGTTATCCGGCGAGGGCTTCACGTCGCCGCGCTCGATCCGGTGCGCGACCTCCACCACGGCGGAATTGACCGGGCTCGCCTCCCCGGCCCGGGCGAGTTCGCGTACCACCTGGCCGTTGATGTCGTCGACTTCGCTGTGCCTACCCTTGATCCAGTCTTGGAGGATCGTGGTCTTGCTGCTGGGAAGCACGAAACCACCCAGCAAGGTGTCGAGCAGCGTCTCGACCACCCGAGAGGGCTCCCCGACGTCCGCGGGCCCCAGACCGAAGATCGGCAGGACCGGGTACCCCTGCGCCGCACCGGCGTCCAGCGCCTCCTGTCCGGATCGCAGCATCAGATCACGCATCCCCGGCAGCGCGACCGCTTCGAGCATCGGCAACCCGAGAATGGCAGTGGTCACGAGGGTGGTCGCATTGCTGACCAGCTTCATCCACTTGGTCGCCCGGATGTCCGCCACGACCTCGACCGACCCGACGAGTTCGAGGAGCTCGGCAACCTCGCGCTCGCGCCCGGCGGTCGCGGGATCGATGCTGCCCACGGCGAACCACGATCGATCGTGTGGTGAATGTCGTTCGACCACGCCCGGATCGAACATCATCGACGTGATCTCGATGACGCAACCCAGGGTGCGCTCGGGGCCGACCACGTCCGCGATCGTGTCCACCGTCATGCCGTTCTGCACGCCGACCAGTAGCCCGTCATCGGCCAGATAGGGGGCGATGAGATGAGCCGCCCAGCGTGAGTCGTAGGCCTTCATCAGCATCAGCACGATGTCGAACTTGTGGCGGAAGGTCGCTACCTCGCACAAGTGCGCAGTACGTACCTCGGTTCGCTCCGTTCTCGTGGGCAGCTCGACTCGCAGGCCATCCTTGCGTATCGTTTGCACGTGCTCGGGCCACTGATCGACCAGCAGCACGTCGAGGCCCGCCCTGGTGAGGTCGGCGCCGATCGAGGCGCCATTCGCGCCGGCGCCGAGAATCAGGATCCGCTTCGTCCTGGTCGCATCCGAGATCGTCACGGCACGCCTTTCGTGAGGTGGTCGCAGGCGGTCGCCCGTTGTACTGATGTTAAGCATTAGTGAACGGTATCCGCTAGTAGTCCCGATCGATCCGAGGGAGTCCAATCATGATCCGTCACATCGTGGCCTTTGAACTTGTCGCCCACGACGAAGCCGAGCGCGGCGAGGACGCGCGGACCATCAAGCGTGAACTCGAGTCGCTGGTCGGGCTCGTTCCGCAGATCCAGGAGTTGCATGTCGGAGTGGAACTAGGCTTGGTCAAAGGACATTGGGACGCCGTGCTCGTCTCCGACTTCGCGTCCGCCGACGACCTGGCGAGCTACCAGGAGCACCCCGAACATGTGCGGGCGGCCAAGGCGATCAGTCCGCTGATCGCCGCGCGTGCCGTGGTCGACTACGAGCTTGCCTGAGACGTGACCGTGTTCGAGTGATCGTTCTACTTTTCCGTCTTGTCGATACTCCCGGCGTTCACCTACGATGAACGCCAGCGCTCATGCAAACGTTGCGCATCGAGGCGTGACACACTCCAAGGAGTCCAGCAATGGTGCTTTCACTCTCTGGTCCCCACCCGTGCCGTTCATGGCCGGGGCAGCGGCCGTACGGGACCTCGCCACGAGCCCCGCGCCGGGGCATGTCCGAGGTTGGGGTGTGAGCCCTATGCGCGTTGTGATCGAGGATGCCGCGGTCGTGACAATGGACGAAACGCTCGGCGACTTCGCCAGGGCGGACATCCTCGTCGAGGACGGAGCGATCGCCGAGATCGGTCCCGGACTCGATGTTCGTGACGCCGAGCGGATCGACGCCTCGTCGATGATCGCGATTCCGGGCTTGGTCGACACGCACCGGCACACGTGGCAAACCGGCCTCCGGGGAATTCTCGCCGACGGCAATATCCCTGACTACCTTCGGGGTTTCCGGTTGCAGATGGCCACCAAGTACCGCGCGGAGGACATGTACGCCGGTAACTACGCGGGCGGTCTGGACTGCCTCAACTCCGGTGTGACAACGGTAGTGGACTACTGCCACAACATCCTCACCGAAGCCCATGCCCACGCTTCGGTGACGGGTTTGCGCGACTCCGGGGTACGCGCGCTGTACGGGCACGGTCTTGTTCCCGTCACCGCCAATACGTGGTCGGAGGATCCTCGTCGAGGCGGAGCACCGGAGCGGGACGGTGGCTTCGGCTGGCGGGCGGCCCTGGCTCGTGCGATCCGCGAAGAGTACTTCGCCAGTGAGAACCAGTTGCTCCGGTTCGCAGTGGCACCGCAGGAGCTTGCGATCGCCCCGATCGAAGAGGTGCGTCAGGAATTCGAGCTCGCGCGCGAGCTGGGCGCTCGGATCACGTTCCATTCCAACCAGGTTCTCGTGCGCAACCTGTTCAAGGACATCGAGGTACTGCACGCCCATGGTCTCCTCGACGAGGATCTACTGCTCGTGCACGCCACTTTCACCACCGAGGAAGAGTGGAAGCTGCTGCGCGACACGGGAACCACGGTCTCGGTTTGTGCCGAAACCGAGATGCAGATGGGCATGGGCTTCCCGGTGATCCGTGAAGCCACCGAACACACTCCGGGGCCCAGCCTGGGCATCGACTGCACGAGCAGCACCGGAGGCGACATGATCTCGCATGCGCGCCTGGTGCTCCAGGTGACGCGGTGGCGTGAGGACCAGCCGGAGTACGCACAGTCGCGACAACCCACCCGGATGCGGTGGACGACCCGCGACGCGTTGCGGTGGCTCACCATCAACGGTGCGCGCGCGGCGGGCGTCGATGACGTGACGGGCAGTCTCACTCCCGGCAAGCGGGCGGACATTGTGCTGCTCGACATGAGCGGGATCAGCCAGGCCGGCTGGAACCGGCACGATCCCTGTGGCGCGGTCATCGCCCAGACGAACTCGGGCAATGTCCACACGGTTCTCGTCGATGGGCGGATCGTCAAACGGGACGGCCGGTTGACGCACGTGAACCTCGCTGGCGCACTCGCCGTGCTCGCGACATCACACGACTACCTCTACGACCAGATGGCTTGCCACGGCGGGTTCATTCCGCAGCCGCCCGTCGAGCTCCCGGTATTCGACCGCTGAGCGGCCTACGCGCAACGGAAAGGAATTCACTATGAGCACGGCCACTTACGGCAGCATGAGCGTGGACTGGGAAAACCGGCTCGACGTCGACCGCATGCGCCGTGACCGGCTGGCACGGCTGAAAGCCGAGCTCGAGAAGTCCGACGTCGGCGCGCTGCTGGCTTTCGACTTTGGCAACATCCGCTACATGACCGCCACCCACATCGGGACGTGGGCGATGGACAAGCTGATCCGCTTCACCCTGATCACGCGCAACTCCGACCCGATCTCGTGGGACTTCGGCTCGGCCGCCAAGCACCACCAGCTGTTCAACCCGTGGTTGTCTGAGACTACGGCGGAGGCCGATGCCGACCCCCACGCTCCGCATCACGGTGCGACTCGCCCACGCGCCGAGAGCGGGGCACGTGCGGGCATCTCGATCTTGCGCGGTGCGTTCCACCCCGCCGCAGGCATCGCGGAGAACGTGGCCGCGAAAGTGAAGCGCGAACTGGAGAAGTTCGGCGTGGCGAATGAGCCATTGGGCGTCGACGTCGTCGAGCTGCCGATTCTGTCCGCCCTGGAAGCGGTCGGCGTCACCGTGGTCGACGGGCAGCAGATCTTTCTTGAGGCCCGCCGGATCAAGACACCCGACGAGATCGGCATGCTCACGCACGCCGCTTCGATGGTCGACGCCGCGTACGACAAGCTGTACGAGTTCCTTCGCCCTGGGGTCAGGGAGAACGAGGCGGTCGGACTGGTTGCCAAGACGCTCTACGACCTCGGTTCGGAGTACGTGGAGGGGGTGAACGCGATCTCGGGCGAACGCTGCGCACCTCATCCCCACGTGTACTCGGACCGGATCATCCGCCCCGGAGACCCCGCCTTCTTTGACATTCTCCATAGCTACAACGGTTATCGGACCTGCTACTACCGCACGTTCGCGGTCGGCTCGGCCAGCCCCGCGCAGCGCGACGCCTACAAGATCGCCCGTGAGTACATGGACCGTGCGATCGCGGCGGTCCGCCCGGGCGCAACGACGGCGGATGTCGTCTCGGTCTGGCCCACTGCGCGGGAATTCGGATTCCCGGATGAGGAGGCGGCGTTCGCCCTGCAGTACGGGCATGGGGTAGGGCTGTCGATCTGGGAGAAGCCGATCTTCTCCCGGCTGGTCTCCCTCGATCATCCGGAGGTCCTCGAACCGGGCATGGTCTTTGCGCTGGAGACCTACTGGCCGTCCAAGGACGGAATCGGCGCGGCGCGCATCGAGGAGGAACTCGTGGTCACCGAAACCGGATGCGAAGTGATCACAAAGTTCCCGGCCGAAGACCTGCTCGTGGCCGGTGGGAACCGCTACTACACGGTCGACGGACCGATGAACTCCATCCGCTCGTCGCAGTCGCACCTCAACACCAGCGCCGGCAAGGTGGAAGCGCGATGACCCGGCACATGCACGCCGCCGTCTACCACGGCAAGCGTGATATTCGCTTCGAGGATGTCCCGCGGCCCCGCCCGGGCCCGGGTGAGTTGCTTCTGGAAGTCGGCGCCGTCGGCGTCTGCGGATCGGATGTGGCGGAGTGGGCGCACGGGCCGCATTTGCATCCCATCGACGCGCCCCACCCCGCTACCGGCCACGTCGGCCCGATCACGCCGGGACACGAGTTCTCCGGGACCGTGGTGGCGGTCGGCGAAGCCGTCGACGAATCGTGGCTCGGGCGGCGGGTGGCGTCCTGCGGCTCCGTGGCGTGTGGGCGCTGTGCCGCGTGTGGTCGTGGCCAATCGAATCAATGCATGCAGTACGCGGGAGTGGGGCTGCACCGCGCGGGTGCGCTCGCCGAGTACGTCGCGACGCCGGCGGAGAACTGCCTGGCCGTAGATGAGATACGGCTGACTCTCGACGAGGCTGCGCTGTGCCAGCCCATGTCGATCGCCGTACACAACGTGTCGCGTGCCGGCGAGGTGGCGGGGCAGACGGTACTGGTGCAGGGCGTCGGCGGGATCGGGGCATTCCTCGTGTTCGCGCTCGCGCAGTCCGGTGCGGACGTCGTCGCGACCGACATGGACCCAGACCGGCTGACGCTCGCCGGGCGGCTGGGCGCTCGCGCGACGGTGCTGGTCACTGGAGGGGCGGGCGACCAGCACCACGTCCGCGAAGCCGTCGGTGACGCCGAATTGCGGGTCGTCTTCGAGGTGAGCGGTTCCCGGTCAGGGGTGCTCTCGGCACTCGGTATATCGCCGCGAGGCTGCCGGATTGTGCTGGTCGGAATTCAGCAGGCTCCGGTCGAGATCGACCTTGCCGCGGTCACTCTGGAGGAGAAGATCCTCATCGGCACGAACGCCCTCGTCCGTGAGATCGACTTTCCGCGCGCCGTCGAACTTGTCGCGCGGGGCCGGGGTCTCTGGCATCTCGTCGCGCCTCGGGTCGAACCCATGACGGATCTGGTTGACAAGGTGCTCCGACCGATGAGTGAGGGCCAACGGCTCGCGGTCAAGACGCTTCTCGATCCGCGTGCGACGATCTCTCGTCCGCTGCGGACCGGCGTGGCGGAAAGCGGTGCGCCGTGACCACCGGCTCGATGGTGCCAGCCTCCTACCGGACGGCCTTATTCCCCTTCAAGGCCATATGTGCCCGAGGCACGAGCCTTCCGGGCGCGTTTGCGGGCCCGGAGACGTGGCTGAGAGGTCGAACCGCGGACGGTCAGGTGGACGGGCAGGCGTACCAGCTGCTGCGTCGCGGTGTCCGCGAGCAGAGCGGCCGCCGCAGCCCTGCCGAGTTCGGCCAAGGGCACGCTCACCGTGGTCAGGCCCGGGCCAATGTCGGCGGACAAGAGTGTGTCGTTGTACCCGGCGACCGAGACATCGTCGGGACACGTCATCCCGCGCGAGCGCAGCTCGCGCATCGCGCCGACCGCCATCAGATCATTTCCGGCGACCACGGCAGTGATCTCGGCCCCGGAGTCGAGGAGGTTCCGCATCGTGTGGCGGCCGGCCTCGATGGTGAAACCGTCGCCGGTCACGACCGGACACGCGGTTGCCTCCAGGCCGGCTTGCGCGACGGCCGCTTCGAAACAACGCCTGCGGTCGTGGCCGGCCGACGTGTTTTCCGGGCCGGCGAGATGCGCGATAGAGGCGTGGCCGAGCTTACGAAGATGCGCGAAAACCTGCTGGATCCCCGACGCGTCGTCGCTGACGACGGCGGGGAAGAGTGGCTCGTCCGTCGTCCTGTTCAGCAGGACGGCGCGGACGCCCTGCCCGTGTACGTCGCGCAGGAAGGGGTCGTCGCGCATCGCCGTGGTGAAGATGAATCCGTCCACCTGGCGGGCGCTGAGGGTTTCGAACGCTGTGCGCTGCTTGTCGTGTTCACCGTCGGTGTTCGCGATCAGGGCCGTCATTCCCTGGCCGAGCAGTACGCTCTCGATTCCCCGGATCATCGGGGGGTAAAGGGGGTTGGTGAAGTCCGGGATCAGCACGCCGACAGTAGCGGACTGCTGCTTGCGCAGGCCGCGGGCCAGCGCGTTCGGAGCGTACCCGAGTGCGCGGACCGCGTCGTCGATGCGCTGCGCTGTCACCGGGTGAACCTTCGCGCGCGTCGCGGGGCTCAGCGCGCGCGAGACCGTGGCGATGTGCACGTCGGCATGAGCCGCCACATCGTGCAAGGTGACCCGTGCCCTCATGGCTAGTAAGGATAACCGATTCGCACACCACATCATGACAATGCGGTGGAGCACGGCAGCTCCAGTGCTGACGGCTCACCGGAGCCGCCACCGGGCGATCGGGCCGCCGCAAACAGGTCGAAAGGCGGAACCATGAAAGGTTTGCTTAGCGAGGAGCACATCCTCGTCGCCGCAGGCACATATGCTGACTGCGGCCGGTGTCGGGCTGGAGCTGTTCCAGTTTCTGGTTCCCGAGGTTGTCCCGAGCGGGTCGGAAATGGAATATTGGCGGCAAGGACTGTGGCATCTCTGTTTCACCGACCCCGATGTGGTGTCCGCCGCGCAACGAGTAGTCGCGCACGGCGGTCGGCAGGTCTGTCCAATTTCGACGTTCGTGCCGGGGCGGCCGTGGCGGCTCGTGTACTGCCGTGATCCGTGGGGCACGACGCTGGAGATCATGTCGCACAGCTATGCCGAAGTGTTCTCCGGTTGGCCGCAGCCCGGGAAGACAACCCCGCAGTCATGGGCCGCCCCGGACGCGGTCGGGCGCTGACCGTCCGGGCCTTCGGACTCCGCCACGGGGTCTGCGAGGCAAGTGTGCAAACGTTTGTACGAAGGAGTGCAGTGACCACAGTGGGTTTTTTGGGCCTCGGGCGGATGGGTGCGCCGATGGCGGCGCGGCTCGTTGCCGCGGGACTGGATGTTGCCGTATGGAACCGCACGGCCGGTAAGGCTGAGGCGTTCGCCGCTGATCATGGTACTCGGATCGCGGCCACCCCCGCGAAGGCGGCCGAAAACGCCGACTTCGTCATCTCGATGCTCGCCGACGACGCGGTCGTCGAAACCGTACACACGGGACCAGATGGCGTGTTCGCCGCCGCGGATGAGGGCACCGTGGTCATCGGTATGAGCACGGTTTCGCCGGTGACCACACGAAAACTGGCGGAGGCGGCCGTTGCGCGCGGGCTTCGGTTCGTTGACGCACCGGTGTCCGGAAGCACGGCTGCTGCCGAATCCGGAACGCTCACGATCCTGTGCGCGGGGGAGCAGGCCGACGTGGCGGCCGCGGAACAGGTGTTGTCCCCGCTCGGGAAGAAGATCGTGCACCTCGGCTCAAATGGGGCCGGTGCGGCGATGAAGCTGGCCGTCAACACCGTGGTGCACGGGCTGAACAACGCGGTCTCCGAGGCGCTCGTGCTCGCGGAACGGGCGGGCATCGATCGGACGGCCGCGTACGGGGTCTTCCTGGAGAGTGCCATCGCCGCGCCATTCGTCGCCTACCGCCAAGCCGCCTTCGAGCGGCCGGCGGAGACTCCGGTGGCGTTCCTGCTCGATCTCGCGATCAAGGATCTACGGCTGGCGTTGGAGCTGGCGGAGGATGTCGGGGCCGAACTTCCGCAAGCGGAGAAGAACGTGGCCATCTTCCGCGAAGCTTCGCGCGCCGGTTATGGCGAGCACGACGAGTCAGCGGTTGCGCAGTTCCTGCGCGCAGAAGGAGGCGTCGCGTGACCAACGTACGACCGATTGCCGCCCCGGGGCACAGCGCCGTCGATTACGAGGAGCGAGTGGACTTCGCCCGGTTGCGGAATTACCGGCTGAACAGGGCGAAGGCAGCGCTGGAAGCCAGCGGCTGCGGCGCGTTCCTGCTGTTCGACTTCTACAACATCCGGTACACGACGCAGACCTGGATCGGTGGCGCACTGGGCGACAAGATGACCCGGTATGCACTGCTCACCCGGGATGCGGCAGAGCCGTGGCTGTGGGACTTCGGGTCGGCTGTCCGGCATCATCAACTCTATTCGAACTGGCTTCCGGACGAGAACTGCCGACCGGGCATGCTCGGTATGAGGGGCGCCGTTGCGCCGAGCGCGGGCCTGATGGAAACGGCTGTGCGAGAGATCAAGGGGCTGCTTGAGGAAGCGGGCCTCGCCAACGAGCCCATCGGGGTCGACATCGTCGAGCCGCCCTTCCTATTCGAGATGGAGAAGCAGGGGCTGCATGTGGTCGACGCGCAGCAGTTCATGCTCGACGCCCGGGAGATCAAGTCTTCCGACGAGATCATGCTGCTCGCCCAGGCGGCGGCCATGGTGGACGGGGTCTACCAGGACATCGTCGACGTCCTCAAGCCTGGGATCCGGGAGAACGACATCGTCGCTCTGGCCAGCAAGCGGCTCTACGAGCTCGGTTCCGACCAGGTTGAGGCCATCAACGCGATCTCCGGCGAACGGTGCAACCCGCATCCGCACAACTTTACGGATCGACTAATCCGGCCCGGCGACCAAGCGTTCTTCGACATCATCCATTCCTACAACGGATACCGGACCTGCTACTACCGCACGTTCAACGTCGGCAGCGCCACGTCACCGCAGCACGACGCGTACGCCAAGGCACGCGAGTGGATGGACGCGGCGATCGAGATGATCAAGCCGGGCGTCGGTACCGACGAGGTCGCCGCCGTATGGCCGGAGGCCACGGAGTTCGGCTTCGACAACGAGCTGGCCGCGTTCGGGCTTCAGTTCGGGCATGGCCTGGGGCTGGGTCTTCATGAGCGTCCGATCATCTCGAGGCTTAACAGCATGAACGAGCCCGTTGAGCTCAAGGAGGGCATGGTGTTCGCGCTGGAGACGTATTGTCCGGCCTCGGACGGCGTTTCCGCGGCGCGAATCGAGGAGGAGGTCGTCGTGACAGCCGACGGCGCCCAGATCCTCACTCTCTTCCCTGCCCAGAATCTCTTTGTGGCCAACGAATACTGACCCCCTCGCAGAAAGTCATGTGCACTATGGATGTTCTCGCTGACATTGAGCGGGCCATCGGCCCGATCCCGAAGGCACCGATCATCGGCGGTGAGGTCGTTGCCGGTGCGGAGGTGATATCGGTCGTCGATCCCGCTACGGAGAAGACCATCACCGAGATCGGTGCCGGTGACGTGGCCACGGGGGTACGGGCGGTCGATGCGGCAGCCGACGCCCTGCGCGCGTGGACGGAGACGAGCCCGCGTCGGCGCAGCGATGTGCTGCGGCGGACCTACGACCTCATGCATGAACGCGCGGAGGCCCTGGCGCAGTTGATCGTCCTGGAGAACGGAAAGTCCCTGACCGACGCTCGGGCGGAGGTGAGCTACGCTGCGGAGTTCTTCCGCTGGTACTCCGAGGAGGCCGTCCGTCTCTCGGGCACGGTTGCGACCGCGCCGTCGGGCACCAACAACATCTTGGTGCTCCGGCAGCCGATCGGGGTCAGCCTGCTGATCACACCCTGGAACTTCCCTGCGGCGATGGCCACCCGCAAGATCGGTCCGGCACTTGCCGCCGGGTGTTCTGTCGTGCTCAAACCCGCCTCGGAGACCCCGCTCACCGCGCTGGCGATCGCGGGGATTCTGACCGAGGCGGGAGTGCCCGATGGCGTCGTCAACGTCGTGCCCTCACGGCAATCGGGCCCGCTGGCGTCGCACTTGCTGGACGATGATCGCGTTCGTAAGGTCTCGTTCACCGGCTCGACCGAAGTGGGCAGGACCCTGCTCGGCCATGCCTCGCGATCCATCGTCAGCGCCTCGATGGAACTGGGCGGCAACGCCCCGTTCGTCGTGCTGGCCGATGCCGACCTTGATCTCGCTGTCAGTGGTGCCATGGTGGCCAAGCTGCGCAACGGGGGATCGGCATGTACAGCGGCCAACCGTTTTCTCGTGCACGAGTCGGTGGCGGGAGAGTTCGCTTCGCGGTTTGCCGCGGCGATGGCGGGGCTCACCGTGGGGCCCGGCCTCGATCCTGGCACTGACATCGGGCCGCTGGTCAACGTCAAGACGCGGGACAAGGTCGCAGGCCTGGTGCAGACGGCGTTGGACGACGGAGCGACACCGGTGGTGGGAGCGGAGGTGCCGGATCGACCCGGCTACTACTACGCGCCGACGGTGCTCGGCGACGTTGCGCAGGACTCCGCGATCCTCGGCCAGGAGATCTTCGGCCCGGTAGCCCCGGTCGTGCCGTTCGCTGATCTGGACGAAGCGATCGCTCTTGCCAACGCGACGGAATTCGGCCTGGTGTCCTATGTGTACACCGGCGACCTCGCGCGGGGGCTGGCCGTAAGCGAACGCCTAGACAGCGGAATGGTGGGTCTCAACCGCCCCGTGGTGTCCGACCCCGCCGCGCCTTTCGGCGGTACCAAACAGTCTGGTCTGGGACGTGAAGGCGGGCACGAGGGAATGCTCGAGTTCACGGAGAGCAAGTACATCGCACTCGACTGGTAGGAACAGGAGCTTGCTGTGAGTATCAAGAAGATCGCCGTGCTCGGCACCGGTGCCAACGGTGCCGGAATCGGCGCTGACCTGGCGCGCGCGGGTGTGGACGTCACGTTCATCGAGCAATGGCCGGAGAACGTGGAGGCCATTCGCGCCGACGGGGTGCATGTCAAAACTCCATATGACGCCACCACTACGTCAGTGCGCGCCCTGCACCTGTGCGAGGTTGCGACGCTGCGCGAACAATTCGATCTCGTGTTTCTGCTCGTCAAGGCTTACGACACACGCTGGGCATGCGAGTTGATCAAGCCCTACGTCAAGTCCGACGGCATGGTCGTCGGACTGCAGAACGGCATGACCGTCGACGATGTCCTCGACGTGTTCGGCCCTGCCAGAACGCTCGGCGCCGTCATCGAGGTCTGCGCGGCGATGTACGTCCCCGGCCTCGTCGAGCGGCACACTCCGGCCTCGGAGTCGTGGTTCGCGCTCGGAGGCGTTACACCGGAGGCACACGAGCGCGCACCGGAGGTGGCCGAGATCCTGCGGCACGCCGGCGCGGTCGAGGTGGTTGACGACATCCGCTCAGCGAAGTGGATGAAGCTCGCCGTCAATGCCGGCGAACTGGTCCCGTCGGCCATCGTCAACCTTCCGTTGTTGCAAGCCGCAAAGCTACCTGGCATGCACGACTTCATGATCCGCGCCGGCAAGGAGGCGATCCGTGCCGCGATCGGTCTCGGCCACCAGGTGGTGCCGATCTTCGGGATCGACGCGATTGATCCCGAAGATCCCGAGGGCTTTGTCGACGTGATGCTCGACGCCGTGTACCGGAAATGGTCGGGTCCCGAGACCAGGACCACCGTGCTACAGGATTGGTTGAAGAATCGGCACTGCGAGGTCAACGAGGTGAACGGCCTCGTTGTGAGCGCGAACAAGACACTGGGCGGAACGTGCCCGGTCAACAGCCGTACGGTCGAGATCGCCCACCAAATCGAGCGTGGCGAACTCGAGGCGGGACCCGAGAATGCGGTGTTGTTGGTTGGGACCTGAGCGAGTGTTTCCCGAGTGGTTTGCGTGGCGGTGCGGGTAGCGGCCCCCTGCGGGAGTTACCGTCGCCGCCTGGTCTCCGGGATCCCCGACTTATGTATGCCCAATACACGGCACTGGGGCTGTCCTCGCCAGGCGACGTCTGAGCCGTTTGGGACCCTGTTGGGGCGGCGGTGCAGGCTGAGTCCCACACCGCAAGCGGCTTACGCCGCTTATAAAACAGATCGTAGGCGGGACGGATCGGTCGGGGTGAGTGGTAGCGGCTCGCCCCGACCCGTATCCGCCACGGCCCCGTGTTGGAACGCTGGTCGGGGCGGCCAGCGAGATTGCCTAACCGGCGGTCGAACCGAACGACGGTGGCGCGGGGCCCCGCGTGCTTGACAGACGTGAGATTCCCTAGCCATCATGATTCTGGCTTATGGCAAAGATTTGCGGCAAATATTTCCTGGCGTCGGATGCCGTTGCTGACAAAGTGGGCGGACGGTCCTTCCTTGGGTGAGATCCCCGGACTCCAGGTACTCAATGAGGAGGAATTGCCGATGAGTGTTGAGCGCACCCTGATTACCGGTGGAACCGTGCTCACCGTGGATCCCGAATACGGTCGGCTCGACAAGGGTGACGTCCTGGTCGAAAACGGGAAGATCGCCGCGATCGCCCCGCGCCTGGATGTGGTGGAAGCCGAAGTCATCGACGCGACGGACATGATAGTCCTGCCAGGATTCGTCGACACGCACCGCCACACGTGGCAGGCGCCGGTCCGCAATATCGGTTCCGACTGGACATTGGGCCAGTACCTGGCCGGCATCCATTTCGGTTTCAGCAAGCTGTTTCGTCCGCATGATACGTACGTGGGTAATCTGCTGGGCGTGGCGGAGGCGCTTGACTCCGGGATCACGACGCTTCTGGACTGGTCGCACAACCTCGAAACGCCGGACCATGCGGATTCGGCCGTGCAGGCGTTGCTGGATTCCGGTTCGCGTGCGGTATTCGCGCACGGCGGGGGAGCATCAATGTGGCACGTGCCCAGTGCAATTCCGCATGATCGCGACGTGTTCCGGCTGCGTGACCGCTACTTCTCGTCCGATGATCAGCTTGTCACGATGGCGTTCGCGGCCCGTGGCCCGCAATTCACGACGCCGGAAATCGCGATCGAGGACTGGCAGCTTGCTCGTGAGCTCGGCGTTCGGATCACGGTGCATGTCGGCGACGGGGAATGGGGAAAGAGCCGCCCGGTCGCCTGGATGCGCGAACATGGGCTACTGGGGCCCGAGGTCACCTACGTGCATTGCAACACGATCGGCGATGACGAACTGAAGATGATCGCGGACACTGGCGGGTCTGCTTCGGTGTCGGCCGATATCGAGACGCAGATGGGGCACGGGTGGCCGGCGACCGGGCGGCTGCTCGATGTGGGAATCCGGCCTGGCCTTTCTATTGACGTGTGCACGTCGAACGCGGGCAACATGTTCAACGCCATGCGATCAACGCTCGCCGTGCAGCGCGCTTTGGACAACGCCGCTGAGGAGCGCCCAGGACAGCAAGACCGAATTCGCCTCACGTGTAGGGACGTTCTGGAGTTCGCGACGATCGAGGGCGCTCGGGCCAACGGGCTCGACAGGGTGACCGGAAGCTTGACTCCCGGCAAGGACGCGGACATCGTGTTGCTCCGCGCCGACGCGCTGACGATGACGCCGCTCAACAACCCCGCGGCTGCTGTCGTCTACAACGGCCATCCCGGCCTCGTGGACTCGGTCATGGTGCGTGGGCGATTCGTGAAGCGGGACGGCAAGCTTACTGAGCTTGACGTCAACCGCATCCGGGCGATGGCGATCGAGACGAGGGACTACCTCGTGGAGCAGGCGAAGACGGATCCGTACATCGCGGAATGCGCGCTCGGCGGGGGATGGATTCCCGGATCGGTTCAACCGCCGCGAGCGGCGGCGATCGTGGACTAGGGCATCGGCTATGAACCCTGATCGGGACATCTGTAGTGGGTGATGGGCGATTTCGCGCGAAATCGCCGCTGGCTCCGCAGCCAGACCGAACATCTCGCGCGAGATCGCCAACCCTGCTGCCTGCGGTCATCAAGGAGTCGAAACGAGGGCGTTCATCAAAGGTCGAATCTATGTTGTCGTCGGTGCGGGCCCGCTGCTATCGCGAACGATCAGCTCGGCGGGCATTGTCACCGACCGTGGCCGACGTGCCGGGTTGTCCATCTGCGAGATGAGTAGTTCGGCTGCGGTGGTGCCAATATCGAAGCTGGGCAACCGGACCGTGGTGAGTGGCGGGGCGAAGGCATCGGCGAACGGCATGTCGTTGTAGCCGACGACTGACACCTCGTCCGGGCAGCGGCGACCAGCCTCTCTGAGCGCGGAAAGTACGCCGATCGCCATCACGTCGTTATGCGCGAAGACGGCGGTGAACGGGGGAACCCGCTCGCTGAGGAGCGTCGCTGTGGCCGAATGCGCTTCGGAACTTGTCGGCTCTGATACTGGATCGCTCGTGTGCACGACGAGTCCGCGTTCGGCGCAACGCGATTCGAAGCTGCCGCGCCTGTCGGCGAAGGATCGTACGTCCTGGGGCCCGACGATCTGGGCGACGTTGCGGTGACCGAGGTCGGCCAGATGGTCGGCGACCAGCTCGGCTCCGCGCACGTCGTCGGTGCGGACTCCCGGGATCGCCGAACGACTGAGTGCCTGGACGGCGAGCACTACCGGGATCTGGGCGGCCCATCGCTTGATTTGATCGCGATCCCGTGGACGGACCGCCTCGATGATCAGGCCGTCGACTTTGCGGGACAAAAGTTGCTCGACCGCGGCGTAGGGAAGTTCGTGGTACGACCGTGACTCGGTGATAAGGCACATGTAGCCCGCTTGATCCAGGCGTGTTTCCACGCCCTTCAGCAATGGGGGCGTGTAGGGGTTTCCCAGGTCCGCGACCAGCAGTCCCACCGTCATGGTCCTGCCGCTGCGTAGGGACCGGGCCACCGTGTCGCGTACGTAGCCCAGCTCTTCGGCGACTTGCTGGATTCGGGCAGCTGTGGCCGCGGCGACCCCATGCTCGGAGTTCGGATCCAGCGCGCGGGAAGCCGTCGCAACGTGCACCCGCGCTGCCTCGGCCACCTGCACCAGCGTTACGCGACCATTCCGTCGTCTAGGCAACGGTGCTTCTCCCTCTCGAGTACTTGGCAATCGATTGACAGCGTAGCCGCTGCCGGGCCGCGCTGGTTCCGGTGGTCCGGGCGTGATCGCTCGGAAGTCGTTGCCGCGCAACCCCTTGACATGAGCGTACGCATGGCTATCGTTTGCGGCAAACGTTCGCCAAACGTGGCGATGCTACAGCAGAGAGGCTGTCAGCGATGGCGATGACGACCCCGTATTCACGAGTCCGCCGACGTTCCCGGCGAGGGTTATCCGCTTTGACATTGGGCTTGGTCGCTCTTCTCGCGGCCGCCTGCGGCGGGACGGGAGGAGCCGGATCCGGCGCCGCGAGAGCGAACGTCTCGGCGGCGTCTGCGCATAAGGTGGGCGCGGCAGCCGACCTCCAGTCCATCGGGGCACTGTGCGGGAGCAAGCCCGTGACGGTCGGCTACGCGGATGGATCCGGCGGTAACTCGTGGCGTAAGACGGTGCGCGCCGAACTTGAGGCCGAAGCGGCCAAGTGCCCGAATATCAAGCCGGTCAAATACACCGACGGGAAGGGCGATACCCAGACCGCCATCTCCAACGTCAAGTCTCTGGTGGCGCAGGGCGTCGACATCATCCTGTCCTACCCAGACGCCGGCCCGACGATGAACGCGGCTTACCGGCAGGCCACCGAGGCCGGTGTGGTGGTCATTCCGTTCGCGGTGGGCACCGACTATGCGGGTACCCCCGGTACGGACTTCCTGCAAATTGTCACCGAGGATGTCGTCGCCAAGGGCCGGGTCAAGGGCGAATGGATGGTGAAGGCTCTCGGCGGGAAAGGCAACATCGTCTTCCTGGGCGGTACGCCCGGAAACCCGACGAGCAAGGCCGAGTTCGAGGGAGTCAAGCAGGGGATTGCCGGCTCGCAGGTCAAGCTACTCACCGACGCTCCCATCGACACGAACTGGGACCCTGCGCAGGCCCAGAAGGTGATGGCCGGCCTGCTGACGAAGTATCCCAACCAGATCGATGGCGTGGTCGCCGACTACGGCCTGGGGTCGGTCGGCGCGATCAGGGCCTACCAGCAGGCAGGCCAGCCGCTCGTGCCCTGGGCGGCAGAGGACGGTAACGACTTCGCGTGCACTTGGCAGAAGCTCGCGCCCAGCAACCCTCGGTTCCAGATTGCCACCGCGTCCGCCCGGACCTGGCTGATCCGCGTGGCGTTGCGCAAGGGGATCGCCCAGGTGCAGGGCATTCCGGACAACGAGCCGTCCATCGTCACCCTCCCGTTGTTCGAGGACTCGCTCGACCCGGCGAAGGCTCCTCAGTGCCAACCGGGCCTGCCTCCGGACGCGCTGCTGTCGGCGCAGCTGTCTCTTCCCGAGTTGCAGCAACTCCTGAACGCGAAATGACGCCCCGGCGCGGATTCCCCGAACCCTGAGGTGCACCTATGACGACCATAGAACGCCCGCGCAGTCGAGCGGGTGTCCTGTCAATCCCGATCAATGCCAGCGCGGCGGTGTGGGTGATGACGGCGGTGCTGTTCGCCGTCAGCCCGCTGCTCGCCCCGGGCGTGATGAGCGCGGCATCGCTCAACTCGATGCTCCCGTTCGCCGCGATCCTGGTTATCGCTTCCGTCGGCCAAACCCTGGTGGTCCAGCAGGGCGGAATCGACCTGTCCATCGCAGGCACGATTTCCGCCACGGCTGTCGTCGTCACGAATTACGCCGCGCTGGACGGCTCGCGGCTACCAATCGCGTTGGTGCTGGCGCTCGTGGTCGCCGTGGCGATAGGTCTTGTCAACGGCGGCCTCGTGGCGCTGCTGGGTGTCAACCCGATCGTCGCGACGCTGGGGGTGAACTCGCTCCTGCTGGGGCTCGTCCAAGCGGTCTCGGGCGGCGCGCCGACGGCAGCGCCGGACGTACTGACGCGCGCCGCGCTCTCGCATGTCCTCGGCATCCCGACGACTGTGCTCATCGCCGTTGTCTTCGTCGTTGCCGTTACGGTGGTCATCAAGAAGACAGCAGTCGGCAGGCAGTTCGAGTTCGTCGGTGCGAACTCGCGCGCCGCGCGGGCGGCTGGGCTTACTGTGGCCCGGACGATCGCGACTGCCTACGTCGGGGCGGCGCTCTGCTATGCGGTCGCCGGGGTGCTCATCGCGGGATTCCTGCGCACCCCCGGGCTCTTCGTCGGCGACAGCTATCTGCTTCCGTCGATCGCGTCGGTGGTGCTCGGTGGTACCTCGCTGGCCGGCGGAATGGGCAGCGTGATCGCTACTGCCGGCGGTGCCGTGTTTCTGACACAGCTGAACCAGGTCGTTCTCGCTCAGGGCGCCACGACCGCGGTGCAGTACCTCATTCAGGGCGGAATCATCGCATTGGGAATGGGTGCGCGCGGTATCGCGCCGTGGATTTCGCGGCGGGCGCGGTCGAGGGTCATGCGAAGTGGGTCGTCTCCCCACGAAGCGGAAGACCTGACTTCGGCAACGGACGATCCGACCAACACCGTATTGGAAGTGCGGCGATGACCCTCGAACACAGTCAACCCGATCAGGAGATTCGCTCGCGGATGGAGCAACTGCTTGTTCTCAACGATGTGACGAAGCGTTTCTCGGGCGTCGTCGCGCTGCACTCCGCCTCACTTGAAGTGCTGGCCGGAGAGGTCCACGCGGTCGTCGGCGAGAACGGCGCCGGTAAGTCCACGATGATGGCGATCGCCTCCGGTGCCCTTGCCCCGGACGCAGGCACCGTTCAGATCTGCGGTACGCCGCTGCCACGAGCCGATCCGCGCGCCGCACAGGCGCTCGGGCTCGCCGTAGTCCACCAGCACCCCGCCCTGTTGCCTGACTTGACAGTCGAGGAGAACCTCTACTTCGGGGTGCCGCCGCACCAGCGTCCGCGTGGGCTCCGGAGTCGCAGGAGATGGTCCAGGCAGGTGCTCGCTGTCGCTGCCGACCACGTCGACCCGGCTGCCCGGATCGCCTCGTTGAGCGTCGCCGATCGCCACCTGGTTGAAATCAGCAAGGCGCTCGCCACCGATCCACGGGTGTTGCTGCTCGATGAACCCACCGAGCCGCTCAACGCCGCGCAGTGCGAGACCCTGTTCGACCTGATCGCGGACATCGCCGCGCGGGGAGTCGCGGTCGTCTACATCTCGCACCGGATCCCGGATGTGCTTCGTGTCGCGGACCGGCTCACTGTGCTGCGAGACGGGCGGATCCGAGGCACTCATGCCGCCGACAGCCTGTCCGAACAGGACGTGGTCACCTTGATCGTCGGACGCGAGCTGGAGTCCACCTTCCCGCCGAAGGCCGACGCCGAAGACCTGCGCGCGGAGACCACCGTCGCTGTTGACGTCAAGGACCTGTCCGGGCCCGGCTTTGGGCCCGTGAACTTCACGCTCCGCCGCGGTGAGATCCTTGGTCTGGCCGGCGTGCAGGGCAATGGGCAGCAGGGCTGTCTCCGGGCACTCGCCGGTCTTGAACGGTCACGTGGTGAGGTGCGGCTCAATGGTGAGCGCGTGGATGTCACCACGCCGAAGCGGGCGGCGGAGTCAGGATTCCGCTATGTCCCGGAGGACCGGCATAGCGAGGGCGTCGTTCTCGACATGACAGCCCGCGAGAATGCTGCGATCTCAGCTTTGCGTTTCTTCAGTCGCGGCGGGCTCCTTAGGCGCCGTGATGAGCGCGACGCCGTCAGCCTGCAGTTCGGGGCGTTGCAGGTGAAGTCTCCCAGCATTGAGACCAGAGTGGGAGACCTCTCGGGAGGCAACCAGCAGAAGGTTGTTCTCGCCAGGTGTCTGCTGGCCAAACCCGCTGTCCTGCTCACTAACGAGCCGACGCAGGGGGTCGATGCCGGGGCTCGAGTGGAGATCTATGAGGCTTTGCGTGGCGCCGCATCGAGCGGCGTCGGGGTTGCGCTCGTGTCGAGCGACGGGGTCGAGCTCGAGGGTCTTTGCGATCGCGTACTGGTGTTCTCGCGTGGGACCGTAGTCCGGGAACTGGCCGGGGACGAGGTCACCGAGCGCGCAATCACCTCGGCGGCGGTTACCGCGACGGCGGTCCGCGATGAGGCCAAGGAGGAGACGGTGACACCGCGATGGCGGCGCTGGTTGTCCGGCGACCAATTCCCCGCCGCCATCCTGGTCGCCGTCGCCCTTCTCCTTGCGCTCGGTATGGGCGTGATGTCCGCTCGCTACTTCAGCTCCTTCAATGTCCAGTCCATTCTGCTGCTCGCCGCCGCCCTCGGCCTTGCCGGTGTGGGACAGTTGATGGCGATCGTCATCGGCGGGATCGACCTGTCCATCGGCCCCATGATGGGATTAGGTCTCGTCACAGCCTCGCTCCTCATACCGTCCGGCGCGAGCTCAAGTCAGACGGTGGTGGGTGTGCTGGTCGTGCTCGGTCTCGGCGTACTCGTCGGACTGGTCAATGCGTTGTTGATCGCGTTCGCCAACATCACGCCCGTCGTCGCGACATTGGCCACCTACATCGCGTTGCAGGGCGTTTCGCTGACGCTACGCCCGTCGCCGGACGGTGCTGTCGACACTGCGTTCATCGACGGGGTTCAGCAGAACCTCGGCGCCGTGCCGGTGGCTTTCGTCGTGTTGGTAGTGGTCGCGCTCGGGCTCGAGGCGCTGCTTCGCTGGCATCGCTGGGGCATCGGGCTGCGCGCCGTAGGCTCCGGAACGAGCATCGCTCAGCGAGTCGGCGCCCGCGTACGCCTGCTCACCGTCAGCGCCTATGCCGGCTGTTCGTTGCTAGCCGCAGCCGCATCTCTACTCCTCACGGCACAAATCGGCATCGGTGACGCGACCGCCGGGGTGGGGTACACGCTGACTGGAATCACGGCTGTCGTGCTCGCCGGAGCCAGCATCACCGGCGGTCGCGGCGCCTTCTTGCCGGTGGTCATCGCCGCCGTTCTCCTGGTACAGATGATCAATGCGATCCCGTTCCTCGGGCTCGACCAATCCTGGCAGTACTACGTCAGCGGAATCGTCGTCGTGGTAGCCGCCGCCGTCTACAGCCTCCTTCGGCGTCGTGCCGCGGGACCAAGTTCCCGGCCCTAGTTGTTGCGGGTCATGACGTTGTTGACGCCAGAGTGATCGGGGCGGCCGAGGGGACGGATCTTCCGGCGGGAGGATGAGAACGACCAAGTAACTCGTCGCCCGACCGGAAAGATCCGTCCACAGTGGCTCGGTCTGCTACGTGCAGTATCCGGACCAGGCCGGCACACTGTCGCTTGTCGTGTCCGGCGGCACGGGCAAGGTCGCGAACCAGAACGTTGGCCTTGCCGGGGGTTATCCCGGCAACTCCCAACTCGATCTCGTGGTGCGCGGCATCGACGTGCCCCAGCTGGCCGACACGAGCGCCATCCCCGGCGACCTGAACGAGCTCGGTGGCGATATCGAGGTGTTGCTCCGGCGAGACTCGGGCGGCCAGTGGTGGATCTATCATGAACGCGTGTCGAAAGGAAGTGGGTCCGCATTGTCCGCTGGCGGAGTAAGCAGTCGCGAGGTCATCCTGGACGCGGCCCGAACCCTCATCGCCAGCAAAGGCTTACGACGGCATGGTCATCTCGGACCTGTGCTCGTTGTCCGGGCTACCGGCCAGTTCGATCTACTATCACTTCGGAAACAAGCTCGGTGTGCTGGCCTCGCTGCTTGAGCGCTCTTTGGAGGAATTTCACAAGAAGTTTCCGAGCCCCGGCTCGTTCGATGACCGCGAACCGCTTGAGCGGTTCGAGATGTGGTTCACGGCGGCCTGCGCCTCCCTCGATCAGCAGCCCGAGTACCTTCGCCTCTTGCTGGCCATCAGTGTTGGCCCACACAAGGACGCGGAGCCGGTACAGGCAACCGTGCGTCGCATCCGGGACTACGCCCACGCGTCCTGGGTGGAGGCACTTACCCCGATTTTCGCGCCGAATGGCGGCGAAGTCGACGCGGCCTTCATCGACGAGCTGGCGGTGCTGGGGCGGGCTGTCACGGATGGGCTGTCGGTGACCAACAGCTTCGATGGTGTGCCCTACAGCTCGCACGTGGGTCCCTTCGTCTCCCTGATCCGTGGTCTCGCGCAACAGCGAGGCCACGACAGGGGGCGCGAGATCTGACGGTTCCGCATCATGCGCTCTCGCGCTCGGCGACAGTGCTGAGTGCGATGTCGTAGATCATGTCTTCCTGGCCGCCGACCAGCCGTCGCTTGCCGCATTCGGTGAGGAGGTCGCGGACGTCGACCTGGTAGCGGGCGGCGGCGATCTCGGCGTGACGGAGGAACGAGGAGTAGACGCCGGCATAGCCGAGGGTGAGGGTTTCGCGGTCGACGCGGACAGGCCGATCCTGGAGTGGGCGGATGATGTCGTCCGCGGCGTCCTGCAGCGCGAACAGCTCGCAGCGGTGCGTGAAACCCATCAGGTCCGCGACGGCGACGAAGGCTTCGATGGGGCAGTTCCCGGCGCCCGCGCCATGGCCGGCGAGTGAGGCGTCAACGCGGAAGGCACCGTTGTCGACAGCGACCACGCTGTTGGCGACCGAGAGCGAGAGGTTTTCATGGGCGTGGATGCCGATTTCGGTGCCCGGGTCGAGCAGGTCGCGGTAGGCCCGCACGCGGGCCGCGACGTCATTCATGGTGAGTCTGCCGCCGGAGTCGGTGACATAGACGCACTGCGCGCCGTAGGACTCCATCAGCTTCGCCTGCTTCGCCAGCTCGTCCGGCGGGGCCATGTGGGAGAGCATCAGGAAACCGGAGACGTCCATGCCGATCTCGCGGGCCGCCGCGATGTGCTGGGCGGAGATGTCGGCCTCCGTGCAGTGCGTGGCGACCCGGACCGACCGCACGCCCAGCTCGTAGGCGTGCTTCAGTTCGTCGATGGTGCCGACTCCCGGCAACAGCAGGGTGGTCAACCGGGCGTTCTTCAGCACCGACGCCGCAGCCTCGATCCATTCCCAGTCGGTGTGCGAGCCGGGACCGTAGTTGACCGAGGAACCGGCTAGGCCGTCGCCGTGGGCGACCTCGATGGCGTCGACGCCGGCCGCCTCGAGCGCGAGCACGATGCGTTGCACGTCCTCGGGCGTGATGCGGTGGCGGATGGCGTGCATCCCGTCGCGAAGGGTGACGTCCTGGACGAAGATCGGGGTATTCACCGGGTTGTCTCCTTGGCTGCGGCGATCCGCTCGGCCATCTGCAGGGCGGCGGAGGTCATGATGTCGAGGTTGCCCGCATAGGCCGGCAGGTAGTGTGCGGCGCCCTCGACTTCGAGGAACACCGACACCTGGTGGGTCGGACGCGGGGTCTGCGTGTCGAGCAGGGTCTCGACGGGCTGGTCGGAGGCGATCTCGGTGATCTGAACCGCCTGCTTCAAGCGGTAGCCCCGGACGTAGCCGGCCACATCGGCGACCATTTTCTCCACGCTTTGGCGGATCTGGTCGTGGACGGCCGGATCCGGCGCGTCGATGAGGGCGAACACGGTGTCGCGCATGATGAGTGGCGGCTCTGCGGGGTTGAGGATGATGATCGCCTTGCCGCGTCGGGCGCCGCCAACGCTGACGATCGCCGCCGAGGTGGTCTCGGTGAACTCGTCGATATTGGCTCGGGTGCCGGGGCCCGCGGATTTGCTCGCGATGGAGGCCACGATCTCCGCGTAGGCGACCGGGACGACTCTGGAGATCGCGGCGACGACCGGAATGGTGGCCTGCCCACCGCAGGTGACCATGTTGACGTTCGGCGCGTCGAGGTGCTGATCGATATTGACCGCCGGGATGACGTATGGGCCGATCGCGGCGGGGGTGAGGTCGATGAGCCGCTTGCCGAACGGTTGCAGCCGGGCGGCGTTGGCCTGGTGCGCCTTGGCGGATGTGGCGTCGAAGACGATCTCGATCTCGTCGAAGCCGGGCAGCGCGAGGAGGCCGTCGACGCCCTCGTGGGTGGTCGCAACGCCGAGGCGCCGCGCGCGGGCCAGGCCATCGGAGTCGGGGTCGATGCCGACCATCGCGCCCATCTCCAGGCGCTTCGAGGTGCGCAGCACCTTGATCATGAGATCGGTGCCGATATTGCCCGAGCCGATGATGGCGACCTTCGTTGTGCTCATGGTGTCCTCACGCCTCCTTGGGGCTGAAGGAAACCGAGACTGAACCCAGCCCGGTGATGGCGGCCTCGACAGCGGAGCCGGGTTCGACCGGTCGCATCGGGCCGAGGGCGCCGGAGAGGATCACCTGCCCCGCTCGCAGCGGCTCGCGCCAAGCTGGTGCTGGACGGCCTCGGAGGTCAAGCCGATCTTGCGGCCGACAAGGCAGGCACCACCGGCAAGACGGGTTTCGGTGATCCGCCGCTGGACGGCGTAGGCGGCCGCGAGGTCGTCCCTCCCGATCAGGTCGCGGACCGGCGGGCAGGGCTCACCGGAGGTGGCCGCCGTGATCAACCTGCGCGCGGCTTCCTCGATGACGCCGGTGTCCACTGTCGTGGCTGGCTTACTCATGCGACGCATGATCTGCGGACCCGCTAGGGCCTGACTACCGTCAAGTTCCGCTCACCGGAACTACACTCGGGTTGGTGAGCGGCGCGATCCCGTCCAGCGGCGCTCGCCCGCACAGCCTCGCGACGTCCAGGAGCACTCCATGTCTGCACCCGCCTTCGTTGTCCACTTCGGACAGCGGCTGAGGCCGGACGAGGCCGCATAGCCATGGCCGAACCGCTGCCCCCCGGTCCGGAAACGGTGCTCGGGAAGACCATGAAGGTGCTGGGCGCCTTCACCGCGGACGACGCGGTACTCGGCTTCACGGATCTCCAGCTGCGTACCGAACTGCCGAAGGCGACCCTGCATCGGCTGCTCGGTGATCTCGTGGGCGCCCGGCTGCTGGAGAAGGTCGACGGCGCGTACCGGCTCTCGCGTTTCGTTTTCGAGCTCGGCATGCGGGCCTCGGTGGAGCGGACCCTGCTTGAGGTGGCGATTCCCTTCCTGGAGGAGCTCTACGAGCGCACCCACGAAACCGTCCACCTCGGTGTCCGGGAGGGACACGAGGTGGTCTATGTCGCCAAGATGGGCGGCCATCGTCAGGTCACATCGCCTTCCAGGCTCGGTGGACGCATGCCGCTGCACGCCACGGCGATCGGCAAGGCTCTGCTGGCATGGGCGCCCGAGGAGGTGCGCGAGGACGTGCTCGCCGGGCGACTTCGACGATGTTCGCCCCGCACTATCGTCAACCGAGCAGTGCTGCGCCGCCAACTCGACGACGTCCTCGAACGCGGCGTGGCCTTCGAGCACGAAGAATCCGCCGTGGGCGTCACCTGTGTGGCCGCACCTGTACTCGGGGACTACGACGAAGTCCTTGCGGGCGTGAGCGTCACGGGACCAGTAGGTCGCTTCGAGCCGATCCGTTGCGCGAGCGCGGTACGCGCGGCCGCGGCCGGCGTCGCCGCGACACTCGCGCGCCGATCACGCTTGCGCTGAGGTTCGGCCGTCACGGAGCTCGACGTGATGACCTGGCCCCAGGACGTATGTGCTCGCCGGAGGCGGAATCCGTCACCGGCACGCAGCTGACCCTCGACGGCGGTTGGAGCGCAAAGGAGAAGCAAGCAATGGCAACAGAGGCACTTGCTCGCCCGTCTTGCCCGTCGGTGACAAGGCCGACAACCGCACAGTGGCCCGCGACCGGAAGATCCGGTCGCGGGCCGCGTGTTTGCCGTCCCGCATCAGTCTTGTCCTGGCTGGTTGGGGAGCCAGGTGTATCCCTCACCTATCCGTCGCAGGTGCCCGAGGCCCGGAAACGGGAAGTGGTACGCGAACACCGAATAACGCTGTGTGTCCACAAGGTCGTAGATCCGGCGCCGCTGTGTGGTCGCGGCGGGCTTGTCGTAGTCGAACTGGAAGCCCCAGTCGGGACGCTGTAGCAGCAGGACGTAGTGGTGGCATAAATCGCCCCAGCAGATCATGGTCTTGTTTCCGCTGGCGATCTTGTACACGATATGGCCCGGGCTGTGTCCCGGTGTCGCAATCGCGGTGATCCCGGGTACGACCTCCTCGCCATCGCCGATGAGCTGCAGCCTGCCGTTGTAGGCGTTGAGGTTCAGGTCGGCGCCGATGTAGTGGTCCTTCATGTGCTGGTTCGGCGCCGCGTCCACTTGCGACAGATCCGTCCAGTGCCGGTAGTCGGCCTCGCTCACGATCACCCTCGCGTTGGGGTACAGAGCTTTACCTTGCGCGTCGACCAGGCCCCAGCAGTGGTCCGGATGGGCATGAGTGATCGCGACGATGTCGATGTCCTCCGGGCTGATCCCGGCGGACTTCATGTTCGGCACCGCCTTTCCCGTCTGCGGGCCGAACGTCCGCACTCCGAGCTCGGGCACCGTGCCAACGCCGGTGTCAAAAAGCACGCGCCCGCTGGGAGTGTCGACGATGAGCAGGTTCTGGTTGAGCAGCACGCGCTCCGGCGAGAGGTAGTGGGCTTCCAGCAGCGCGTCGACCTCGTCCGGGTCGGCGTTGGGGAAGTTCTCCCGGGCCGGCCCCATCTCCAGCAGGCCGTCACTGACGACGGTGCACTCGAAACCCCCGTGCTGGAACCTGGTCCACCCTTCCTGACACCAGATACCGATGTTGTCAGACATGAGCCACTCCCGTTGTGGTCGGCCGACGAGTGACGGCGGCGAACACCGCCAGCATGAGAACCGCAAGACAGGCCGAGCAACCGAATAGGACGAACACGCCGTACGGGCCGAGGCTCGACTCAATAATGAGCCCGCCGAGCAGCGGACCGAACGCGCCGAGGTAGGACATGCTGTTCGTCCAGCCCATCGCGGTACCGCGGATGGCGGCTGGGAACAGGTTGCTCGCGGCGGCGTTCAGCAGGTTCATCGTGGTGTGCCCGCCTGCGCCGAGCAGGGCCACGCACAGCAACAGCAGCGGCATGAAGCGGATACCCGCGACGATGCCTACGAGACCGAGCACGGTGAAGGACGCCGTGACGATCCCACCCACGACGGGGCCACGCCGGTCCGCAAGCGGTGAAATCACCAGCGAGCCGACTACGGCGCCCGCTGTCAGCGTGAAGCCGAACAGCAGCGCCGAGGTCAGCGGGTAGTGCAGGGCGGTCATCGCCGCGGTGAGCCACACGTTGAGCCCGAACCAGGTGAACATGTTGGGAATCGCTACCGCGACAAGGAGCGCGGCGAGCAGCGCACCGCGACCGCGGAAGAGTTCGCGCACTGAGGACTGCGATGGTGTGTCGTCGGCCGGTGTCTGGGCCAGCGAGCGGCCCTCCAGACGTACCAACGCGACCACGATCAGGATGACCAGCGTCAGCACGGCTCCGATAAGGAACATCGGCCGCCAGCCGTATGCAGGCATTACCCCGATGCCGACCAGCGACGCCACCGCCCCACCGACCGGGATGCCGGCCATCGTGATGTTGACGACGAGGCTGGCCCGTCCGCTGGGCGCGTGGTTGCGGGCCAGCGCGAGTGCGGTCGTCACCGCGCCGCCCACGCCGAGTCCGGACAAGATGCGGGCGAGCCCGAGCATTGTGGGCGAGATCGCCAAGCCTGTGGCGAGAAAGCCGGCCCCGAACAGGATGATCGCGGCCAGCAGTGCGGGCTGGCGCCCCACGCGATCGCTGATGACCCCTGCGGAGAATGCGCCGACGAGCATGCCCGCGTAGATGAGGCTGCCGAGCATGCCCGCCGTTGCGGGGGTTAATGCGAGTTGGGTGTCGGTGAGCAGCAAGGGCACCACCGAGCCGTAGACGATGAGGCTGTAGCCCTCCATCACAGTCACGACCGTGCAAACGGTGATGGCGGCGGCACCGGCCAGCCGGGGTCGACGGTACGCCCGGGCAGGGGGGCCGGTTTTCAGGGAAGTGTGTGCGGTTGTCGCCACGATGCTCTCCGTTGAGTTAGGGGGACGGTGGCCCAGCAGACATCCAGAGCATAGGTTTCATTTCTCAGGAGTCAACGCCTATAATTCAGGACATCCGCTTGAGGGGGCAGGAAACGACAGGCACGGGAAGGCGCGTGCCAGCACCGGAAGGACTCGCCGTGACCACAGCAGCGGTCGTCTGGACCCATGAAGCCGCTCAAGATGCCATGTTCAGCCTCGAAGAGGTCGAGCTCGACGAGCTACGCCCGGACGAAGTCCGCGTCCGGCTTGTCGCGACTGGCGTATGCCATACGGATCTCAGCGCCGCCTCGGGCGTGATCCCGTGCCCCGTGCCCGGTGTGCTGGGCCACGAGGGCGCGGGGGTTGTGGAAGAGATCGGCAGCCGCGTCACGACCGTCTCCCCGGGTGATCACGTCCTGCTGACCTTTACCTCCTGCGGCCAATGCCCGGCGTGCCGGGGCGGTCATCCCGCCCATTGCCGGGATCACCTGCGCCTGAACCTGCTGAGCGGGCGCCGTGCGGACGGCAGCGCGACGGTCCGTCACCGCGGCCGCGAGCTAAGCGCGCATTTCTTCGGCCAGTCCTCGTTCGCCCGCGAAGCGCTGGTCGACGAGCGCAGCGTGGTCGTGCTGCCGCCCGCCACCACGGCCGATGAGCTCGCGGTACTGGCACCGCTGGGCTGCGGCCTGCAGACTGGCGCCGGCGCGGTGCTGAACGTCTTGCGCCCCAGAGCGGGCAGCACGATCGCCATTACCGGAGCCGGCGCGGTCGGGCTCGCGGCGGTCATGGCGGCACGGCTGACTCCGGCGACCGAAGTCATCGCGGTGGACCGGGTCGGCTCCCGGCTCGATCTCGCGCGCCGAATCGGCGCGACGGAGGTCGTGGACACGTCCCGCACCGGGCTGACCGAGGCCCTGCTCGAGCTGACTGGGCAGCGCGGACTCGACCTGGCGGTAGAGACGACCGGCAACGTGACCGTGCTGGAGCAGTTGATCGACTCGCTTGCGATCGGCGGCGAATGCGCCGTGATCGGCGCGCCCCGGGCCGGTTCGCGCGCCTCGTTCGACGTCAACCGGCTGCTGCCGGGCCGTTCCGTGCGGGGCGTCACCATGGGCGACAGCGAGCCGCGCTCATTTATCCCGCTGGTGGTTGACGCCTATCGTCGCGGCGACTTCCCGATCGACCAGCTGCAGCGGCGATATGCCTTTGAAGAGATCAATCAGGCCGCCGCGGACGCGGCCAGTGGCGGCACTGTCAAGCCGGTACTGCTGTTTTGAGGAGATCCATAGTGGACAGTGATTTTCTTCCCCTCTTCATCGCCGGCTCCTCGGCACGCGCTTGGCATGGCCGTACCTTTCCCTCAACGTCGCCGGTGACCGGTGAGCGGCTGGCTTCGGTAGCAGCCGCGAGCCCGCAGGACGCCGAGCGCGCTGTTGACGGCGCGGCGCGGGCGTTCTCCTCGTGGTCGGCGACGAGTTACGCGCACCGCAGGTCGGTGCTGCTGAAAGCGGCTGAGGAACTGGAGAATCACGCGGATGAGCACATCGCCGCGATGGCCCTCGAGACAGGGGCGGTCCATGCCTGGGGCTCGATGAACGTGGCCGAGGCAGCCGCGACGCTGCGGGAAGCCGCGGGGATGACGAGCAAGGCGGCTGGCGTGCTGCTCCCGTCCGCCGATCCGGCCAGCACCAATCTCAGCCTGCGCTGCCCCGCCGGTGTCGTGGTGGCGATGATCCCGTGGAACGCCCCACTCGTCCTTGCGGCGCGGGCGAGCGCCATCGCCTTGGCCGCCGGCAACACAGTGATCTTCCGCCCGAGTGAGCAGGCCCCGTTCGCCGCAGGCCACCTGCTCGCCCGGGCTCTCGTACGGGCGGGCGTACCCGCCGGCGCGGTCAGCGTGCTCTCCTGCACGCCAGAGGACAGCCCGGCACTGCTGGACACGCTGCTGTCCCGGCACGAGGTCAGGCGGCTGGTGTTCATCGGCTCGACGCCTGCCGGCCGGGCGATCGCGGCCGCAACGGGAGCGCATCTGAAGCCTTCCGTCCTGGAACTGGGCGGGAAGAACGCCACTCTCGTCCTGCCGGACGCTGACCTCGACGAAGCCGCCGCCGCGATCACAACGGCGGCGTTCGCCAATGCCGGCCAGGTATGCATGAGCACCGACCAGGTTCTCGTGCCGGCCGCGACCCACGACGAGCTCGCCGAGCGGATCGCCGCGCGCGCGAAGGCGATCGAGGTCGGGGACCCTCGGCAGCCCGGCACCGAAATCGGCCCGCTCATCAGCGCGGCGGCGGCCAGCCGCTTCAGAGAGCTGGTCTCCGACGCGCTCGCAACGGGCGGGCGGTTGCTGGCCGGCGGGCCGGACACCGACGGGCTCCTGGCTGAGCCGACGGTGTTGACCGGGGTTGGCGGACAGGCTCGCCTAGTGACCGAGGAGGCCTTCGCCCCGGTCGTGACCCTGCACGCGGTCCGCGATGAGGATGCCCTGGTAGCCGAGGCCAACAGGGGCGAGTTCGGCCTGATCGCCGCCGTCCTGTCCGCTGACACCACGCATGCGCTCCAGGTCGCCCGCCGGCTGCGGGCAGGCGCGGTCCACGTCAACGGCCCGTCAGTGGGAGACGAGCCGCATGTCCCCTTTGGCGGGCTTGGCCTCTCCGGGACGGGACGGCTTGGCGGTGCGGAGTCCTGGCAGTTCTTCACTGAGCAGCGCACTTTCTATCTACACGGCGAGTCGCTGCTGTAGCTCTAACAGCCACCCTCCGGCACACCGAGAGGCGATGCCGGAGGGCTGGGAGAAGCTCGTCTGATTTCAGTCCTGATAGGACAGATGTACCGCTTTGGTCTCGGTGAAGCTGAGTAGCTCTTCGACACATTCCTCACGGCCCAGCCCGGAGGACTTCACACCACCAAACGGCGCGCCGACGAAGTGACGAGAGGAGTCGTTGATCCAGACGTAGCCCGCTTCCAGCGCAGCGGCCACTCGGTGCGCCCGGCGCAGGTCGTTCGTCCACACCGCCGCGGTCAGGCCGTATTCCGTGGAGTTGGCGATCCGCACCGCCTCGGCCTCGTCGTGGAACGACAGCACGGACAACACCGGCCCGAAGACCTCCTCCTGGGCGATCCGCATTGCCGTGTCGACCTCGGTGAACACGGTCGGCCGCACGATGAGCGCACGGTCCCATCCCTGCGGGTGGAAGGCCTCGCCCCCGGTGACAAGCCGAGCCCCCTCCTCCCGTGCGGTGTCCACATAGGACATGGCCTTGGCGAACTGTTGTTCCGACACCAGCGCGCCCACATCGGTGCGCTCGTCGAAAGGGGACCCGAGGCTCAGTCCGTCGATCAGCCGCATGATCTCGGCTACCGTCTGCTCGCGGATGTCCTCGTGCACGACGAGCCTGCTCGTTGATCCGCACGATTGGCCGGACCAGGAGAAGTTCATCCCTCGCACCGCGGCCGCGGCGACTCGCACGGGGTCGGCATCGGCGAATGCGACGAGGGCGTTCTTGCCGCCCAACTCCAGCGTCACGTGCTTGACCGAGGTCTCGGCGGCGGCCCGCTGGATCGCCAGGCCGGTCGCCGCACTGCCGATGAATGCAACGCGCCGGATCTGCGGGTGCCGCACGATCGCCTCGCCCGTAGCGGGACCGGCACCGGGCAGGATGGACAGGACGCCGGGTGGCAGCAGGTCCACGGTCAGCTCGCCTAGCCGCAGCGCCGACAGTGGAGTCTGGTGTGGTGGTTTGAGGACCACGCAGTTGCCTGCGATCAGTGGCGCTGCGATCTTGCCCGCGGCGAACATGATCGGGTGGTTGTAGGGGATGATCCGGGCGACCACGCCGATCGGCTGCGGCGTCGTGTAGTGCACGGCGTGCGGGGAGAGCGGGCTCGTTTCGCCCTTCAGCGCCTGTCCCAGGTCGGCGAAGTAGTCGAGCATGGCCGCGCCCGCCATGACGTCGGCGGTGGACAGGCGGATGATGTTGCCGCCGTCCAGGGTGTCGAGCGCGCCGAGCTCGGCGGCGTGTTCGCGTAGCCGGGCCGCGATTTTCCGCACGATCGCCACCCGTTCCGAGACGCTCGTCGCGGCCCAGGCGGGGAATGCCGCGGTACCGGCTTGGACCGCCGCATGGACGTCATCGCCGTCGGCGTCCGGGACTTCGGCGATCACCTCGCCGGTCACGGGTGAGACGTTTTCGTAGACCCGGCCGGAGCCGGCGGGCTTGAGCGCGCCGGCGAGCAGTAGCGGCCACTGCCGTCGGCGGGTGTATTCGGTGAGTTCCGCTGCGTCGATACCGGCGAATTCCTGTTGAGCCACGATGGTCCCTGCCTTTTGTTTGTCCTCAGCGGACGGTGAGGCCGCCGTCGACGTTGAGGGTCTGTCCCGATACGAAGCCGCTGTCCGGGCCGAGCAGGAACGCGACGGCTCCCAGCAGATCCTCAGGCGTCCCGGGGCGCTGCACGTTCTGGGCGTTGACCTGGGCCCGAACTTGTTCGGGGGTGATGGTGTGCCGCGGGATCTCGGTGCGCACCGAACCGGGTGTGAGAGCGTTGGCCCGTATCCCGTCGTCAGCGAGCTCGCGCGACATCACGTAGGTCAGGCCGATCACGCCCGCCTTGGACGCCACATAGTGGGCGTAGTTTGACCTGCCGATCCACACGGCGCTCGCCGCGATGTTCACAATCGACGCCGCCGCGGAGCGGCGCAGCAGCGGCAGGAGCGCGGTGGTGATCTGCCACGTGCCGGTGAGGTTAACCCGCAAAACGCGGTCCCACTCCTGCTCGTCGATCTCCCAGAACGGTTTCATCGTCAGTGTGGAGAACAACGCCGCGTTGTTCACCAGACCGTCCAGCACGACGTCCTCGTGCTGGAGCAGGTGCGCCGCCTCCCGGCAGGACTCGGCCGATGAGATGTCGACCGTGACGGCCTCGCCCCCTGCCTTGGCGGCCACGCTTTCGGCACGCTGCCCGTCGAGGTCGGCGACGATGACCCGCCAGCCACGCTCGGCCAGACCGAGTGCGAGTACCCGCCCGATGCCCTGCCCCGAACCGGTCACCAGAACCGTTTTGTTCTCCGTGTTCATCGTTTTCCCTTCTCCGCGAGCCGGACGAAGTAGCTCCGGCCGGCTTCGATCTGGCTCGGCGGCCTGCGGTGACTAGACCGTGCTGGGCGAGCAGACAGCCCCGGGCGGTCCCCAGGACCTCGGCGAGCTCCGCCCCGATGCCCTGGGGGCACCTCGTCATTGACGGTCGACTCGACCCAAAGTAATGTCCTGAAAAACAGAAATCAAATCCTTGTTTTCAGGACTTCACGCCGTTAGTGTCGAGTTCATGGTGCGAAGCCGAAGTTCTGCAGACCCCTGGGCACAGCCAGTCGAGGTCGCCGTGGTCGGCGCGGGCCCCGTGGGGATGACCGCTGCCGCCCTGCTGGCCGCACGCGGCGTGAAGGTGGCGCTGGTGGAACGCAACGCTGCAACGAGTGAGGAACCCAAGGCGATCAGCATCGACGACGAGGCGTTGCGGATCTATCAGTCCGCGGGCGTGGCCGAGCGGCTGGTACGGATCGTCGTGCCCGGAACCGGGACGCGGTACTACTCCGCATCCGGCGAGCCGGTCTTCCACGCGCGGTCGGCGACGCCGTTTCATCTGGGACATCCCTTCAAGAACCCCTTTGCCCAGCCGGACCTGGAACGCGAACTCCACGCACACCTGGCCGCGCAACCGGACGTGGCGATCCGGATGGCGACGACGCTGACCGGCATCACCCAGCACGACGATGAAGTCGAGCTGCGCTGCGAAGCCAATGCTGACGGGCCGGTCCGGCTCAGGGCGCGCTACGTGCTCGGCTGCGACGGCGGACGATCCACGGTGCGCGAACTGCTCGGTATCGGGATGACCGGGCGCAGCTATGAGGATGTGTGGCTCGTCGCCGACGTCTTGGAGGACCCGCACGACGAGCGGTACGGCATGCACCACGGCGATCCACGCCGGCCGCATGTGATCGTGCCCGGCCTAGGCGGGCGCTGCCGATACGAGTTTCTGCTGCACCCGGGCGAGTGCCTGGCCGGCGTGCGTCCGCCGTTCGAGCTTGTGCGGGCGCTGCTGGCGCCATACCGCCCGCTGAATCCGGAGCAGGTGGAACGGGCCGTTACCTACCGGTTCAACGCCGTGGTCGCGAACCGGTGGCGCGACGGCCGGGTCTTCCTGCTCGGCGACGCGGCCCACATGATGCCGCCCTTCGCCGGGCAGGGGCTCAACTCCGGCATCCGCGACGCGGCCAACCTCTGCTGGAAGATCGCCGACAGGCTCGAAGGCCGGCTTGCGGAGTCTGCTTTGGACACCTACGAGGCGGAACGACGGCCGCACGCCGAAGCGACAGTTCGATTGTCTACCCGGCTGGGCCGGATCGTGATGACAACCGATCCCCGCTTCGCCCGGCGCCGCGACCGGCTCGTCAAGCAGGCGCTGCGCACCGACGTCGGCCGCGAGTTCTTCGAGCACATGCGATACCGCCCGGAACACCGCTACGCCACGGGCTTGCTCCTGCCGGACTCCCGGTACCCGGTGGGCGTGCCGATCGCCCAGCCGCGTGCCTTCGACAACGCCCAGCGGAAGGTGCGAATGCTGGACGAGATCATCGGCAGCGGCTGGACGCTGGCCGGCGTCGGGGTCGACGCGACGCACTTTGAGCATGCCTGGTCGCTGACCGAGTGGCTCGATCCGGTTCGCGTTGACGTCACCGTGAGCGAGCGGATGGCGTCGAACACCACCGGCCCGCCCACGTTAATCGATGTCGATGGCGGGCTGGACGCCACCTTCGCCCCGTACCAGGGCACTTTCGTGCTGCTGCGGCCCGACCGTTTCGTCGCCGCCGCCTGGCGGCCCGGTGAGACGCCAGACCTCGCCGGGCCGCTGCGCCGAGCACATTCCGCCGAACCGGCCGCACTAGCCGGCTGATCACTCACACGAGAAAGGTCCTCGAATGAGCACGCCTCAACGACTCGTCCTGGCCGAGCCACCGGCAGCCGGGCTACTGCGGCACACGGCGACCTCGCATATCGGCTTCACCGTTCCCGACGTACCCGCCGCCGTCGACTTCTACGGGGCTGTCCTCGGCCTCGCGGTTCATGACGAGCTCCCGGACGGCGGGGCCCGCCTCGGCTGGGGCAGCGGTCACCACGTCCTCGACCTGCGAACTGGCGGGCCCGCTCTCGACCATGTCGGTTTCGAAGTCCGCGATGAGGGTGGCCTGGAAGCACTGGAAAAGCGCTTGCGTGACGCCGGCTACCCGGTGCACGACCTGAGCGATTCCTATTTGGACGAAGCGGTCGGCGAGGCCACCGGCCTCAGCACCGCCGACCCGAATGGCAACACGGTGCACTTCCACGGCCCGGTCCGCCGCGAGGGCGAGTCCTCGGCCGACACCGGCCGCCGCCCGATCAAGTACCAGCACGTGACGCTCGCGACCGACGACCTGCCCGGCATGGTCTCCTTCTACGTCGGGGTGGCTGGGTTCCGGATCTCCGACCAGCTCTCCGACGGCCGATTCGCCTGGCTGCGCAGCAATCGGGACCACCACACGCTAGCGATCGTGGAGACCGGACGGCCGGGCCTCGATCACTACTCGTACGACCTGGCCGAGTGGGCCGACTTCAAAGCCTGGTGCGACCGGCTCACCGACCTAGAGGTCGACGTTACCTGGGGCCCGGGCCGGCATGGTCCCGGCAACAATCTGTTCGTGTTCTTCGACGACCCGGCCGGCCAGCACATCGAGCTGTCGGCGGAGATGGAGAAGTTCCACGACGACCGCGTCGAGTACGCCCCGCGCCGCTGGGACCCCGTCCCCCGCAGCGTGAATCTCTGGGGCGGGCAGCTGGCGAAATGGCGGCACACCTCGGAGGAGCACTGACCCATGGCATACGCAACGTTCGAATACCAGGGCCGGCGGCAGGTCGGCCGGGTCGACGGCGGCACGCTCGTGCCGCTGGCCGGGCTCACCGAGCTCGGCCGCGACACCAGCACCGCGTCCCTGGCACGTGCCCATGAACTGACCGGCGAAGCCGTCCCGCTACGCGAAGTCCGGCTCCTGCCCGTGGTGCCGAACCCCGACAAGATCATTTGCGTGGGACTGAACTACCACTCCCACGTCGGGGAGACGCACCGGGAGCTACCGAGTTACCCGGTCCTGTTCACCAAGTTCGCGTCGAGCCTTATCGGTGCCGGCGACGACATCCTGCTTCCGCCCGAGTCCGGTCAGACCGACTACGAGGGTGAGCTCGCGGTCGTGATCGGGCAGCCGGGGCGCCGCATCTCACGCGACGCGGCGCCGGCACACATCCTCGGCTACACCGTGGCCAACGACGTGACCATGCGCGACTTCCAATACAAAACGCACCAGTGGTTGCAAGGCAAAGCGTGGGACCGGGCCACACCCCTCGGTCCCTGTCTGGTCCCACCAGCCGAAGTCGACCTGGCCTCCGCTGGCATACGCACGATCCTGCGTGGGGAAAAAGTACAGTCCGCTGACCTCAGCCAACTGATTTTCGACATTCCCACCCTCATCGCCACCGTCTCCGAGTTCACCACGCTCCTGCCGGGTGACATCATCTTGACCGGCACGCCAGGCGGAGTCGGATACCGGAGAGAGCCTCAGGTCTTTCTCGCACCTGGAGACGAGATCACCGTAGAAATCGACGGAGTGGGCACGCTGACCAACCGCGTACGAGCCGAGTAATGAGCCCGGCCGCCGGCCTCAGTCAGCCCTCGATCTGCTGAAGGCCGGCGGCAATCGTCTCCGCAGCCGCGCACACCCGCTTGATGATCTCGCTCTCGACCGAGTCCGACACACGGTTCGCGACCGCCGCGACACTGACCGCGGCCACAACATTACCGGCCGCACCGCGGATCGGGGCCGCGATGCCAAGGACATCATGGTCCACTTCGGACCGTGTGATGGAATAACCGTCGGTGCGAATTTGCTCCAGCCGTGCCAGCAACTGGCTGACGTCGGTGAGCGTCGCCTCGGTGAACCGGCGCAAGGTCGTACCACGGAGCACGGCCTCCGCTTCCTCGGCCGGGGACCATGCCAGCAAGACCAGCGCCGAGGCACCCGCATTGATCGGCAGGGTGCTGCCCCGCTCGTAGGAGATCCGCACCCGGTGCTTGTCCGATTCCGCGCGATCCAAGCACACGACCAAGTCGCCGACCCGCCTGGTGAGCAGGGCGGTCTCGCCCACCGAGCGGGCAAGCTCGGCCAAGACCGGCGCGGCGACGTCGGACAGACCGTAGGTCTGCCGTGCCAGCCGCGCGAGCTCAATCACGCGCAGCCCCAGGCGGAATCCGCCTCCCGGCGCCTCCTCGAGAAAGCGCGTGCCCACGAGGCTCTGCACATAGCGGTAGGCAGTCGACTTGGCCACCCCGAGCCGTGCGGCAACCTCGGTGCCGGAGATCACCGGTAGGTCCTCTTTGAACATACCGAGAATATCCAGAGCCCGGTCCGCAGTGGAGTTACGCTCGCGGTAGGAGCTGGCCAGCTTATCTGATCCTGACATATAGGATAGTTTACCTGATTAAAGGGACTGGTCGCCAGGGGTTTGCTGTGGTCTCTCCGCGTGTGCCAGCCGCGGGAACAGCCGCCGTGCGTTTCGGGAGAAGACCTCCTCGCGCAGTTCGCCGTCGAGCAACGAGGTGGTCTCCAAGCGGCGCGCTAGTTCGACGCAGGAGTCAACAGGCGTGAACGGGAAATCGCTGCCGTAGTGGATCCGGTGCGAATCGGCGACCGCCAGCAGGGCACGCAGCAACTCGGCTACCGGCGCCCCCGCCAGATCAAAATGCAGGCCCCGCATCGCGTCCCGCACGCTGGGCACCTCGCCCTCGCCGTCTCGGGTCAGCAGCGGTAGCAGGAGCTCGATTCTGTTGACCAGCACCGGCAGCGCTGCCCCCGCGTGCGGCACGATCACCCGCATGCCCTGGTGGCGCCCGAGCGTGCCGGAGAGCACCAAGTCCGCGATCGAGCGGGTGGTCTCGAACATGAACTCGAGCATCGGCCGCGGATAACCCAGCGCGAGATGCTCCGCTCCGAAGGGCGTCGTCGGGTGGACGAAGACGACCGAGTTGCGCGCGGCCACCTCCGCATAGACGGGTTCGAGGCGTTCATCGCCCAGATACATTCCCTGCTGGTTCGTCTCCAGCACGATGCCGTCCGCGCCAAGCACATCGAGCGCGAACCGTACTTCCTCCACCGCCGCATCGATCTCCGGGACGGGCAGGCTCGCGAAGAAGCCGAACCGGGCGGGATGCGCTGCGACGAGCCGGGCCCCCTCCTCGTTCACCAACCGCGCGAGCTCGCTCGCCTTGCCGCCATCACCGAAATGCACCCCCGGCGACGAGATGGACAGCATCGCCGTACGGACATCGAGCCGGTCCATCGTTTGCAGCGCAAGCGACGAGTCCCACTCGGGTATCGCCTTGATGCCGTCGGGCTGAGCATGTCCAGCCGCCAGCAGTGCCTCGCGGTAAAAGTCCGGAACGTAGTGGGCGTGAAGATCAATCTTGTTCATGGGCAGGACCTCCAAGGCAACCAAGCTAGTCCTTTTATACAGGAATATAGACCCGCAAAACAGGACAAGTTTTGGCCGGGGTACGCGGGCAGGGCACAGGTGAGCCGCCGTACTGCCCGCGATCACTGGACTACGGTGCGCCGCCTTGGCTGTTGATGCTGGTCTTCTGGATCTCGCTGGTGCCCTCACCCACGAGCAGAAAGGGCGCCTCTCACATGAGCCGTTCGATCTCGGGATCCCGGGACGGTTATAGAGGGGTGCATCGCAGCGTTGATCCGGGGACGCGGGTATTCGCTGTTTTCTTGGCGCGAAGCGCGATGCGGCTCCCCCTCCTGGGTCGGAAGGGGAGCCGCATCGAGGCTCAGCCGATGCTCCGATCGGCCGGGTCGGCGTAGAGCGGACAGCTCAGAGGGGGCGAACGCCGCTCGCCTGCGGGCCCTTCGGGCCCTGGGTAACCTCGTAGTCCACCGCCTGGTTCTCCTCGAGGCTGCGGAACCCGTTGGTGTCGATCGAGGAGTAGTGGACGAAAACGTCCGGACCACCGTCGTTCGGGGCGATGAAGCCGAAGCCCTTTTCCGAGTTGAACCACTTCACGGTGCCCTGTGCCATTGTTGTCTCCTTCGAATGCTGGATGGCGGAACGCCGCACGGCGAACCGGGCCTTCAGACGGCGGTTTCTCCAGCTTGCTTCGAAGACAACAGCACGTCCGCACGAGATCCTGCGAACATGCGGAACACGTACCCAGAAACTAACGACCGTCGAGAACTCTAGCACGAGAAGCTGACATTCAACGATCACGTCGTGGCCCCATTGTGGCGGAGGCCGGTGGCCTGTGATGATGACCAGGTTCCGCGGGTGCCTGTTCCTCGTGGATGGTCTGCGCCGCGTTGGTCGCTCGTCAGCGATGCACGTCGCACGGATCCCGATCGTGATGTCCTGCTTTCACCGCACCCGCGGCAGGTGGGACGAAGGAGGGGCCGCATGACCTTGGCACGACACGCCGGAGCGCCACAGGAACGGGGAAGGTTCGCCGAAGCACGCGCCAGCGGGCAGCTTCAGGAAGCGATCCAGAGCGGCAGAGCCGCGCGCACCGTCGCCGATTACGCTGTCAACGCGCAGGACTGCGAGGAGCTGTTGGCGATGCTCGGGCTGAAAGCCGCGGACGGTAAACGGTGTGGACGCGCCGCTGGCGCCTCGGCATCGTGAGGTGACCTTGTCGGCTTCTGCCTGCCCAAAGGCGCCGACCTCCGCGCTCACGCCTTAGCAGGCCTCGACGCGATCGCCCACGAAATCAACACTCATCCCCGCCAAAGCCTCGGCTGGATGGACACCATCACAAACAATGGCCAAAGCACTCGGTGTTGCAACCACCCCCTGAGACCGAACACCGGGGTGGCCAGCCACGCCGCCTGCCGGACTAGTGGCACGATGGTCGTTTCGGGCTGGTTGGTGCGAGAGCTGAGTGGGTGGTCCGTGTGTCTCTGTTGGTGCCGGAGGAGGTGAGGCGGCTTTTTCAGGTGTTGACGGGTGAGGATATGACGGATGCGGATGAGGATGCGTTGTTCGCGGTGGCGGAGCGGTTGGAGCAGGGTGCGGTGGCGGTGGAGGTGTTGGATCCGGTGGTGAGGGAGGTGATGGGGCAGGTACGGGGTGGGTTTTCGGGCAAGGCGGCGGACCGGTTCGCAGAGCGGTTGGACGAGTTCTCTCCGGTGTTGGAGGCGGGTGGTGCGGGGTTGCGGGAGTTGGCGGGGTTTGTGCGGAATCTGGCGTTGCAGGTGCAGTATTTGAAGTTCGTCACAGTGGGGGGTTTGCTACTGCTGTTGGCGGAGGTGGCGTGGGCGGTGGCGATGGCGGGGCTGACGGGTGGGGCGAGTATGGCGTGGTTGGCGGCGCGCTTTGCGGTGATGCGGTTTCTGTTGTCGCGGTGGTGGGGGCAGCTGTTCATGCGGTTGGCGGTGGCCCAGGTGGTGGGGATCGGGTTGCAGCTGCTGGTGGAGGTGGGTGCGCAGGGGGCACAGTTTACGTTGGGGACGCGGAAGAAGTGGGATGGCCAGCTGACGGGGATGGCGGTGGGGGTGGGGTCCTTCAGCGCGTTGCTGGCGGTGCCGCTGTCGGCGTTGGGCAATGTGGTGGGCAACGCGATCACCAAGGTCCTGGTGCGTGGTCTGGGTGATGAGATCGATGCTGAGGTGCTGACGGCGGCGGCCAAGCATGCTGCGGAGGAGCATGCGCAGTTTTACCCGTTGTCGTCGATGGCGCGCTTTGCCGATGTGGTGGCCAAGAGCGTGGATGATTACACGGGGATGTCGGTGCGGGCGATGTGGGTGGCCCGGTTCGGTCATGGGCTGGGGGAGTCGCTGGAGGAGGGCCTGACCGAAATGCTGGGCGAGGCGGGGTATGGGGCGTTGAGTGGTCAGGGGGCGCAGTGGAATCCATTCTCGTTCACGGCGGGGTTGTCCGAGGCGGTGGGTTCGGGTATCGGGAATCTGGCGGGCCTGGCGTTGCGAGGCCAGTTGATCCCGGCGCGCCGGGCCCGGGACACCTCCGGCGGGGAGAAGGACTCCGGCGGCGCCGACACCGAGACGGATGCGGTGCCATCCGAGGACTTGAAGGTGGCCCCCAGGACGCAGACGGGAGAAATCGGCCCTGCGAAGGATCTGTCCAATTGGGACTCCACAGAGCCGGTGCCGGGTTCCGAACTGGTGGCCACGGAACTGAAACCGGATCGGGGCTCGGTGGGTAAGAGTATTCCGGTGACGTCAGGCTTCCTGTCTACTGGCTTCGGCGCCGAAAAGGGAACGCTGGGCGGCGGGTTCGGTGCACCGCAAAGCGGTTTCGGCGCGACGGCCAAGGAAGATGCGGCTGTCCTGCCCTCGCCGTCGGGTACGCCGTCGCCGGATAGCCTGGCTTATAGGGCCTCGGTACTGGACAGGAGGGTGGCCTCGCCCGCTGACGGGAGGGCCGCATCCGGTGGTGTGCCTAGGGGTGTGGACGATGCCATTGCGGGGCAGGACTCCAAGACCGACGCGCGTGAGATGCCAAAGGACACCGCGTCGGCGTCGTGGTATGCGGACGATGAAAGCGCCCCGGATGAGCTGCGGGATTTGGACAGGCCGCTGACGCCGCCACCACCGTACAGCCCGCCTCAGGGCAACGAGCTTTCCCACAGCCATGCACTGGGTTCCGGTGGTCCGGCCGATCGTGATCATCCCAGCGTCGACACGTCCAGGGTGGACGCCTACAAGGCCGTGGAAGATATGCGGTTGGTAGAGCCCTTGGCCCAGCTGGACGACGCTTCGGCGGCAAGGTCGTCGTTGCCGGGTGTCGGCGACGTGTCTGATCCGCTTTCGGATGTCGCGGTGTCAAGGTATTCCCAAGCGGCTGCGGTGGTTCCGGGTTCCGACGTCGGCGCCACGTTGCCCGGACAGGACTTCGCGTGGGATGGAGCGATCGCTCCTGGTGTTCCTGCGGGTAGGGATTCAGTTGCGGAGAATGCCGATGCGGCTCGCGTGGGCGATGACACGACGCACTCGTCGATGTTTCCGGGTTCGTCGGGGGTGGTGTCGCCAGACGGCCCGTTGCGGTTGCCAGACGGTGCGGTGCGGGTATCGGTGCCGGTGGATGTGGCTGCTGATGGTGGGGTTGCGGAGTTTGTGCGTGATCGGGTGGGGGATGTGGGTGTGAGTCCGGTGGTATTGGTGTCGGGAGACGGTTCGAGTCCTGGTGTGGTGGTGTCGTCGCGTCAGGCGTCGGTGGCGGCGCGTGTGCTGGGGCGTGATGTTGTCGCGTTGATGCCGGGCTATGGTCGGCGTGGTCTGCGGTGGATGCGGTTTGCTCCTGATGAGTTCCGTCCCCGTCCCGTGGCGGGTGCGATCGGTCTGGATCCGGGTGCGGGCGGCGAGTACCCGACACCGAATGAAGTGCGATTGTCGGGCTTTGGTGCGAACACAGCTGATCGTGGTGTCGTGGCGGAGTGGACGGCATCGGATCTTCGTAGGGAAGTTGATTCGGCACGGTCGGTGGGCGGGCCGCGTGAGATGGCGCTGCGGATCGTGCGGGGCACACACGATGTGGTGGCACTGATTCGTGGCGAGGCGGCGATTTCGTTAAATGAGGTGGTGGTTTTGGTGGCGGCGAAGGTTGATGAGGTGGGTCGTGGTGAGGCGGTGCGGTTTTCCCGGGAGCTGGCAGCCAGGCTGGATACGCAAGGGTCGGGGTTGGCAATCCACGCCGGAGCGGGCTCGCTTTCCCAGACCGAGGTTCCGGCGTTCGGGGAAAACGCCGGCAACGGTCATAGACCAGTGGAGCCCGGTGACGGTGCGGTGGATCCCTGGCTTGCCGGTGCGTCGTGGGCCGAGTCGGGACCGGAGGAGGACTTCCCGATTTTGCCGGAGATTGTGGACACCGGTGCTTGGGATTCGATCATTGACGGTGCTGCATGGTCGCCGGAGGAGCTCGGTGACGCGGCGGTGGATCCGGGGCCGGAGGCGGTTGATGCGGCCGACCGGCCTGAAAGTAGGAAACGGTTGCGGGAGTTGGGGCGTGCGGAGGCGCGTCGTGCTCGTGACGCGGGTGAGCCCCACAGCGGTGCGACGTTGGCGAAGAAGTTCGGACTTAGCGTGTCGTGGGGTCAGCAGCGGCTTGCGGAGATCAGGACTGAGGGTGCTGCGAGCCGGCGGGCAATCCGGGTGCGGGAGCAGGATCGGTTGCGGGAGGAAGCGTGCGTGGAGGCGCGTCGTGCTCGTGACGCGGGTGAGCGCTACACGGGTGCGGCGTTGGGGAAGGCGTTCGGAATGAGCGCGGCGTGGGGGCAGCGGCGCCTTGAGGAAATCAGGGACGAGCGTGGTAAGCCCCGGCAGGCATTGCGGGAGCAGGAGCAGGCGCGGGCGAACGTGCGAGAGGCGGCGCGGATGGAAGCGCGTCGTGCTCGGGACGCGGGCGAGCCCTATTCCGGTAAGGCGCTGGGGCAGAAGTTCGGGATGGGCTTGGCATGGGGTGAGACTCGGCTCAACGAGATCAGGGGTGAGGGTGGTGGGGTCAGGAATGCGGTGGGTGGTTCTGCCGGTGGTGCTTCTGGCTCTGGGGGTGGTGGGTCGGCGGAGGGTGTCCCGTCCGTGGATGTGCCGGCGGATGAGTGGTCGCAGCTGGTTGGCGAATTGTTGGCTGGCGAGGAATTCGGTGGTATGAGTGCCGAGTCGGCGTTTGATCCGGCTGCCGGGCCGGCGTTTGATCCGTTGGCGGTTGCGGGATGGTCAGGGGGAGATGTGGGTTCTGGAGGTGGTGTGTCGGGGGACGGGTTGAATGAAGCGGGGCGGTGGGTTTTCGGTGCGGACGCGGCTGATCGTGTGCCTGGCGGGATGGGTACGGAGATGGATTCGATCGCTGAAGATGCCGCGGGGTTGCCGGCGGACCTCAATGACGCGGAGGCGGATTCGGCACCTGAATCCGTGGATTCGCTCGATAGGCCTGATAGCCCGTGGCTGTTGAAGGATGAGGCAGCGGTCGAGGCGCGTCGTGCTCATGACGCGAGCCAGCCTTATACCGCTGAGGAGTTGGGGCAGAAGTTCGGGAAGAGTACGGAGTGGGGAGGGCAGCGGCTTGCCGAGGCCAGGACTGAGGTTGGTGCGAACTGGCGTGCTGTGTTGGCGCAGGAGGGCAAATGGTTGCGGGTGCAGGCGCGAGTCGAGGCGCGTCGTGCTCGTGACGTGGGCGAGCCTTACATCCCGGAGTCATTGGCGGAGAAGTTCGGAATGAGCAAGACATGGGCGCGCGAGCGGCTTGCGGAAATCAAGGATGACGGCGGTGCGCGCCGGTCGGTTCTGCCGGAGCGGCAGGCGAGGGAGCGCTTGCGGGAGGAGGCGCGTGCGGAGGCTCGTCGTGCTCATGCCGGGGGTGCGCCTTACACCGGTGCCGCGTTGGGGAAGAAGTTCGGAAAGAGCCGGGCGTGGGGTCATGCCCGGCTTGCGGAGACCAATGATGAGGGTGGTGCGACCAGGAAGGTCCCGCGGGAACAGGAGGGAGAGCGGTTGCGGGAGACGGCGCGGGTGGAGGCGCGTCGCGCTCGTGCCGGGGGTGCGCCCTACACCGCTGCGGCGTTGGGACTGAAGTTCGGAATGAGCATGGCGTGGGGTAAGGCGCGGCTTGCGGAGATCAGCGGTGAGGGTGGCGCGACGATTGCGTCATTGCAGGAGGAGGAGCGGGAGGCGGCGCGTGCGGAGGCGCGTGGGGAGGCGCGTCGTGCCCGGGATGCGGGCGAGCCCTACACCGCCGCAGCGCTGGGCAAGAGGTTTGGAAAGGGCCAGGTATGGGGTTGGCGGCGGCTTGCGGAGATCAGTGGTGAGGGTGGTGGGCACCGGTCGGCTGCGCAGGTGCAGGAGGAGGCGCGTGTGGAGGCGCGTCGTGCTCGGGATGCTGGCGAGCCCTACACGGCTGTGACGTTGGGGAAGAAGTTCGGAAAGAGCAGGGGGTGGGGTGGGGAGCGGCTTAAGGAGATCAGGAGTGAGGGTGGCGCGAATCGGCGGGCTGTGCTGGCGCAGGAGCGGGCGCAGGAGCTGGAGGAAGCGCGTGCGGAGGCGCGTCGTGCCCGTGACGCGGGCGAGCCCCACACGGGTGTGACGTTGGGCAAGGAGTTCGGAAAGGGCGCCGTCTGGGGTGCGCAGCGGCTTCGTGAGATAGCGGATGAGGTGGGGGGTGGTTCGGGGCCCGGGGATGGTGTGCCGGCGGAAGGTATCCCTTCAGCGGGTGCGGCAGCGGCCCCTTCGGGGCTTTCCCGGGAGTTGGCGTCCAGGCCGGATTCGCAAGGGACCGGGCTGGGCATTCGTGCTGGTGCGGGGCCGGATGCGCGGGCGGAGGACCCGGTGTCCGAGGTGGCTGCACCCACTGAGTCGGCGGGTGTTCCGATAACGCGGGATTTTTATCCGGACGTCGATGCTGCGTTTGATTCGATGGATTTTCGGGGATGGCCCTCGAATGTCAGGCGAAAGGCTTCGGCCGGTGCGAGCCGTGGCCGTAAGCGACGTCGTGGCGATGCCTCTGATTCGGTCGATGAGGGTGCGGCGCGTCGGCCTGCGGGGCCGCAGCCGAATTTCCCGATTTCGCCGGAAATTGGGGCAACCAGTGCAGCCGAAGGGGGCTTGGCGGGGGCGTACGAGCAAGCGCGGGTGGAGGCGCGGCGTGCTCGGGATGCGGGTGAGCCTTACACGGGTGCTGCGTTGGGGGCGAAGTTCGGGAAGAGCGCGGCGTGGGGTAAGGCCCGGCTTGCGGAAATCAAGGCTGAGGGTGGTGCGACTCGGTCGGCTCTGCGCGGGCAGGAGGTGGAGCGGTTGCGGGAGGCGGCGCGGGTGGAGGCGCGTCGTGCTCGGGATGCGGGTGAGCCTTACACGGGTGCTGCGTTGGGGGCGAAGTTCGGAAAGAGCACGACGTGGGGTGCGGCCCGGCTTGCGGAGATCAGTGCTGAAGATGGGACCGCGCGGGTCTTGCGGGAAAAAGATCAGGAGCGGGCGAAGTTGCAGGAGGACGCGCGGGTGGAGGCGCGTCGTGCTCGGGATGTCGGCGACCCTTACACCGCCGCGGTACTGGGGGAGAGGTTCGGAATGAGCGCGGCGTGGGGGCAGCGGCGGCTTGCGGAGATCAGAGGGGAGGGAGGTGTGACCTCGTCGGCTTTGCGAGTGCAGGAGGGGGAGCAGTTGCGGGAGGAGGCACGTGCGGAGGCGCGTCGTGCTCGTAACGCCGGCGAGCCCCACAGCGGTGCGGCGTTGGGGGAGAAGTTCGGAATGAGCGCAAGGTGGGGGGAGCGGCGGCTTGCGGAGATCAATGCCGAGGGTGGCGCGGGACGGCCGGATCCGCGGGCGGAGGCACCGGGTTTCGAGGAGTCTGCGGACAGCGGTCAAGTCGGCGGTGCGGTGGTCGAGTCGGCGGACGATCTGTCGTCGTTGGATTTTGATGCGGCTCTCGAGTCTTGGTTTGACTCGCCGGACGGTGCGGGATGGCCGTGGGGTGATGATGTGCTGGGGGCGGGGCCGGAGGACGCGGGGTATTTGGCGGTTGCTGAGAGCAGTGGCCGTAACCGGGATCGTCGCGATGATTCGGGTGACGAGACTGCAGAGCGTCGGCCTGAGGAACCCGCCGACGGCGCGGTGGATCCGGTGCCCGAAGCGGTATATGCGCACGAAATGCCTGATATCACGGGTCTGGATGGTGCGGAGCTGTTGAATGAGGCGGCGCGTACCGAGGCGTGGTGGGGTCGCGATGATGTGCCGACCGAGGGTGTCCCATCGGCAGATTTGGGCGGTGGGGAGCGGACGGAGTCGGGCCCGGAGGAAGGTTTCCCGATTTTGCCGGAAGTTGTGGGTACCGGTGTCGCGGATGGGGGCCGGTCGGGAGTGGAGTCCTGGCCGTGGGGGGTTGATGAGGCGCCGGATGTGGCGGCTCTGGATCTGGGGTCGGGCGTTGCGTATGTGAATGTGGCGGAATTGGGGTTGTTGGACTTCGGGGCGGACGCGGCTGAATTTGGTGCCGGAGGATTGGGTTCGACCGCTGACGATGCTGCATGGTCGCCGGTGGAGCCTGGTGACGGGGTGGTGGATTTGGCACCGGGAGCTGTGGACGCGGTTGAGCGGCCTGAAAGTGCCGAGTTGCCGAACGAGGCGACGCGGGCGAAGGCGCGTCGTGCTCGTAATGCGGGTGAGCCTTACTCCGGCTCTAAGCGGCTTGCGGAAATCAGGGGTGGGAGCGGTGTGACTCGGTCGGCTGTGCGCGGGCAGGAGGGGGAGCGGTTGCGGGAGGAGGCGCGGGTGGAGGCGCGTCGTGCTCGGGATGCGGGTGAGCCTTACTCTTGCTCGGCGTTGGGGGAGAAGTTCGGAAAGAGTGCGATGTGGGGGCAGCGGCGGCTTGCGGAAATCAGGGGTGGGAGCGGTGTGGCTCGGTCGGCCAGGGAGCAGTTGTCTGCGCAGAGGGAGCGGTTGCGGGAGGAGGCGCGGGTGGAGGCGCGTCGTGCTCGTGACGCGGGCGAGCCCCACACCAGTGAGACGTTGGGGAAAAGATTTGGAAAGAGTGTGACATGGGGGTGGCAGCGCCTTGTGGAACTCAGGAATGAGGGTGGTGCAGCACCATCGGTTTCGCGGCGTCGGAAGCGGGGGCGGGATCGGATTGCTGAGATCAATGAGGTGGGTGGTCCTGCCGGTGAGGCATCGGGTTCCGCGGGTGGTGTGTTGGCGGGGGGTTTCTCGGATGGGGTTGGTGGTGAGTGGCCGCAGTTGGAGGTTGAGTCGGTCGGTGTGGCGGGGTGGACGGAGTCGGTTCCGCGGACGGAGATTGAGTGGGCTCGGTCGGTGGGCGGGCCGCGTGATGTGGCGGTGCGGATTGTGCAAGGTACGCATGATGTGGTGGCGTTGGCGCGGGAGGACGCGGATGTGTCGTTGGATGATGTGGTGGCTTTGGTGGCGGCGAAGGTTGGTGAGGTGGGTCGTGATGAGGCAGTGCTGTTTTCCCGGGAGTTGGCGGCCAGGCTGGAGACGTGAGGGACGGGGCTGGGCGTTCGTGCCGGAGCGGGTCCGGACCCGCGGGAAGACGTCCCGGTGTCTGCGGAACCTGCGGCCGTTGAGCCGGCGGGTGTTCCGATGACGAGGGGTTTGCTTCGGCCGTTGAGTCAGCGTTGGTAGCCGGACGTTCTGGGGCGCGCAGCCGGTCGAGGACGACGAGTTGGATGCGATCATCGTGGCCGGTGTCCGGGTTTTCCGGTGCGCGCTTACCGTCCTCAGTAGACGGTCATGGGGTCAGTGGGCTGGCCAGTACTTCCAGTGCGGTCTTGTGGTCTCCTCTCCAGGAGAACCGGTCGTCGGCGGGTGTCCGCTTCCAGAGCAGCAGTAGGAGCTCCTGTGCGGTGGCGCTGACCGTGGCGATCGGGTCGCCGGGGCCCAGCAGCCATGACGCCCCGGTGTCGGTCGCGGCGAGGTGGATCCCCGGACCGTTCGTCCCGGGTCTGGGAGGGTATGTGAAGGCCTCGGCGCTTCAAAGACATGAGCGCCCCTATCGCAATCCGACGCCAACCACATCCAAAACGGCGGCCGTAGCAGCCCAACGCGCTCACGGGTTGGGAAGGGCGGAAGCGTTCTCTCGTAGTTGGGCGAGCGTTCGCTTGAACTCGGATACTTCCGTGTTGGCGAGGTCGCCGTGCAGCTGTTTGTCGAACGCGGTGGCCGCCTTGCGCAGCCGGTGGAACATGGCTTCGCCCTCGTCGGTCAGCTCCACCAGGTGGACCCGGCGGTTCGACGGGTCGCGGCGCCTGCTGAGCAGGCCGTCGGATTCCATCGCGTTGAGGTGGTGCGTCAGGGTCGCGCCCTGGATTCCCACGGCTTCGGCGAGTTCGCGCTGGTTGCTCACGGCGCGGGTCTTCAGTGAGAGCAGCACCAGCCAGACGGGCGTCGAGCCGCCTGCGGCGGCGAGCGCGTCGTCGAAGGCGCGGCTGATGGCCTTGGCGGTCTGCGTGAGGTACAGCCCCAGCGGCTGGCGAACGGGTCCTGGCACATGCGCAGTCTAGCAAAAACGAATCGACAACTAAGTATTTGACGTCGAATCGTTAGATGCCTATCGTTAGCCGCAGTCGCCGCACAGGACTGGGGCATCTCATGACCGAGAAGGAATCGCCTGCACGTTCCGCCGAGCCGATCGCGGCCACGGGAGCCGCGGACAGCCGCCGCTGGATCGCGCTCGCCTTCATCGCCGTGGCGCAGCTGATGATCGCGCTCGACGCCACCGTCACCAACATCGCATTGCCATCCGCGCAGGCGGACCTCGGTTTCTCCGACGAGCACCGGCAGTGGGTGATCATCGCTTACACGCTGGCGTTCGGAGGCCTGCTGCTGCTGGGTGGCCGCCTCGCCGATCACCTCGGACGGGCTCGTGCGCTGCCCGTCGGCCTGCTCGGCTTCGCCGCGGCCTCGATGCTGGGCGGCTTCGCGACGAACTTCGGAGTGCTGGTTGCGGCCCGCGGGCTGCAAGGCGCATTCGCCGCGCTCCTGGCTCCGACGGTGCTGTCGCTGATCGCGACCACCTTCACGGAGCCGAAGGAGCGGTCCAAGGCGTTCGCGATCTTCGGTGCGATCGCGGGCAGTGGTGGGGCCCTGGGACTGGTGCTGGGAGGCGTTCTGGCCGAAGACCTCACGTGGCGGGCGTGCATGTACGTCAACGCGCCGATCGCCGTGGTCGCCGCCGTCGGCGTCCGGTACGTGCTCGGCGGTTCGGGGCCGACTCGCCGGACGCGGCTGGACCTCCCGGGCGGGCTGCTCGCGATCGGCGGCATGACCTCGATTGTCTTCGGATGCACGCAGAACACTGTGCTGCTCGGTGTCGGGCTTGTGCTCCTCGCCGCGTTCGCGGTTTGGGAGGCGCGCGTGCCGGAGCCGTTGCTACCGCTGCGAATCCTCCGCAGCCGCAACCGTGTCGGCGCTTATCTGGCCGTCGCCTTCAGCGTAGCCGGAATGCTCGGCATGTTCTTGTTCCTGACGTACTACCTGCAGACGGTGCTCGGCTACCTGCCGGTCCAGGCCGGCCTCGCGTTCCTGCCGCTGTCGGCCGCGGTGCTCGCAAGTTCGCAACTCGCCGCCCGGCTGCAAGCCCACCTGCCCCCTCGGGCTCTGATCGCCTCCGGCTTGCTGGTTGCCGCCGCGGCGCTCGGACTGCTGACCGGTCTGAGCTCGACCGGTGCCTACGCCACTGACGTGCTGCCCGCCGAAATCCTGCTGGGTCTCGGGATGGGGTGCGTGTTCCCGTCCGCGATGAGCGTGGCGACCCAACAGGTCAATCCGCGTGACGCGGGGGTCGCTGCCGCCGTCGTCAACACGGCGCAGCAGGTCGGCGGGTCGATCGGGGTGGCCGTCCTGAACGCCATCGCTACCGGGGTCGCGGCCGTGGCGCATGCCGACGCGCTCGTTGCCGGCTACACCGCTGCCGCCTTCTGGGCGGCGCTGGCCTTCGCCACCGGCGCGCTGGTCACCGCCGTCCTCATCAACGCCAAAGCACCCAAGCGGCAGCAAGGGAGATTGTCGAAATGATCTTGGTAACCGGCGCGAACGGCAATGTCGGTGCGGAGGTGGTCGCCATGCTGGCGGCTTCCGGGCACCCGGTACGCGCGATGACCCGCCGACCTCGTGAAGCGCGCATGCCAGACGGCGTCGAGGTGGTTTACGGCGATGCCGCCGACCCCGCCAGCCTCGACGACGCGTTCCACGGCGCAGACCGCGCTTTCCTCATGACCGCGCAGCAAACCGGCTCTGCGCCGCGCCCGACGCACGACATCAACCTCGCCGAGGCCGCACGCCGCGCCGGTGCCGCGAAGGTCGTGAAGCTTTCGGTCTACGGCGCCGGTGGCGGTGGCGGCGACAACGCGATCTACCGCTGGCACTCCGAGGCCGAAGATGCCGTGATCGGCACCGGGATCGACTACACGATCCTGCGGCCGGGGCGGTTCATGTCCAACGCGCTGCACTGGGCGCCCATGATCCGGCGCGGTGACGAGGTGCGCATCCCGTTCGCGACCAGGCCGGCGGCGTCGATCGACCCCGCCGACATCGCCGCGATCGCCGTCACCGCGCTCACCACCGATGAGCACCGCAACGCCGCCTACCAGCTCTCCGGGCCACAGGTGCTGACGCCGGTCGAGGAACTCGAAATCCTAGGGGAAATGCTCGGGCGGCGGTTCCGGCCGATCGAGCTCTCCACGGAGGAGGCGAAGGCCGGACTGCTCGCCTCCGCAATGCCGTCGGCGGTTGTCGACGAGGTCATCGAGCAAACCCTCAAGACCGACATAGGTGCCCATGTTCTGCCGGACATGCCAAGGCTTCTCGGTCGGCAGCCGAACACCTTCGCGCAATGGGTCCGCACCCACACCAGTGCTTTCGCCTCAATGCCTGTTTCTGAACCTGGTCATCCATGAGTCGGGGATCCCAGAGTCCAGACGGCGACCGTAACTCCCGCAGGGGGCCGCTACTTGCACGGCCACGCAAAACGAGTTCAGAGAATAAGAACCACGAGGAGGAGAAATGTCCACTGAGGATCAGGTGCGTCAGCTCGAACAGCGTTGGGTGGAGGCCGAGGAGCGCGGTGACGCCGACGCCCTGGCCGCGCTGGCCACCGAAGATTTCGTGCTGGTCGGGCCGCTGGGATTCGTGCTGAACAGGCCGCAGTGGGTGGAGCGCTACCGCACGGGAGATCTCGTCACGGAGTCGCTCGACTGGCACGACGCCGAGGTGCGCGACTACGGCGACTGCGCGGTCGTCGTCGGCGTGCACGCGCAGAAGGCGTCGTACCAGGGGAATCGCGTCGACGGCGAGTTCCGCTCCACCCACGTCGCGATCCGCCGCGACGGCCGGTGGCTGCTGGCCGGAATCCAGCTGAGTCCGATCGGAGCGCCGCCGGCGTTCGCCCGGAATCCAGCGGCACCACAGGAAAACCCGGAAGGATGGTAACGATGAGCGTCGAACTCAACCACACCATCATCGGGGCCCGCGACAAGCACAAGTCCGCCCGATTTCTGTGCGGGGTTTCTCGCCGTTACGCTTCGGATCTGGAGCGCGACCCGGTCGACAGCCTGGGGCCCGGCCGAGTTGGCTGAGAACCAGGAACAACCGGTGCACGGGAACAGCCACGACGCCGAGAATTTCCTCGGTCAGTGTTGTGGCATCTGATCAGTAGGCTTGTCGACCTCGGCGACGATGACGTCGGACTTCGTCCGCGAGGTGAGCCCGATGAGCAGGCCGACCAGGACCACTATGGCGCCAGCCACGTGCCCCCAGGTGGGGGTGCCGGTGCCGAGCAGGGCGGTCACTGCGACGGCGCTGATCGGCACGACACTGGGGAACAGGCCTGCCCGCTCCGCTCCGATGGTGCCGACGGCGGTGAACCACAGTACGTAGGCGCAGGCGGTGACGACCGCCCCGAGCCATGCCAGGGCAAGCAACTGCTCGGTGTCCGGCAGCCGGAACTCGCCGGTAATCAGCATGCCGAGCAGACACAGCGGCACGGCCAGGACGCAGGCGTAGGTAGACACCCGCAACGCGCCTAGATCGCTCAGGATCGGGGCAGCCACCAGCGCGAACACGACCTCACCGGCCATGGCGCCGATGGATAGCAGGATGCCTGTGGCGCTTCCCGTTGATCCCAGGCCCTGCGCGGACGCCGCTCCGGCGGCGACCACGATGCCAGCCAGGATCATCCGGTAGCTGGGTGGCCTGCGCGCCATCAGTGGCGTGATCAGCGCGATCACGATCGGGGCGCAGCCGACGATCACCCCCACCAGTGCCGGATCGGTGTCTTGTTCGGCCGCGGCGATGGCCACGTTGAAGCCGACCATACCGATCGCGGCGAGCAGCCCGATCCGCACCCACTGCCGGGGTGTCACGGTGCTGGCCGTCGACGCGGAACGCTGGGTGCGCACCCGCAGCACGACCAGCAGCAGGGCGGCCGCCAAAGTGAACCGGAACGCCTGGCCGGCATACACCGGGAAGTCGCGGAGCATTCCCATGACCGCGACCGAGCTGCCCACCATGATCATCGCCAGGAAGGCGCAGACACTGCCCTTAACCATGCTGGCAACGTATGGTGCGTAAATGGCTCGCAACAAGGACCAATCACCACCCCGGTTTCGTGGGCCAATCGGGCACTGCTCGGCCGAGGAACTGCGTGCCGCCCTGACGTGGCCGCCGCCCGGTACTGGGCGGTTGAGTACCCGGCTGGCGGGCAGCCTGCGCGAGTTGATCCGCGGTGGTGGGTTGCCCTCGGGCACCGGCCTGCCCCCTAGTCGGTCGGTCGCCGCGGCCCTGCGAGTCTCCCGGGGTGTGGTGGTCACCGCGTACGACCAGTTGATCACCGAGGGCTTCCTGGACGCCAGACAGGGGGCGGGGACCTGGGTCGGCACTGCGATCGAGACACCGCCGGGCCCGCCGCCCTCGGCGCCCGCGCCCGTGGCCCGGCCGGGCCTGCCGGATCTGGGGGACTTCCCGCGGAGCCGGTGGCTCGCCGCCTATCGGCACGCGCTGAGCTCCATGGGCTCCGCGGACCTTGGCTACGGCGACCCCCGCGGGCACAGTGGGCTGCGGACCGAACTAGCCGGGCACCTGCGGCGCACCCGGAGTGCTGTCGCCGAGGCCGACGGAATACTGATCATCAACGGGGTGGCCGAAGGGCTGGCCCTGCTGGCGGACGTCCTGCTGGACTCCGGTCGGGCCACCGTGGCGGTGGAGGACCCGGCCAGCCCGGGTGCCCGTGACCTGCTCGCCCGGCGCGGCTTGGAGGTGGTGGGCATCCCGGTGGACGAGGCGGGCATGGACGTGGCCCGGATCAAGTCCCCAGAGCGACTCGGTGCCATTTTCCTCACCCCGGCACACCAGTATCCGACGGGGGTGGTGCTGAGCCCGGAACGCCGCAGGGCCTTGATCGAGCTCGCCCGGCGGCACGATCTGGTGCTGATCGAGGATGACTACGACGGTTCGTTCCGGTTCGACCGGGAGCCGGTGGGGTGCCTTCAGGGACTCGCCTCGGACGTCACCGTTCTGCTCGGCTCGGTGAGCAAGACCCTCGCCCCGGCGCTGCGGCTGGGCTGGCTGATCGGTCCGCGGGCGCTGCAGGAACGCCTCGTCGAACGGCGGGTGATCACCAATCTCGCAGGGCAGACGGTCGACCAATTGGCGCTCGCTCATTTGCTGCGTAGTGGAACGTACGACAAGCATGTCAGGCAGATGCGTCGCACTTACCATGCCCGACGTAGAGAACTGATAGTTGAATTGGCGAACAAAGCGCCAAATGTTGTGGTATGCGGTGACAGCAGTGGTTTGCACCTGCTTGCGGAGGTGCCGTCACCGGCACACGAACGTGTAGTTCTGTCGGTGCTGCGGGCCGACGGATTCGCGGTCCAAGGCCTAGCTGAATGCCGTCTGGGTGGCGTGTCGGGGCGGACAAGTGGCCTGGTCATCGGCTTCGCCTCGCTCAAATCCGCTGCACTGACGCGGCTGGCTGACTTGGTGGGCCAGGTATGTTCCGGAACTGGTCCGGTCGCGGACTTCTAAACTGGTCTGGTGCGAAGGACACCGAGGCGGTAATCCTAGTCGTGTCACCGATAAATGGGGTGGTGACAACAATTAGGTGCTCCGGCGCAAGACGTGGGCTGTCCGGGGCATCATCCGCATGGGGGAATTACCGTTGATGCGCACTAATTCCGTACGTCATGCTCAATCGCAGGCACGAGTTGCCGTGGTCGGCGTCGGCTACACCGGGTTGCCCTTGGCGCTCGGTTTCGCTCGCACCGGTCTGTCAGTGATCTGTCTGGACAATGATCCGGACAAGATCGCTGCCATCACTTCAGCACAGTCCTATTTGCCCGACGTCACCGACGCTGAACTGGCCGCGGCCAGTGATCGGCTCCACGCCACCACCGACCCGGACAAGCTGAGCATGTCCGATTCGGTCGTGATCTGTGTTCCGACGCCGTTGGACGCTCACGGGGCTCCAGATCTTTCCGCGGTGTTCTCGGTGATCGACACCGTCGGGCCCCGGATGAAGCCCCGCTGCCTGATCGTCTTGCAGTCGACCGTCCCGCCGGGAACCACCAGGGCCCTCGCGCAACGACTGGCCGACCGCTCCGGTCTGCTGCCCGGCAAGGACTTCCATCTGGCCCACGCGCCGGAACGGATCGACCCAGCCAACAAGGCCGGGTGGAACTTGGCGAACACACCCAAGCTCGTCGGTGGCCTGACGCCGGCCTGCACCTCCGCGGCCACAGAGTTGTTCGCCCAGGTCATCGAACATGTGGTGCCGGTGTCCACGTTGGAGGTCGCCGAGACGGCGAAGGTCTTCGAGAACACCTTCCGCATGGTCAACATCGCGCTGACCTACGAATTGGCCGATCTCTGCGCAAGCATGTCCATTCCGGTCAACGAGGTGATCGACGCGGCGTCGACCAAGCCGTACAGCTTCCTGGCCCACCGGGCCGGACCGGGAGTTGGCGGCGAGTGCATCGCCGTGGACCCGATGTTCCTCACCTCGGTCGCCGACAAGGCCGGCGTGGACCTACCGATGATCTGCTCGGCCTACCGGCGCATCCGGGCCCGGCCGTTGACCGTGGCGGAACGACTCAATGAACTGCTGCGTGCACGGGGCACCGACTTGGCGGGCAGCCATGTCCTCGTGGTGGGTGTGGCCTACAAGCCGGGTGTCGCCGACACTCGCAACGCGCCCGCAATCGACCTCATCCGGGCGTTGCGGGCTGCGGACGCAAAGGTGTCCTACACCGACCCGATGGTGCCGGAACTGCAAGTGGATAACGAGGTGGTGCCCTACGTCGACTGGAGCCGGGAATCGGTCTCGGCCGCCGACTGCCTGGTGCTGACCACTCCGCACGAGGAAATTATGCGGCGACCGCTGTGGTACGCCGCGCCGATGCTGCTGGACTGCTGGCACATCGTGCAGGCCGGTGACGGGGTCGTGCACCTGTGACCGAGCTGGCCAAACTGACCAGGGAGGTGGCGGCCGGCAGGGCGGGAGACCCGGTCACAGCCGCCACCCTGCTCCTCGACCCGGAGGCCGAACAGGTCGATGTGGCGGCGTACCTGACCGCCAAGGCACAGGCCGGGGCGACCGCCGAGGATGTCGAAGCGCTCGCCAGGGCTGTGCTCTCGGCTGCCGTCCGTGTGCCGTACGACGGCCGGGCCTGCGACCTCGTCGGCACCGGAGGTGACGGATCCGCGTCGGTCAACATCTCCACGCTGGCGGCACTTCTGGCCGTGGCCTCTGGCGCGACGGTTGCCAAGGCGGGCAACCGCGCGGCCACCAGCCGGTGCGGCAGTGCCGACCTGCTGGAGGCCCTCGGGGTGCCGGTGGATCCCGGGCCGCAGGGCATCGCCCACGCGCTGCGAGACCCCGGGTTCGCCTTCGTGCTGACCTCCGCAGTGAATCCTGCGGTGACCAGGCTCGCCGCGCTGCGCAGGCGGCTCGGGTTCCCGACTCTGTTCAACCTGTCCGGCCCGCTGACCAACCCGGTGGCCACCGGTGCCCGGATCATCGGCGTGGCCAAGGAACGTGACCAGGAGGTCATGGCCGAGGCTGCGGCCAGGCTCGGGATGTGCCCGGCCTGGCTGGTCCGGGCCCACAACGGGATGGACGAGCTGAGCACCTTGGTCCCGACGAAGGTCATCGTGGTGGCTGAGGACGCCACCGAGACCTTCACGCTGGACCCGGCGGACCTGGGGGTGCGCCGCGCCCTGCCGGAGGAACTGGCGGGTGGCGGACCCGAGGACAACGCGGCGATCGCTCGCGCGGTCCTGCGCGGGACGGCCGCGCCGGGACTGGTGGAAACCTGCGCACTGAACGCGGCGGCCCTGCTGGCCGCCGAGTTGAACACCGTGGACCGGGTGGGGGAGATCGCCCGGCAACTCGACCGCGTCCGCGAAGCCGTCATCGGCGGTGCGGCAGCGCGGCTGCTGGCCGACCTGACCACGGCCCTCACGAATCGGAAGGTCAAGGCTGATGTACCTGGATGAGATCCTCGTTCACAAACGGGCGGTGTGGCACAACGACACCGCGCTGACGGCCGGGGTGCCGCAGCGGCGACCCGTGCCGGTGCGCCCGGGCGCGCTGCGCGAGGCCCTGCGCAAAGACACCGTCACGGTGATCGCCGAGGTCAAGCCCAAGTCTCCGTCCAAGGGAGCGCTGTGGAGTGCGGAGCGGGGCCTGGCGTTGGCGCGTGACTACGCCGCGTTCGGTGCCGGGGCGATCTCTGTGCTGGCCGACGACCGGTTCTTCGGTGGATCACCGGCGCTGGTATCGCAGATCGCAACCGACGAACAGGTCACGGTTCCGGTGATGTACAAGGACTTCCTGGTCGATCCACGGCAGGCCGAACTGGCCGCGCGCAGTGGCGCCGACGCCGTGCTGATCATCGTTAGGGCGCTGGATGACGCCGGGTTCCGCGAGCTGTTCCAGACGGCAACCGAGCTTGGGCTGGACGTGCTTGTGGAGACCTTCACCGAGGAGGAGATCGGCCGGGCATTGGAGGTCGGTGCCCGGATCGTCGGCATCAACAACCGCGACCTACGTACCTTCCAGGTCGACCTGGAGAACTCGGTGCGGCTGCGGCGCTTGCTGCCCGAGGAGGTCGTGACGGTCAGCGAGAGTGGCATCGGGTCCGCCGACGACGTGAAGCTGCTGGCGGAGGCCGGTTTCGACGCGATCCTGGTCGGTGAGACGCTGCTGGCCAGCGCCGACCTGGCACAGACCCTCGGTGAGTTGGCGGGGGTGCGCCGATGACCGGCATGTTCGGTGAGTACGGGGGCCAGTTCGTCCCGGAGACCCTGGTCGGCCCGCTGGACCAGGTCGAGGCCGAATACCAGGCGGCGAAACAGGATCCTGCGTATCAGGCGGAGATCGACGATCTGCTGCGCGGGTTCGTCGGACGGTCCACGCCGATCACGCGGCTGCGCCGCCTGCACCGCGAGCGCGAGGCCACGGTGTGGCTTAAGCGGGAGGACCTGATCCACACCGGCGCTCACAAGATCAACAATGTCATCGGGCAGGCCTTGCTGGCCCAGCGGATGGGCAAGCGCCGGATCATCGCGGAGACCGGAGCCGGGCAACACGGGGTGGCCGTGGCCGCCGTCTGTGCGCACCTGGGCCTGGACTGCACGATCTTCCAGGGCAGTGTGGACGCCAAACGTCAGGAACCGAATCTGCAGCGCATGCGGCTGCTGGGGGCCAATGTCGTGCTGGTCGACGCGGGTAGCGCCACCCTCAAAGACGCTGTCAGCGAAGCGATCCGGGACTGGCTGGCCCATCCCGCCGACACTCACTACCTACTCGGCTCGGTCATCGGCCCGCACCCGTATCCGACGATCGTGCGGGACTTCCAGTCTGTGATCGGCCGCGAAGCCAGGGCCCAGATTCTGGCGGAGATCGGGCGGCTGCCCGACGCGGTGGTGGCCTGCGTGGGCGGTGGCAGCAACTCGCTCGGCATCTTCAGCGCGTTCCTCGACGATCCTGTGCCACTGTACGGAGTCCAGGCCGCCGGCGAAGGCACGACCTGGCTGGGCAGGCATGCAGCGCCACTGCTGTACGGGGAGCCCGGCGTGCTGCATGGCACTCGCACCGACCTGATCCAGGACGAGGACGGCCAGATCCAGCCCACCCACAGCATCGCGCCAGGCCTGGACTACGCGGGAGCGGGACCCGAACACTGCCACCTGCGTGACCTCGGCCGGGTGTCCTACCTCGTCGTCACCGACGCGCAGGCCCTCGACGCCTTCGCGGCACTGAGCGCGACTGAGGGCATCATCCCCGCGCTGGAATCGGCTCACGCGATCGCCGCGCTGCCCACGATCCTGGCAGATCTGCCCGCCGACGCGCAGGTGCTGGTGAACCTGTCCGGCCGTGGAGACAAGGATCTGAGCAGCGCGTTCGAGGCCCTGGCGGCCAGGAAAGACGGAGAGCCCCATGTCCAGGATCGCTGAAGCGTTCGCCACCGCCCGCAGCCGGGGCGAACTCGCGCTGGTGCCGTACCTGACCTCGGGTTACCCGAACACGACAGAGACGGTCGACCTGGTCCGGGCGGCGGTGGACGGCGGTGCCGATGTCATCGAGTTCGGCGTGCCCTTCTCCGACCCGATGGGCGATGGCCGGGTCATCCAGGAGGCGAGCCAGGTCGCACTGGCCGGGGGTATGACCCTGACGGGCACCCTGGAGCAGGTCTCGGCAACCAGGGCGGCGGGGGTGACCACTCCGATCGCGCTGATGGGGTATCTCAACCCGTTCCTGCGTTATGGGGTGAAACAGCTGTTCGCCGACGCCGCCGAGGCGGGAGTGGACGGCTTCATCGTGCCGGACCTGCCGCCCGACGCCGCCGGGTTTACCGAGAAGTGGATCGAGCAGGCGACCGCCTCAGGCGTCGACCTGGTGTTTTTCGCGGCCCCGGGCAGCAGCCCACAGCGGCTTGCCGCAGCCGGGGCGGCGACCGGCGGATTCCTGTACTGCCTGGCCACCGACGGGGTGACCGGGGCACGCGAGGACCTCGACGAGCGGCTACCCGCCTATCTCGCGAGGGTGCGCGCGGCCACCGACGCCGCGTTGGCCGTGGGCTTCGGTATCTCCCACCCACGGCATGTGGCGGCGCTGCGGGGACTCACCGACGGCGTCATCGTCGGCAGTGCGCTATTGCGGGAGATCGCGGCCACTGGGAACGCCGAAGGGCGGCGCGCGGCGGTGACCCGGCTGGTCGGTGAGCTGAAGGCAGCGGGCCTATGAGTGTGTTGCGACCGGTCCTGATCGGATACGGGCACGCGGGCCGGGACCTGCACCACCGCAGTCTGCGCACCCTCGGCCTGGCTGAGAACGTGCTGGTGGTCGACCCCCTGCGCCCGGACCGGCTGGCGCCCGGCACGCGCTGGCTGCCGGACCTGCCCAGTGCCCTGGCGGAGCTGTCGGATGCAAGCGCGGGGATCTTCCACGTGCTGACCCCGGTCGACCAGCACCTGCCGGTCACCAGGGCGCTGCTCACGGCCGGGGCCAGCCGGGTGATCTTGGAGAAACCCATCACCGCAACCTTCGACGAGGCGGTGGAGCTCGCCCAGCTGACCAGCAGAGCCGATGTCGCGCCTGTCAGCGTGTGGCCGGCCAGCCGCATCACCGAGCGGGTGCGGGAGCTGCTCGCCGCAGGCCGGATCGGCGAGCTGACCGAGCTGCACTTCGAGCAGAGCAAGCCAAGGTTCCGGCGCAGTATGCGCCACTGCGGCCACCGCAGCGCGTTCGAGGTCGAGCTGCCGCACCAGGTGTTACTCGCGCTGCACCTCGCGGGCGCGGTGGAGGAGCTGGTGGAGGCCCGAGCCTGGGACAGTCCACTGTGCAGCCCGCTGGGCGGGGCGGTGATGGTGCTGCGCCACGCCAGCGGGGCGACCAGCACCCTGGTCAGCGACCTGACCTCGCCCGTGCGGATCCGCAGACTGCGGCTGACCGGCACGGCCGGGGAGATCGTCGCCGACTATCCGGTGGGTTCCGAGGATGACTTCGGGCAGGTCCGCGTGGTGGGGGAGGACCGCGAAGTGCTTGTGGACGCCCCGCTGACCCAGTTCATCGAGCGTGTTTACGCGCACGCCGCCGGGGTGGGGCCACCGCCACTGGCCCCGCTATCCGATCACGTCAGCGTAATCGCCCTGCTGGAACGGGCAGCGGCCATGTCGAGCTCAAGGAGAACCGTGGCGTGTTGATACCGATCCCTTTCTATTCCTGCGCCGATTCGGTGCGCCGCAATTGGGAATCGCTTGAGCGGCGAGTGCGGGCGGTGGCCGACAGCGGGCGGTTCACCTCCGGTCCGATGGTCGCGGAGCTGGAGACGGCCATCGCCGCCTACACCGGTGCCAAGCATGCCGTGGCCTGCAACAACGGCACCGACGCGCTGATACTCATGCTGAAGGCGGCCGGCATAGGCCCCGGCGACGAGGTGATCGTGCCCGCCTACACCTTCTTTGCCACCGTGTCCTCGGTGCTGCGGGTCGGCGCCGAGCCGGTGATCGTGGACGTGCTGCCCGGGTCCTACGCGATGGATCCGGAACGGGCGGCTGCCGCGATCGGCCCGCGTACCAAGGCGATCATGCCCGCGCACATGTTCAGCCAGACCGCCGACCTGGTCGCGTTGACTGAACTGGCCGCCCAGCACGGCCTTCGGCTACTGGAGGACAGCGCGGAAGCGATCGGGATGTGGGTCAACGGCAGGCACGCGGGCCTGTGGGGCCGGGCAGGCGTGCTGTCCTTCTTCCCGACGAAGACCCTTGGCGGCATCGGGGATGCCGGCATGCTGATCACCGATGATGCCGAGCTGGCCGCCGAGGTACGCCGGAGGCGGTGCCACGGCCAGGCCACCGACGGGGCGTATGTCTACGAGGTGCTGGGCTGGAACAGCCGGTGCGACGAGTTGCAGGCCGCGGTGTTGCTCAGCCGCCTGGAAACTCTGGACGCGGAGATCGAACGCCGGGCCGCGCTCGCTGCCCGCTACACCGAGCGGCTGGCGGCAGTGGTGGACACTCCGTGGCTGGCTCCGGCGAAGTCGCCCAGCAACCAGGTCTGGTACGTGTACCTGATCGAGTCTGACCGGCGTGACGCGTTGGTCGAGCACCTCGACGCGCATGGGGTCGGCACCGAGGTGTACTACCCGCGGTCGCTGTCCGAGCAGCCCGCGTTGCGGGATTTGCCGGGAGCGAGCCTGCCCACACCTGTCGCGACCGTCGCCAGCAGGCGTGCGGTGGGTCTGCCGTTGTATCCGGACCTCACCGACGCTCAGGTCGACCGTGTCTGCGCGCTGATCACCGATTTTCACCAGGGGGGCACGCGATGAGTGCGGTGTCGTTTCACGGCTGGCCGCAGCGCTACGCCGCAGAGGCTGACCTCGTCGTCGATCTCGTGCGGGAGGTCGGCGAGTCCGGCGAGTTCATCCTGAAGTCCAAGGTCGCCGCGCTGGAGCAGGAGATCGCCGCCGCACTGGGGGCGCGGCACGCAGTGGCCTGTGCTAGCGGGACGGGTGCGCTGACGTTGATCCTGGCCGCACTGGGGATCGGCAACGGCGATGAGGTGGTGACGCCCGCGTTCTCCTTCATCTCCTCGGCGAGCACCATCGCCCTGGCCGGTGCCCGGCCGGCGTTCGCCGATGTGGACGAACGCACTTTCACCCTGGACCCGGCTGCCGCGCGCGCGGCGATCAGCCCGTCCACGGCCGCGCTGCTGCCCGCGCACCTGTTCTCCTGCATGGCCGACATGCCCACGCTGCGGGAGATCGCGGACGGCCGGGGGTTGCGGCTCATTGAGGACAGCGCGGTCAGTTTCGGTGCCGTCGTCGGCGGTGTTCCGGCTGGGAAACACGGCGACGCCGGGGTGTTCTCCTTCTTCCCCGGCAAGCCACTCGGCGGGATCGGGGACGCGGGCATGGTCGTCACCGACGACGATGACCTGGCACTGAGGGCGCGGGTGCTGCGCAACCACGGTCAGCGACCCGGCCAGCGATTCCTGCACGAGCTGGTCGGCTTCAACTGCAGGATGGATGAGCTCAGTGCCGGGTACCTGCTGCACGTTCTTCCTCGGCATCAGCAGGTGCTGGAAGCCCGGCGGGAACGGGCGGGCTGGTATACCGAACGGCTCAACTCGCTGGCCCCGGATCTGGTGCTGCCGCCGCAGGACTACACCGGACGGGCTGTCTACACGTTCGTGGTCCGTGCCCGGTCGCGTACCGCGTTGCGGGAGCACCTTGCTGAGCGGGGCATCGAGACGATGATCTACTACCCGATGCCGCTGCACCTACAGCCGGTATTCGGGGGCCTGGGGCACCGGCAGGGCGAGTTCCCGGTGGCCGAACGGCTGGCGCAGGAGGTTCTCGCGCTGCCGTTGCGGCCGGACCTGGGCCGCGACGACATCGATCGGGTCTGCGACGCGATCCAGGCGTTTTACGGCGGTGGCGCGTGATCGAACGTCTCTGTGGCATCGGGGACGAGGCGGCGCCGGGCCTGCTGCGGCAAATCGCGGTGCACCGTGAGCTCGGGCTGACCGGCCTGGAACTGCGCACCATCGACGGAGTGGGGATCCACGAACTGAGCGACGCCCAGGCGGATGCCGCCGCGGAGGCGGTGGAGGCGGCCGGTCTTACGGTGCCCGTGGTGGCCACTCCGCTGGGCAGCTGGGCGGTCACCGTCGGCGTGTCCGACGAGTCCGAGGCCGACGTACTACGCCGGGCAGCCCGCAACGCCGCCCGATTCGACTGCCGCAGGCTGCGGATCATGTCCTACCCGAACGACGGTCGCGGTGCGGCGCAGTGGCGGGCGGAGGCCATCCGCAAGGTGCGTCTGCTCGCCGAGTTGGCCGCCGAGCTGAATGTGACGCTGCTGCACGAGAACTGCAACGGGTGGGCGGGGAGCAGCGCGGCACGCTCCCTAGAACTTTTGTCCGAAGTGGACGGTCTGCGGCTGTTGTTCGACATCGGCAACGGGATCGCCTACGGCTACCCCTCGCTGCCCTTCCTACGAGACGTGCTGCCCTACGTCGACCACGTGCACGTCAAGGACGGCCACACCGAGCAGGGCAGGGCGGTGTTCGGCTGGCCTGGCCAGGGCCAGGCGCAACTGACCGACTGCCTGCGGGTGCTGCGCGAGTCCGGCTATCAGGGCTGGTACAGCGTGGAACCGCACATCGCGAAGATCCCGCACCTGGGTGTCACCGGGGATCCGGAGCTGATGACGGCGGGGTACATCGACTACGTCCGCCGCCTGGAAAAGGTGGCGACGGCATGAATGGCAAGGATCTGGACTGGTTGCTCGAGTTGATGGCGATCCCGACGGTTAGCCCGTTGGAAGGCGGTGACCTCAGCGGGTTCGTCACCGCGCAGCAGTCGTTCATCGAGGGGGCGCTGGCCCGGGGATGGCAGGTCCGGCGCCACGATCACCCACCGCTGGCCGATGTGCTGCGCGCGGATCTGCCGCAGCAGGTACGCGCGGTGGCCACGGCGGAGTTGCTGGCCGCGCAGCCGTCGGTGGTGGTGGGGTTCGGCGGTCCGCAACCGGTGGCGCGGCGGATCGTCCTCAACTTCCATATGGACACCGTGGGCCCGCATGTGCCACCTCGCCTGGACGGGGAGGTGCTTCGGGGGCGCGGCGCCGTCGATGACAAGGGCCCCGGGGTGGCCGCGCTGGCCGGGATCACCGCCGCCTTCGACCGGGCGCCGTGGCTGGCCGAGCACATCGAGGTGCAGGTGGCCAGCGTGCCCGGCGAGGAAGGCGGCGCGATGGGGGTCTACGGTACCCGCTGGCTCGTCGAATCCGGGTGTGTGGGCCGGCTGATGCTATTCGCCGAACCCACCGGCGGCCGGGTCTTCGACGCCTGTAGCGCCGCGATGACCCCCATGCTGTCGGTGCACGGTGAGGACAGCACCGATGACCATCCTGCGCGCGGGCACAACGCCACCGTCGCCCTGGGGTTCCTGGCCTGCCGGCTGGCCGAGGAGTTGGGGCCGCTCGCGGAGAAGCTCGGCGCGAAGGTCTGTGTGGCCGGGGTACACAGCGGCACCGAACACAACCGGGTCTATGGCAGCGGCGAGTTGCGGCTGAACATCGCCTACTACGACGAGCAGTCGGCCACCGCGCTGGCCGCCGAGGTGCAGCGAGTAGCCGACAACGCCGGGGAAGAGTTCGCCGCTCGCTTCCGGGACAACCCGGTGACATGCAGGCTGCTCGCCGACTGGTCGACGACTGTGCGGCTGACCTGGCTCAAGCGCGGTCTGCCCGCCCTGGCCAACCGGGACCCGGAGATGGAGGCATTGCTGGGCACGGCCGGCTTCCCGCGCCACGACGCCATCGCCGACGGGTCGGCCTTCACCTGCGACGCCATCTGGGCGCCGGCCCCGGGGCGCTACGTCGCGGCCTGCGGTCCTGGTGACCTGGACGCCAACGGGGCGCACACCCCCGACGAACACGTTGCACTCGGCGAACTCAGTCGGTATGCGGATCACTGCCGTGATCTGGTGCTGGCTTTCGGCGCGCACGTACGTAACACCGAACTGGAGGGAACCACATGACCGTCCACATCAAGGCAGCGAGCCTGCGCGGGTTCGTGGTGGAGGTGTTCCGGGCCTGCGGCTTGGACCCGGAATCGGCGCGGACCGCAGCGGACGTGGTCTGTTATGCCGACGAGCACGGCTTCACCACGCACGGAACCAACGCGCTGGCCAACATCTACGCACCCCGGCTGCGCGACGGCCGGATCGCCGCGGCCGCCCGGCCCGAGGTGGTCAGTGACACCGGCGCGGTCGCCGTGGTCGACGGCAATGGGGGACTGGGGCTGCTCGCCATGACCGCGGCCACCGACCTCGCCGGGCGCAAGGCCAGGACCCAGGGCATCGGCATGGTCGCTGTGCGCGGCAGCAACCACTTCGGCAGCGCGGGGTTCTACGCGCAGCGGCTCACCGAGCAGGGCCTGATCGGTATGGCCCTGACCAACTGCGGCCCGCAGGGGGTGGCCCCGCCGCTGGGGGGCGCGCTGCGGATGCTGGGCACTAACCCGCTGTCGGCCGCCGTTCCCTCCGGTGAGCACCCGCCGTTCGTGCTGGACATGAGCACCACGGTGGTGGCCACGGGCAAGATCCAGGCCGCCCAGCTGCGCGGGGAAGACGTGCCGCCCGGCTGGCTCTACAGCCGGAACGGGGCGGTGGTCACCAACCCGGCCCGCTACTACGAAGGCACCGCCGACGTGGCCTGGCTGGGCGGTCCGCTGGCCACCGGCGGGGCCAAGGGATTCGGGCTGGGGCTGCTGGTGGACATCCTGTGCGGCCCGCTGGCCGGTGCCGCCTTCGGGCCGAACCGTCAGGTTTTGGGGGGCGGAATGCCGCAGGCCGACAGCAATGTCGGGCATGTGGCCATCGCCATCGACCCGGCCGCGTTCGGCACCGCATCCGCCTTCACCTCCGGGATGGACGAACTGCTGAGCACCGTCCGCGCCTGCCCGCCAGCGGTGGACGGCCGGCCGGTCACCTACCCCGGTGCCCCGGAAGCCGCGCGGGCGGCCCGGTCGCTGGCCGAGGGCGTCGAACTGCCGGACGCCGTGGCCACCAGGCTGCGGGCCCTCGCCGCAGAGCTGTCCGTCGCCGAGCCGGCCGGGCTCGTCTCGGTGGCGGCGGCATGAAACTCGCCGTTATCGGACTCGGCGCCATCGCGCCGTATTTCGTATCCGCCATCGACCGGGACCCGACCCTGACCCTGGCGGCCGTCTGCGACCTGGATGACATGAAACTCATGTCGTGGCGCCAAAATGGGGTGGCGACCTTCACCGACTACCGCGAGCTGCTCGACTCCGGGCTCATCGACGGAGTCGTGATCACACTGCCGAACGACCTGCACGCCGAGGTCGCCTGCGCGGCACTGGCCAAGGGCGTGGCCGTGTGCTGCGAGAAACCGATGGCCGTCACCGTCGAAGAGGCGGCCAGGATGGTGGACGTCGCAAACCGGTCAGAGACAGTGCTTTTCACCGCCTTCCACCGGCGCTACAACCGGCATCTGCTCGACTTGGCCGCGAGGTTGCCCGCCGACCACAGCCGGATCGCCCATGTCGTACATCGATACCAGGAGAACATCGAGGAACACACCGGCGGCGACGCCTGGTACCTCGACCTCGCCCGCTGTGGTGGGGGATGTGTGATCGACAACGGGCCCAACGCCTTGGACGCCGTCCGGTACTTGTTGGGCGACCTGCGGTTGGTGGACGCCACCATCGGGGACGTGCGATCCGGCAACGAGTTCTACGCCGAACTGGATCTGCGTAGCGCCAGCGGGGTCGCGGTCCGGGTGGAACTGGACTGGGCGCTGCCAACCGGTGAGGTCAAAGACATCGAGGTGCACCTGCACGACGGCACCGTGCTCGGCGCGGACCTGCTCGCCGGGTACACAGAGTTCAAATCCTCGCTGGAACACGAGTACAGCGGCATCCTGACCGCGTTCCGAGAGGCCGTCGCCGAGGGCCGGACCTACCGGGACCCAGGGCCGGACGTGGTAGCCCTGGTCGCCCACGCCTACAAGGTAGCCAGGACAAAAGAGACCCGGCAGCGGATGGTCGCCAAGAAGGACTGCTCCGCGGCAATGGTCAAGTTGCTCTTCCACACCCGGGACGACCGGGGCATGAAGCTGTCGCCCTGGGGTTCCCGCTGCGTGTCCGCTGGGGAGATCCACGAGCTAGTCACCACCACGGATCGGCCGGTCCGGGAGGGCGAGCGGGTGGACAACGTCGGATTCTTGGGGTTCGCCGAGTTCCTCCAGGCGACGGTGCTGGAACGCGGGGACGAAGTGTGGTTGGGAGGTGATCAACGACTCGGTAAGATCATCGGTTTTGACGAATGCCATTTCCCCAATCACTACAACGTTCTCATCGAGGTGCCGGCACTGGTCACCGCCGCCGACCTAGACCTGCGGCCAGGTGACGCAATCCATGTCCAAAGGGGTAGCCAATGATCGAACCCATCCACGTCGCGCCCGAGGTGGCGGCACGCTTCCCGGATGTCCGGGTGCTGTGCGCCGCCACCACCGCCAGCCCGCCCGAGGAGATCCAGGCGGCGGCCGACCAGCTCTGGGCCACCGAACACGAACGCTGGTCCGGCGTCAGTCGCGGTGAAATCCGCAGGCATCCGAACGTGTCGGCCTACCGTCAGTTCAGCACCCGGCTCGGCATCGACCCGGATCGCCAGGCGCCCTCCATCCAGGCGTTGATCGACCGGGGCCTGCGGAACAAGCCGCTCGGCGGCTGGCTGCGGATCAATCCCATTGTGGACCTACTCAACGCCACCGCGGTGGCCACCATGATCGCCCTGGGGGTCTTCGACGCCGATCAGGTACACGGACCGGTGCGGCTGCGCCTCACCGGCGAGCGAGAGCCGTTCCATGCCCTGGGTGCGGAGCAGGCCGAAAACCTCGAGCCGGGAAGGCTGGTGCTGGCCGATGACGAGCGGGTGTTGTCGCTGTTCAGCTACCGGGACGGGGTGCAACAGGCGGTCGGGAAGGAGACCACCAACGTACTTGTGCTCGGCTGCCTTGTGACGGGCATCGAGGAAGGTGAGGTGACGCAGGCGGTCGAACGTGCGGTTCGGGGCATCCACGGAAGTTAGTCCCCGCAGCCGCACAGAGTTCAATCCGCTCGCGAAAGCTTCATCCACCTGGGGAGCGCAGTAGTGTCCGTCGTCCTGACTCTGGATGTCGATCGACGCACCAACCTCGCACTGAATGAGCAGATTCGGCAGCGGATCATCCATCTGATCAACGACGGGGCGTTACCGCCGGGCACGAAAATGCCGTCAAGCAGACAGCTCGCCCGGGACCTGGGTGTATCCCGCTCCGTCGTTGTCGAGGCCTACCAGCAGCTCACCTCGGAAGGCTGGCTGCTGTCGCGGAACAGGTCGGGCACGACGGTGTCCCAGCACTCGGCAAACGAGCCGCGGACCCTGGTGACCACAGCCACCGCCAAGGCTCCAAGGACACGCTGGAACCTGGTACCGGGCAGCGCGGATGTCCGCAGCTTCCCGCGCCGGGAGTGGATGAGCTGCATGAACACCGTGATTCGCCGCATGTCCGACAGGGACATGGACTATCCGCCACCCGCCGGGGTGCCGTCGGCCCGGGCGGCTCTGGCGAACTATCTCGGCCGGGTCCGGTTGGTGCGCACCAATCCAGAGCAGGTGATGATGACCGCGGGCTTTGCCCAGGGCCTCACCCTGGTCTGCCGGTTGCTGTTGCGCCGGGGCATCGACCAGATCGGGCTGGAGGACCCAGGACATCCTGGTCAGCGCCTGTACCTGGAGAACCTGGGCATGCGCACGGTGGCGATCAACGTCGACGAGCAGGGCCTGAATGTCGCGGCATTGGCCCGGAGCGGAGTCCGCGCCGTGCTCGTCACACCGGCCCACCAGTTCCCCACCGGTGTGGTGCTAACCGCCGAACGCAGGCAGGCACTGGTGGAGTGGGCCGAGCACGTCGACGGCTGGATCATCGAGGACGACTACGACGGCGAATTCTGGTACGACCACTCCAGCAGGCCGCACAGCCTGCAGTGTCTGTCACCGGAGCGGGTCGTCTACGGCGGCACGGCCAGCAAGTCCCTCGCTCCCGGGCTGCGGATGGGCTGGCTGGCCGCTCCCAAGACAATCTCCGGGGAGCTCCAGGTTGTCCGGGAGACCTTCGACCTGGGCAGCGGAACCGTGGAACAGCTGGCCTACGCCGAATTCGTTCAGTCGGGCTTGCAGGACAAGCACCTGCGGCGCGTCCGTGAATCCTACCGACAGCGCTGGAACCTGATCCGCGAGTACTTGATCGACGGCCACAGCGACAAGCTGCCCGAAATCCAGCTGACCGGGGTCGCCGCCGGACTGCATGCACACCTGCGGTTCCCTGAGGATCTGTGCGAGGAGGAGTTCCTGCACCAAGCGGAGCTGCGGGGGATCGCGCTGCACGGGGCCAGCCGGTTCCGGCTGAAGCGGGCGGACAGCCCGCCCGGCATCGTGCTGGGCTACGCCAAGGAATCAGGTGCCTGGCTGGCGGAGGCCCTCGGCGTGCTGCGCCATCTGGCGATCAGCCTGCGCAGAACCGTGCCGCGGCGAGAAACTCGCGAATCCGGCCGGTGTCCTTGACACCCCGGGTGGATTCGACTCCGCTGGACACGTCCACTCCCCACGGACGCGTCGCGGCGATCGCTTCGGCCACGTTCTCGGGCGTCAAGCCCCCGGCGAGCATCCACTGGCCGGCCACCGTAGTGCGGGCCAGCGGAGACCAGTCCCAGGTCTGTCCGGAACCAGCGTGCTTGGAGTCCAGGATCAGGTAGTCCTCGCCGTGGCTGCCCACCTGGGCCTGCTCGCCGTCGTCGAACGAGGTCGCCCGGATCAACTGGACCGGCAGGTCCTTCAGTTCGGCAAAGTCCGCTTGGGCGTATCCGCCGTGCAGCTGGACGGCCTGAATCCGCGAGCCCGCTACGATCGCCCGTACCTGTGCGATCGGCATCCCCTGGAAGACACCCACCACCAGAACGCCGGGCGGGACGAGGTCCACCAGCAGATCGACATCGGCCACCCTGACCTGGCGTGGACTCTCGGTCAGCACGAACCCCACGGCATTGGCCCCCGCCTCGACCGCACACTCGACATCTTCTGCCTGCTTCAAGCCGCAGATCTTCACGAACATTAATTGGCCCCCGTGTCGTCATCCCGGTAATCCCGACACTCGCGATCTTACTGGGCTACGGAGGGAGTCATTGCCATGCACGCCGCGATGGGGTTCCGGGACTGTCCATCACCGAACCCAGGGCGTTCATTGCGGCGGCGCATCAGCACTTCGTGTCGATGCAGGATGTTGCCGACGGCGTATTCAGTTGCCGCTCAGGCATTTTCCAGGTCGATGTGCCGGAGATCGCTGCTCAGCCAGGAACCGACCATGAGGAACAGTCCGCCGGCAGACAGGAGCACGACCGGGGTGTAGCCGTAGGGCATAATCCCGGATAGCCAGATCATGTAGTACGGGTAGAGCGCGGGGATCACGCTGGGCAGGCTGTAAGCGATGCCGTAGCCGGAAGAACGGACCTCGGTGGGGAAGAGCTCCATAAGGTATGCGGAGATCACTGACCACACGGCCAGGGTCGAGAGCAGCACGATGCACCCGCAGAGCAGGACCATCGTGGTCGACTTGGCTCCGCTGACGGCCAGGCCCAGCAAAGTCGGCGCCACGACAAGATTGACCGCGCCGAGTACAAGGAAGACCTGGCGACGGCCATAGCGCTGACCGGCCGCTCCGATCCACGGGAACATTCCGATGCCGACGAGCGCTGAGATCAGGATGGCGGTGTTGACTACGGAAGGGTTCGCCCCAAGGCTCTTGAAGTGACTTGCGAAGATGCCGACCGTGGCATCGAGGGTGAGCCAGGCGCCCGATCCTACGAGGAAGGCGAAGCCAAGGCGTCGTAGATTGCGTCCGGCGAACAAGATACGCAATGGTTTCTTTGGCTTCTCCGCTTTCGTCCAGATCTCGGATTCCGGTACGGAGCGCAGGTAGTAGAGGAAGATCGCGCCCGACAGTACGAACCCGATAACGAATGGGATGCGCCAACCCCAGACGGCGTAGGCCGAATCGGCGCCATCAGAGGGCAGGATTTGAAGCAGCACGATCGTCAGGACGGTGATGGAGCCGAGCGCGGCTGGATAGCCGACGTTCAGCAGTGAGCCGTAGACGCCGCGCTTCTCGCGGGGCGCGTACTCCATCGCGAGCGGGTTCGCGGCCGTGTACTCGCCGCCGAGGAAGATCCCGTCGAGTAACCGCAACGCCACAAGCGACACGGGTGCGAGTAGGCCGATGGTCGAGTACCCGGGCAGGAGCGCGATGAGCCCAGTGCAGATCGTGAAACCGGCGGCCACCAATACTGTGGTCTTTCGGCGACCGACCCGATCGCCGAGCACGCCGAACACGATGGCGCCGATGGGCCTGCCGATGAGGGACACCGCGAAGATGGCGGCGGTCAGGGTTGCCATCTCGACTGTACTGGCTCCGGCGGGCGCGAAGTAGCCGGCAGCTGGTGCGAGTGCGACGACCGGCAGGTAGACGTCGTACATGTCAACGAAGAAGCCGAACATTGCCGCTCGCAGCGTGCGCCGACCGGGGTCGGCGTGCTTGGCGTCGCCATGCCGGAGATCCGTAACGCTTGCGACCATCTCATTCATTGTGGCCACCGTCCTTCGCGGCATCGTCGTGGTTGCTGGTGCTGCCGCGCATAACGTCTGGCGTCGGATGCGCGTTGTGCTGCAGGAAGGGCGTGTGGCGGCGAGTGTCTACTGTCAGCTGGAAGATGTCGGCGCGGTTGTAGGTGCCGACGATGTCGTGTGCCTGCTTGGCGACGATCTCGTCGCGCAGGTCGATCTCCGCATAGAGGATGCCTTCGGTGCCCAGCAGCGGCCCTGCGATGGCACGGCCATGTGGGTCAACGATCATGGATGCCGTCGGATGTGCGGTCAGCATCCTCTCCACTCTGGTGTCGCCGTTGGCGACGGCATCGACGGCGTCCTCGCTTAGCGCCGTCGCGGCGACCACGCTGAACACCTTGCCTTCGAAGGCATGTGCGGCACTGCGCAGGCGGATGCTGTCCTCCAGGTCGTATTCGACGCCATCGGCACGCGGGTCAAAAGGCCAACTCGGCGGGTAGGTGGCGATGTGCAGCCGTTCTCCCTGCGCGAGCAACGTGAAACGGGCCAGGGTGTTGGTGTTCTCGCCGCAGATGAGCGCCCCAAGGTAGAGCCCGTCGAGCGGCACCGGAGCGAGGTCGTGGGCGTCGCCGTGGGACCAGGTCAACCTCTCGTACCAGGTGGCCACCAGCTTGCGCCGATGGTTCACGAGTTGCCCGTCCTGGTTGAAGATCAGGTTGCTGTTCCAGAGCTGGCCGAGGCTCACTGGGTTGCGCTCGTTCACGCCGACGGATAGCACGACGCCATGCCGCGCGGCGAGGCGCCCCAGATGATCGGTTTCGGGGCCTGGCACCACGATCGACTCTTCGGTCAGTCGTTGGTGCAGGCTGTGCTGGTCAACTGGAGGTAGCACCCCGTTCCAGATCGGAAAGCCCGGGATGAACGTCTCCCCGAATACCACGACCTGCGCCCCGTGGCTTGCCGCTTCGTGCACGAGGGAATCCAGCTTGTCGAGAGTCGCGCGACGGTCGAGAAATACGGGTGCCGCCTGGACGGCAGCCACGGAGACCCTCGGCAGGTCGATCGCGGACATGAAAACTCCTCGGTCTCGGGCGAGCCGGCTGTCGCCTACCCTCGCGGAACGCGTGATCGTCGACTGAGCTCGACAACAATGACCAAACCTGAACTAGAGTGTGGCGAAGATACAGCCGCTCGTTAACCGAGTAAATAGGCTCGCGAGAAGATTCGCGACCCGTGGCGCGGACAGGTTAGTGTCGACTATTTTCGACAACACAAGAGTCGAATGATAGGCAGCAGGACGGAGTGGAGTGCTGATGTGGAACGAACTCGTCGATGCAGGTCTCGAGCCCAAGGACGCCAAGTTCTATCTCGCAGTCCTGACCATGGACGCACCGACCGTCGCGCAGGCCGCCGAGGCTGCTGAAGTCAGCCGGACCAACGCCTACGACATCGCCAAGCGGCTTGCCCACAAGGGAATGCTGTCCCTGATCGAAAGCGGTCCTGCCGTGCCCGGCGGGGGCGGAGGCCGAGGTCGGACAGTGTTGCGGGCCGCTGATCCGCAATATTTGCTGGATGACTGGAATCAGCGCCGCCAAGTGCTGGAGCGTCTCGTTCCGCAGCTTCGGGCCATGCACGCCAAGGGGGGCGCCGCGCCTCGATCGCGCTACCTCGAGGGCGCCGTCGGCATCCGCACCGCCCTCTTCGAGACACTTGACTGGCCCTCGCCGCTGCGTGGTGTGCTGTCGATGCGTGATCTGATGACAGTGCCTGGGGCCGCAGCGATGCGCGACTACATCGCGGGCCGCCGCGAGCGGCGGCTCTGGCTCCATGTGGTGCGGTCGCCCGGGAAGGACTATCCGCACGGGTGGCCGTCCAGCGACGAGGATTTCCGGCGAACCCGGTACGCACCTGACGGCTACATCTTCACGATGACCATGATCATCGGGAGAGACGCGGTGGCGATGCTCTCGTCGAAACAGGAGAACTTCGCCCTCATAATCGAGAGCTCGGAGTACGCGGAGATGCAGGGCAACCTGTTCGACGTCCTGTGGTCGGCCAGCAACACCGACCCGATCGCGCCAGCGTGACAGACGGGATCGGACACCTCAGCGACGGGGATGCTGAACGGAGTGCCGGCGCTTGGTGTCTTCGCCCAGTTCAAACAGATCGTGCTGGTGGCCTACGACCGCATCGTCGGGTTATTGCTGGAAGACATCTCCGTCGATGGGTGCATCACCAAAGCCATCGGCGAGATCGCTTCGTCGCCGAGGAACAGACCACAGTGGAGTCTGCTCCTGCTCCAATTCGATCTGATGCGGTTCGGAATCATCCGAAAGCTGACCGGCGGCGACTTCGGTCAGCGGGTCAACCCCGGGACGCAGATGGAGTGCCAGTTGCGGTCGGCCAGTGCTTGGACACTGAGCCTTTCCGAGTAATGGGTTGTTGCAGGGGTGATCACGTGGTGCGGGCGTGGTCGATCTGCAGGAGGACGAGGGCTGCGGCGACGATCGTACCGATTTTCCAGGGGCAGGCTGATGTTACGGAGGGCTTTGAATGTGGTCTTGAGCAGGGAGTTTCCGCGTTTAGCGATAGCCGGTTTGCTGTTGTGGACCTTGTTGTGGTCCCTCTGTTCGTCGGCGAGTTCGCCTCCTTTGGGTTTCTTGAAGGCCACGGTGACGGTGTCGGCTTCTCTTTCGTAGCCGAGATCGCCGAACACGGGTAGATCCGCGTCGTTCAGGCGGCCAGTGCGGGCAGGACCTCGGTGTGCCTGCGCAGCGCGGTGGTGTCATGCTCGCGGCCGGGACGCACCTCGGAAGTCCAGAGTGGCCAGCCGTCGGGTGCGGTGATGACCTGGATATTCCCTCCGTGGTTGCCGTGTTTTCCTGGCCACCACAGACCCACCTCGGCGGTGGGTCCTGGGGGTGCGGCAGCGGTCGGTTTCGATCAGCGTGCTGTCGATGCTGATATGGCCGTGTCCGGCCATTTTCGCGGCCAGCAGTGCGGATTCCAGCTTCGGCGCGCGAGCAGCCAGGACCGTGATGCCCCGTGCAGGTAGTCATACGCCGTGGATTTGCCGATCTCGTTGTCGGTGGCCACTTCTCACGGTGGGTCGACCGGGGCGAGTGGGAGAGCCTCATCCCGACGATGGTGACCACGGCAACCATGCACAGCCTGCTGGGATCCGGCGACTTCGATGTGGCCGTCACCCTGGAACGACCAGCCTCGCGAAGCGTCGCGATCAGACGGCTGACCGGATACTCACTGAAGCTGTATGCGACGCACGAGTACTGCGCCGAAAACGAGCCGGTCACCTCCATTCGCGAGCTGAGCAACCACACACTCATCTGGTACATCGACTCGATTCTCGATGTGCAACCGCTGAAGACGCTGAGCCAACTGCTGCCAGACTGCAAAGCGACAATTCAGACGAACAACATCAGCGGCCACCTGACAGCCACGAAGGCCGGTCTTGGAATCGGGCTGCTACCCACCTACATCGCCGCCGACGAGCCCACCCTCCGTGAGCTACTACCGGGGGACTTCTCGGCACAACGCACGTACTGGCTGGTCGTCCCCAAGGAACTGGCCCGCCTCAGGCGCGTCCAAGTCGTCAACGAGCTATTGACCTCGATCGTCACCGCGAACCCGGAACTGCACAACTCAGCGACACAAAAGTGAACTCCCAAACAGCCGGAGAGCGCGGAATTTGACCAGCATCCAGGAGAAGTCCAGCCTTGACGTGGTGGTCAAGCGCTGCGCGCTGCCTTTCGTTGCTGGACGGTGGTGGGGCCGGTGCCGAATTCTTCCTCGGCTTCCCGCAGTTTTCTGGTGAGGAGTGTGTAGTAGGCGCGCATGTCCGCGAAGCGGCCCTTCGCGTGTTTGGCTTTCGCTTCGGGGGTACGGCTGGATGATTCGGCCAGGTGCAGCAGTTGCGTGGTGATCGCGATCTGGTGTTGGAGGCAGCCCAGCCACGCGTCGTGGCGGTATTCGTAGCCGGTCTGGCGGGTGTTGGGGATCTTGACGCGGGTGACGACTCCGTTGCGGTCGAGGAGACGCGCCATCTCGGAGATCGTGCCGGCGCTCGCGTCGAGGGCCTCTCGGAGTTGTTTCATTGACATCGGTCCGTCGTGGAGCATCAGCGTGGCGAGGACACGCCCGGCCATGGGTGGCCAGCCCATCGCGTTGCCGATCTCGATGCCGAAGTTCTCGACGGTGCCTGGTAGCCCCACGGCCGTCGCGTCGCCCACAATCCACCTGCCCTCGTTGTAACGTTCAGATAAAGGTGAATATTCACTGTTGACTGAACTTTCACTGTCCGGTGAGTATACAGACCACTTCGCGCCGGTGTTCGCTCGATCGAACACGGCATCTACGCCGACGACGAATGCTTCGAGCTCATGCGCGCCACCGGCGCTTGGCTCGTTCCGACCCTGGTCGCACCACACGGTGTGCTTGCCACGCCGGGCCTTCCCGACACGGTTGTGGCCAAGGCGCGCCAAGTCGTCACCGGCCACGAAGAGATGCTTCGACGGGCAGTCCGCGCCGGGGTACGCATCGCCTTCGGCACCGACGCCGGCATCGTCCCGCACGGCACCAACCCACGCGAACTCGCCCTGATGCAGCGTGCCTGGATGACACCCCAGCAGGTCCTGGTCGCCGCCACGAGCAGCGCGGCTGAGCTCCTGGGGCTCGCCGACCGCGGCCGCATCGCACCCGGGCGGCTCGCCGACCTCATTGCGGTTGCCGGCGATCCCTTCGACCTCAGCACCCACCACGACCGGCTGCGCCTGGTCCTCAAAGGGGGCCGGATCGCCCGCCGGTTCCACACATCGATCGAGCCTGTTCCGCTCGCCGGCGCCGACTGACGGGCGGACACCCGGAGCGGTCCGAGCATCCCCGCGAGCGGCGATCCGGCCACCGTGGGTGGCGGCGATTTCGCGCGAAATCGCCGCCAGTCCCGCACGAGGACAGTTCATTTCGCGCAGTGATGATGTGGGTGGCGATCGTCCGGGTGTCTGGCTCGATTTCGCGCTGACGCTCGTGGGTTGTCTTGGTTTCGATCTGTCGGCATCCGGATGGTCACTGTTCGGGGCGCGGGGGCTGGCGTACTCCACCGGAAGCAGCGGCGCACCCTTCCTGCGGCTCATGACCTGCACCTCCGGCAGCTTCATTGAGGACGCTGCCGCGTGCGATGTTCGTCCGCATATCGACAGCGCGCCTGCTGTGTTCAGGCGCGGCGTTTGCGGGTGGCTGCAGAGCGGGGCGGCCGGGCACGCATGTGATCGCGGACCCTGGCCATGATGTCGCCGAGCGCGTGTAGGTCCTGATCGGACAATGGCGCGAACAGCAGGCTGCGTGCGACCTGGATGTGGCCGGGCAGGATCTCGGCGAGCCGGGCGAGACCGGCCTGCGTGATCGCGACGAGGGTGGCGCGCTGGTCGTCGGGGCTGGGGCAACGCGTGATGAGGCCGGCCTTCTCCAGCAGTCCGGCCTGATGGGTCAGCCCGCTGCGGCTGTAGACCACGCCGTCGGCCAACTCGGTCATCGTCAGCTGCCGTTCCGGGGCGTCAGCGAGGCGGGCCAGGAGCTGGAACTGGACATAGCTGAGATCGCCCGCTTCCCGCACCTGCTGCTCGACGGCATGGTGCAGGAGGCTCACGGACTCCATGAGCGCGAAGTACGTGTTCAGCTGCTCGGGTTCCAGGGCGTCGGCCATCCGCACATCTTAGTTGCTTCGACTTCGAAGCGTTGTGGCGAGGCTCACCGCTCGGGCAACTTGCTTCGATGTCGAAGTACGCTCTAGCCTCAAAATCACTTCGATATCGAAGCACCTTTCGAGGAGGCAGGCATGAAAGCAGTGCGTTTTCACCGGTACGGCAACAGTGACGTGCTGACCTACGAGGAGGCCGGGCGGCCGGCGCCAGACGCGGGACAGGTGCTGGTGAAGGTGGCGGCCACCTCGTTCAACCCGGTAGACATGGGGATCCGTAGCGGTGCCCTGAGCGGGGTGTTCCCGCTGGAGTTCCCGCATATCCCCGGAATCGACGTGGCCGGGACGGTCGCGGAGCTCGGCGCCGGGGTCGGGGTCGGGGTCGGGGGCTGGCAGGTCGGCGACGCGGTCGTGGCGTTCCTGCCGATGAACTCCGACGGCGCCGCAGCCGAGTACGCGATCGCGCCCGCCGAGGCACTGGCCGCCGCGCCGCGAACGGTCGAACTGACAGACGCCGCGGCGCTGCCCGCGGTCGGGCTCACCGCCTGGCAGGCGCTGTTCGAGCTTGCCGAGCTTCGGGCGGGGCAGGCGATCCTGATCAACGGTGCCGCGGGCGCGGTCGGCGGCTACGCGGTCCAGCTCGCCAAGCAGGCCGGAGCCGTCGTCACCGCCACCGCGAAAGGCCATCGCGCGGATCGCCTCCGCGGTTACGGAGCTGACCGGATCATCGGCTACCTCGACTACACGACCACTCCTTTCACGGCGGAGGCGGCGCCGTTCGACGTCGTGTTCAACCTCGTGACCACCACGCCGGACGAGACCGCGGCCCTCGCCGGACTCGTCCGCGACGGCGGAGCACTGGTCAGCACTACGACCCCGCCTCCGGAGAACCCCGGCCGCGGGATCCGCGCCGCACGCGTGTTCGTCCTCAGCAAGGCCGACCAGCTCGCCGAACTCGTTTCCCGCGTCGACGCCGGACAACTGCGGATCGACGTCGCCGACCGCCGCCCGCTGGCCGACCTCCCAGCCGTTCACGAGGAAGCCGCAACGGGCCGCCTGGCAGGCAAGACCGTCCTACTCCCCGCCTGATTCCCCCACACAGGAAAGGAAACCGAGATGACGACCGCGTTCGACCACATCGATCTGGGCGGCAAGCCTGCCCAACCGCATCGCCATGCCGCGTTGCTCACCCAGCGGATTTTTCACCGGTTCGCCGACGCCGCGCGGGACTGCCACTGCGGATCTCCGGTGGTTGCGGGCTGACCTGCGATGGGAACTCCGCTTGGGCCAACCTCGGTCATTTCTCGGAAGTATCCGTGCCGATGGAGCGTTGATCGTTTCTAGGTGATCCGGGCGCGGTTCACCTAGAAGCGGCTTGGCGTGGAAGCACACGGCAAACTGCTGGCGCAGCTCGCCATCTGCGTACATCATGACGTGGCCGGGGTCGGAATAGATGCCCGCTAATCCGGTCAACGCACAGCTCGGGACCGCCACCCGGCGGGGATGGCGGTCCCGAGCTTGCGCGGAGCCGGCGTGCATCCGCTGACCCACGGCACCGGCACTGACCACTTCACACGGGTTAGCCACGATCACTCCGCGCTCATCGACGCCTACCAGGACCACGGCCCGGAGACGGCAGAAACCGTTGCTGTGAGCCATGTTCGCCTGTTCCGCGAGCGCATCCTCACCTATATCGGATCGTCCGTGAACCGGATGGCGCGCAGGGTGCCCGGGGCGACGCGGCTTACGTGCGGCAGTGCTGCGATGAGTCGCTTGCCCGGCTGGGTGTGGACCACATCGATCTTTACTACCAGCACCGTGTCGACCCCAATATCCCGATCGAGGAGACCGTCGGCACACTCGCCGAGCTCGTGCAGGCGGGGAAGGTGCGCTACATCGGGCTGTCGGAGGCTGGCGCGGCCACCATCCGATGGGCGCATGCGGTGCATCCCATCACCGCGCTGCAGAGCGAGTGGTCACTGTGGACCCATGACATCGAGCCGGAGATCGCAACCCACCTGTGCGGAGCTGGGCGTCGGAATCGTGCCCTTCTCCCCGCTCGGGCGCGGCTTCCTCACCGGCGCGATCACCTCGACCAGTCAACTCGGCGAGGGCGACATGCGGCGGCGCCTGCCGCGCTTCAGCGACGACAACTTCGCCGCGAACCTCGCGATTGTCGAGACCCTGCAGCGGCTGGCAGAAAAACGGGGCGTGAAGGCGGGGCAGTTGGCGCTGGCGTGGGTGCAGAGCCGCGGCGAGCACGTCGTGCCCATTCCCGGGACGAAGCGCCGCAGCTACCTGGAGCAGAACGTCGCCGCTGCGACACTCGTGCTCACCTCAGATGAGCTCGCCGCCGTCCAGGCGGCCGCCCCCGAGGGCTCCGTTGCTGGCGCCCGCTACCCCGAGGGCTTGCAGCGCACCATTGGCCGCTGACCGCTGAAGGCGCGAACGGACCCTGGCATCGATCGGTCCGTAGTCCCATCGTGTGCTCGACTGCGGAAGGCCCGGGGTGGTGGCCACGGAATGTGGGCACCACCCCGGGCCGGTGCCCTTGGTCCGCAAGCGAACCAGGCATTCGTCTCGGGTGGGAAGCCCCCGGTCGCGACGGCTATCTGGTCATTTTCGCGCCCGAATGTGGACCACAAATGATTGTCCACTGTGGTCGATGGACTAAATGATCAGCCAACCTGCGGGAGATCATCCCATATGTCTACCGGGGCAGCGTCGATGCTGTGAAGCCCTGGAATGCATGCGAACGTCGCCGGAATGTACGTGGAGAGTGCTGCCGTTCGTCGACTCGCGTTCACTTGGGCGGCCTAGTTTCGGTCGACTGTTAGAACCGTGTCGGCAGAGAAGGTCACATGAAGAACACGACTCGACGCGCGGTGATCGCGGCAGCAGCCATCGCCGCCCTCCTGGGCGGTGCAGCCACGGCCAACGCACTCGACGACCGCGATTCCTCCGAGAAGTCCGCCGAAAACCCGGACCTGGTCGCCCACGACTTCCAAGCCGTCAATGGCAGCATCAAGTGGCAACTCACCGGCAAGCTGAAGCTGAACTTCCCTACCTACCACACCGAGGGGATCGCCTTCGCCGGTGACCGCGTCTTCCTATCCGCGGTTCAGGTCACCGAACCGACGACGAAGTACCCGAGCCCGCAGGGCAGGTACGACCGCACCCCTGGCAAGGGCATCGGTCACGTCTTCGTCATGGACCGCCAGGGCAACCTGCAGAAGGACGTCGTGCTCGGTGAAGGGGACATGTACCACCCCGCGGGCATGGACTTCGACGGCAAGAACATCTGGGTTCCCGTTGCCGAGTACCGCCCCAACAGCAGCGCCATCATCTACAGCATCGACGCCACCACGCTGGAGGTGCACAAGCAGTTCGAGGTCGCCGACCACATCGGCGGCATCATCCGCGATGCACAGACCGGCCACCTGATCGGCAACAACTGGGGCTCCAGGCGCTTCTATGAATGGGATCTGGCAGGGCACCAGATCGCGGCCTGGGACAACCCCAGTTTCTTCGGTGACTACCAGGACTGCCAGCACCTGAGCGACCGCAAGATGATCTGCGGCGGCACCACCAACCTGCCGCAGACCCCGGCCGCCGGTGGCACCAAGGCCACCTACGAGCTCGGCGGCATCGGCCTGACCGATCTCCGCAGCCACGACATCGTGCACGAGGTTCCGTTCCAGCAGTGGTCTACGGCTGGTCACGTGGCCACCCGTAACCCGTTCAAGATCGCGGCCAACGGCAACACCCTCACCCTGTGGGTCGCCCCGGACAACGGCGACGAGGGCAACGGCACCGAAATCCTGACCTACCAAGCCACGGTCAACCCCACCTACTGACCCCACGCGGTTCCGGCAACTCGCCAAGAGCCGCCGGAAGCCCGATCACCTGGCAGGCCGGGTGATCGGGCTTCCGGCCGGGGCCGCAATAGCCTCTACTAAGGACCGTCGATCTTCTCTCCGCGTCCACGGCAGGGTCAAGAAGCTTGACATACCATATCCGCGGGCGGGCCGAGATGTACGGGATGATCGACTTACTCGGCAATATCGCGGCCACGCTGACTGAACGGAAACCGGACCGGCTCGGCTAGCTGTACGACACGCTCGGGATCGAACTCCGGTACGAACACGAAGAAGCGGCCGCCCAGGTGACGACCGCTCCGCGTGTAGCTAGTAAGTGTGCCCGAGGGGGACTTGCACGCCAACTACACGCCTTCGCCTTCCCGGCATCGGGTGAGGTAGGGAGCTGCTTGCTGTTCCGCCTGTCCAGTCGGGAGTCCATCTGGGGCGTCTTGGTGGGACAGGCATCGCCTTGGCCGCTTGGTCTTGAGCCCATGTCAGCGTGGAGGCGTAGGTCTCCAACGCCCTACTCGATGCGTGGAAACAGTCGCCGGTCTCCGGCTACTTGGTCGACTCGCCGTCGAAGGCCGATCGAAATTGGTAGGCGGCTTCTCCGCTCCACATCCCGAGTTTGGATTCGCCTTCCTCAGTGACGGCTTTAGTCAAGATTTGCTGTCTGTTGAGGTGTGGCCGTTGTCGTGGTAACTGTCGCGATCGTGGCTGGCTAAATTTCACCATTTCGGAGGTTCGCGGTCGCGCGGGTTTCCGGTGATCGTTATCCTGCCCTGTATTCGGAAAGATCCACTGGAGAGGTCTGCACTAATGTTGAAGAAACTCCGCGCGCGTGTGCTCGGGGCAGTTCTTGCTTTTAGCGCACTGTCGACAGCGGGCGTGGCTGCACCAGCAACTGCCTCTAGATCGCAGTCGGCGTCGAGCTTGGCGGTGAGCCAGGATCAACTAGAGACGTACACCATCGACGTTGCTGGCGTTCGCTTCACTGGTGCCAGCGCTAGGGAGATCTGGGGTGCGTGCGGCACGAATTCCCCAGCGGACAAGCTGGTTCGCGCCTTCCCGCGCAGTGGGGCTCCTGGTGCGGGGGGAACATCGAACCTGCTCTGCGGAACCGCTGGTTTCGGTTACCGGCACATCAAGGACCGCCACATGGCGGACTGGCAGAACCTGGCTGCGCGTGTAGGCAGCGACTGGCGGTCGTTTACCGACTTCGCTATCGCAGAGATCCTCAAGGTTCCCGAGCCGGGATTCCCGGCCTACAACAAGAACAACGACACCTGGACGTATCGAGCGCCAGTCCAGATTCGTGATTCCCATGGTAATGTCGTAGACACCTACCGTCCCTTCGTGTCGGTAGCAAGTGGGGACCAGAAAATCATCACAGCATTCCCCGCGCGCTGAGAGACGGATCATCATGAATTTGGACCGAACGGATGACCAGAGTATCTTCGAGGAATTCTTGTTCAGGCTCAGTGATGAGCAAGTGCGAAGCTCGCCTGAAGGTTACGTCGAGATTCGGTCTTGGCAGGATGTCGATCTCGATACCCCGCTCCGGCTTCAGGTGAGTCCGCGGTCGTTGGCGGAACATTTGCGGATGATGGAGCGCGACGGGAAGCTGACGTTCCCGGATGAGCAGCCGATAGTTGGGGCGCTTCAACTTTTCTTGGTGCACCTCGATGAAGCGATCCGAATGAGGCGTTCCGGTGAAACTGAACTTGTTCCGTATCGCGCGGGAGTCAAGTCGCTTGTATCCAGCTAGTTAGCGGCGGAAGATGAAAGAATAAGCTATTTCGACCCGAGTGGATTTGATCTGCTCGGGTCGATTTCTGTTTCACGTCAGGAGAGCAGGCGAATGGCGAGCACGGTTCCATCCGGGTGGACCGACACCGGGCCGTTCCACGAGTGGTCCCAGGAATCGCTGGGCCAGGAGGAGCGGCACTCGTAAATCTTGCGGCGGTACTGCTCCACTTGGCCGCGCGCCAGGAGGTCTAACAGGGCGGTGTCTGCGCCAGAGAAGGCCTCAACACGGGTCCCGTTGAGCCGGAAGACGTGGTCCGTGCCGGCGAAGGGAATGTCGAGGAGAGTGTGATCAGCATCCTGCACGCTACCGGCGGCCGCATGCGCGAAGCCGGTGAAGTGCTTCTGCCCTTGGCGTTTGGTCAGGTACTGGGTGGTCGCTTCGCCGTCGCCGGCGAAGGCCGTCACGCCAGCGGCGGCCGTGCGCGCGAGCATCCGCCCGAACCATTCGTACCGCTCCGGCGTGACGTGGAATCCGGTGACCGAGGAAAGAGGCTTGTCGCCCTCGGCGGGCACTCGGATTTCGGGGTAGTGGTGCATCTCGTTGGACTTGATGTCCAGAGCACCACCCTCGGCGTTGGCCTCGCTCAGCCGGCCGCCGCGTCCCTCGGCGTGGAGCGCGTGGACGGTGACGTGGCCGTCCGGGGGTAGTTCGGTGCTGAAGATCAGGGCAGGGGTCTCGTTCCAGGGCCCGATGTGCACCGCTTCCACGTGAGCTGACGCGGAGGCGAGTTGGCCGTGGGAGTACTTGGCGTTGCTGTGGTTGCCCTTGCAGGCGATCGGGAGTGTCAGGGAAGGTTCTCCCGGCTTCCACAGTTCGGCGAAGAACTGCGGGTGGTAGGTACCTCGTGCGCTCCAGCCGGCGAGCAGCGTCGTGTCCGCGGGCACGATCGAGACGACGTGGTCCGGATGGTGCTGCGCCAAGATCCGCTGGGCCGCCGCCAAGGCGAAGCCGATGCCGAGCTCGCCCGACTGGAGGGTCTTGTAGTGCTTCGCCGTCACCTTGCCCTGAGCGGACAGCTTCATGAAGGAACTGGTGTCGCCGGTCAGCGCCTGACTGTACTTCAGCGCTCCCCAGTGCTCAGCGAGTCCGCGTGCGGCTCCTTGTCTTGATAGCGCGATGGCCTGGCCGAGCGCATGCAGCACGGCCCACGGAGTCAGCTGGACGGTTCGCTCGCCTCGGGCGGGTATGGGCTTGTAGCTCGGGCTTCCGCCGCAAGGCGGTGTCCTTGTCCTTCGTGTCTTTATCGGCTTGCTTCTTCGCGCGCTTCTCGTCGTACTTCGCTGCGGCGCGGTCTACGGCGCTGACCAGACCGGAATCCGAGTGGAGAGAGATGTTCGAGCGTTGAACGAGATCTCCCAGCACGTCTTCTGCCGGCTTCAACACCATTGCTCCTATGGGGCACTAGACGGACTGCAACCAGTACTGCGTGATCGACACCGACGTGCGACGCTACGTTTTCGATCACATGCGCGCTTCCGCGCAACGAGTGATGTGGGGCGAGGATCTTGGTTGGTCCACGGTGATGTGGTGGTGGCTGGCTCGTGCGACAGAGCGGTGAGGTTCAGGCGGTTTTGCGAGACCTCTGCTCACTAGCCATTTTTCCACCTCAGTCGGTATCAACCAGTCCAAGATCATAAAAAGGCGGTTGGACGAACTGCGCCGGCAACTGCCCGCCGACGCCGCTCCGGAGCGGTTGGACGCCGACGTGCGCGAGGGGTTACGGCTGGCCGAGTCCGACCCGGCCGCGTTGCTCGACGAGGGCCGCACCGCGGCGGCGATGGCCTTGATGACCTGCGACGGGGCCGCGCTGGACGGGCTTGCCGGGATCGCCGACGCGCGACGCGGGGAGGTGGTCGGCGAGGACATCACCTATGTGGTCAACCGCGATATCAACTTCTCGAACATTGATACCGCGGGGCCACCGGCGAGCCTGCGATTCCAGTGCCCGCCAGTGCCCGCGCGTGCGGTTCGCGCCGACGATGATTTCCTCGATTAGCTCGCTTCGGCTACCGCCTCGGGCCTTTTCCGGTCCCGCGACAGCATCGATGGGGAGCCGTCGACAAGATCGTTGCCCAGCGTCTCCGGCAGGAAGCGCAGCAGCACCACGGTCGAGATCAGAGCCACCGCCGTCATGTAGAAAGCCGGTGCCACGGCGGTGTCGAAACTCGCCGCGAGCGCGGCGGCGACCAGCGGCCCAGGCCCGCCGATGATGGCCTGCGCGAGATTGAAGCCGACCGCACTCCCGCTGACGCGGGTATTGGCCGGGAACAGCTCCACGAGCAAGACACCGAGCATGACGTTGACCAGGGCCTCGAACAGCGCAAAGACCGCCAAACCGCCCAGGGACAGCCAAATACCGCCCGAACTGAGCATGGCGAATGCGGGCACCGCCACCGCTGCCAGCCCGAGACCTCCCACGATCATGGTCCGCCGCCGACCGATCCGATCACCGATGAGACCTGCCACCGGGCACAGCACCGAGTAGATGGCCAGTCCCACGATCGCGATCAGCAGCGCCGTCGTCCGATCCAGCCCCACCACGACGGTGAGGTGCGTGATCACATACGTCGCCAGGTAGTAGAAACCCAGTCCGGCGACCGCGGTACAAGCGAAGACCATCGCGACATTGGCCAGCGCCTTCTTCCCGACCTGCTTGAGCGGATCCGCAACCAGGTGGTTGTGCCGTTCGAGCTCGCGGTATACGGGGGTGTCATCCAGCTTGAACCGGACGTAGAGGCCGGCGAGCGACAGCGGAGCGGCCAGCAGAAACGGCACCCGCCAGCCCCAGGACGTGAGTTCGGCTTCGGACAGCCAGGCGGACAGCAACAAGGCGGTCAGGCCGGCTACCAGGACCCCCAGGGCAGCGGTCGCCGAGATGACACTGCTCCACAAACCTCGGCGATTTCGTGGCGCGTACTCGATGAGGTAGGTCGCCGCACCCGCGTACTCTCCACCGGCGGAGAATCCCTGAACGCAGCGCAGGAACACCAGCAGCACTGGAGCCAACAGCCCCACTCCGGCGTACGTGGGCAAGCACGCGATCAAGGTCGTGGAAACGCCCATCATCAACACCGACAGTGTCAGTGCCGGGCGGCGTCCCGCTCGGTCTGCAAACCGCCCCAGCACGAAACCGCCTGCGGGACGCATTACGAAGGCAACCCCGAAAACGGCCAGCGCCGCGAGTAGCGACGTGGTGGCGTTACCCGATGGGAAGTACAGTTTCCCGATGATCGCGGCGAAAAAGCCGTACGCCGCAAAATCGTACCACTCAAGTAGATTCCCGGCCGCCGCCGCAACTACCACGGTGCGCCTCGACTTCGCTGACACCATTTCCTCACCCGGTGTGGAATTCATCGTTGAATACCCTTCCGCAAGGTAGCCAAAGAGCGCACTCGCGCTCCGGCGGCCTCGTCGCCGACCTGATTCGTCGGCGGATTTGTACGTACGTATTTGTGAAAGATAGGACACCTTGAGCACCGTGTCAACGGTCACTTTTGCTGCCCAGAAAGAACGAAGCGCCGGCCGAGCAGGCAGCGCCGACCATTGTTTGATCTACCGCAGGTTGCCCAAAGGTACGGACAAGCAGTACGATACAGCGAATCCATCCGCACGATGACCGTGGCGAGCCTGAGGGAAAGCAGTGACCGACAAACCGACAGTGAAGCCTCGAACCTCAGGGAACATGCCCGCCTACCGACTGCTGGCCGACGCGTTCCGGCGGGACATCGAAGCCGGCGCCTACACCGCAGGCCAGAAAATGCCCACCGAGACGGTACTGCAAGCGCAGTACAAGGTCAGCAGGCACACCGTTCGGCAGGCTCTCCAAAAGCTTCTCGAAGAGGGCTTGATCTACCGCGTCCAGGGGAGCGGCACCTACGTCAGCGGACATCAGGCCACCGGACGCTACCTGCGTTCGGTCGCCTCGCTGGACGAAATCGTCTTCTGGCCGGACACCCAGACCGAAGTCATCGAGCCGTTCGGCACGCACGTGAACCCGCCGATAGCGGCGCGGCTGAAACTGCCTTATATCGAGGTGAGTCGCGCCGTGGTCCGCCGCTCGTTCAAGGGCGTGCCATTCGTGCTCACCCGCCATTACGTCGATCCGGAACTCGGGGAGCGCCTGAAAGCCCACGGTATTCCCTCCCGCGGCCCGGGAACCGTGATAGGTTTGGCCGAGCCTTTTCTGCCTCGCGCCGTGGCCGGTGCGAGGCAAGAAATCACGGCCATGAATGCGCCTCCGGAGGAAGCGGCAATGATCGGGTGCGCCCCCGGCGATGCGATTCTTCTGATCGAGCGCCTCTACTACGACACGGCCGGCGAGTTCGTCGAGTTCACCGAATCGCATTTCAACCCACGCCGCTACGGTTACCGGATGGAGCTGCGCCGGAGGAACGACTAGCACCTTGTCCGCGAACATGGCGGCCCCGGTGCCGGAAGGGGCGATTTCGCGCGAAATCGCACCCCATGGACCGGTCACCGCGTCATGATCACTGTGGTGACCGAAGCGCCATCGGTCCCGCTCACCGAACCGCCCTTGCAGTACGCGAGTCCGACGTTGGCGCCTTCCACCTGACGGCCGCCCGCTCGCTCCGTGAGTTGCCAGAACATCTCGCAGATCTGAGCGACGCCCGTAGCACCGACGGGGTGTCCGCGTGACAGCAGACCGCCGCTCGGATTCACCGGGAGCTTACCCCCGAGACTGGTGTGCTCGGCTGCCGTCAACCTGGCCCCTTCGCCACGCGGCAGCACCCCGAGACCCTCCAGGCGAACGATCTCGGCGATGGTGAAGCAGTCGTGCATCTCCACGAAGTCGATTTCGTCGGCGCCGATGCCCGCGATCCGGTACACCTCCGCGCCGGCGCGGCGAGAGACATCCTCCTCGTTCAGGTCACCAAGTCCATATTGCACGGTCCCGCTCACGAGACCGCAGCCGGCTATTCGAGGCGCCGAGTCGATGCCAAGCCGGCGCAGCCCCGCCCGACTGGCCACCACGACGGCCGCCGCACCATCGCTGATGGGTGAGCAGTCGAGCAGACCGAGCGGGTCCGCGATCGGGCGGGCGCGTAATACCTCCTCCAGCGACACCGGTTTCTGGTAATGGGCGTAGGGGTTCATGACCGAATGCGCGTGGTTCTTGACCGCCACGGCGGCGATCTGCTCGCGGGTGGCGCCGTAGTCGGCCATGTATCTGCGGGCACTGATCGCATGACCGGCCGCGAAGAGGAATCCCACCGCCGCGTCGAGATCGCCGGGATCGGGCTGTACACCGCCCTTGATGCGGTCGGTCATCTTCTCGACGCCGACGACCAGGACCACGTCGTAGATCCCCGCGGACACGGCGATCCACGCTTCCCGCAAGGCCGTCGCGCCGCTGGAGCAGTAGTTCTCGTGATTGCTGATCGGCTTACCCGCGAGGCCGATCCGCGCGCCGATCCGCTGGCCCGCGACGGGCCCGCCGAACACGTGACCGGCGTACATCGCCTCGACCTCGGCCGGGTTCACACCCGCGTCGCGCATCGCCTCGCGCGCCGCCCTTGCGCCCATCAATTCCAGGGTGGTCTCCGGCGGATGCTTGCCGAAGCGGATCATTCCCGCGCCGGCAACAAAGGCGTCGGCCATCAGTTAGCCTCCTCGACAGGATTGAACACGAACATGAGGTGCCCGCCGTCCGAGCCCTCCACCGGGCGAGCGCCCAACCGCACGGGAAGGCCGATCGCCACGGCGGCGGGGTCGCCCCCCTCAATGCGGGACAACACGCGGACCTCGTCGTCCGGCAGGTCAACGCAGGCGAGGACGTAGGGCGTGGTCAGCCCGGGCGGTGCTTGCCGAACGACGGTGTAGGAATAAACGGTGCCCTGCCGCGACAACTCGACCGGGTGCTCCTCGTTGGCCTCGCCACACCTCGGACAGACATCGCGCGGTGGAAACACCTTTCCGGCACACATCGGGCACCGCGAGCCGAGCAGCGTGGGCGGATCCGGGTGGAAAACGTCCGGTCGAAACGAAACGTCGTGCATCATGAAACCCTTCGGTCAGATCGCGTTGGCCTCGCGCCATCGCGCCAGGTCGTCGCTGGTCGCCCCGGCCAGGTCCCGCAGCACGCGCTCGCTGTCGGAGCCGAGTTGAGGTGCCGAGCCCTGCGCCGGCGGGTCGTATCCGGTGAGCATCGCCGGAGTCCGGATCATCCGCCGCCTTCCGGCGACCGGGTCGTCGATGTCGAGGAACATCTCGCGTGCGGACAGGTGGGGGCATTCGTAGACCTCTTGCACCGTCTGGACCTCGCCTGCCGGTAGACCGAATCCCGAAAACCTGGACACGATTTCGGCTCGGCTCCGGCAACGGGTCCACTTCTCCGCCTCGGGACGGATCACGTGCGAGAAGTTCTCCGCCCGGGCCAGCACGCTGTCGAGCTTCGGATGGTCGAGCAGGTCTTCGCGCTCGATCGCCAGGCACATCCGCCGCCACATCTCATCGGTCGGGATGATCAGCGCGACATGCCCGTCGCGGGCCTGTAGCGTCCCAAGCGCGGCGTACCGATCGACACCCGTTCGACGCGGCTGGCGGGTGAAGTCCCACAGCATCAGCTCCCGTTCCAGCAGCGACGCCGTGGAGTCATACATGCTCTGGTCCACGAAGCACCCTCGCCCGGTTAGCTGCCGGCCGTGCAGTGCCGCCAGGATCGAGGCGACCGCATGTACGGCGGTGAAGACATCGGCGAACCCGGTCACGGTCGGCAGTGGTGGTCCGTCGGGCTCTCCCGAGACCGCCATGAGCCCGCTCATCGCTTGGATCGCCGTGTCGAAGGCGGGGCGGTCGGAATACTGGCCGCGACGCTGCGGCCAACGACCATATCCACTGATCGCACAGTAGATCAGCTGATCATTGTCGCGACGGAGGACGTCCTGCCCGATGCCGAGGCGATCAACGGCGCCCGGGCGGAGGTTTTCGACGATGACGTCCGCCCGGGCAGCGATCGTACGGTAGATCTCCCGGCCTTCTTCCGCGGCGAGGTTCAGCGTCACCGACCGCTTGTTGCGGTTGTAGCTCAAGAATCCGCCGCTGAGGCGACCGCCGTCTGCCTCGATGAGCGGATCGTAGGAGCGGCGGGGATCACCGATACCAGGCCGTTCAATCTTGATCACGTCGGCGCCCAGGTCGGCGAGCATCATGGCGCAGTACGGTGCGGCGATGTACTGCCCCAGCTCCACGACCGTCAGCCCTTCGAGTGGCCTCATGCCGGCGCCTTCGGCTGCTTGGCGTGCGGCACGAGCACCGGCTTGATGTCCAGCTGGGCACGCATCCGCGTCAGCGCCTCGGTCGCTTCCTCCAGCGAGTACCGATTCGGCACCAGTGCGCCGAAATCGTAGCGATCCCGGGTGACGCGCATGAACTGCAGCGCCTTGTGGTACTCGGCGATGTGCCCGGACCAGGTGCCCATGATCGTCAGCTGCTGACGGGTGATGAATCCGGGCCGGACTGGGACTTCCTTGCCCGGTCCGTCGATCTGCCCGGTCACCATGTACCTGCCGCCCTCCTTGATCATTCCGAGTCCCTCGGTGAATGCGCTGCGAGCACCGGAGAACTCGAAGACCAGATCGGCACCGCGGCCGCCGAGCCGCTCCCGAACGGCGTCGACCCGGTCCTGCGGGTTCGGCACCTGCTCGATGGAGATGACGTCCGTCGCGCCGAACTTCGTCGCGATCTTGAGCCGGTCCTCCGGCGCCCCGATCGTGATGATCCGGCCCGCCCCCAGGTGATCGGCCAAGGCGGTCGCGAACAAGCCAAGCGGGCCCGATCCCTGGATCACGACCGTCTCCCACGGATTCAGGCGGCCGATGCGGTCGAAGGAATGCACGACGGTGCGCAGCGCGCAGCTGGCCGCGGACGCCCATTCCGTCGGCACCTCGTCCGGCACCTTCACTCGCCCCGAGTTCGGAAACACGTAGCAGTACTCCGCGAAGCCTCCCACTAGATACGGCGGCCTGGCACAGGTGGTGAACATGTAGTACTGCCGGTTGGTGCACAACGTCGGCTGGTTGTCCAGCCGGCAATGATCGCACTGGTTGCAGGACGCATGCGTGAAGCAGATGCGATCACCTTCGACGAGCGGTCGGCCGAAGGTGTCCCGGTCCGCGTCCGGGCCGATCGCGACCACGCTGCCGACCATCTCGTGGCCGGGGATCACGGGCAGGTTCAGCGCCTGGCTACCAGCCAAGGAACCGTCCCACAGGTGCAGATCGGAGCCGCACACGGTGGCGGCCTCGATCTTGACCAGCAACGCACCCGGCTCCAGCTCTTGCGGGACCGGCAGCTCCTGCACCTCAAGCGGCGCACCGTGCTCGGTCAGCACGGCCGCGCGGCTCACTTTCGGAATGCTCATGTCAGGTTATCTCCTCAGCCGAGCTTGAACGGATCGCGACTGGCGCCGGTCAGTTCGACCCACACCGATTTCGTTTGCAGATACGCATCCAGGCCTTCGATCCCGTTCTCCCGGCCGATGCCGCTCTGCCGGAACCCGCCGTAGGGAACGTTGTAGGCGAGGACGCGGTAGGAGTTGATCCAGATCGACCCGGCGTGGATCTGGTGTGCCATCCGGTGGGCACGCTGGATATCGCGAGTCCAGACGGCGGCCGCCAGCCCGTAGCTGGTGTCATTGGCGATGCGAACGGCCTCGTCTTCGGTGTCGAATGGAATTACCGACAGTACGGGGCCGAAGATCTCTTCCCGCGCCACGCGCATGTCGTTGTGCACCTCGGTGAGGATGGTCGGCTCGAAGAAGTAGCCATCCCGCAGGTTCGCGGAGTTCGGCCGCTTGCCCCCGCATACCAGCGAGGCACCCTCGGTACGAGCGATGTCCACATAGGAGCATACTTTGTCCAGCTGCTCGGCGAACGCGATCGGGCCGACCTCGGTCTCCATCAGCAGCGGATCTCCCAGCTTGATGCTTTGTATCCGGCGGACGAGACGATCGACGAGTTCGTCGTGCAATTCGCGGGCCACCAGCAACCGGCTGCCCGCGATGCAGGTCTGCCCGGTCGCCGCGAAGATGCCCGCCAGCACGCCGTTCATCGCGGCGTCGAGGTCCGCGTCCGCACACACGATGTTCGGCGACTTCCCGCCGAGTTCCAGGGTCACATCGGCGATGTGATCGGCAGCGGACTTCATCACCGCAGTGCCGGTCGCGGTCGACCCGGTGAAAGTCACCTTCGCGACGCCGGGATCGGCCGCCAGCGCGGCTCCGGTTTCGCCCCCGCCGGTGACCACGTTGAACACCCCGTCCGGAAAGCCCGCCTCGGCAACGAGTTCCGCGAACCGCAGGGTCGACATGGGGGTCTGTTCCGCAGGCTTGGCCACGAAGGTGCATCCGGCGGCTAGGGCCGGCGCGAGCTTGCTCGCCAGCAGGTACAGCGGGCTGTTCCACGGCAGAATGGCCGCGACGACCCCGATCGGCTCTCGCCGGGTGTAGGTGAAGAAGTTGGTGTGCGGCGACGGGATTGTCGCGCCGTGGATCTTGTCGGCCGCACCCGCGAAGTAATCGTAGGTTGCGGGCATCCCCTGCAGCTGACCGCGAGTCTCGCGAATAACCTTGCCGTTGTCGGTCGTTTCGATGGTCGCCAGCTCTTCGGCGTGCTCGCCGATCAGGTCCGCCAGCCTTCGGATGAGGTCACCGCGCTGGGTGGCGGACATCTTTGCCCACGGTCCTTCAAGCGCGCGTTCGGCGGCCTGCACCGCCTTGCGCACGTCGGCAGGTCCGGCCAGCGGAGCACTAGCCCACGGCCGCCCCGTGAACGGGTTGACGGTTTCGAACCTCTCCCCCGTCTCGGCTTCCATCCAGGTGTTGCCGATGTACATCTGGCAATGGCGCAGTTCGGTGCTTGGCACGACCATATGTCCTCATCACTCGTTTCCGCGACGCCGTCGCGTCACGCTCCTCGTCCGTCCAGCCGCATGCCGGTCGCCCCTGGATGCGGGGCGCTCCGTAGCTGGCGCGGTCCGGTACGGCTTCGTTCTTTCCGGGTGGTCGCCGCACACCGATGCGCGTCGCGGGGTGTCCGCTTGCGCGGTATCGGGTGGCCATGCCGACCGGTCGACAGCGAATGATAATTCGTCCGTACAAATTTACTTTAGACACCCGGCACAGGACAAGTCAAGCCCAGTAAATCCCACTAGAAATACTGTTTTCCCACGTCCTGAGCAGGCTGCCCGCTACGGCGCTGGGATGGATTCATCCGCATGTATCTTCACTGGACGGCAGGACGGCAGGACGGCGGCCAGCAGGACCGAAAGGTCGGCAGCGTTAGGGAGGGCGTCGACGGCCGCGAAAAGCCGGTTCAACTGCTCGGCGGTGAGATCCATTTCGGGCAGCAGCCGCTGGGCGTTTTCGCGCACCCCGTCGCGGCTCCACGACAGTTCCTTGGCCGCGTCATCGATGACGATGCGGACCTGCCTGCCGTCCACCAGCGTCGCCGTCGCCGCCACAGACTTCGGCGGCTGCGCCGGGTCGGGGATGACAGTGATCCGCCGCATCAGCGACAACACGTCGGGGTCGGCGAAACGCTGCAACGCGGCGTAGTCAACCTGACCGTGCACCAACGCCGTCGCGACTCCGAAGCTGACGCTCATGAGCGTTTGTGCGACTTCGGTGAATGGCCCGTCATAGCCGACACCCGGGTAGGTGCCTTCTCGCTCGTTGACCTTGAGGTCCAGCGTCACCACGTCCTGCGCACGAATGCCCTCTTCGCACGCCAGCTTCGCGGCCCCCAGCGCCGGGATCTGGTTGAAGGCGCAGACGGGGAAGGGCTTGAACGTTACGTCCAGGATCCGCCACTCGGCCCCGAGCCGATCCGCGAGGCAGCCGGGTTTCTCGGCCCCGCGCGCGAAGGAGTCGATGAAGCCGGCCCGGCCCTCCAGCGCGTGCACGGAGCCACGGGCGCCCTGGCGTGCCAGCAGGGCCGCCATCAGCCCGTTGGCTGCCGCCACGCCACCCTGGTAGTGCCATTCGTCAGTGCCGGCCGCGAAGGTTTCGCTCGTTCCTCCTGCGAAGGCGGCTGCCAACGCCAGCGCCGAGGTTGTTTTCGGCCGGTCGAGTCCGAAGACACGTGCGGCCGCCGCCGCGGCAGCCAGCGGCCCGTAGAGGCCCGTGGCCCGGAACGGTGGCGTCGTTAGCTCCGTCAGCGGATCGGAGACCGCCGTTGCGACCTCGTACCCCGCGATCATCCCGGCCAAGAAGGTAGCGCCATCCGCTTCCGCGTTTTCCGCCGCCGCTAGCGCGGCCGGAATCGTGACGATCCCTGGGTGGAACGTGCCGTGCGTGTCCTCCTGGGCGCGCGCATGAAGTAGTGCGCTGTTGGCGAAGGCGGCCGGGACGGCACCAGCGCGCCCGCCTGTGGTGAGCAGGTGTGCCGAGCCGCCCGCGCCTCCGTCGTACACCGCCGCCTCTGCCGTTTCGCCGAACCCGATGTCCCGGCCCGCGATTCCGACGACGAGGCCGTGGAGCAGGCAGTCTTGTGCTCGCGCCACCACTGCCGCCGGTACCGACGCGAGGTCGAGCCCCGCCGTGAACTCCGCCATCCGCTGGATTGCTGTGCTCATTCGATAACCCTCCTGCCGCCGAGCGCTCGACTCGGCCGCCCGCACGCAATGACAATCGTGGAATTGCCGTCGCTGACCGCCGATCGGGCTCCCACGAGCTCGATCAGAGCTGCGTGGTGGTAGGTGGTCCACGGTCGTCGTCCTGGTGGCACGTCCGCGGCGAATGATCAACGCCAGGCCACGACCGCCGCTGGGCTCGTGGCCCCGCAGGCTCCAGACCACCACCTCACCAAGCGGAAAGCATCGATTTGTACGGCTGTTTCGAGGGACACTAGGGCAGACAATCCGCCTAGTCAACGCTACTATCGCCCGATAGGTACGGACAAATCTAGCTTGTCGAGCCCGGGAGTGCCGGTAGGACTCGGTAGGTCTTCGCTGCCGTCGGTATCGAACACCGCGACCGCATCGTCACCCGCAGCTTCGTAGGCCATCCCTGCGATCGAGGCCCCCACCATGCCGACGCCGGTGGCAACTCCAGCGGCCGCATATGCCACCCTGGCCCAAACCGGTTCTTCGCGCTTTACCGGTGGGGCCGCAGGATGGCTGTTGTCAGCGGCAACGCACTCGATCACGCTGACGACTACGACGTGTAATCCGCCGGCCTCGGCGAGGTCATCGATAAGCTCGGAGACTTCGCCGAGCAGTACGCTCGGGACAACTGAGCCAGTGACCGCACAGCGAAGGGGATCGGCCGGGCTACCAAAGTGAGTGCCCGGGTGGCGCTGGCAGCAGGTGGTGTCGCTTTGGCCTCAACGGTAGATTCGACTGGTTTGCTCCAAGCGAAGACACTGGCGGTCGCCCTGGGTACCGACACTTTAGGATTCCCCTCCCTCCGCGGTGGCCACAGGAACCACGCCGAGCGCATCAGCCGCGACCTGGCGAGCGGGCATGTTAAGAGCGCGCGCGACGGCCACGACGTCGTCGTGCTCGGGTTTGGCATGCCACGGGCCCTGGTTGACCCGCACCGCGTGGCCGTGTACGTCGACGGTTGTCCTCCAGCGCGGGAGAGCGAGGCGGTCAACGGGGTAATGGCGAAGGCCGAGACTTCCGGTCTCCGCAAGCAGAACGCACCCCAGGCTCTCAATTTGCCTGTCCGCGCACAGTACATGAACCACATGTGCGGGCCGTCCCTTCTTCATCACGGCCGGGGTGATCCAGGCATCGGCTGCCCCGGCTTCGAGCAGCCTGGTGACTACGTGCCCGAGCACCTCGCCAGTGACGTCGTCAACGTTGGTCTCAATAACCACGTGACTTGCGTCTGGACGCGTTCGCCTGCCCAGCGTCGCCGGAAGGATGTTGGGGCGGTTCGCGAACACCCGTGTGCCAGCGCCGTAGCCCGTTCCGCACACCTCCATGGCGGGGACCGGACCATAGGTCGTGCCGAGCGCACCAAGCAGGGCCGCTCCGGTCGGGGTCACGGTCTCACCCTGCACGTCGATGCCTCTCACTTGGGCGCCGCGGAGCAGAGCAAGGGTGGCGGGAGCCGGTGCCGGCAGGGTCCCGTGAGCGCAGCGGACGGTACCGGCCCCCAGAGAGAGGGGCGCCGACACCACGTCCGTGATGCCGAGGAGGTGGACCGCGGCGGCGACGCCGACGGTGTCCACGACGGTGTCCAGGCCGCCGATCTCGTGCAAATGGACGTCCTCGGGGCGGCTGTTGTGCAAGGCGGCCTCCACCTCGGCGATGCCGCGTACCGCGGCGGCGGCGACGTCGGCGACCGGGGCGGGTTGCGCACGGCGCACATGTTCCAGCAACTCGGAGGCGCGGCGTTCGGTCGCGGTGTCGTCGATCGTCACCACGGCACGAGTACTGACGATCCCGTTGGCCTGGACGTGCTCCACATCGAGTTGCCACCCGCGAAGTCCGGTGCCGGCCACGGCCTCGCGGATTTCGCCGAGCGGTGCGCCGAGATCGAGCAGTGTGGCCAGCAGCATGTCGCCGGACAGCCCGGAGATCGGGTTGAGCCAGAGAATCACGGGCGCTCCCTGGTCGCAGCGTGCGCGAGCCGGTGGGCCGCCATGGCGGCGCCGAAGCCGGAGTCGATGTTGACCACAGTGAGTCCGGCAGCGCATGACGTGAGCATGGCGAGCAGTGCGGTCAGGCCCTCAAGCGCGGCACCGTAGCCGGTTGAGGTGGGCACCGCGATGACCGGGCAGGCGACCAGCCCCCCGACAGCGCTGGCCAGCGCCCCCTCCATGCCCGCCACGACGATGACGGTGTCGGCTTCGGCGATGGCATCGGCCTCGGCGAGCAGTCGGTGGATACCGGCTACTCCGACGTCGCGGTACAGCCGGACGTCGAGCCCGATCGCCTTGGCGACCGCAGCGGCTTCATGTGCCACCCGCCCGTCAGAAGTGCCGGCGGTGACGATGGCGACGCGGAACGGTCTTGGTTCAGCCGGTCGCCAGAACAGGATCCCGGCGTCCGCATCGGTGTGGGCTCCGGTCACCCGGTTCCGGATTGCCTCGGCGACGTCCGGCTCGATCCTCGTCACCAGTACCGGACCGTTGCTCCGGTCGAGCAGGACCTGCACGATCCCGACGATCTCCTCGACGGCCTTTCCCGGTGCGTACACGACTTCCGGAAGCCCTTGTCGCCGTTCGCGGTGGGTATCCACCCTGGCGTAGCCGAGATCCGAGAATCCTCTTCCTGGCATCACGCGCCTCGCCTCGCGATAGTCTGCTGCAACACGGTGGGGGCGGACAACAAGACGTTCATTCGCCCCGTGGCGAACCCGCTGAGATCGAGCGAGCAGAACGGGAATCCGGCTGCGCGCACGGCGCTGTCGATCTTGTCTCGCTCGCCGATCGCCCGATCGAGTTCCGCAGCTGGCAGCTCGATGCGGGCGACCTGGCCCCCGGCGTGGGCGCGCACTCGGCAGACCGGGAAGCCCAGATCGTGCAGCGCACGTTCGGCTGTCTCGATGCGGGACAGCAGAGCCGGGGTTACCGGGTCCCCGTAGGCGACTCGGGACGCGAGGCACGCCGCCGCCGGTTTGGCCGCCGTGCGCAGTCCGAGCCGTTCGCTGGCCTCTCGTACCTGCTGCTTGGTGAACCCGGCGTCGACAAGCGGCGCGATCGAACCGCGTTCGGCGGCCGCACGCTGTCCGGGCCGATGGTCGCCGAGGTCGTCGAGATTCGTGCCCAGCGCGATGCGCGCGTCCAGCGCCGTCGCCAGCGGACGCAGGGCGTCGAACAGCGCCGATTTGCAGTGGTAGCAGCGGTTCTCGCCATTCGCGATGTAGTCAGGGCGCTCGGCTTCATCGGTGCACACTTCGAGGTGGGCGATGTCGTGGTCGACGGCGAAAGCCCTTGCGGCACGGCGCTCGGCAGCCGGAAGACTTGGCGAGACGGCTGTGACGGCCAGCGCTGCGGGGCCCAGCACATCGCGTGCGACAGCGGCCAGCAGCGCCGAGTCGACTCCCCCCGAGTAGGCGACGATGAGGCGCCGCTCCTGGGCCAGTCGACTGCGCAAGGCCGACAGCAGGCTTTTGATCATGGCAGATCCATCCTGTCCGTGAGGTGTTTCGCAACGGCGAGCCGGATGCAGTCCGTTGTGGACTGCATGGCCGCGGTTTCGCCGAACTGCTCTAGCAGGGACACCGCGCGGATGCGGTCCCGGGCGTCGGCGTCGATGGCTCCGACGACCGCCAGAACCGGGACCCCGAACTCCGCGGCGTTGGCGGCCACGCCACCGACCACTTTTCCGTCGAACGAACCGGCGTCGAGCAACCCCTCGCCGGTGACGACGAGATCGGCATGGGCAAGCGCGTCCCGGAGGCCAGCCTCCTCGGCGATGACCGAGAAGCCCGGGACCAGCTGTGCTCCGAGCGCGGCCAGCCCTCCGGCGAGTCCGCCTGCCGCTCCCGCCCCGGGCAGCTGCGCAAGATCGACGCCGAACCGATCCAGGTATGCCCCCTGCAGCCGCTCCAGCCGGCGGGTGAGCTCCTCCACCTGACTGGGGGTCGCCCCCTTCTGCGGACCGAACACCCTCGACGCTTCGGTGAACGGGGTCAGGACATCGCAGCAGACGACGACTTCCGCGACGGCGCCGGGACCGTTCAGCGGTGCCAGGTCGGCCAGTACCTCCAGGGCGCCGGCACCGCCGTCGGTGGTGGCCGACCCGCCGAGACCGACGATGACCCGTCGGGCACCGGATCGGATCGCCGCTGCGATCAGTTCCCCGCTACCTCGTGTGGTGGCCGCGAGAGGGTCGTTGCCCTCCCGGCCCCCGGCCAGGGCCAGACCCGAGGCACGCGCCATCTCGACCACGGCTCGGCCGCCGGCGTCCAGCCGCCAGTCCGCCTGAACTGGAAGGCCGAGCGGGCCGGTTACCTCCGTGCTGCGATTGGGCCCGCCGAATGCTTCGAGCGTGCCCTCACCGCCGTCGGCGAGCGGAAGCTGGGTGCAGGTTCCCCCAAGTGCATCGACCGCCTCGGCGATGACCGCCGCGACCTCGGGGGCCGTGGCGGTCCCGCGGAACTTGTCGGGCGCAGCAACGACGTGCATTCACCCCACCTCGCCTGCGACGTAGGGGATGGTCTGCGGACCTTCCGGCAGAACGCACACGCGCGCATCGGGTCCGGCCTCGTTGAGTGCCTCGTACACGGCATCGGCAACGTCGGGGGCCGACTCCAGATGGGCCGCCCGCAGATCGTCGGCTGCGAGGTAAGTGCTGTGCACCAGCACCCTGGCCTTGCGTTGGATCTGGGCCTGTACCTGTACCTGCCACTGGTCAGGCATGGTGCGTTCGCGCGCCGCGATGTCCTCCAGCAAGGCTTGCGGTGATGGCGCGGAGGCCAGCACGTCGTGGTAGGAGCCGTGGTTGGGGAAGCCGTCCCGGCACTCCGCCGCGCAAATGATCACCCCGCCCTCCTTGACCACCTTCGCTGCTGCGGACATGCCTTTCACCGCTTGGTAGAGGTTCTGGTCAAGGGGATAGCCGGAGTTGGTCGTCACGACCACGTCGAACGGGCTTGGTACCTCCCGCATGGCGATCCGCTTCGCCTCGGCACGGGCCGCCCGGTGCATACTCTCCAACTCCCCACCGAAGGCCCGGACCACCTCGTGGTTGCGGTTGAGGATCACATCGAACGCGAAGTCCACTCCGGTGCCTGCTGCGATCGCCCGGATGTCGTCGTGCACGGGGTTGCCCTCGCACCGGCCCCAGGTGGCGTTCGGGTGTCCGATGCGACCGGCGTCGTGCAGCGTCAGCACCGTCGCCAGTCCGGCCAGGCCGGGTGCGACAAGCTTGGGCCCACCGGAGAAGCCTGCGAAGAAGTGCGGCTCGACGAACCCCGTCGTGATCCGGACGTCGGCATTGAGCCACTCCCGGTTCAACCAGACCGGGACCGCATCGCCATGGTGCCCGCACCAGGCCAGCGAAGCGTCGTCCCGGGCATCGTGATTGACGATCCGTACCGTGTCGACGACCTCGTCGCCGAGCATCTCTCGAAGCTCGGCATCGCTGTTCGCACGATGCGTACCGGTGGCGACCAGCAGCACTACGTCTTCCAGGCGCACCACACCCTCAAGTTCGGTCAGCAGCGCCGGGATCATCAGGTGGCGCGGTTGCGGACGGGTGCTGTCGCACAGTGACACGGCCACCGTCTGTCCCTTGTGGACCAGTTCACGGAGTGGCGGGCCGGCGAGCGGCTGACGCAGTGCCTGCCGAAGAGCCCCCATCGGGTCCGGGACACCCGGAAGGAACCGGGGCTGCACCACAGTGAGCCGATCCCTGGGCAGGTCGACTAGCAAGCCGGTCCGGCCGTAGGCCAACCGGACGGAGGTCGTCTGGAGCTCAACCATTGCGGTCCTCGAGTTCGCGGGAGGCTGGGGGCAGTGTGGTCACGGCACCATCCAGCCCAGCACCTGAGTGGATTGGAGATAGATCAGGACCGATGAGACGGCGAGCAGTCCGAGACTCCAGCCGATCACCTTCCGGAAGATCTCCGGCTCGGCTCCGGGCCTGTCGATTGCGGCGGCTGCCACCGCGAGGTTCTGAGCGGAGATCATCTTGCCCAGCACACCTGCCGACGAGTTGGCGGCGGCGAGCAGCACCGGGCTCAGCCCCGTCTTCTGAGCTGCGGCGACCTGCAGGGCACCGAAGAGCGAATTGGATGAGGTGTCAGAGCCGGTGACCGCGACACCAAACCAGCCGACGACGGGAGAGAGGAGCGCGAACAGCCCTCCTGCCGAGGCCATTGCGGCGCCGAGGCTGGCGGTCTGACCGGAGAAGTTCATCACGAAGGCCAGGCCGAGTACCGAGGTGACGGTCACGATGGTCCACCTCAACTGGACAAGAGTGTCCGCGTAGCAGCGCACCGCCCGGCTCAGCCCCACGCGATACACCAGCATGGTGAGCAGGCCCGCGAACAGGAGGAAGGTTCCGGTGCCGTTGATGTGCTCGAGCGTGAACTCCGTGGCGATCGGCTGTCCGCCGGCGGAGACGAGGTGCAGGCCGGGCCAGTTGAACTTGAACGTACCGATGTCGATGAGCCATTGCTTGACCGGGCCGGACTGCTTGATCGCGAACAGTCCGATGATGATGAGGTAGGGAGCGGTGGCCATTATGGTCGAGCCACTGGTGTCGCTGGTCCCGCTGCCCCGCTCCGGTTTTTCCGGCGCTTCGTCGAAGGTTGTGTCCCCGTCGCTGGTACCCCGGGTGTCCGCTGACGCGCTGCCCACAACGGACGGAACCCTGGGGGCGTGTGTGGCCAACGTGTCCTCCGCGGGCTGCCACATGCGAAGGAACCCGAGCACGACGGCGATGGTGACGGTTCCCGCGACGATGTCGGTGATCTCCACGCTGACGTAGTTGGCGGTGATGAACTGGCTGGCAGCGAAGGCGAACCCGGCGACCAGCGCGACCGGCCAGGTCTGCCGCACACCACGGCGGCCGTCGACCAGGTACACCAGGACCAGCGGGATGAACGCGGCGATCAACGGGGTCTGGCGTCCGGCCATCTGTCCGAGCGTCTCCAGGGGCAGTCCCGTGACGGAGGCCAGGGTGGTGATCGGTACGCCCATGCTCCCGAAGGCGACTGGAGCGGTATTGGCGACCAGCGCCACGACCGCGGCCTTGACCGGGCGCAGGCCCACTGCCATGAGCATCACAGCCGATATCGCCACCGGGGCACCGAATCCTGCCAGCGCCTCCATCAGCGCTCCGAAGCAGAACGCGATCAGGATCGCCTGGACCCGGGTGTCGTCCGACACAGCACGGATCTTGCGTCCCAGCACCGGGAACCAGCCGGTCACCTCGGTCATCTTGTAAATCCATACCGCGTTGATCAGGATCCACAAGATCGGGAACAACCCGTACAACGCACCGTAGAAGGCTGCACTCGCGGCCTGTCCGAGCGGCATCTGCCAGCCGAGCACGGCCAGCGCCATCGAGAGTCCGAGGGTGGCTACGGCAGCGACCGGCGCTTTGACCCGAAACACGCCCAGCAGGACGAACAAGGTCACCGGGGGAAGAGCGGCGCAGAGGGCTGTCAGTGGAAGTGAGCCGGCAATCGGATCAAGCACTTGCTGAAACACGCAACCTCCTCATTGAGGAAAACCCGGAAGCAAGACCGGTATACTTGTAAGACAATCCACCTGTCAGGGTCAAGAGCCTGGTCTGAAATACTCGGATCCGGGACCGCTCGACCGAGCGGCGAGACCGAGAGATGGGGACGGTATGTCGCTCAGGCTTCAGGCGCTGTCGATCATCGACGCGCTCGCTGAGGACCTGCGCACGCGGATCTTCCGCGGCGAACTGGCTGGAGGTACTCGGCTCACCGAGACAGAACTCGCCACCAAGTACGACGTGGCGCGACCGACGGCCAAGGCGGCGATCGAGAAGCTGGTGACGGAAGGTCTGCTCCGCCGAGACGTGCACAAGACGGCTCGGATCCCGCACTTGGACGTGGGGGACATCGAGGATCTGTACCTCAGCAGGGCCTGCATCGAGAAAGAGGTCGCCCGCCGGTTGGCGCCGGGTCGGATCGTGCCGGAGGCTGCGCGAAAGGCGCAAGCTGACATCGTTGCCGCAGGGGACACGTGGACTATTGACATCGTCGAACCCGACGTGCGGTTTCATCAGTCGCTCGTCGACGCGGTCGGCAGCTCCCGGACCAGCAGGCTCTATCAGGTGCTGATGGGAGAGATGCGGTTGTGCATGGCCCAGATCCAGTCCTATGGCGTGACGCGAGCGTCAGTGATCTCCGCTGAGCACCAGGCCATTCTGGACCAGATTGAGGCCGCCGATGCCGACGCTGCGGCCCGCACCGTCGCCAACCACCTCGAGCGCGCCTGCCGCGACCTGACCCGTTCACTGCGGGCAACCACGACGTACGGCGAGGCCGAGAGCTCCTGACACTGTCGCTCACCCGCATCCACCGACCCGACCGCAGCGGACGCGAAGCCGGCCCTACAGGCAGCCCGCTCGTCGCCTCACCGGGATCCCGGGCCGGTTGATACGCAGTCGGGAGTCAGGTCTTCTTTTGTTTGTTGGGAGTTGGGGGAATTCCATGGTCAGTTCTAGGGAGCGCGCCGATCCACAGTGGACGACTGGATCGTCGCTCGCCAGAGTGTCGGGGTGGCGCGCCGCACGGTTGACCGGTTGACCGGCGCGATCCGGTCAGCGACTCTCTTGAACCGCCACGTCCGAACCGTTCAAACTGGACACAATCTCTTGGGACAGTGATCCCACTTGGTGGAGCTTGTGCACGACGTGCTCGGGAAGGGTGAGCTCTGCTCGGTCGAGCAGCTCACTGAGCTGGCGGTGCACGTTGCGGCCTCTGGGCGTCAGCAGGAGCTTTACGCGTCGTCGATCGGCGTCGTCGATCCGGCGGTACACAAGGTTGTTGACGACCAGACGGTCGACCAGCTTGCTGAGATGGGGAAGTGTCAGTCCGGTGTCGCCACTGAGCTTCGTCATCGAGATGCCGGACGTTTTCGCGAGGCTGTCCAGGACATGCCATTGCCCGACGCTGGCACCCTCGACGGACAGGAGGTGGTCGAACCGGTCGGTCAGCAGGCGGTCGAGACGAGCGAGCTCTTGCGCGGCCGTAGCGATCACGCCCATGCCTCGTCCTCCGCGTCGGTAGAGCGACTCGCCCTGAGGTTACAGTGTTCGTCAACGTTGCGTCATACCAGAACGGGGTACAACCGAGAGCCGGGACAGATGGATGCCGACAGTGTGATGATTGCGGTTGTCAATCCGATGCAAGGGCCACTGGGGATCATTGGCCCGCCTGCCCAGCTGTGTGCTCAACTCGCGCTCGAGGAGATCAACGAGCGTGGCGGCATCCTGGGGCGGCAGGTGCATCTCCTGTCGGTAGACGGTGGTGTTGCACCGGCGACTGTGGCAGCTCGGATAGAGTCCTTGGTCGCCCGAGGTCTCATCGACGCTGTTGTGGGTACGCATACGTCCGCGGTAAGAGAGCGGGTCACGCCTGTTCTTCGTAATCAGTACCCCTATGTCTACACTTCCCTGTACGAGGGCGGCGAGCGCAATCCTGGGGTTTTCCTCACCGGAGAGACCCCCGACCTTCAAATCGCGCCGGCCATGCGGCTTCTGGCGGAGGACCGCCGCATCAAGAGATGGGCAGTCGTCGGCAATGACTACATTTGGCCGAGGGCTACCGCGGCATACATTCGTCGTCATCTCGCCCGTGTGGAGCAGGAGCTGGTTGGAGAATGGTATGAACCTTTGGGGAGGCAAGATTTCTCCGGCAGCCTGGAGTGGCTCTCGTCAACCGGTGTTGAGGGTGTTGTAGTCCTGCTCGTCGGTCAGGACGGTGTGGAGTTTCATCGCGGGTTCGCCGCCAGGGGTCTATCGCGTCGCATTACGCGCCTCACCCCGCTGATGGACGAGAACATGGTTTACGCGGCGGGAATTGAAGCCTCGCACGACCTTTTCGTCAGCGCGGCGTATTTCTCGGTGCTGCCGACCGAGGGAAGTCTCGACTTCACGGGTCGCTATGCGAGAAGGTTCGGCCCAGACGCTCCGGTTGTGGGGACCATGGCTGAGTCGTGCTATGAGGGCATGCACCTGCTGGCCGCGCTTGCGGCGGCCGCGGGAAGCTTGGATATTTCCAAGATGTCCCAGGCCGCGGACAGCGTCGTGCTCGACGGGCCGCGGGGGCGGCAAGTGATTCGTGATCGGCACGCTATCGCCACCACGTACCTGGCTGAAGCCGAGGGCTTGGATTTCCGGATCTTGACCGACCTGTTGCCCAAGCGGTGACGATTCGAGTTCAACCGGATGAGTCGTGCAGTTCCGGGTTCGCGGTGACGATCGAGGTCAATAGCTCGTTGACGACTTGGACGCGCCTGAGGCGGGCCAGTTCCTTGGGGACGACCAGCCAGTACGTGCGTTGTGCCGAGAAGTCCCCAGGTAGCACCTCACGGAGGGTGGGCTCGTCGGCGGCGATGTAGGTGGGTAGCAGCCCGATTCCAAGACCGGCCTTCGTGGCTGTCAGGTGGCCGCTGATGTTGTTGGTCTGAATTGTCGCTTTGCAGTCCGGCAGCAGCTGACTCAGCGTCTTCAGCGGTTGCACATCGAGAACGGAGTCGATGTACCAGATGAGTGTGTGGTTGCTCAGTTCGCGGATGGAGGTGACCGGCTCGTTTTCGGCGCAGTACTCGCGCGTCGCATACAGCTTCAGTGAGTATCCGGTCAGTCGTCTGATCGCGACGCTTCGCGAGGCTGGTCGTTCCAGGGTGACGGCGACATCGAAGTCGCCGGATCCCAGCAGGCCGTGAACAGTTGCCGTGGTCACCTCGACCACCAGGTCGGGATGCTGGCGGCGCAGGGGGCCGAGTCCGGGGAGCAGGAGGTAGGCGCCGAAACCGTCGGGAGCGGCGAGCTTGATGGTGCCTGACAGGCTCTGCGAATCGGAGGTGTCGTCGAAGGCGGCGGCCATGGCCGTCTCGATCGATTCGGCAACGGGGACAAGCTGCCGGCCCCGTTCGGTCAGGCGCCATCCGGCCGGGTACCGGTCGAAGAGCCGTTGGCCGATCTCCCGCTCGAGGTTGGCGATGCGGCGGGCGACGGTGGTGTGCTCGACACCGAGTCGTCGAGCCGCGTCGACCAGGCGTCCGGACCGGGCCAGTTCGAGCAGGAACTTCATGTCGTCAGCACTCCGCATGCAGCCATTGTGCATCGATGCACATCTAGGTGCGACTTTGCCTTCTTGACCGCATAGAAATTCTCAACGAGAGTCGTCGCTCATAGCCAGGCACGACGGAGGGAAGACAGTGAGCGACACGATCGGACATTGGAGCGACGGAAAAACTTTCGCGGGATCCAGTACGTCGACCGCCCCCGTGTCCAACCCGGCGACCGGGGTGACGACGGGGCAGGTCGCGTTGGCCAATGGTCAGGACGCCCAGGCCGTCATCGACGCGGCCGCGGCGGCGTTGCCCGCCTGGCGCGATTTGTCGCTAACCCGTCGAACCGCCATCTTGTTCCGCTTCCGCGAGTTGCTCAACGAGCGCAAGGCCGAGCTGGCGCAGATCATCACCCGCGAACACGGCAAGGTGTTGTCTGACGCGCTCGGTGAGATCTCGCGTGGCCAGGAGGTCGTCGAGTTCGCATGCGGGATCCCGCACCTGGTCAAGGGCGGCTACACCGAGAATGCCTCCACTGGAGTCGACGCGTTCTCCATCCGGCAGCCGCTGGGTGTCGTCGGCATCATTTCTCCCTTCAATTTCCCGGCGATGGTGCCGATGTGGTTCTTCCCCATCGCGATCGCCGCGGGCAACACGGTCGTGCTGAAGCCCTCGGAAAAAGATCCGAGTGCGTCGCTGTGGCTTGCCGAACTGTGGAGCGAGGCCGGTCTGCCTCCAGGCGTGTTCAACGTCCTGCAGGGAGACAAGACCGCCGTTGACGCGCTGCTGGAGAGTCCCATCGTGCGGGCGGTCAGCTTCGTCGGGTCGACACCGATCGCGCGGTATGTCTACTCGCGGGCAGCGGAACATGGCAAGCGGGTACAGGCGCTCGGGGGCGCGAAGAACCACGCCGTCGTGCTCCCCGACGCGGACCTGGAGCTTGCCGCCGATGCCATGGTCAACGCGGGCTTCGGGTCCGCGGGACAACGATGCATGTCGATCTCGGTCGTCGTCGCGGTCGGTTCGGTCGCTGACGACCTCGTTGCGAAGATCGCGCAGCGTGCTCAGTCGCTTGAGGTCGGTGATGGAACGAAGGACGCCGATATGGGGCCGCTGGTCACCCGGCAGCACCGCGACCGGGTCGCGTCCTACATCGATGCAGGCGAGGCGGCCGGAGCGAAGGTAGTCGTCGATGGCCGGCTCGTGGCGGTGCAGGACCGCACTGATGGGTTCTGGCTTGGGCCGACGCTGCTGGACCACGTCCGCCCAGGCATGTCCGTCTACGACGACGAGATCTTCGGCCCCGTGCTCTCGGTGGTCCGGGTGGACACCTATGAGCAAGCCCTCGCACTGATCAACGCCAACCCCTACGGCAACGGAACGGCGATCTTCACCAGCGACGGTGGTGCGGCGCGACGGTTCCAAACCGAGGTGGAAGTGGGCATGGTCGGCATCAACGTGCCGATCCCGGTCCCGATGGCTTACTACAGCTTCGGCGGCTGGAAGAACAGTCTCTTTGGCGATACCCATGCCCACGGCATGGAAGGCGTCCACTTCTTCACCCGCGGGAAGGCGGTGACGGCACGCTGGGCCGATCCGAGCCGCCGTGGACTCGATCTCGGCTTCCCCAGCAACCACTGACCGGATGAATGGCGCGATGACAACTCAACTTTCTTTCCCGCGATTCACCCGGATCGGCGCCGGGGCAGTCGACGAGCTGGGCACTGTCCTTACGCACCTGGGCCTGAAGCGGCCTCTGGTGGTGACCGATTCTTATCTGACCACGACGGGTACCGCCGAGCGGCTCACGAAGGCCCTGGTCCGTGCGGGGCTCTCGCCACGGCTGTTCTCCGGGACGGTGCCTGACCCGACCACCGCGTCTCTCGAGGCTGGGCTCGACGTTGCCGGAGCACATGACGCGGACAGCGTGATCGGCTTCGGCGGTGGGAGCCCGATCGACACGGCCAAGGCGCTGGCGGTGCTGGCTGTCAACGGCGGTCGGATGCGCGACTACAAGGCTCCGCATGTCTACACCGGTCCCGCGCTGCCGATCATCGCGGTACCCACGACTGCCGGCAGTGGCTCCGAGGCTACGCAGTTCAGCGTGATCAGTGACAGCGAGACCGATGAGAAGATGCTGTGTCCGGGACCATCGTTTCTTCCCATCGCCGCGATCGTCGACTTCGAACTGACCATGTCGATGCCGGCCCGGCTGACCGCGGACACCGGCGTCGACGCGCTGACCCATGCGATCGAGGCCTACGTCAGCCGTAAGGCGAACCCGGTCTCCGATGCGCTCGCGTTGTCGGCGATCCGCACGATCGCCGGCAACCTCGAGACGGCCTATCGCGATGGCCAGGACCGGGGCGCCAGGGAGGCGATGATGGTCGCTTCGACGCAGGCAGGGATGGCGTTCTCCAATTCCAGTGTCGCTCTCGTCCACGGCATGAGCCGCCCGATCGGCGCGCATTTCCACGTCGCGCACGGCTTGTCGAATGCCATGCTGCTGCCCGCGGTGACGCGATTCTCGGTCTCGGGCGCTGTCGGCCGCTACGCCGACTGTGCCCGCACGTACGGGGCCGCGGGCGACGCGGACCCGGACGGCGTAGCGGCCGACAAGCTGGTCGAAGCTGTGACGCGGCTGTGCCGGGAACTCGATGTGCCCACGCCGAAGTCGTACGGAATCGACCGGCGCGAGTGGGACAGCCTCATCCTGACGATGGCCAAGCAGGCCGTCGCCTCCGGGTCGCCGGCCAACAACCCGAGAGTTCCAGGCATTTCAGACATCGAGGAGCTCTACCGGAACGTATTCGACTGACCACCTCGCGCGGTTCGGCGGCGCAGCGCGTTACGCGGGCGGCGCGGCCGTCTACGCTCTACCGGCAACTATTGCAGCCAGATCGTTTACGCAGTACAGAGCCTTGTCGTTAACATCCATAAAACATGAGATGGGCACGAGTTACGTCGGCGCAATACATCGCGAGAGTCAACGAAACTGCGGGCTCATAGCCTCACGGACGTGACTTCAGAGCTTTCGCGACCGAAGGGAGCCGAAGTGGCCAACGAAGCCTTCACTGCGGCGAGTGTCCAGTTCGAACCGACACTGTTCGACAAGGACCGGAATATCAGCCGGCTGCTCGACCTGGTGGAACAGGCCGCTCATGCCGGGGCGAAGCTGGTGACGACGCCTGAGATGGCGACCACGGGCTACTGCTTCTTTGACGAAGCCGAAGCCGAGCGGATGGCAGAGCCGATTCCAGGCTCTACAGTGGACAGGTTCGCGGCCTTGGCTTCGGCCCACGGCATCCACGTCGTGCTCGGCATGCCGGAGCGGGACGTGGACAGCGGACTGCTGTACAACGCGGCTGTGCTGATCGGCCCCGACGGCGTCATCGGTACCCATCGCAAGTCCCACTCCTACATCGCCGAGCCGAAATGGGCGGCCCCGGGCAACCATGGCCACCAGGTCTTCGACACCGCTGTGGGCAGGATCGCGGTGCTGATCTGTATGGACCTCCACTTCATCGAGACCGGCAGGCTCGTTGGCCTGGAGGGGGCCGACGTGATCTGTCACCTCAGCAACTGGCTCGCCGAACGGACACCGGCTCCTTACTGGATCAGCCGCGCCTACGAGAACGCGAGCTACCTGATCGAGAGCAACAGGTGGGGACTGGAGCGCGGCGTCCAGTTCAGTGGCGGGTCCTGCGTCATCGGTCCCGATGCCACGATCTTGGCGAGCCGGGACAGCGGTGACGGGCTCGTTTTCGCGACGATCGACCCGGCCGCCGCGCGCGCGGCCAAACGCGCCGCCGATTCGTCGCTGTCACGGCGCAGGCCCGAGCTTTATCGAGAGCTGCAGAAGAACACGTACCTGTGGAACCCGTTGGAGTTCTTCCCCCTGTATGGCCGCAGCCCCCTTCCGCCAGGACGCGAAAGCGTCGTGACGGTGGTGCAGGAGAAGTTCACCGCGACCCCGGCGCACAACGCCGCCAAGATCATCGAATACGCCGACAAGGTCCACGCGCGCGATCGCGGCGAGCTGATTGTCTTTCCTGAGCTCGCGCTCTCCGGTGGCGCCGCGGCCGGTGGGCAGCTGCGATCTCTGGCCCGGGAATCCGCCAGGCAGGTAGACCTCCTTCTCGGTGCCTGTGCACGGCTGGGCGTATGGATGTTGGTCGGCATGTACGAGTCCGATGAGGACGACGATCGGGTGCACAACACCCTGTTCCTCCTCGGCCCTGGGGGTGTCGCCGCAAGGCATCGGAAAGTGCACTTGGCGGAAACGGAATCCGCGGTTGCCGCCGGTGATGTTTTCACCACGGTCGACACACCGTTCGGAAGAGTTGGCATCGCGCACGGTGACGATATCTGGCAGCCGGAGACCGGGCGCATTCTCGCGTTGCGAGGCTGTGATCTGGTGGTCGCTGGCGCAGACCTCCAGCACCGAATGACGCAAGGCCATGACGGCAGCACGATCGAGCACGGGTATCCGATTCCGCACGGGGCCGACCCGGTGCATTGGCACCATATTCGGGTACGCGCGGGTGAGAACAATGTGTACCTGGCGTTCGCCAACACGCCGGCGGTGGGCGCGAGTGGCATCTTCGGGCCGGACACGTTCGCGTTTCCCCGAATCGAGCGTATGGCCGGCCGCGATTCGACCTGGGTATCCATGGTGGTGGACACCCGAGATGGCGGCGGGCGCTATCCGGCCACGACGGTTCGGCGCAAGGACCTGGTGTCGATGCGCCTCCCGCACCACTACGGGGCCCTTTCGGCGCCGACGCCCACCGAAGCGCCTCGTACCGGCGATGTGGAGGAGCGCGATGTCGCGTCCCACGACTCCGGTAAAGAACGCCAGTCGCTCGACGTGGGCTAGCCGGAACTCCATTATCGGATTCCGCGAATTCGTTGAAATATCGCTATTGCAGGGAGTTGGAAACTATGGATCAAATCACTCGTAGTGATGGCTACACCCAGCCGCCGCCCTACGTGGCGCTGCGCATCAAGGCGATTCAATCGCTGCTTGTGGAAAAGGGTTTGGTCGCCCAGGACGCGCTCGACGAGGTCGTTGACATCTATGAGAACCGTATCGGGCCGAAGGACGGCGCAGCGGTGATCGCACGGGCCTGGGTAGAACCAGAGTTCAAGGCGCGGCTCCTCGAAGATGGAATCGGGACGCTCGCTGAGCTCGGCATGACCGGGTTCGAGGGTGCGCATGTGCTGTTCGTCGAAAACACCGATCAGGTACACAACGTCGTGGTGTGCACACTGTGCTCGTGCTACCCGTGGGCGGTGCTCGGCCTACCGCCGGCCTGGTACAAGGCCCCGCAGTACCGGTCCCGCGTGGTGCTGGAGCCACGGAAGGTCCTCGCGGAGTTCGGCACCACGGTCCCGTCGGAGAAGGAAATCCGCGTGTGGGACAGCACGGCTGAGATCCGGTACATCGTCATACCACAACGCCCGTCGGGAACCGAGGGGCTCTCGGTCGATCAGCTCGCCGAGCTGGTCAACCGCGACTCCATGATCGGGACCCGCTTCGCCACGCCTTATGAAGGAGCAGCGGCATGAACGGCATCCACGACGTCGGGGGCGAACACGGATTCGGCGCGGTCACGACCGAGGCGAACGAGCCGGTATTCCACGGCCAGTGGGAGCGGGACGTGTTCAGCGTGATCGGAATCTACTTCGCCGCCGGGCTGTGCCCGCTCGACGAGTTCCGCCACTCGATCGAAGTGATGGATCCCGCCGAGTACCTCTCCACGCCCTACTACGTCCACTGGCTCCGCGCCGCGGAGAACCTCGCTTTCTGGAACGGCCTGTTCACCCCGGAGGAACTGCAGGCTCGTATCGAGGAGATCGAAGCGCACGAGAAGAGGGAGAGTGCCTGATGAGGTTGCTGCAAGCCAACGAGGTCTACGACGCGATCCGGACACCCACGAACTTCACCCGCGAGGAGACCGAACCGCCGCGCTTCACCGTCGGCCAGGAGGTCGTGGTCCGCAACCTCAATCCCAGGGGACACACCCGGCTTCCCCGATACGCCAAGGGACGCGTCGGTGTGATCGAGCGGCACCACGGCTGCTTCGTCTTTCCCGATACAATGGCGCACGGTAAAGGGCCGCACCCTCAGCACCTCTACAACGTGCGGTTCACGCTCACCGAGCTCTTCGGCGACCATGACGGTAACGCCGCGGACACCGTCTACATTGACATGTGGGAGTCCTACTTGGACCCGGTGACGTCATGACGCACTTCCTCGCTCCGGAAGAGAATCCGGATAACAGTTTCGACCAGCCATGGCAGGTCGAGGCGTTCGCCACCGTTGTTTCACTCACTCGCCGTGGCGTCTTCACCTGGCCGGAATGGGCCGAAACGCTCGCTTCGATCGCCGCCGAGCAACCCGCGGCTCCGGGGGAGACCATCACCACCGCCTACTACCGCCAGTGGACGGTGGCGCTCGAACGTCTCCTCGACAAATACCTCGGCATGAGTGCTCCGCAACTCGACGAGCGGGTCGAACTATGGCGCCGCGCCTATCTCGGCACTCCGCACGGCCGGCCGATCGAGCTCGGCAACTACACCAACTGCCCGACGCGGCTTGCCGAGCACCATGACGAGCACGAGCACGGGCACGAGCATTTCATGATCAGCCGGGAAGAGCTTCTCGCGAAGGCGAAGCCGGTCGCCATAGACCGCGCGCGAAAAGCGTCCGTGTGACTGAAGAAAGCATCGACAGCCAAGTGGACCCCTGACCGCTCCGGAGCGTGCCCCTTGTCCCTGCGCATGTATTTCACCGGGCCCACCACCAGTTTGGACGACCAGGTCGAAAGCTATGCGACCTCGCGCGTACCAGCAAGCCAGCGGTGGCCCCGCCCAGCGGTGCTGCTGGTATTGACGGCGAACGTCACGGCGATGTTCTGGTTCTCTCTGGGCGGGCAGTTGGGTTTCCTGCTCGGCTGGCCTGGCATGCTACTGCCGCTGGCGTACATGGTGCTGCTCGCGACCGTCTTCGGCAGCCTCATCATGCGGATCTCCAGCCGTGAGGGACTGTCGGTGCCCCTGCTCACCCGTGGCCTCGGCTTCGGCAGCAAGGGCGCGGCCGTGGCCTCTGTGGTTTACGGGTTCAACTACGTCTTCTACTTCCTGTTCGAAGGCAGCATCGTCGCGCACTCGCTGAGCCAGTTCTTCCACATATCGATCAACTCGTTCGCCGCGACCGCCGTGTTCGCGCTTGTCGGGTTGGCGGCCGTGGTTTTCGCGTGGCGCGGCATGCACTCGATGAACCTGTTGCAGCGCTGGGGTACTCCGGTCTTCCTGGTTCTGTTCGTCGTGGGCATGATCATGCTGGCGCGCGGCTACGTGCTGGTCGGCCCTGGTCAGTGGGAAGCCACCGGCGGGGTGACATCGACCGCGCTGTGGCAAGGCTTCAACCTGGCCAACGGGCAGATCATCTTCCAGGCTCTGATCGCGACCGACTACGGCCGCTTCATCAAGAAGAGCGTCGGATACCGAGGCACCGGCGTGGTGATGCTCGTCGAGCTGCTCATGATCGCTGTCGTCATGCTCGTCGGAGCGCTGATCAGTTTCAGCCTCGTTCCCCATCTGGGCGATACATCATTGGCCACGGACCCCGGGGTCTATTTCGTCGCCTTCATGGGCCTGATCGGGGTGATCTTCGCGGTCGTCACCCAGGTCCGGATCAACGTGGTCAACCTCTACTCGGGCTCACTGGCGCTATCCAACGCCTGGGACGCGGTCGCGCCGAGGAAGATCGGCCGCCAGTGGTGGATGCTGGCCCTGTTCATGGTGGGAATCCTGGGCTACCCGATCAACATCCTCAACTACACCGACACGTTCCTTGCCGTCACCGGGATCATGACCAACACCTGGATCTTGATCCTGCTGGCCGACTACTTCGTCTGCCGCAAGCTGTGCAAGCGCGCCCCGACCGAGAACATCGATTACGAAGAAGACCGGGTCCGGGCATGGAACCCCTGCGGCCTGATCTCCATGGCAGCGGGCGTGATCGTCGGTGCGCTCGGTGTCTTCGAGGTGTACCCGACCTACTACGCCTCGTTCTTGGCCATGATCATCGGGCCGGCCGTTCACATCCCGCTCACGTTGGCGACCCGCGGCCGATTTTACCTGCCGCGCAGCGCCCAATCGGCGGCCACGAAGCAGGTGATCGCTTCACCGTAGGCCCCGCGGTCGCGTCGAGCGCACAACACCGCAACCAGGACCATCCCGTTCGAACGACACACAGGCCGGACGTCCCGGCGGCCTGATCAAGAGCAAAAGGAGCTGGCCATGACCGCACAGTCTGAGATGATCGCGCCACCTGCCGCCACCCCGATCGTCGCCGCGCCGTCGGGGAATCCGATCATCGCCGGGCTGCCCGGATTCGTCATCGGGTCGATCGCACTGGCCCTGCAGCTGCTGGGTTTCGTGCCGGCGGATGCCGCGACGGTCGTACTGCCCATCACCTTCGGTGCGAGTGCGATCAGCACCCTCGTGGCCACTTTGTGGGGGGTACGAGCCGGGGAGAACGCCGTGGCGGTCATTTTCGTCACCTTCACCGGGTTCTGGGTCAGCTACACCCTGCTCGTGATGGCCCTGACCCACAACTGGCTGGCGATTCCCGCCGAGCACGCCGGGCGCGCACAGGGGCTGTTCCTGCTCAGCTGGCTCGTCGTGATCGGGACCCTGACGATCGGATCGCTGCGCCTGCCCAAGACGTTCACCGCGGTCCTGCTCCTCGTCGACCTGTGCCTCGCGTTCAACCTCATCGCCGCGCTCGGCGGGAGCAGCTGGGCGGGAACCCTTGCCGGCGTGTCCGCCCTCGGTTTCGCGTTGATCGGCGCCTACTTGCTGACCGGTGCGGTGATGGAGTCCGGCGGGGGTAAGCCCTTCCCCGTCGGGAGTCCCCTTCTGCGTCGGTGACCGGTATCTCGGCGAGAGGAGCGGCCGTGAACGCACTGGCGACCACCTACGGCGGCTGGACGCGATCCGAAAGGCTTCGCCTCGGCGGCATCATCGGCGCCATCGTCGCGCTGCACATCGTCGGCTGGACCCTGTACCTGTGGCAATCGGGTGGCGTTGGCGCGGCGACCGGTTTCGCCGGGGCCGGCACGCTGGCCTACGTGCTCGGCATGCGGCACGCCTTCGACGCGGACCATATCGCGGCCATCGACGACACGACCCGCCTCATGCTGCTGCGCGGCAAACGGCCCGCCGGGGTCGGCTTCTTCTTCGCTTTGGGCCACAGTTCGGTTGTCTTGATGTTGGCCGTCATCACCGCGGTGGCTTCCTCGCAGCTCACCGGAGCCGGTCTCGAGGAAATCCGGTCGGTGGGGGGCGTGGTGTCGGTCTTCGTCGCCATCGCGTTCCTCCTGCTCGTCGCCGTGCTGAACATCGCCGTGCTACGTGGCCTTATCGGGCTGTGGCGGCAGTACCGCGCGAGGACGCTCAACAAGGACGACATCGACGTACTGCTCCTCAACCGCGGGCTCATGAACCGCATTTTCGGCGCCCGGGCCCGGATGCTCACCCGGTCTTCCTGGCACATGGCTCCGGTCGGCTTCCTCTTCGGCCTCGGACTCGAAACCGCGAGCGAGGTCACCCTGCTGACGCTCTCCGCCTCGACCGCATCGGAAGGCCACCTGCCATTCCTCGCGGTTCTCTCCCTGCCCCTGCTTTTCGCCGCCGGGATGTCGATGTTGGACACCGCGGACAGCCTGCTCATGACTCGCGCCTACTCCTGGGCGCACCGCAGTCCGGGCCGCCGGCTGTACTACAACGTCGCCACCACAGGTGTCACGGTCGTCATCGGGCTGTTCGTCGCGTCCGTCTATCTGGCCGGCGTGGTGGCCGAGCACCTGCACGTGGGATGGCTCGACGAATACGCCTCGCTCGCCGATCAGTTCGAATTCCTCGGTTACATCATCGTCGCGGTGTTCGGCGTCGCGTGGCTCGCAGCGGTGCTCCTGTGGAAGTTCCGGTACGGACGCCACGACGAAGAAGGGTCGCATGGAATCGATCGGTGAGATCTCTCAAGTGCGGTCGCGGTGACCGATCTGGACGCCAGTACCCGGTGGTATTCGAAGGTGGACCACTCCGGTGATCTTGGAGGCCGTCTGATCTGGGATTGTTATGCCCAACGAGGCTGGCCGCGGAAGCGGCCTGGCCGGCTCACCTCTGCACATCGAGTTCGACGTGGTGCACGGCGGTGGGCCGGACCACTCGATGCGGTCGCTTGGCTCCACGTTGCGCATTGACCCCGGCACGGGTGTCGATGCGCCACCCAGTGGTGACCATGTCGCGCGCCTCGTGCGACACGACACCTACAGGCGAACCTTGGATGCGTTGGTTTACCGTAGTAGGAGCGAACTCGGTCGGGCAGCTTCTGCAGGCGGTGGAGGAAGGAGCGCACCGCTTGTTACAGCTCGGTTTGTTTATGCCGGGTAGTTCCGGCCCCGGTTGTCCGGTGAGTTCTGGCCCCGGCTGAGTTCGTCCGGTGGGTTTTGGCCCCACCGTGTCCGATGTGGACACGCCCACGATGGTGTGAAGGACCGGTCTTCCCCCGTTGGTACGGGCAACGATGTGCGCCTTGAATCCAAGCGGTCGTGTCGGAGGCCGGAGTTGTCGTTGTCGCGCGTTGAGTTGTTCGCACGCATACGCCGTGATCGGCGGTTGGAGCCGGACCTGTCGGTCCGGGCGTTGGCCGAGCGGTATGGGGTGCACCGCCGGACGGTGCGGGAAGCGCTGGAGTCTGCGGTGCCCAAGGAACGGAAGAAGCCGCCGCCGCGCCGCTCGGTGCTGGAGCCGGCTTATGGGTTGATCGACGAGATGCTGCGCGCGGATCTGTCGGCGCCGCGCAAGCAGAAGCACACGACCGCGCGGATCTACCAGCGGCTGATCACAGAGCATGGGTTCACCGCAGCGGGCCGGACCGTGGTCTACGAGTACGTCGCCCGGCGGCGGCCGGAGCTGGTGGCCGAGCTGCGCGAGGAACAGCGGCACCTGCAGGGCATGGTGCCCCAGCAGCATCAGCCCGGCGAGGAAGCCGAGGTCGACTTCGCCGACGTGTGGGTCCGCGTCGCGGGCACGGTGCTGAAGTGTCACCTGTTCACGCTGCGGCTCAGTTTCAGCGGTCGCGCGGTGCACCGCGTGTTCCTGTCCGAAGGGCAGGAGGCGTTCATGGAAGGCCACGTCGAGGCGTTCCGGGCGCTGGGCGGGATCCCGACCCGCCACATCCGCTACGACAACCTGCGACCCGCGGTCCAGCGGGTCTGCTTCGGCCGCTCTCGCGTCGAGTCCCAGAACTGGGTCAAATTCCGTTCACACTTCGGTTTCGATGCCTTCTACTGCATCCCGGGCAAAGACGGCGCGCACGAAAAAGGCGGCGTCGAGCAGGAAGGCGGCCGGTTCCGCCGCACGCATCTGGTCCCGGTCCCGGAGGTCGCCAGCCTGACCGAGCTGAATGAGAAGATCGCCGCGATCGACCTGGCCGAGGACGAGCGGATCCTGCACGGACAACGGGTCAGCATCGGGTTCAACTTCGCCCACGAGGCCGAGCTGCTCGCGCCGGTCCCGTTCGAGGAGTTCGACACCGGCAGCACGCTGACCCCGAAGGTCGGCCGGGATTCGCGGATCACCGTGCGGCAGTCGCAGTACTCGGTGCCGGCGCGGTTCATCGGCCGGAAAGTGCGAGTCTCGTTGCGCGCCAACGAGGTGCTGGTGTTCGACCGCACCACGATCATCGCCCGGCACGTCCGGCTCACCCGCCGCGGCGAGTCGCATGACGAGCTGGATCACTACCTGGAGATCCTGCTCGGCAAGCCCGGCGCGCTGGCGGGGTCCACCGCGCTGGCCACCGCCCGCGCCGAGGGCACCTTCACCTCGGCGCACGAGGCGTTCTGGTCGGCCGCTCGCGCCGCGCACGGCAACGGCGACGGGACCCGTGCGCTGATCGAGGTCCTGCTGCTGCACCGCCGCCTGCCCGCCGAGGCGGTGATCACCGGCATCACCACCGCGCTGGACGCCGGGTCGACCAGCCCGGAGCTGGTCGCGATCGAAGCCCGCAAGGCCGCCGCCAGCACCGCCCGCGACCAGCCGCTGCTCGACGATGCCGACCTGTCCGACCTCGGCATCGACACCACGGTGATCCCGAAGATCATCGACGACACCCCTGATCCCCGCGAGCACGCCCCACCCACGCCGGTGAGCACCGCTGCACCGGTGATCTCCCTGCGTTCGCGCCGGGAACTGCCCGCGACCTCGACCCCGCTGCCCTCGGTGGCGATCTACGACCAGCTGCTTCGCCGCACGAAAGGCACCTCCGCATGACCGCCACCCTGCCCGCGCCCACCACCTCTGCCACCGCGGCGACCGTTCCGGCCGTCGCGCCCGGCGTCGACAGCATGGACGCCCTGATCGACCAGGCCTGCCGCACGCTGCGGTTGCCCACCATCGGCTCCCGGTTCGAGGAACTCGCCGCCGCGGCATTGCGGGAACAGGCGTCCTACAAGGCGTTCCTGCTCACCCTGCTCGACGCCGAATGCGAGCACCGCGACGAACGCCGCAAGATCCGCCGCGTCCGCGAGGCGAACTTCCCCCGCTCGAAGCGGCTCGACGACTTCGACTTCGCCGCCAACCCGAACGTCGTTCCCGAGGTCATCAACACCCTCACCACCCCAGGCTGGGTCAACGCCGGGCAGCCGCTCTGCCTGATCGGCCAGTCCGGCACCGGCAAGTCGCATCTGCTGATCGGCATCGGCACCGCGATCGCCGAATCCGGGCTGAAAGTCCGCTACACCACGACAGCGAACCTGGTCAACGAGCTCGCCGAGGCCGCCGACGACCGGCAGCTGACCCGCGTGCTCAACCGCTACAGCAAGGTCGACCTGCTCTGCTTGGACGAATTCGGCTACCTCGACCTGGACAAGGCCGGCGCGAAGCTGCTGTTCCAGGTCTTCACCGACCGAGAGGAACGCAGCGCGATCGCCATCGCCTCCAACGCCCCGTTCTCCGAATGGGACCAGACCTTCACCGACAAACGGCTCTGCTCCGCGATCGTCGATCGGCTCACCTTCAACGGCAACATCATCGAGACCGGCGCCGAGTCCTACCGGCTGCGCGCCACCCAGCAACGCCCGCGCGGCTGACCCGCTGATGCCGCAACTCTGGATCGGCGACGAACCACCCGACGACCTGTCCGTCGCTGACCCGGCCGAGGGGCCGAGCCGGTCGCACCTGCTCGAGCTCCTCGGCGTCTGCGCGGACTTCCTCGGCACCGCCAGCCCCGCGGTGCACCACGAGCTGCGCGTGTTCCTCATCGCCCGCGGAGATCACGCCATCGCCGGGCTGCCCGCGTTCCTCGACCAGCTGGCCCTCACCGCCGCCGCTCAGCCAAGGCCCTAAACGAAAAAGGGCCGACTGCTCACGGATCCAGCCTTGTCGGAGGCGGAGCCATGAACACCCGGCGAGCAGAACGCTAGCTCTCCACCCCGTTCACCGGAGCGCACACCACTCGGCACCCGCGAAGTTTCACCCATCCAGGGGCGGGGCCAAAACTCGCCGGACACCGTCAGCCCCCGGCGGCCCAGCCCGCCGGACACACCCGGCACCGGAGCCTGAACAACCCGGACCAACGGGTCCAGAAAACACCGGCAAAAACATCGGTTCGGGATTTCGGGGCTGTGTCGGTGGACACGGTCCGTTTGAGGTCGGCGTTGAGGATTTCGTCCGGGTTGAGTTCGGGGCTGTATCCGGGCAGGAAGTGCATCTCAATCGCCTCGGCGTGCTTGTCGATCCTCTGCCGGACGGTCTTGCGGCGGTGGAGGGGGTAACCGTCGACGATCGCGCGCCCCTCATGTTCGACGTGATCATTGCCGGGTGCGGGCCGACTCGCGCGATGCTGGCCGCCGAACTGCGGTTCCCCGCCTCATGGCCGATCGATATCGGACGCCGGGGTACCGACATCGATCGGCACCCCACCGACCGGGCGAGCCCTGCGCCTGCGTCCGCCGGACACGTTGCGGCGCGGATCTCGGGCCACCGTAGGCAAGCCGGGGCAGCCGATCGGCGCATGCGGAGCAGGCGACCGGATTTCCCTTGATTGCGTAGTCAGAGTGGTTGATTAGGAGGTAGTGATGCAGTCGCAGAGCACTGCACCTGCGAGCGACCGGCCGCAGAACGGTGCGCACGGGTACGAGCGGCCGACAATCGTCGCGACGTTCGCCAAGAGCGACCTTGCCGACGAGTTGCCCGAGGACCTGACACCGCACGTGCACGCGACGCAGAACAGCTGACAGGCAGCGGTTTCGAGTGTGAGCAGTGATCACAGCTCGGACAGGAGGGCGCAGCCAGTCAGCGCGGCATCGGCCTCCGAATCCTGTGCTGGTCGACTGGAGTACTGAGCCCTGGTGTCCCGTTCGTGCGCTCGCGGGCTCGGCAAGGACGGAGCGAGTTGTGGTTGCGGTTCCTCGGCGTCCAGACTGGTCAGGATCTCGGTCACGAGACGCTGGGCCTCGCTGAGTTGATCACGGACCGCGTCCCGGACCCGACGCAGCCGGTCCACCTCGTCGCGCAGTGCTCCGATGTGGCCTTCGAACTCGGTGTCGGCGTTGGTGCGACGCTGCGTGAGTTCGGCTTCCAGCTCGGCTCGGCGCGCGGACATCGCCAGGTCGAAATCGGTCTGCGCCTGCTCGCGCAGTTGGGCGGCACGCTGGTCGAGCATGTCGCGACGCTGGTGGGCCTCGCGTGTCATGCGGTCGATGTCGGCGCGTGCCCGCGTGATCAGGTCGGTGTGCTCGGCTTCCAGCTCGCGACGCCGCTGGTCGAGTTCGGTGAGTAACTCGCGGTGGCGTTCGGTCAGCCGCGCGGCGGTGTGTTCGGCGTGGCGCCAGGTTCGGTCGGCGGCGGCCTGGGCTCGTCGGGTGATGTCGTCGGCTTCGGCCGTGGCTAGCTCGACCATGCGTCGTAGCCGCTGCGAGAGCGCGGCGGGGTCGATCGGGGTCCGGCAGAGCCGATCGTTGGTGGCCTGCAACTCGCGGATCATCGCGCGTGCCGCGTCGAGCTGTCGGGCCAGGTCCTCGGCCTGGCTGAGCGCGGCATCGCGGTCAGCGACCAGCAGTTGGGTGTCGCGTTCGGTAACGTCGACATAGTGCCGCACCTGATCGCGGTCATAACCGCGCAGCACGGTATCGAAATCGACTGTCAACGGGACGAGATCGCGCGCGGTGGTGGATGCGGTGTCGTGCATGGCGTTCCCGTGGTGTGCGTCTGCGTGTGTGGCGGGTTGGCGGCCGGTCAGTCGTGCCCGGCCGGATGGCGGTTGTGGACGGTGGTGCGGCGGCGCTGGTCGGCGTCGGCGGTCACGGTGGTGATCCGGTCGGCCAGCGCGGGATGCTCGTCGGCTAGGTGCGCGCGCAGGTCGGTCAGCGGGCCGAGCAAGCTGGCGGGGTCATTGCCGGCCAGTTCGGCGTGGACCCGCTCCGCTTCGCGTTGCCCGGCCGCGCTGAGCCCGCCCACGGCGCTGACCTGGCCGGCGAGCTGGCGTAGCTCGGCGGAGTTTTGCCGGGCCCAGGCGGTTACCGCGCGGTCACCGGCGCGGCGGTCTCGGGTGGCCTGCACCCGGGCTTCCATGGTCGTCTCGGGGCCGCCGGTGGATTGCAGGCGCAGGTAGCGGCGTTCGGCGGCCTGCCGGCTGGCCACCCCGAGCGCGGGCGCCAACTGTGCCCAGCTCGCGCCCGCGCGCCGGGCGGCGGCGATCAGCTCGGGTTCCCACCCGGCCAGCTCGGTCCGCAGCTCGCGCAGCAGGGTCAAGCCGTCCAACACACGTCCGACCCCGTCGTCGTCTGTGCCCACGTCCGTGTCCTGGCGCGTTCGGATGCGCTCCAGCAGCGCGGTCAGGTGGCGTAGCGCCTCGCTCGGCGAATCCTGGCTCATGTCATCCTTCCGCTGACACTTATATTGTCATCCGATGGACGACATGATAGAACGAGATCGCGTATTGACACCAGACAGCAGCTGACAGGGAGGAAACCGATGTTGATGCGCGCCGAACCAGCGCCGTGGTTCGACCGGTCCGCGTGGCCGGGCACGTGGTCTCAGCCCGTGCCACTGGCCGTGGACGTGGTCCGCGCCGCTGAGGAGTTCGTGGTCATGGCCGATCTGCCCGGGGTGAGCGCGGACGCCGTCGACATCGATGCGACCGCGACCACCCTGACCGTGCGGGCCGAACGCCGGCCACCGCAGTTCGGCGCGGGGGAGCGGTTGTGCGCGTCCGAACGCCGGTTGGGGGTGGCCGCCCAGCATCTCGTCTTCGACGAACCCGTCGATGTCCAGCGCGTCAACGCTGTCCTGGACGCCGGTGTGCTGACCATCCGTCTGCCGCTCGCGAACCGGACCACTCGCCGCCGGATCACGATCACCACCACCGGCACCACCACCGCTGGCACCGGCACAGCCGGCACCGCAACTGCCGCCCCGGCCACCGCCGCGCCTGCCGGCGAGCGACCCGAGGACGGTGCGGCGTGACCACCAGCCTCGCTGACCACCCCAGCGAAACCCACACCGAAACCCCCGCAGAGTTCACCACAGAGTTCGATGTGGACGTCGAGTTCCGGTTCCACCGGGCGCTGCGCGGCTACCTGGCCGCCACGGCCGGCCACCTCGGCGTGGGACTGGAATCGTGCACGGTCGATCTGGACCTACCCACCTCGGCGTATCTCGCGGTGAACCGCAGGCTGCCGGAATTCCCCGATCGGGACCTGGCCCTGCTCTGGGACGAGGTACACGGCTGGGCCGCCGCGATCGAGACCCACTCCGGCGAAGACCTCATCGTGGTGTCCTATCTGGACACCACGACCGCCACGCCGCCCCCGCAGCGGGTCGCGCGGTTTCTCCAGGATCTGTGCGCCGGGCGGTCTGGTCTGGGGCGGCCCGATCCTCCGGGGCTGCGGGTGGCCGGCGATCACGCGGTGCTCGCCCGGGATCTGGATGCCGCCTGCGAGTAGCTCCGAGCGGAGTGAGACCCGTGCAGGAGCTAGTCGGAGGGACGCTGGTCGAGTTGGGCGCGCAGGTGGGTGATCGTGTTCTCGGCGTCGGCGAGCTGGTCTTGCAGGCCGATGATGCGGGCGGCGGCGGTGAGGGTGTGGCCCTCGTCGAGTTGTTCGCGTAGCCGTACCACGAGCGTGAGCTGGCGGCGCGAGTAGCGCCGGTGTCCGCCCTCGGACCGCTGCGGGCGCACGAGGTCCGCGGTGTCCAGGCTGCGTAAGAACGCCTCCTGCACGCCCAGCATCTTCGCGGCCTGCCCGGTGGTGTAAGCCGGATAGTCCTGATCGTCGAGGTTGCCCAGACCGGCCACCTGCACCTCCTCCGCGAACGGTCGCGTTCGCACGCTACCTGTGACCATGACAGATTAACCCGATAGTCGGAACAGATTATCTGGAATAAACGCTTGACACAATCTCAAGTGCAGACTATAGATTTGGATAGACGCGGTACATGACCTGGTATCGAGCACAACGACGTTGCCGGGAAGTGATCGAGGATGCTGGACATCACAAGTCGGGAATCACCACAGCCGGGTGCCACCCGTGATGCGGACGCCGACACAACGGCGACCAGCGGGTTCGCCGAGCTGGTCTGCTCCGATCCAGTGTGGGTGGACGCGGAGTTCGACGCGATCATGACCGCCAACTTCGGAGCACTCCAGCCGGGTCCACCGCCCCTTCCGCCGAAGCCGCGGCCGGGTTCCACCGGTCCGCGCCGGCTACGCCGCGCGCCCCGGGCGACCAACCCCAGCGACTGGTTTCTCGGCGGGACACGGGGTAGACGACCGGGGTGGCGTCGGCAGCGTTCCCCTCCGCGGACCGGCGTGCCCGGTGTTCGGTGAATGCGAGAGTGATCAGTGAAAGGCAGGTGATGACGCGGGTCACGCCTGGAGTGCGCCGAGTCCGTGGTTGGGACATGGTCCGCTCGCCGGGCGGGAATGCCGGTGTCGACATGCGGCCGAGGAGACCCTGATAGTGGTCCCGGCCCCGCGTCTCGCGACGCACCTGCGCGGCAGCCCCGCCCCCGAGCCGAGTACTGGAGCGGACAGGCCCCAGGAGTGACCCACTCGCGAGGACGCTGATCGCAGTACGTGAAAGCAGTACATCTCGACAACCCTCCCTTCATCCGAACCGGTTCCGGTCCCGCCGCCTGACGCGTGGCGGGGCCGGAACCCCGAGAGTCACACCACGGTCATCATCGAACTGGAAAAATCTCCACTCACGGGAACAGAAAAACTGAGTCGGTCGTTATCAAGTTGAGTACAGGTTGACCGAGCCGCCTCCGGCCCACCAGCACGCCGGGAGGCGGTGTGTATGGAAGGAGACAAGGAGGCGCATGGCTATGTTGATGCGGACGGACCCGTTCCGGGAGCTGGACCGGCTGACCCAGCAGTTCTTCGGTACCCACGGCACCACGGCGCGTCCGGCGGTGATGCCGATGGACGCCTACCGGTTGGGCAACGACTACGTTGTTCAGTTCGACCTGCCCGGGGTGGCACCGGACTCGATCGACCTGGACGTGGAGCGCAACGTGCTCACCGTCAAGGCCGAGCGCACGCCCAGCTATGACGAGGGCGCCGAGGTCCAGGTGGCCGAACGGCCCCGCGGGGTGTTTTCTCGGCAACTGTTCCTGGGCGACACCCTCGACCCGGACAACATCAAGGCCGACTACGACGCCGGTGTGTTGACCCTGCGGGTGCCCATCGCCGAGCAGGCCAAGCCCCGCAAGATCGCCATCAGCGGCGGCGGCCAGGCCAAGCAGATCAACGCCTGAACCATCCTGATCCTGGCTCGGCCAACACCCTGGCCCCGCCCACGGCAGCGATACCGCGTGGACACGGTGTCGACCGCCCACGGGCGGGGCCAGCGTCGTTCCCGGTGGGGCTGCACCGCCGAGCTACCGGCCAGCACAGCAGGGCAAGCCAGGGTCGAACCAGGGAGGTGAGCACGATGGCCGACAGCACACTGACCACCAGTTCCGCGACCAGCATGGGCACGGAGCGCGGGGCTGGCCGCGCACCACCGACAGTGCGTGAACAGCTGGACCAGGCCAGCGGCAACCTCGCCGCCGCCGAGAGTGTCCTCACCACGCAGGTACCCGAACCGGCCGCACTCTACGACGCCGTGGACGGCACGACCAGCCTGGCCAACAGCCTGGCCAGGCTGGTGCCACCCTGATCGCCAGGACCCGGCCAGCCTCGACCACAGTTCGAGCGCTGGCCCGAGCACTGGGCCGATCCGCGGTGAGTTGCAGGCCGAACTGCGCGCCCTGCATGGGTGCCTGACGACCGGCGCGTTGCTGCTGGCCCCGGCCCGCGACGGCTTGCACCGCCTCGGCACCCACGAGGTCACCGTCCAGCAGGCGCGAGCGACCATGACCGAGGATCATGCCTTGGCTGCTCCCGCTGACGAGGTCCCCATCTGCGAGGCGGCCGACCATGATGTCGCCGGCCAGCGGCGCCCGGCGCGCCCCGAGCCGACCGACGACCAGGACCCCCAGCAGGACCTCGACGGCGTCGGGGAGGTGCTGGAAGCCGATCCAGCCGATATCGCCGATCAGCGCCGCGACGCCCCGGTCCTCGATGAGACCGAGCCCTGGCCCTGATCCGGACCACCCTGGCACAGCACGGGACAAGGGAACACAACGCCATGACCAGCACCCGACGGCGACCAGCCACCATCGCCAGCGCCCTGGCCACCGCGACCCGCGATATTCGACGCGCGGTCCACGCCGCTGACCCGGCGTGCGCGCCGGATCTGGTGACGCTGCGTGACGCCGGCTGGCAGCTCACCCAGCTCCCCAGCGTATTGAGCGACCTGGTCACGCTGGTGGCCGAGCACACCGGCCACCACACCGAGCACGCCGACCAAGTCCGCCGCGTCGACGGTGAGCCGGCTGCCGACCAGTTGGCCCGCGCGTGCCGGGACCTCGCCGCGCTGCGGCGCGCGCTCGACACCGCTCACACCGCGGCGCGGGGCTACTACACCGCGGTCAGCCACCTTGCTCCCGCCCACACCCCGCCCCGACTAACGCCTGAACAGCCCCATGAACAGCGCCCTGAGTTCTGATCAGCCCGACCCGTACGTGGTGCTCGGCGTGGACCCTGGCGCCAGCAGCGCCGAGATCACCGCCGCCTACCGGCGCGCGGTCCGTGCCTGCCACCCCGACACCCCCGACCCCGACCGCGACCGACTCGCCGCCGTGATCGCCGCCTACCACCGCCCCCGTGACCAGTTCCGCGAGCAGGAGGAACATCCGCCGGCCAGGGGTCACCCGTGGTCCTCCGCGCGTGGTGTCGAGATCCCTGTGCGCGTCCACCCTCGCGACCCGCCACCGGCCGAGCCGGACCTGCGGGCTGGACCCGTCCGGCGGCATCCTCCACAGCGCTGAACCCGCTACGGTGGGAAACACGATGGTCGAAGCCAGACACCAGGAGATCATCAGCGCGATCCACGCGTTCGCGGACGCCGAGGGCACACCGCTGGCCATGCGCCACGTCTGCGGGTCGTGCGTCGGCGTGCGGGGTGCCGATGGAGCCGCGCTGTTCCTGGCCAGCCACCGGCTGCGCTTGGCATATGAGCCGGTGGTCCTCCCCGAACCGATGGCCCGCGTGCAACTACCCAACTCGACCACGCCACCGCAGCCACCCGGGCCGACTTCCTCCACCCGAAGATCGCGTCGACGGACTGCTCGTCCTGCTCTATGCCCAATGGCCTGACGCGCGAGCAGTTCCAACCCCGACGCGCCTGTTTCCGTGGCTGCCGGACAACGCCGCGGTTCGCGCGGAACTTCTGGGACTTGCGGGCGCGCTTTCGGGACTCCCTGTATTAACCTTCGGAATCGTGGGGTGTGGACCGCAGTGGCTCGCCGGTTGAGGGGTCCGTGAGGCCGGTGCGAGCCAGGGCTAAATCTAAAATGTCGCGGATGACGTCGGGGCTGATTCTGCGGCGCTCCGCGCCGAATTGGCGTTGGAATAGCAACGGAGATGGTGGCAGCCATACACATTCCTGCCAGTCGTAGGCGGCGATCAGCGGGATCTTCCCGGTGTGGTCGCGGACGCGGTGGATGATATCGCGCTGAGAACCTCTGCGAGGTCTGGTGAGACGACAAGGAGTCGCTCCTCGCCGGTCTTGGATGGGATGATCTGGAGCAGCGGCACGAGTTCGCCGGTGGTGGGCAGCTTGTATTGAACGAAGCTGTGATGGGAAAGCTCCAGCAACTCCTCGACGCGGATGCCGGTCGCCCTCAAGACTTCCACGGTCGCCCAAACCCAGAAGGCGTGGTCTTCTTCGAGTTCGAGGTCGCGACGCTTGCCGGTGGCATGGTCGTCGGCCCATACCTTGCTGGCGACGCCGTGACGGATGACCGTACGGACGAGTGTTTGCCCGGCAGCGGCAAACGACTGGCCGGGCTGGGCCTGGCGGGCCGCCTGCAGCAGCGTCTCCGCGGCCTTCCGGTGCTCGTTGACCTCACGAACCAGCATCGGCAGGACGGGAAGCCGTTATCGGGTGCGGGCGTCCATACGCGATTTGCGGTGTCGCCGGACCTTGCGCCGGTTGACCTCGTCTTTTTTGGCAGGGCAGGGAGCCGCCCATTGCGCCCAGCGCCCGGGATCGTCAACGGCCCACTGAGCCAGGTCCAGATAGAACGCCCGCACTGGGATCAGGCACTCGCGGTAGTTCAGCCGCGGGACGTCGACCGTGATCTTCTCGCCGGTCTCCGACGTGATCGTCTTGCGTTTGGTGCGCAGCCGTTGTTTCCAAGCGGCGGCGACCTCGTTCGGCAGACGCAGGCTGTCGATGCCCGGATGGTGGATCTCCAGGTCCCGCCAGAACCGTGACCCGAGGTTGCATGCGAGACTTTCCATGCTGGAGTAGTCCAATGTGGACTGGCGTTCCTTCAGATAGTCCACCAGCAGGTCGCGGACCCGGCGGCAGGCCAGGCCGTAGCGGACGATTAGCTCCTCGGGCGTGCACGGCCCGGCGGTGCCGCGTACCTGGCGCAGCGTGGGCGGCGTGTCCGGGCCAAAGACCCCTGCCGTGCGCAGAATCCGGTAGAACACGGCGGCATCGCCGGGCTTTCCAACGAGCGTGTCCAGCTCGACGTCCAGCAACTCCAGGACGTCCCCGACGGAGACGTCAGCAACCGCACCGCCCTTGGCCGCAAGAATCTCTGCGGTGCGATAGAGAGTATGGCTGCCCGACACGGCAGAAACGTGAGGATCGGCGTCACATAGGGCCACGCAGCCGGGCGAACCCGTCGGAGTCACGAGTCCGCCACCGGGCGGGGATTTTCCGCCATCCGCGACCGGCGCTGTCAGCGCCGGTCGCCGTCCACCGTTCCTGCCAGGTCGAGCCGGGTTGGGCTTCCAACCAGTCCAGCAGGTGGCCCAGCCCCCAGCGCCGGACCTTCATTGTGTGCTCGTTGGCGTCGATGAACGGTGCGCTAGCGAACCACACTCGAACATCCTCCCTGGCCAGCCCGGTTGCTTGCCAGGTGGCGGGAACAGGCCGAGGTGGGAAACGCGCCCGCGCCACTTCTCGTCCTCTGGGCGCCGCCTGCGGCCGGACTGCCTCGTCGATCGTCGTGCTCATCGCTGCCCGTTCTGGAACAGCACGTCCAGCGTCTCCGGCCGGTATCCTGCTGCCGGGGCCGGACGAGTCCGCTCTGCTGCTTTCCGGGTCTGCTCGACGTGATGAGCCAGCACCCGCCGGATCACGTCTTCCTTGCGCGGCGTCAGATAGATCTGCGTTGTGGTCAACTGCGCATGACCTAAAACGAACTGGACATCAGTGAGCGGCAACGTCGGATCCTGCGCCATCCGATAGGCGGCGGTGTGCCGCAAGGCATGCAGCGTCGCTGTCGTGCCGGCCTGCTGGTTGACCCGCTCGAACATGTGGTGCACGGCGTGATACGTCAGCGGACGGACCGGGTTCCGCAGCGTCCACCACAACGGCTGCCGACGCCCTCGGGGGATGAGATCGCCCATCTCCACCTGATACAACCGCAGCCACACGAATGCGTCCGTCGATGCCAGCAACTCCTGCAACTCGCGAGTTCCCTTGCGGACCACCGTGATCAACTGCCGACCGGGGTCCACCCCCGCCAGCGTAGCCGACAGCAACTCGGAGGCTCGCGCGCCGGTTGATACGTAGAAGGCGACCAGCGCCCGGTCACGATGCGACGCAGCCGGGCGAAGATCTCGTTGAACTCGCTGTCCGAGATACTCCGCGGGATCCGGCCAGGCACTCTGGGCCGATACAGACCACTGCGCTCGTCTCCCTGCTTTTCCATGGGATTTCGATGCGCGTGTGCCCGACCGGCGCGACGAGACCTGTCCAGCGGAAACGGGTTGATGATCGGCCCGGTGCCCGCGTCCCGGTGAAACTCATAGAACGACCGCAACACCGTCTCACAATGCGCGCGCACCGCCGGCGCGAACGCCTGACCGTGGGCCCGGTCCAACGAGCCGCCACCTGCTGACGCGCGCCAATGCGGCCGAGGCCGCTTGCCAGCGACCTGCATCCACCGGCTGAAATCACGAGCCTCGACCCGGGTAGCCCGATCCCAGACGACATCGACGCCCTCGGCCCAAAGGAACCGAAACCACCGCGAAAGGTCCATCCCATACGAGCGGACGGTCAACTCCGCTCGCCCCGCCGCCGGCAGTTCCCGGAAATAGGTCGTGGCGGCTCGCACCGAACTGATTCGATGTTCGCCGGATCGCTCATGAGCCAGCCCACGACCCGCCGAACCGACGGCGGTTTACCACGCGGCTCGGGAACGCGGCCTGCGGCATTCAGGCATTTCTGGTGTCGGGCCACCGTGCGCTCTACCGCGCCGGCGAGGTTGTTCCACACGTGCCACCTGTCGGCTACCTGCAGCGCGTCCGGTGCGCCTGCGCGGGCGCCCTCGGCGTAGGCGCCGGCGCGGTCCCGGCAGACGATCTCCACACCGGGATGGGTCTTTAACCACGCGGTCAGTGTCTCGGCGGTGCGGTCGGCCAGCATGTCGACCGGGCGGCGGGACTCGAGGTCGATCAGGATCGTGTCGTAGTGGTGTCCCCGGCGCAGGGCGAAGTCGTCCACACCCAGCACCCGAGGAGTCGTGTATTCGGGGTCGGGCAGGGCGCGAATCAGGCGCAGCAACGTCATCCGGCTCACCGCAGCGGCCAGGCGCTGGGTCAACCGCGCCCCGGCGCGACCACCCAGCGCCAGCGCGACCGCGCACAACACCCGCTCCAACGCCGTGGTGCGCCGGCCATAACGAGCCGCCAACTCAGGCACCGCTTCGGCGAAGGTCTTCTTGGCACACTCGGGGTTATCGCAGAACAACCTGCGGACTCGCAGGCCAATCAGCACCCCCCGACCCGATATCGCGCTATCGGACAACCGTCGTTCATATCGGCTGTGCACCCGATCGGACAGCGCCCCGCAGCCAGGACACGCCACGCGCCCGGCCAGCGTGCTCGCCTCGATCCGCACCACCGCTCCCGCAGCACGCGGCCTGGGTCTCGGTGTCGGCCCAGACCCGGGCCACGATCGATCCCGACCGTGCGCCAGGCGATCCGCATCAGCTCACACACCGCCGATTTCGAGCAGTGCACCGCCAGCCATGCCACCGTGGCATCAAAGGCATAGGTATGTCCGGCACCGTGGCGTGCCCAGGGCAGCCGCGCCACGGTGGGACCGTGCTCGGCGCAGCGCACCCGGGGCGCCTCGATCTCCGCCGCCACCTGGATGGTGCCCAGATCAAGGGCCTGCCACCGGCGGCGGCCCTCGCCCCGGTCATACCGCCCGGACGGCCGCCAGCGACGCCCGCAGAGACCCTTCCTGCGTTTGCGGGGACGCACATGCACCACCACCCGCTCGCCGGCTTCGTCGAACTCCACATCCTCGATCACCGTGCGCCTTTCGACCCCCACAAGCGCACGCCATAAACTGGTATCCGGCACGCCGTTGTCCGTTTCCTTTGGCCTTCGACAAGCCAGAAACCTAGACACAGCAACGGCGCGCCCCATCTTCGGGGCCAAACCAGCTGCTCACGCCACCCATGGACACGTCACAAGAGCCATATTTCACCGTATTGGAGCAAGAGCTTCCGGGTAGGGCGCGGATATGATCGGCTGCGTCCGCTGGAATCCTGGGGACGGCCACGCGAAGATACGACCCGGTCACGATCCGGGAATAAAGGTTCGAAATCGTTGCCACTCTTGTCGCCGCCGAATTGCGGTGCAGCGTCGCTGCGCGGTTCGGTCGTGGCGGACGCGTTAATAATGCCGACCCGGCCAAAGGAGGTGCCGGTGTCACCATCACGACGTCTTCGAGTTGGCGTGATCGGCTGCGGTGCGGTCGCGCAGATTATGCACCTTCCCTACCTGCGAAGCCTTCCCGACAAGTTCGATATAGCCGCCTTGAGCGACCTCTCGCCGGGCTTGCTCGACCTGCTCGGCGAGCAGTACGGCGTTCCCGCTGAACGCCGCTTCCCGGACTACCGCGAACTGCTGGACGGCGAGGTCGACGCTGTGCTCGTGTTGAGCAGCGGCAGCCACCCGCCGCAGGTCATCGCGGCTGCCGAGGCCGGGCAAGCACGTACTGGTCGAGAAGCCAGACATCATCTATGGCACCCGTAGCCCCGTGGTGATCTTCCGGGTGATCAACCCAGCGACCGGTGAGCAGGTCGAGTACGGCACTCGCGGCCAGGTCGTGATGAGCCACGTCAGCAAGGTCATGTTTCTGCCGAACAATTTGGAGCGCGACACGGCGATCCGGGTGCGGGCACCGGAGGGCCACGTCGGCGACTCGGTGTCCGCGCCCCAGCCGGTCAAGACCTTCGCCGGCGAAGCCGTCATCGAAGGCATCTGCTAACCCACCCGCCCCGACCGACCAAGGAAGTCACCGTGTCGACGACGGAACCGATCGCGATCATTGGCATGTCGTGCCGCCTGCCCGGTGCGCCAGACGTGCGTTCCTTCTGGCGGTTGCTGCGCGACGGCGCCGACGCACTGTCCCAGGTGGACGGTGTGTGGGCCGGTCGGGTGCCCGACACCGGCCATTTCGAGCCGGAGTTCTTCGGCATGTCACCGCGTGAGGCGGCGGCGACCGACCCTCAGCAGCGCCTGATGCTCGAACTGGCCTGGGAAGCGCTCGAACACGCCGGCGTGGTGCCGCTCGCGCAGCGGGACAGCGACCTCGGCGTGTTCATCGGCGCCATCTGGGACGACTACGCGACCCTGGCCCACAGACAGGGCGCGATCAGCCACCAGAGCCTGACCGGGCTGCACCGGGGCATCATCGCCAACCGCGTGTCGTACACGCTCGGCGTGCACGGCCCCAGCATGACCGTGGACACCGGGCAGTCCTCGTCGCTGGTCGCGGTGCACCTGGCCTGTGAGAGTCTGCGCGCGGGTGAGTCTGCGACAGCGGTCGCCGGCGGCGTGAACCTGAACCTCGCGGCGGAGAGCACGCGGGTGATGACGGAGTTCGGCGGCCTGTCGCCGGACGGGCGCTGCTTCACGTTCGACGCGCGCGCCAACGGTTTCGTCCGGGGTGAGGGCGGCGGTCTGGTCGTGCTGAAGCCGCTGTCGGCCACGCTGGCCGACGGCGACACCGTGTACGCGGTGATCGCCGGAAGCGCGATCAACAACGATGGTCGCAGCGAGACGCTGACGACGCCGAGTGCGGCGGCGCAGTCTGCTGTCATCGCGCGGGCGTATCAGCGCGCGGGCATCGACCCCGCCGAGGTTGGCTACGTCGAGCTGCACGGCACGGGCACGAAGGTCGGTGACCCCATCGAGGCCGCAGCCCTGGGCACGGTGCTGGGCCGCGCGGGTAAGCCGCTCGCTGTGGGCTCGGTCAAGACCAATATCGGTCACCTCGAAGGTGCCGCGGGCATCGCCGGCCTGCTCAAGGTCGTACTGTCGCTGCACAGCCGCGAGATCCCGGCGAGCCTGAACTTCGAGGCGCCGAACCCGGAGATCCCGTTCGACGACCTGAACATCCGCGTGCAGCGGGAACTCGCTCCATGGCAGGGTTCGCTGGTCGCCGGTGTCAGCTCGTTCGGTGTCGGTGGCACCAATTGCCACGTCGTGGTTCGCTCGGGGCCCGATGCCGCTGAGGGCTCCAGCTCGGAGGGGAGCTCGGGCCCGTTCGTCCTTTCCGGACGGACGGAGGCGGGTCTTCGTGCTCAGGCGGAACGTCTGCTCGCGTACCTCAACGACGAGCCGTCGGTCTCGCTGGCCGATGTGGGATTCTCGCTGGCCACGACACGGACGAGCCTGCGCCACCGGGCGGCTGTGGTCGGTTCAGACTTGCTAGGCGGGTTGGCGGCGCTGGCATCCGGTGAGGTAGCCGCCGAGGTTGTGACTGGTGTCGCGGACGAGGTTCACCGGCCGGTGTTCGTGTTTCCTGGTCAGGGTTCGCAGTGGGTTGGTATGGCGTTGGAGTTGTTGGGGTCTTGCGAGGTGTTTGCGGGTTGGATGGGGGAGTGTGCGGGGGCGTTGTCGGAGTTTGTGGATTGGTCGTTGTTTGAGGTTTTGGGTGATGCGGTGGCGTTGGAGCGGGTTGATGTTGTTCAGCCTGTGTTGTTTGCGGTGATGGTGTCGTTGGCGGAGTTGTGGCGGTCGTATGGTGTGGAGCCTTCTGCGGTGGTGGGGCATTCGCAGGGTGAGATTGCGGCTGCGTGTGTGGCGGGTGCGTTGTCGTTGCGGGATGCGGCGCGGGTGGTTGCGTTGCGGTCGAAGGCGATTGTGGCGTTGTCTGGTCGTGGTGGGATGGTGTCGGTTCCGTTGTCGGTGGATGGGGTGGTGTTGCCGGAGGGTGTTGGGGTTGCGGCGGTGAATGGTCCGTCGTCGGTGGTGGTGTCGGGTGATCCTGGGGGGCTTGCTGCGGTGTTGGCGGGGGTGGAGGGGGCGAAGGTGGTCCCGGTGGATTATGCCTCGCATTCGGCGCATGTTGAGGTGCTCAGGGAGGAATTGTTGGAGGTGCTGGCGCCGATCGAGCCTTGTGTGCCGCGGGTGCCGTTTTTTTCGACGGTGACGGCTGGTTGGCTGGATCGTTTGGTGGATGCGGAGTATTGGTACCGGAATCTGCGGGAGACGGTGCGGTTCGAAGAGGCTACGCGGGCGTTGGTCGAGCAGGGTTTCGGGGTCTTCGTCGAAGCGAGTGCGCACCCGGTTCTTGTCGCCGCTGTGCAGGAGACCGCGTGCTCGGCCGTGGTCGTCGGGTCGTCCAGGCGCAACGACGGGTCACTCGGCAGGTTCATGTCCTCGCTCGCGGAGCTGCACGTCAACGGTGTCGCCGTCGATTGGTCCTCGGTGTTCCCGGGCGGGCGTCGGATCGCGCTGCCGACGTATGCGTTCCAGCGCCGCCGGTTCTGGTTCGATACCGTGGAGGAAATCGCTGAGTCGGAGCCGGTCGTCGTCGAGGACTTCGACGCGCTCGGACTCGTGCGTGCCCACGCGGCGGTCGTGCTCGGCACGTCGCGGGCGTCCGTCGAGTCGCACCTGACGTTCAAGGACCTCGGTTTCGACTCGCACATGGCGGTCGAACTGCGCAACCGGCTGAGCAAGGCCATCGGCCGGTCGTTGCCGCACACGGCCCTGTACGACTACCCGACGCCGACCGCGCTGGCCGGGGCGCTTAGCACGCCGGAGGAGTCGACGCAGGTGCGTGCGGCGTCGAAGGCATCAGACGACCCGATCGCGATCGTGGGGATGAGCTGCCGCCTCCCTGGTGGCGTGCGCAGTCCGGAAGATCTCTGGGCCCTGGTAGCCAACGGGGTGGATGCGATCTCCGGCTTCCCGACCGATCGTGGCTGGGACCTGGAATCCCTGTACGACCCCGACGGCGAGCGATTCGGGTCGAGCTACACCCGCAGCGGCGGCTTCCTGCACGACGCGGCGATGTTCGACGCGGACTTGTTCGGTATGAGCCCGCGTGAGGCGCTGGCGACCGATCCGCAGCAGCGGCTGCTACTGGAGACCTCGTGGGAGGCGCTGGAGCGCGCGGGCATCGACCCGAAGTCGCTGCGGGACAGCGACACCGGCGTATTCGTCGGCGCGATGGCCCAGGACTATCTGCCGCAGCTGCACGAGGTGCCTGAGGGCTTCGACGGCTACGGCCTGACCGGCAGCACCAGCAGTGTGGCGTCCGGCCGTATCTCGTACGTGCTCGGCCTGCAAGGTCCCGCTATGACCGTGGATACGGCGTGTTCGTCGTCGTTGGTGGCGTTGCATCTTGCGGTGCAGGCGTTGCGTAGTGGTGAGTGTTCGCTTGCGTTGGCTGGTGGTGTGACGGTGATGTCGACGCCGGGTGTGTTTGTGGAGTTTTCGCGGCAGCGTGGTTTGTCGGTTGATGGTCGGTGTAAGGCGTTTGGTGCTGGTGCGGATGGGACTGGTTGGTCTGAGGGCGTTGGTGTGTTGTTGTTGGAGCGGTTGTCGGATGCTCGGGGTAATGGTCGTCGGGTGTTGGCGGTGGTTCGTGGTTCGGCGGTGAATCAGGATGGTGCGTCGAATGGTTTGACGGCGCCGAATGGTCGGTCGCAGCAGCGGGTGATTCGTCAGGCGTTGGCGAATGCTGGTCTGTCTGCTTCGGATGTTGATGTGGTTGAGGCGCATGGTACTGGTACGGCGTTGGGTGATCCGATCGAGGCGCAGGCGATTATCGCGACTTATGGTCAGGATCGTGATCGTCCACTGTGGCTTGGTTCGTTGAAGTCGAATATCGGTCATACGCAGGCGGCTGCTGGTGTCGGTGGTGTGATCAAGATGGTGGAGGCGATGCGGCACGGGATCATGCCTCGGACTCTGCACGTCGATGTGCCCTCGCCCAAGGTGGAGTGGTCTGCGGGTGCGGTGTCGCTGTTGACGGAGAATGTGCCGTGGGAGGTCGATCGTCCTCGTCGTGCGGGTGTGTCGTCGTTTGGTGTGAGTGGCACGAACGCGCATGTGATCGTCGAGCAGGCTCTGGAGGTAGTGGAGCCGGCGCGGTCTGAGCATGGCGGTGTTGTGTTGTGGCCGGTGTCGGGTCGGTCCGAGCGGGCGTTGCGTGATCAGGCCCGGCGGTTGCGGGAGGTGTTGGAGGCGGGGGCTGCCGTTGCGGACATCGGGTACTCGCTGGCGACTACGAGGACGGCGTTCGAGCATCGTGCGGTGCTGATGGGTGAGGACAGTGCGGATTTCTGCGAGGCGTTGGATGCGGTCATCGGTGAGAGGCCGTCACCGCGTGTGCTGCGGGGGAGCGCACAGGGCCGCGGTAAGACTGTGTTCGTGTTTCCTGGTCAGGGTTCGCAGTGGGTTGGTATGGCGGTGGAGTTGTTGGGGTCTTGCGAGGTGTTTGCGGGTTGGATGGGGGAGTGTGCGGGGGCGTTGTCGGAGTTTGTGGATTGGTCGTTGTTTGAGGTTTTGGGTGATGCGGTGGCGTTGGAGCGGGTTGATGTTGTTCAGCCTGTGTTGTTTGCGGTGATGGTGTCGTTGGCGGAGTTGTGGCGGTCGTATGGTGTGGAGCCTTCTGCGGTGGTGGGGCATTCGCAGGGTGAGATTGCGGCTGCGTGTGTGGCGGGTGCGTTGTCGTTGCGGGATGCGGCGCGGGTGGTTGCGTTGCGGTCGAAGGCGATTGTGGCGTTGTCTGGTCGTGGTGGGATGGTGTCGGTTCCGTTGTCGGTGGATGGGGTGGTGTTGCCGGAGGGTGTTGGGGTTGCGGCGGTGAATGGTCCGTCGTCGGTGGTGGTGTCGGGTGATCCTGGGGGGCTTGCTGCGGTGTTGGCGGGGGTGGAGGGGGCGAAGGTGGTCCCGGTGGATTATGCCTCGCATTCGGCGCATGTTGAGGTGCTCAGGGAGGAATTGTTGGAGGTGCTGGCGCCGATCGAGCCTTGTGTGCCGCGGGTGCCGTTTTTTTCGACGGTGACGGCTGGTTGGCTGGATCGTTTGGTGGATGCGGAGTATTGGTACCGGAATCTGCGGGAGACGGTGCGGTTCGAAGAGGCTACGCGGGCGTTGGTCGAGCAGGGTTTCGGGGTCTTCGTCGAAGCGAGTGCGCACCCGGTGCTGACCATGGCCCTGGGGGAGACGGTCGAGGATGTCGAGGCCTCGGCGTACGCGGTCGGCACCCTGCGGCGCAATGACGGTGGCCTGCCGAGGTTCGTCAACGCGCTGGCGGAAGCCCACGTGCGTGGCGCCGTCCTCGACTGGGGCGCCGTGATCCCTGCCGGCCGGCGGATCGCGCTGCCGACCTACGCCTTCCAGCACGAACGTTACTGGCTGACCGCTAAGCGGCCCCGCCGACAGGTCGGCGCGACTGACGACTGGCGCTACCGAGTCACCTGGCGTCCGCTGGACATCCGGGACGACAATGGGCCGTCTGGAACCTGGCTGCTGGTCGTGCCGGCGAACTACACCGAAGATCCGCTGGTCGAGGCGTGCGCCCACGGGCTGGGTACCGACGTCGTGCGGCTGGTCGTCGACGGCGAGACGGTGGCGCTACCCGAGATACCGGTCGCTGGCGTGCTATCCCTGCTGGGCCTCGACGAACGCCGCGAGCCGGGCCAGTCGGCCAGCCGAGGGTTCGCCGCGACGGTGAACCTGCTCCAGTCGGCACCGGAGGTGCCGGTGTGGCTGGGTACGCGTGGTGCGGTCGCGGTCGACCGTGACGACCCGCTCGACCACCCCGAGCAGGCGCTCGTCTGGGGGCTGGGCCGGGCATACGCCTTGGAACGGCCGGACCGGCGTGGTGGCCTCGTCGATCTCTCCGACGACGTGGCCGCGCTCCGGAAGGCCCTCGCGGGCGCGGACTTCGAAGACCAGGTCGCGGTCCGGGGGAAGCAGGTCTACGCGCGCCGGCTCGTCCGCGCCGCACCGGCGACCGTGTCCAAGCCCTGGCAGCCGGGCGGAACCGCGCTGATCATCGGCGGTACGGGTGCGCTGGGTGCGCATGTTGCCCGCCGGCTGGCGGAGTCCGGCGTCGAGCACATTGTCCTGACGAGCCGTCGCGGCGAGCAGGCCGACGGCGCCTCCGAACTCGTGGCCGAGCTCTCGTCGCTAGGGGCCTCCGCCACGGTCGCCGCCTGCGACGCCGCCGACCGCGCGCGGCTGGCGGAACTCCTCGATTCGCTGCCCGACCTGCGCGTTGTCGTGCACGCGGCCGGCACGCTGGTCGAGGCGCCGATCGAGGACGTCACCGTCGAGCAGATCGAGAAGGTGCTGCGGCCCAAGGTCGCGGGTGCACGCAACCTCGACGAGCTGACCCGTGACCGCGACCTCGACGCGTTCGTGTTGTTCTCCTCGGGGTCGGGCATCTGGGGGAGCGCGGGCCAGGGCGTCTACGGTGCCGCGAACGCCTACCTGGACGGACTCGCCAAGCACCGCCGCGACCTGGGTCTGCCCGCCACCGCTGTCGCCTGGGGTGCCTGGGGCGGCGGCGGAATGGGTGCCGTCGACGGTCAGGAGGACAAGTGGCGGCGGCTCGGCGTGCTCGCGATGTCGCCGGAGACGGCGATCACCGCGCTGTGGCAGGCCGTCGAGGCCCGGGACATCACGCTGACGGTCGCCGACATCGACTGGCAGCGGTTCGGACCGGCGTTCACCTCGGCCCGGCCGCGCCAACTGTTGGCCGACCTGCCTGAGCTGCGACGCGTCCTGAGCGCAGACGAAAACAGTCCGCGCGGTGAACTGGCGGCGAGCCTGCCCAGACTGTCCGATGTGGACCGTTCGCGGGCACTGCTCGACCTCGTGCGTGGGCACGCGGCTGCCGTGCTCGGTCACCGGGACGACACCGCCGTGCAACCGTCGCGGGCGTTCAAGGAGATCGGCTTCGACTCGCTGACCTCGGTGGAGCTGCGCAACAAGCTCGTCACCGCGACCGGCCGCAAGCTGCCAGTGTCCCTGATCTTCGACTATCCGACACCGCAGGCGCTGGCCCGCTTCCTCGACGGCGAACTGTTCGGCACCACGACGGAGACGGCAACCGCGCCGGCCGTCGTCGCACTGGACGAACCTGTCGCAATCGTGGCCATGGGATGCCGTTTCCCCGGTGGCGTGCGCAGCCCGGAAGACCTATGGGACCTGGTCGCCGGTGGCGTGGACGCGATCTCCGACTTCCCGTCCGACCGTGGCTGGAACGTCGACTCCCTCTACGATGCCGACCCCGGAGTGCCCGGCAAGTCCTACACCCGCAGCGGCGGCTTCCTGCACGACGCGGCCCTGTTCGACGCCGACTTCTTCGGCATGAGCCCGCGTGAGGCACTGGCGACCGATCCGCAGCAGCGGCTGCTACTGGAGACCTCGTGGGAGGCGCTGGAGCGCGCGGGCATCGACCCGGACTCGTTGCGGGGCAGCGACACCGGTGTGTTCGTCGGCGCGATGGCCCAGGATTACGGCCCCCGGATGCACCAGGCACCACAGGATCTCGAAGGCTACATCCTCACCGGCAACATCGGCAGCGTCGTGTCCGGTCGCATCTCCTACACGTTCGGGCTGGAAGGCCCGGCGATGACCGTGGATACGGGGTGTTCGTCGTCGTTGGTGGCGTTGCATCTTGCGGTGCAGGCGTTGCGTAGTGGTGAGTGTTCGCTTGCGTTGGCTGGTGGTGTGACGGTGATGTCGACGCCGGGTGTGTTTGTGGAGTTTTCGCGGCAGCGTGGTTTGTCGGTTGATGGTCGGTGTAAGGCGTTTGGTGCTGGTGCGGATGGGACTGGTTGGTCTGAGGGCGTTGGTGTGTTGTTGTTGGAGCGGTTGTCGGATGCTCGGGGTAATGGTCGTCGGGTGTTGGCGGTGGTTCGTGGTTCGGCGGTGAATCAGGATGGTGCGTCGAATGGTTTGACGGCGCCGAATGGTCGGTCGCAGCAGCGGGTGATTCGGCAGGCGTTGGCGAATGCTGGTCTGTCTGCTTCGGATGTTGATGTGGTTGAGGCGCATGGTACGGGAACGGCGCTGGGTGATCCGATCGAGGCGCAGGCGATTATCGCGACTTACGGTCAGGACCGTGATCGTCCACTGTGGCTTGGTTCGTTGAAGTCGAATATCGGTCATACGCAGGCGGCTGCTGGTGTCGGTGGTGTGATCAAGATGGTGGAGGCGATGCGGCACGGGATCATGCCCAAGACCCTGTACGCCGATGAGCCCTCGCCGCATGTCGACTGGTCCGAGGGACGGGTGTCGTTGCTGGCCGAGGCCCGGCCGTGGGAAGGGACCGACCGGCCGAGGCGGGCGGGTGTCTCGGGCTTCGGCGTCGGCGGGACGAACGCGCACGTGGTGCTGGAGCAAGCCCCCGAGCAGCCGGAGATCGAGACATCGGAGGTCGGTGACGGTCCGGTGCCGTGGGTGCTGTCCGCGAAGTCGCCGGAAGCGCTCCGGGACCAGGCCGCGCAACTCAGGTCGGTCGAAGGCTCGCCGCTGGACATCGCCTACTCGCTGGCGACGACGCGCACGGCGTTCGAGCACCGCGCGGTGGTGATCGGTTCGGATCGCGCCGACTTCGACGCGGGCTTGGCCGCACTGACGGCAGGCGAATCCGTTGCGGTGAGCGGCGCCGGTCGGCCGGTGTTCGTGTTTCCTGGTCAGGGTTCGCAGTGGGTTGGTATGGCGTTGGAGTTGCTGGAGTCTTCTGTGGTGTTTGCGGGTTGGATGGGGGAGTGTGCGGGGGCGTTGTCGGAGTTTGTGGATTGGTCGTTGTTTGAGGTTTTGGGTGATGCGGTGGCGTTGGAGCGGGTTGATGTTGTTCAGCCTGTGTTGTTTGCGGTGATGGTGTCGTTGGCGGAGTTGTGGCGGTCGTATGGTGTGGAGCCTTCTGCGGTGGTGGGGCATTCGCAGGGTGAGATTGCGGCTGCGTGTGTGGCGGGTGCGTTGTCGTTGCGGGATGCGGCGCGGGTGGTTGCGTTGCGGTCGAAGGCGATTGTGGCGTTGTCTGGTCGTGGTGGGATGGTGTCGGTTCCGTTGTCGGTGGATGGGGTGGTGTTGCCGGAGGGTGTTTGGGTTGCGGCGGTGAATGGTCCGTCGTCGGTGGTGGTGTCGGGTGATCCTGGGGGGCTTGCTGCGGTGTTGGCGGGGGTGGAGGGGGCGAAGGTGGTCCCGGTGGATTATGCCTCGCATTCGGCGCATGTTGAGGTTCTCAGGGAGGAATTGCTGGAGGTGCTGGCGCCGATCACGCCGCAGGTGTCGACGGTGCCGTTCTACTCCGCGGTGACCGGCGCCGAGTTCGACGCCACCGGTCTGACCGCCGAGTACTGGTACACGAACCTGCGGGAGACGGTCCAGTTCGAGCGGACAACGCGAGCGCTCGTCGAGGAGGGTTTCACTGCCTTCGTCGAGGTGAGCGCGCACCCCGTGCTCACCGCCGCGATAGGGGAGACGGTCGACTTCGCTGTTGGCACCTTGCGGCGTGACGACGGCGGGCTGCGGCGGTTCCTCACGGCCGCGGGCGAGCTTTACAGCCGTGGTATCGACGTCGACTGGTCGCCAGTGCTGGCCGGTGGCCGGAAGGTCGCGCTGCCGACGTATGCGTTCCAGCGCAAGAGGTTCTGGCTCGACCCGGCCGCTCCGGCCCCGACGGGCGGTACGGATCACCCGATGCTCAGCGCCGCGCTCCCCGTGGCCGAGTCGGACGAGGTGCTGCTGTCCGGTGAGCTGTCCCGGCACGCCCAGCCCTGGCTCACCGACCACGGCGTCTTCGACACGGTGATCGTGCCGGGCACCGCCTTCGTCGAACTGGCGCTGCGCGCGGCCGAGGAGGCGGGCTGCGACCGTCTCGACGAACTGACCCTCCAGGCGCCGATCGTGCTGCCGGACCAGGGATCGGTGACGGTGCAGGTGCTCGTCGGCGCACCCGACCAGCGGCAGCGGCGTGCGGTCACGATCCACTCCCGACCGGGCGCCGACCGGCCGTGGACCAAGAACGCGGCGGGCACGCTCAGCCCTGGCGAGGACCAAGTGCCGGCCGGCCTCACCGAATGGCCGCCGGCCGGTGCCGAACAGGTGTCGATCGCGGGCTACTACGAAGCGCTGGCCGACATGGGCTACCACTACGGCCCAGTCTTCCAGGGGCTGCGCACGGTCTGGCGCGCGAGCGACGACCTGTACGCCGAGGTCGCGCTGCCCGACGATCAGCACGAACAGGCCGCCCGGTTCGGACTGCACCCGGCGCTGCTCGACGCGTGCCTGCATGCGGTCGGCCTCAGCGACGTCCTCGCGCAGGGCATCCGACTGCCGTTCAACTGGTCGGGCGTCGCGCTGCACGCCGTCGGCGCCACCTCGCTGCGGGTTCGCCTGCACGTGACCTCGGACGACTCAGTGTCGCTGCTGGCCACGGATACGAGCGGCACACCCGTCGCCGAGGTGGACAACCTCGTGCTGCGACCCGCCTCCGCCGACCAGATCGACGCACGGCCAGAGCTGCGCGACTCGCTGTTCAACGTGGTGTGGACGCCGGTCCCGGTGGGGCAGACTGCCGACCTGCCCGAGGTGCTGGACTTCCGGCCGGTCGACGGTGACGTCGTCACCGAGGCGCACGCGGCGACCACCCGGTTGCTGGAGCTCCTGCGTGACCGTACCTCTGAGGACAAGCTCGTCGTGCTGACGCACCGCGCGATCGGTGACGACCTGCTCGACCTCGCCCACTCCACACTGTGGGGGGCCGTGCGGTCCGCGCAGACCGAGAACCCCGGCCGGTTCGTGCTGGTCGACACCGACGACGACCCTACGTCCGCCGACGTGCTGGCCAGCGCGGTCGCGCTCGACGAACCGCAGGTCGCACTGCGTGCGGGCACTGTGCTCGTGCCGAGGCTCGCACGACCTAAAGGCACCGCGCCCGCTCGGGAACTTAACCCCGACGGCACCGTGCTGATAACCGGTGGCACCGGCACCCTCGGTGGCCTGCTCGCCAAGCACCTCGTCACCGCGCACGGCGTGCGGAACCTTGTGCTCACGAGCCGTCGTGGTTCGGAGGCCGACGGCGCGGACGACCTGCACGCCGAGCTCACCGGGCTGGGTGCGTGGGTGCGGATCGTCGCCTGCGACGCCGCCGACCGCGACCAGCTCGCGGCCGTGCTCGCGGACATCCCGGCCGAGCACCCGCTGACCGCCGTCGTGCACACCGCGGGCGTCGTGGACGACGGTGTGCTCGGGTCGCTGACCTCCGACCGGGTCGGCCCGGTACTGCGTCCCAAGGTCGACGCGGCGATCGCACTGCACGAACTGACCAAGGACCTCGACCTCGCGGCGTTCGTGCTGTACTCGTCGGCGTCGGCGACCTTCGGAACCGCCGGACAGGCCAACTACTCGGCCGCCAACGCTTTCCTCGACGCGCTGGCGCACCACCGCCGCGCGCAGGGTCTGCCGGCCGTCTCGATGGCTTGGGGCTACTGGGAACAGCAGAGCGAACTCACCCGCGGTCTCGGCGCGGGCGACCTCGACCGGTTGGCCCGCACCGGGCTTCGACCGCTCACCAACGACCACGGCCTCGCCCTGTTCGACGCGGCCCTGCGCCTGGACGAGCCGCTGGCCGTGACCGTGCCGCTGGATCTCGCCGCACTGCGCAACGGGCCGGTCCCGACCGTCCTGCGAGGCCTGGTCCGCGGCCGGCAACGTCGGGTCGCACGGTCCGCGCAGACCAGCGTGACCGGGCTCGCTCGTACCCTCGCCGACCTCACTCCGGAGGAGAGGCGGGCGGCGGTGTTGGACGTGGTCCGCACGCATGTCGCCGCAGTGCTCGGACACAGCGGTGCCGGTGGCGTCGCGGCAGAACGTCCGTTCAAGGACAACGGGTTCGACTCGCTGACCGCGGTGGAACTGCGCAACCGGCTCAACGGTGTCACCGGGCTGGCGCTGCCCGCCACCCTGGTCTTCGACCACCCGACACCGCTCGCACTGGCCGACCACTTGGTGTCCGAACTGGCCGGTGAACCGGTCGAGGTCGCGGCCGTCGTGGACGCGGTCGCCACCGACGAGCCGATCGCCATCGTCGCCATGGCCTGCCGCTACCCGGGGGACGTCCGGTCGCCGGAAGACCTGTGGCAGTTGGTGTTCGACGGCCGTGACGCCGTCGGGGAGTTCCCGACCGACCGCGGTTGGGACCTCGACGGCCTCTACCACCCTGACCCCGAGCATGCCGGTACCTCGTACACCCGGCACGGCGCGTTCCTCGCCGACGCCGCCGAGTTCGACCCCGAGCTGTTCGGCATGAGTCCCCGTGAGGCACTGGCCACCGACCCGCAGCAGCGGCTGCTACTGGAGACCACGTGGGAGCTGTTCGAGCGTGCGGGCATCGACCCGACGTCGGTCAAGGGCAGCCGGACCGGTGCGTTCGTCGGCGTCATGTACAACGACTACGCCTCCCGCGTCCACGATGTCCCGGAGGCCGTGGAAGGGCAGCTGCTCACTGGCAGCGCCGGCGCGGTCGCGTCCGGCCGACTGTCCTATGTGTTCGGTCTGGAGGGGCCGGCCATCACCGTCGACACCGCGTGCTCCTCGTCGCTGGTCGCGATGCACCTTGCGGCACAAGCACTGCGCAACGGCGATTGCACGATGGCATTGGCTGGCGGTGTCGTGCTGTTGGCGAGTCCTGGCTTGTTCGTCGAGTTTTCGCGGCAGCGCGGGCTTTCTGCCGACGGGCGCTGCAAGTCCTTCGGTGCTGGCGCCGACGGCACCGGTTGGGGCGAGGGCGTCGGCATGCTGCTGTTGGAGCGGTTGTCGGATGCTCGGCGCAATGGTCATCGGGTGTTGGCGGTGGTTCGTGGTTCGGCGGTGAATCAGGATGGTGCGTCGAATGGTTTGACGGCGCCGAATGGTCCGTCGCAGCAGCGGGTGATTCGTCAGGCGCTGGCGAACGCTGGTGTGTCCGCTTCGGATGTTGATGTGGTTGAGGCGCACGGCACGGGAACGGTGCTGGGTGACCCGATCGAGGCGCAGGCGATCATCGCGACCTATGGTCAGGACCGTGACCGTCCACTGTGGCTTGGTTCGTTGAAGTCGAACATCGGTCACACGCAGGCGGCCGCCGGTGTCGGTGGTGTGATCAAGATGGTGCAGGCGATGCGGCACGGGGTTCTTCCGCGCACTCTGCATGCGAACGAGCGGTCGCCGCACATCGACTGGTCGGCCGGGGAGCTCTCACTGCTGACCGAGGCCCAGCCGTGGGAAGGCCCGATGCGTGCCGGTGTGTCGTCGTTCGGTGTGAGCGGTACGAACGCCCACGTGATCATCGAAGGTGCGGCGCAGGTGGAAGCCTTGCCGACGCCTGAGACCACGACACCGGTGCCGTGGGTGCTGTCCGCAAAGAGCGAGCAGGCGCTGAAGGACCAGGCCGCACGGCTGAAGGCGGTCGAAGGGGCGCCGTTGGACATCGGTTTCTCCCTTGCCACGACCCGGGCGGCGCTGGAATACCGCGCGGTGGTGATCGGCCAGGACATTGACGGATTCCGGCGCGGGCTCGACGCGGTCGCCGAAGGTCAGGGCATCACGGGGCGGGCCGAGCCACGCGGTAAGACTGTGTTCGTGTTTCCTGGTCAGGGTTCGCAGTGGGTTGGTATGGCGGTGGAGTTGTTGGGGTCTTGCGAGGTGTTTGCGGGTTGGATGGGGGAGTGTGCGGGGGCGTTGTCGGAGTTTGTGGATTGGTCGTTGTTTGAGGTTTTGGGTGATGCGGTGGCGTTGGAGCGGGTTGATGTTGTTCAGCCTGTGTTGTTTGCGGTGATGGTGTCGTTGGCGGAGTTGTGGCGGTCGTATGGTGTGGAGCCTTCTGCGGTGGTGGGGCATTCGCAGGGTGAGATTGCGGCTGCGTGTGTGGCGGGTGCGTTGTCGTTGCGGGATGCGGCGCGGGTGGTTGCGTTGCGGTCGAAGGCGATTGTGGCGTTGTCTGGTCGTGGTGGGATGGTGTCGGTTCCGTTGTCGGTGGATGGGGTGGTGTTGCCGGAGGGTGTTGGGGTTGCGGCGGTGAATGGTCCGTCGTCGGTGGTGGTGTCGGGTGATCCTGGGGGGCTTGCTGCGGTGTTGGCGGGGGTGGAGGGGGCGAAGGTGGTCCCGGTGGATTATGCCTCGCATTCGGCGCATGTTGAGGTGCTCAGGGAGGAATTGTTGGAGGTGCTGGCGCCGATCGAGCCTTGTGTGCCGCGGGTGCCGTTTTTTTCGACGGTGACGGCTGGTTGGCTGGATCGTTTGGTGGATGCGGAGTATTGGTACCGGAATCTGCGGGAGACGGTGCGGTTCGAAGAGGCTACGCGGGCGTTGGTCGAGCAGGGTTTCGGGGTCTTCGTCGAAGCGAGTGCGCACCCGGTGCTGACCATGGCGCTGGGGGAGACGGTCGACATCGCGGTCGGTACCTTGCGTCGCGACGACGGTGGGCTCCAGCGGTTCCTTACGGCCGCGGGCGAACTCTACAGCCGTGGCGTCGAGGTCGACTGGTCGCCAGTGCTGGCCGGTGGCCGGAAGGTCGCGCTGCCGACGTATGCGTTCCAGCACAAGCGGTTCTGGCTCGACGCCGGGAAGTCCGGGCACGGCAACGTCGCAGCGGCCGGGCTGACCTCGGCCGGGCACCCGTTCTTGGGGGCCATGGTGGCACTGCCCGCGTCCGGCGGATTCCTCTGCACAGGAAGGGTCTCGCTGCGCGAACACCCTTGGCTCGCCGACCACGGCGTGCTCGGCACCGTGATGCTGCCCGGTGTGACCTTCGTCGAACTGGCGATCCACGCCGGTGACCAGGTCGGCTGCGACCTGCTCGAAGAACTCGTCCTCGAAGCACCGCTGACCCTCACCGACACCACTGACGTGCGGATCCAGCTGGAAGTCGGCGCCGCCGACGACAACGGCCGGCGCACGCTCTCCGTGCACTCCCGTACCGGTGACGACGAGGAATGGACCCGGCACGCGACCGGTGTGCTGGCCAACGCCACCGACCGGCCGGGCCAGGACCTCGCCCAATGGCCGCCCACCGGCGCCGACCCGATCGACGTCACCAGCTTCTACCAGGACATGGCTGATCGCGGCTACGGCTACGGCCCGGCGTTCCGGGGCGTGAAGGCGGCCTGGCGCAGCATCGACGACGTGTACGTCGAGGTCGAGATGCCGACCGAACAGGACGTCACCGGCTTCGCCCTGCACCCGGCGCTGTTCGACGCCGCCCTGCACGGGATCGGCCTCGGCACCGACGGCCAGGCGCTGCTGCCGTTCTCGTGGAGCGGGGTGTCGCTGCACGCGGCCGGCGCCACCGCCGCGCGGATCCGGGTCCGGTTCATCGGGGAGAACGCGGCAGCACTGGACATCGCGGACGCCACCGGCCTGCCGCTTGCGTCGATCGGGACGCTGGAGATCCGGCCGATGTCCGCCGACCAGGTCCAGCGCGACAAGGTCCCCGACAGCCTGTACCACGTGCGCTGGCAGGCCAGGACCGTCACGGCCCAGACCAGCGACAACCACTACGTGGTCATGGGGCCGGACGCCATCGGCCTGCGCGAGGCCCTGGAGACGGCGGGTGCCCTGGTCAGCGCCTGCCCGAGCCTGGAGCAACCGGACTGGGGCGTCACCGAGGGCACCGCCGTGCCCGATGTCGTGCTCAACGTGGGTGCGCTCGATCTCGGCGTCAATGCCGCCGACCGGACGGTCGACGCCACGCACGAGGCGCTGGGGCTGATCCGGTTCTGGTTGGCCGACCAGCGGTTCGCTGAGACTCGGTTGGTGTTCGTGACGACTGGTGCGGTCGCTGTCGGTACGCAAGACGACGTGCGAGACCTCGCCGGAGCCGCCGTCTGGGGCCTCGTGCGGACCGCGCAGTCGGAGAACCCGGGCCGGTTCGTGCTGCTCGACCTTGACGGTGGCGACGCGTCCACCGCCGTGGTCCCGGCCGTGATCGACGCCGGTGAACCGCAGGTCGCGGTCCGCGCGGGTACAGCGTACGTCCCGCAGTTGGCGACGCTCGCCAGCAACGGTGCACTCCGCTCGCTGGCAGGGGAATCCACGTGGCGAATCGATGTCTCCGCCGTCGGCACTCTGGAGAACCTGGCGTCGTTGCCGGCCCCGCAGGCTCTCGCGCCGCTGGAGCCGGGACAAGTGCGGATCGCGGTACGGGCCGCCGGCCTGAACTTCCGTGACGTCCTGGTCGGGCTCGGCATGTACCCCGGTGTGGCGATTATGGGCAGCGAAGGCGCCGGCGTGGTGCTCGAAGTAGGCCCAGGGGTCACCGGATTCGCACCGGGCGACCGCGTGTTCGGCCTGTTCATCGAGGGCGCGTTCGGTCCGACGGTCGTCGCCGACCACCGGCTGGTGGCCAAGATGCCGGTGGGCTGGTCGTTCGCCGAGGCCGCGTCGGTACCGGTCGTGTTCCTCACCGCGTACTACGGTCTCGTCGACCTGGCCGGCCTCCGGGTCGGCGAGTCGGTGCTGATCCACGCGGCGACCGGCGGTGTCGGCATGGCGGCGCTGCAACTGGCCCGGCACCTCGGTGCCGAGGTCTTCGCCACGGCCAGCCCCGCCAAGTGGCCCACGCTGCGGGAACTCGGCCTCGACGACGACCACATCGCCTCCTCCCGTGACCTCACGTTCGAACACCACTTCATGGCCACGACCAACGGCCGGGGCGTCGACGTAGTCCTGGACTCGCTGGCCAAGGAGTTCGTGGACGCGTCGCTGCGACTTTTGCCGCGCGGCGGGCGGTTCAGCGAGATGGGCAAGACCGACATCCGCGACGCCGACGAGGTCGCGGCCACCCACCCAGGTGTGGCCTACACGGCGTTCGAGCTGATCAGCGCGGGTCCGGACCGCATCCAGCAGATGCTGTCTGACCTGCTCGCGCTGTTCGACAGCGGCGCGCTGTCGCCCGCCCCGGTCACGGTCTGGGACGTGCGGCACGCACCGGAGGCGCTGCGATTCCTCAGCCAGGCCAAGCACATCGGCAAGATCGTGCTGACGATCCCGGCCCCGCTCGACCGCAACGGCACCGTGCTGATCACTGGCGGGACCGGCACGCTCGGCGCCGAGGTGGCACGGCACCTGCTCGTCACCGAGCGGGTCGGCCACGTGGTACTGGCCAGCCGCAGCGGCGCACGGACCGAGGAAGCCCAGCTGTTGCAGGCAGAACTTGGTGAGCGCGCCACGTTCGTCGCGTGTGACGTGGCCGATCGCGGGCAACTCGCCGACCTGGTGGCCTCGATCCCGGCCGACCGCCCCCTGACAGCGGTCGTGCACGCGGCAGGTGTGCTGTCGGACGGGCTCGTGCAGTCCCTGACCACGGAGCAGGTGAACACCGTCCTGCGGCCCAAGGTCGCCGCCGCGTGGCACCTGCACGAGCTGACCAAGGACATGGACCTGGCCGCGTTCGTGCTGTTCTCCTCGGCGGCGGCCACCCTGGGCAGCGCCGGTCAGGCCAACTATGCGGCGGCCAACGCCTTCCTGGACGGGCTCGCCCAGCACCGCAGGGCCGCGGGCCTGCCGGCGACCTCGCTGGCGTGGGGGTTCTGGGCCCAGCGCGGCGGCATGACCGCCCACCTGGACGACGCCGACGTCGCCAGGATGACCCGCTCCGGCATCGCCGCACTATCCACTGAGGACGGCCTAAAGCTGTTCGACGCCGGCAGCGCGGCGGAGAACGCCGCGCTCGTGCCGGTACGACTGGACGTGGCGGCACTGCGGTCGGCGACCGGTGAGAGCTCACCGCTGCTGCGCGGCCTGGTCCGCACGCCTGCCCGCCGTGTCGTGCAGACCGTGCAGGCCGGCGCCTCGACGCTGACGGACAAGCTCGCCGCGATGAACCCCACCGAGCGCGAACGATTCCTGGTAGACCTGGTCCGCGGGCACACCGCGACCGTGCTCGGCCACGACGGCACCGACTCCGTGCCGGGCGGCAAGGCATTCAAGGAACTCGGGTTCGATTCCCTTACCTCGGTCGAACTGCGCAACAGACTCAACGCGACCACCGGACTGCGGTTGCCGGTGACGCTCGTGTTCGACCACCCGACACCGAGGGCGCTGGCGGCCAAGCTGCTCGCTGACCTCGCGCTCGTCGACGACACCCAGCCTGCCGTCACCACGGTGGCCAGCGAGCTCGACCGGCTGGAGGCCGCGTTCGCCGCGTCCTCGGACACCGAACTGGACCGGGCGGAATTCGCCGCCCGGCTGCGTGCCCTGCTCGACCTCGTCGAACGGCCCGCCGACACCGGCGCCGACGAGCTGGGCGACGACGTCACCGCCGAGGAGCTCTTCGCCATCCTCGACGGCGACTGACCGCCCCATCGACCAGCAACCCGTACCGACCCATCCACGAGGCGATCATGGCGACGGAACAAGAACTCTTCGACTACCTGAAAAAGGCGACGGCGGATCTCACGCAGGCCCGGCGGCGGGTGCGCGAGCTGGAGTCCGCGGGACGGGAACCGATCGCCGTGGTCGCGATGGCGTGCCGCTACCCCGGTGGGGCCCGAACCCCGGAACAGCTGTGGGACTTGGTCGCCGCCGGCGGCGACGCGATCGCTCCGTTCCCCGACGACCGCGGTTGGGACCTGGACGACCTTTACGACCCGGACCCCGACAAACCCGGCAAGGCCTACGCGCGGGAGGGCGGCTTCGTCGCCGACGTCGCCGGCTTCGACGCCGAGTTCTTCGGCATCTCGCCCCGTGAGGCGCTGGCGATGGATCCGCAGCAGCGGGTGCTGCTGGAAGTCGCGTGGGAGGTGTTGGAGCGCGGCGGTTTCGACGCCGCCGCACTGCGGGGCAGCCGGACCGGCGTGTTCACCGGCATCAGCCACCAGGACTACGCCGTCGGCATGCCGCCGTCGTCCGAGGTGTCCGAAGGCCATCTGATGACCGGCAATGCTATCAGTGTGGTGTCCGGCCGGGTCGCGTACAGCTTCGGTTTCGAAGGGCCCGCGGTCACCGTCGACACCGCCTGCTCGTCGTCGCTGGTCGCGATCCACCTCGCGGCGCAGGCCTTGCGCAACGGGGAGTGCACGCTCGCCCTCGCCGGTGGCGTCACGATCATGGCGTCCCCCACCGCTTTCACCCGATTCAGCCGGGAACGGGGGCTCGCGCCTGACGGTCGTTGCAAGGCGTACTCGGCCGACGCGGACGGCACCGGGTTCAGCGACGGCGTCGGTATCCTAGTGCTGGAGCGCCTATCCGACGCCCGGCTCAATGGACACCAAATCCTCGGTGTAATCAAGGGTTCGGCGGTGAACCAGGACGGTGCGTCGAACGGGCTGACCGCGCCGAATGGTCCGTCGCAGCAGCGGGTGATCCGTCAGGCGCTGGCCAACGCTGGTCTGTCCACTTCGGACGTCGATGTGGTTGAGGGTCACGGAACCGGCACCGCGCTGGGTGACCCGATCGAGACGCAGGCGATCATCGCGACCTACGGCCAGGACCGTGACCGTCCACTGTGGCTGGGGTCGTTGAAGTCCAACATCGGTCACACGCAGGCGGCTGCCGGTGTCGGTGGTGTGATCAAGATGGTCCAGGCCATGCGGCACGGGACTATGCCCAAGACCCTGCACGCGGACAAGCCGTCACCGAAGGTGGACTGGGCGGCCGGCGAGGTTTCCCTGCTGACTGAGGCGCTGCCATGGGAGTCGGGCGACCGCCCGCGTCGTGCAGGCGTCTCGTCGTTTGGCATCAGCGGCACGAACGCCCATGTGATCGTGGAGCAGGCGCCGGAGGTCGAGGACCAGCCCACTAGCACCGGCGCCGGAACCGTGCCCTGGGTGCTTTCAGCTCGCAGCGAGGAGGCGTTGCGCGCGCAGGCCGCCCAGCTCATCAACCTCGTCGACACCAACGCCGGTGACGTCGCCTACTCGCTTGCTACATCGCGGTCGGCGCTGGAGTGCCGGGCCACCGTCGTCGCTGATGGTAGGGAGGGCTTGTTGGCTGGTCTGGCGGCGTTGGCGGATGGTCGCGTGGCGGTGGGTGTCGCGCAGGAGGAACCGTGCTTGGGTTTTGTGTTCTCGGGTCAGGGTTCGCAGCGGGTGGGGATGGGTGGTGTGTTGGCGGCTCGGTTTCCGGTGTTTGCTGGGGTGTTTGATGAGGTGTTGGGTCATTTTGATCCGGAGGTGCGTGCGGCGCTGGGTGATGAGCGTGTGGATGATACGGGGTTTGCGCAGCCGGCGTTGTTCGCGTTTGAGGTTGCGTTGTTCCGGTTGGTTGAGTCGTGGGGTGTTCGGCCGGAGGTGGTGGCTGGGCATTCGGTGGGTGAGGTCGCGGCGGCGCATGTTGCTGGTGTGTTGTCGTTGGCTGATGCGGCGGTGTTGGTGGCTGCTCGTGGTCGGTTGATGTCGGTGCTTCCTGTTGGTGGGGCGATGTTGGCGGTGGAGGCGGGTGAGGCTGATGTGTTGCCGTTGTTGTCGGATCGGGTGGGTGTCGCGGCGGTGAATGCGGTTGGCTCGACGGTGGTGTCGGGTGTGGTTGAGGCGGTTGAGGAGATTGGCGAGTATTTCCGTGTTCGTGGTGTTGGGGTGAAGCGGTTGCGGGTGAGTCATGCGTTTCATTCGTCGTTGATGGAGCCGATGTTGGCTGGTTTCGAGTCGGCGATCGGTGGGTTGTGTTTTAACCGGCCGGTGGTGCCGTTTGTGTCGATGGTGACGGGCGGTCTGGTTTCGGGTGAGGTTGCGTCGGTGGGGTATTGGGTGCGGCATGTGCGGGAGTCGGTGCGGTTCGCTGATGGTGTGAGGGCGTTGGGGGAGTTCGGTGTTACGGCGTTGGTGGAGGTGGGTCCGGATAGTGTGTTGACGCCGATGATCGGCGAACTTGTCACGGTTCCGTTGGTGCGTAGGGGGGATGAGTCGTCGGTTGTGGCGGCGCTGGGCGCGCTCTGGGCGCACGGCGTCAACCCGGACTGGACGGCTGTCCTCGGCAGGGCCCGGCGGGTCGATCTCCCGACCTATCCGTTCCAGCGCAAGAGGTTCTGGCTCGACCCGGTCACACCGCAGAGCCTGCTGCCTAAGGAACACCCGCTGGTGGACTCCGTGGTCGAACTCGTCGACGGCGACGGGTACGTCTTCACGGCGAGCCTGTCGACGCGGACTCACCCGTGGCTGGCCGATCACATGATCCAGGGCACGGTGCTGCTGCCCGGCACCGCCTTCGTCGAATTGGCGCTGTACGCCGCCGACCGCGCCGGCTGCGACCGTGTGGACGAGCTCACCCTGGTCAGCGCCGCCGCACTGACCGGCACGGTCCAGCTCCAGGTCACCGTCGGCAAGGCGGACACCGACGGGCGGCGCCAGCTGTCCGTCCACACCAGACTCAGCGACGACGGGCCGTGGACGACCAACGCCACCGGCATCCTGGCCTCGCGTGCCACGACCGCCCCCGACCTCGGCGAATGGCCACCGAGCGAGGCCGAAGAATTGCCCATGGACGGCCTGTACGACCGGCTGGGCGCGATGGGCTACCACTACGGACCGCTGTTCCAGGGCCTGACGGCCGCGTGGTCGCGGGGCGACGAGGTGTTCGCCGAGGTCAGCCTGCCGGCCGGGCAGGACGGCACGGCGTTCGGCCTGCACCCGGCGCTGCTCGACGCCGCCCTGCACGCACCGGCGCTACGGACCGTCGGTGAGGCCGGCGGCCAGCTCCTGCCGTTCTCCTGGGGTGGCGTGACGCTGCACGCCACCGGAGCGTCGGCACTGCGGGTGTGCGTGCGCCCGGTCGGCAGTGACGCGGTGAGCGTGCGCGTCTACGACCACGAGGGTCTGCCGGTCGCCTCGATCGACGAACTCGTGTCCCGGCCGATGACCGCTCCGGTCACCACTGCCGGATTCCTGTACGAGATCGACTGGGTCGAGATCCCGACCCTGGCGGAGACCTCGGCGGACTTCGTCGTCGCCACGCTGGACCTGCCCACGCCGGGAGAGACCGCGCACGCCGCCCTCCGGCTGGTGCGGGACTGGACCGATGCTCGGCCGCTCGTCATCGTCGTCCAGGACGACCTGGCCGGTTCGGCCGCCTGGGGTCTGGTGCGGTCCGCCCAGTCCGAGCAGCCCGGCCGGTTCGTCCTGCTCGACGCCGTCAACCCGAGCAGTGACACGGTGGCCGCCGCGGTGGCAACCGGTGAACCGCAGCTGCGACTGCGTGACGGCAAGCTGTTCGCGCCGCGACTGACCCGCGTCACGACGACTCCCGCCGTCCCGGACTGGAACCCCGACGGTACGGTCCTGATCACCGGCGGCACCGGTGGACTCGGCAGCCTCCTCGCCCGCCACCTCGTCACCGAGCACGGCGTCCGCAGCCTGCTGCTGCTCAGCCGTCGCGGCATCGACGCCCCGGGCGCAGAAGACCTGCGGGCCGAGCTGACCGAGCTGGGCGCGGCCGTGACGATCACCGCGTGCGACGCCACCGACCGGGACGCACTCGCCACAGTCCTCGCGGATCACGACGTGACGGCGGTCGTGCACACGGCCGGTGTGCTGGACGACGCCGTGATCGACACGCTGACGCCCGAGCGGCTAGACGCCGTGCTGCGGCCGAAGGTCGACGCGGCCATCAACCTGCACGAACTCACCGCCGACCTGGACGCCTTCGTCCTGTTCTCCTCAGCGTCCGGACTGTTCGGTGGTGCCGGTCAGGCCAACTACGCCGCTGCCAACGCCGCCCTCGACGCGTTGGCCCGCACCCGTGTCGAGCAGGGGCTACCGGCAGTGTCGCTGGCCTGGGGTGCGTGGGCGCCTAACGCCGGCATGACCAGCACCCTCACTGACGCGGACACCCATCGCATAGCGCGGGCCGGTGTCCTGCCGTTCACCGCGGACCAGGGGTTGGCCTCGTTCGACGCAGCGCTCGGCACGGGAATCCCTGTGGTGGCAACGATTCGCCTGGACCTCTCGGCGATGGCGGATGTGCCGGCGCTGCTGCACGGCCTTGTGCGCAAGCCGCGCCGACTTGCTGTCGCCGCGTCCGCTGTCGTGGGCAAGCTCGACGAGACGCAGCTGATCGACCTGGTCCGCCAGCAAGTCGCCGCGGTGCTCGGCCACGACGACGTTGCCGCAATCGGCGAGGACAGGGCGTTCAAGGACCTCGGGTTCGACTCGCTGACCGCCGTCGAGCTGCGCAATGCCCTGCACGCCCGGACGGGCCTTAGGCTGCCGGCGACGCTCATCTTCGACTTCCCGACGCCCCGCGTGCTCGCCGCGCATCTCATGGCAGAACTCATCGGCGACGACACCCCGGAGGTGGCTGTCACCGCCTCCGTCGCCACGGACGAGCCGATCGCCATCGTCGCGATGGGATGCCGCTTCCCCGGTGGGGTGGAGTCGCCGGAGCAGCTGTGGGACCTGGTCGCCAACGGCGTGGACGCGATCTCCGACTTCCCGTCCGACCGTGGCTGGGACGTCGACGGCTTCTACGACCCGGACCCCGACAAGCCGGGCAAGTCCTACACCCGACGATGCGGTTTCCTCGACGGTGCAGGCCTTTTCGATCCGTCGCTGTTCGGCATGAGTCCCCGTGAGGCGTTGGCGACCGATCCGCAGCAGCGGCTGCTGCTCCAGACGACGTGGGAGGTCGTCGAGCGTGCGGGCATCGACCCGACGACACTGAAGGGCAGCCCCACCGGCGTATTCGTCGGTGTCATGTACAACGACTACGGCACCCTGCTCCAGGAGACGTTCGAGGGGCATATCGCCAGCGGCAGCGCGGCCAGCGTCGCCTCCGGTCGCGTCTCCTATACGTTCGGATTCGAAGGCCCCGCGGTCAGCGTGGATACGGCGTGTTCGTCGTCGTTGGTGGCGTTGCATCTTGCGGTGCAGGCGTTGCGTAGTGGTGAGTGTTCGCTTGCGTTGGCTGGTGGTGTGACGGTGATGTCGACGCCGGGTGTGTTTGTGGAGTTTTCGCGGCAGCGTGGTTTGTCGGTTGATGGTCGGTGTAAGGCGTTTGGTGCTGGTGCGGATGGGACTGGTTGGTCTGAGGGCGTTGGTGTGTTGTTGTTGGAGCGGTTGTCGGATGCTCGGGGTAATGGTCGTCGGGTGTTGGCGGTGGTTCGTGGTTCGGCGGTGAATCAGGATGGTGCGTCGAATGGTTTGACGGCGCCGAATGGTCGGTCGCAGCAGCGGGTGATTCGGCAGGCGTTGGCGAATGCTGGTCTGTCTGCTTCGGATGTTGATGTGGTTGAGGCGCATGGTACTGGTACGGCGTTGGGTGATCCGATTGAGGCGCAGGCGATTATCGCGACTTACGGTCAGGACCGTGATCGTCCACTGTGGCTTGGTTCGTTGAAGTCGAATATCGGTCATACGCAGGCGGCTGCTGGTGTCGGTGGTGTGATCAAGATGGTGGAGGCGATGCGGCACGGGATCATGCCTCGGACTCTGCACGTCGATGTGCCCTCGCCCAAGGTGGAGTGGTCTGCGGGGGCGGTGTCGCTGTTGACGGAGAATGTGCCGTGGGAGGTCGATCGTCCTCGTCGTGCGGGTGTGTCGTCGTTTGGTGTGAGTGGCACGAACGCGCATGTGATCGTCGAGCAGGCTCTGGAGGTAGTGGAGCCGGCGCGGTCTGAGCATGGCGGTGTTGTGTTGTGGCCGGTGTCGGGTCGGTCCGAGCGGGCGTTGCGTGATCAGGCCCGGCGGTTGCGGGAGGTGTTGGAGGCGGGGGCTGCCGTTGCGGACATCGGGTACTCGCTGGCGACTACGAGGACGGCGTTCGAGCATCGTGCGGTGCTGATGGGTGAGGACAGTGCGGATTTCTGCGAGGCGTTGGATGCGGTCATCGGTGAGAGGCCGTCACCGCGTGTGCTGCGGGGGAGCGCACAGGGCCGCGGTAAGACTGTGTTCGTGTTTCCTGGTCAGGGTTCGCAGTGGGTTGGTATGGCGGTGGAGTTGCTGGAGTCTTCTGTGGTGTTTGCGGGTTGGATGGGGGAGTGTGCGGGGGCGTTGTCGGAGTTTGTGGATTGGTCGTTGTTTGAGGTTTTGGGTGATGCGGTGGCGTTGGAGCGGGTTGATGTTGTTCAGCCTGTGTTGTTTGCGGTGATGGTGTCGTTGGCGGAGTTGTGGCGGTCGTATGGTGTGGAGCCTTCTGCGGTGGTGGGGCATTCGCAGGGTGAGATTGCGGCTGCGTGTGTGGCGGGTGCGTTGTCGTTGCGGGATGCGGCGCGGGTGGTTGCGTTGCGGTCGAAGGCGATTGTGGCGTTGTCTGGTCGTGGTGGGATGGTGTCGGTTCCGTTGTCGGTGGATGGGGTGGTGTTGCCGGAGGGTGTTTGGGTTGCGGCGGTGAATGGTCCGTCGTCGGTGGTGGTGTCGGGTGATCCTGGGGGGCTTGCTGCGGTGTTGGCGGGGGTGGAGGGGGCGAAGGTGGTCCCGGTGGATTATGCCTCGCATTCGGCGCATGTTGAGGTGCTCAGGGAGGAATTGTTGGAGGTGCTGGCGCCGATCGAGCCTTGTGTGCCGCGGGTGCCGTTTTTTTCGACGGTGACGGCTGGTTGGCTGGATCGTTTGGTGGATGCGGAGTATTGGTACCGGAATCTGCGGGAGACCGTCTGCTTCGACAAGGCCGCTCGCGCACTCGCCGAATGCGGGCACCGGTACTTCGTCGAGACGAGCCCGCACCCGGTGCTGGCGTTCGCTCTGCGTGAAACCCTCGACGACGCCGTAGTTCTCGGCTCGCTGCACCGCGACGACGGCGGCACCCAGCGATGGCTCACCTCGCTCGGTGAGGCGCACGCCGCGGGCCTCGCGCTCGACTGGAACGCTGTCTTCGCCGGCATCGACGTCCGCAAGACCGCGTTGCCGACGTACCCGTTCCAGCTCGAATGCTACTGGCCCGAGCCAAGGCAGACGGGCCGCGCGGACGTGATGTCGGCCGGCCTGCGCGCCGCCGACCACCCGCTGCTCGGTGCAGTGTTGGCCGTCGCCGACGATGACCGCCTGATCCTCGCCGGCCGGATCTCCACCCGCACCCACCCCTGGCTCGCCGACCACGCCGTGGGCGGAACCGTGCTGCTCCCCGGCACCGCCTTCGCCGAGCTGGCGCTGCACGCCGGTGATCAGGTCGGCTGCCCCGGCCTCGCGGACCTCGCGTTGGAAGCCCCGCTGGTGCTCCCCGAGCACGGCAGCGTCCAACTCCAGGTCGCGGTCACCGCACCCGATGCCGCCGGCAACCGGGCCGTCACGGTCAACTCCCGCGAGAACGACGACCTGCCGTGGACCTGTCACGCCACCGGCACCCTCACCCCGACGGTCCCGACCACCGCATACGACTTCGCCGTGTGGCCGCCGGCCGGCACGACGGCCGTCGAACTCGGCGACCTCTACGACCGGCTCGACGCGACCGGGCTCGGCTACGGCCCGGTTTTCCAGGGCCTGCACGCCGCCTGGCGGCACGGCGCCGACTTGTACGCTGAGATCAGGCTCCCCGATGACCAGCACGACAAGGCCGCCGAGTTCGGCGTGCACCCGGCGCTGCTGGACGCCGCGTTGCACCCGTTCCTGATCGACCAGGGCGACCAGATCGAACTGCCGTTCGCCTGGACCGGCGTATCCCTGCACGCCGTCGGCGCCAAGGCCCTGCGCGTGCGCCTCACCCCGGACCGCCAGGTGCAGGCCGCTGACGAGACCGGTGCACCTGTCGTGTCGGTCGACAAGCTCGTGTCCCGGCCGCTGCCCACCGGCGGCCTGCGCCGACGGCTCGACTCGCTGTATGAGATCAACTGGGTGCCCGTCACCTCGGCCGACGACGACTCCGAATACGTGGTGAGGGCCGCGCCGGACAGCGTGCACGAAGCCCTGACACTGGCCCAGGACTGGCTCGCTAACGAGCAGTCGCGGCTTGTGCTGGTCTCCCAGGGCGCGGTCGCTGTCACCGAGCACGAAGACGTGCCGAACCTGACCGCGGCGGCAGCGCTGGGCCTGTTCCGCTCCGCCCAAGCGGAGAATCCCGGACGGTTCGTGCTGGTCGACGTCGACGAGGAGCCGGCCTCCCGCGCGGCCGTCGACGCGGCGGCGAGGTCCGGTGAGCCGCAGGTCGCGATCCGCCGAGGCGAACTCCGCGCACCGCGGATCGCGCGAGCCACCGCCGGTCCGGACATCACCTGGGACGCCAACGGCACGGTCCTGGTCACAGGCGGTACCGGCACGCTCGGCGCGCTGGTCGCCAAGCACCTCGTCACCGAACACGGCGTGCGGCACTTGCTGCTCACGAGCAGGCGTGGCGCGTCCGCGCCCGGCGCGTCCGCTCTGGAGCGCGAGCTGACCGAACTCGGTGCGGACGTGACGTTCGCGGCCTGCGACGCCGCCGACCGCGACGCACTCGCCGACCTGCTGGCCGCGATCCCGGCCGAGCACCCGCTGACCGCGGTTCTGCACACCGCTGGCGTCCTGGACGACGGGGTGCTCACCTCGCTGACCTCGGAGCGGCTGGACACCGTGCTGCGGCCGAAGATCGACGCGGCACGCAACCTGCACGAACTGACCAGTAGCCTGGACGCTTTCGTGCTGTTCTCCTCGGCGGCCGGCGTGTTCGGCGCGGCCGGTCAGGCCAACTACGCCGCCGCCAACGCCTACCTGGACGCCCTCGCCCAGCACCGCCGCGCCACCGGCCTGCCCGCGGTCTCCCTGGCCTGGGGCCTGTGGGAGCAGGCCAGCGGCATGACCGGCCACCTGGACAGCGCGGACAAGTCGCGGCTCGGCGCCACCGCACTGTCCAATGAGGACGGCCTGCGGCTGTTCGACTCGGCACTCGGCGCCGACCGGGCACTGCTCGTCCCGGCCGCGCTGGACCTCAAGATCCAGGACGTTCCGCTGCTGCGCGGCCTCGTCCGCACCACGACCCGCCGCACCGCCCGGTCGGCGACCGTCGAGGGCTCCACCTTCGCCCGTGGCATTTCCGCACTCGCGCCGGCCGAACGGGAGAAGGCACTGCTCGACCTCGTGCGGGAGCACGCGGCGGCAGTACTCGGCCACACCGGCCCGGACGCCGTGCGGCCCGACAACGCCTTCCGCGACCTCGGGTTCGACTCGCTGACCGCGGTGGCCCTGCGCAATCAGCTCACCACGGCGACCGGCCTGAAACTGCCCGCCACGCTGGTCTTCGACCACCCGACGCCGACCGTGCTCGCCCAGCACCTGTGGACGTTGATCGGCGATGAGCAAGCCGCAGTCAAGACCGCACCGGTCGTCTCGGCCGACGACGACCCCGTCGTGATCATCGGCATGGCGTGCCGGTTCCCCGGCGGCGTCAAGTCACCGGACGACCTGTGGGAACTGGTGGCCAGCGGCACCGACGCGATCGCTGGCATGCCCGCCGACCGCGGCTGGGACATCGACGGCCGCTACGGCCCCGAGCCCGGCAGCATCGGCACCTTCTACACCAGGCAGGGCGGCTTCCTCTACGACGCGGGCGCGTTCGACGCGGCCTTCTTCGGGATCTCACCCCGAGAGGCGCTGGCGATGGACCCGCAGCAGCGGCTGCTGCTGGAAACCGCGTGGGAGGCGTTCGAACGCGCCGGCATCGACCCGGTGTCCGCACGCGGTAGCCAGACCGGAGTGTTCGCGGGCGTGATGTACCACGACTACGGCTCGCAGGTGGACGTCCCCGACGACGTCGAGGCATACCTCGGCGGCGGCACCTCGGGCAGCGTTGCCTCCGGCCGCGTCTCCTACACGCTCGGCCTCGAGGGCCCGGCGATCACCGTCGACACGGCCTGCTCGTCGTCGCTGGTAACACTGCACCTCGCGGCGCAGGCCCTGCGCAACGGCGAGTGCACGATGGCGTTGGCCGGTGGCGTGACCGTGATGTCCACGCCGGGCACCTTCATCGAGTTCTCCCGCCAGCGCGGCCTGGCCCCCGACGGCCGGTGCAAGTCCTTCGCCGACGCCGCCGACGGCACCGGTTGGGGTGAAGGCGCGGGCACGCTGCTGCTGGAGCGGCTGTCCGACGCTCGCCGCAACGGTCACCGCGTACTCGCGGTCGTCCGGGGCAGCGCGGTCAATCAGGACGGCGCCTCCAACGGTCTGTCCGCCCCCAACGGACCGTCGCAGCAGCGGGTGATCCGGCGGGCGCTGGCCAGTGCCGGCCTCGCACCGTGCGAAGTGGACACTGTTGAGGCGCACGGCACGGGCACGACGCTCGGTGACCCGATCGAGGCCCAGGCGCTGCTGGCGGCCTACGGACAGGACCGGGATGAGCCGCTGTGGCTGGGTTCGGTGAAGTCCAACATCGGCCACACGCAGGCCGCCGCCGGTGTCGCCGGCGTGATCAAGATGGTGCAGGCGCTGCGTCACGGCGTGCTGCCGCAGACCCTGCACGTGGACGCGCCCAGCACACACGTCGACTGGACCGAAGGCGCGGTCGAGCTGCTCACCGAACAACGGCCGTGGCCGGATACCGGTCATCCCCGACGGGCTGGCGTCTCGTCGTTCGGTGTTAGCGGCACGAATGCGCACGTGATCCTCGAACAGGCGCCGGTGCAGGACGAACCGCCGGCCGCCGAGCCCGCCGCCGCGCCAGTGCCGTGGGTGCTGTCCGCAAAGTCGGCGGGTGCGCTGCGACGGCAGGCCCGCGAGTTCGCGGCACACGCCGAGCAGAACGCCACCGACGTCGCCTTCTCGCTCGACAGCACGCGGTCGGCGTTCGACCACCGGGTGGTCGCGGTAGGCGAGCAGTACGAGGAGTTGGCCACCGCGCTCGGCCGGTTCGCCGACGGCGACCTGGCGGCCACGGTTGTGCACGGCGTCGCGGACGTCACCGGCAAGACCGTGTTCGTTTTCCCCGGCCAGGGCTCGCAGTGGGGCGGGATGGCCACCGAGCTGCTGGCGACGTCGCCGGTGTTCGCCGCCAGGTTGAGCGAGTGCGAGCGGGCACTTTCGTCCTATGTGGACTGGACGCTGGCCGACGTCCTCGACGACGCCGACGCCCTGCAACGGGTCGACGTCGTGCAGCCCGCGCTGTTCGCGGTGATGGTGTCGCTGGCCGAACTGTGGCGTTCCCACGGTGTCCAGCCGGACGCGGTGCTCGGCCACTCGCAGGGTGAGATCGCGGCGGCGTGCGTCGCCGGGGCGCTGTCCCTCGACGACGCCGCGAAGATCGTCGCCCTGCGCAGCAAGGCCATCGCCGCCGCACTGGCCGGCCGTGGCGGCATGATGTCGGTCGCGCTGCCGGTGGACGAGGTCGAGCCGCTGTTGACCGACGCGGTGTCCGTCGCCGCGACGAATGGGCCGCGCTCGGTCGTCGTGGCCGGTGCCCCCGACGCGTTGCGCGATCTCCAGGCGACGATCGAGGCCGGCGGCGGCCGGGCGCGGATGATCCCGGTGGACTACGCGTCGCACACCGACCACGTCGAGGCGATCGAGTCGGATCTGCTCGCGGCGTTGGCCGACGTCACGCCCGTGCCGTCGTCGATCGCGTTCTTCTCGACGGTCACCGGCGACTGGATCGACACCAACTGTCTGGACGCGGCCTACTGGTACCGCAACCTGCGGCTTCACGTGCGGTTCGCACAGTCCGTGCGGGCTCTCGCCGACCAGGGTTACGGCTTCTTCGTCGAGACCAGCGGCCACCCGGTGCTCACCACGAGCGTCCAGGACGTGCTGGACGACCTTGGCGCCAACGCCGTCGCGGTCGGCTCGCTGCGGCGCGACGACGGCGGGCTCCAGCGCTACCTGCTCTCGCTGGCCGAGGCCCACGTGCGGGGCCTGTCCGTGCGGTGGAACCTGACCGGGCGGACCGTAGACCTGCCCACCTACGCGTTCGACCGCAGGCGCTACTGGCTTGAGTCCGTCGTGGACAAGCCGGTGCGTTCGACGGTGGGCAACTGGCGCTACCGCGTCACATGGCGGCCCGTGGCCGACAGCCGGCCGGTGACCGGCACCTGGCTCGTGGTTACGCCGTCCGCCGACCACGACTGGATGATCGGTGACCGCACGATCCACGTCGTCACCGGCGGCTCCGACCGTGCCCGGCTCGCCGACCAGCTGCGTGCCGCGCTGACCGAGCCGCTGGCCGGTGTCGTGTCGCTGCTGGCTTTCGACCAGCCCGTCACGGCCGCGCTGCACCTCGCCCAGGCACTGGGCGACCTCGATGTCGACGCCCCGCTGTGGCTGGTGACCAGGGGCGCGGTCTCGGTCGGCGGCACCGACCGGATCGCCGACCCCGAGCAGGCGCAGGTGTGGGGGATGGGTCGCGTGATCGCCCTCGAACACCCCGAACGCTGGGGCGGCCTCGTGGACGTTCCGGTGCAGGCCGACGCCACCGCGCTGCGCCGCCTGACCGGCGTTCTCGCCGGCCACGACGGTGAGGACGAGCTTGCGGTGCGGGAGACCGGTGTCTACGCACGGCGACTCGCGCACGCCGAACCCCACGTGAAGGCCACCGATCCGTGGCGGCCTGACGGCACGGTCATGGTGACCGGCGGCACGGGGGCGCTCGGCGGGCACGTCGCCCGCTGGTTGGCCGGTGCCGGCGCGAGCCACCTGGTGCTGACCAGCCGCAGCGGACGCGACGCGGCCGGCGCCGTCGAGCTGGAAGCCGAACTGCGTGAACTCGGTGCGGAGGTGACGATCGCGGCCTGCGACGCCGCCGACCGGTCCGCCATGGCCGAGCTGATCGCCCAGTACCCGCCGTCCGCGGTGATCCACACAGCCGGTGTGTTGGACGACGGTGTGCTGGACGGCCTGGACGCGACGCGGCTCAACCGCGTGTTCGACCCCAAGGTGACCGGTGCCCAGAATTTGCACGACCTGACCCGTGACCTGCCGCTGACCGCGTTCGTGCTGTTCTCATCGGCGGTCGGCGTGCTCGGCAACGCGGGCCAGGCTAACTACGCCGCCGCCAACGCCTACCTGGACGCCCTCGCCGAACAGCGTAGGGCGGACGGGCTCGTCGCGACCTCGGTGGCGTGGGGTGCGTGGGCGGACAGCGGGCTCGCGGCCGACGCGGGTGTCGTCGAGGAACGGCTGCGCCAGGGTGGGATCGTCCCGATGCGGCCGGACCTCGCGATCAGCGCGCTGCAAGGTGCGCTTGACGACGACGACACGACGCTCGTCGTCGTCGACACCGACTGGCGGCGCAGCGCCGGACGCCCGTGGAGCCGGGACGTGGTGGAGGTCGAGACCGGTGCGGACATCGGCGCCACGCTGCGGGAGCGGCTGGCTGCCCTGCCCCGTGACGAAGCCGACCGCGCCTTGATCACGTTGGTGCGCAAGCAGGTCGCCGAGGTGCTTGGGCACGACGGTGTCGAGACCGTGCCGACCGGGCGACCGTTCCGCGAGCTCGGATTCGACTCGCTGACCGCTGTCGAGCTGCGCAACAGACTCGGCGCGGCAGCCGGTCTGAAGCTGCCGACCACGCTGGTCTTCGACCACCCGACCGTCGGTGAGCTGGCCGCCAGGCTCGGCGACGACCTGTTCGGCGCCCGCGCCGAGGTTGTCGTCACGGCGCCGGTCACGGCGGTCGACACCGAGACCGATCCCGTGGTGATCGTGGCCATGAGCTGCCGGTTCCCCGGTGGCGTCGCCTCGCCCGAGGACCTGTGGCAGCTGCTGCTGGACGGCCGGGACGCGATCGGTGACTTCCCGACCGACCGCGGCTGGGACCTCGACGCCCTGTACCACCCGGATCCCGACCACCTCGGCACGACTTACGCCCGCGGCGGCGGCTTCCTCAACGGTGCGGCGGAGTTCGACCCGGCGCTGTTCGGGATCTCGCCCCGTGAGGCGCTGGCGATGGACCCGCAGCAGCGGCTGCTGCTGGAGACCACGTGGGAGGCGTTCGAACGTGCCGGCATCGGCCCGACGTCGCTGCGCGGCAGCCAGACCGGCGTGTTCGTCGGTACCAACGGCCAGGACTACGCCAGCGGCCTGTCCGAGTTCCCGGCCGGCGTCGAAGGATACCTGCTGGTCGGCAACGCGGCCAGCGTGGTGTCCGGCCGGCTGGCCTACACCTTCGGGTTGGAAGGACCGGCGGTCACGGTCGACACCGCGTGCTCGTCCGCGCTGGTAGCACTGCACTGGGCCGCGCAGTCGCTGCGTCAGGGCGAGTGCTCGCTGGCGCTTGCCGGCGGCGTGTCGATCATGTCGACCCCGGCCGCGTTCATCGAGTTTTCCCGCCAGCGCGGGCTCGCCGCCGACGGCCGCTGCAAGGCGTTCGCGGACGGTGCCGACGGCACCGCCTGGGGTGAGGGCGTCGGCATGCTCGTGCTGGAACGGCTCTCGGACGCCCAGCGCCACGGTCATGAGGTGCTGGCGATCCTGCGGGGCAGCGCGGTCAACCAGGACGGTGCGTCGAACGGTCTGACCGCACCGAACGGCCCGTCGCAACAGCGGGTGATCCGGCAGGCACTGGCCAACGCCGGTCTGTCCACTTCGGACGTCGATGCGGTCGAGGCACATGGGACCGGCACGTCGCTGGGTGACCCGATCGAGGCGCAGGCGATCATCGCGACCTACGGCCAGGACCGGGAGAACCCGCTCTGGCTGGGCTCGGTGAAGTCCAACCTCGGGCACACCCAGGCGGCGGCAGGTGCGGTGGGCGTGATCAAGATGGTGCAGGCGATGCGCAACGGCGTGCTGCCCAAGACACTGCACGTGGACAAGCCGTCCTCGCAGGTCGACTGGTCGGACGGAACGGTCCAGCTGCTCACCAGGAACCGGCCGTGGCCGGCGAGTGACCGTCCGCGCCGGGCCGGTGTGTCGTCCTTCGGCGTGAGCGGCACCAACGCCCACGTCATCTTGGAGCAGGTCTCGGCCGAACCGACCCGTGAACCGCAGGCGCCTGCGGGTGTACTGCCGTTCGTGCTGTCCGCACGCGATGAGGAAGCGCTGCGGGCGCAGGCCGAACGCCTCAAGTCTACTGTGGATGATGATCTCAACGACATCGCCTTCTCGCTTGCTACATCGCGGTCGGCGCTGGAGTGCCGGGCCACCGTCGTCGCTGATGGTAGGGAGGGCTTGTTGGCTGGTCTGGCGGCGTTGGCGGATGGTCGCGTGGCGGTGGGTGTCGCGCGGGAGGAACCGTGCTTGGGTTTTGTGTTCTCGGGTCAGGGTTCGCAGCGGGTGGGGATGGGTGGTGTGTTGGCGGCTCGGTTTCCGGTGTTTGCTGGGGTGTTTGATGAGGTGTTGGGTCATTTTGATCCGGAGGTGCGTGCGGCGCTGGGTGATGAGCGTGTGGATGATACGGGGTTTGCGCAGCCGGCGTTGTTCGCGTTTGAGGTTGCGTTGTTCCGGTTGGTTGAGTCGTGGGGTGTTCGGCCGGAGGTGGTGGCTGGGCATTCGGTGGGTGAGGTCGCGGCGGCGCATGTTGCTGGTGTGTTGTCGTTGGCTGATGCGGCGGTGTTGGTGGCTGCTCGTGGTCGGTTGATGTCGGTGCTTCCTGTTGGTGGGGCGATGTTGGCGGTGGAGGCGGGTGAGGCTGATGTGTTGCCGTTGTTGTCGGATCGGGTGGGTGTCGCGGCGGTGAATGCGGTTGGCTCGACGGTGGTGTCGGGTGTGGTTGAGGCGGTTGAGGAGATTGGCGAGTATTTCCGTGTTCGTGGTGTTGGGGTGAAGCGGTTGCGGGTGAGTCATGCGTTTCATTCGTCGTTGATGGAGCCGATGTTGGCTGGTTTCGAGTCGGCGATCGGTGGGTTGTGTTTTAACCGGCCGGTGGTGCCGTTTGTGTCGATGGTGACGGGCGGTCTGGTTTCGGGTGAGGTTGCGTCGGTGGGGTATTGGGTGCGGCATGTGCGGGAGTCGGTGCGGTTCGCTGATGGTGTGAGGGCGTTGGGGGAGTTCGGTGTTACGGCGTTGGTGGAGGTGGGTCCGGATAGTGTGTTGACGCCGATGATCGGCGAACTTGTCACGGTTCCGTTGGTGCGTAGGGGGGATGAGTCGTCGGTTGTGGCGGCGCTGGGCGCGCTCTGGGCGCACGGCGTGACGCCGGAATGGACCGCGGTGATCCCCGGCGCACGACGTGTGGCGTTGCCGACCTACGCCTTTCAGCGCGAGCGGTTCTGGATGCGGCACGGGCGGGCCATCAACGTCACCGGCGCCGGCCTTGCCGACGCCAACCACCCGCTGCTCGGCGCGGCCGTCCCGCTGGCCGGCACCGGCGGCGCGCTGTTCACCGGCGGCCTGTCCCTGCACACCCACCCGTGGCTGGCCGACCACGCCGTCGGCGGAGTCGTGGTGTTCCCAGGCACGGCCTACGTCGAGCTCGCGCTGCGGGCCGGCGACCAGGTCGGCTGCGACCGCGTCGAAGAACTCACCATCGAGGCGCCACTGGTCCTGCCCGAACGCGGTGCGGTCCAGCTCCAGCTCACAGTGGACGCGCCTGACGACAACGAACAGCGCGCGCTCACGGTCCACGCCCGTCAAGGCGAGGATGAGTGGACCCGGCACGCCAGCGGCGTCCTGGCCACCGGCACCGCGACGGACACGGTCGACCTGACCGAGTGGCCGCCGGCCGACGCCACCCCGGTTCCCGTCGACGACCTGTACGACCGAATCGCACAGACCAGCTTCCACTACGGCCCGACCTTCCAAGGCCTGCGGGCCGCGTGGGTGCTGGACGGCGAGGTGTACGGGGAGATCGCGCTGCCGGCCGACTCCGGCGCCGACGGGTACGGCCTGCACCCAGCCCTGCTGGACGCGGCGCTGCACACGATCGCGCTACGCCCGCAGGCCGCCGACGAGGAACACCATGACCGGATGCCGTTCTCCTTCAACGGAATCTCCCTGAACGCCACTGGCGCGGACACGCTGCGCGTGCGGCTGCGGTCGGACGCGGCGGACTCGGTGTCGCTGGCCATCGCCGACGGCACCGGACAGCCGGTCGCCTCCGTCGACACGCTGATCCTGCGCCCGGTCGCCCGCGACCTGGCCAAGGGCCGGTCGGCCCCGCTGTACGGCACGGACTGGGTCCAGTTGCCGGCGGTCGATGGCACCGGCGAATCGGCGACGGTCGAGTCCTTCACGGACCACGGCTCGGCCAGGGACGTCGTGCACCACGCGCTGTCGGTGATCCAGACGTGGCTGTGCGACGACAATGGCGACGAGCGTCTTGTGCTGGCCACCTCGGGCGCGATGGGGCCGGACGCCGGCGATCCGGTGCACGCGGCCGTGTGGGGTCTGGCGCGGTCGACGCAAGCCGAGCACCCCGGACGGTTCGTCCTGGTCGACACCGACGACCTCACCACGCTCGACACGGTGCTGCCGTCGGTGCTGGCCTCCGGCGAACCGCAACTCGCGGTCCGCGGCGGCACGCTGTACGCCCCGCGCCTGGCGCCCGACACCGCCCTGCTCCCGCCAGCCGGGGAAACCCCATGGCGGCTGGACATCCCGCGTCGAGGCACGGTCGACGACCTCGCGCTGGTGGCGGACCCGAGGCTGGAAGCACCGCCGGCGGCACACGAGATCCGGGTGCGGATGCGGGCGGCCGGCGTCAACTTCCGTGACGTGCTGAGCACTCTCGGCGCCTACCCCGGCGAGGGCATGATCGGCATCGAGGGTGCCGGCGTCGTCGAGGAGATCGGTGACGCCGTCGAGGGCATCGCGCCCGGCGACCCCGTGATGGGCTTGTTCGCCGGGGCCTTCGGGCCGCTGGCGATCACCGACTACCGCATGGTCGCCCGGATTCCCGACGGCTGGTCGTTCCAGATGGCGGCGTCCGTGCCGGTCGCCTTCCTCACCGCCTACTACGGCCTTGTCGTGCTCGGCGGACTCACGGCGGGCGAGTCGGTGCTGGTCCACGCGGCGGCCGGTGGCGTCGGCATGGCGGCGGTGCAACTGGCCACCTCGCTGGGCGCCACGGTCTACGGCACGGCCAGCCCCGGCAAGTGGGACGTCCTGCGAGGCCTGGGCATCGCCGAGGACCGCATCGCCTCGTCCCGCACGCTGGAGTTCGCCGAGCGGCTCGCCGGAGCTCGCATCGACGTCGTGCTGAACTCGCTGACCGGCGAGTTCATCGACTCCTCGGTGGGGCTGATGGGCGAGGGCGGCCGGTTCCTGGAGCTGGGCAAGGCCGACATCCGGTCCGGTACCGGGATCCCCGGCTACACGGTGTTCGACCTGATGGACGCCGGTCCCGAGCGGATCAGGCAGATGCTGGACGAGGTGCTGGCGCTGTTCGCGTCCGGCGCGCTGACCCCGTTGCCGGTGGCGGCGTGGGACGTGCGCCAGGCACGGGACGCGTTCCGAACCATGAGCCAGGCCAGACACATCGGCAAGATCGTGCTGACCGTTCCGCAGGCGCTCGACCCCGACGGCACGATGCTGGTCACCGGTGCGGCCGGAGCCATCGGCGGCCATGTCGCACGCCACCTGGTCACCGAGCACGGTGCCCGGCGGCTGCTGCTGGTCAGCAGGAGCGGCGGCAACTCCGAGCAGGCGCAACGGTTGTCCGCGGAGCTCACCGCGCTCGGTGCGGACGTGACGTTCGCGGCCTGCGACGTCGCCGACCGCCAGGCGCTCGCTGGCGTGCTGGCCGACATCCCAACCGGGCACCCGCTCACCGCGGTCGTGCACTCGGCAGGCGTCCTGCGCGACGGCATTGTCACAGCGATGACGCCCGAGCAGGTGGACGTCGTGCTGCGGGCCAAGGTGGACGCGGCGATCACCCTGCACGAGCTCACCAGGGACGCCGACCTCGCCGCGTTCGTGCTGTTCTCCTCGGCGGCGGGCGTGTTCGGCAGCCCCGGCCAGGGCAACTACGCGGCGGCCAACGCGTTCCTCGACGCCTACGCCCAGCACCTGCGCACCGCGGGCTTCCCGGCGCAGTCGCTGGCCTGGGGACCGTGGACGCCCGACGAGGGCATGACCGCGCAGCTGGCCACGACCGACCACGCCCGGGTCAGCCGGGGCGGGATGCACACCCTCACGGCCGAGCAGGGACTTGCCCTGTTCGACGCGGCGCTGGCGGGTGGCGACCCGCAGCCACTGGCCGTCCGGTTCGACACAACCGCGCTCCGCGAGCAGGCGCGGGCGGGCACGCTGGTGCCACTGTTGCGCGGACTGGTTACCGCACCCATGCGCAGGCAGGCCGACAGCGGCCAGCGGCAGGCGTTACGGCAGGCGGATGCTCTGGCTGGGCTCACCGGCGAGGAACTGGAACAGGCGCTGCTGGACCTAGTGCGGTCCGAGGCGGCGCTGGTGCTCGGGCACGGCTCGGTCGACGGCATCGACCCGGAGCGGGGCTTCCTCGACCTCGGGTTCGACTCGCTGACCGCGCTGGAGTTCCGCAACCGGCTCGGCACCGCGACCGGCCTCCGGCTGACCGCGACGGTGATCTTCGACCACCCGAGCCCGGCGGCGCTCGCCGTCCAACTGCGCACCCTGCTTGAACCCGAACCGGGACCGGAGACCCCGGCCGAAGCACCCGCGGCCGCGCAGGCCGTCTCGGACAGCGAGATCGACGCCATGGAACTGGACAAGCTCGTCCAATTCGCGCTGGAAAGCGCCGACCTCTGAGGAACGACCATGACCGACCAGAAGATCGTCGACGCGCTCCGGGCCACACTCAAGGCCAACGAGCGGCTGCGCGCGCGCAACGACGAACTCACCGAGATGGCGCGGGAACCGCTCGCGATCATCGGCATCGGCTGCCGGTTCCCTGGCGGTGCGGACAGCCCCGAACAGCTGTGGGACCTGCTGGCCGCTTGCGCCGACGCGATGACCGGCTTCCCAACCGACCGCGGCTGGGACCTCGACGCCCTCTACGACCCCGACCCCGAGCGCGGCGGCACGTCCTACGTCCGGGTCGGCGGCTTCCTGCACGACGCGACCCGGTTCGACGGCCCCTTCTTCGGCATCTCGCCGAGAGAGGCCGCCGCGATGGACCCGCAGCAGCGGCTCACCCTCGAAGTCGCCTGGGAGGCGTTCGAACGGGCCTGCATTGACCCGGCGTCGATGCGGGGCAGCCGCACCGGCGTGTTCATCGGCGCGTCCGACCAGGGCTACGGCATGTACGTGTCGCCGGCACCCAAGGAACTGGAGGGCTACCTGCTCACCGGTGGCGCCGCCAGCGTCATCTCTGGCCGCGTCGCGTACACGCTCGGGCTGGAGGGGCCGGCGCTGACCGTCGACACCGCCTGCTCGTCGTCGCTGGTCGCGCTGCACCTCGCCGTCCAGGCGCTGCGCCGCCGTGAGATCACCATGGCCTTGGTCGGAGGCGTGTCCGTGATGACGACCCCCGGCACCTTCACGGAGTTCAGCCGCCATCGCGGACTGGCCGCCGACGGCCGGTGCAAGCCGTTCGCCGAGGCCGCGGACGGCACCGGCTGGGGTGAAGGCGCCGGTGTGCTACTGGTCGAACGCCTGTCCGACGCCGAGCGCAACGGGCACCGCGTGCTCGCCGTCATCAGGGGATCGGCGGTCAACCAGGACGGCGCCAGCAGCGGCCTGACCGCACCGAACGGTCCGGCGCAGCGACGGGTCATCGAGCAGGCGCTGGAGGACGCCGGCCTCACACCGTCCGATGTGGACGCTGTTGAGGCCCATGGCACCGGGACCGCGCTCGGCGACCCGATTGAGGCACAGGCGCTGCTGGCTACCTACGGGCAGAACCGCGAGCAGCCGCTGTGGCTGGGATCGGTGAAGTCCAACATCGGACATACCCAGGCGGTCTCGGGACTGGCCGGCGTGGTGAAGATGGTGATGGCGCTGCGCAATCACACGTTGCCGGCGACCCTGCACGCCGACGAGCCCACCAAGGCCGTCGACTGGACACGGGGATCGGTGTCCCTGCTCACCGAGGCCAGGCCGTGGCCTGCGACCGACCGTCCGCGCCGGGCGGCGGTGTCGTCGTTCGGAGTTAGCGGCACGAACGCGCACGTCATTGTCGAAGAAGCCTCAGCGGTGGAAAACCCTGACGTCATCAGGACTTCCGGCGCGCTACCTTGGATTCTGACCGCCCGGGACGCCGGTGCCCTCCAGGAGCAGGCGCGACGACTGCGGGACCACATCGACACCCAGCACGAGGCGGACGTGGCGTTCTCGCTGGCCACGACCCGTTCGCTGTTCGACCACCGGGCTTTGGTCGTGGCTCGGGACCGTGACGGCCTGCTGGCAGGCGTCGAGGCCCTTGCCGAGGGCCGCGAGTTCCCTGGGCTGATCACCGGCCAGGCACGCACCGGTGGCCGCACGGCGTGGCTGTTCTCCGGGCAGGGTTCGCAGCGTGTGGGTATGGGACATGGGCTATACCAGGCTTTTCCGGTGTTCGCTGAGGCACTAGACGAGGTCTGCGCCGAACTGGACACCCACCTCGACCGCGCCCTGTGCGACCTGCTGTTCGCACCCGAGACGGCGCTGCTGGATCAGACCGCGTACACCCAGCCCGCGATGTTCGCCGTCGAGGTCGCGCTGTTCGCCCTGATGACCTCGTGGGGGCTCAAGCCGGACTACCTGCTCGGGCACTCCGTCGGCGAGGTCGCCGCCGCACACGTCGCAGGCGCGCTGTCGCTGGCCGACGCGTGCACGCTCGTGGTGACACGGGGGCGGCTCATGCAGGCGCTGCCCACGGGGGGCGCGGTCGTGTCCGTGCAGGCGACCGAGCCGGAAGTCCTGGCGCTGCTCGCCGGATCGGAGCACCAGGCCGGTGTAGCCGCCATCAACGGTCCACAGTCGACGGTCGTGTCCGGCGCGGAGGAGGTCGTGCTCGCCGTCGCCGAACGGCTCGCCAGCGACGGCCGCAAGACCAAGCGGCTGCGGGTCAGCCACGCGTTCCACTCGCCGCTGATGGAGCCGATGCTGGCGGAGCTGCGCGCGAGCGTCGCCGGACTCGCATTTACCACACCGCGCATCCCGATCGTCTCCACAGTCACCGGCGACCTCGTCGACGCGGCTGAGTTCTGCACGCCCGAGTACTGGGTACGGCAGGTCCGGCAGGCCGTGCGCTTTCACGACGGCATCCGCGCGCTGGCCGACCGGCGGGTGACCCGGTACGTCGAGCTGGGCCCCGGGGCCGTGCTGACCTCGATGTGCCAGGAGTGCCTCGCCGATTCGACCGCGCTGGCCGTGTCGGCGCTGCGCGCCCACCAGCCCGAGGACCAGGCCGTGCTGACCGCGGTCGGACGGCTCGCGGTCGACGGTGTCCAGCTCGACTGGCCCGCGATCGTCTCAGGCGCCCCGATCGACCTGCCCACCTACGCCTTCCAGCGGGAACGGTTCTGGGCCGAGGCGGACGGCCACGCCGTGGACATCGGCGCCGCCGGCCTCACCGCCCCCGGTCACCCGCTGCTCGGGGCGATGGTGGAGATCGCAGAGGAAGACAGCCTCGTGTTCACCGGCCGGCTCTCGCTGCGGTCGCACCCGTGGCTGGCCTACCACACGATCGCCGGCACAACCCTGTTCCCCGGCACCGGATTCCTGGAACTGGCCCTGCGCGCGGGCGACGAGTTCGGCTGCGACCGCGTCGAGGAGCTGTTGATCGAGCAGCCGCTCGTGCTTGCCGAGGGCGCCGAGATGCGGCTGCAGGTCGTGGTCGGGCCGCTCGACGCCAACGGCGCCCGCACGATCCGGTTCCATTCCCGGACCAGTGACGACGGACCGTGGGACCGCAATGCCAGCGGTGTGCTCACCTCGGCCGGGACCTCCGTCGATTTCGACTTCACGGTCTGGCCGCCGGAGGGCTGCGAGGAGATGTCGGTCGACGAGCTCTACACCCGGTTCGTCGAGCACGGCCACGACTACGGCGAGACGTTCCGCGGCCTGCGCTCGGCGTGGCGCGACGGCGAGCAAATCTACGCCGAGGCCGCGCTTCCCGAGGACCAGCGGGTGCTGGCCACCCGGTTCGGACTGCATCCGGCCCTGCTGGACTCCGCGCTGCACGCCGTCGGTCTCGGTGCAACGGAGGACAGCGACCAGGGGCCATCCGTCGTGTTCTCCTGGGGCGGAGTCCGCTTGCACAGCACCGGCGCGCAGGCCCTGCGCGTGCGGCTCGCGCCCGTCAGCGCCGGCACTGTCTCCCTCGCGGTCGCCGACGACACCGGCCGCCCGGTCGCCACGATCGAGGCACTGGTGTCCCGCGCGGCCCGTCCCGACCAGCCCACCACGGGCCGGGCCGCGCTGTTCGGCGTGGACTGGGTGTCCGCCCCGACGGCCGCGCGCGGCACGGTTCCGATGAAGGTCGAGACGTTCACCGAGGACAAGAAGGCGGACGCCGCCGCACGGCGCGCACTCACGCTGCTCCAGGACTGGCTCGCCGTCGACCGCGGCGACCAGCGCCTGGCCTTCGTCACCTCCGGTGCGATGGGGCCCGACGCCGACGATCCCGCGCACGCCACCGTGTGGGGCCTGGTGCGGTCCGCGCAGATGGAACACCCGGACCGGTTTCTGCTCGTCGACACCGACGACCCGACCGCGCTGGACACCGCGCTGCTCTCCCCGAACGAGCCGCAGGTCGCCATCCGCGACGGCGCGACGTACGTCCCGCGCCTGGTCAAGACGGCGGCTGGCGGCGCAATCGATTTCGGTACCGGCACGGTTGTCGTCACCGGCGCCACGGGTGCGCTGGGGCGGGTGCTCTCCCGACACCTGGTGACCGACCACGGTGTGCGCCGGTTGCTGTTGATCAGCAGGCGCGGCCCCGAGGCCGATGGTGGTCTGTCCGCCGAGCTGACGGCGCTGGGCGCGGCGGTGACCGTCGTCGCCTGTGATGCCGCCGACCGTGACGCATTGGCCGCGGTGCTGACCGAGGTCGACGACGTGACTGCGGTGGTGCACCTGGCCGGCGTCCTGGACGACGGCGTGATCACGGCGCTGACACCCGAGCGGCTGGACACCGTGCTGCGGCCCAAGGCCGAAGCCGCCCTCAACCTGCACGAACTGACCTCGGACCTATCGGCGTTCATGTTGTTCTCCTCGGCGGCGGGGGTCTTCGGGACCCCCGGCCAGGGCAGTTACGCCGCCGCCAACGTCTTCCTGGACGCCCTGGCCGAGCACCGCAGGTCCAACGGCCTACCCGCGACCTCACTGGCCTGGGGGACTTGGGCCGACGCCGACGGCATGGCGGGGGAACGCGTCCAGGCCGAGTCGAGCAGGGCGGGTATGGTCCCGCTGTCCACTGAGGACGGATTGCGGCTGTTCGACGCCGCGTGTGCTTCCGGCCACGCCGTGGTCGTACCTGCGCAGCTCGACTTCGGCACACTGCGCGGCGCGCCCGTGCTGCCGGCGCCCCTGCGCGGTCTGGTGCGGCCCGCGGTCCACCGAGACCAGGCGACTCCCGATGCTTCCTCGGTTCGCCAACGCGTGCTGGGACTGACCGGCGCCGACCGACAGGCCGCGCTGCGGGAGATCGTCTGCGCTCAGGCGGCCCTCGCGTTGGGCTACCCGTCGCCGATCGTCGCCGACCGGGAGTTCCTGGAGCTCGGCTTCGATTCAATGACCACAGTGGACCTGCGCAACCGACTCGTCACCGCTCTCGGTGTCCACGTCTCCGCGACCGCGATGTTCGAGCACTCGACGGCCACCGCGCTGGCAGCCCACCTCGACGGCGAACTGACCGGCGTCCAGCCGGAACCGGTTCGGGAGACCATGGGCACCCTCAGCACACTGCTCGAAACCGCTAGTGAACAAGGCAGGTTCGCCGAGTTCCTCGAATTCCTGATGACGGCGTCGCAGTTTCGGCCTACCTCCGAGTCCGGGCCGGCACCCGCACCACTGCGGCTGGCGACCGGGTGCGAAGCTCCACACATCGTCTGCTTCCCTTCCATGCTCGCGAGTTCCGGCCCGCACCAGTACGCGCGGTTCGCGAGTGCGCTGCGGGGTGTCACCGACCTCTCCGTGCTACCCGAGCCGGGCTTCGTCGCCGGCGAAAGCCTGCCCGGCAGTCTCGACGCGCTCCTGGACATGCACACGAACTCGGTGCGCCAGATCGTCGGAGGCAAGCCGTGCGTCCTACTTGGACACTCCTCTGGCGGTCTGATCGCGCACGCCGTGGCCAGCCGCCTGGACCATGACGCGTCACCGCCGGCCGCCGTGGTGCTCGTCGACGCCTTCACCTTCGACGACGAGGCGATCAGCGCCATCGGATCCGGCCTCGTCGACGCCATGGTCCAGCGCCAGCGCGCCGGCGCGCCGCTGGGCGACGACCGGTTCACCGCGATGGGCGGCTACTTCCGGCTGTTCCAGCGCTGGCAGCCCACGGCCGTTACCGCACCGACCCTGCTCGTCCGCGCCACCGAACCACTGCCTGCGACCGAACAGGGCAACGGTTGGCAACCCTCCTGGCGGCTGCCGCACGACGCGGTCGACGCCGAGGGCAACCACTTCACGTTGATGGAAGACCACGCCGAGACCACGGCAAAACTCATCCGCGACTGGATCGCGGCCACGGTCTGAGAGGAAGACGTCCATGGCAGAACACGCGATCGTGCTGGGCGGGGGACTGGTCGGCATGCTGTCCGCGGCGGCGCTGGTCCACCATGTCGACCACGTCACCGTCATCGAACGGGACACTCTGCCGTCAGTTCCCGAGGTGCGCAAGGGCGTGCCGCAGGCCCGACACGCCCACATGCTGATGTCCAGCGGTGCCCGCGCGATGGACCGGCTCGTGCCCGGCCTGATCGACCACGTCCTGGCGGCCGGCGGTCACCGGATCAGCATGCGCACCGGCATCGTCTCCAACACCGCGCACGGCTGGGTACCGCGGAAAGCCGACCTCCAGTACGTGATCACCTGCGGCCGGCCGCTGCTGGACTTCATCGTCGGGCAGCGGGTGCTGGCAACCGGCCGAGTCACCGTCCGACAGGAGACCGACGTGGTCGGCCTATGCGGCGACGCGCGTCGGGTCACCGACGCGAGGATCAGGGAGCGTGGCAGCGGCGATGTCACCGAAGTGGCTGCCGACTTCGTCGTGGACGCGACGGGTCGCGGCTCCAACGCCGGCAACTGGCTGGTCGAACTGGGGCTGCCCGAGGTGCGCGAGGTCGCCGTCGACAGCGGCCTGAGCTACTCGACCCAGGTCTTCCGCGTACCCGTGCCGATGGGTGCGGACTTTCCGGCCCTCAACATCCTGCCGGTCCCCGGTGAGCGGTTGCCCAGTCACGCCGGTGCACTGCTGCCCATCGAGGACGATCGCTGGATCGTCACGATCTCCGGTCTGCGCGGTGCCGAACCGCCGAGCACCAACGAGGAGTTCGTCGCGTTCGCCCGTGGCCTGCGGCACCCCGTCATCGGCGACCTGATCGCCGGTGCCGAGCCGCTCGGCCCGGTGCACCGCACGCGCAGCACCTCCAACCGTCGCCGCTACTACGAGGAGATGCCGCAGTGGCCGGCCGGGTTCGTCGTCCTGGGGGACGCCTCCGCCGCGTTCAACCCGGTCTACGGCCATGGAATGTCGGTCGCGGCCATGTCCGCGCTGGCCCTGCGCACCGCGCTCGAGCGCACCGGTTTCCCCAGCTCGGCAGGAAAACCCTCGCTGCAGAAGGAGATCTCCGCCTCAGCGGCCGTCGCGTGGGCCCTGGCCACCGGTCAGGACCAGCGCTACCCGAACGGCGACGGCGAAGTCCACAGCAGCGGCGGCGTGGCCGCACGGCTGTTGCGCGCCTACCTGAACCGGGTGAACAAGACGTCGGCCAGCCGCCTGTCCGTGGCGTCCGCGATGGCCGACGTGTTCACCCTGTCGGCACCGCTTTCCCGGCTGACCGAACCGAAAGTCGTCCTCGCGGCGCTGCTCGGCCCCACCGAACCGCCACTGGACGAGCCGCCGTTCACCCCGGCGGAACGGAAGCTTCTCTCTCAGGTCTTGCTCTGAGCCACTGTCAACCACACGTCACACACCATCGAAGGAGTACGGCAATGACTCTGATCACCGAGGACACGCTGTGGGCGCCCGAGGAGATCGGCGTTCGCTACGACAAGATCGCCAAGGTGCCGGCGGTGCTGTCGTTGGGGGAGAACCTGCACTTCGGCTATTGGGACGACCCAGCGGCCGTCGGCGATATCGCCGACGCGATGACCCGCCTGAGTTCCGTGGTTTTCGGCAAGCTCGACGTGGGGCCGGGTCACCGCGTGCTGGACGTGGGCTGTGGCGTGGGCGGCCCGGCGGTGCGCCTGGCCAAGACCACCGGCGCCGAGGTCGTGGGTATCACGGTCAGCCAGGAGCAGGTCCGCAAGGCTAGCGAGCTGGCCGAGGCCGAGGGCGTGGCGCACCTGGCCCGTTTCCAGCTCGCCGACGCGATGAACCTGCCGTTCCAGGAAGGTGAGTTCGACGCGGCTTTCGCCCTGGAGTCCATCATGCACATGGACCGGGTCGGCGTGCTCAGCCGGGTCGCGCGGGTGCTGCGGCCCGGTGGCCAGCTCGCGTTGACCGACGAGGTGCTGCTGGCGCCGATTCCGGCCGACCGTGCGGAGGACGAGGACATCCTCGTGCGCTACATGCGGAGCAACCTGATCCGGTCACTGGCGACCGTCGAGGGCTACCCAGCGCTGCTGGTCGAGGCCGGCTTCGTTGACGGTGAGGTCCTCGACGTCAGCGCGAACGTGATCACGTTGACCTTCCAGACCCTGTGGCAGCGCGCGCAGGAGAACGCGCGGAAGATCCTCAGCGACATGGGCTCGCAGCAGCGCGACGTGGACGAGGAGCTGCAGGTGTGGCAGCGCCTCGCGGAGATCCCCGAGTTCGGCTATCTGGTCGTGAGCGCCCGGCGCCCGTAGTGATCACGTGTCCTTGGAGGACCAGTGTCCAGCAAATGTCCGGTGGCTGACCTCTACAGCCACGACTACTTCCACAATCCGTATCCCACCCTCACCTCGTTCCGTGAGGCCGGGCCCGCCCACCGCGTGCTGCGGCCGGACGGCCTGGAGACGTGGCTGATCACCCGCTACGGCGAGGCGCAGGCCGCGCTGAGCGACCTTCGACTGTCCATGGACGGTCGCCGTGTGCAGCAGGCGCTCGGCGCGTTCGCGTACGGCTTCCTCGACCGTGAGTCCGACCCTCCGCGGACCCTGCTGTCCAGTGACCCGCCTGACCACACCCGCCTGCGCCGTTTGGTGAACCGGACTTTCACGGCCCGGCGGATCGAGGGAATGCGGCCCGTCGTGCAGCGCATCGTGGACGGGCTGCTCGACGCGATCGCTCCGCTCGGCAGCGCCGACCTGGTCAGCACCGTCGCGGCGACGGTGCCCATCGAGGTGATCTGCGAACTGCTCGGTGTCCCAGTCGAGGACTGTGAGTCGTTCAAGCAGTGGACGACCGCACTGTTCCTGCCGAACTCGGACTCCGGCGACGGCATGACGGCGACCGACGGCATGCGCAATCTGCGCAAGTACCTGAGCGAACTCATCGCGGTCAAGCGCACCGAACTGGGCGACGCGCAGTCGGACGGGCAAGGTCTGCTGGCAGCGCTGATCGACGTTCGGGACCACGACGAGGACCGGTTGTCCGAGCACGAGTTGGTGAGCATGGCCGTGCAGCTGCTCATCGCCGGACACGAGACCACGGTCAACGGCATCAGCAACGCCGTGCTCAACCTGTTGCGCAGCCCAGACCAGCTCTCCCTGCTGCGGGAGGACCCGTCGCTGCTGCCCCAGGCCGTCGAGGAGTTGCTGCGCTTCGACGGGCCGCTGGAGACCGCGATCCTGCGGGTGGCCACCGAGGACATCCCGATCGGCAATCAGGTGATTCCTGAGGGGGCACTGGTGAAGATCGTGCTCGCTTCGGCCAACCGTGACCCGGAGGTGTTCGACGAGCCCGATACGTTGGACATCACCCGTACCGGCACCCGGCATCTGCAGTTCGGCCACGGCATCCACAACTGCCTGGGTTCCTACCTGGCCCGGATGGAGATCGAGATCGCGGTCCGCTCGCTGCTGGCGCGGTTCCCCGACCTGGCGCTGGCGGTGCCGACGGAGGAGATCCGCTGGCGGGAGATCATGATCATGCGGAGTCTGGTCGCACTTCCCGTCGTGTTCACTCCCCAACGCACGAACTCCTTATCCGTCGCGTGAACTCTGGACATCGACATGAACGACTTCGTCGCGGAATACCCGATGCGAAGGGTATGTCCGTTCGAGCCAGTCCCCGAGGTGGCGGTTATGCGCTGCAACGATCCGGTCGCCAGGGTCCGGATCTGGGACGGAAGTACCCCGTGGCTGATCTTCCGGTACGAGGACCAGCGCGCCGCGCTGTCCGATCCGCGGATCAGCGCCGACGTGAGTCGGCCGGGCTTTCCCCATCACAGTGAGGCCGCCGCCTGTCGCAGTAAGGGGCCTCGATCCTTCATCGCCATGGACCGTTCCGAGCACTCCGTTCATCGCCGGATGCTGACCAGGGACTTCACCGTCAAGCGGGTGAAATCCCTGCGGCCCAGGATTCAGCAGATCGTGGACGGCCTGATCGACGACATACTCGCCCGCCCACAGCCGGCGGACCTCGTCGAGAACTTCGCGGTTCCGCTCCCCACACTGGTGATCTGCGAAATCCTCGGCGTTGCGTACGCTGACCGCGGGTTCTTCCACGCGCGCGCCAATGCGGTCATGTCCACGACGGCCGGTGCCGAGGCGGCGATCGCCGCCAGTGCCGCGCTGCGCTCGTACCTGGGTGACCTGGTCGAGGCCAAGAACGCCGACCCGGCCGACGACCTGCTCAGCAAGCTGGCCGTCGACCAGCTCCGGACCGGAATCCTGACCAGGGCCGACATCGCCGATATCGCTATGTTGCTGCTCATCGGCGGCCAGGAGAGCACCGCGAACATGATCGCGCTCGGCACCCTGACCCTCCTGCGGCATCCCGACCAGTTAGCCGAGCTCCATGACGATCCGGGGCTGGTCGACAACGCCGTCGAGGAGTTGCTGCGCTACCTCAACGTCACCCACCATGGGCTGCGCCGGGTCGCCGTCGAGGACGTCAAACTAGGTGGCCAGTTGATCAAGGCCGGCGCTGCGAGGACCGCGTCCGCACCGCGAAAGACACCGGCCTGCGCAACCTACCCCTGCACGGTTTCAACGCCAACCGGATCTGGATCGAAATCGCCTGCCTGGCAACAGAACTCACCACCTGGATGCAAAACCTCGCCCTGCACGACCACCCCGCCCGCCGCTGGGAACCCAAACGTCTACGGCTACGCCTGTTCTCCACTGCGGCACGACTGGCTCGTCACGCCCGGCAAACCCGCCTCCGGCTCGCTGCCCGCTGGCCCTACACCGGGCTGATCATCACCGCACTGGCCCGCCTGCACCCCGGCTGACCAGCACCACCCCACCCCTACGGCCAAAGAAAGGAGATCCTCCCGGGCCCGTGGAACCCGGCAGCCACCCGCTGAACGGGCGCATCGGCGCGCACGGTGTCTTTGAGCTGCTGCTGACGTGCGCAGTGTCCGAAGTAGACGTTGCTTTGGCGGCCGAGAACGCTTGTCGCACAAGCTGATCCCAGTATAGGGATGGGATGTGATCGCGCAGCAGGGTCGAGTCGAGGGTGTGCACGTGCCACACCACCGGCGGCCGAGGACGTTCCTGGGGCTGGGCCCGGTCATCGTGCCTTCAGGCGGCACCCTCGCCCTCGGTTCCCCGGTCGCGGTGCCTCCTCGACCAGGCCGGACCGTCTACGCCGACCCAGCACTGCGCGGTGTACTGACGAGGCCCGATCCGGACGGCTCCGCCGACGGCACGGTCCGCGGAGCCGGGTCAGCGGCCGTAGCTCACGTCGACCATGACTCTCGCATCCGGGCTCGCGCCTCCGCGTACTTCAGTCCGACGGCCTGGTCACCCGCCACGGACTCGACCTCGCGATCATCCACGAGGCGCGGATAGTCGGTGTACCCCTGAGCGCCTCCGGTGTAGAACGTTGCGCGATCGGGAACCGCCAGCGCCGCACCCACTCTGAACCGCTCGACGAGGTCGGGGTTGGCGATGAACGCCCGACCGAACGCCACCAGGTCGGCCGTCCCCGCTTCAACGGCGCGGTTGCCCGTCGTTCGGGTGTGGTCGGTGGCGGAGATCAGAGGGCCTGTGAACAGGGGGCGGAAATGTCCGGCGATCGTCGGTGCCGGCAGCGTGAACTCGTCGGTCGGGTTGATCGGTTCGAGCAGGTGCAGATACGCGAGCTCCCGGGCATCGAGCTGACGAGCCACGTACTCGAACAGGGGGAAGGTCTCCTCATCGACGAGCACCCCACCCAACCGGTGCAGTGCAGGATTGAGCCGCACGCCCACTCGACCTCGAGGTATCTCCTCCGCGACAGCATCGACGACCTCGAGCAAGAAGCGGGCGCGGTTCTCGATCGTGCCCCCGTAACGGTCGGTGCGGCGGTTCATGCTCCGGGCGAAGAACTGGCTGAACAGGTACCCGTTGCCGCCGTGGATCTCAACGCCGTCAAAACCCGCACGCACGGCGTTGGCCGCCGCCGCTTGGAAGTCCTCGACCGTCGCCTCGACCTCGCCTGTGCTCAGGGCACGAGGCACCACGGTCGGTGTGTGGCCACGATTCGTAAAGCATTTGTCGTTCGGGTTGATGGCCGACGGAGCCACCGGCAGTTGCCCGTCCGGCTGCAAGTCGGGATGCGACAGTGCTCCCACGTGCCAGAGCTGGGCGAAGATCCGACCTCCGGCACGGTGCACGGCGTTGGTCACGCCGCTCCAGCCCCGCACCTGCGCCGCGCTGTGGATGCCGGGAACGTTGATGTAGCCCACCCCTTGTGGAGAGATCGGTGTCCCTTCGGTGACGATGAGACCCGCACCAGCGCGCTGGGCGTAATACACGGCGTGCAGATCGGTTGCAGCCCGTTCTGGATTGTCCGCTCGACTGCGCGTCATGGGCGCCATGACGATGCGATTTGGCAATAGCAGGTCACCAATTCTGGATGGCCGGAGCAGAGGCTGCTCGCGGTCGATTCCGGTGTCACTCATCTCGTTCTCCCGTATCTGCAAGATAAAAGGGGCTTGTGATCCCGTCTTCGACGACGCGGCTTCCAGACCGGCGGAGTAGTCGAATTCGATCCGCCGGTGGATGTGGACGCAGAAGCCGAATTAGTCGACGCAGAATTGCCCACCACGAGCCCGCAGCGTGGACGAGCCTGGCAGGCTGATTTCCCACCGTCCAACGAGGATGTTCGATGGCGTCATCGGGGACGTCGATAGCCGGAACCCCCGAGCCCGGGCGGCGATCCATCGCCGTTTCCGATGCAGAGATGCGGGTTTCTTGTTGGATTTCGATGGTTTCGGCCGGTCACGATGTCATGTGTTCGACTCGTCATCAGGGAGCTGAGGGAGACACCAAGTGCGAGTTCTATTGACCGGGGCGACCGGGTACATCGGCAGCGCAGTTCTGGATGCCCTCGTGGGGGCAGGGCACGACGTGCAGGCACTCGTGCGCGACGTCGGCAAGGCCGAGGCCATCGAGGCGCCCGGGGTCACGCCCGTCGTGGGAGACCTGCAAGACGTGGACCATCTCGGTGCGCTCGCGTCGGTCGCCGAGGGCGTTGTGCACACGGCGTCGCCGGGGGACGAGACGAGCGCCCGCGTCGACCATGGTGTCGTCGACGCGGTCGTCGGAGCCCTCGCCGACAGCGGGAAGCCTTTTGTCTACACGGCCGGGCTGTGGGACTACGGCCCCGGCCAGGAGATCACGGAAGCCACGTCGTTCTCGCCGCCACTACTGACGTCGTGGCGGCCGGAGGTGACCGCTCGAGTCCTCGACGCCAGAGGGGTCCGGTCGGTGGTCGTCGCGCCAGGTCTGGCATTCGGGCGCCAGGAGCGACTGCTGCATCTCGTGACGGGTGCCCCCTGCACTGATGACGGCGATCCGGCCCTGGTGACGATCGGGGCCGGCAGCCAGCACTGGAGTCCCGTGCACGTGGACGATCTCGCCGACCTCTACGTCCGTGCCTTGGAACAGGGCGAGGCCGGTTCAACCTTCATCGGGGTGGACGGCACGCAGCCGACGGTCGGAGACCTCGCCGCCGTGGCGAGTCGGGCCCGGGGCCTGGAGGGGCGGGTCGCCACCGAGACGCCGGAGGAGACCCACGAGCGCCTCGGCGTCCTTGCGGAGCCGCTACTCATGGACCAGCGCGCGAGCGGGGCTCGTGCTCGACAGCTGCTCGGATGGTCCCCGCAGCAGCTCGACCTGACCGCTCATGTGGCGGCGACCACGGCTGTCGCCGACAACTGACCGATCGGAGGAAAACATGTCAGATCAGACCGGTACGGTGCGCCCGGTGCAGGGCGGGCGGATCCTCGTGAAGGGAGCGCACCTGCTCACCCAGGATCCGGCCATCGGAGATCTCGTCGGGGACGTGCTCGTCGAGGACGGCCGCATCAGCGAGGTATCGCAGTCGATCGAGGTGTCCGGGGAGGTCCGTGTGGTGGACGGATCCCGGAAAGCATTGCTTCCCGGCATGATCGACACGCACCGGCATGCGTGGCAAGGCGCGATCCGCAGCCTCGGGCCTTCGTGGTCCTACCCGCAGTACCGGGATCACGTGCAGATCGGGCTGGGCCCGTACTTCGAGCCCGAAGATGTTCGCATCGGCAACCTGGCTGCGGACCTGATGGCGCTCGATGCGGGCATCACCACCGTGCGCGACGAGTCACACATCATGAACAGCCCGGAGCACAGCGACGCCGCCATCGACGCTCACTGGAGCTCGGGGATCCGGTGCGTGTTCGGTCATGGGTGGCCATCCACCGAGGCCGAGTCCTGGCAGTTCGGGAGCGACCGCCATCACCCCGACGACATCCGCCGGGTGCGTGAACAGGTTCTGAACGACGACACTGCCCGCGTCACGCTGTACGCGATGCTCCGCGGCCCGGAGCTCTCGACGCCGGAGATCGCCTGCGGCGACATCGCGACCGCGCGGGAACTCGACCTGCGGATCAGCATGCACGTGGGCCTCGGGGAATGGGGGGTCAAGCAGCAGGCTGTCCGGAGGCTCTTCGGCTCGGGTGAGCTGGGTCCCGACATGACCTTCATCCACTGCTGCACCACGACCGACGAGGAACTTCGGATGATGGCCGACCACGGTGCGACGGCTTCAGTCGCAGCCGCGCTGGAGGTCTTCATGCCCGGCCTCGGGCAGCCAGCGACGAATCGGCTGCTCAAGGCCGGAATACGCCCCAGTCTCAGCGTTGACGTGGAGTCCGCGGTCAGCGGGGACATGTTCGGCGTGATGCGCGCTGCGCTGGCCTACCAGCAGCTCTTGAGCGCCGGCGTCGCCGGCGGCATGGACACGGGGAAAGACTTGCCGACCTTTGATGCCGCGGACCTGCTCAGCTTCGCGACGATCGAGGGGGCCCGCGCCTGCGGCATCGACGATCGGACCGGGAGCATCAGTCCGGGAAAGGAAGCCGACCTGATCCTAATGTCCCTCTCCGACCCGAACCTCCTGCCTGCCAACGACGTCGCGTCGGCGCTGGTGACGGGCGCGCACGCAGGCAACGTCGAGATGGTCATGGTGGCCGGCCGAATCCTCAAAAGCGAGGGGCGCATTTCTGGCGCAGAGGACATCGTCGACGCCGCAGCTGCCTCCTCGCGGCGTGTGCACCGAGCCGCTGGGCTGCAAATTCCGACCTCGGACTGATCCTCGCGTCCTGCGACACGAGCGCACGCCAAGAACATTCAGAGAGGTTTTCCATGTCGGTGATTCCCCCGAGCAATCCGTTGCGTGAGAGCCAGCCGCACGTCGCACCGTCGGCCACAGACGTGCTGCCGCCGGGTACGAAGATCGACGAGCTGTTCGAGCGCAACATGACGGAGCCCTACGTGCTGCAACGGCTGTCGCCAAGAGTCTGGTGGGTGTCCGTCACGAACTACACGACCGTATTCCTCGTCGGGGAGGAATCCGTGCTCCTGTTCGACGCGCCACTGAAGCGCTACGACGGGGTCGTGTCCGCCGTCTCCGCGGTCACGGACAAGCCGATCTCCACGATCGTCTACAGCCACTTCCACACGGACCACCTCGACGACATCGACAGGTATGTGCAAGCAGCCCAGGATGAAGGCAGGACGCTCCGGCTGGTCGCAAGCGAGCAGACTGATGCGAAGCTAGCTGCGGCTCGCAGCATCCTCCCGCGGCCGACCCAGACGGTGAGCTGGCCGAACGGAAGCTTCGACTTCGAGGGCAGCAGGGTGGAGCTCCACGGGTTCGAGTGGGCTGCGCACACCGAGGACCACGCAGCGTGGCTGCTCCCCTCCGAGCGGGTCGTTCACGTGCCGGACCTCATCAGCCCCGACCAGCCACCGTTCTGGCGGTTCGCCGCCAACGAGCGGTTCCTGTTCACTCGCGACAACCTGGATGCGGTCGACAAGCTGGAGTGGGACCACCTCAGTGGGGGCCACGGCAACGTGGGTGACCACGGGGACCTAGCCGCGGAGCAGGAGTTCATCGCCGAGCTGCTGGCCGTGTGCGAAAACGAGGTGTCCAGGAATCCGCTCGAGGCCTACGTTGATCCAGAGCTGGGTTCGCACACGGCCTGGTTCGCGAAGTTCCTCGAGACGACCAGCGCACAGGCTGCCGACAAGCTTCGCGAGAAGTACGGACACATGTACGGCTTCGAGTCGAGCATCCGTGCCAACGCCGAGGCAGTCACGTTGCACCTGGTCCAGTACCACTAGGCGCGCGGCACCAATGAGGACGGCTCCCGGGCGCGACTAGAAACCGCGCTCGGGAGCCAGGTGCGCGGGGATGAGCTCCAGGAAGCGAGCGACGGCCGCGGTCAGGGGGCGCGTGCTCGACGAGCCGACACACAGCGTCCACCTCGCGGACTTCTCCGCGAGCGGGACCGCGCGGACGCGCAACTCAGCCCCGATGAACTCCGGAGCTAGCAAGGCCACCCCGAGTCCTTGCTCGACGAACTTGGGTATCGCCGCGATCTCAACGGTCTCGACGGCGACGTTCGGTGACATGTCCGCGCGAGCAAACACCTTCTCGGTCATGGTGCGTTGGCCGAAACCTAAGGGCATATCCACGAACTGTTGCTCGCGGAGATCCGACAGCCGGATTTCCTCGCGATCCGCGAGGGGATGGCCTTCGGGAACGACGACGTGTGCGTCGTAGCGTCGCAGCGGGACAGTCCGCAGACGCGACTCGTGCTCGGTGGTACCAAAGAACGCGAGATCGAGACGGCTCTCGCGAAGCGACTGCAGCAGGCCCGCCGTTCCTCGAGATGACGTCTCGAGCTTGAGGCGGATCCGGGGATGACACCGATGGAACTCACCCAGGAGCCTGGGCAGGTCTACCATGGCGAGTCCCGAGAGGACTCCCACGTGCAGCTCACCCGTCAGTGCCTCGTCGCTGGCGCGAGCCTCCCGCCTGGCCTTGTCCATGGAGTCCAGGAGCTCAAGGGCCTGCGGCAAGAACCGCGCGCCAGCGTCCGTGAGAGTCACGGATCGGCTCGACCGGGTCAGCAGCTCGACGCCCAGCTCCTTCTCGAGCGAACGCACGGACGCGGACAACGTCGACTGGGTGACGTAGGCGTTAGCCGCGGCCCGCGTGAAGCTCAGTTCGCGGGCGACACCGACGAAGTACTCCAGCTTCCGCTCGTCCACGCCGATCTATCTCCTCACCCGGGATGCGACATGCCGAATCACACCCGACATGCGCCGACATCGCATTTGCGGTGCGGGCTGTCAGTTGCCGACCACACTCGCCGTTGATGAACAGTTCCTTCGGCAAGCTCAGGAATTTGCTCACGTCGTCAAGTCGTTTGGCGACGACAGCCGTCATCGTATCCACCTCCCTCGTTGGAGCCGTGCCGGGGTCGGATGCCGCCCCCAGCGGGGCGGTTCGGTCGTGTCGCCACGGGCGAGCCGGAGCCGTTCAAGCTTTGCGCAATCGCGAAGCGAGGCGAGAGGTCAGGCCTTGATGTGCCGACGCCGTCTATACCATGATCCAGCCGAACTCCACACTGCTGTGGCGGCATCGGTGCTGGCCGTGGCTTGATAGCGTCAGGTCGAGAACCAGAAGCTCTTGCCTGGATCCTATTGAGAGATTGGGGTGGGAGGTCCCCCGAGCCTCACTGCGCGTTGCCTTCTCGTTGCGCAGAGACCCAGGCCGCGATCTGAGCGCGTGCGGTGAATCCGAGCTTGACCAGGATGTTTTCTACGTGAGCTTCGGCCGTCCGCGGAGAGATCACTAGGTCGTTGGCGATCTGCTTGTTGCTCATTCCTTGTGCGACTAGGTCGGCGATCTCGCGCTCGCGGGGGCTAAGCGACGCGGTGGGTTCCTTCGTGGCTTGGGAATTTGTTCGGCGTCGCTCGCCGAGCGCGTAACCGATCGCTTCTTGCAGGGGCACGTTCGCGCCTTGCTCGAAGAACTTGCCGTAGCGGGGCTCTCCCAGGCTTCGACGGATCTGACGTTGACACCGATCGTGGTATTCGTTGAAGTAGATCAACAATGGTAGCCCCGCCTCGCGGCGGATGGTGTCGGCGAGTCCGAAAAACCGCGCGGCCTGCTCGCTTCGCCTCTCGCTCGTGGCGATCCATGCCAGTGCCTCGACGCACAGCCCAGTGGTGTAGTAGTCGGTGAAGTCTCGTTGCATCGCAAGGCTTTCGCGCTGCAACCTGGTCGCGCGCGACGTGTCGCCCTTGCGCCACGCTTCCACGCCGAGCCCCCAGAGCGCGGTAGAACGACGCCACTTCTCGCCATGAGTTCGACATAGGTCGAGCAATTCATTGCAGTGGTCGGATGTTCGCGCTGAGTCGGCAAGAAGTGAACTGGCGACGCCCAAAATGATGAGCGCGGTCGAAAACCAGTGAATATCGCCCGACTTGCGAAGGCCATCGACGACCTGTTCGCCGGCGGCGACGGCCGCCGGGAAGTCGTTCTGCAGCGTAGCGACGAACGCTTCCAGGATGCGAACCAGCAGCTGGCCGATCTCGTCACCGAGACCCCAGCTCAGGCGCCGCCCTTCGCCGAGCAGCTCCACGGCGGTGGCGAGATCACTTTGCTGCAGCGCGAGGTAGCTCGCGGTAAGAAGGAGGCGCAGTCGGCTTGGGCTCGCCTTGGCGTCTCGCTCCAGGAGGCGGTTGCACCAGTGGCGCCCCTCGCTGATGAGTCCGCTGATTCGCCAGTAGTCCCGCAGCGCGTCAGCGATGCGCATGCCCGTGTAGACCTCGCCCGGTTCCCTGAGACAGAATTCGAGTGCGGTTCTGATATTGGCGTGGTTGAGCCGCATCTCAGCAAACAATGTGGCTTGGTCGGGACCGAACCAATCGCGTCGCATTTTCTCGACCAGTCCGAGGCACCAATCGCGATGGCGTCGCCGCAAGCGTTCTTCCTCACCCATGCGACGCAGCACTTCCTGGCCGTACTGCCGGATCGTTTCGAGTAACTGAAACCGCACGTGGCCGTCGCGTTCCTCGCGAATGAGGATCGACTTGTCCACCAGACCCGCGATCGCGGTGAGGACGTCGGTCTCGGTCGGGGCATCGCCTGAGCAGACCGCCTCTGCCGCCGCAAGATCGAAGTGCTTGGCAAACACCGATGCCCTGGCCCAGACCATCCGCTCGGCATCCGAACACAGGTCGAAACGCCAATCGATCAAAGCGTGCAGCGTCCGGTGCCGGGGCAGCGCGGCCCGGTTTCCTGCGGTCAGGAAACCGAATCGATCGTTCAGCCGCTGCAGGATTTGCTCAGGCGAGAGCACCCGTAGGCCGAACGCAGCCAGCTCGATCGCCAGCGGAATCCCATCCAGCCGACGGCAAATGGCGTTTACCGCCGGGCCTGTGCGCTCATCGAGTGTGAAATCGGGTACAACGGCCTTCGCGCGTTCCACGAACAACGACACAGCCTCGTAGGCCAGCAAACTTGCGGGAGGGACGATCGTATCATCGGAAGGGCAATTCAACGCCGATACGGTCAAGATGTGCTCACCGGCAATGCCGAGCGGCTGTCGCGTGGTCGTCAAAATCCGCAGTTGTGGACAGCGCTTCAAGAGAATTGCCGCGGTGATCGCAACCGACTGCAGCACGTGCTCGCAGTTGTCGAATACGAGCAGCAAGCGACCGTCCCCGACACGCCCTGCCACGGTTTCCGGAGTCCATTGGGTCGATTGATCTTGGATTCCCAGAGCCGTCACCGCAGCTTGCGGCACCAGGCCCTCGTCATCCAAACCGGCCAGTTCGACGAGCCACACGCCATCCGGAAATAGGCGACGCACGTCCCATGCGACGCGCAAAGCCAATCGCGTCTTGCCGACACCACCAAGCCCAGTAAGGCTCACGAGTCGCCTTGCTGACAACGCGCTCCGGACCTCGCCCAGCTCTCTCCGACGGCCGACGAAGCTGGTTACCTCCGCTGGCCACCGGCCCGGAAGCAGTTGCAGGGAAGGTGCGTTCATGATGCGCTCAGACTAGCTTCGCCTGTCGTCATCAGCAGCTGTGCGCGGACGCAGCTCCATTCGGATCGCGACTCCGATCGCATGGCATCACGACGTGGCGGACGCGGCACAGCCGCGCATGGTCACCGGTCTGGACGCGGTCGAGTAACAGCCGAGCGGTGCAGGAGATCGGCTCAAGCGCCCGCCCCGCCACATACCCGCCAAACCAGGTTGATCATCAGCGTCGGGTGGCGCGGCTGCGGGCGCGGGCGGTGGCGTAGTCGAGGCCGACGCGTTGGTTGTTCTGAACGGTGTCGAGGGTGTGGTGTTGGTCGTCGCGGGGGTAGTCGGTGTAGCCGGGGGCGCCTCCGCCGTAGAAGGTGGCGCGATCGGGGTCGTCGAAGATCACTCCGCCCAGTTCGTGCAGTGCGGGGTTGAGGCGCACGCCGATGCGGTCGGGGGGCACTTCGTGGGCGACGGCGTCGAGGACCTCGAACAGGAAGCGGGCGCGGTTTTCGATGGATCCGCCGTATTGGTCGGTGCGCTGGTTCATGCTGCGGGCGAAGAATTGGCTGAACAGGTATCCGTTGGCGGCGTGAAGTTCGATGCCGTCGAAGCCGGCGCGCATGGCGTTGCGGGCTGCGTGGCGGAATTCTGCGACGGTGTCGGTGACTTCTTCGGCGGTCAGGGCCCGGGGGGTGACGGTGGGGGTGTGGCCGGCGTGCGTGAATGCCTTGTCGTGTGGGTTGATCGCTGAGGGGGCGACCGGAAGGGCGCCGTCTTGCTGGAGGTCGGGGTGGGACAGGGCGCCGGTGTGCCAGAGTTGGCAGAAGATGCGTCCGCCTGCGGCGTGCACGGCGTCGGTGACGAGTTTCCAGCCGGTGACCTGGGTTTCGGTGTAGAGGCCGGGGACGTGGATGAAGCCGATGGCGCGGGGGCTGACGTAGGTTCCTTCGGTGATGATGAGACCGGCGCTGGCGCGTTGGGAGTAGTACTCGGCGTGCAATTCCGTGGGCGCCAGGTCGGGATTGGTGGCGCGGTTGCGGGTCATCGGGGCCATCACAATCCGATTGGGCAACGTGAGCGTGCCCAAGGTGTAAGGCCGCAAAAGCGGTTGCGTCATGATCTGGTCCTCAGGGCCTCACGTTGAGTCGGAGACAAGCGGTGGTTGGCGACGCCTGACGGGCTGCGGCGGTCAGTGCGCGGGCGCGACCGGCCGCAGCGCTGTTGTGCTGATGGCGCCAATTGCGCATCCGATCGCCATGTAAATGGCGATTGATGTTGAGGTTCCGAAGCCCGCGAGTAAGGCGGTGGCGATGAAGGGGGCGAACGCGCCGCCGAGAACGTTGGCGAGCTGGATGCCCAGCGACAGGGAGGAGTAGCGGACCTCGGTGGTGAAGGCTTCGGAGAAGAGGGCACCGTGGGGCCCGTACATGAGGCTGTGCACGAGTCCGAGGCCGACGACCAGCGCGAGGGTGAGGAGCGTGACGGAGCCGGTGTCGACGAGGGGCCAGAAGGCGAAGCAGAACAGGCCGAGCAGGACGGCGCCGCTGGCGAAGACGGTCCGTCGGCCGAACCGGTCCGACAGCAGTCCGGCCAACGGAAGTGCGAACAGTTCGACAGCAGAGGCGATCATCACGGCGCTGAGCACGGCGCTTTCGGCCATGCCAAGAATCGCCTTGTTCGTCGTATAGGCCACGATGAAGGTGATGAATACGTAGTAGGTGATGTTGATCGCGACGTAGCAGCCGGCCGCGAGCAGGATCTGACGGGGATGGCGCCGGATCGCCAGGAACAGCGGGGATCGGCTGCGGTCGGTCTTCTTCTCAGTGGCCCGGAATTCCGCGGTCTCCTCAAGCCGCAACTGAATCCCGACGGCGAACACGATGAGGACGAAGCTGGCCACGAACGGGATCCGCCATCCCCACGTGACGAATGCCTCGTGCGGCATCATGGTCGTGACCAGCAGGAATGCGCCGTTCGCGAGGAGTACGCCGCCCGGTGCGCCTGCCGCCGCGAAGCTGCTGTAGAAGCCGCGTCGCCTAGCGGGTGCGTTCTCGGTGGCCAGTAGGATGACGCCTCCTTGCTGGCCTCCGACCGCGATGCCTTGCAGGAACCGCAGCAACACCAGCAGCACTGGTGCGGCGGCGCCGACGACCTGGTAGGTAGGCAGCAGTCCGATCAGGGTCGTCGCCACTCCCATGGCGACAAGGGCGGTGATGAGGCTTTTCTTGCGGCCGAAGGTGTCGCCGAGGTGGCCGAACAGGGCGCCGCCGAACGGCCGGGCCACGAAGGCGACCCCGAACGCGGCAAACGAGAGCAGCGTGCCGGTCAGCGAATCCGTGACGGGGAAGAACAGTTGGGGGAACACGAGTGCGGCTGCCGTGCCGTAGATGAAGAAGTCGTACCACTCGATGCTTGCGCAGGCCCAAGAGGCAAACGCGACGCCGATGGTGCGGCGCCGATCGGGCGGGGTCGACGCGGCGGCGGTCGGCGGGCTCGAGGGCGGGGCGGATGGCAACTCTGACATCACGGGGAACCTCCGAGGGCGAGACGAGCGTGTGAAATGGTGTCGATGTGCAGGGCACGTTCTGTGCAGCTGTTGCACGGGGAACGGAGCGGCTTCGGCTATCTCCGCGGGGGCTTGCCGGGCAGCGACTCCGCGATCGCGGCGACTGTGCGCTCCCGGAGCGTACTCAAGGGGCCACCTCCCGCAGCAGGTCACGGGCGATGATGACCTTCTGCACCTCGCTGGTGCCTTCGTAGATGCGATAGAGGCGCGCGTCGCGGAATAGCCTCTCGACCGGGGTGGTGCTGAGATAACCCATCCCGCCGTGCACCTGGACACCGCGATCGGTGATCCGGGAGGCCATCTCACTGCAGTACAACTTCGCGGCCGAGGGGCCTTTTGAGGTGTCCTCGCCGCTGTCATAGCGGGCGGCGGCGTCGAGTACCAGTGCCCGGCCGGCGGCCAGTTCGGTGTAGGACTCGGCGAGCATGGCTTGGACTAGCTGGTATTCGCCGATCGGCCGACCGCCCTGACGGCTCGCCGCGGCGTGCGCCACGGACTCGTCGAGCACCCGCTGGCAGAGTCCGACGCACAGGGCGGCGATGTGCAGGCGGCCTCGGGAGAGCACGGTCATCGCGCTGCGGAACGCCCGACCCTCAGCACCGATCATCCGGCTCTCCGGGACTTGAACGCCGTCGAGGTATACCTCGGCGGTCCAGGCACCGTGCTGGCCCATCTTGGCGTCGCGCGGACCGATTGTGAGCCCGGGAGTGCCGGCATCGACGACGAATGCCGAGATTCCTTTGCTGCCGCGCTGCCCGCTGTCGGTGCGTGCGAACACGACGAACAGGTCCGCGAGCGGCGCGTTGGTGATGTAGCGCTTGGTGCCGTCGAGCACCCAGCCGTCGCCCTGGCGCCGGGCGGTCGTGCGCATCCCGGAGGGGTCCGAACCTGCCTCGGATTCCGTGAGGGCGAAGGAGGCGATCAGCTCGCCCGCGGCGAGCCGGGGCAGGAACTCGGCACGTTGCGTCTCGTTACCGAAGCGCGCGATCATCTGCCCTGCGATGCCGTTGTTCGTCCCGAACAAGGACCGGAAGGCGGGCGCGGTGTAGCCGAATTCGAAGGCAAGCCTGACGTCCTCGGACATCGTGACTCCCAAGCCGCCGTACTCCTCCGGCAGCGCGTACCCGAACAGGCCCATGTCGGCCGCAGCGGCGCGGATCTCGTCGGGAATCGCGTCGGCGTCCTCGATCTCCTGCTCCCGGGGGACCACGAGGTCACGGACCAGCCGACGGACGGCGGTGACGACCTGGTCAAAGGATTCAGCGTCCACGGTTCCTCATTGGTCGGGGGCCAAGTGCGAGCCCAACTGCGGGCTTGGAGGAAGTGAACAGAAATCCGTCGCGGGGCAGTGTTCAAACTTTGGGCACGTGGCGACGCGCTGGGTTGTGAGTCTTGACGTCGACCCGTTCTGTGAGGAGGCCTCTTGCGACGCGCAGCCATCGTCAATCCGCTTCGTACCCCCGTCGGAACCTTTGGAGGTGCTTTGCGCGACGTCCCGGTGGAGGACCTCGCCGCGACCGTCGTCCGTGCGCTGCTTTCGGCGTCCGGTGTCGATCCCGGGCGGGTCGACGACGTCGTGTTCGCGCAGTCGTACGCGAACTCGGAAGTGCCCTGTGTGGGGCGTTGGGCGGCGCTGCACGCGGGCCTGCCGATCGGCGTGCCGGGGATGCAACTCGACCGGCGGTGCGGAGGCGGGCTGCAAGCACTGCTAACCGCGGGAATGATGGTGCAGACCGGCGCCGCGGACGTCGTGCTCGCGGGCGGAGTTGAGTCGATGAGTCGAATCGAGTACTACTCGACCGCCGCCCGGTGGGGCGCCCGTGCCGGCACCGTCGCGCTCTACGACCGGCTCGACCGCGGGCGCGAACGTTCCCAGCCCGAGGCCCGCTTCGGGCCTATCTCCGGGATGGTGGAGACGGCCGAGAACCTCGCCGCCGACTTCGGCATCGACCGCGCCCAGGCGGACGCCTACGCCGCCCGGAGCCACCAACGCGCCGCCGCCGCATGGAAGGACGGCCGGTTCGACGATGAGGTGGTTCCCGTGGAGGTGCCGCGACGGCGGGAAGGCCCGCTGCTGGTCACCGCCGACGAGGGGGTACGGCCGGAGTCGACGCCCGAAACCCTCGCAGGGCTGCGACCGATTCGCGAGGGCGGCACCGTGACCGCCGGTAACGCCAGCCAGCAGAACGACGCCGCGGCCGCGTGTCTGGTCGTCGCCGAGGATCGGCTGTCCGAGCTCGGCCTGGAGCCTCTGGGCTACCTGGGCTCCTGGACGGCAGTGGGCTGCGAACCGTCGCGGATGGGCATCGGACCTGTGCCCGCCACGGCAAAGCTTGCCGCGCGGGTGGGTTTGAGCCCGCGCGAACTGCTCGACGGTATGGACCTCGTCGAGCTGAACGAGGCGTTCGCCGTACAGGTCCTGGCGGTTCTGGAGGGTTGGGGCTGGCACGACCACGACCGGCTCAACGTCAACGGATCCGGCATCTCGCTAGGTCACCCCATCGGCGCGACCGGCATGCGGATGATCACGACCCTGCTGCACGAGTTGCGCAGGCGCGGCGGACGAAAGGGCCTCGCCACCATGTGCATCGGCGGTGGCCAAGGTCTGGCCGCGACGATCGAAACCCGTTGAACAGCACCATCACACCGCTGCTTAGGCTAGATCGCATGCCTTCAGCCGGGGACGTCGCCATGGTCCTCGATAGACGTGACATGTTCGACGCGACCACGGTCGCCATGAGCTGCCGACGACCGCATCGGCCGAAATCCGGACCTCGTGGGAACGGTCATGGCTGGCCGGGGTGCGGCCGGACGCTGAACCGGCTCGATGCATCGAAGTGGACCAGGACAGCAGCCTGCTTCGGTTGGCGTTGCCCGTGCTCGAACGAGTGGCCGCGTAACTGGCCGATACTCTTCCTACTTCACCGTGCTCGTGGACTCTGCCGCTCGACTCGGCCACCGCCGTGGCTGGATCAGCCACGGATCGAAAACCTTCGCGAAGTCTTCGTGCTGGGGTGCCAGTTCATCGACGAGTGCACCGGCACCAACGGAATTGGGACTCCTTTCGAGCTGCGCCGAGGTGTGTGCGTGCTCGGGGATGACATTTCACGCAGTCGGTGCGGGCTACAGCGTTACGGCTTTCCGAGCTTCCATCCGGTGACCCGCCGACTGGCGCAGGGTTCCGGCAGAGTCGTTTTGGCTGTCAGGTGGTGATTCCGTAGAGGGTGAGTGGTCGGGTGAAGTCGCGGGCGGTGTGGCGTAGGGCTTTGGCGATGTTGGTGTGCCCGGTCAGACGAAGCGCTGATGGCCAGGTTGCGTGGGAAGGCCATGATTCTGGGTGCGTTGCCGGTGCGGGTTCGGGAGTGGTCTTCGGTGTAGGTGACGTCGCGGACCCAGTGCAGGTGGTTGTCGATTTCCCAGTGGCCGCGTAGGTAGGTGCGCACGCTAGCGGGGTGGGCGTGCTGGCCGGTGATATTGGTGATCCCCACGGCGGCGTCGGCCCGGGGCTGGCCGGTGGCGTTGATGGTGGTGTAGCGCTCGGGAGGAAGGCGTGGGTGGCATGCGGAGCCCTGGCCGACTGGCGGGGGTGCTCGACCTGTCCGGACCGGCGGGGCGCGCAGAATTCCCTGTTCGGGCGATTCCTTGTGGCGGACCGTCGCAGACTTCGAACGGGCGCTGCTCGCCGACTCCCGGGAATCCGAATGCTGCAAGCATGTGCAAAGCCTGAACAGTTCTGTCTACGGCGGCTCGTCAGCATGGGAACTGATCCGACCGAGCGCGCCAAACCCGCGTCGCACACCGAATCCCGTGACGGAGGTGAACGGATGGCAGCTTTCGCCGACGTCGTTTCGACACGAATTTCTCGCTTACCGAAGCCAATCCTGATCGGCGGAGAACGGATGCGATCCCACTCCCGGCGCGCTTGCCCCGCCGCGCCTCGAGACCAAGGCCGTGAACATCGCTTCCTGACCCGGGGGCTGCCTTCTTTCCCCGCAATGCTGCGAGAGGTTTCTCCACCATGTACGTCCACCCCATGAAGCCAGCGTCCGCGACCCATTGGAGCGCGGTGGAAATTCTGCCCGCTGCTCAGGCCCGCCGACTGCAGGACGAGCGGCTGCGCGAACAGATCGCCTACCTGGCCCGGCACAGTGCGTTCTACCAGGCGAAGTTCGCCGAGCACGGCGTCGATCCGAACGTGGTGCATACAGTTGATGACCTCGCGGACTTGCCCTTCACTGAGAAGCAGGAACTGCGCGACAGTCTCGCGGCGAATCCGCCGCTGGGCTTGCACGTCGCTGCGGCCGACGACGAGATCGTCCAGATCCAGGCATCCTCCGGCACCACGGGCAGCCCTTCCTACGTCGGACTCACCGCCTCCGATATCACGACGTGGTGCGAACTGGGCGCCCGCGCCCTGTATGCCAACGGGTTTCGCCCCGGTGACCGGCTGCTGCACGCGTTCGGAATGAGCAAGGGCTTCGTCGGCGGACTGCCCGTGGTGCAGATCCTGCAGTACATGGGGATTCTCGACATCCCCATCGGCGCGGAGGCCGGTGCGGACCGGCTGCTGCGGGTGCAGGCCGACCAGCGGCCCAACGCGCTCATCGGCACCCCGCATTTCCTGGCTCATCTCGCCGAGCAGGCGCCGTCAATCGTCGGGCGAGAGGCGCGCGAACTCGGGGTGCGGGCGATCAGCGTCGGCGGCGAACCCGGGGCCGGGTTGCCCAGCGTGCGGGAAAACCTCGAGTCGCTCTGGGGCGCTTCGGTACGGGAGATGCTGGGCGGCACTGACATCGCCTGCACCTACTGGGGCGAGTGCGAACAGGCCGATGGCATGCACTTCCTGTCCCCTGACTTGATGATTGCCGAGCTGATCAACCCCGACACCGGGGAACGGATCGAGCCCGTCGATGGCGCGCACGGTGAGCTGGTCTACACCGCCCTTCGCCGCCAAGCCTCCCCCCTGCTGCGGTTCCGGACACGCGACCACGTCGTCGTCACCGGCACTGACTGCTCGTGCGGACGCACCGGCTACAAGGTGCGCTGTGTCGGCCGGACCGACGACATGCTCATCGTGCGCGGGATCAACGTATTCCCCTCGGCGATCAAGGATCTCGTGCTCGGTCTGGCACCCGCGACGACGGGCGAGATGCGGATCCGGGTCGACTTCACGGGCCACTCCACCCAGCGTCCGTTGCCGCTGGTCGTGGAGCATGCCGCGGATCTTGAGCCCTACCGGCACGACGAGCTGCGCATTGCGATCGAGGAGCGTGTCCGATCTGCCCTCAACGTCAAGAGCGTCGTGGAACTCGTGCCAGCGGGGACGCTGAAGCGTCCCGACCACGTCAAGGTCGCTTTGATCGAACGGGTGGGCGCATGAGCCCCAAGCCCTACGAAGAGTTTCCGACGCTGGCGATCGACCGGCCCCGCGACGGTGTGCTCCGCATCGTGCTCGACGGTCCGGACCTGCACGCGGTCGGCGCTGATATGCACCGGGAGTTGGCCGACGTTTGGACTGCGATCGACCGCGACGACTCGGTTCGCGCGGTCCTGATCCGCGGCGCGGGGGACAAGGCTTTCTCGGCTGGGGGCAGCTTCGAGCTCGTAGAGTCCATGCTCGACGACTGGCAGGTCCGCACGCGGGTGCTCCGCGAAGCCCGCGACCTGGTTTACAACGTCATCAACTGTTCGGTGCCGATCGTCTCCGCGATCAACGGGCCAGCAGTAGGTGCCGGCCTCGTCGCCGCGCTGCTCGCCGACGTGTCCGTCGCCGGTCGGCAGGCGAAGATCGTCGACGGACACGTCCGGCTCGGCGTCGCCGCCGGTGACCACGCCGCGATCTGCTGGCCACTGCTCTGCGGCATGGCGAAGGCGAAGTACCACCTGCTCACCAACGAAGTTCTGACCGGTGAAGAGGCTGAGCGGATCGGCCTCGTCTCCGTCGTCGTCGACGACGAAGCCGTGCAAGACCGGGCCATGGAAATCGCGACCACCCTGGCAGCCGGTGCACCGACCGCGCTCCGCTGGACCAAGTACGCGCTCAACAACTGGTACCGGCAAGCCGGACCGCTCTTCGACGCCTCGCTCGGACTGGAGTTCTACGGCTTCGGCGGGCCAGAGGTCGTCGAAGGGGTCGCGGCGCACCGGCAGAAGCGTCCGCCGAGGTTCACATGAAAGCCCCGCACCCGCCGTTGGACGGGATCACGGTCCTCACCTTGGAGCAGGCGGTGTCCGCGCCGCTGTGCACACGGCATCTCGCCGACCTCGGAGCGCGCGTGATCAAGATCGAGCACCCGGCCGGTGGTGACTCCGCACGGCATTACGACGGGGCGGTGCGCGGGCTGGCGGCGCACTTCGTGTGGCTCAACCACGGCAAGGAATCCGTCGCGCTCGACCTGGGCGTCGCGGAGGACCGGGCGCTGTTTACCGGACTCCTGGAACTGACCGACGTTGTGGTCAGCAATCTGGCACCGGGTGCTCTCGGGCGGCTCGGGCTCTCTCCTGCCGGACTCGTCGAGGAGCATCCGCGACTGATCGTGGTCGACATCTCCGGGTACGGCACCGGGGGCCCGCTCGATCACAAGCGTGCCTACGACCTGCTCGTGCAGTCCGAGGGTGGGTCGTGCGCGATCACCGGACGTCCCGGCGAGCCCGCCAAGTCCGGCATCCCGATCGCCGACGTCGGCACCGCGCTGTACGCCTTCTCCGCGGTGCTCACGGCCCTTTATGACCGCGAGCGGACCGGGCGGGGGACCGTAGTTTCCGTTGCGATGCTCGACGTCATCGGCGAGATGATGGGTTTCGCCCTCAACCAGGTTCTGCACGCTGGAGCCGAGCCCGAACCGGTCGGGATGGGCTCACCGATGGTAGCTCCGTACGGCGCCTACCCCACCGCCGACGGCCATACGGTCGTGCTGGGCACGACGAGTGATCGCGAATGGCGCAGGCTTGCCAGCGACCTCCTCTGCCGCCCCGACCTCGCCGCCGACCCGAGGTTCGTCCGCAACGCTGACCGGGTCCGCCTGCGCGACGAGCTCGATGCCGTCCTCCGAGCCTGGTGTGCGGAACGGGACCTCGCCGACATCCAGCGTCGGGCCGATGAAGCGGGGATCGGCAACGCGCGCCTCAACGGGGTCCGGGACCTTGCTCGGCACCCTCAATTGGCCGACCGGAAGCGTTGGCGCGAGGTCGATTCACCAGTCGGCGGCGTGCCCGCGCTCCTGCCGCCTGTTATCAGCCCGGACTGGAACGTTCGCGCCGGGCGTGTCCCGGCACTCGGCGCTGACACGGACGCCGTACGAGCCGAGGTAGCGGCTGCCACGGGCTGCACTCCGGAGACCCAACCCTCGCCAGCCACGACTCGAAGGGAATCCCGTCGATGAACCCCGACACTTCTCCGAACTCGGGACGGGTGCCGAGCTGCCGCGTCGCATGGGCTGGACCTGGTCGCTCCTGCACTACTCCGCTGGGGCTCGACCATTGGTCTCAAACGGTCAGCACAGGTCGGTGTGACACGTTCATCGAGACCGGTCACGGGACCGCATAACGCCGGTCCGGGCATGCCTTTTGACAATTCGCGGCCTCCCGCCCGAGGCACCATACGCTGCTATTACCCGGCAAACGCCGTGGAGGTCCGTCCCTTGTTTTCAGTCGATTCACCAAAACGGCCGCTCGCCGGACTTCGGGTTCTCGAGTGTGCGAGCTTCGTGGCCGGTCCGTCCGGTTGCATGGCGCTCGGTCAGCTCGGCGCCGACGTCATCCGCGTGGACCCGCTCGGCGGGGCAGCAGACTACAGGCGCTTGCCGGTGTCCACGCGGACAGGCGAAAGCCTCTACTGGACGGCGTTGAACAAGGGCAAGAGATCGGTTGCCGTCGACCTTCGCGCACCCGAAGGCCGCGAGCTCGTTGCTGCGCTGGCCACTGCCCCGGGATCCGACGGCGGCATCGTCGTGGACAACAATGCCGGTCGGTCCTGGCTGGCATACGAGTCCCTGGCCGAGAGGCGTCCCGACGTCATCCAGGTGCGCATCCAGGGGCATGCGGACGGCCGTCCTGCGGTTGACTACACGGTCAATCCTGAGGTGGGCGTTCCTGGTATCACGGGGCCAACCGATGTCGCAGAACCGGTCAACCACGTGCTGCCAGCGTGGGACCTGCTCACCGGCATGACCGCGATGACGGGCCTGCTCGCTGCACTGCACCGACGTGATCGCCACGGCGAAGGGGCGCTGCTTCAGATCGCCCTGGCCGATGTCGCCCTGACGAGTGTGGCGAATCTGGGTTGGCTCGCCGAGGCCGACGAAAGGGGCGCGGACCGCCCCAGGCATGGCAACCACGTTTACGGCACGTTCGGCGTCGACTTCGCCACCAGCGATGGTCACCGCGTCATGGTCGTCGCCTTGACCTCCCGGCAGTGGGACGCCCTGCGTGCCGCGACCAACACCGAAAAGGTGTTCGCGGCACTCGAGGATGCGCTTGGTGTCGACTTCTCCCTGGAATCCGATCGCTACCGACTCCGCGAGATGATCGCGGCCGTGCTCCGCCCGTGGTTCGTGGCCCGGACGCTCGAGGAAGTCGGTCATCAGTTGGCGGCCGCCCCCGTGTTGTGGAGCAGATATCGCAGCTTGCACGAGGCGGTCACCGAGTTCAGAGCCCTTGGCTCGCCGCCGGTGCTGGTCGAAGTCGAGCAACCAGGGATCGGTGCCATGATCTCGGCGCGGTCTCCGCTCCGGATCGCAGCGGAGTACGGTGCATCCGCAGTGGCACCCCGGCTCGGGCAACACACCGATGAGGTGCTTGCCCAGGTGCTCGGTCTCAGCGACGCGGAATTGGGCCGACTGCACGATCGCGGCGTCGTCGTGAGCGGCTCAGCGTGATGGAGGTACTGCGGTCTCAGCGGCCTCGTTCCAGCGAGTAAGACAGCCAAGGTCGCGAACGGCGAAAGCCCCGTGACAGGCCCTCTCCGCCATCTGGACACGGACCTGTAGCCGGGAAGCACCTGAAGCGTGCGCTGCAGATCATGCGGCCGCTCAAAGCAAGCGTTGGCGAGCGCCGTAGTGGCCCGTCGCCCGCTCGGTGCCCATGCCATGCGAGTCACCTTGCCGTGCTGAATTTTGTTTCCTCGACCGCCCGGTCGTTGATCTGACCTCATCCAGCACGGCAACCACCGACTCACGATCCAGCGCACCTGACGGTTCTGCTGGAATGCGCATCGCGCACATGCTTATCAACACGACAACATTCATCACGGCAGCGTGGCGAATTCCAGGCAATGGCCTGACCTATCCCGCAACCAGATGACCGACAGCGTTGACCGGGTCGATTGATCGGGGCGTGCACTGACAGGAATCCGGCGTTGGGCCGCCAGGGGAGTCGCGTGGTGGTCCAACGCCGGACCCGAGTCGAAGTGCACGGACTGCGGTCAGCCTTGGCGTTTGGTGATTTCCCCAGTGAGTTGAGGAACGACCTGGAAGAGGTCACCGACGACGCCGAAATCCGCGATATCGAAAATCGGGGCCTCCGGGTCCTTGTTGACCGCCACGATGGTCTTCGAGGTCTGCATCCCAGCCCGGTGCTGGATGGCACCGGAGATGCCGAGGGCGACGTAGAGCTGTGGGGAGACGGTCTTGCCGGTCTGGCCGATCTGGAACTGGTGCGGGTAATAGCCGGAGTCCACCGCCGCACGTGAGGCACCTACCGCGGCACCCAGCGTGTCGGCCAGCTTCTCCACCACCGCGAAGTTCTCCGCCGAACCGAGCCCGCGACCGCCGGAGACCACCACCGACGCTTCGGTCAGTTCCGGGCGGTCGCCTGCATCGGCCGGCTGCCGCGCCGTGATCCGGGCGTTGCGCCCCGCGTCGATCGCGGACACGTCCACCGGCTGCTCGACCGCGGCACCCTCGTCGGGCTCGGCGTCGATAGCGCCCGGCTGCACCGTGATCACCGGAAAACCCGTCACGACCTTGGACCTGGCGGTGTAGCTTCCACCGAACAGCGAATGCGAGGCGACACCGTCGCTATCGAGGTCGACCACCTCGGACAGCAGACCGGAGCCCAGGCGCAGCGCCAATCTACCCGCGATCTCCTTGCCATCCATGGATGCGGCAATCAGCACTGCGGCCGGTGTGTTCGACGCCGCGACTCGGGCCAGCACGTTTACCTGCGGGGTCACCAGATACGAAGCGGCCTCTGCAGACTCGGCCACGTACACCGTCGCGGCGCCATAAGCGGCCAGCTTGTCGATGAGCTTCGCCGCCGTGCCCGGCTCGCCTACCACCACCGCCGACGGCTCACCAAGCCGCCGCGCGATGGTCAGCAACTCGAAGGTGACCTTCTTGACCTCCCCATCGGAGTGCTCGACGAGGATCAACACTTCAGCCATAGTTCGCGCCTCATTTTCCCTAGCGAAATCCACACAGCTTCAGACAAGCTTCTGCCCGGCCAAGAACTCGACGAGCCGAACGCCGCCCGCGCCGTCGTCTGTCACTCGCTGACCGGCCTGCTTCGGCGGCGTCGGCGCGGACTCGAGGACCCGTGATCCACCGTTGGCCAAGCCCACCTCCGAGGCGTCGATGCCCGCGTCCGCCAGCGAGAGCACTTGCACCGGCTTTTTCTTCGCGGCCATGATCCCTTTGAAGGAGGGATACCGTGGTTCGTTGATTTTCTCCGCCACACTCACCACGGCGGGCAGGCTCGCCGCCAAGCGCATCAAACCCGCGTCCGCCTCGCGTTCCACAGTCACCGTGGTGCCCTCGATGCCGACGGTTCGCGCATGCGTCAACTGCGGCCATCCCAACGATTCGGCCACCATCGCCGGCACGGCACCGATGCGTCCATCGGTGGCCTCGTCGCCCGCCACCACCAGATCGACGCTCTCGATCGTGCCCACGACGTGCGCCAGAGCCTTCGCAGTTTGCACCGCATCCGAGCCGCGCAACGCCTCGTCGCAGAGGTACACGGCGCGGTCCGCCCCCATCGACAGCGCCTTGCGAATCGCCTCCGTCGCCCGGCCTGGGCCCATGCACACGATGGTCACCTCACCGCCATGCGTTTCCCTGATCCGCAACGCTTCTTCCACGGCACGCTCGTTGATCTCATCCAGTACAGCCTCTGTGGACTCACGGTCGAGAGCGTGATCCGAACCAGACAGCCTGCGCTCAGAGCCTGTATCGGGCACCTGCTTGACCAAGACCACAACGTTCATGGGTCTTCGACCTCCCGCCGAATGTCGAAACGCGCCAGCGACACGCATCTGGCATCAATTTTGCGATGCAAACTAAGCGCCCGTGATGCGCAAGTCAACCAGGAAGTGACGCAGCCATAGTTCAGACGCAGAGAAAGGAAACCCTTGTCACCGCTGAAGAACCGGTCAAGTAAGTTGCGAGTAGCCTGTCTTCCCTTCGCGCCGGCGCGCAGGAGTACCCTAGACCGTCGCAAGTGGATCGTACCGTCCCGCCGACCGTCGGGGTGGGTGTGGGAGGTCTACCCCATCGGGCTGTGACCACCTATGGTCTGCCCGGGTCACGGCCTGAGACAGACGGGCGATCGCCCCTTCGCCGCCGGTGTCCTTCCAATTCTGAGCTCGAATTCGACATGCAGGAGGACGATTTGTCTGCCTATCTGATCGGCGTCCGGGAGCGAGTGCACGACCAAGACGCATATGACAAGTACCTGGAGGCGGCGCCACCGACGCTGCCGGCAAGCACCAAGTTTCACGCCTTGGACGGCCGTTTCACGGTTCTCGAGGGCGCGGCCGCTGACGGAGTTGTGCTCGTCGAATTCGACAGCTACGAGCAAGCCTTGGAGTGGTACCACAGCGGCGAGTACCGGGCGGCGAAGAACTTCCGCGATGGTGCCGTCGACTACCGCCTGATCGTCGTCGAGGGTCTGTGATGGCCGCCGACGGGGCGAAGCACATCGCCGATCTCATCATGCGCTGGGTCACCGAAGGCTGGCGCCGCCCCGCGGGCGGCCGCCTTTCAACTTCCGCGCACAGCCGGAGGAATTCTACGATTGGCCGTCGCCGTACGTCATCCTGCACGACAACGCTGACCCTCAGCGCACGATCGCTCGGTCCGCCTCGGCACCTGTCATGTCTCAAGCGGGAACCACATCGCTACCTGACAAGGCGGGCGAGGCGGGCCGTTCTCGTCGGGTCCCGCGGATGGCGCACGTGGATTTCAGTTCCGACGGTGTTCAGAGATTGAGCAGAAGACGCGGCGATGCGGACCACATGATTTGACAGGTCCGTCACCTCAAATACCGCGAACCGGCCCGTGTGGCGTCCGCTCCCAGGCGCTCCCCGTGCCTGTGAGCAGACTTCCCGACCGCGGCGTCTATACGGACGCGCCGATGTCCGCCATCTGAAAGGACGCAGAAATGGCATCTCCAGCTGTTGCACTGCAGACGACCCTTGGTGGTCTGTGGGGTTCGAGGGAGCCGGACGAGGCATTGCTCAACCTGGTCGAAAAGGGCAGGCCGGGCAGCCCTTTCCTGCTGGTCGACGGAAAGCTGCGGGAAGCGACGTCCGGAGCCCACTTCGATAACGTCAACCCCACCACCGAGCAGGTGATGGGAACGACCGCTGATGCCGGTCCCGAAGACGTCGAGGCGGCGGTGGCGGCGGCTCGGCGCGCGTTCGACGAGACCGACTGGTCGACGAATCATTCCTTCCGCCGCCGCTGCCTCGAACAGCTGCACCTGGGACTGGTCAAGGTGGCCGACGAGCTCCGGGCCACGGCCACGAGGGAGATCGGTGTCGGGATTCGCACCACCTACGGCTTCCACAGCGACTTCGCCCTCGATCTGCTGCCGTGGTGGGCGCAGTACGCCACGAACTACGACTACGAGGTCCCCCTGCCCGACCAGCCGTGGGCGGCGGGCAACAACCGGATCATCGCCAAGGAGCCGCTGGGCGTCATCGCGGCGATCACGCCGTGGAACTACCCGCTCTACACCACCATGACCAAGATCGGGCCCGCGTTGGCCGCCGGCAACACGACGATCCTCAAACCAGCGCCGCAAACGCCCTGGCATGCCACCCTCATCGCCAAGGTGGTCGCCGAGGAGACCGACATCCCACCGGGGGTGCTCAACATCCTGCCCACGTCGGACAACTCGGTTGCCGAATTGCTCACCACCGACCCACGAGTGGACATGGTCCACTTCACGGGCTCGACGGCGGTGGGCAAAAAGATCATTCGGAACACCGCCGACCGCATCGGGCGCGTCGCCCTCGAACTTGGTGGAAAAAGCGCCAACATCGTCCTCGACGACGCACCGATCACTGACCTCATCCCAATCGCCGCCGGCCTGGTCTGCATGAATTCCGGCCAGGGATGCGTCCTGCCCACCCGACTGCTGGTCCCACATGACCGTTACGAGGAGAGCGTCGAACTCGCGACCTTCGCCTATGAGAACATCCCGTACGGTGACCCGCGCGAACCGCACGTCATCCAGGGTCCCCAGGTAAGCCAGGTACAGCGCGAACGCGTCCTCTCCTACATCGAGAAGGGGCGGGCGGAGGGAGCCACCGTCCTGGCCGGAGGTGGCACGCCCGCACACCTGGAGACGGGATACTTCGTTGAGCCGACACTGTTCGCCGACGTCGACCCGCGTTCGACGATCGCCCAGGAGGAGATCTTCGGTCCAGTCCTCTGCCTGATGCCCTATCGCGACGAAGACCACGCCGTCCAGATCGCCAACGACACGTCGTACGGTCTGGCCGGCTCGGTCTGGAGCGCCACGAGCGAACGGGCGGTCGCCGTTGCCCGGCGGATCAGGTCGGGCATGCTTTCGGTCAACGGCGGCTTCTTCTACGCCCGCGATCTACCGGTGGGCGGTTACAAGCAGAGCGGGCTCGGTCGCGAGTGCGGCGTGGAGGGTTTCGAGGAATTTCTCGAAACCAAGGCGATCGCCATCGGCGTGTCCTGAGCCCAGGCTTGCGTGTCTCGCCCCGGCGCGGGCGGCGTATGGGCGCACGCGCCGGGGCGCTGCGGTCGATCGCCGCAGGGTACGGCGACGGTAAGACCCGTCGAAGTTTTCTGCCCCGCCAGAAGGGATAAACATATGTTGAAGGGAAAGACCGCCGTTGTCACCGGCGGCGCACAGGGGATCGGCCTGGCCATCGCGCACGCGTTTGTCGAGCAGGGAGCCCGCGTGGTGATCGGCGATCTAAACGAGAACGCATCCCGCCGGGCGGTCGAGGAGCTCGGCGGCGAGTCCGTCACCTGCCACACCGTGTGCGATGTGCGTGACACCACGCTGGTGGAGCAAGCACTCGACACGGCCGAGGAAGCGTTCGGCCCGGTGGACATCTTCGTCAACAACGCTGGCCTGACCCGAGACGCGACCATGCGCAAGATGTCCGAAGAGGACTTCGACATGGTCATCGCGGTTCACCTCAAAGGCGCGTGGAACGGCACGCGTGCCGCGGCCCGGCGGATGCGCGAGCGCGAGTCGGGAGTGATCGTGAACATCTCGTCGATGTCCGGGAAGGTCGGCAACATCGGCCAGACCAACTATTCCGCCGCCAAGGCCGGCATCGTCGGGCTCACCAAGGCTGCCGCAAAAGAGCTCGCTTTCAAGGGAGTCCGGGTCAACGCGGTTCAGCCCGGCTTCATCGACACCCCGATGACCGAGGCGATGCCCGAGCACGTCAAGCAGCAGAAGCTCGCCGAGATCCCGATGGGACGCGTCGGTCAGCCGGCCGAAGTCGCCAGCGTGGTGGTCTTCCTGGCCAGCGACATGTCCAGCTACATGACCGGAGCGGTACTTGAGGTCGCTGGCGGGAGGTACATGTGAGCGCCTCCACCGTATCCCGAGGCGGCATGTTCGACACGGTCGCACAACTCGAAGCAGCCGTCGGCACCATACTAGGCACCAGTGAGTGGCTGGCGATCGACCAGCAGCGGATCGACCTTTTCGCCGAAGCCACCGGCGACCGCCAGTGGATCCACGTCGACCCCGAACGTGCGCAGGGAGGTCCCTACGGCACCACGATCGCCCACGGGTTTCTCATCCTCTCGCTGGTGGTACCGCTGGCATCGGGCTTCGTCCAGTTGACGACGGCGAGCATGAAGATCAACTATGGGATCGACCGGGTGCGCTTTCCAGCCCCCGTGGCCGCCGGGTCACGAGTGCGCGCCACCGCGAAACTGCTTGCCGTTGAGTCGATGAGTGCAGGTCTGCGCACCAAACAGGAAGTCACCATCGAGCTCGACGGATCGGAGCGTCCGGCCTGCGTGGCCGAGACGCTGACAGTCCTCGTTTTGTCTCCCCACGTAAAGCAGGTCTGATAAAAGCGATGGCACACGCGCCGAGCCTCTTCCTGCGCACCATCCACCACCCGCCGCAAGTCATCCCAGCCGACCGCATCCGGGAACTGATGCGCGGGCTGGCAACCAGAGCAGCGACTACTGGGATCACGTTCCGGAGCTCACGCGTTCGGCGATAGAGGAGATGCTCCGGCGCTTCGTCGAGGACGAGATTATGCGTTCCGGTGGACAGCACATACCCGCTCGGAAGACAGGCGGCGAGCTCCTGGCGATCGAGGACGGACGCGTGAAAAGCAACGTCGTCATCGTGCCGGAGCGTGTGACTTGTGTGAGTTCGGGAGACAGGGGGGCATGGCGATCATCGAACCCGACGGGGTGCCCTTGAACATGGCCGGCCAAGCACCGGCTCTCGCGCACCGCTGACTTTGCCTCGGCTGCCTCCGTGGCCGCCATGAAACCGGGCATGGATGGCCCGCCGCGGGCGTTCGACCTCAAGGGAGTTGGGCGCCGCGTCGGAGACCGCGCTTCGATCTTTCGTATCGCGTCTGATGGCCAATTCGGGCAAGATGCCCCGGGCGTCGACCCGTTCTTACGTGATACGGGATAGAGGTATGTATTTGCGTAGGTCGGCCCTCGCTGCGATACTGACGTCCTCGGTGCGAGGGAGGTTTGCAGGGTGGCCATCGAGATCTCGTCCGGCGACCGTCCCGGCACTGTCCGCAGACGACACCGGATGGTCGACCGTGTCGTCGCGCTGCTCGAACTCGCGGCACGCCAGCGCGAAGGTCTCACGCTCACCGAACTGGCCCGCAACCTCGACGCCCCGGTGAGCTCGATCCAGGGGTTGGTCAACGGGCTGGTAGCCACCGGCTACCTGGACGAGCGAAACCGACGCTACCACCTCGGCACCGCCCCGTACCTGCTGAACCTGATGGCCGGCCGGCACATGGTCACCCACGTGACGCATACCGAACTCGAGGCCGTGCATGCCGAGAGCGGCCTGACCACGCTGCTGTCGATCGTCGTTGGCCAGGAGGTGTTCTACATCGACAGTTGTTCCTCGCAGCCCCGCTACGACTACCTCGCGAAGAACTACATTCGCCGGTCGCTGATCCGCACGTCGAGCGGATGGGTCTTGCTAGCCAATTTCAGTAGGCGGGACCTGTGGGCCTACCTTTCCGCGCTGCCGCCGGAGGACGAATCTCGGGTGGAGCGTTTCCTCGCAGTGCTGGATTCGGTGCAGGAGAGCGGGATCTGCGCGGCCCCGCGCATATCTGACGTGGCGGACGGGGTCGCGGCCGCGGTGCGCGAGGGCGGGCGGACCGTCGCAGCGGTGAGCGTCGTAGGCCCGCCCGAGGAAATCCAGGACCGGCGCGATGACCTGGTCTGCATGCTCAAGAAACACCAGGCGCGATGGAACGAGAACTCCCGCTGATAGGCGCGTCCCTACAGCACGAACGTCTGCGCACTGCACCGCGCAGCGCCCGCTCCACGAACGTTGCGAGATCGCTGATATCAACCGCGATGCGCGCTTCGGGAAAATCCTTGGCCAGTAGATCTGCGTCCTTCTCGAGCCAACTCGAATTGGTTTCGCGACAAGTTCATGAGGTGCTCCGACAAGGGGCTCCGGCCGTACTAAAGTTGACGCGGCGAGGAATTCGCTCGCGCTGATCCTCCATTTAGCGTTTTCGCGCGAAAACGCCACCACCTTCGGGGCCATCGACCCCACATCCGCGAGCACTCAGACACAAGTGGGTTCGACTTCCTCGGGTTCAACGTCCGCCGCTACAGCAGCACGTTGCTGATCAAACCGTCGGCTGCTGCGATCACGATTACTGGGTCTTCGGCGCCGCCGCCAGCGGCGTCTACCTGCCCAAGTTCGCCTGGACCGACATCGTCCGGCACCCTGATCACCGGCGGCGCGTCCCCGGACGACCCGACCTTGGCCCACTACTGGACCAAGCGACGACGACGGGCCACACCCCCACTGGACAACTACACGCTGCGCGTGCTTACCAGGTAGGACGGACGCGCGGAACGTCTTGATCCGGGTGGTGACCAGGACCGGTATCGTCACCTCGGCGGGGAGCCCCCATACACTCGGCGGACGGCGCCACCTTCTGCCGCATGCCCGCGATCCAACAGGACTCATTGCCGTGGTGGGCTCACAGCGCACGTCCTCGCCATGCCATGCCGCCGTCGAGCGTGACGATGCAGCCGCTGGTGTAGCCGGAGCGCGCCGAGGCCAGGAACACCACCGTGTCGGCCACCTCCTCGGCAGTCGCGATCCGCTGTGCTGGGTAGCTCCGCACGTAGTCGGCCCACCGTCCCGAGTCACCGAACTCGGTGGCCGCGCGGGTCCGCAATGCGTCGGTCAGTCGGCTGGTCTCGACCGGTCCCGGATTGACCCCGACGACTCGGACACCGTGGTCGAGCGAGTAGGCTCCGACCGTGCGGGTGAGGGTCATTAGTGCGGAGTTCGCCATCGACCCGGCCAGGTAGCCGACGTCGGGCCGCTCGCCCGAGACGCCGACGACGTTGACCACCACCCCGGTGCCGCGTTCGGTCATCGCCGCCAGTGCCAGCTGGGTGAGCTCCAGATAGCCCCATACTTTGAGGTCCCAAGCCCGCCGCCAGGCCGCGAGGTCCGCAGCCTCCAGCGCACCCTGCGGGATCGCACCGGCGTTGTTCACCAGGATGTCCACCTCATCGAGCACGCTGGAAAGCTGCCCGCGGTCGCCCGAACGAGATAAGTCGAGCACGTGGCCGACAACCTCGGTTCCCTTCACCTCGCGGGAAAGCCGCGCCACCGACTCGGAATCGCGCGCGGCGACATGGATCCGGCCGACGCCTTCGGCCGCGAAGGCACGCACGGTCGCCGCACCGATGCCGCGCGAGCCACCCGTGACCAGAACCGACTGGCCCGCCGTGTAGCAAAGGTCCATTAAACATGCCTCCCAATAGCCGTCGACCGCGATTCCCGACCGGTCACAGAGGTGACTCCACCGCGATGGTCCGCGGGTTCGCGGGCATGAAGATCTCGATGAACTCGAGATCATCGGACGTTGCGGTCTCGTTGTGCCGGTAGCCGCCGGGAATGAAGCAGACGCCGTTTTCGTGGATGCGGCGCGTCGCCCCGTCCTCGAACTGCAATTCCAGCCAGCCCTTCGTGATGTAGAGCCACTGGAAGTCACAGTCGTGGTAATGCCAGCCGGTTTCCTTCACCATGCCGGCGCGAATTTTGGTCACCTCGGTGCTGACCAGCCCTTGGCTCACGCCCGCGACGCCCAAGTCGAAGTACCGGGCGAACGCTCGGCGGCCTGGGATCTCCGCCGCGTCGTCGAGGGCGATCGCATGCGCGGTCATGCCCGTCGGGATCTCTCGTGTTCGGTCCGCACTCATGATTTTTCCTCCACTTCATTGTGGATCGAGGGTGCCAGGTCCAGATCACTCAGAGACACACCCTCCACCGCGTATCGCAAGACTGCCGTGTCCCAGAACCGGGCGCCGCCCTCGCCTGAACGCCACGTGAGGATGCGCGTGGTGAACTCGTGCAGCGGATGCTCGCGGGTCGTACCGATCGCGCCAAGGACCTGGTGGGCGTTGCGGACCACCGGTTCGGCGGCATGTCCCACGCACGAGCGGGCTACCGCCACTGCCGGCATGAGCCGACCGGGCGCGGCGTCGTCAGCGATCAAGACGGCCGCGTCGGTCGCCGTCCGCGCCAGAGCGGTTTCCGCGGCGAGTATGGCCAACATCCTTTGCGCGGCCTGAAATGCCAGATCGGCGGGACCCAGCTCGGTCAGCTGCTGCCACAGTTCCCGCTCGCGACTCGGTTCATGGGCTCGCAGCACCGCTTCGATCAGTGATCGAACCTCGGTGTCGACAAGGCTGTCGAGCGTCGTCATCTCAACCCCACCCGCGCGCGACGACCCCGTACAGGATCTCGTTGGTTCCGCCGCGCAACGTGAAGCCTGGGCGCTGGACGGCCGCGGACCGGACCGCCTCCGGGAGCGCGCCGGTTCCGTTGCCTGCCAGCAGGTCTGCCAGTTCTACTAGATCCCCTTCGGCCACAGTGCCCAGCATCTTCACCGTCGCGGCTGGCACATCGGCGCCGTCACCGCGTTCCAACGCCGCAGCTACCGACAGCGACATGTGATGCAACCCGTGCAAACGAGCCACCAAGCGGCCGACCCCGGGGTCGGGCTCAAGGCGGCCCTCGCGGACCCTACGCAGGAGCAGGCCCACCAGCAAAGCGGTTGACAGGAACCGTTCCGGCCCGCTGCGTTCGAATCCCAGCTCCGAAGTCACCTGGCGCCAGCCGTCGCCCTCCTGCCCTAGCAGGTTCTCCCGCGGCACGACGACGTTGCTGAAGACCACCTCGTTGAAATGGCGTCCCCCACTCATCGATTCGATGGGCCGTACCTGCACCCCCGGAGCGCGAAGATCGACGATCAGCTGCGATAAACCGCGCTGCCGCTCACCGTGCCGCCCGCTCGTGCGGGCGAGGACCACGATGAGATCGGCCTGGTGTGCTCCCGAGATCCAGACTTTGGTGCCGCTGAGCAACCACCCACCGTCCACTTCGGTCGCCCGCGTCCGCACGTTCGCCAGATCGGAACCGGCATCTGGTTCGCTCATCCCGATCGCGAACGAGCACTCGGCGGCGGCGATGGCCGGCAGCAGTCGCCTTTTCTGTTCCTCAGTGCCGAAGCGCAGCAACGACGGCGCCGCTTGCCGGTCGGCGACCCAATGCGCGGCGACGGGCGCGCCTGCGACCAGCAACTCCTCCGTGACCACGAACCGTTCCAGGAAGCTGCGACCGCGCCCGCCATAGGCACGCGGGATGGTCATCCCGACCCAGCCGCGCTCGGCCAGCGCCCGGCTGAACACCGTGGACCAGCCGGTGAGCCAGGCATCGATCGTGGGCACGAAGACCCCGCGGTTTCGTTGCTCGGTAAGGAAATCCCGGACCGCTGCCCGTAGCTGGGCCAGGGCCGGGTCCGGCACCACGGCCGACGGCAGCACAGCGGTCATTGCGCCGCCTCCGCCACACCCTGCCGCACGAGCTCGCTGATCTCGCGCTGACTGTACCCAAGGGTCGACAACAACTCCACGGTGTTCTGTCCCAGCCGGGGGGCGTGCCGACGAAGACTCACCGGCGACTCGCTCATGCGGATCGGGCTCAGTGTGCTGAAATACGGGCCCTCTGTGGGGTGCCGAGCCGGGGTGACGAGCGACTGTTCCCGGATGTAGGGGTCGTCTTGCAGGCGACTCAGGTCCAGCAGTGCCGCTGCGGGGATGTTGCGTTCCCGGCAGAGCTCGAGCCACTCCCGGGTGGTGCGCTTGGGGGTCGCCTCGTGGATGGCCGCGAGAAGTTCCCCCATGTTGCTATGGCGGGAGTTCACATCGCCGAATCGCGGATCCTCCGCCAGGTGCGTGAGCTCGGCGATCTCGAAGAAGTTCGCCCAGTTCGCATCCGAATACGGCAGCAGACACACGTACCCATCAGCGGTCCGGTACGGGGTGCGCTCGCGCACCAGGACCCGGCCCCAGCCGAATTCCCCTTCGGGCGGATCGAACGTGTGACCTCCGAAGTGCTCCACCAGATTGAAATGGATCATCGTGTCCACCATGGGAACTTCGATGTGCTGCCCCGTTCCGGTCGCGGCCCGGCGCATCAGGGCCGCGAGGATGCCGATCACCATGTGCAGCCCGCTGACCTTGTCCGCGATGACGTATGGGGCGTATCGCGGTTCCCCGTCGACATGCCCTCGTTGCGTCGCGCGCCGATCAGTCGGGTCATGTCGCCGTCGAGGCGTTCGATCTTGATCACTTCCGCACCGAGGTCGCCGAGCACGGCGGTCGCGTAGGGGCCCATCACGACGGTGGTCAGGTCCAGCACCGTTACCCCGTCGAGCGCCCCGGCGGTGCCCGTGGTGGTCATGTCTTGGCGCCCTTCGCGTCGTGGGACATCACGCCGTCACTCGCTCCGCCACGCCGCCACCCCGCTCGCGATGCTCTGGTGCCTGGTGCGCTAGCGGCTGCATCGCCGCAGCCAGGTGCAGTACGGAATCCAGCGAGCCGGAGCGGGATTCAGTCAGCAGTCGCTTGGCCATCCGCAAGGCGTGCGCCGGGTTCCGGGCGATGCGGGCCGCGAGCGCGCTGGCCTCAGGCATGAGCTCGTCGGCATCGACCACCCGGCCGACCATGCCCCAGGCGAGCGCCGTGGCGGCGTCCACGCGGTCGCCGGTGAACGTCATTTCAGCCGCCCGCGCCTCACCGATGACGCGTGGCAGGAACCAGGTGCCGCCGTCGCCGGGGATCAAGCCGAGCCGCACGAAGCTCTCAGCGAAATAAGCTGATTCGGTCGCGATCCGCAGATCGCACATCAAAGCCCAGATCGCGTTGCCGGCGTGTCGGAGGTTGATGGTCCAGGTCTGGACGGGCCCCTCGCACGCGACGAGCAATGGGTCGTTCATGTCGTCGGCCCCATTCAGAAGGAAAGATGATGAGTCGGATCGAGGCGGATGTCGACAACCAGTGGCGCCTCCAGCGACGCAACGCGCTTGGCGAGGACGTCGACATCCTCAAGCTGCGTGACCAAGTGGGCCTCCGCGCCGGCAGCCGACGCGACCGCGCTGAGATCCGGCCAGTCGTTGTAGGCGTGGCGCGGGTCGAACCCAAGTGCGGTGAGCTTGTGGTACTCGGCGCCGTACGCGCCGTCGTTGAAGACCAGAACCAGGAGCGGCAGCCGTTCGCGAGCAGCCGTGGCCAGTTCCGAGGCGTGCATCATGAAGCCACCGTCGCCGACAAGCGCAACGGTCAGCTCGCTCACCCCGGCGACAGCCGCACCGATACCCGCCGCCACGCCCAGTCCGATCGAACCGAAACCGGTCATTGCCGTGAACCGGCCCGGTCGGCAGCGGTCCAGGTACGGCCAAACCCCGGCGACGAACCGCCCGACGTCGCTGACGATCGTGCAGTCGACGGGTAGGGCCTGGTTCAGTCGCTGGCTGACAACACGGATGTCGACGGTCCGGGGACCTGACCGCTGGTCGGCAGGAGTCCAGGTGCGGATCATGGCTGCGGCTTCGACTGATCGCGCCCGCCACGAGTCGCTGCCGGAGAATCCGCCCGCGCGGAGCTCGGCCGTCATCGTGGCCGCGACCGCACGTGCGTCGCCCACAATGCTCTCGTCGGGCTGCACAAGCCAGCCAAGCTTCGACGGATCCACGTCCACCTGGAGCAGCCGCTTGTCCTGGAACAGCTCACCGCCCAGGGTCGTGTACTTGTTCAGGGCCGCGCCGAAGGCGAGAACGCAGTCGCTGTCGTTGAGGATCTGGCTCGCGCCCTCGTGCGAAAGGCTGCCCATGATGCCCAGATGCCGCGGGTGGTCCCGGAAAAGTCCGCGCGCGAGCCCCGTGGTGAACAGGGGCGCGCCAAGCAGATCGGCCAGCGCCACCAGCTCTGCTTCGGCAGCCGCCGCGACGACGCCCCGTCCGGCGAGCACGATCGGACGGGAAGAAGCAGCGACGAGTCCCAAAGCCTGATCGAGCGCACCGCCGGTAACCGGCGCGATCTGAGTCGGCCACACCGGCTCCGCGACCTGCCCCTCGGACGCGCTCTCCGCCACGGAGATCGGCAAGGGAACGTTAAGGACCACCGGTGCGCCTGAGCCGCGTAGCCGCCGGAGGGCTCGAGCGAAGTCGCGGACGACCGTGTCAGGCCGGTGGATGCGCTCGTGCGCAACGCCGAGTGAAGCGCAGACGGCGCCGATGTCGAGGCGCTGGAGGTGGGTAGCCTCCGCGGGCGGATCACCGGTGATCAACAGAATCGGCGCAGGAAACCGAGCCGCTTCGACGAGGGCGGTGAGCGTGTTGGTGAATCCGGGTCCGTGCGTGACCGTCGCGACGCCGGGACGACCGGTCATGCGCGCGTAGACGTCGGCCATCGACAACGCACCGGCTTCGTGCACCGCGCGTACGAAGCGGCCGCCGTCAAGCTCGAACGCACTGGTCAGGTACATGTTCGCATCGCCCATGAGCCCGAACACGGTGTCGACTCCGTGAGCCTGAAGCAGCGACGCCAGCTGCTCATAGACCTTCATCGAGCCCCTTCCGTCCAGGGTCGCACCACTCTCGCAGAAACCCCGTCGATACTCAATGCCATACTCTGTTACGTATTTACGTACATCTCGACCGCGTGTTGCACATCGAAGTTGAAGTCAAGATCTGGGGCTCGGTCAATGGTCTCCTGCGGCCGAATGAGTCCGAGTTACCTATATAAGTAAAAGAATCCGCACTTGCGTATCTGCACCTTACCGACAATAGTGAGCGAAGCCAGCCGGTCAGTTTGCCGGGAAGTCGATGTTGGTAGCCGACATCGATGATCCGGAGGTCCTGTTCGCACGCTTCGCGGGAGCCTTTGACGCGCTCCACGCGGCTTATGAGCGGGTACTACGGCTGGTGCGAGCCGTGCTGGTGGTCCGGCCGGTTGAGGTGTGCGGGAAGGAGTCGACATGGGTGTCGAACTGTTGGAAATGGCCTCCATCGCGCGGGAACTACCAAAGACCGCCGGGGCCGAGATCCGGAGTTCGTGGGAGCGTTGCTGGTCGTCCGGCGTGCGTCCGGACTTGTCGCTCGACCGCCTCGAGACCGCGGAAGTCGACCAGGACAGCCGGTTCATGCGCGCCGCGCTGCCGGTGCTGGATCGAGTCGCCGATGAGCTGGCGGAGACGTCCTTCTTTACCGTGCTCGCCGACTGCGCGGCCCGAATCGTGGACCGTGGCCGGATCAGTCATCGCATCGAGGAGGTCCTCGACAGCACGGGGGTCGTGCTCGGCCGGCGGTTCACCGAGGATTCCACCGGGACCAACGGGATCGCCACTCCGTTCGAGCTGCGCCGGGGCTTGGCCGTCTCCGGCGGCGAGCATTTCGCGCAGTCGCTTCGGTGTTACAGCTGCTACGGCTACCCGATCATCAATCCGGTGACCCGCAGACTCGAAGGCGTACTGACCCTCGCCGGGCCGGCGGGCGAGGAGAACCCCTTGTTCGGTCCGTTTCTCCGGTCGGCGGCGGCGGAGATCGAACAGGCTCTGCTGGCGAATTCCCGCGATACCGAACGACGGTTGCTGGCCGCGTTCGATGCCGCAGTCGCCAGGCGCGACGGGCGTGCCGTGGTGGCCTTGGGGGACACCGGGGTCGTGCTGGCCAACCAGGTGGCACTGGATCATTTCGATTCCGCGGATCACGGTCGGCTCCGAGAGCTGGCCGCCGGATTGCGCTGGGGTGGTGGGGGGCGCGCTGTGGACTTCGAGACGACCAGTGGGCTGCGCCTCAGGATGCAGCTGGAGGTGGTCGACGGGTATGGCAACGTCCTGATCCGCTTCGTTCCCGCGTACCGTTCGCGGCCCGCTCCTGTGCGCGGGCCTAGCTTGCTCGGTGGGGCTCGTGAGTCGACCGAACGGGAGTTGGTGCGCTGCAGCACGCACCGGCTGGCCACGGTCGTCGCAGGCGAGCCTGGCACCGGTCGGACGAGTATCGCGCTGCGCTTGGCGGAGAGCACCGATGCCGCAGTCGTCGCTTTGAGTGGTGTCGACGTGGATTTTCAGGGGCGGGTGGGCTGGCTCGATCGCCTCCGCCGCGCGGGGGACTCCGGTGCGCTGGTGATCGTCGACGGATTCGAGCTTCTCGATGATCGACTCTCGCGGGCCGTCGGGGAGAGCATTGCCAGCGGAGCTTGGATCGTCCTCATCGGACCGCCGGTGGAGCAGCTCGAACCCGAGCACCGGCACCTTGCGTTCCGGTGTCCGGGGCGTATCGAGCTGATGCCCTTGCATGCACGGCGGGCGGAGATTCCTGCGCTGGCACAAGCCATTCTCGCCGAGGAGACCGGCGGGTTGGCGCGGTTCACGCCGGAAGCGCTGGCCCGCCTCGCGGAGCTTGATTGGCCCGGCAATGTGCGGGAGCTGGACCACGTGGTGCGGAGGTGCGCAGCACACCGCAGTGCGGGTGACGTGCTCATCAGTGATCTTCCGCCGGAGTACCGCTCTGGTCCGGAAAGAACGCGAATGAGCCCGTGGGAACGGGCCGACCACGACGTGATAGTCGCCGCGCTCGAGCGCAACGGCGGCAACAAGGTGAGGGCGGCGAAAGACCTCGGAATCAGCCGCGGGACGTTGTACAACCGGATCAGGACACTGCGCATCAAGGTCTGAGGCTGCCGTCCGTGTGCAGAGTTTGAACAGTTTCGCCGATGTGCTTGCGGCAACATCCACGACCGTCCCAACGGGCATCACCCTGCCCCGCTTCCCACCTCGGAGGTGGCACCCAGGGCACCGAAGCAGCGTTGACCGGCGGAGATCGGAGCCGCTCCCTCGATGTCAGAGCCGTGAACATCGCCCGCTGACCGGCGCGGCTTCCCGCACGACTGTCCGCAACGACGCGAAAGGAACATGTCGTGAAAGTCAAAGCAGCAGTGAGCCTAGCTGTGCACCATCCGTTCGAGATCATGGAACTGAATCTGGACGGGCCTGGCGTGGGTGAGGTCCTGATCAAGAACGTGGCCGCCGGGCTGTGCCATTCGGACCTGCACCTCACCGATGGGGACATGCCGCCTCGTTACCCGATCGTCGGCGGGCACGAGGGCTCCGGAATCGTGGAGGAGGTGGGGCCGGGCGTCACCAAGGTCAAGCCCGGAGACCACGTCGTCTGTAGCTACATCCCGAACTGCGGAGTGTGTCGCTACTGCGCCTCCGGACGCTCGAACCTGTGCGACCAGGGTGCGTCGATCCTCGAAGGCCGGTTCCCGGACGGGTCGTTCAAGTTCCACAAGGACGGCCTTGACTACGGAAGCCTGTGTCTGCTCGGCAGTTTCGCGGAACGGTCCACGGTGTCCCAGCATTCGGTGGTCAAGGTCGACGACTGGATCCCGCTCGAGACCGCTGTCCTGGTGGGCTGCGGCGTACCGGCGGGCTGGGGGGCCGCGGTCTACAACAACGGCCTTCGCCCTGGGGACACCGCGGTGATCTTCGGGATCGGAGGTCTGGGCATCAACGCGGTCCAGGGCGCGGTGATGGCCGGGGCACGGTATATCGTCGCGATCGACCCGCTGCAGTTCAAACGAGATACAGCGCTCAAGTTCGGAGCAACGCACGCCTTCGCCACCGCCGAGGAGGCACACGAGGCGGTCTGCGAGCTGACGTGGGGCCAGATGGCTGACGGCGCGTTGATCTTCGTGGGTACCCCGGACGAAAAGGTCATCTCCGAGGCTTTTGCGATCATCGGGAAGGGTGGCACGGTGAGCCTGGCCAGCCTGGCCGATCCGGCCAAGCTTACCGTGCACATCTCGGGCATGGAGCTGACCCTGATGGAGAAGACGATCAAGGGTTCGCTGTTCGGCTCATCGAATCCGCAGTACGACATCGTGCGGCTGCTGCGCCTCTACGACGAGGGCAAGCTGAAGCTCGATGAGCTGATAACCCAGCGGTACAGCCTTGAGGAAGTGAACCAGGGCTACGACGACCTCCGGGCCGGCAAGAACATCCGCGGCGTCATCATCCACGATTCCTGACCGGAGCGGGACGGTCGCGGTGACGCTCGCCGGGGCCGTCCCGACGATGTTCAGGCGTTTTTGACGCTGGCGATGGGAGGAAAGCGGGAGGATTGTGTTGACCTGGACGGCGGTATGTTGCATAGAACAGTAGTGAGCTGTAGCGTTTTTTGTGCTGCGGTTTCTCGGTTTCCGCAAAGTGACTGTCGCTTGTGGACGAACATGGGAGTCAAGGGGTCAAACGGCCCTGACGCGGTTTGCGTGGCTGGATGAGGTAAGGCTCGGCGCCGGGTTCAGGAGGTGAAATCGGATCGGACCTGTTGTTGGAGGCGTTCGGCTCGGTGTATCGGTTCGATCGGTATCTTCAGCCTTGGGTCGAGTTTTTAATGGTGTCGTGCTGTCTTGTCGTGGTGTTCGGCGATGGGTGGGGGTTCTCCGGTGAGGGTGGCGAGTGCGGTGGCGTTTCCTGGATGCTGGGCGCGGTTGAAGGTGGTGGCGCGTCCGGCGTCGGTGTGTCCGGCGTAGGCGCGGGCGATGGCCGTCAGGACGTCGCCGGTGCGGTCGAGTAGGAGCAGCGGCATCACGACGGTGGTGATGCCTTTGCCCAGCAGGGGGAACCCGTAGAAGCCGAGGTACACCCCGGCGCTGCGACGCACCCCGGCGCGCGGGGTCATCGCCGGCGCCCGGCCGGCGCCGTGAGCCGCTTGGTGGAGCGGCGGAACGCCCAGACGACCACCAGCAGGGCCAGCGCCGTCAGCGGAGTACCCATCGCGATCTTCGCGAACGCCAGCCAGCCCGTGGCGTCGGCGAGATCTGCTGGCACAGGAACGAGAACGGCATCATCAGCGCCGCCAAGGCCCCGGCGCACTCCCCAGCCAGGATCGGCCAGCGTTGTTACACGAGCCGGGACTCGGCCTTTCGTGGGAATGATCTCCATTCGTTCGCGCCCCCGTACGCGAAGTCCCTAGGGTGCGCCCTGCCCTGGAGACGACCGAGGACGGAGCTGCCCTGGTGGAGGGATTTCGCGTCGACCTGACCGCCTTGACCCACGCATCGGAAGGTGTGCGCGACACGATCGACTCGATGAACCGGCGTAGGGTCCGCGACATCGACTGCCCGGCGGATGCCTTCGGCCACGACCGGCTGGCCGCGACCGTTGCTGACTTCTGCGAGCACTGGGACCAGGGCGTTAGCGACCTGACCGAGGACGTCAAGGAGATCTCCGCACGGCTGGCTCAATGCGTCCAGGTCTACCGGCATACAGACGAAGCCGCCCAAGTGCACTTCGAGGGCATCGTGCTGCGTGCTAGCGGCGGCGACCCTGCGGCGCAGTGATGGCAGCGGAACTCGGAACCATCACCGACCCCAAGTCCCTCGTCCAGGGCAACGCCGACGCTGTCCGTACGACTGCGGCCGCCATGCGGGACTACGGTGACGCACTGCACGAAGCAGGCGAAGGACTTAAGCGCATCGACATCGAAGGCTGGAGCGGCCAGGCGGCCGAGCAGTTCCGCTCCGCGTTCGACGGCGAACCGATCAAGTGGCTGGAAGCCGGGGACTGCTTTCAGTACGCAGGTGGGGCGCTGGAGCAGTACAGCGAGTCGTTGACCTGGGCACAGGGACGAGCCGCCGAAGCAATCCGGTTGTGGAACGAGGGCGAAGCCGCGACCCAGCAGGCCAAGGCCGAGCACGCGCGAGCAGCGGAACAAGTGAACTCCCTTGGCGCTGCGGGTGTCGGCGTGGGCGGAAGCATGGTGGTGGCCTCGCTGGGTGGTCTCGGCGCTGAAGCCGCGGGCGACGACAGGGTCGAGGTGATCGACACCGATGACGCCGAACCCGCTCCAGCGCCAGCGCTGCCATGGGAAGACCCGGCGGTCCAGGAGAAGATCCCGGAGGAGTGGGGCGACGGTAAGCCGAACAATTCCGGGGTTGGTCACCGCTGGCTTGACCCGATAGTCACCCGTCCAATGCTGGTGTGCGGATCGACCAGGGCAACCCCAACAACTCTCAGCCGACCCAGCAAGTTGATCACGTCATCGTCCGGGACAATGGGAAGGTGATCGGGCGCGACGGAAACCCGATCGAGGGATCGATCAAGGACAACCCTGAGCAAGCTCACATACCGCTACGTGAATGGAAGCAGTGGAAGTCGTGGAATCACCCGTAGAACCGGTCCGCTACCCCAGTATGCGCGCTGAGATCGTGCTCGCGGTGAAGGCGCTGTCCGATCCGGATTACCAGCAGCGTGTTTGGATCCGGCGGCAGTATCCCCACGAGAATTTCTACGACGATTTCACCCAGAACGCGCACATCCTCTTCGATGACACATGCGTCCTGCCCGACCCGGAAACAGGGGTCGGCGACGTTCTTTACCCGGACGAAGTCGGCGTGCTTCGAGCGCTCGGCGAAGTGCTCGATCCCCTGATCAACGAGCTGGGCAACGTCAGTGACGAGCGCTACCTTCAGCACCCGCAGTGGGCGGAGGTCCTCCGCCGGTCCGAGAGGGCATACCGGGTGCTCAGCCAGAACGACAGCGCGAGTAGGTAAGGCGTCAGGGCAGCTCAGCGCGCTCGACCCGAGCCCGAGCCATTCCGGTAGCCCCCTCGAAACGGGGCTCCGTCGACGTGGCGGGTGATGATGTGTCGATCGCGGAGGGGCGACGTCGTCCAAATAGATCGTTTCTGGAAGGTGGCAGCCCAGTGCCGCCCCACAGAACATTTATGGCGAAGCGCGCATCCCGTTACCGGCGCGCGGGTGAGGCCATGCCGACCGCTCCGCCACGACGGATGCTCGGCTGCGGGTTGTGGGGGAGCGGCGGCGGGTGGTGATGTTAGGGCGCGGTACTAGGCGAGCACGTCGTGGCCGTCTGCTGAGGTGATCGGTGTGTGGTGTCCGGGTGGTTGGTCAGCCGTGGCGACGCGGTTTTTTCCCTTTTTTGCCTGCTGTAGCAATGCGATGTCCGCGGTCTCCTGCAGGGATTTCAGTGTGGTTCCGTGCAGTGGTGCGGTGGCGAGTCCGATGGACACTGTTGCGCTGGGCTTGTCTTTCCCGATCATGATCGGCTTGCCGCCTGCGGGTGTGGTGACTTGGATTGCCCGTTGTTCGATCGAGGTGCGGATGCGTTCGGCGATGACAAGTGCGGTTTGGCGAGGCGTTCTGGGAAGGAGGGCAAGGAACTCGTCGCCGCCCCATCGGCACAGCAGATCACCTTGCCGGGTTTCGGCTCGCAGCACGTGCGCGATGTTTTGAGGATTTCGTCGGCTCCGAGGTGCCCGATGGTGTCGTTCCACTGCTTGAGGTTGTCGAGGTCGATGAGCAGGAGGGACGTGTGTTGGTGGTGGTCGTGGTCGGTAGCCAGCGCGAGCTGTGCCAGTGGCTCGAATGCCGCCCGGACTGGGAGCCCGGTCAGAGGGTCGTGTAGGGCGTTGCGCCGAACGTCCTCGTGGTCTCGCTTTGCCTTCTCGAGGTGGTGTTTGCAGCGGGTGGCCGCGATCGCCAGTGGCAGGACCGGGATGAGCAACAGCGCGGAGTGTGCTTGCAGCACGGCTGTGCATGCTGCGGCCAGCAGTGCGGTGAGCTCGAGTGCGTTGTCGTCGCGGTCGCCGAACAGCCGTGCCGGCCTCCACGTGCGTTCGGAGAGTGCGATGGCGCCCGCGACGAGTGCTGCCTGGGTCAGGAAGTAGGCCGCTACGCATGCGGTCAGACCGAGGGAAACCGTTGTGATACCGGCGGGTGTGGTCGGCCAGGGTGTGTGACCGGTGAGTACCGGGTGAAGGCCCGTGTACTGGGCGAGGGCGTGTGCGGCGAGCATGGAGAGGACGATGCCGCTGGTGCTGAACAGGTATCGGTGTGGTGGTTTGCGTGCGATGAGCCACCGTTGTGTTCGGACCGCGGCGCAGACCGCGAGTGCTAGGAGCGGGGGAAGCAGTATTGCGGCGGTGAACAGCCAGACGCTGGTGAGGTCAATGTGCGCGACACCGCGGTCTCGACTGGCACCGCGCCTGCGTTCTTCGGGCTCGCGGGTCAGCGCGGCGTGGGCGCAGGCGCAGCAGATGAGCACCACGAAGCAGTGGAGATCGGCTGGGTCGTAGTGCTCGGTGAGAACGGCTCTGGCGGCGAAAGTCACGGCGAGCAGGTGCCCCAGCAGCACCCATACCCGTGCCAGGGCGGGCAGCGCCGTCCATCCTCTCGGTCTAGGTCGTGGCTGCGGGATCTGCCCTGGTAAAGGCCAGTTTCGGTGAGATCGTGCGCGGGGGATACTGGGGGCGCCTGGACCGTCGTCCCCGACAGGCGGGCGGGTTGCTTCCGCGCTGGCTGCGGGGCGTGCTGCTAGCGGAGGTGAGTGTCGTGATCGACCGGGACTGGTAACCATCGCTGTGCTGCGCCTTTCGGTGTGAAGCCTCCCCGGCACGGGAGGTGTTGTGCGTGGCAACGCAGACAGTTTCGGTGGGCAGCGCCTCCGCCATCCCCATGTCCGGGGGCGCTGTCCCCGAGCCCTCGACTGTGCGAGTCCCTTGGGGTCAGTGATCGCGGTTGGTGGCGGCGTCGGCCAGCTTCGTCAGTTGAGTGTTGGCCGGCTCGGGTAGTCCGGATTCGTGGAGGGTGGCGATCGCGGTGGTGGTCAGTTCCGTGATCTGCCGCTCGACGGCGTCCAGGGCACCGAGACGGTTCAGCGTCTCGCGGGCTTGATCGACGTGCGTATCGTCGAGTTCGGGGTTGCCCAACAGGTGCTGCAGTAGGTCGATGGCCTCATGATCGTGTTGGTCGCGGGTTCGGGAGAAGGCGTCGGCGATGAGTAGGGTTCGTTTGCCTTCCCGCAGGTCTTCGCCTGCGGGTTTGCCGGTGATGGCAGGGTCGCCGAAGACACCGAGCACGTCGTCGCGGAGCTGGAATGCGATGCCGATCCTGGAGCCGAAGCGGCGCAGGATTTCCAGTGTCCACTGGTCTGCGCCGGCGATTTCGGCTCCGATCTCCAGTGGGCGCTGCACCGTGTAGGAGGCTGATTTGAGTTCGGCGATTCGCACTGCGGTGGGGGAGGTGTGGTCGCCGCGTGCGGGGGAGAGGATGTCCAGGTACTGGCCGGCAAGGACTTCGGTGCGCATGGCTTGCCATGGCCGAAGCGCGCGTGCGACGGCGTGTGGATCCAGACCTGAACTGTGCAGCATGTCGTCGGCCCACACTAGGGCGAGGTCACCGAGTAAGGTCGCTGCGCTTGTTCCGAATTGGACGGCGTTGCCGTTCCACGTTCTGTTGTGGTGCAGTGTGGTGAAGGTGTGGTGGATCGTCGGGTGGCCGCGGCGGGTGTCGGTGTTGTCGATGATGTCGTCGTGCACCAGCATCGCGGCGTGCAGGAGTTCCAGTGCGCTCGCGGCGCGTAATGCGGCCCCTGCCTGGGCTGTGTTGTCGGGTCCGCCCGCTGCGCGCCAGCCCCACCACGCGAAGGTAGGGCGCAGGCGTTTGCCGCCGTTGAGTACGAACTGGACGAGGTGCTCGACGGCTGTCGCGAATGCCGGGTCGAGAGAGCGTGTTTCGGCGCGGTGGAATACCAGGTAGTCGGTTAGGTTCTGCTGTATCCGGTCCAGGAGACCGGTTTCTGTGGAGATGTGCACGCGGACACTGTTGATCGCGTGAGTCCTGATCGGGTATCCGGGGAATTCCGGGACTACGGTCCGTAGATCAGCAAGGACGGTGCGTGCTTGCTCTAGGTTTCGTGATCGAGGGTGTCGGCCATGTTGCGGGTTACCCACGTGGCGATCTCGGTTCTGTTCCGTACGTCGAGCCGGGAGCGCAGGGCAAGGATGTGACTTTCTACGGTCCGGGGGCTGATCACCAGCTCGTCGGCGATTTCTTTGTCTGTCAGTCCTTTCGCGATCAGGAGCGCGATCTCCCGCTGCCGGGGCGTGAGTGCGCCGTCAGCGGGGTTTGGGGGCGTTGAGTGGTTACCCAGCGCGTGCTCCAGCGCTGTGTGTTTGTCGGGCGCCTGGAATGCATGGTGGTAGGCGTGTTCGTAGGAGCCGGTGCCCAGTTGCGTGCGCAGCTGTGTGAGTGCGGCTTTGCGTGCGTCTGCGAATGGCCCCAGTCCAGCGAAGTACACGTGGGTCAGTTGCTGCAGGCGGTCGGCGGCGCCCAGACAAGCACCTGCCTTGTCGGGGTCTCCGGCCGTGGCCCATGCCCAGGCCAGGGCCTCGCTGAGCCACAGGATGCCCCACGAGTCCTGTATCTGCGATTGTTTGCGTAGCGCGCGTTGCAGATGAGTGGTGGCCTGGGCTGGGTCGTGGTCGAACCATAGCGCGAGCAGTCCCTGAAGCCACCATGCGAACGAGAGTGCCCACTCAGCGCCGTGGGCTTCGGCGTGGGCCGAGCATTGTCCGACCGCGTCGCGGGCGAGCACCATGTCTCCGAGGAACAACGCCGAGAGGGCACGAAGCATCAGGCATTGCTGGAGCAGGCCGGCGTCGTTTGTTGTTCGGGCATTGTCGACGGCTTGGGTGAGAGCGTCGAGTGCGCGTGGCGACTGATCAGTCAGCAGTGCTGACAACCCGTCGGCGTAGCTGAGCGCATAGGCTTGGGCTTCTGGTGTGTTGACCTCCTGCGCCAGTTCGAGGACCTCGGCGACGAGGCGTTTCGCTTGTGTTTGCTGGCCTTGGCAGTTGGCGATCAGGGCGAGCAGGGAAACGGCCTTGACGCGCAGCGGGGTGGCCTGCGTGCTGGTCACCGCGAGCATGCGTTTCAGCCACCGTCTGCCCTCATCCATCAGTCCGAGGAACAGCACTGACCTGCTGGCGTTGAGTGACACCGCGATCCTCAGGCCGGTCTCGGGCTCTGTGTGCTCGGCGGAGGTCATCGCCTGGCGGAAGTTGTCCCAGTCCGGGTAGATCCTCTGGAGCGTCCCGACTTCGTTGGGCCCGCACCACGTCAGGGCGGTCTCTTCCGCGAGGGCCGCGTAGTAGGCGCGGTGGCGGCGCCGGAGTTCGTTTTCCTCGTCAAGTTCGCGTAGCCGGTCACATCCGAATGAGCGCAGCGTCTCCAGCATCCGGTAGCGACCCGCGGCTTGATCGATTTCGACGATGCTTTTGTCGATCAGATCAGCGAGCATGACTTCGGGGCGGCGCACGTGTTCGTCGGCGCAGACGGCTTCCACCGCCGCGAGCGTGTAGCCGCCGGCGAACACCGACAGCCTGGCCCACAGCCGCTGATGCGCCGCGGTGAGCAGGTCCCATGACCACTGCACGACTGTGTGCAGGGTGCCGTGATGTTGCTGCTGTCCCGGGTCGCCTCTGGTGAGCAGGTGGAAGCGGACGTTGAGGCGGGACACCATTTGGGTTAGGCCCAGGGAGGGCAGGCGGCGGGCTGCCAGTTCGATGGCCAACGGCACTTGGTCGAGCCGTTCGCACAACTCGAGGGCTGTCGGGTGGTCACTCGGGCCGAGCGTGAGGCCCGCGGCCGCGGCCCGGTCAATCAGCAATTCCACGGCGGTGCTGAGGTCGAGTTTCGGTACCGCGAGGACGTGTTCGCCGTCGGTGTGCAGAGGCTCGCGGCTGGTCGTCAGGATGTGCAGGCCGGGGCACGAGCGCAGCAGGTGACCGATGAGCGTGGCGATGGGTTCGATCAGGTGCTCGCAGTTGTCCAGGACCAGCAGCAGGTTCTTGTCCTGCAGATGTGCGACCAGGGCGTCCTCTTTGGACCGGGCTGATTGGTCGTGTATGTCGAGTGCGACCAGCATGGTCTGAGCCAGCAGTTCGTCCCGGGAGAGGGCAGCCAGCGCTACGCCCCAGACGCCGTCGCCGAATCGCTGGGACTTGTGGATGGCCGAGGCGATCCGTGCGGCTACCCGGGTCTTGCCGACGCCGCCCGTGCCGACCAGCGAAACCAGACGTGTGCCCGCTGCCAGCATGCGCGCGCCACGGTCCACGAGATCGCGGCGTCCCAGGAAGCTGGTCAACTCCGGCGTGTCGTTCAGTGCCCCCGACTGCACACGCTCACCCCCTGTCCAGGTTGGTCTACACATTAACCCTCGGTCGGGCGGGTACCCGGGCTATCACGGAGGCCGGGACCGTCCGTCTGACGGAGTATGCGTGTCCCTGCGGCAGGGGGCCGGGAAATTACCCAGTAACCGCGGATTCGGGAGACTCCGGGAAATTACGGTGCCTCCCACTTGAATTAGTGGTTCGCGGTCCGAGGTGGCGATTTCGCGCATTGCTGGATTCCTCACGGCCTCGAGGTCACGACAGAGCAAAAAAGCTACCTTTCGCTTTCAACTACCGCACAGAAAGTAACTAGAACAGGGTTGAAACTACACCATTCGAGTGATGATTGCGGCGAGCTGCACACGCCCTGTGGCGTTTACCGTGAGCAACGGTATAGGCCTGAGGCGCGCCTCGGCACGAGGCATCCCTTCGCGAAAAGTAGCCGCTAGGGGGTCAAAAACGGTGGCCATCGGGTTCTGCTACGTAGAGTGACAACGGGATCCGATACGGAGTGTCACAATGTCGCGCGACGGAATGGTGACACAACGTGAGCATCTGGGCTAGCGCTGCTTCACGCGGCGTGGTCACAGACAACTCGGCCATTTCGAAGTGCTCTAACCGGGGCTGGTGCCCACGGTCGCTGTTTCGTCTGCCGTCGCCGTTCGGCGGGCGCTGAGCGGATTTTCCTAAGAAGCTCGCTTCAGGCAGGCGACCGGGTAGCCGGATAACCGGGAATTGTCGGTAGTGGATTATCACGGCTTGGGGAAAAACATGGCTTTACGTTCAGGATTTCGCTACCCGATCGCGTTCGCGCAAGCGTTCCCCATGGGAGCGCGAGTTGTCTCCGGCGCGACACCAGCCGAGGGCAAGCCCGACGATGAAGCCGGACCGCGGCAGCGCATCGACGCCGAGACCGGCCTGCCCGTCTGGCTGATCACCGTCGCCGACCTGGCCTCGGTCCGGCTGACGCAGACGGCGGTGACTGTGGAGATCCTCGCCGAGAACAAGCCCGTTCTGCCGCAACGGCCCGAGATCGAGTTCGTCGGCTTGACCGTGGAACCTGTTCGCGGCGGGACCGAGAAAGAGCCGTGGACGACGTTCACCTACCGGGCGCTGGAGGTCGTCGCCGCTCCGAGACGCATGGAGGACACGCGGCCCTTGCCGATGGCGCTGTGGCTGGGAGAACCCGATGAGCCCCAGCGCGCTGGTTCCCCGCAGCGTTCCGTTGGAGGGACGTCGTGACCCGCAACGATCTGCGAGCCGAGATCGTCAACGCCAACGGCCCCGGACAGTCGGTGCTGGATCTGTTGCCTCGGCAGTGGACGCACGCCCCCTGCGACGACGGAGGCTGGTGGCTGCTCGGCGGCGATTTGGCCGGTGACCCCGACGTCATGGTGAAGGTGGAGCACGCCCACCCAGCCGCCGGCCGGGGCGACCTCGCCGAAGCCGTCGCCCTGCTGTTCGGCCGGCTGGTCACGCGTGAACTGGGCGGTCGAGTCGTGAGTACCGACCTGACAGCAGAGGAGGTCGCGGAGCTGAGTTCGCAACTGCGGTGGCTGCGCACGATGATGTGGTCCGGGCGATGAGCGGCGTGCGGTGGACAGCGATCGAACGGGGCACTACGCCCAGACGCATCGCGCGGGGCTGGGCCGAGTTGGCCCTGACGTTGTGGGGTGATACTCGCCCGCCGGACTGGCACACCCGCGCGGCGTGCCGCGGCCGAGCACCACTGTGGTGGGACGGCGCCGACGACAACGCCGGGACCGCGCAGCGCATCTGCCACACATGCCCGGTATGGCGCGAATGCCGTTCCGACGCCGAGTGGTACGAGACCGCAGCGCAGGACACGGCTGTCATCATCGGCATTACCGGCGGTGACACCGCAAGTCAGCGCGCCCGTCGATACGCAGCACACCGGTACGGGATCAGATCCGGATGACACTCAGAGCCTGGTGCCAGGAGGGCGGGATGCCTGCCTCAGGCACCAGGCTCCACCGGCCCCGTGACCAGATTGATTCCGGATATGCCAACTTGCGTGGGCACCCCGATCGCCCGCCGGCGCGGCGGGTACAAGCGAAAGGAACGACAGTTGTGGCCAGTATGAAAGGCCGCCCCGAGCCATGGCTGACCTTCGGAGCCGAGCTGCAACGGCGGCGCGAAGACAGCGGGCTCTCGCTTCGAGACCTGGCCAAGAGGGTCAACTACTCGTTCGGATACCTCGGGAAACTCGAGCGAGGTCAGAGCACTCCCACGCTAGATGTCGCCCGGCGTCTCGATGCCGAACTGGGCATGAGTGAACAGCAGCCGAGGCTGGTGGAACTGGCGATCGAGGCGACAGACGGAGTGACCGGCCTTCGTCTGGCCCGACCGGCTCAACTCCCGCCTGGGGTAGCGGATTTCATCGGTCGGACCCAGGAGTGGCAACACCTGGACGCGATCATGGACGGCAACAGCTCGGGTTCGGTGCGCATGTGCCTGGTGGAAGGGCTGCCCGGAGTCGGCAAGACCGCGCTCGTGGTGCGCTGGGCACACACGATCGCACACCGATTTCCGGACGGGCAGGTGTTCGTCGACCTCCGCGGCTGGGGCCGCGACGACCAGCGCCGCCAGCCCGGTGAGGTGCTCGAGGAGATCCTGCGCGCTCTCGGCGTCCCCTCCGAGGTCATCAGTCCCGATCTTGACAAACGCACCAAGCTGTACCGGAGTGTGCTGGCCGGCAAAGGGATCCTCGTCGTGTGGACAACGCCGCCAGCGCCGACCAGATCCTCCCACTGGTACCCGGGTCCCCCGGTTGCATGGTCGTGGTCACCAGCCGAGTCCGGTTAGATGGCGTCGCCCGGAGCGCCGGAGCGCCCCGGGTTCTCATCGAGCCCATGTCTCCCGACGACGCGCTCACACTGTTGTCCGCAGTCGCTGGCAGGAATTGGGTCCGCGAGCAAAGGGAAGCAGCGGCGGCGGTCGCCGACCGGTGCAGTCGGGTGCCCTTGGCCCTGCGCGCGATCGGCGACCGCGTTGCCGCGCATCCGCAGCACAGCATGGTCGAGCTCGCTGGCGAACTGGCGACGGATGAGGGCCTGCTCGACACGCTGGAATGGCACGACCCGAGCGTGCCCGGCGTCCGAGAAACGATCTCCTGGTCCGACAAACTCCTGCCAAGCCAGCCCCGCCAGGCGTTGCGCATGCTGGGCCCTTACCGCGCAGAGATCGACATGCGAGCCGCCGCGGCCGTGATGCGCTGGCCGCTGCCGCACACCCGGCGGGTGCTGGAACGACTGCTCAACGAGCACCTGCTCACCGAAACGACCCACCAGCGCTACCGGATGACCGACCTCGTGCGGGCCTACGCGACCGAGCGCGCCCTCCAGGATCTGCCACAACACGAGCGCGACAGGGCAATGCAGCGATGGCTGGACTGGTACCTGCATTCAGCCGCCGCAGCCTCCAGAATGCTCGCACCTCATCGTGACCTCCCCGCCTTGGATGCATGCGCGCCCGAGGTCGACGCGCTCGTGGTCGCGCCGCAGGACTACCACGCTGCCCTGGGGTGGTGCGCTCGCGAACTGCCGCACCTTGGCCACGCCATCGACCGCGCGCACGCCCTCGGCCACCACAGCACCGCGTGGAAACTCGCCGTGGTCTACGGCACGTACCTTGAGCTGCGCCGACCATGGCAGACGTGGATCTCCGTGTACTCCACGGCAACCGAAATCGCCCGTGTCTCCCAGGATCGCGCCGGAGAGAGCTGGTGCCTGCACCACCTCGGCAGCGCATGGGCCCACCTGCGCAACTACGACGCCGCCCTGCCCGCGCTCGCCGAGGCGATACGACTTCGCGCGGAAATCGAGGACCAGCAGGGCCTCGCGTGGTCGCGGTGCGTCCTGGGAGCGATGTTCCTGGACATGGGGCGATATTCGGACGGGCACGAACAGTTCGAGCAAGCCTGGCAGACATTTACACAGGTCGCCCCTGCCTACGGGACGGCGAGCGCGCTCGCCGGGCTAGGCACCGCACAGCAGCGACTCGGCAACGCCGAGCAGGCTCGCGGCCGGTTGACCGACGCGTTACGGCTATTCGACGACGCAGGCGCTCGCGACGGTGCGGCGCTCGCGCTCCTACACCTGGGCGAGACATTCCACGCCCTGAGGCAACCGCAGCGGGCCTTGGACTATGTCGAACGAGGGATACGCATCCGGCGAGAGCTGGACGACCGCAGCGGGATCGCTGAATGCCTGCATGTGCGGGCGCAGATCCTGCATACCTCTGGGGACCTCGACGCAGCACGCGCGGCATGGACGGAAGCGCTGTCCCTTTTCGACAGCCTCGCGGACCCACGGGCCTCGGATGTGCGCAGCCGACTCGCCACCGTCGAAACCACTGTGCAGGGGTACTGAAGCCTAATGTATCAGCACGAAGCGCACAAAGAAGACCAAAGTGGACGCCCGGAACCTGTTCACCACAAACGCAGTCCACCTACGACATCGTGGCCACGTGGCCCGTCCGTATTTCCCGCTACGGCAATTTCTTCTACACAAACACTCCTCACGATGGGCTCAAGGCCGCCGCAACATCACCCACGGCTGCATCACTCTCCACGTCCGACGTTTCGACGGCGGGTGAAAATTCGTTCTGTCTCACTTTTCGTGAAGCGGTCATCGTCCCTGCTGCGGTTCGGATGTGACGTCTCGTGATGTTCCTCGGTGATCGCCGCAAACCAGGAGCCGTCGCTGATCGACCGCCCGACGTGGCTCACTTATGAGCCGGGCGTTCCACTTCCATCAGATCCAGGCATGTCGCCAGCGCACGATGCTCTACCGGGTCGTCGGGAGACTGCGGCCGGTTTGCGGCTCTCCAGTCCAGTAAGAGGCTGTTGGGTATGTGAGTGATTACGCTGCGAGATGGGTCTCCACGCTCAGTCTACGGGCGACTTGGCGTTCGGTGGCGTTGGACCACTGGACGGCTTGGCCGGCAGCCGGCCGGCCTTGAGGCGGATTATCGCGAGTTTGATCACGGTTTCGGAGTTGGCGGTCAGGAGACGCCGACTGCGAACGAGCCACCCAAAAGTTCGTTCGACCACCCGCCTGCGCGGTAGCACCTGGAACCGCTTGACATCGTCGCTGCGTTTGACGATTTCCAGTAACAGTCCGAGTTTTTCCTTCGCCCAGGCCAGCAGACCATTGACGATGGAGTTGGCGTATCCACCATCGGCCCAGACCAGCGCGATCGCGGGAAACCGCGCGGCCAGGCGTTGCAGGATCTCCCGCCCGCCAACCCTGTCCGCCGAGGGTGTCCACGATGAGGTGCCGTTTGCGGCCTGTCGTTTTCTTGCTCATATCGAACCCACGCGCTTCGCCGCCCTCACTGCTTCTGATGGACTGGGCGTCGAGCACCGCCGCCGTCGGGTTCGCCCGGCGCCCGGCCTGGATACGGACCTGATCGCGCAGCGCGTCGTGAACACGGTCGATGGTGGCCATCTGTGGTCCAGGTCCGAAACCAGCGGTAGGTGGCGTCCCAGGGCAGCAGAGCGCGGGGAATCATCCGTCACTGACAGCCCGAGCGCAGCACGAACAAGATCGCGTCCAGCACCAGACGATCACTGTATTTCCTTGCGGCACCGCCCTTTCGGCGGTCTCGTACCGGCGTCAACGGTTCCAGGACAGGCTTTTCGCCAGGGTGTCGGCCGAAAGAACTGCTGCACGATTTCGAACGATCCGGGTCGAACATATGAGCTTGTCGCATGCATTGTGTGCTGTTTGACTTCTTGCGTTGAGAGTTCAGACGGGGCAAGGAGGCCCAAAGGTGGTCAAGATCCGGAAGGTCCATGCCTCGAAAGGGCTGGGCGGGTACTACTTCGACGACTTGCATGCGATCAAGGCGGGCGCTCGGCGCGACGGGTTCTTCTATGTCGGGGATCCGGTGGTTCCGGGGCAGCACAAGGTGCGACAGCCGGGCGAGAGCATCTCGGTGATGCTCGAGCTCGACTCCGGCGAGGTGGGGTTCGGCGACGCCGTCGCGATCCAATACTCGGGGGTGGTGGGCCGGGACCCGGTACTGATTGCGGATGAGTACCTGCCGCATATCGAGCGTTATATCGCGCCTGTCCTGGAAGGAAAGGAACTCAGCTCACTACGTACGTTGTCCAACGAGCTGGAACGGATCCGCGATGAGAGCGACCGACAGTTGCACACCGGGCTCCGGTATGGCACCAGCCAGGCCGTGCTCCACGCGCTGTCGCTGGTCCAACGTCGCACGATGGCGGAGGTCGCCGCTGACGAATACGGATCAGAAGTCAGTCAGTCTCCTATTCCGGTCCTTGCGCAGTCCGGAGACGACAGGCACGACGGTGCCGACAAGATGATCCTCAAACAGGTTCCGGCCATCACCCAGGGCCTGTTCAACAGCGTCGACAAGGTCGGAGAAAAGGGGGAAGTCCTCCTCGCATACATCGAGTGGCTACGCGATCGGATTCTGCTGCACGGCGACGAGGGGTACGAACCAACGTTCCACCTTGACGTTTACGGCATGCCCGGCCGCATCTTCGATGCTGACATGCACGCTGTCGCCGACTACGTGGTCACGCTCGCCGCAGCGGCGAAACCGTTCAAGCTTCGACTCGAAGCTCCTGTCGATGCGGGATCACGTGACGGGACGATGGAGCAGATGGCCAAGCTGAGGGCCGCTCTCCGTGATCGCGAGTGTGACACCGAGATTTGCGCGGATGACTGGTGCAATACCCTCGGTGACGTTCGAGCTTTCGCCGAGGCTGGTGCGGCCGACATGATCCAGGTGAAGACCCCTGACCTGGGTTCCATCACAAACTCGGCTGAGGCCGTGGAAGTCTGCCGGGCCAACGGGGTCAAGGCGTTCCTCGGGGGCACCTGCAACGGCACCGATCAATCGAGCCGGATCACCGCCAACCTCGCACTGGGGATGCGTGCCGACCTCATCTACAACAAGCCGGGCATGGGGGTCGATGAAGGGCTCATGATCGTGACCAACGAGATGAGCCGCGTGCTCGCCCTCATCGGGAGGCGAGGTGAGGCGGCATGAACACCGAGGCACCCCTCCAGGGTCTGCGAATCTTGGCGGTCGAGCAGTTCGGCGCGGGACCATTCGGCAGTCTCTACTTGGCCGACCTCGGCGCTGAGGTCATCAAGATCGAAGACCCAGGTACGGGCGGAGACGTCGCACGCTATGTTCCGCCGATCCAGACCGGCACGAGCAGCCTGTACTTCGAAGCGTTCAACCGGGGAAAGCGCAGCATCACGTTGGATTTGAAGAGCAGTGGCGGCCGGGAGGTCTTCCGCGCGCTGGCGGCCACTGCCGATGCGGTTTACAGCAACCTGCGCGGCGACCAATTGGAGGCCCTGCAACTGACTTACCGGCACCTCTCCGAGGTTAATCCGCGGATTGTCTGCACAGCGCTGACCGGCTACGGCCGCGCAGGAGAGGAGGCGACGCTTCCCGCCTATGACGCTCTGATCCAGGCACAGGCGGGGTGGGCGGCGATCACCGGTGAACCGAGCGGTCCGCCAACGAAAAGCGGACTGTCTCTTGTGGACTTCATCGGCGGACTCACAGCCGTACTTGGGCTCATGGTCGCCCTGCACGACGCGCGACGCACCGCAACGGGCCGTGATGTCGACGTAGACCTCTATCGCTCGTCACTTGCCATGCTGACCTACCAGGCCGCGTGGTTCCTCTCGGCGGGAGTGCCTGCGCAGCGGCACTCCATGTCGGCACACCCGAGCATCGTCCCCTTCCAGTTTTTCGAAACAGCAGACGGGTACATCGCGGTTGCCTGCGGCAAAGAGCGGTTCTTCACCGAACTTGTTGCACGCCTCGGACTTACGGACGTCGCCGGTGACAAGCGCTTCGCCGACTTCGCCGGCCGCCGCGAGTTTCGGGAGGAGCTCCTCAACCGGCTCGCCGAGGAATTCCGCCGGAAACCCTCACAGGAGTGGGTCAGGCTGCTGCGCGGTGCCGTTCCGGTGGCACCTGTTCGCAGCATGGAGGAGGCACTGGACCGTGCCGAGGTTTCAAGTCGCGACATGCTCGCAACTTACGAATCTCCCGCACTCGGTGACGTTTCCGCGTTAGGAACACCGATCAAGCTGGGCGGGTACACCCCGGAATACACGGCTGCCCCCACGGTGGGCGAACACAACGATGACCTGCTGACCCAACTCGGATACACCGCCGCCCAAGTCGCCGATCTGCGCAAGAAAGGCGCGTTCGGCAAGCACACAAGCTGATCACCGGCGGGTTGTCTCGCGGCCAGGTGGCGTTCGGCAACGCGAGATCTCCCCAGCTGGCGCCGTCGCCTTGGGAGGTCACGATGCTGCACCAGGTATTTCGAGCCATGCATACCAGCGTGCGAAACCGCTTGATCAAGAGCCAGCCATATCAACGACGACGGAACAAGGTGAGGTCACAATGAAGTGGCATCCGAATCAAACTGACCTACCCCCGGCCTCCCGACCTATGGGGCGGAGGCGCTACCTCCCACCGCCCCTCCCCGTTCAAATGTTCCTCGGGGTGGCGCTGGGCGTCGCCCTAGGAATGCTGTTTCCAGCAGCCGGTCCAGTACTCAAAGTCGTGGGCGAGCTATTCCTCAACCTCATCGAGATGATGCTCGTGCCACTGCTGTTCCCGCTGGTGGCGCTCAGCATCGCCAACATTGGATCCCTCGGTCGGCTTGGCAGGCTTGCAGGCAAGAGCATCCTGTACTTCGAGATCGTCACCACCGTGATCTTGCTTATCGGCCTTGTTCTGGGCAACGTCACCAACGTTGGCTCGGGTGTCCCCGTCGGCCAGGTCGCGACGAAGTCTACTGAGGGCCTCTCCCACGGAATCGACTTCGAAAAGTTCCTCTTGGACGCCGTGCCCAGCAATATCTTCGCGGCGTTCAGCACGAACAACCTACTGGCAGTAATCGTCTTCGGACTCTTCTTCGGACTGGCCTTGGCCGCAGTCGGCGAGCGAGCCGCATCGGTGAAGAACACCCTTGACGCCCTGTCGGAAATCATGCTGACAGTCATCCGATACGTCATCCGGCTCTCCCCGCTGGGCGTATTCGGCTACGTCGGATATGCGGTAGCGACGTATGGCTTCTCGCTCCTGGTGTCCCTCGGGCATTTCATCGTGGTCGTCTACGCCGGCTGCCTCTTGCTGCTTGTCGTGATCTTCCCAGCCATCGCGATGATCTTCAGGGTGCAGTATTTCGGCTGCTGCGCGACGTCTCGGACCTCATGCTCATCGCCTACGCAACGAGGAGCACGGAAGCTGTCCTCGCTCCTCTGCTCAAGCGGCTGGAGCAAATCGGTGCACAACGGCAGGTTGTGTCATTCACCCTTCCGCTCGGGTACTCATTCAACGCGGACGGTTCCGCGCTCTACTCGACCATCGCACTTCTGTTCGTGGCGCACGCGTATGACGTGCCCATGTCCATCGGCCAGCAATTAGTGGCAGTCGCGATCCTCGCCCTGCTGACCAAGGGAATCGCAGGCGTCCCGTCGTCGTCGATCGTCGTCCTGCTGGCGGCGTCCCAGGCCATCGGCTTGCCCGCGAGCGGGGTTGCGGTGCTCCTCGCCGTCGACTTCATCGTCGACATGGCTCGCGCCGCGGTCAACATCGCCGGGAACTCGCTGGCGACAGTAGTGATCGCGAAGTCGGAGAATGCATTCGCTCGGCCAAAGGAAGCGGTGCCGGCATGACGGTGTCGTTCAGTTCGACACTCGACAATTGGCGCCCGCAAGCGCAGACCGACTACGACGTCGTGTCCCCAGATGCGGTCAAGGCGTTCTCAGCACTGTTGAACGTGGCACCGGTCGCAGGTCCAGGTGACACGCTGCCGCCACTGTGGCATTGGCTGTCGTTTCTGGCCTGGCCGTGTCAGGACGAACTCGGCACCGACGGCCACCCCGCCGCTGGACCTTTCCTACCGCCGATCCCGGACCGGCGGAGGATGTTCGCTGGGGGCCGCGTCCAGTACCCGGGAATTCTGCGAGTGGGTGACAAGGTTCGCCGACTTTCATCCCTTAAGGACTGCGTCGTCAAGCGCGGCCGGAGTGGAGAGCTGGTGTTCGTGACCGTGCGCAGTGAATTCCGACAAGGCGGCGAACTTCGAGTCGTCGAGGAACTCGACTATGTTTACCGGAGCGGGAAAGGCGGCGTCGCCCGGCAGAGGCCGGAGTCTCCGGCTTCATCAGGGACATGGGAAATGCCGCACAGCTTTGATGCCCTGGAGCTGTTCATGTTCAGCGCGCTTACCGCGAACACCCATCGGATTCACTACGACGCGGACTACGCGACGGCGATCGAAGGCTATCCCGACCTGGTCGTGCAGGGCCCACTGCAGGTCCTTCTCATGGCCGAGTTGGTACGGCGACACACAACCAGGCCACTGGCTTCCGTCGACTTCCGCCTGCATCAGCCGACCTTCACCGGGGACACGGTCGTGGTACGAGGCAGGCACACAGGGCCTGACGTCATCCAGGCGTCCGTAGACCGGGCCAGCGGTGGCCGCCAAGCGAGCATGAAGGTGACATTCTGATGACGTGCGAGAGCGCACGCTCCTGGCTGTTCGTCCCGGGGCACAGGCCCGATCGATTCGATAAAGCCCTCGCGAGCGAAGCCGACAAAGTGATCGTGGACCTCGAGGACGCCGTTGCGCCTCGAGTAAAGAACCGAGCCCGCGCCGAGCTAGCCGCGTGGTTGGCCGAAACTGGCGCCGATGTCGCAGTCCGGATCAACGCCCCTGATACCGAATGGTTCGACAAGGATCTCGCACTGGTTCGGCAGCACCAGTGCACGGTGATCGTTCCTAAAGCAGAGGACCCGGCTGTCCTGGAGGGTCTCGGCCTCCAGTCGATTCCACTGATCGAGACCGCGTGCGGAGTCCTACGGGCACAGGCACTTGCCCGGACGTGCGGCGTCGCACGGCTGGCGTTCGGCAGTATCGACCTGGCCACCTCGCTCGGCGTGGACCCTGATGACTTCGAGGCCCTGCGGCACGCCCGGTCGACTGTCGTCCTAGCTTCAGCGGCCGCAGGCATCGCCCCTCCCATTGATGGAGTGACTACGGCGCTACACGACAATGCCCAGCTCACCTCCGACCTCGCACGCGGGCGGCAGCTGGGATTCGCAGCCAAGCTGTGCGTCCACCCAGGTCAAGTCACAGCGGTCAATGAGGCGTTTGTCCCCGACGCGGACGAACTGGCCTGGGCAGTGGAGGTCCTCCAGCGCGACGACGGTGGCGCCGTGGTTGTCGACGGGCGGATGGTGGATAAACCGGTCGTCGACCGCGCCCGGCGGCTTGTGGCTCGAGCAAAGACCTACTCGAGATGACCTGCACAGTATGCATTGTTTCTCCACAAATAGATGAGTAATGTACACCTATGGTCGATGTAGGTGGCCTGCTCCTGCTCCACGAGCTCCAAATCCGCGGCACGTTGGCCCAAGCGGCCGATGCTCTTTACCTGAGCCATTCCGCCGCGAGCCATCGGCTTGCCGTCCTCGAACGCGAGGTCGGCGTGCCCGTCGCCGAACGGGTCGGGCGCCGACTTCAGCTGACCGAGACCGGTCATGTGCTCGCATCGTCAGTGAAACGACTGAAGCACGAGCTTGACTCAATAGATGCGCTGATCGAGCAGGCCCAGCACACGGTGGCCGGCCGCGTTCGAATCGGCCTGTTCCAGACCGCAGCATTACGCATGTTCCCGCAGCTTCTCGACGACCTCGGCACCCGCTACCCCGAGATCCGCCTCGAGAGCAGCCAAATGCTCGCCGCGTCCGCACTTGCGGCACTAGCAACCGGCGACCTCGACGTTGCGATCATGCCCTCGTACCTTCGCGAGTCGGTTGGCCTGGCACCAGGGCTGCACGTCGAAGACCTCTACACCGACAGCCTCTACCTCATGCTGCCGGTGGACCACGAGCTGGCTGACCGCGACGACCCGATCGAGATCGCCGAACTGAGCTCTGAAAAGTGGATCGCCGGGGAAACGATCAATCTTCTCATCTCGGCGTATTGCCGTGAAGCAGGGTTCGAACCGGACGTCATCCACCGCAGCAGCGACTACACCCTCATGACGACACTTGTCAGCAACGGCTACGGCATTTCGATCCTGCCGGTCAACGCCAAGCTCGCGGCATTCCTTCCCCCAGTCGCGCTCAAGCAGCTGAACCTTGCCAGCGCCCACTACACGGTCCTCGCCGTCCTCCGGGAAAGCAGCCTAAGCCGGCCGGCCGTGGCCGCAGTAATGGACGCGATGCGGCACCTCCACGCGTAGTTCTGCGCGTCATGCGCCAGGCAGGATCTGCGACTACAGCCCCGTCCCAAACTAAGGCGGAACGCCTGGTACAACCCCGACCGCCAGCCCAGCGTTGCAACAGCCTATTCCGCAAGTTCTGATATCCGAGGTTACCGGTAGCTCCCCCGTGAGTCCGGCCGGATTGAAGCGATTTCAGTTGGAACCCAAGGCCTTTCGGTCCTGAAGGTTCATAACTGCGGCGGTTCGTGGGGCCTGATTCTAGCGGCGTCGGACGGCATTACGGCTCTACCGGCTGCTCAAGTTCGTCGCTGAGCAGCCGTTCGGCCACGGTGGTGTAGCGCCGTGCGGTGTTGTGGGAGATGCCGAAGACGAGCGACAAATGCAGAGGGTCCGGGCCTGCGGTCAGCGCTTCGCGGAGGATTCGGTCGGCACGGATGCGTTCGATCGTGAATCCGTTGTCGCTCAACGATTGTTTGACCGAATTTTGGCTCACCGGCGTTGTGCGCAACGCGGATTTCGTCGTGAGTTGTACGTGCCGGCTCGGAGTGTGGGGCCATCTGTCCCGGCGGTGGTCGAGCCGTTGATCGGCGGCACATGGATACACATGCCCTTCTGGAGCGGCTGGCGGATCGCCTCCCACCAGACCGGTTGGAGGAGTACCGCACACTAAGCCTCGATCCACCGGTGGTTTTGGGTAACGGTTCGGCCGTAAGAAGGCGAGATGCCCTCCTGAGCTGGGACGATTGATCTTGCTGAAGGAACCAATCGGTCCTAGTGAGAGGGCATCTCTGGAGTGCGATCTTCTCATAGTCCGGCACGGCTGGGCGCGGTGTTTGATGATCCGAACCTGATCGCGGATGCCGGGCTGATCCCGGTGGTGCGGCTGGCGGAACGAGCCCGGCTGGGTGAGCTGGTCAGCGAGGCGGTACGTATCAGCGGGGCCGACAACAGCGGCGGGGCCAACCCGGCGGCGAAAGTGCTCACGGTGGTGGCGGCGATGGCCGCGGGCGCCGACAGTATCGATGACGTCGACCGCCTTCGGCACTCGGCGATGCCGGTCGTGTTCGACGAGATCAAGGCCCCCTCCACTGTGGGCACTTTTCTGCGGTCGTTCACTCACGGACATGGCCTGCAACTGCATCGTGTGCACCGGCAGTTCCTGGGTGAGCCGGCCACGCACGCACCGCTTTTGCCCGGAGCCGGGCAGGTGGCATTCATCGATATCGCCCCGACCCACAAACGGGTCTATGGCCGGGCCAAGCAGGGTGCGCGGATCGGCCGGTTCAAAGGTATCCGCACGCTGCATCCGCTGCTGGCCACGATCTCAACACCGACCGCGCGGCCGGTCATCGCCGCGGTGCGGCTGCGCGAGGGCAAAGCGGCCGATGTGCGTGGCGCAGCCCGGTTCGTCGCCGACTCCTTGGCCGCCGCCGACCAAACCGGGTGCCGTGGGATGCGGATCGTGCGGGCGGACTCGAAGTTCTACACCGCTGATGTGGTCGCCGCCTGCCGCCGGCGCGGGGCGTATTCCTCGCTGTCGACGGGTATGAACCCCTCGATCGCCGCCGCGATCGCCGGCATTGCCGCCGATGCCTGGCGGCAGATCCGCTATCCCCGAGCGGTCGTCGATCCCGACACCGGCGAGTTGATCTCCGAGGCCGAAGCCGAGATCCCCGCCTACACCGCGTTCGCCAGCAAGCCCAAACACCAGCAGGTCACCGCGCGCCTGATCGTGCGCCGGGTCCGCGACCTGGCCAAACCACCCATCGAAGGTGAGCAGGGCGAGTTGTTTCCCGTCTGGCGCTACCACCCGATCTTCACCGACAGCCACATCGAAACTCTCCTCGTCGAGGTACTTCTTCGCCATCTTGTCGAGGAGCTACCACCCGATCTTCACCGACAGCCACATCGAAACCCTGCAAGCCGAACAACAACACCGCGACCACGCCGTGATCGAACAGGTCATCACCGACGGCAAATCCGGCCCCCTGGCCCACCTGCCCTCCGGCAGGTTCAACGCCAACGCCGCCTGGCTGATCCTGTGGGCCATCAGCTACAACCTGCTCCGTGCTACCGGCACGTTGGCCTCGGTCTTCCACGCCAAAGCCACCACCGCCACCCTCCGCGCACAGCTGATCCACATCCCGGCCCGCATCGCCCGTTCAGCGCGGAAACTCACCCTGCACCTGCCCAAACACTGGCCCTGGCAACACGCCTGGACACAGCTGTTCACCGCCACCCACGCCCCACCAACAACAGCCTGACCCCACCCGCCCCGCCCCCCAAGGGCCCGACCGGAACCACACGTGGAAAAGCTGGGCAGACCAGCAGCCCACACACGCCCGAAAACCCAAACCGACCTCAAAGACGATCAAACCCCAAGGTCAAGATCACCAACAAACACCACCGGCGGATCGAGGCTAAGTCGCGTCGGTGAGTGGTCGATGCTGGTCGACTTGTTGTCGGCGAGCCTGGTTACCCGACAGATCCCGATCAGCCCTTCCGAACGGGATGCACTCGCCGTTCTGCTGAACCGGTTCCGCCCGGCCGCGGTTGCCGATCTTGCATACATCCGGGACCGCGAGAACACGCTCGCCTCGGAGGAATAGTCAAGACCTGTGGATCAAGATTCTTATTAGGCGGCGGTGGATGGGGCGTGGTCGTCGGGGGTTTGACGAGTTTGCCGCTTTCGAAGCGTGCTCCGGCGCGCACCAGGGCGACGAGTTCTGGTGCGTTGACCGCACGCCAACGGTCCTGGGCTGACTCGATTAGCTTGAACGCCATCGCCAGCCCCGCCGCGCGCGAGCCTGGCCCCTTGGTGACCTTGCTACGGTGCCGCACCGTCGCGAAAGTCGATTCAATGGGGTTCGTGGTGCGCAAATGCACCCAGTGCTGCGCGGGATAGTCATAGAAACCCAGCAGCTCGTCGACATCGTCGGTGATCTTGGCGACAGCCTTGGGGAACTTCGCCCCGTAGGCAGCGTCAAACGCTGTCACCGCCTCCAGGGCGTGCCGGCGCCCCTCGGCATTCCAGATCTCGGTGCCAGGGCCTTCTTCGCCCCTGGATGCGCCGATTTCGGCAATGCGGCGAGCACATTGCCGATCTTGTGGAACCAACAGCGCTGCTCGCGGGTGTCGGGGAAAACCTCGCGCAGCGCGCCCCAGAACCCCAGCGCCCCGTCCCCGACGGCGAGCACCTGGGCGCGCATCCCGCGGCGCTTGCAGTCACGCAGTAGGTCGGCCCAGGACTCGGTGGACTCGCGGTAGCCGTCGGCCAGCGCGACGAGTTCTTTACGGCCGTCGGCACGCACACCGATCATCACCAGCAGGCAGAGTTTGTGCTCTTCCAAACGGATATTCACATGAATACCGTCCACCCACAGGTACACGAAGTCCACTTCGGACAGATCACGATCTGCGAAGGCACGGTGCTCGGCCTTCCACTGCTCGGTCAACTTCGTGATCACCGCAGCGGATAAGCCCTTGCTGCTGCCAAGGAACTGCCCGAGTGCAGGCACGAAATCCCCGCTTGACAGACCGTGCAGGTACAACAGCGGCAGCACCTCGGTGATCTTCGGGGTCTTGCGCGCCCACGTCGGCAGGATCGCCGAGGAAAACCGACACCGCTCACCAGTGCCGGGATCGGTGCGCTTGTCGTTGACCCGCGGTGCGGTGACCTCGACCGCTCCAGCAGACGTCAAGACCTCGCGAGGCTGGTGGTAGCCGTTGCGGACCACCAAGCGGTGGCCACGCTCGTCGCGCTGGTCAGCGAACTGCGCGATGTAGGCGTCCACCTCGGCCTGTAACGCCTCGGCCAGCATCTGACGGGCACCCTCACGCACAATCTCATCGATCAACGACGCGGAAGCAGGGCTGCCGCCACCACGGGAATCAGGGTCAGGGACTATGCTCAGCATCGGGTCGTACCTTCCCGACCGACGCGGCAACGTCGGCCATGCTTGGAACCTTCATCCGATCACTGGGAAGGTACGCCCCTCCCCAGCCGATCCACAGGTTCCGAGCATTCCCTGCGCCACGAGGTGCAGTGTCGTATCGCCCGCGCAGCGGGCAGAGATTGGAGGTACGTCTCTGGATCTGATGCCTTACCTTAATCCGAAAGGAAACGGGGACAGTAGCATGGCAGGAAATCGACGGTCATGCCCAGGCGTATGGGGTGGCGCGTCGAGGGATCCGCGTGATACGGCGAAAACTAGACGGTCTGAATCCTAATCTCCAGAAGGTGCAATTGAACACCCGTTGGAAAGACGCCTGTAACCAACGCCGACCCCTGCGGCAGGATGAGGAATGGCCTGCCACAGACTTCCGGGGACCGGAGCGATGTCCGATAAGGACATTCAAGGAGATGAGTGGGACGCCTACGTCACGCTAGATACGTATGACACTGACAAACGTGGGATCACCTACGGGATGCGAGTCCTAAGGTGACAGAGGACCCGTAGTAGCCGCAGGAGTCACGCCCTGCCACGGAGGACGGCGAAGACCCGTCTACAGGGCAAAGGGGTCCAGGTGATCGGACATCAACAAGGCCACAAGGTACGCGTAATGCAGAAAGCCGAAACGGTACTGGACGTCCTCCACGACCGAGGCAGGAAAGGTCTGCCGTGCGATGAGCTCTATCGCCAGATGTTCAACAAGGAACTGTACCTGCTGGCATACGGGAACATCTACGCCAACCAGGGCGCAATGACTCCCGGGACCACGGACGAGACCGTGGACGGCATGTCCGAGGAGAAAATCAACGCCATCATCGAGGCGATGCGCCACGAACGCTACCGGTTCACTCCCACCCGCCGGGTGTTCATCCCGAAGAAGAACGGAAAGATGCGCCAGCTGGGACTGCCGTCATGGTCGGACAAACTCGTTGGCGAAGTGGTGCGCCTCCTGCTGGAAGCCTACTACGAGCCGACGTTCTCCGACCGCTCACACGGATTCCGCCGGAAACGGGGATGCCACACCGCACTACGCGAAGTGGAACATACCTGGACCGGCACCGTGTGGTTTATCGAGGGCGATATCGCTGACTGTTTCGGCAGTTTGGATCACGACATAATGATCAAGATCCTGGCGGAGAAGCTCCACGATAACCGGTTTCTCCGGCTTGTTCGGAACATGCTCAAAGCCGGGTACCTCGAAGACTGGGAACACCACGAGGCGCTAAGCGGGGTTCCGCAAGGTGGTGTGGTATCCCCCGTCCTTTCCAATATTTACCTGAACAAGCTGGACGAGTTCGTTGAGAAAATCCTCATCCCGCAGTACACCCGAGGACAACGCCGACGGCGCAATCCCGAATACTCACGGGTGAAACGCCGGCGGCAGGAGGCGCGCACGCGCGGCGACCGCGCCACAACGCGGGAGCTGACCAAGCAACTGCGCACCTTACCCTCGGGTGATCCTGTGGACCCCGGATACCGGCGGTTGCGGTACTGCCGCTACGCCGACGACCATATCCTGGGGTTCAGCGGACCGAAGGCCGAAGCCGAGGCCATCAAGGATGAGCTGGCCAGGTTCCTGCGCGACGAACTCGCACTGGACCTCAGCGCCGACAAGACGCTCATCACCCACGCCCGCACCGACGCGGCACGGTTCCTCGGCTACGAAATCACCGTCCAGCACGCCGACAGCAAGCTCACCTACGGCCGACGATCGGCCAACGGAGCGATCGCGCTGCGCGTGCCCCGCGATGTGATCACGGCCCACTGCGCCCTCTACCGGCGCCACGGCAAACCCTGGCACCGTCCGGCCATGCAGAACCTGCACGACTACGACATCGTGCGGACCTATGCGGCCGAATACCGGGGCGTGGTCAACTACTATCTTCTTGCTATCGACGTCTGGCGGCTCCACACGCTGCACTGGAACGCGCAGACGTCCATGCTGAAGACCTTGGCGGCCAAGCACAAGTCCACGGTCATGACGATGGCGGCCCGGCATCGGGCCAAGATCGAAACACCGTACGGGCTGCGCACGTGTTTCGAAGCCTGGGTTCACCGCGACGGCAAGCAAGACCTGGTAGCACGGTTCGGCGGGATATCCCTGACACGGAACAAGAGCGCGATCATCACCGACCGCGTTCCAGTCCGGGTTCCCTACCCGCGCAAGGAGATCGTCAACAGACTCGTGCGGAGCAGGTGCGAGCTGTGTGAGGACACCGGCCCCGTGGTGGTCCACCACGTCGCCAAACTCGCCCGGCTCGGTCAGCCCGGACCTGACCAACCGGCGTGGGCGTCGATCATGGCAGCCAAACGGCGGAAGACCCTCGTGGTCTGCCGACCATGCCACGACGCCATTCACGCCACTCCTGTCACGAACGCGGCATAGTCACTGGAGAGCCACGTGCATCGAAAGATGCCCGCGTGGTTCGGAGGGAGGGTGCACGAAAAGGACCGGGATCAACCCTAGAAACCCGGCACCTCGCGTGCAGCCCACCCTGTTCCAGCCGAGACCGGAGAAGAGCTGATGCGTTTGCGCGCCGAGCTGCACTGGGCGTGCTCCAACTGCACGCACTGCCAAGTAAGAATGCTCCTACCTGCACCTGTCGGTCCGGTTGCGATCGGAGCGGTCCGACACTGATCGCGAGCATCCGCATAGAAGTAGCCCAAAAGCCGCGTCAAACAACAATCTCGCCCCCAGACTTGATCTCAGCCTCCTTGCCGGCCGAGCACCGCTTCCAGGAACCTTTCACTCCTCTCCGCAGATATCATGAGGTCGTCGAGGACTGCGGCTCGCACGGTTCCGCTATCGAGGCCCGCTGACTCCATGACCTGGGTGAGTGCTCGCCGGTTGGTGTCCGACTTGGCCTGCTGGCATAAGCGATAGTCGAGGACGCCTTGCGCGACGTACTGTACGCATCGCCGGTCGCGACGGCTTGCCTAATGATCTCAACAGTGTCAATCCCCTTGAACCGTGGAGACGGTGTTATGCCACTTCGGGTGTGACCTGCGTTGTTGTGTTGGCTCGCGCTTGTGCCATGTGGTGCTCGAACGGGATCGGGCCGATGCCGTCGTTCGCGCTGTGTCGGTGAGTGGTGTTGTAGAAGTCCGCGATCCAGGTCGCCATCTTCAGGCGTGCTTCGGCGCGAGTGGCGAAGTGGTGCTGGTGGACGAACTCGACCTTCATGTGGAGTTGAACACCTCGGCGGCGGCGTTGTCCAGCGCTGATCCGACCCGGCCCATCGATTGCGTGATGCCCAGCGCGCGACAGGTCCTGCCTGTGGCCGCGGCGGTGTATTCGGATCCGCGATCAGAATGGAAGATCACCCCGTCGACCTGGCCGCCCCGGCTGGTGGCGGCCATCCGCAGGGACGCGGTCACCAGCGCCGAGTCGTGGTGGGCCGACATTCCATAGCCCAGCATCCGCCGCGAGAACAGGTCCTCGGTCGTGGCGAGGTAGAGCGGTCCCTCATCGGTGTCGATCTGGGTGACATCACCGCACCACAGCACATCCGGAGCCACGGCGGTGAACTTCCGGCGCACCAGATCCCTTGCCACGGGCCGTTTTCCAGACCGCGTCAACGACCGGCGCCGCTTCACCGGACGGCCGGCCAGGCCGAGTTCGGCCATCCGTGCCGCCACGGTTTTCTCCGAAACCTTCCAGCCGGCTTCCCGAAGATCATCGGTGATCCGGGGGCTGCCGTAGGTGCCGCCCGAGGCGGTGAACAGCGTCTGGATCTGCTCATCCAGCTGTGCGCGCCGCTGCTCACGCCGGGTGGGCTCACGGTTGATCCACTTGTAGAACCAGGACTGCGAGACTCCCAGGGCCCGGCAGGCGATCGCGTGCGGAACGCCGAAACCGGTCCTCTGGGACGCGATGAACTCCGCCACGATCACTGGTTCATCGCATCCTTGACCCACAGGACCATGGATTGCTTGAGGACATCACGCTCCATCTCTAACTCCGTTATCTCCTTGTCCCACTCGGCTTTCTCTGCCCGCAACCGCGTCAGCTCCGCGCGCTCGGCCTCATCCAGCGCGCCTCGCTCCTGCTCGGTGCGCCCACGATCAGCCTGCACCCAGTTATGCAGCGTGTACGGGCTAACACCCAACTCCCGCGCGACCTGCGCGACCGGCTTCCCGGTCTCCGCCACGATCCGCACCGCGCCCGCCCGGAACTCCGGATCGAACCGACGCCTCTTGTTTCCCACGACCTGATCATCTCTCCTAGCTCAGGTCTCCACGCTACGAGGGGAAGCACAGAGCTCACGGAAAGGAGGGCGCCCGCTTCCCCTGGCTCATGGGTGGCGGGGTCGAAGAGGTTGCGGATGTTGGGGACCGTTCCTTATTACCTGGGCACCGCGATGTCACGTGTGTCGTCGGCGCGATGTCTGCTGCCCAGATCACGATGACCGTCGAGCGGGCTTTCGAGGGTTGTTTGTGCTGGTAGGAGGTTTGGGCTGGGTGTCGGATGTCGTTGGCTTCTGGACGTTTCTCGTTTTTTGCGTCGAATGACGGTAGGGCGGTTCCTCGAGTCTTGTTTTCGCAGGTGGAGGGCTTTGTTTGGTCCGCGTCGCAAGGTTGGCTTCCGGACGTTTTCTCGTTACTTCGCCTGTGCGGGTTGTGGCGGGAAGGGGTCCCAGGCGGGGGTGGTCGGGTGGATTCCCCAGGCTGCCAGGTGATTGAGGGCCGTTGCGGTGGTCGTGAGTGCTGCTTGGATGTCGAGCGGCGGCTGGTGGTGGCGTGTGGCGACGATTCGGTCGGTGATGAGTTGGTGGCGTCCGAGACTGGTCTGGTTGGTGGCGACAAGCAGTCGGAGGCGGAATTCGGGCAGGTGCTGTGCGAGGAGTAGGTAGTTGTTGATGTGGCGGTTGAGGTTGTCGTATCGGCCGTGGCGCTCTACTTCGAGTGCGAGCAGCAGTGGTCCGGATTCGAGGGTGAAACCGACGAGGGCGTCCGGGATGATCCAGGATTGGCCTTTTCCGAGGCTGGTTCGGCGGGCGATGCGGAGTGGGCCGACGACGGTGGGGTGGGTCGCGGCGAGTTGTCCGACGAGGTGGGCGGTCAGCCGGTCGTGGTCGTGGTCTTGAATGCGGGGGCGTCGGGGTAGGCGCGTTCCGGTAGCGCGGGCGATGGCGCGGAAGGTGCGGTGACCGAGTTCGGTGGTGACCCATCGTCGTGGTGCTGGCGGGCTGGTGCGTAGCCACGCTGTGCGTTGCCAGTGCGCGAGGACCTGGCGAAGGTCGTCGCGTCGGAGGAAGCGGCCCCATTCTGCTGCGATGTGGAGGGCTGCATTGCTGACTTGGGCTGCCGTGGTCGGTTCGGTGTCGGGCAGGGTGCGGGCAAGTGCCCGTCGGGCGACTTCTCGGCTGGGGGCGGACCACGGTGGCGCGGTGGTGGGGATGGCCGCGAGGTGGTGACTGCCGGTGTGGCTGACGCGAGCTCGGCCCAACCGACGGGCCACCCCCGCTCGCGCGGGGAATCGGGCGGCAGCGGGGTCGCCGTGCTGCTGTGCCCAGGACCACCCCCACTCGCGCGGGGAATCGAGCGATGCCAGCAGTCCGGAGAGCTGCACGCTGGGGCCACCCCCGCTCGCGCGGGGAATCGAGTACGAGCCTGCGGGCGACCTCAACAAGGTCGGGACCACCCCCGCTCGCGCGGGGAATCGGCGGAGGTCATCGGGGTTGCCGTCCCCTACGTCGGACCACCCCCGCTCGCGGGGGGAATCGGCCGAACTGGTCCTGTCGGACTGGCCTGACGCGGGACCCCCCCGCTCGCGCGGGGAATCGCCGGTCTTGATCGCGACGGCCGTGTCCGGTGTCGGACCACCCCCGCTCGCGCGGGGAATCGGCAGTATCCAGATCCTTCGTCATGCGTTTCTCCGGACCACCCCCGCTCGCGCGGGGAATCGTCGGCGGATCGGGCACGCCAGTGGCTTCGGCTGGGACCACCCCCGCTCGCGCGGGGAATCGCAGTCGTCGCGGGTGCAGTTCGGGTCGGACACGGGACCACCCCCGCTCGCGCGGGGAATCGGGGATGCCCTTGGCGGCGTTGGAGTCCCACAGGGGACCACCCCCGCTCGCGCGGGGAATCGGTTCGCGAGCTCTTTGAGGACGCCCCACGATGGGGACCACCCCCGCTCGCGCGGGGAATCGGCTATTCTGCTAGTCAATTAAATCTAGCACACTGGACCACCCCCGCTCGCGCGGGGAATCGGCTTGGCGACCTGGTGAAATGCTATTGCGTTGCTGTTTTGTGATCCGGTGTGGTGTGGTCGGGGTTCATGATCGGGTGTGCTGTCGTCGCCGAGTACGTAGTGGATGTCGCGGATCATCCGGGGCACGAGGCGTAGGAGGCGAAGGTCGTCGCGCAGTTGGCGGCGGATGTCGCGGTGTGGGTTGTCGCTTCGGGCGAGTGAGAACGCGGTCGGCAGGATGTACTGGGTCTTGTAGAGGTCTGCGATGTCGTAGGTGAACGCACGCTGGTTGTGTTCGTGGATGAGTCCCAGGGCAGGCGAGGCACCGAGGCTGAGCAGGACGGCGGTGGTGATGCCGTAGAGGGCGGCGTTGCCTGCGGTGAGTGCTTTGTTGACCGGTTCGCCGGCGTCGAAGTCGTGCGGGTCGTAGGAGCGTTTGAACGGGCCGACACGGTGTTGTTTGGCGAGGTATTTGTTGGTCGCCTTGACTTGGGCGCCTTCCATGCCGCGAAGCTGTTGCAGGGTTGAGTCGGACGGGGGTGGTTCGCCGAAGCGGAGTTGGAAGTGTCGTCGTGCGGCCTGTATGCGTGCTGAGGAGTCTGCGACGATTTTGATTTGTTGGTGGAGAAGCCGGGTGGAGGTGTTGTGGTGGAGGAATGCGGAGTAGCAGCGGACTCCGGCGTTGCCGACCCAGACGACGACGGTGCCATCTCGGGTGAGTGCTGTGATGGCGGCTTGGGTGATGCTGGTTCCGGGGCCGAGCAGAAGGCAGGCGAGGCTGGCGCTGGGTAGGTAGACGCGGTCGATGTGGCCGGTGTCGGGGTGTTCGGTCTGGGCGCAGATGCCGTTGCGGTCGCAGACTACGCGCACGGTGTCGAGATAGAGGTGTGTGATGCGGTCTTTGATCGGATGCAGGCTAGATAGGCTGGGTTGCGTTGCTGTTTCATGAGGTTGTTTGGGTGTGGTGGGCGCCTCGGGTGTGGTCGGGCAGGTTGCTGGTGGTGATCGCGTGAGTGGTCGTCAGGGTGTCATGGTGCTGTTTGGGGTGGGGCGAGGCTGAGGAGGCCGCAGCCGTATGCCTTGGCTCGGCCGATGCCGTGTTGGACGGCTGCGGCGAGGGCGTTGGGGTCGGTGACGATGAGGTGGCCGTCGTACCGGACAGGGGAAATGGTGATCTTGTGTCGGCCGGAGCGTGCGTTGGTGGCGGTTTTGTAGCCGGTGAGTTGGGGGCTAGGGGAGGGGGCTATGTCGGGGCCGTGGTCTCCGGTGTGGGGGATGGTGAAGCCGTGGCGTTCGCCTTGGCGGAGGAGCCAGTTGATTTGGTCGTCGGGGCGGTGCAGCGCGACGCGTTTGCTTGGTCTGCGTGGTGCGGGTGGCTTGTCGCCGGGAGAGATGGCTTGGGTGGGGTTGGCCATGATGCGGAAGGCGAACCGGCGGCCGGGTTGGATGGCTGCGAGGACTGGTTGCAGGCAGCGCACGTATGCTCGGTCGCGTAGGTAGCCCTCGGGGAGGGTGGCCCAGTCGGGGTGGATCTGGCTTTGGATGTAGAGGGTGTAGCCGCTGGGGGAGGCGTCCAGTCTCCATAGGACGCCGTGTTCCTGGCGTGCTGGTGTGTTCTTGGGGAGGTCGGGGAAGGCGGACATGACGGTGCGGTGCAGGTCGTGGATGTTGGCGTAGTCGGTTCGGAAAGCGCGGGAGGCGACGTTGACCTGCAGCTTGCTCAGGAACACGCGCGGTCTCCGATCATGGCGGGGGTGAGTTCGACGTGGCCGGTGACGACGGTGCGGGATGCGTAGCGTCGGTCGCCGTCAGCGAAGGACAGTGGATGGTCGTGTCGTAGTTCCGCGGCGGGGTCGCAGGGCGGGGTATCTTGGACGGTGCGCAGCAGTGCGTTTCCGTCGGTGCGGGAGATCTGGTGGCGGAATTCGCGTCTGTTTTCCAGCCACGGGTGGGTTTTCAGTACCTCTGGCAGCGGTTGCTCGAATACGCCGGTCCCGTGCTGCTCGCGTCGCGATGGGTGTTCGAGAAGTGGGTTGGCGGGTACGAAGGCTTTGCGCCCGAAATAGAGTGGCCAGCGGGGTCGGCGGATGGCCTCATCGAGTTCGCTGATCGTCGTGAGCGGGCCGTGCAGGGCGACGAGGAAGAGTGCGTCGGCAAGGTAGTATCGGTCACTGACCACCGTGCGATGGTTCTTGCCGTGGGTGTTCGGGACGTTTTCGGTGACGTGGAAGTCGCGCTCGACGAGTCCCTCACGGTCGACCCGGACGCCCATCTCCAGTTCGGCGAGCGTAGTAATTCCGGCGGTGTCGGTGCGGCGGATGCCGCAGGCCGCGGCGAGGAGGCCGACGATGCCGGATTTGGTGGGTTCGGCGGCGGTGTCGCGGCGGATGAATTTCGAGCGCAGTCCCCACGATTGCATGGGGGCGTCGATGCGCAGGACCAGCGTTGCGGTGCTCACACGGATCATCCCAGGGCGGAGGTCAACGTTCGGTGGGTGAGTTCGGTCATCGAGCCGACGGTGTCGGATTCCGCCAGCGCGGGGACGGGCTCGGAAAGGGTAGCTGCGGTGACCTGGCGGATTTCGTCCTCGCCGTAGAAGCCGCGGAGCTGGGTGAAGTGTTCGCGCATCCGCGTGGTCGAGGTGGTGAGGACGTCGGTGCCGGTGACCGGGCGGAGGAAGGCGTTGGCGAGGTTCCATGCGCCGTGATCGCGTACTACGGTCAGCAGGGTTTCGGGCATGGTGCGTGCGGCGGTGGAGTTCTGCTTGCCGCTGGGGGTGGCGTGGATGAATGATCGTAGCCATGCGGTGGCTGCCCGCTCGACCAGGTCCTTGTCGTTGTCGAGGTTGTGCGTGAGCTGGTCTAGGTCGAGGTTGGCGTAGCGGTAGTAGCAGGCGGCGTTGAAGTCGACGGTGCCGATCATGTCGGCTCCGGCCTCGGCTTCGGGTTTGAGGTCGTCGACGGCGGTGTAGTAGTCGAATTCGGTGTTGACCGCGTGTGTGGAGAACGCGTGCGCCACCTGGGAGGCGGCGTTGACGTTGAAGTCCTTGTTGTCGGCGACCATGCGGCCGAACAGGGCGATGTCGGCGACCCGCCGGGCGTCGAGGATCCGGCGCGCCTCCTCGAGACGCTCGCGGTCCGGCTTGATCTTTTTGAGCTTGGCCTCGATTTTCTTGGCGTCCGCGGCGGACTTCTGTGCGGCCGCGTGTCGCTTGGCGGCGAGGTCGGTGAAAGCGTCCCAGTTCGTGCGGCAGAACCCGGCGAGTTCGTCGACGGCGCGATGGCCGACGAACATCAGGTACTCGGTCAGGTCGTTTTTGGCGATCCCGAACCCGAGCTCGCGCAGCGCCTCCCGGACAACGTCCTCGGTAGCGGCTTCGGGAGTGTCGGTGCCGTCGAGTTTCCGCGCGGTCTCGGTCAGCAATCGCTTGGTCCGCACACCCGTCTCCGAGATATCCAGCCCATGCTTCTGGAACAGCGAGCGGGCGGACCGCTTGAGGCATTGGCTGGAGATCCGGCCGCGGAGGACACCACCGAAGGTGACGCTTTTGGGCTGGCCCACATCGTCACGGTTGAGGTTGCTTGCCGGGAACGATTGAAGCAGGTGCAGCTCGATGATCATGCGGAAGCCCCTCCGGAGCGATCGTCGGTGTCGGCGTGAACGCTGGAATCAATTGCGCGGTGGAAATCTCGCGCCCACTTCATACGAACCTGGTGCGCGAGTCGGCTGTTGGGTGGCGCGGAGCTCAGGGTGACCAGGTCGTCGAGCAGGCTTTCGAAGTTCAGGGCGATGTTGTGACCACGGAGCAGCTGGACGGCTTGCCGCACGTAATGCGCCACGCTGTTCGGCGCCACCGACAGCAGCTGCCTCATCCGCGCCTCAGACGCCCCTTGGTCGACTTTGCGCATCGCCGCTCCGAGAGGAAGACGACGCTCGCCGTGGTTCGGGGAGCTGGGGGCCAGTGCGAACAACCCGGCCACAAGCAGCCAAGTCTCTTCTTCTCGCGCCGGAGGATTCTGTTCGAAAAGGAAATCCAGCGCAGCGGGTTGGTACTCCCGCGTCAGGCTGCGCCGTAGCTGAGCTAGGGTTTTCCGCGCGTCAGCCGTCCTCGCGTCGTGGCCGTGGCTGTGGAGGGCGTCTCCGAGTTGGTACAGGTTCGAGATGAACGCACGTCGGCGATCGTGGTCGTCAGTCACCATTGTCCTCGTCCTCATCTCGGCAGCGGTCCAGGTCGATGTCGTAGTCGCGGCACAACCCACCAAGTCGCGACTGGAAGCGGCTTTCGGCATCCGCGAGCGCCAACAGCTGCCGCCCTGATTCCCGGGGCAGCTGCCACGCCCAGGTGCGCACCGCGGCGTTCGCGACGCGCCGCACCGTCTCCTTCCACCACTCAAACGGCGCGAACAACGCTGCCTGCGAGACCGAGCCGGCGGTCTGCGCGTTCTGGAGCACGACGCCAAGGTCACGAAGGACGGTGCCGAAGGGCGCGGGTAGTTCCGGCCAGTACCACTGGCTCAATGTGCTGCGCCGTCGGGCGTGCGCCCGCTCGGCCGCGAGCGCTTCGTCGTAGAGCCTTTCCAGCCATTGCAAGGCCGCTCCGATGTCGTCAGCCAAACCGACCGCATACCCGAGCAGCTGCTCGACACGGTCGTCGGTGTCGTTGACCCGAAGCAAAGCCACTGGTGCGGGCACGGTCTCCTGAAACCAGGTCTGCACCGCGCCACCCTTGGGATCGAGCTGCTGGCCGAACACCCGCAGCGAGTACACCTCGTCGTCCGGGGCGTACTCGGCAACGTGATCGAGCACCCGCGGGCGTTGGCGGGGGTTCGCCGGCGGCGCCGGCAGCAGCAACTCACGGCAGTGCCGCCAGACGCCCCGCAATTCCTCCAGCACCACAGGATATTTCGGTCCGGCGGGAAACAAGCCGTGTTTGGTCTTGGTCATCCGTTGCCGGAACGCCGCCATGAGCTCGGCATCCGCGAGCTCGGTACGCAGGCGGGTGCCCGGGGTGATCACTACGCCGTTGACGGTCGATCTCCCGTTGTGACGGGATTCCTGCAGCAGGATGCGCCGGGAGGGCCAGGTCAGCAGATCCGTCCAGCCGCGCGGCGGACGTCGTTCCTTGTCCGGCTCCGGGCTCGGAGGGGTGTCGAGTTCCCACTGTGGGCAGTCGTCGGGACGGGTGGGGTTCGGTTTGCCTCGTCCGGGTGCGTACACAGGCATGTTCAACAGCAGCGTGTCCTTCAACGTCGCGCCCTCGACGACCACCGTGCCGAAGAAGTTGCACAACGCACGCTCGGACGACTTATCGCTGCGGTACGGGGTTTTCAACCCACCGGGATCGAAGGCATGCACGGTCACCAACCAGCGCGCGGCCACTGCGGCATCAAGCTCAGGCCGATCACCTGCCGTGGTCTGATCGAATAGCGTCGCGTTGTTGCCCACTGAACGATTCAAGACCAGCTGAGCGGCCGAGCCCATCTTCTCCCGCGGCAGGCCAGGGCACTGAAGAAACGGACGAGCTCCGAACAGGTCAAAGCGATCGAAGAATCTGGAGCGATACTCCAGCAACGGCCCGTCGGGGAAACAGGGCGCGTCCCAGAGAGCGTGCCAGGATTTTCCGCTGTCCGGGCCGTACACACGGTGAGCCAGCGCCAACAGCAACCGGTAGACAGCAGCGGTGACCACCGGGGCTTCGCCTTCCACCCACCGCAATTCGTGCGCCCGCGTGAACGCCTCGGCCAGTCCGACCTCTTCCGGGTTCCGATCCTCGCCGACCACGGGAACCCAATGCTCATCCAGCAGATCGAAAGCCAAACGGTTTCTCCTCGTCAAAGGGCAGCGACGCCCCACAACGTCGACGTTGACCGTGCACGCGATCGTTGTCCGCGTCGGTCATGGCGCACAAGCTGAACTACATTTACTCGCAAGGGCAAGTACACGCTGATTCCCGATTTCGAACCATGGACCCCCACTGTTCGGCGCTCGACGATAGCAAGCCCCCGTGGCAGCCTTCAAGATCCCCATACATGCCGGGACTTTCGCCGCGCTACCTCGGATAACACTGTTGAATGCCCAACAACAAGCGCTGCTGGAATATGCCAAAGGCGTGTATTCTCTCGCTTTTCGGTCATCACTCGCCATCGGAACGTTCCCTCATGAGAAGATCGCCCTCCGCGGTGCTGTAGAAGGTGAGTGGCCCGAGGGTGCAGTGCCCATCGCGCAGAATGAGCGGCCGGTGGTCGGTCAGCCAGTCGGACTCGGCGAAGCATTCGGGTACGGCAAGGTCGATGAGCGCGGCGAACGCATCGGGGGAGAGATCGTCGGGCACGGTGAGATGAACGACCGATGCGGCGAGTTCCACGGCTGTGGCTTCAGGAAGCTCGATGGCATCGAGGTCGACAGGCGTGCCGTGCCGGCTGACCGGTAGGTCTTGGTCGGTCGTCCACAGTGGAACGAGGGTGATGCTGTCCTCGAACGGTGAGGGCTGGTCATCGTGGCCGGTGAACGTCATGATCGGTCTTTCTGGGGGCCGGTGTTGCGACGGGTCTGATTGGGGCTGCCGGGGCGTTCGGTCAGGTCGCGCAAGCTGTCGTGATCGTCGCAGCGAGGCACGCAGGGCACGTGACCGCGGTAGTCGGCCAGGTCGGTACTGCGGCGGTATTGCATCGAGGACAGGGTCTGATGGTCGTGTGCGTACACGGCGTGTACGAGGTCGGGGATGTCCTCGGGCAAGCTCAGCTGGTCTCGCCCGGCTAGGACCGCCCAGCTGACTTCCAGCAGGTAGCGCCCGTAGAGATTGGCCGGCCCCCGGGGAAACCTGACCTTGCCGTGGGCGGGGGCGGGCTGGCCGGCCATACCCACCAGCCCGATCTCCTTCTCCTTGATTGCCCGGTCCTGATGTTTGTGACGATGGAGTCGACCAAGCCGCTGCAGAAGCAGGTCGATCGGGCAAGGATCCGAGACCAGCACGTCGACGTCGAGATCGAGGTTCTCCAGCGCGGAGGTTCCCACCACGATCACGTTGCGCGGATACTTGCTTTTCGGACCGAGCCGGCACCGCAGGTCCTCTTCGATACGGGCACGGTCGGCGTCATCCGGGCCTCGAGTCAGGACACGAACAACGGTGCCGCCGTTTCTGGACTTAAGGGCTTTCTTGAGCGCCGTCGCGGTAGCTTGGACTCGGACGAGGGTGCTGTGGACGATCATCGCGCTGCTGTGGGTGCCAATCCGGTCCAGAACCCAGTCGACGAGCTCGTCATCGGACAGCGGGGCCAGTCGCACACGGCGGGTGTCCTGCTCGGTGACGACAGGCACCGCTGCCGGAGCCTCCTCGGCGTCGGCCCAGGTCAACCGCCAGCCGCTCGGCTCCACGGTCGCGTGATCGCCAGTGGCGACGGGTTCGACGCGTGCGCCGGCCCGCCACTCGGCGATCAGCTCGTCACGGCGCTGGGCGGGCAGCGTCGCTAACATGAGGATCGCCGGAATGCCCAGCCGTCCACACCACCACAGCAGCCGGTCCAGCAACCGCGAGGTGTAGGTGTCGAAGGCGTGGACCTCGTCGATGAGCAGCACCTTGCTCGACAAGCTGGTCAGGCGCACGAAGGTATGCCGGGAACGCACCACCCCGCGCAGCGCCTGGTCGACAGTGCCGACACCGATCGGCGCCAACAGCCCGCGGTTCATCGCAAACCACTCACGAGCCGCGATCCGCTCCGCTCGCGCCTGCTCCTCACCGAGATCAGACCCCAGATCCTCCGGCATGATGCTCGCGTCCTGCCCGGCCTGTTCGGCGCGGACCTGCTGCAAAGCCAAACCATGCACCGGAACCGCCCGCAACGAGCAGCCTGTTCGCACCAGCAGCTCGTTGACCTCGTCGTAGAACTGCTTGCCCGTGGCCCGCGTCGGCAACGCCGCGTAGATCCCGGACAGCGACAAGGCCCGCACCATGCTCGCAGCCGCCTGCAACCCCGCCTTCGTCTTGCCCTCACCGGTCGGTGCCTCGATCACCAGCACCCCAGGCCGCGTACGCCCCTCGACCAGACTCTGCACGGTCACCTGCAGCCAACGCGGACTCTCCCCGAACAGCGCCTGAAAACCTGTCTCAGCCGGGCGCCACGGCACCCACCCGAACCCAGCGACCACCCGCTGCGCCTGCTCACGCGATTCACGGTGGTAGGCAACCAGATCCGTGACCTCCGGGCACCACGGGAAACGCGCCCTGCCCGACGCGATCCAATCGCTGATCGTCGTCAAACCGGCCAGCCCGAGTGCCGCCACCAAGCTCACCCGCACCGCCTTCCACGGGAGTTCCTGCGGCAGGGGCAGCCCCCACAATCCCACGACCGTTTCCACCGTGGCGTCCCGCAACCGTCCCCAGCTTTCCCCACCGAGGTGGGCACGGGCAGCGATCGCCTGCCTGATCGTGAACCGGTCCGGCAGCCAGCCATGATGCCCACCTACCGCACACGCCACAGCATCCGCTACCTCACGACGAGCTCCCCACTGCTGTAGTCGAAGGTAGAAGTGCGCTGCAGTGGCCAGGCCGTGATCGAGATCTTTCCTTGGCTTCCGGCCAGTAGCCACTTGCGCCCGCCTGATCGCCCCCGCCGCCCGATTCCCCATCCGCTCAATCGCAATCTCAGCGCATTGCGCCTGGAACACCGGCGAAACCTTGCCCAAGTCATGCAACCCGCACGACACAGCCACCCACCGCCATACATCGCCCAATGGCGCCAGCCCAGACTCCAACTCCGCGCGCACCTGAGGGCCGAGCATCACCGGATACAACAACTCCGCCACCGCAGCCGTATCAATCGCATGGCACACAAGAGGATGCGGCGTCCCGGTCTTCCCCTCCTTCGCCCACGGCGCAGTCACCGCCGCCAACAACCCAGCCGGCGCCACACCGCCCTCGCCAGCTGCTCCCAACGACATTTCGTCTACGCCGGAAAACTCAGAAATCGCCTATCCTCCTAGTAGGACTTTGTTAGGTGGTCATGGTGGTTGCTGGTGGCAGGTGGGGCATCGGCCTGTCCAGGTGGCCAGCAGGACCTGGAGGGCGTGGAGGATCTTGTAGAGAGTCAGGCCGCCCCAGGTGCTTTTGGGCTGGTCAACCGGAGTTCGGTGAGGAACAGATGGGCGGCGGAGGTGAGGGTGACGTGGCGGTGCCAGCCGGTGAAGGAACGCCCTTCGAAGTGGGTGAGCCCGAGCCCGGTCTTGAGTTCCCGGTAGTCGTGTTCGATGCGCCACCGGATCTTGGCCAGCCTCACCAGCTCACGCACCGGGGTGTCCTCGGGCAGGGTGGAGATCCAGTAGTCGGTGGGTTCGGGCTCGCGGGGCGGCCATTCGACCAGCAGCCAGCACACCGGCAGACTGCCGTCAGCCTCCCGGGGAATATCGCGGTTGGCCGGCCGCACCCGCAGGGCCAGGAACCGAGAGCGCATCGCAGCGGTGGGATTGCCCTGGGTTTTCTTGGTTCCCTGCCGCCAGGTCACCCACCGCAGGCCCGTGCGTCCGGCGGCGAGCACGAGATCCCGCAACGTGGCGGGCGTGTCCTGGTAGCGGGGTGCGGGCCGCCGTCCCCGGCCGGAATACGACGCGGCCACCGGCTCGGCGTCTGCGGGATGAGCGGTGGCGGCCGCCTTGACGGCCATCACATACGGCAGTCCTCGTGCGCCCAGTTCGCACCGGAAGGTCGCGTTATCGCCGTAGCCGGCATCACCGACCACCACCGGCGGAATGTGCCCCCAGGCGGCCAGTTCGTCGAGCATCTCCAACACCAGCCGCCACTTCGGGCGATACCCCTGATCCTCAGGAATGCCGCAACGTGCCCGCCGGGCGGCGATGCGTTCGGCCTCGGCGCCGGTCGCGCACTCATCATCCCAGCTCTGCGGGAGAAACAACCGCCAGTCCAGCGCGGCCGAACAGGCATCGGTGACCGCGTGCACGCTCACCGCGACCTGGCAGTTGGTGACCTTGCCCGCCGTGCCGGTGTACTGCCGGGCCACCCCCGGCGAGGCCTCGCCGTCCTTGAGATGCCCGGTGTCATCCAGCACGAACGCCTCCGGGCACACCACCTGCACCGCCCGCGCCGCCAACCGCCGCCGCACCACCGCATAATCCCACGTCGAGGACGTGATGAACTGCTGCAACCGCTGATGATCCACCCCCAACCGCTCGGCCATCGGCTGCATCGACTTACGCCGCCCGTCCAGCATCAGCCCCCGCAGATACAGCCCACCATTCGCCCGCTGCTCACTACGGACGAACGACGTGAACACCTCACCCGCGAATTCCTCCAAACGGTCACGGACAGCGTCAAGCTCAGCCGGCAGCATCCCAAGATCATCCCACACGATGATCTACAAGTAACAAAGCCCTACTAGGCTAGTGGTTTGTAATGCTGGACTCTTTACTTAGCGTTGTTGTCGACAAGCTTCTTGATGTTGGTCTGGACGAGCCGGACCTTGGCCAGGATCTCGTCGGCTGTTGCGGTCCAGGCAAACGGCTTCGGGTTGGTGTTCCAGTGCTGAATGTAGTCGCGGATGCGGGAGATGAGGACCTTGACCGAGCTGAAGGTGCCGCGCCGGATCGCCTGCCGGGTGATGATCGAGAACCAGTTCTCGATCTGGTTGATCCACGAGGATCCTTTGGGTGTGAAGTGGAACCTCACCCGTGGGTTCTTCTCAAGCCAGGCCCGCACCTGCGGGGTGGTGTGGGTGGAGAGGTTGTCGAGCACGACATGGATGTCCTTGCCGTGGTGGGGTTTCACGGCCTGTTTGAGGAAGGCCAGGAAGTCCGCGCCGTTGCGGGTGGGTTTGCACTCGCCGAAGACCTCGCCGGTGTCGACGTTGAGCGCGGCGAAGAGGTTCGTCGTGCCGTGCCGCACGTAGTCGTGGGTGCGTTTCTCGGCTGCACCGAAGGCGATCGGCAGCACCGGCTGCGTGCGATCGAGGGCCTGGACCTGTTGGGTCGGGGACGGGACGCCGTGCAGCCTTTCGGCTGTCGGTTTTCCCGTCCCCGCCCGCCGAACCCGGCGTGCGAGTCGTCCCCGCACCGGGCTCTCCACGTGTCCCGAAGGGCTAGCTGACGAGTTCGGAGACCTGCCCGACAAAGGCCACGTCGTCGTGGCTGGTGCGGCGGAAACGGGCTCCCGCCGGATTGACCACATCGACGTTGAACGGCGTGGCGATCTGCGTTCCGCGGTAGCGGTACCGTTCGACCCCCATCTTCGCCGGGTTGTAGAGGGTCAGCCCGTCCGCTGCGATCCGGTCGGCCCCGTAGTAGCGCCGCCGGATCTGTTTCCAGGTCAGGTGCGGATGCTTGCGACGTATCCAGTAGATCACCCGCCACCAGGCATACCAGCCCAGATAAGCGAAGGTCTTCTTGGACGCGCCGTAGCGGAAATACGCAGCCCAGCCCCGCAGGATCGGGTTGACCATCCGCAACAGTTGACCCAATCCCAGCGAGACGGTGCCGGCCCCTGTGGCCTGCTTGATCTTGTGCATCACCCCGGCCAACGCTTGCTTGGACGGGATGGTCAGCACCACCCGACGACCATCGCCCCTGCGCCGCCGCTGGATACGGAAGCCGAGGAACACGAACCCGTCGTCTACGTGCGTCACGAGCGTCTTTTCCGCCGAGAGGGTCATCTTCAGCTCACGCGCCAGCATCCCGCCGATCTCGTTCCGTAGCGCCTCGGCATCCGACCGGTTGCCGTGCACGAGCACGACGAAGTCGTCCGCGAAGCGCACCAGCCGATAATTCGGCAATCCCCGCCGACGGCGGTGTTGCCGCCGCCACGGCGGGCTCATCTGCCGTTCCCAGACCGCCGCGAAGTGCTGGTCCAAGACGGACAAATAGATGTTGGCCAACAGAGGAGAAGCGACCCCACCCTGCGGCGTGCCTGTCAGACTCGCCGCGAATCCGCCATGCTCTTCGACGATCCCGGCCCGCAAGAAAGCACGGACCAGTCGCACCACCTTACGATCGGCGATGCGTCGGGCCACCAGGTCCATCAGGACGTGGTGGTCGACGTTGTCGAAGCAGGCTTTGATGTCCCCTTCGACCACCCACTCGTAGCCCTGGGTGGTCATCTTGTGGATCTCGGCGATGGCGTCTTGTGCCCGTCTTCCCGGCCGATACCCGTAACTATGCGGATAGAAATCGACTTCGAAGATCGGTTCCAGGACCAGTTTCAAGGCCATCTGCGCCACCCGGTCCCGCAGCGTCGGAATCCCCAGATAACGGACCTTGCCGCCCTTCTTGGGGATCGTCGTCTGCCGCACCGGCAACGCGGTGAAACTGCCGTCTTTCAACGACGAACGCAGCTCGTCCAGAAACGCCGGCACTCCGATGTCCTCTTCGACGTGGCGGCGCGTCACCGCGTCCACCCCTGCTGTCCTGGCGCCCCGGTTGCCCGACACCCGTTCCCAGGCGACCAGCAAGGTCGCCTGATCACAAACCAAGTTGAACACGTCATCGAACCGTTTGTCCGGTTCGTTTCTTGCCCATCGGTGCAGCTTCCGCTGGTGGTCAAGTACCCGCCGTTCCGCCCTCGCGAGGTCGGACTCGCTCGGAGCACCGCTATTCAACAGTGACCTCCCCAACCACAACCAAGCTGCTGATCACGCTGCCGTCCTTCCCCATGCGCACGGGCTTTCCCCGGCTCGGAGTACTACAACGGCTCCGCCACGACCCGATGCCCACAGCGGGCGTCGCGCCTGCCCACCAACCCCGCGGCTCGGCGGCTGGCTCGGGCGGCACCGGGCCGCTTCCCACGTTCGCTGATGTCCGTTACGACGGGGTCGACGTCCAGCTATACCCCGGCGGCATCGCCACAAGCCGCACATCGCAGTCTTGGCTCGGGCCTCCCGCCACCCAAAACACACAGGCAACGGAAGCGGACAAGCCAAAACCCACGGCCTGTCCAGCACCGCAAAGCGATCCATCCGCCAGGTTTGCCGGACCGCTGACGACTCACGGGGCTTCTGCCACTGGTTCGGTTTCCCTACGCCTTCCCGTCCTTGCTAGCGGGCACGAGCCGTCTGGCAGTACCGACCCGCCCCTACATTGTCAAGGCCGCTCCCGGCCTCACCCTCAACCCAGGGCTCAACCTGCCTCCAGCTTCGACCGGTCACTGCGATGACCGGCGGCGGGCACCACCTCCCGCACGGCTACCATCAGCGCCTCGTGGCGCACGCGTTTTCTCGTCGACGCAGAGCACCACCGCGCTACCTGGTGGCTGGAGGTAAAGTCCGACGATGTCGGCGACCTTGTCGGCGAACTCGGGATCCTTGCCGACCTTGAACGTGCCCTGCCGATGCGGTGGCAATCCGTGCTCTCGCCACAGTTTCGCCACGTAGTTGTGAGACACGGCCACGCCCTCGGTGCGCTTGATATAGGCGGCCATCTCCCGGCTAGACCAGTGCGACAGTCCCGTCTCGCCCGGCGGGCTTGCCTGCATCAGCGCGAGGATCCGCCCGCGAATCCGGGCCGGAACCTGCTCGCGAGGCGCGGCATGCGACTGATCCAGCAGGCCCGGGATCCCGTCCGTGGCATACCGGTCCAGCCACAGATCCACCGTCGGCCGCGACACCCCGGCCAACGATGCGACCTCCTTCTTGCGCCTGCCTTCCGCGCACCACAACACAATCCGTGCCCGCGTCGCCACCCGCGCCGGCACATCCCGACTGTTCGTCAGCGCCCGCAGCTCGGTTTCCTCACCCGTCGACAGTTCCACGGCCCCAGTCAGCACGACGATCAATCAAGCCAGAGTAAAGTAACCAGAATTACGGAACACTAGGTCAGCTACCCGCAATACCGGGCCAAGACAATCCTTACCACACCTCGATTTCTGGCACGCACCCGTTGCGGCAGCAGACCGTGACGCCCGGTAAAAGAAGAGAAACCAGGTCGGTGCGCGCGTTGAAGTTGAAACGCAAACCAGTCGCCGGCGTTCTCCACCTACAGGTGGGGGTGGCCGGTTGGATATGCAACAACCAGTCCAACAAGGCGAACTCCACACGGCCAGGCGCACTGAGCCTTGATTGAGGTTCGCCTACCCGACCAGAGCCCAAGCGCCAGTGGGGCAACAACCCGTAGCGGTGGGTACGTCAAGATCCGTGCCCACCGCTAAGCGGCCAGCACAACCCACACCAGTGCCAGCAGCAAGCAAGAACCAAACTCCACAACAGGCCAGTCACCGGCTTGCGCGGGGAAGAAGCGCAAACTGTAGCCCATCGCCTCTGCTTCCCGTTACCGCCCGTTCGCGCGGGGAAGAAGGCTGATGTCTGTGGATGCCGTTATGATACAAATACAAGGGGATCATCCCCTCTCGCGCGGGGAGAGGCTTATGCGGTCGATGTTGTGGTCCAAGTCTCTGGACCAACCCCGCTCGTAGACCACGCCCTCGGGCCCTCGGGGCATGCAACCCCGGCGTCCGGTCTTCCGAGGGCACCGCGAGGTGATGCAACCTGCGCACCGTGAAGAACTGTTCTCTGGCGCGCGAGGCCTCGGCCGCCGGCGCCGGGGACGGAGGGTTGGCGGATGCTTCTCCTGCGTTGGTCCAGGCGGGGCGAAGTGTCAGGACGTGTGATCTCCGGTTACCTCGTCTGTCGTTGCGGCCAAGTTTTTCTCCAGTGCACGGCGGACCTCGGCCATTCGCTTTTCCGCCTTGCGTAGTGCTGATATCGAATGCGTTTGCTGGTTCGTGTCGTCTGTATCTGCGGTGTCGGTGTCATCGGTCCGCAGTCGACTGCCCATGTGACGAATCAGGCGCAACAGGTGTCGCTGATCGTCTTCTGCCAGGTGTTCGGTGAGACGTAGCCACTTGGCTTCCCCATGGGCGGCTTGTTCGGCGGCGACGACGATGACGTGCCGCACGACATCGCGGACGGTCTCCTCCAACTCGAGGGCGAATCGCAACAGTGTGGTACGGGTCGTGTCGTCGCTCGGTTCACTGCCAGCCGGGAACATGCCATAGAACCGCCACGGTTCGTCCTGTTCCAAGCGGACCAGGGTCTCCATCACCGGCTGGAGTGCCTCCGTGGGGCGGCTGTGCAGTGGCGCGGCCGAGCGATGCGCCCACAAGCGGATGATCGTATCGGCGGTCTCGCGCCGAAGTTCGAGGGTCTGCTGGTCGGTGGCGTTCTCGGCCCTCACGATCAGGTCGCTGATGTGGTGGGCCATCCAGCGGCCCAGGACATCGCTGTCTGACAAGTCCTGTGCGATCTCTTTACCCAGTTCCAGGGTGCGCTCAAAGCTCTCCGCATCCTCCTGACTCATCGAAGAGGTAAATTTTGAAGGACCGCTCCAGGATGGGAGGGAGTCGTCATCGTGGTGCCTCCACACGGGGGTATGGGACTGCTTGAGGCGTTGGTGGGTCCGATCGATCATTACTTCGACGATCAAGCTACGCCCAGTGGCATGCAGCAGCTCCTGCAGGAGGTCACGTCGAATCTGTAGGCGTTGCCCGCGGCGACCGCGCAATCGTCCTTGACCGGCATCGCTGGTGTCATTCCATACCCTGCTGCGCAGCACAGGACGACCACCTCGGGCCCATGCGCGCATGTCAGCATCGGGGGTGACGCCGAGCATCCGGACGATGTCTTCGCTGGGGTGTGTAGGCGGGTACCGGACAGCTGCGGCAAATGGATCGTGGGTGTCGGCGCCATCGAGTGGCTGGGGGTCGACGATCCAGCCTGTCAGTTCGAAGCCGTCGAGGTTGTATTGGTAGTCGTCATCGCGCGCATGAGGGATGCGGAACGCCATGTAGGAGGGGGCTGTCTGCAGAGCCAGCACCAGTGCCCGAGCACGTTCTGGTGCAGCCAGGGCACTGTGGACCCGAACCTCTTGTGCGGCATCGTAGGTAGCGTCGTCTGAGTATTCCCAGACGGTGACCCAGCCCTCGTCGAGCAGTAGGCGTTGCGCGAAGTGGTGAGAGCCCAGCCGCCAGACCCAGTCCGGTGTAACTACGCGGTCCTCGTCCGCGAAGACGCTGTCGGGGGAGGGATCGCGTCGATCGGCAAGCCAGCGGCCGTCATCGCGACTAGTGAGGAACTGGCCGAGCCACTGGGTGAACAGATCCTTGTCATCGTCCACGTCGTGGAGCACCGGATAGCTTGCGAGTAGGTCGCCCGCAACAGTCCACAGTGCATGTACTGCACGGTAGAATTGAAGGTCATCAGCTTGCGGCCACTCGCTCTTGTAGCTATAGGTGCGTTGGTGCTGGTACAAGCCCAAAGTGTGCCGAGGATCAGGATGGTCGCGTCCGAGAATAACCTTCCAGCGTCCGGTGATGACCTCGGCGGCGCGGCGCTCGACATAGTCCTCGGACAAGCCGAACGCTTCGGCGAGCGGGGCACACCAGTATTCTTTGAAGTCCAGGAAGAACTCAAACGCCCCAGATTGCTGATCCCGATCGACCGTGCCGTCGGTTCCCTCGTCACCGAGTCCGCTTGCACCTGTGCTTCCTGCGATGCGGTCGGACCACTGCGTGCGGATAGATCCGACGGGAGTGTTGACACGCTCGCATACCGCCTGTTGCTGGGCGGTGAGGGTGACTGCACCGGCCGCGGCCAGCTCGATCAGTGCCGCCTTGGCATTGGCCTGCATCACCACGTGCGGTGGGTCATGGAACAACACTCGCTTTAGAAGCGGGATGAATGGATGCATCGACTGGTGGGCGGCGGGATCCTGCGCGGCGCGGGCAAGCGCAACCAGCAGCCACTGCAAAGCGTGCTTGTTGTAGAAGGGCAGCCGTGCGTCGCTGAACGCGGTGTCGGACAGTTCGCCGGTCGCGTAGTCGTGCAGGGCTTGCAACTCCTCGCCGCAGCCTAGGCCGATCAGGAGCCGAACGCAGTGGGCAGCCCGCCACCGCATGTTCACTTCCGGGTCGCCCAGCGCTACCCAGACGTAGCCTGCGATGCACTGGCCAAGCTGGCCGGGAACGGTTGGCAGGGACTCGAAGTCGCCGTCACCGATGTCGACCGGGGCGATCTGGGTCGACATGCGCGTGAGGTCGTCAAGGGCGATTTGCGCCTGGCCGGGAGGAAGGCGTCGTGCCAGGAAGGCGGCGAGGGTAAAGCACTCCGTGGCATCGAGCGCGGTGGGGTGCGTGCCCAGGTGTCGCAGGGCGCTTTCCGACAGGTCCTCGTTGATTCCGGCAAGACAGGCGAGTCTGTCCAGGTCTAGAGCGGTGTAGCTCTTGAGCGTCAGTTCCCGGCAGAACCGGGCTGCTGCTTCTCGAGCCAGGAGGCCGATCTGTTTGACAGCCGCTTGTGGCAGCAGCGTCATAACCGCCAGCCGATCAATCAGGATGTCGTAGTCGTGGATGGTGAAGTGCGGATTGGCCAGGAAGGCTGCCAGGGTGTCACTGAGTTCGGAAAGTCGGCCTCCCACGGCCCGATCTGCGAGCTCGTCGAATCCCAGTCCGACATGGGAGCCGACTATCGACCGGGCGCACTCCCAGCCTTCCAGCGTCCTCAGGTCACAAGCCGTGAGAGCTTCGTGTGCCCGCGTCTTCGCGGCCGCGCGGTGCGGGTTCACTTCGGCAGTAGCACCCCAGTCAATGCTGGTGGCGAGGTGATGGGTCTGTCGCCCCGCGGCGCAGCGGACGGTTGGCGCCAATGGGGTGTGGGTCAAATCGATGCCGAGTTCGCTGGCCGCCCGATCGAGACGGTCAACGAGTCTCGGGCTGACTCCGGTGTGGGACAGGAACTCGCCGATGACCGTGGCCACCCTCGCGGCCTCGCCGGGGCTTGTCCGGAATGCTTCTTCGAGCAGTCTCGATGGGGTTGCATTGTCATAGAACGGCATCATCGCCAGTGCCACCACCGGATTCGGGGTCAATGGGCTGTTCTCGGCGGTGACCGCTCGGATGAAGGGCCAGTCGGCGCTGAACCGTCGGTCGCGCCAGCGTGACGCGACCGAGACAGCGGTTGTCGGACTCAGGCGGCCGATCGCGGTGAGAGCGTCAGCATGATCAGCCCCGTCGCCGAGGTACGGCTCCAGACCCTCGACGATTTGGGCCACACGATAAGCGCGCCGGTCATCGATGTGATCGGGGAACGCGGAGGCCCCGGCCAGTGCGAGCAGTGCCTTCCACCGGGCGTGGACATCGTCGCCGACGCGGTCGGTGAGGTCGCGGGCGTGGGCGAAATGCTCCGAGGCTTCTTCCGGCGCGAAGCGGTAGGTTGCGCGGGCAAGGGCGACCATGTCGTCGGCTTTTTCTTCGGCATCGACGTGCGCGACGTCCAAGGAAGTACGCACCAGGTGCGCCACGGCCACGGCCATGTTCTCGGTGTCGGAGGTGGCGGCAGTCGCGCGCACCAGGTCCACGAGTGCGCTCGTCGCGATGTAGCGTTCGTGCCGCCGACACCAGTCCAGGAGTCGTTGCTGTGCCTGCTGCGAGAGTCCGAACGCAGCGATCCTTCCGCCCAGACGTGCGATCCCGTTGATGAGCACGCGGGGTGTCTCGTAATCGGAGTAGTCCTTCAGAGTCATGTCGGCTAGCCCCGTGTTTCGCACATGGGGGTGGTTGGGGTTGGAAGAGCGTTCCGCTTTGATCATCTTATCGTTGCGGGATGCGTGCACGACCGCTTCCGCAACCGATGGTCTTCGGTGGGCCGAGTGTGGAAAAGATGCTGGGTGCGTTGCCGGTGGTGGCCGACTACTGCGGCAGGTTGGACCTGGCCGGGATTATCGACCGGGCCTGCCCGGTGCGTGATGTGGCGATCCTGTCGCATGGGCAGGTGATCGAGGCGTTGGTGGCGAATCGGTTGACCTCGCCGACGCCGTTGTTGCGGGTCACCGATTGGGCGCGGGCATGGGCGGTGGAGGAAGTGCTGGGTATCGACCCCGCCAGGCTCAATGACGACCGGATCGCCCGCGCGTTGGACGCGATCGCCCCGGAGCTGGACCGGATCGTGGGATCGGTGGGGGCGCGAGCGATCTCGGCGTTCGGGCTGGATGTGTCCCGGTTGCATTGGGATATGACGTCGATCTCGCTGTATGGCGCATACGAACAGACCGATCCCGGCTACGCCGCACCACGATTCGGGCACCCGAAAGACCGTCGCCCGGATCTCAAGCAGGTCCAGGCCGGACTGGCGGTCACCGGCGACGGCGGGATACCGGTGCTGCATCGTGGCTACGACGGCGGCGCGGGAGAGGTCGCCCAGGTAGTGGGGGCGATGACCGCGCTGAAAAACCTTGCCGGGCCACGGGATTTTCTGTTGGTGGGGGACTCGAAGCTGATCTCCTACGGCAACCTGCACGCCATGGTCACCGCGGGCGTGAGATTCATCGCCCCGGCATCCAAGCTCTACGTCCGCGCCGCCGAGTTGGCCGCACTCGACCCGCAGGCGGCCACGGTTGTGGATTACGTAGCTGGACGGGACACCGGTAAACCAGCCGATCGCCGCGGCGCCTGGCGGGTCATGGAGGACACACTGAGCCTGCCCGGCAAGCGCAAGACCGACCCGGTACTGCGGCTGCGACGGGTGTTCGTGCACTCCACCGCCCGAGCGACGGCTGCCATGGCGGCACGGGCGAAGAAACTCGACCGGGCCCGCGGCGACCTCGACCGGGTCGTGCGTGGCCTGGGGTCGCGGCACTACCCGAGTGAGCACGCCGTCACCGACCGGGTCACCACCATCGCCCGCACCCGCCGTGTCAAGACCTACCTGCGCACCCAGGTCGGCACCGACCCCGTCACCGGTAAACCCACCCTGACGTGGTGGTTCGATCAGACCGCGCTGGATGCCGAGGCCTCCACCGACGGCTGGTACGCCCTGTTGACCAACCTGCCCGCCACCGTCACCGCCGCCGAGGTCCTCACCCGCTACAAGGGCCAGGAAGTGGTGGAACGCCGCTACTCGGCGTTCAAGGGCCCCCTGGCGGTGGCACCGATGTTCCTCAAGACCAACCGGCGCATCGCCGCCCTGCTCACCGTGATCTGTCTCGCCCTTCTCGTCTTCTGCCTGATCGAACGCGCCGTGCGGACCGCGATCGCTCCGGAGGTCAGGATGGCCGGCCTGTATCCCGGTCAGAAAGCCAAACCCACCGGCCGCTTGATCTTCCAGGCCCTGTCCGAACTCCGGCTGATCCCCGCCACCACCGGCCAACCCGCGACCATCCCGCAACCCGGGCCCGTCCAGACCCGACTACTCAACCTGCTTGCCGTCGATCCCACCCAACCGCCATGATCATCCGGCATACCCGGGTTCGTCCCACCCTCACCCATGTGCGAAAGACGCGGCTAGCTCGTTGAAGCGCCTGCTGAGACCGATGTCGTCACCTACCAGGCAGGTGATCCACGCAGCGGCCCAGTCAGCCAGTGGCACGATGTCACGTCGATGGTCGGTCAACGCGCGGGAGTGGCTGTAGGGCGGGCGTTGCGCTGCCTTGACGACCTGACCACTGGCGAACTCGTCAATAAGGAAGGGGCGTCGGCGAACTCGGGCCAGCAAGGCGTATCCGCACAACAATGGCTCGACGGGTGAGCTGTTGCTGGATGCCGTCACGCTGAGCGTTGCGGGTAAGGACCGCAGCAGGATCTTCTCGGCCTCGTCATCGGCGAGCACACCGTGTCGCAGGCCCATAGCCACGATCCAAACCACAGCCTGGACCTCTAGGTGTTCATCGGGCCCCGGACGATGATGCGAGAACGAGACGGCCTTGCGCTGCCGCCGGAGCATTGTGACCAGCCTGCGCGCCACGGGAGCCGAACAGGTGTGATTGGCCCGCCACGCGGCGCAGGCGACCGCGAACCGCAGGTACTTCACCCCAACCGCCGACCACGCAAGCCATTCCATCTCGTCGGTACGGCCGGCGTCGGCGAGGCGGTTGGCGAGGATCAAGCCCGCGTCGAAGGCGACGCGGTTGGGCTTCCACCGTGACAGAAACTCGATACAGGCTTCGGCCCCGTCGGCGTTGAGCAAGCCGAACGCCACCTCGGCTATATCGTGCGCTTCCACACCATGGCCATGCTCATGGGGTTGGCGGACCCAGGCGACCATCCAGTCGACGGCGCTGCGTAGCCGACTTCGGGCCAGATCGCTCTGACCGGGCGCCGAGGACAGCAGTGCGCCCTCGTAGTGCAAGTTCGAGCCGGGCCAGTCGCCGACCAGGCTGCGGCTGGCGACGAGGTCCTCAACCGTCGTGGCGTCAAGGAATAGCCCGGCCAGGTCGGTGTTGCAGCGCAGCAGCCGCAGCGTACGGGAATGACCGGCGGCCAGAGTGCCAGCCTTGAGGGCAAGCCGTGTGGCCTCGAGGCCCCGGCCCGCGCGCAGGGTCGCTTTGAGGGCGTACTGGACGCGTTGCTGGGCGATCTCGCGCTGTTCCAGATCGTTGCCCTCTGGTAGGGCACCATCAGTCAGGGCGAGGCTGACCAGGATATCGACCTCGCCTGCCTCCCACAGCAATTCGGGCAGTGACGCCGCCACGTAGGCGTCGGTGTCGGCCAGCGGCATGAGTCGGCCGATGAAGTCGGTCAGTGCAGTGCCGGAGGGCCGGTGGTGGATGCGGAACCAGGTCTCGGTCGGCTCGTCGCGGAACTGCAGGGTGTCGCCGTCGATGAGCAATGGCCGTCCAAGATCGGCGACAAAGCTGTGGATGAGCGTAGCTGGCACCGAGCATAGGAGGCTGAGCACGTGAACGGGGATCCGCGGACGCAGTGCGGCCAAAGCCTCGCATACCCGGTCCATACCACGGGCCGATGCAGGGTCGTGGTCCTTGAAGTCCGCCACGCGACGCCGAAGCAGATCATCGAGCAACGATCCATCGACCCCCCGCGCCTCGCCCAGCGACGCCAGGCACGCCTCAAGACTGTCGGCGTCCTCCAACACGAATGCCTGGATTCGCGGGTTGCCCCCGGTTCTGCGATGGAACTCGGCGGCCTGTCGGTCCGTCGCCTCAGGGAACACCGTGCGCAGGTGTCGGGCGCTCTCCTCGGCCCCGAACCCGGCCAGTTCGAGCCTGTGCGCGTGCGGTGGCGGGTCCAGCAGGTCCACGCGTTCGGTGCGGCACAACATCACCAGCCGCACACCAACAGGTAGCTGCTCACGCAGCAGGTCGGTGACGAAGGCCCGTTCGTCCTGGTCACGGGCGATCATCGCGGCATTGTCGGCGGCATCCACAACAATGGTCAGCAGCGCGCCGGGACAGCGTGTTGTCAGTGCCTCGGCCGCAGCCTGCAGACGGACCAGGAAGGCCCGGGAGTACTGGCCGGGTTGTGCTGTTGTCACTGGGATCAACGGATCACACAGGACGTGGGCGGCCAGTTCGTTGGACAGCTGCACTAGACCTTGCTGGTGCTGATGTCGGGGTTGGCTAGAGCGCCGGTATCCGCCGTCGCCAAAGCAGTCGTAGACGATGGTGAGCGAACCGGCCGGCAGGTGGTGCTGCAGCTGGGTGGTCAGGACCGACTTACCGATCCCGCCCGCGGCAAGAATAATCACCGGCCGGTCAGCTGCCGCGGCGATCTCCTCGGCTACCGCCGGGATTCGGCCGGTAGCGACCAGGCGTCCAGGCAGGCGAATCAGGTTCGGGGCGGGGAGGAGCTCGATCTCCGTGGTCGCCAAAGCGGCAAGCACCGTGGCCCGATGAACGGTGCTGTCCGATTCCAACGACGTGGCGCGACGTGAGATCATCTCCTTCAGCATCACGTGCTGGACATCGGTGGATCCGGGCAGCATGCCCGCCACGGCACTGCGGACCAGCGACTCCAACCTCGCCAGCCCAGGTGCGGTCGGATCGATACGGAACCTGCTGAAGAAGGCCGCCTCGGCGGCCCGGTCCTCGCCAAACCCAGCGTATGCACGGAGGTTCCGCGCGTCGCGGGTGTCGTCCGGTGTGGCCAGTTCGGAAGCGAGTACCTCGACGGCGCGCACGACAGAGTCGCTCACCGGACGGTTGGTCACGAACTCAAACGACACCTTCTGCTCGGCCCCGGGCAATTCCTCGCTGATACGACGAAACTTTCTGCCGAACCCTCGCACGGTTTTCTCGAACCCGGAAGCCGTCCATTTTCGATCGGTCTGGTAGGTTGAGTGTTTCAGTTGTCGATAGACGACACGCGTGGCGTCTCGCAGGTCCGTCGACCCGTAGTACTCAGCGAGGTCTATAACCTGCTCGCCGTCACGCTCACCGGTGTCCTGCGCCGACCCACCCTCCACCGCTATCGCGATCAGCTCGGTGTCGGGGCGCAACAGCCTCAGAGATTCCCGAGCAGCCCACTGATAATGGAACTGGTCGCCATCGCGACTGGCGCGGAGCAGATCGGCGTCGGCCATGCGTCCGTCCGGTCAGTAACCAACCGTAGACAGGCCGCCATACCGTTCGTCGGCGGCCCAGCCGGATCCGTCCATACCCTGCTGCCCCCTGTCCACAAGCCAGTCCAGCCACGCTACCCAAGGTCGGCGCGCCATGTATCGGCAGTGTCGGGTCGACATCAAACCGATGCTACCCGGTTACGTTACGCTGTGGATCGCACGTGCGCGGCCACGCGCCGGCATCAGAGAAGATTAGGGTGCTGAATCGCGGACGGCGTGTTTTCCCAAGTCGCGCGCCGACGACAACACGGGTCTCAAGGGCGATACTCAAGGTCTGCGGCCAACTCGGCTGCGTCCGCCGTCATCGACACCCACACGGCTCAAAATGACACTGCGCCGGGTCGCACGGGTGAACACCACCAAGCTCGGCTTGACGGTTGCCAGCGTTAGCCCGGAGCCGGTCGCAGGGACCGCTCAGACAGGGCTTCTTTGGTTCGTATCCGCATCGGAGTGGCCGTTCTACCGAGCTGCCGCTGTTGCTGCTCGACTAATCCGAAAACCAACGGTGTCCGGGCAGGTGGCAGCGCCCGGCCGAGCGCAGCGGAGCCGGGTTCGTGGTGATGTGCGCCCGAGTCAGGCGGCGGGGGTCAGGGTGACGATGTAGCCGAGGGCTTCGAACTGGCGGATGTGGTTACGTTTCTTGCCGGGACGATTCAGGTGTCGTAGAAGTCGGAGCGGAGGTCGTGGAAGCGGGCGTCAGGCTGGATAGCAAATGCCAGATGATGACGAGCAGGGAGCGGCCGATGGCCACCAGGGCTTTCTTTTTGTCGCGGCGTTTGGCGACGCGCCGGTAGCGTTTATCGAGGAAGGTGTTGGTGCGGGCCGCCGCGGCGGCCTTGCCGAGGATGCGCGCCAGGTAACGGCGGCCGTGCCCGGTGTCGGCCTTGCCCTTCGTCTTCCCGGCGGATTCCTTGACCCCGGGTGCGAAACGAGCCCAGGACCAGATGCCCGGCGGTGGGGAACCGGGTCATGTCCAGACCAATCTCGGCGAGGATAACCGCGGCGGCGACTGGGCCTCGAAGATGTCCGAGGCCACCACCGACCACTTGATGCAGGCGTCTTCCAGGAGCTTCTCCAACCGGCTTTTCTCCGCGGTGCGGGCGTTGACCAGATCGATGCGGTAGCGGTGACATCCCGTAGCCGCCGGATCTCCGGTGGGGGCACGAAACTGGGGCGGAACATCTGCCGTGTGACGTCGTCTGAACCGGCTGTCAGGTGCGCACTACCAGCAAATTCTGCTCGAGGATGATGGGATGGCGTCTTGGTTCGGGCCCCCGGGGACTCGAACTCCAACCGGCCCGCGGGGTAGCGGCCCCTGAGAGGTTGATCGTCGGCCAGTCGCACAGTGTGTCGATTGCTGCGTGCGGCCCGTTTGGCAGGAGCAGGAGCGAATCTGGAGCGAGGGATGTACCGTAGTGGCATGGCAACTGCGTCGAACTGCTGCGAACGGGGGCGCTTTGTCCTGCGGTTTCTCGGTTTTCGCAGGTGACTGTCTCTTGTGGACTACACTGGGGGTCAAGGGGGCGCAGGTTCAAATCCTGTCGTCCCGACGGCCGAAGGGTCTTCGAGGTCAGTGCCTGTGTAGACTCTTCTTTTCTGATCTAGGTCCGTTCTTCGAAGTCAAGCACGCCGCTGTTGGACCCTTTGACTTCGGAGGTTCGTGATGCCGCTATTGGATCTTGGTCGCCTCACTGACGGCCTCTCCAGAGTCTGGTCGGGTTACCTGCGGCGCTGGGACTTCGGCTGACCCCTGAACAGGCAGCGGTGGGTTACATCAAGATGTTGCGCTACGCGACGCATGGATTGAGGTCCAAAGTAGCTGGTCGCGTCCCCCTGAAGACGCTTCTGGCCCACCGCAACGGCGACATCACATATGATCTCGCTCTGCTGGGCTGCGTCTGCCTCTCGACCTGCTGCTCCAACCGGGCGCGGCGCGAACGAGCTCTTCCGTAGTGGCCGACTCCAGTGCACGACGCCGTCCGCTTACGCCCCCATATGGGCGCGACGCATCCTCGAAGGCGCTTGCGGCCACCTGATGTCCGACCGCATGGACATCGCCGGCGCCCGTTCAGTGCCGAGCCCTCCGCCATCTCTGTGCCCATGGGCGTGCCTATTTTCCGCAATCGTTCATGTCGGCTGGATTGTGCTGAGACGTGTTGTGGTAGTGGATGATCATTGCGTCCAGTGCGGCGAGTGTGTGCACGATGAGCACGCCGTGGTCTGGTGCTGCTGCGAGCAGAACTTGGTCGCCGGCGCGGAGGCCGCATTGCGCTCGTGCTCGGGCGGGGAGGGCGACGCAGCGTTTGGTGTGCAGTGTGTGCAGGCCGCGCGGGTCGGTGTGGATCACGACGAGTCTAGCTTTCACGTTGATGGTGAGCCGGTCTCCGGGTTGCCAGGCCAGCGCACGCATGATCGATCTTTCGGAGATGCGTCCGGAGGCATCGAGGTGGCTCATGCCGTAGGCCAGGGAGCCGTCACGAGAGGGCGCACTCAGTTCGCCGAGGGGGAGTGGTGTTGCTGTGGTGCGGGTCTGCCGTGCGTGCGAGGGGATGACGGCTTCGAGGATCTCGTCGGCGATCGTTGAGGCCGTTGCTTGGGGATTCGGTGGTGAGGATGGGCACTGCCGCGGAGGCTCTGCTGGCTCGGAGGAAGTTCTCGATGAGGCTGTTTTTCGGTTTGGTCGGTGGTGCGGTGACGCGCCGAGGTGGTGATCATTCTCATATTGCGGGGTCCGCGTGAGTGGCCGGTGCCCCGACGTTATAGGCGTGGCTTTCCATCTCATCGCGCAACGCACCCTTCAGGTATCCCGGGTTGGTAGCCGATGGCACCGGTGGTTCTTGTGTGGTTCGTGCCTGCTGCTGGCGGTGCTGTCGGCTTACGGAGGCGTGCTCGCTCCATGTTTTGTGCGGTAACACGGTCTGAACGTTCGTGCGCCTCTTGGATCTGGTGACGAGGACGAGCGCGCACGCGAGTGGGACAGGTTCGGCTGCCCTCCGATACGGTTTCGCGGGAGATTTGCTGGATTAGCAGGGTTTTCTCCTGCTCCGGCACCGGTTGCGATGAAGCAGGTGTTCTAGGGTGCCTGACTGCCCGCAGGAGAGGTCGCGTCGTGTGATCGTGAACCCGTAGCCGGTTGCGGGTCGATCCGTTCGTGTAGCGCCGGGTTTGGATGTGACCCGGGCAAATGCGTGAACCTTGGGGCGTCAGCCCCGTAGCCTGGGTGGGTTCGCACTGCGGGACTGACTCCTGTTGTCGGGTTGTGTCGGTTTACCTTTCGGGTGGTGTGGCCAGTGGGTGTGGTTCCCCGGTGAGGGCTGCGAGTGCGGTGGCGATCTCTTGCAGGCTGGCGCGGATGTAGGTGGTGGTGGCGCCCGCGTCGCCGGTGGCGCTGTCGGTGTGGCCGGCGTAGGCGCGGGCTACGGCGTAGCCGAAGTTGCGTTCGACCCAGGTCAGGGTGGTGTGGCGGAGCCAGTGGGTGCTGATCTGCTGGCGGGCGACCCAGGGCAGGTGTTTGCCGAGGCGCTGCCAGAGATGGTCGTAGCGGCGCCGGGTCAGTGGTGTTCGGTTGCGGTAGCGCAGCAGCGGTCCGCCGTCGTGGGTGGCGCCGCGTTCGTCGGCGTGGCTGAGCAGGTGGGCCATGAGTGTTGGTGAGACCGGTTGCCAGCGGTGGGTGCCTCCTTTTTCGCGGAGTTGGATCAGGCATTGGTCTTCGTCGAGGTCTTCGGGGCGTAGTGCGAGGGCGCCGCCGCGGCGGCAGGCGGTTTCGGTGTGCAACCGCAGTAGCAGTGCGTCCAGGGCTGGGTCGTTGCCTGTGGTGGCCGCGATCTGGTTGATCTCGGCCAGGCGGTGGTCTTGTAGTCCTCGTCGGGTGCTGGGGAGTCGTCGGGGCTTGGGGACGCGGCGGGCGGGGTTGTCGGCTTCGTTGATCAGGCCGTCGTTGACGGCGTGGTTGTAGAGGCATCGCAGGGCGGCGATGAGGTGTTCTGCTGCGCTGCGGCCGCCTCGGGCGTTGCGGCGGCGCAGGACGTGAGTCCTGACGTGTTCGGCGAGTTGTTTGATCTCGGATGCTGTCGGTTCGTCCAGGCGGCGCTGGCCCCAGTGTTCGCGGATCCGTTTCCAGTAGGAGCTGTACACGCGGCGGGTTCCGGCGCTGACGCGTCGGAGACCTTGGTGATGTAGTCGTCGAAGGTCGGCACTGGCGTGCGGTCCCCGGGTGTTGTCAGCAGGTCGTGCGGGCTTACACCCATCCGCTGCAGCACCAGCCGAGCCGCCTCCAGCACCTCCGGCCCCGGAGTGCCCTGGGGCTGGCTGTCGGGTTGTGTCATGCGGTCTCACCACCCAGCAGTCCGGCATGGCGCTCCACCAGTACCTGATCGAGGGAGGCCAGGGTGTGCACGATCAGCACGTCTCGTTGCGGGTCGGCGGCCAGCAGCACCTGGTCTCCGGCCCGGATCTGGCAGCGGTCGCGTACCGGGGCGGGCAGCACCAGGTACGGCTTGTGCCCCAGGCAGAAAGGCCCGTGCGGATCGCGCCGGACCACGATCACGGTGCGGGTGATGTTGATCACCAACGCCTCGCCCGGGCTCCAGCCCAGCGTCCGCAGGACGGACCGCTGGGCGACTCGGCCGGAAGCATCGACCCGGCCCATGCCGTAGGTCATCGACGCCTGATGAGGTAACACCGGCAGCGGCAACGCCCGCGCCACATCCCGAACGGGGCGTACCGACGGCGTGGTCGTGCCGCCCGCACGGGGTACGACAGCCGACACGATCTGCTCAGCCACGAGCCCCACCCCGCAACGAACAGGGAGGGAGATGCAGAACATGACCGCAAACACAACCGCCGAGGCAACCCACAGGTTGCCACGGGATATCACTGGTCAACGACGCTGGTCGTTGGGGAAATTTCCCCAGGTTTTGTGTCCGAGGGGGGAATCGGGCACGTATTCGTGGCATACCTGCGCAATGCAGGTGTTCATGCGACGGACGGTAGCTGTGTATGGCGATCAAGCGCCAGCCGGTTCGGGCCTGTTGTCGCTGTCGAAAGTCACTGCGCCTCAAGAAGTCTGGCTTTGTTCGCGGCGAAATCGTCGTTCTTTGCGTGTCGCGCGGAACCGTCGGATAAGTACCGAAACCGGGGTTCAAGCGGACCTTTGACGAGGTCGTTCTAGTTGACCCAAATGAAGGTCGTGTCGGGGCGGCAGGTGTGATCCCCGTCCTTGGTGCGGGGGACACTCGATCAGCTGGCCGCCCCCGCGTGCGCTCCGAGTGCCATCCGGTCGACCTGGCGCAGCCAACCGTCCGGCGTTCGTGGCAGCCCTCGACGCATACTGGCGGGCAACATCGCGAAGCTCTGCTCACGGGTGGCTGTGTGGCAGCGGCGCAGGGCCAGGATCTCCATGTCCTTGTCTCAGTCGCTCATCGGCAGCAGGGACGCAGCACGGCGAACGCGTTCGTGATGCCCAGGTAGGCCAGTCGCAGCAGCACGGCGGAAAGATCGCGGCGGTGATCGCCAGTCGTGCGAGAGCGCCGACTCCAGCGATCGGCGTCGACACCGACGAATCAACTCTCACCAGGGCGGATGAGGTTATCGGGAAGGGCAAGGTTGCCCGGGGTTCATGGCATGTCACCAGATGAAGTAACGAGTTGCTTGAGCTGCCGCACGACCACCGGTGTGGTCTCGAACTGGATGGTCTCCTGTTCGCAGCGGTCACCGTTGGTGGCGATGGCGGCGGCGAGCGGGCGCAGCAGCTCCGGGCCGTGCTCGGCGAGTGCGGCGGCAGCGTGCTGCCATATGACGTGATCTTCCGGCTTCTTCTCCGCGAGCTTCGCGCCGTTTGCCCAGATCTCGGGTGTCATGCCGACCGGGAGAACGTCGCGTTCGAGGCCGTTCTCCACGCTCTGCACGATCTCGATGCCGTCAGGGTCAAGATCGCACCAGGCGGCGACATGCCGCGGGTTGATGTGCCGCAGGAACGGGATGAGTCCCTTGCTGATGTTGCCTTCGAGCCACACACAGAGCCATGTCTTAGTTAGGTCGGTGTTGCGGCGGAGGTGCTCAAACGTCGTCTGGTTCTCCACCAGCAATACGCCGTCTGCTGGGCAGTGCAGCTCGCCGGACTCGATCGAGCCCTGAGCAGGGATGTCGATCCACGGCGTGGCCAGGCCCGCGTCGGCGATTGGTGTCTGGTTCGTCCACGACAGTGGTCCGGCGACGCGGATCAGCGAATCGGTCCACTGCAGGGCTTCCTTGAGGCCTATCCCCACAAGCCGGGAGAACGCCTCGAGCTGCGCCATCGTCCACCTCTTGGAGCCGCTGAGGGCGTTGGACGCCACCTCCTTCTCCCACGGGACCCTCGTCAGCGACTCTGGGTACCAGTAGGCAGCGGCTCTGATCGCGGCTTCGTAGGTGGGCCATGATTTCGTTTCGGTCGCTGACCCCGGTGGCACCTGCGAGGTCGGCCCCAGCTCGAGTGCTTCGAGCAGTTGGCATTCCCGGTCGAGCTGCGGCACGAGGACCATGACCTGCCGAAGAGCCGCTCGTTCTTGCACCACGCGAAGCAGACTCACGCGGTCGTCGTAGCGTTTACGGGCACGCGCGCTGATGACCGGTCCGTCGACGGCGATGAGGAGCTGGTGCAGGCCGATTCCGAATCGGGTGCGGCGCAGTGCGAGATCCGCCTTGCGCAGCTGCACGCCGGTCGCGTTGACGACACGCTCGTCGTGGCCGAACAACGCCTGCAGGTCTTCGAGGTTCTTCTCGCTCACGGTGTACTCGAGCCACTTGTCTAGCTTGCGGCCCCGCACGAGCTTCTCCCGCGCCTTCGCACAGAACTCCTTGCCACCGTTGGTTTTCGTCCAGGCGAGCAAGGCTGGGTCCACCGCACGTCGCACAGTCACTCCTGCTCGTCCGTGTCGAGAATCGACGGTGCAGGCCCGGCTTTCAGAGACCGGTCCTCCAGCCTGTGCCGCCGGGTGCCGTCCCACACGATCGGGGTGGCGAGCACGCCGAAGATTTCCGGGTCGCGGCGCAGTGCGTATGTCATCAGACCGGGCACGGTCGTGTGGAAACCCCACTCGTCGTGGCTGGCCATGACGAAGTCGAGGTCGAATCCCGTCAGCAAACCCATGCAGCTCGCCCGCATCTCTGCATCGATGCCCGCGAACGCCTCGTCCAGGTAGATCGGCCGGGGCGAGGTCGGCGCCGCACCAGCGTAGTGGGCGGCGGCCGCCGCGAACATCGGCAGCTGCAGCATCGCGGCCTTCTCGCCTCCGGACTTCTTCTTGTGTAGTTCGCCGGTCAGCTCGACTGGCTTGGGATTGTCGTGGAACAGGACCTGCAGCTCGAACTCCGACCAGCGGCGGTAATCCAGCGCCTCGGCGAGGTGGGTCTTCCAGTCACCGAACTCGGCGCGCTGACGTGCCTCCCGGACCTGCTCGCCGAGGAACTCGATAAGCGCGTCGCGCGCGTCCTCGGCGAGGAAGTTCGTGGACCCGCGGTCCAGCAGTTTGATCGCGTCGTGCACCTGTTTGCCGGCGTTCTTCGCGGGTTTCCAGTCGATGCTCATCCGCATCTTGGAGGCGGTGGGGTGGCGTTTGAGCTGCTCGTCCATCTCCTTCACGAGTCTGCTCGCGTCCAGGCGGCGCTGGCGCAGGTGCTCACCCACCTTGCCGAGCAGCACCTCGGCGTACAGCTTGCGTTCCTTCGCCTGCACGAACGTGCTGCGGGTCTCGATCTCGGCCGCGATCAGGTCCCGCAGGTCGGGCACGGGGTGGTCGGCACCGTTGAACGTCACCTGGACCACGAAGAGATCGCCGTCGTTATCACCCCACGGGTGCCAGTCCGGCCCCTCGATTTCCAGCTGCAGGTCGCGGAACTGGCTGTCGACGTCGTTGCGGGCGGTGTTTCTGGCGGTCTTGCCGAACTCTTCCCCGGCCAGCAGCGAGTGCACCCGAGTGGCCTCAGCCAGGTCGTCGGTTACCTGATCATCCACGTCGGACACATGGATCAGGCCGAGAAAGCCCCTGTTCCTGGCACGCTGGAACTCCACGACCGCGGCCTGCCGCACGTCCAGCAGCCTTCCGGCCTCCTCGGTGACGGTGCCGACCTCCTGCTTGAGGGCTCCGCGTTTCTCGCCCAGCTCCCGCAAACGGTTGGTGAGTGCGGTGCTCTCCTCCTCGGACCTGTTCAGCTCGTTTCGCGCGTCATCCAGCCGCTGCAATGTCTCCTGGATACCCACACCGAGCAGCCGTGTCCTTTCGTCCAGCTCCTCGCGCAACGCGGTGGCGCGGTGCTCTGCCGCTGCCGACTCCTCCGCGAGTCCGTGGAGGTCTTCTGCTAGATGGCGGACGCGTTTCTCGGCATCTCCGTGCTGAACGGCCAGGAGTAGGGCTGTGCCGATCCTGGCCACGAGTCGTTCGACGGCGACGTGGAGGTCGGTCAGGGCCGAGTTCAGCGTGTCGAGCTGGTCGGGTGTCGTCGGTGTGAGGTGGGCGTGGGCGTAGGCGCGGAGTGCTTCGACGGTTTGGGCGAGCGTGCCCTTCACGGTGCCAAGTCGCGCCGCGGACTTTGCCAGCTCACCGCTGAGCTGCTCGTCCTGCTTGCGTGCGGCGGTCATTTCGCTGAGTACACCGCGCGCGACGGTGTCGGTGGGTTGCTTCTGCTGTTCCTCGGCGAGTGCGTGCAGCCGCTCGTCGAACAGCCGCAGATCGCCGTCCAGACCGGAGATCAGCGCGGTGAGCTCGGCGAGCCGGCCGTCGAGCAGGGCGAGTCTGCGTTGCCGGGCGGCTTCCCGCGCGGTCGCGCCGATGTAGCTTGCCTGCTCCTGCCCGGAACGCCCGCGCGCCGGGCCGATAGCCCACCGGCCGTCAGGCGCGACCCACGGCTGCTCGTCACCGGACACCGCGATGCTGGCCAACACCGCAGTGACCACAGCTTTCGTGACGTGCTCGTGCGGCACGGCGTGCAGCAAGCTGGTCAGCGAGTCACTGCCGGTCCGGGCCGGCCCCGGCAACAGGATCGCGTCCCAGCTCTCGGAGTCGACGAGGGTGCCGTCCGGAGTGACCCAGGCGTCCAGCAGTCCCGATCCGAGCAGTGCGGCTTCGACGCCCGCCCGCGTGTCGTTCGCGACCTCGGGATGGAAGTCGACCAGACGCCACAGCGGCGCGCCGGGCACCCCGGTTCGGTCCCGGCGAGCGACCAAGGGATCCGGTGGCGGTGGGTAGGTTTCTTTCGCGACCTGCTCTCGTTGCGCCGTAACGTTTTCGTGTTCGCTGGCCAACTTGGACAGCTCGGCATTCACGTGGCTGCGCTGTTCCTGCAACCTGGCACGAGCGTCGTCCACGTGTTGTGCAATCAATGCACCCAGCCGAAGGGCTTCCTCGTCCCCGAGCCGCTCCGCGGCTTCAACAAGCCGGGTGATCTGCTCGTCGGTGAGTAGGCACTCCACGCAGTGCCCTGACCACGAGACGATCTCCTGGGACAGCAGCGCCACCTGGTCGTCGAAGTCAGATTCGAGACTTAGCACCTGCTCTGCCGCGCTGGTCCGGCGCGCGGCCAGGTCGTCGTGCGCGGCCTGCACCCGGTTGACCGTGGCTTGGGCCTCTTGCTGGTTGTCGTACAACCGCCGGGTCTCCTTGACAGCCGTCCGGCGCGCCGAGATGTAGCCCTCCAGTGTGTTCCGCGCGCTTGTTGAGTCCGTGCGCAGTTTGTCTACTTCGGATTCAAGCTCCTGGTGAAGGCCCGCGGTCGACGCAAGAGTGCGCGTGTTGACCTCGGCCTCAGCCGTCGCCCTGTGTGCTTCGGTGAGTCTGTCAGCTGTTTCGTTGAGCGCCTGCCGATCGGTGACCAGTTGGTTTTCCGCCCGCGCGGTGCGGCGCTTGGCGGACTTCGCTGTCTTTGCCGCTTCGTCCACTCCGGACTTGAGTTGGGTGAGCGCCTCGCGGTTCTTCATCTCGGGACTGCTCTCGAGTGCGCGGATCTTTCCTTGCAGCATGTTCTGCTCGCCGTCGAGACGCTGCAGTGCGGACTCCGTCTCGGTGATGGCGACCTGGTTCTTCTCGAGGTCGCGTGCTGCGCGTTCGCCGCGGTCGAGCGCCTTCTGGTGTTTCTCCGTGGCGTCGATGACGTCGTTGGTGATGTGCCGGGTCATTCTCCGCGCGTAGACGCGGTAGCTGTCGAGGAAGAGATCGACCTCCTCTTGCGCCTTGACGAACTTCCTGAGGTCCTCCTCGTCCTGCTTGAGCTCGTCGAAGTTTTTGGCGAGACCAGCGACGAGCTCTTCGTCGACCGGCGGCAGGCCGTTGGACAGGATCTCCTTGAGTCGCTCGACGCTGAGGTTCTCGCTCAGCTTGGGCCTGCGCAGGATGATTAGCAGCTCCACCAGGCTGTGCAGGCGTTGCGGGCTCAGCCCGAACAGCTCACGTGCGAGCTTGGCCAGGTAGTCCTCCGCCTTGGTGAACACGGTGTCGTCGGAGTCGCCGAGCCGCTTGGCGAGCTCGCCGCCGTCGAACGGCCGCTCCGCGTTGTCGCATAAGCTGAAGTCCACGCCGACGCGCAACGGTGTGATGAAATACCAGGACTCCGGGGCTCCGGACTTGGTCTCCCGTGCACGCATGCCGGCGCCGATCGTGCGGTACTCGGCGCTGCCGTCCTCGGTGATTCGCCCGTACTCGCACCAGACGTAACCGATCTGGTGCGTGCGTCCCTCGTAAAGAAGGTTCTCGCGCATGGACCGGGCGTTGTTGCCGAACGGGTCGAGCCGCCGGGCGGAGAGGTTTGCGTCGAGGAGGAACGGGCTGGTCACCTCCAGCACCTTGGTCTTGCCGCTGCCGTTGCGGCCGCGCAAGATCAGCCGGCCGTCGTGGAAGTGGAACTCCTCGTTGCCATACTGCCAGATGCCCATCAGGCCCAGGCGCAACGGCTTGAACCGGGTGCTGGTGGGAGTCGGGGCACTGCCGGAGAGCAACGTCGTGAGCTGGTCGTTGCGCAGCTGCGCGGAGTCAGGACTGAGTGACATCGGTTTCCTCGTCGCCGGGCAGCGCGAAGAGCACCGCCGCCGGTTCTTCCTGCGGTGCGGAGGGTTCCCGGACGTTACGGTAACGGCCGAGTGCGGGCAGTGTGCGGACGCCGCCGTCATCAAGGGGCTCGACCAGCCGGAGCTTGGTCAGCACGGTGAGCGCTGCCTGCCGAACGTCCTTGGGACTGCTCGCTTTGATCCCGCGTGCCGCAAGGTGGGGCGCCACGCACTCCGAGATTCTGGTCAAGACTTCGCCTGACACCGCCTTCCCTGGTTCCGTCGCGTTCGGTTCGTCAGCGAGGGCGTGCGCGAAAAGCAGTGCGGCGAACTGGTCCTTGGTGTCTTTGGGAAAAGTCAGGTCGGTCAGCTCTTCGTCGATGACGGCAGCGCCCTCGGCCCGTACTTCGAGGCGGGTGTCCAGCTTTTCCCGTAGCTGGCGCACGAAGAGCGCGCGTTGGTTGCGGAAGTAGTCCAGCTGGTCCTCCGTCAGCTCATCGAAGTACATCACCGGATGGTCGACGAGACGGCGCATGACGGCGTGACGCCGCCGCCTGTTGGCGCCCTCCACGGTATCCGGATAGGACTGATGCGTGATGTGCTGGTACTTCTCTGCCCGCGTCGGAGGCGTGGGACAGGCCAGCAGCAATGCCGCCGTGCGGTGGTCCACGTCGTAGAGCGCGTCTCCCTCGGCCTCGACGTACCGGTTCTCGTCCTCGTGGGTCGACGCACTGTCCTGTACGGGAACCAGCGCACCGCGGGCTGTCAGCAGCCGGAGCGCCTGGATGAGCGCCTTGCGTTCGGAGTATTCGGCCGGTTCGTAGGCGGGAATTCCGTCGGTGGCGGCGGCGATCGTGGCGACCTTGTCGGCGAGTTCCGTGATCACGGTCTGCGCGCCCGCGTCCTCCAAAGTGGCGAGCAGGAGGCAGAACAAGGCGCAGCACCGGGCGGCCGGCGCGTCGTCCTGGTGCGTCACCGCCCGCGGTTCCGGCACCTTGACCAGCCGGATGACGTCTCGTTCGACCACCAGCGGCCAGCCCAGGTAATCGTCGAACCACGCCTTGAGCGTCTTAGCGTGGCTGTGCACCAGCGCCGCCATCTTGGCGTGGCGCCCATTGTTGTGCAGCAACGGGTTCAACACGAGATAACGGGCGGCCTGGCGAAGTTCCTCCCGTGCAGTCTCTTCCAGGATCACAGGGCGCTCCCCATGTCCTCCAGCGTGATGTGGAAGTCGGCGATACACATGGTTCCGCGCGGTGTGGTGATGGTGGCGGTGTCATCGGGCGCTGGTGGCCGCAGCGTCACCCGGATCAGCCCGTCGCTGGTCTCCGCGTACCGAACCCCGTCGTGCGCACGTCTGGCCAGTGCGACGTCCAGGCAGCGCAACAACAGGTCGAACTCCTCGGCGGGGAGATGGGTGAGACTCGACAGCAGGCACGGACTTCGCCCGGCGAGGGATCTGGCCGCAGCCTCCACCGCGGCGTCCTCCGCCCGTTGCTTCTCTCTGAGCAGCTTCTTCGCCTTGCCCTGGTTCGGCAGCCTCGACGCGACTCCGCCACTCGCCCTGGGACCCTGCGTGCGCAGGCGCGGTGAGATCGGCGGGGCGACGCCTTCCCACCAGCCGATGCCCGGACGGATGTCGATCTCGGTCTCCACTGGGTGCGGTGCGCCGACGTGGCGCGCCGGGTAGAGCCCGAAACCCGCGCGCCACAGAGAGACCACGTCGGTGTCGGCGGCGGAGAACCACCGCGCCATCGTCACCAGGTCCGCCTTGCGGTTCACCCGACGGAACCGCTCTTCGTTCAGCTGGCGCACCGTCGTCATGATCCGGCTGATGGCCTCGACGGAACGGTCGGCCAGCGTGGTCACCACTGGCTGCTGGTCGCCGTCGGGGAAGAACCAACGCCGCAGCCCGAGCCATCGGGCGCGCATCACCTCCGCGTCACGGGCAGCGGCTTGTTCCGTGGACACGCCGAGTGCGGGTGCGGCCTCGACCGCGGCGATCTCGGAAAGAGCAGCCAGCACACCGCGCTGCTCGGCGGCCTCGATGCCCTCGGCGATACCCGCCGCGTACTTTGCGATGCCGATCGAGAAGGTCTGCAGGTAGTCGACCACGAGCTGCTTGTAGGCCAGGAACCTCTCGGCCTTCTCCGCAGAGTCGAGGTTCAGCGACCGGTTCAGGCCCTGGACGAACAGCTTGGCGTTCTCCGACAGCTGCGTGAACCCATTCACCACACGCGTGAAGGCGATGTATGCCTGCCGGTCGCGGTCCTCAGCCTTGGGTTCGCCGAGCGCCGCGACCAACGCCACCAGAGCCGCGCGCACCTCAGGCAGCATCGACGCCTGCAGCGCGCCGGTCATGCCGAGCTCCTGGTCGATCCTGGCGAGCTCGCGGTGCACGACCGTGCCTGCCGGTGTCATCTGGTACAGGTAGTCCTGCCGCAGGTACTCCTGAGGGCTGCCCTTGCGGTGCGTATTGTGGATCCGGTCGACGTTGCCCCACTCGTAAAGCTGCTCCAGCAGTTTCGCGACCGGAGGACAGTCGACGGCGCCGCCGGTGGCCTGTTCGAGCCGTTCGGTCACCCGCTGGGTGATGGTCGCGGTGGAGAGCTGGAGGCCGAGCCGCGACTCCTCGTCGACCAAGACGTCGAGCACTATCCGGTAGAACGGCGCCGCCTTCAGCCCCAGGTACCTGACGACCGGCATCCGGCCGGGCAGCACACCCGCCTCAGCGAGCACGAGGATCTTCGCCCCTGCGGATTCCCACGCCTCCACCAGCTCGTCGTCATCGTCCATTCCGATGTGTCTACCTGCTGCGCGGCCCTCGACACATCGTGATCGGTGACAGTCACCCGTTTCGCGCAACCGGCTGCGCGGGTTTGTGAGGATTTCCAGGACTCCGGGTGAGGGGCAGACGACTGCAGCATCGTGACGGAGTCCGTTGACGATAGGTTCGCAACGGAGTGCAACGTACCGCCAGCACTGGTTGTAGACAGCAGCAGAATCCAGTAGATCACCGACGGGTTGTTCGATGATGCACCGGTGCAGGCCCAGGGCGAAGCCATGTTCGGCTCCGCGATCGGCGACCAGGGCCGGATCTCGCTAGCCGGTACAAGATCGCGGTGGCAGTCATAACCGTTGTCCGATCCGCGTAGAGCACCTTGAGACGCATGCGGGGACTACGTTGCAGCCTTCGCGGTGGCAGGGGATAGCCGTGACTCGATCACCGGGTCGGGACGCGGCCGCGTGTGGCTTAAGTGAGACTCCTCTGGCGTCGTTGGCTAGACGCGGCCTCGGGCTTTGCGGCGCATGAATTCACCGGCCGCGACGACGATCAGCGCGAAGATCCCGAAGCCGATCAGTGCGGTGGCCGGAGCTCCACCGGCGGCGGCCAACAGGTCCATGACAACGAGAACGACACCGAAGCCCAGCACGAGACGTGCGGTCCACAACAGCAACGCCGAGGCACGCGGGGCAGGCGCCGGGCGTGGCTGATGCGAGGACGCGCGGACGGGATAGCCGGGAGCCCGGGCAGGCACGTTCACAACGGGCTCCGTGGTCGGCAAGGCAGGCTGCCCGGTCGGATACGGAAGGCCCTGTGGTTCCGGAATGTCCTGCGGTTGCGTCAGGTGAGCCGTTGCCGGAGGTTGCGGTTCGTGCGGGACGGCTTCGGCTGCCGGTTCATGTTGGTCAGCGTGTTGCGGAGTCGTCCAGCCCAACACGGAGGCCACCTCGTCCACGGTCAACAGCGCAACGTCAGAGCCAGCAGCTTTACGCTTACGGGCATCGTCGTCCGGCACCGTGTGATCCACCACCACATGCGTCACCGTCGCCGTGAGATTCTTCGCCAGCGCAAGCCCTTCGGTCAGCACCCGGGCGCGCGTTTCGTCGGCGGCAGGCGATACCCCCAGCACCAAAACGCGCGTAGGCCGGAGCGGTACGGTCGTTTTTTCAGCAGCCTCGACCTTGTTGTTTACGAACTCCAGGTCTGCCACCAGATCTGGTACGCCCAGAGCGGCTGCGGCCTTGGTGAGATCTCGATACTCCTTCGGCGTGATGACTCCGTCTTGCTCAGCAAGCCGCCGCAGGGAACCAATCGCCTCAGTGTGCACGCGTCGTACGTCGGCCGCGCTCATACCGGCCGTGCGCGCTTGCTGCGCGAGCGCTTTGGCTTCTTTGCCGGAGATCTTGTTGTCGGCGAGGGCCTGCGTAAGCTGGTCACGATATGCGGCCTCCAACGCGGGGTCGTGCGCATGCGGCATCGATTCGGGCAACCTGTCCATCAGGCTCGCCATCCAGCCGCGCTCGCCCGCGCGTATGGCCGTGACACGCGGTGCGCACCGTCCTCCGCGCGGTAGCTGCGGAAGCGCCGGGAACCGCGGCGCGGACCGGAATCGGAGACCGTGGTCGGTGACCAGACGGACAACGAGCTGACCGCACGCCCTGGCGTCGTCGAGGGCAGCATGTGTCGCGATCGCAGGCAGGTCGAGAACTTCCACGAGCGTGGCGAGTTTGTAGTTCGGCAGGCGTAGGAGCGATCTCGCGGTCGATAACGTGCACACGCCGGGAAGCCGCGGAACGTGTGGCCGAATCCGGTCGAATTCGGCGGTCAGGAACCGCGATTCGAACGGCAGATTGTGGGCGACCAGAACGCTGTTCGTGCACAGCTCGATCAGGTATCCCGCTACGTCGCTCAGCGCGGGCGCGTCATCTAGATCGCGGCGAGTGATGTGGTGAACCCACGTCGCGCCCGGATCCACGCCCGGCCCGGGGTTGACCAGGGTTGAGAACTCACCGAGAACCCTACCCTCGCCATTGACCCGCACCGCACCGATCTCGATCACTCTGCCGGGATGCAACGCGGTGGTTTCCACGTCGATTGCGGTGAACTCCATCCCGCTCGCATCGACGCCACCCTGACGGTCCAGCCGCAGCGTATCGATCAGTTCAGGCACAGCGCTGGAACCCTTCCCATACCGCCGAGCATTCGATGACACACCGCCGCCCTGTCACGCTGCACGGCCGGTCGCATCGCCACCTTTCCGGAGTTCATGATCGCATAAGAGTGCCCCTTGCGGGAGTGTCGATGTTTCGGCTCTGTCCCTGATTGCGTGATCAAGTAGTGGCCTGCTGGCGGGATCTGTTTGGATCACCAGGAGGATTCGTTTGCGGAGCAGGGGAAAGTTTGTGCGCGGCCGAACATTTGTCTCTTGATCCTTTTGATCTTCGTGTTGACGCCTTCTATGGAGCACCGTGATCTGATGGCGCAAGGCGAGGATCTCGATGTTCTTGTCTCGGTCGCTCATGGGCAGCAGGCGCAGCATGGCGAACGCGTTCGTCACACCCAGGTAGGCCAGTCGCGACAGCACAGTCGATCACCATGCCGTGGCGCTCGACGGCAGCGAAAGCGTCCGTTCGAGCGACTACGGTCGACCTACCCAGACACCGCCTCGCACCAGGGCGGATGAAGTTATCGGCAAGGGCAGGGTTCGAGGGTGGCGTTGACCGAGGCGTTCTTCTCCCTACGACAACTGGGTCGCATGCTCACGCAGCACGGCTTACGATCATCGGTTCGCTTCCATCGAGCTGAGAGAGCACCGCTATGAGTCTGTGGACGCCACCTGGAGCAGAGCTCGGTGAGTTCGCGTTGCCGGAGCCCGATCCGCGAATGGTCAAACTCAGGGGCGGCGTTGACGAGCACTGCCAGTCTTGTCCTTTGACCTATGGTCGTCTTAAGGCGTGCGCCGAGTCGTGGATCATCACGTCCACAACGCCAGAAGGTCCTGCGACGTTGTTGCGTACGGCGCGCGGTATGTTCGCGCTCGGGTTCTACCTCTATGAACAGGTTTCTGTTGCCTGTGTGCAGTCGATCTTTGCCGTTGAGGTGGCGCTCAAGCAGCGACTGGAGCGTGGCGGCAGCTTCAATGATCTTATCAACATCGCGCTGGATGAAGGGCTGGTCAGCGCCCACGTGGCGGATATCGTCAAAACTGGGCGAGTACTGCGCAATAGGTTCGTGCACGAGGGAAGGCAGCCTGTCTGGACTTTCGGCATGGCCGACGAGATCATCGGTGCGTCTTATCGGCTCGTCGGTGAACTGTATCCGGAGAACGAGTGGTCGGGCTCGGGCTCCAGTTGAACTGCGCGCACGCGAGAGTGCCTAGATGATCTATAGGTCGCCCCTGAACAATCATTTGGGCCGAGTCGTGTTCTGCAGCTGGTGTACGGCATCTGCGATGGGTTCTTCTGAGTTGGTAGGCGGCAGGATCGTCCGCTTGAGACTTCCGAACGTTGTGGTGTGCGGCGTCAGCTCGCCCGGTGTTTCCAGCCAGGGCGCAGCGTGTTGTCGCCGACGGGTGAAACCGTGCCAGAGCCAGTATTCAGCCGGAAGCGACACACGTGCGCATCATGGTTTTTTTCGTCTCCGCAATGCCGCAGTACCGAGAAGGGCGCTCAGAATCCCAGTACCGACGAGCGGCACAGCGTAGAACAGCAATGCGACACCGATGCTGACCAGCAAGAGGCATCCGGCGGACGTGACCATCAGCCATCTGGCGCGTCGCGTGCGGTCGTCGGACGCCAATACTGTGTCCAGGAGCTTCCACGTGTCTCGACGGTACGGACGCGCTGTCATGAATTTCGCCTCCGCGCCGCCTGCCGGGTGAGAGGCCTGAGAATTAGTGCAGGTGGGGAAGCCGCGTCTGAGGTAGGGCCGACGAACCGGTCTGCGGTTGGCTGGATTTCGCGTAGCTGAGCGAACCGGGTCTGGTTCTCATCAAGGACTTCGGCGTAGTTGGTGACTCCGGCGATTGGGTGTTGGAGCGCGCTGACAATTGAGCTGATCGACGGCCCGCTGTCGATTTCGACGTGAATCTGAGTCTTTCCGAGGCCAGGCCAAACGTCTACGGCCCGTGCGCCGGCTAGTAGCCCGATCCTGCGCAGCATGGCGCTGCCAAGTCCCACTGGGCCACAGCGTTTTCGCTGATGAGTCATCCCGTCCCGTTCGCCGCGGCTCAGCTGTGGAGATCGGTCGAGGAGCGGATCGACGCGTCGGTACTCGTGCTCAACGGTGCGGTTGATGTCGTTCCATATCTTGTCCCAGTCGTCCAGGTTGATGTTCTTGATCTCGAGCTTGGCATCAGTCAGCGTGCCGGTCTCGTCAAGAAGTCGGAGATCAATGCCGTTTTGACCGGATTCCAGGCGTAGGCCGGGGACTCCGTCGCCGCTCGGGCTTGGCTCCTCATTTGCCAGCAAGGCTTTGAAGAAGGGATTGCTGACTGCCGGGTTGAGCTCGGCTACTAGACGCTCTTTCCGGGGACTGACGGATAGGAAGACCTGGTGAAAGCGGTGCCTGAAGTCCGAGACCAGCACAGCGCCATCACGGATGGCCAGCAACAGGCTGGTCTCCAGCACGCGCTGGTGGAGCGAGTGCGCTTCCGGAATGAGGCTGTTTCGGAGCTCGCGCTCGTCCGTCTCGTTCGCAAGTGGCCCGATGCAGTTCTTGGCCCGTGATGGCTCTTCTCCGGTGTTAGCGCGTCGCAATTCGACCAGGTCTGAGAGCCGTTGCGACGAGCGATGCTTCTGTGGATGCCCCGCGTACGCGGTCTCCCAGGCTTGCCAGTAGTTAGGCATTGAGCCAGGTTGCGAGACCCGCGGCCGTTGCTGGGTCTCCGGATCCCCTCGCAGGATGAGACTGCAACCAGTCGTCCGCCTGCTTGCCGATCGGTCGGCGGTGTTGAGATCGTTGATCTCGCCCTCTTGGCTGACTGGCCACTCCGTTGCGGTGAACGTGTTGGGCGTGATCTGGGTGACGGGATGGCACAGAGCGGTGAGCGCGCTCTCCACAGTCAGCGCACCACTCCAGCTGAGTTTGGCTGACTCGCGGCTACCGTGGATGCTGAGAGCCCATGCGGTGCTGAAGATCTTGACCCGGCGTAGCAATCCGCTGACGAAGTGGATCGGCAGATGGAATCGCGGATAGATGAGCAGAAAATCTGCTTCGTTTGGCGACAGCACGTCTTGGTACCTGTCATTGAGCGTCAGAGCTAGTGGCCTCTCTGCGCGGACGTATACCTGCGCTGCATGCCACTCCCGTTTGCCCACACCGGTCACGATGACCTCGGCGTGCGAGGCGGGGTCGGCTAGAGAGATCACCAGCTGCCCAGACTTGCGCCACCGCGCCCGTGCTCCGGCAGTGCCGGCGATTTCGATGCTCTGCTCGTCCTTGTGGGGCCCAATCGGTAGCAGCTCGCCCAGCATCGGGCCGAGAATGAGCGGATCGAGCTCAAGGGAGACCGAATCAGGTTCAGGGCGGACACTCTTGATAACTCTGCCAACCCGGTAGTCCCACGCCCGTGAGTGGAACACCAGGTGGTCCATGCCGCGTGTCAATGCGGCAAGCACAGCCGTTTCCAGCTCGCGCTGGTCGTGCGCTTGCGCGTCGGGAATCACGCATTCGCGCAGTGCGCGGGGTAGCGGGGATGCTGTGGGGGCTTGATCGAGGATGCGATCGCGACAGTGGAGAGCCTCAAAGAGAGCCTCCCGTTCGCGCGGAGACAAGCTCTGCTCGAGTTTCCGTGTCCAGCGGCTAAGTGCTTGACGCGATTCGCCGGTCCGAGCCTGGCGGTGCCGGATCAGGCGGTCTGAAAGATGACTCATGCGCATGGAAATCCCCGTTCTGAGCCGCCCGGCCAGCCGACAAGGATGAAGCACACAGCATGATTCGGTGAAATTCCAGCTTCTGCGCGGTGGGACCAACCCTCTGAGGTCCTTGCCACCTATTGCCGGGAGGTAGCGACCTAACCGTGCGGACCGCGCCCGCCAACATCACTATAGCGCGACGCTTCACGGGTTGACGACGGGGTCGCGGCAGCTGCGCGCGGCGAGGCTCTACTTCGGCTCACCGAGCTTGTCCGATATTTCCCGAGCGATGCTCCGGGGGGTTGCTGTCTATTGGCATTTGTACGTCGCGGTCTGCCGTTAACACGCAGATCGGCGAGCCGTTCCTGCCAGGTGGTTGCGTGCTCTTCCTGTGCCACCTGCGTTGCTCCGCGCTACCGCGCCCGGTGCACTCACAGGCTCGCCCGGCTATCGGCGGTGGGTGCCCGCCATCTCAGCCACCAGCCGGTCGAAATGCTCCACTCGACGAAGGTGGAACTCGCCGCGCCGGCGCTGGAAGGCCGTGTGATTGGGGTGCGGCAACGCCAACTGCGAGGCCGGAGGATTGTTGAGGTAATAGGAGAACATGCATTCGGAGACATGAGTGCAGTGATCCACGACGTTATTGCATGGCGTGCACACGTAGCCGCGCACCAGTCCGGTGAGGTGGTCGTGGTCGATCACGGTGGCCCAACGGACGCGGCAGATCGCGCATCGGGGGCCGGTCTCGTCAACGAGCGCGCGGCGCACGGTGAGCACTTGCTGGCTGCGCGGCGCGAAATGCCAGGGGATCAGCGACGGCGGCCACTCGTTGGTCGTGTTGGGGCAGCGGTCGGCGTTAGGGACTGATAGCAGATCGACGGCGCCCTCGATCGGCTCAACATCATCGCAGCACAGGATGTGGCCGTCGGCGTCGGCCCAGTGCCAATCCGTCTCCCGCCGGGGCGCGGCGGTCCGAGGATTCCACGGTGTCTCACCTTCTCGATGTAGCCCTCGGCGCGCTCCCGCCAGTCCTCCAACCGTGCTGACTCAGTCTTCGTGAACTCCTCCGACGGGCGTCCACGAAGTGCGAACGCAGCCTGTGCTGCAGGGCTGGCGGACCATGTTTCCGTCGACAGCATGGCGCACAGGCGAGACTCCGGCATCGGGGCTCCGTCGAGCAGATCTCCCATCGTCGGACCGAACGGACGGGCGGGGTCGTCGGTGGCATAGTGGCGCCACAAAAACGAGTCGGGAATGACCGTGCGGCACGGGTGACTCCACGACAACTCGATCCACGCGTCGTCGACCAACGACACCCTCAGCTCGCTGCCGAACGTGGTCGCCCGTGGGTCGAAACCGAGGTCGGTCGCCAACCGAAATCGCGACGCTAACAGCCACAGGAAATTGCGCTGACGGGACTCGGGCAAGTCGTACAACGTCGCCATCACGCCCCCCGGGGAGACCATTTTCCTGGTGATGATTTCGGGTCTGCAGTCAACGGTTGGACGCGTTCCTAATCTGGCGCGCTCGCTCGCGCAACGCGTCAACGGTGGCTTCCGGCGCTCAACGAAAGTCATGCCTCGGCAACCTGACACCAGAACCGATGGTCGTCACGTACGCATGAACCAGTCAGCAAACCTGGGTGATGTGGACCTGGACTGAACGCTGACTAGTGATCCGTGTCGGCTCGACGAACGGTCAGCAACAGCGTCTTCGCCGTCCCCGTCTCTGCAGCGAAGTCGGCGAGGACGCTGGCAAGCCAGCCGACGGTGTCGAGCGAGCATTCCGAGAGACATTCATGGAATGATGCTCGGGGCTCCGAATGCCCGTCTCAGAACGAATCGTCGAACGGCGCAGCGATCGCGACCGGAGTTCCGACAGCATGGTCCCAGAGTCTCGCATGGCCGTGACCCTAGAGCACCCCTCCGACATTCTCGGGTCTGTCGCCGAACGGCGAGTAGGTGCTGGTTCGCGTCGCTGGTGTCGATGGCCTCGACCGAGTCGTCGCATGCTGCTTCGGCGCCGAGTCCTCCGACCGAGGACGCGGCCATGGCTCCGCCGGGGACGATGCCTGCCACGGCGAGGTAGTTCACGGGGCTGCCGATCACGGCTCCTGCGCCGGTGGCGTCGAGCACGACTCCGCCTGCCATGCCGACTGAGCTGGGGGCAGTGAATGCGGGTACCGTTGCGGCAACGCTAGGAGCGGGAGGTGCGCAGCGGCGCGCAGTGCGCTTTCCAAGGCTGGGTAGCGGTAGCTGTCGCCATCGCTGGCCAGGGTCTGGACCTTGCCGAGGAAAGTGTCGAATGCCGTGGCCTGGTTCGTGCCCAGGTGTGCGGTGCTGCGGAACAGCGTTACGGCCAGTCGGACATTTGCGCAGCTTCCCGGCACTGTCCGTTGTCGGCCCAGGCCGTGAGCGCCATCTGGAGGGTCTCGATGGTTAGGAACGGGGCGTGGTGCACGAGCAGCGGGCGGCTTGTGTCAACCGACAGCTTGCTCGCCGCCCCGAAAGTTCCACGCCTCGCTGAGGAACCCGAGCATGGCAGGAACACCCGCGGCTGGGGACGTGGCAGGCTTGAGGGGGCGCATGCGGTAACCGTTGAGGCGGCGATCACGATGAACGGGTGTGGCTCGATCCAAGCGGCGCCGAAAAACCCGTACCCGCCAGATTCCGTTCCGCAGGCCATTGGTGATGCGCGCGCCGGAACTTCCCGGACCGACTCCTGAGCAGCTTGATGAAGCGGTCCAGAAGCACAAGTCTCGCGGAGCACCTCACTGGAAGCACGTCGATCCCCTCACTTGGTTCAGCCGGTGGCTGGCAGAGCTGCGCGATCCCTTCGGGGATGTCTACCTCCAGGTCGCACCCGAACCCAGCACGATGGAGGAGAACAGGCTCGTCGTGCCCGACGAAGCCGCGTTAACGCGGCTGCGCGAGCTCGCTCCAGAGGCGGTGACTCGCTACGAGACGGCCCAGCGCCAGGCGCTGGATGTGCTCGTGCAAGCGGTGTCAGGAGCTGATCCGGCTCCGCTGCTTTGCGGAATGGTCCTACTGACCCAGCTCGAGCCGTGGGGAACCTATTTCGAGCCCGCTTCGCGGCCGACCTCGTTGGACCTGGAACTCGTGTCGGCAATAGTCACCAGCCTTCCGTGCCGCGATCGCCGTCGCGCCACGGCCGAGGATCTCCTGACTGTTGCCTCGGCAGCCCGTCAGGTGCGGTGTTGGGCCCACGCCGTCGGCCTTGCCCATTCCTTCGCGCAGGAGTCAGACATCGCTGCGGGTGTTCGGGGTGATCTGCTGACGAGGTGGCTGGCTTGGCGAGGTAGCGCCTACCCGCCGCACGCGATGGCGGCTGCAGGCGCGCTCGCTTCCGGCCATCACAACAATCTGCGGGCTCGACTCGGCTTCGGCTTCGCGGACCTGGCTGACTTCACCATCGCCCTGCGCCATAAGCACGAAATGTCAATTACCCCGGCACTCGATGCAGCATGGGACCACACCACGTTGGTTACCGGTGAGCGGCCGGATTGCGTGCAGGCGGGCAGCCTCCGATTCCAGGAGAAGTGGCTCGAGGCCGCGATGGGGCTGCTGGTCGACGCACTCGGCGTACCGATCGACGGTGGCCCCCACTTGCTGGACGCGAGTCGCGGTCAGACCGAGCTCGCCATCCTGCGAGCGCTGGGGCTGATGCCCGGGTCCACGGAGCCGGTGAAGTCGGTTCTGATCGATCCACCGCACAGGGCGAAGCCGTTCGCGCTGGTGCCGGCTCCACTAGGCGAGGACGATGACGAGGTCAGGCCAGAGATTGCGGTCCCAGTGAACTTGTCTGCCCTCACAACAGATCTCCATCTCACCGTAGAGGCGCTGCTCGCGCGGACCTTTCCGAAGTGGCCGGCAACACGTGCCCGCGCTGTGGATTCCTATGCCGTGGAACTTCTTCAGCGGGTCCTTCCAGGAAGTCTCGCGTTGACCAACGTTTTCATCGATGGTCGCGAAGGCCGGCAGGAGGTCGACGGTGTCGTCGTCTACGACGACGTCGTGATCGTGATCGAGGGCAAGGGAGCGCCGCTGAGAGTGGCAGCTCTTCGCGGCAGCGTGGACAAGCTCGTCGGTCAACTCCGAGAACTCGTCACAGAAGGCAGCAAGCAGCTCGACCGCGATCGTTCTCACGTGCTTGGTAATGATCCCGCACGTTTCTACGACGCCTCGGGCCGTTGTGTCCTGGAGATCGCGAGGTCATCAGTTCGGCGTTGTTATCAGATGTTGCCGTGCCTGGACGGACTCGGTGATGTCGGTACCGCGCTGCCGCGATTGGCAGCGCTTGGTGTGCTCGACGAGACCGCAAGGCCATGGATAGTTGGGATCGCCGACCTGAACGCAGTCATCGACGTCCTTGATAAGCCCGCCGAGTTCATCGGATATCTGGAGTTTCGCGAGCGATGGACAGGCGAACCTGGTCTCGTTGTCGCTGACGAATTCGACTTGCTCGCCCTCTACCTCTACCAGGTCGACCTCTCGGCAAGACTGGCGATGTTACCCGAAGATGGTCAACTCTTGCACGCTCCCAGTCAAGCAGTTTTCGACGCGTGGTACGACGGCCTCGCCGGGAATGGTCCAGTGGCCGACAAGCCCCGGATCAAAACCACACCGCGGCTACGCCGGTTTGTTGATGAAGTCCAACGGACGAAGCCCGAGGGCTGGCTCGCCACGACCACCGCCGCCCTTCAAGTGCCCATCACCGTTGCCACAGCCCTAGATCAACTTGAAGCTCAGCTTGCGCGCCGCGCGCGCAGACATGGCGCATCGGTTTCCGGCGACCCCGAACACCGCCTCGTCGTCGTCGCCCAGGACGAGGAGTATCCCATTGCCGTGGACGGGTCGGTTCCCGCGGCCACATCTCAGCGTGAACCGGTGTGGCTGTTCTTACGCCAACGCGGAAGCCGCCTTCAACTCGAGGACGCCGGCTTGCACCAATGGTCGACTGACGTATGAGACAACGCGCGCAGATGGTCGTCCCCTCGTTACCTTGCTTGTGGCTCTGATCAAGAGCCCCGCTCGCCCGGCCTGGCATGACTTTGTGCCAGTCTCGGTAGCCGTCGGGTTTCGTAGTTTGGGTAGCTCGTGTAGTTGGATGCGTACCTCGGCATCGATCCGTTCCGCCTGCTACTTGAACACGGCGGCAGCGCGAAGGCCCGCATCGCCGAAGCCAAACACTGCGGAAGGTTGGGCGAAAACGTCGGCCTGCAAGCGAGTCTCACCGCCGTCGAGCAGAAGCTGGACACCATGTGTCAACTCGCCGCCGACCGTCACCGCACCGACTCGTCATGCCCGACTTTCGCTCGACCGCTAGCGAGAGCGAAGTCGAACACGGGCTGCTCTGGACAGCCCTGACCTCACCATGGACATCCTGTCCTGACTTCAGGAATATCCGTCGGGTTGATCAGGTCGGCGGAAGGCGCTGTTAAGGAACCAGGCCGTCCTCTGGCACGAAGATCAGTCCCAGTGTTGTGATTGAGCTCAGTAACCTGCCGCCATTCGTGTCCTGCTACTAGAGTTGTCGAGTGTCGAAGAACTCTAATGCCCACGGCCCGGGGGTTCGGGATATGACCAACACGCTGCCGACGTTGGAAGACATGGCTCGGTGGGTCCTGGACCGGCCGGCGCCTGCGGGGTCTGTGCGCGAATTGGTGGATCTTGCCTCGGTTGGGATGGTGTTGCATGCGTGGCGCAATAGTCCGCTGGAGGATGCTCATGCCTCGGCGTGGTCCCCGCTGACCGACGGCGAAATGATGCGCGCGAATGCGGCGACGACCCGCTTGGTGCGCGAGCTTTTCGTAGAGTTCAGTGCCGGCGTCCTCGATGTGGACGTTCCACCACCGGCAGCCAATGTGGATTTTACGGCCGACAACGCGGCAACTGGTGATCGCGACCTCTCGATCGAGGACTGTTCGGTTCTCGACGAGTTCGATGACATCGACTTGTTGGTCGAGGACCTGCTCCGCCCGCTACATCTGGCGCTTCTCCGGCGTGTATTGCCGTGTGGTTATACGGTTGCCGAAGTGACCGGTGAACTCTATGATGATCTGGATGAACATATCGCCCAGGTCCTGGACGGCTTCGCTCACATCGTCGAGATGCACGGACTTCGCGCTGCCCTGTACATGAAAGCCATCGCGGGTCGCAGCCAGAACTGGTGGCTCACGCCTGCCTGGCCGGACACCGTTCACGCTTTACAGACTGTACTTGCCGATTCGAAGCATCCGCATTGGGAGATCGGCGGATATCCCGACATGGCCGACCGGCCCGATCGGTGCGCTGAGGTCGATCAACTTGTCTCTGTACTGAAGGAAGGTCCGGACCGGCTGACTGCCGCCGAGGCCCGATGGTGTGTCCAGAAGGCTGGAATCGGGTACTGCCGCCACCGTGTACATCGGTAGCGGCGCTGCTTTCAGTTGGGCCGGTGTGCGGGAAACTACTGTGGCGGAGGAGACGGGGCGCGGTCAGGTGGTTCGTCATCTCGCCGCGGATGGCTACCTGTCTGTTGCGAGTGGGTGCGGTTCTCCGGTGAGTGCGGCGAGCGCGGTAGCGATCTCTTGGAGGTCGGCGCGGACGTAGGTGGAGGTCGTGCCTGCGTCGCTCTTGCCGTTGTGGCCAGCGTATGCGCGTGCAACGGCGTAGCCGAAGTTTCGCTCGACCCAGGTGAGTGTGGTGTGGCGGAGCCAATGTGTGCTGACTTGTTGTGTCGCAACCCATGGAAGATGTTTGCCTATGCGCTGCCATAGGTAGTCGTAGCGGCGCGCGGTGATGGCGCGTCCGTTGCGGTAGCGCAAGAGTTGGCCGGCTTCGGCGGCTCCGCGTTGCTCGGCGTGGGCGACGAGGTGCAGCATCAGGGTTGGAGACACTGGTTGCCACCGCAGCGTCTCGCCCTTCTCCTGTAGGCGTATGAGGCATTGTTCGGTATCGAGGTCTTTGGGGCGGAGTCCCAGCGCGCCGCCTCGGCGGCATGCTGTCTCGATGTGCAGGCGCAGCAGCATCGAGTCGAGCTCAGGATCGTTACCGGTCGAGCCCGCTACTCTGTTGATCTCAGCAAGGCGTGTGTCCGGTAGGGCTCGTCGCGAACTGGCAAGCCGTCTGGGCTTGGCAACGCGCGTCGCGGGGTTGTCGTTCTCTGAGATCAGTCCGTCTGCGACCGCGTGGCGATACACGCATCGGAGTGCGGAGATCAGGTGCTCGGCGGCGGTTCGGCCGCCTCGCGAGTTTTTTCGTACGACGACGTTCAGCTTGACGTGCTCAGCAAGTTGCTTGATCTCCAGCGGAGTCGGTTCATCGACTCGTCGGTCGCCCCAGACTTCGACAACGCGCCGCCAGTAGGTGTCGTAGACGCGGCGTGTCCCCACGGGGACGGCGTCTGACACGCGGCCGATGTAGTCCCGGATCGTGGGAACGGGCCCGCTTTCCACAGGTGTCTTAAAAAGTTGCTCGGGACTGATTCCGAGGCGGGAGAGCAAGAGGCGCGCTGCCTCAATGTCATCGCCTTTCATGGCCCCGCTTCCTTTGGTTGAGACTCGTGGTACGCGAGCAGCACCTTGTCGAGCACGGATGTCGGGTAGGCCGTCAGCAGGTCGTAATCCGGATACGCGGCGACAAGAAGTTGTGCGCGGGCTTTGATGCGGCAGGAGTGCCGTACGGCCGCTGGCAGGCGGAGATGTCCTTGGAGAGTAATGGTGTCCGGCCCATGAGAGCGAGTGACAACGATAAAGAATCGGTTCAGGACGTTGATCGAAATCGAGGAGTGAGGCAGCCAGCCCAGGACTCGTAACGCTGATCGGTCGGCGAGCCGTCCACGGTTATCGATCGCCGTCACGGCGTAATACACGCTGCTCTCGTGAACGGGGGAGAGGAGACTCGCCACCGGCAGCCCACTTGTTCGGGGTCGCGTCTCCTCTTCGCCAATCGTTAATGTCGATGCAAGATAATCCCCGAGCGAGCGCTGATGTTGGATTCGACATTTCGGGCTAACTTCTCGACCAGTCATTAGGCGGCGCTCAATACAACCCGGGTTTCCAGCTGAGCATTCTTGAGTTCGGACGTGCCTTGCCGGAACACGAGCAAATCTTCGTGCGCGATCAGGTGCAAGGGCAGTCCGGCTTGGCGTTGATTGCGGATGAAGTCGCGTTGGAAGAAGCTGCCGCGAGCGACGAGATCGTTTTCGGCGACCCGGGCGAGCAGGGCCACGCAGCGCTCGACGGGGATCAGCCCAGCCTGCCGGCCGCAGGTGGCGATCTGGGAGGGCAGGTCGATCAGTTCGGCGTGTTCGCGCCAGGGTCGCAGGGTGATCGCGACGTGCCCGCCGGGGCGGAGGAACGCCGCGGTGCTGGTGAGGATTTTGGTGAATCCGGAGAGCAGTCGGTGGTGGCCGATGTTGGCGAGGTTGCCGCGGTCGAGGGTGTTGCCGTAGCGGTGGTGGTACTTGTGGACCCCGCCGCCGGGGACGACGTTGACCTGCCCGTGGGTGGAGGGCCCATACGGCGGGCTGGTGACCACCAGGGCGACCTGACCGGCTAGATCGGGCGGCAGCAGCGTGGCCAGCTGCCGGGCATCGCCGTGGATCACCTGGCCGTCGGTGTCGATGCCGGCGTGGTGGGCGAGGGCGAGGTTGGCTTCGGTGACCTCCACCCAGTGCGGTTCGTATTCGACGCCGATTGCGCGGCGCCCCAGGTGGAGGGCTTCGACGAGGGTGGTGCCGATTCCGCACATCGGGTCGAGGACGAGATCGCCGGGCTGGGTGTAGTGGGCGATGGCGTGCGCGGCGACGGCGGGGAGCATCTTGGCGGGATGGGCGGTGGACTCAGCAGTGTAGCGGCCCTTGCGTTGGGCGGCGGGAGCGCGCTGCGCGGTCGCCCACACCGACACAGCCGGGGACGATGTCGGTTGGTCGGCCTGCTCGATGAGCGTGCGCGGGATCGGCACGGTCGGCGTGTCGTCGGTGGTGTGGTCACGGCTGGCGTCGGGCACGGGATCGCCTTTCTCGATGCAGCTGCCGAGGTTGGTGGAGTAGCGGTCGGGGGCGTGATTCATCGGATGACTCCGGTCTCGCGTACGGCATCAGCCGGCGACAGCGACGGGCTTCGGTCCTCGTGTGGCTGCGCGAAGACCACGAGATCCGCGTGGATGCGCCGATGCGGTGCGGGCCCCTGGTGGTCATCGGCATGAGGCTGCGAACGGCCGGTACCGGTGGTCTCGGGGGTGAGCACGAACCGGCCGTCGCGGATCGGGGTGAGCAGGACGACGATGTGCTGGAGGTAGAGCAGGTCGGCGTTCTGGCAGGCGGCCACCACCGGCCCGGTTGGGTCGACGAGCTGCCCCGTGGTGTTGTCACTGTGGGTGAGCACGGCGAAGATGCCGCCGGTGCGCAGCAGCCGGGCCGCGGCCCGCGCAAGGTGATCACTGGTGGCCTCGCCGCTGTGTGCCGGGCGCAGGCTGGCGATAACCACATCCGCCCCCGCCGCGCGATCGCCGAGGTCGTCGGGCACGGCCCCAGGGGGAACTGTGGGCTCGATGTCGTCGAGGCCCCGTGGCCCGTCCACGAGATCGGCCCAGTAAGGCCGGGACGCCGGGGCGTGCGCCGCCGGGTTGCACGTGAGGGGGACGACCCGGGCGGTCCGGTCAAGATCCCGGATGGCGGTCAGCGCCGCTTCCACTTCTCTGTCCGGCTCGCCGTGCGGGTGGCTTTCGGGGGTAGGGGTGGAGGGCTTGTCGGTGATCGCTGCGGCACTGGGGCCGGTCAACAGCACGACCCGTCCACCGGGATGGCTGAAGGAGGTGACGATCTTCTTCACGACCGGGGTCGGCCACACCGCCTCCGGGTCGACTGGCCGGGGTCCGCATGCCCATACCGTTGCCGGGGTCGGCGCACCGGAGACGGCCCGGGACCGGGACGCGGTCCTGGTGCGGCGCGTGCTGGGCCGGGTTGCCGACGGCGGGGCGGAGCCGTCGGGGGACCCTGCGCGTCCGCCGCGCCGAGGTGGACGCGCAGGGCGTGTCGCCTCGGGGCGCCGTCGGCCGGGGGGTGGGGCCTGATGGGGAGAGTTCATAGATGCCTCCGCTGCGGTGGTGCTGCGCGTTGTGCGCTGGTGACATCCCTGAACTCCGAAATAAAGGCCCCTGGGGGACAACCGGGCTCGAACTTTTCTGATGGACGTGGCCCGGCCGTGGTTGAGACATTTTCCGTACCCCGGGGATTCGGGAGAGAAAAGTGCGCGCACGCGCGTGAAGCACTCTCTCGCGCAGATCCACCGGCGAGGTAGAAGATCAATCACAACAATTCTTCCGGACGGCCCCGTCGGGCCTGTCCAAGAGAGGCAACATCCGGGGTGTGCTCAATCGCAGCTACTACCGAACTACTACGAAACTACTACCGCCTTCCCATAATCCCAGCTCGCCGACTACTACGGTGGATCATCACGCGATCTCGACACCGGTGAATGTGATCGACGCAATCACGAGTAGACGAGTAACGGTGCAGGCGAAAATGATCATTTCAAGATCAACCGTAGTAAACTGGTAGTAGGTCGGTAGTAGTTTCGTAGCAGTTTGGTAGCACCTCCTGTGGCTTCCTTTTTGGCGTCGCTGTTCTGAATCGCCGCAAGGAGCCATTCATGGCCACAAAGAACGAATTCCGCCGCACCCGCAGAGGTCAGGATTCGGAGGATTCCGCACGGGATTGCATGCCTCTGGATGCGGCGCGCGCCGCTTTCGAGTTGCTGGTGACCGGGCCGCATCCGGTCTCCCTTGACGGCCGTTTGTTTCCCGGCATGCCGTCGCGTCGGGTGCCGTTGAACGAGGTCCGGGACCGGCTGCTGCACCGTTGCTGCCGGCAGGCCGCCCGGGATGCGGTGTGGGCGCATCTGGTGCTGCGTTCGCGCACCGAGGGTGCCACGTGGACGGTCGGCTGTGTGGGGGTGGCGCTGCCGGCGCTGACCCGGATCGCCGCCACGCTCTCGGCCCGGTTCGCCGGGGATGTCACCGACATCCACGCCGCAGTGCTCGTCGGCTTTTTAACCGAGATCGCCCGGATCGATCTGCGCAGGCCGCGCATCATGCTGCGCTTGCGGTGGGCGGCCTACCGTGCCGGACACACCGCCGTCCGGGAAGCACTCGATGCCCCGGTTCCCTCCGGAAACGGGTTTCGTTCGACCGAGCCCACCCGGCCGTGGGGACACCCCGACTTCGTCCTCGCCCGCGCCGTCGCCGAGGGCGTGATCACCTCCGACGAGGCCGAGTTGATCGGCTCCACCCGCCTGGAGGGGCTCCCGCTCGCCGACGCGGCGCAGCAGCGCGGGGTGAATTACCAAGCCGTCAAGAAGACCCGGCTGCGCGCCGAGAACCGGCTGGCCGCCTATCTCCTGAACGGCACGGGCGAGGCCGACGGCGGTGCGGGCGAGGGTGATCTGGCCGCTCATGTCGCTGACGCGGTGACCATCACCGCAGCCGCTCGCGCGGCCGCCAAACCTGCCGCGGATTCACGCTCTGTCATCGAACCCGCGGCCGGGGTGGCGAGGAAATCTCGGCCGCGGGTGTCCCCAACGCGGCCGGAATCCGGAGTTCAGGGATGCGGGGCAGAACCGGCTACCCCCGCGCCGCAGACACCGGCCACCTCGACTCCGGAGGTCCCTCGATGCGCCTGAACCTTCTGTCACGCCCGCCGCACATGCGGCGACACCGACCCAAGACCGCACCTGATCCAGCCACTCGAACGATCACTGCATGCGCCGCACGAGCCTCACGGCACCGAGTCCTGCCTTCCCGCCCGGCATGTGGGTGTCAGTGCAGTCATCCGAGGACTCGCCATGCCGAGCGCGGTCGATGCCCACATGGGAGCCTGCGGCGCTCGGGGTGGCTGCTGGCCGGCGAGATCGCCGTCTTAGCACTCCTGCTGACCGCCGCCGGCGCGCACGCCGAGACCACGCACGTGTTGGCCCAGGCTCCCAGCCTGGATGTGGTCTTGAACAACATTCGCAACTGGCTGATGGGGATCCTGGCGGGGCTGGCGACGGTGTTCCTCACGGTCGGTGGGGTCCGCTATGTCATGGCGGGCGGCGAGCCCGGTGAGGTCGAGAAGGCCAAGCAGGCGTTCAAGTCGGCCGGGATCGGCTATGGGCTGGCGGCGTTGGCGCCGCTGGTTGTGACGATCCTCCGCGGAATCGTGGGGGTGTGATCACCGATGCCGGCCACCGCCTCGGGCACTTTCCGTGTGCTCAGCCGCGCCGTGGCGGCCGCCGCCCTCGCGCTGGCCGCAGTCCTCGGTACTACCGGTGGCATCGCCGTGGCCCAACCCGCACCCACCCCCACCCCGATCCCGACGCTGCCGGGAACCCCGCCGCCGGAATGCCCGCCGGGATCAGCGCCCGACTGCGGCACCCCACCGCCGCCACCCACAGCACCGCCCAGCGAAGAGTCACCGTCGTTGCCGCCGCCACCGTGTACGGGGCCGTACTGCATTCCGCAGGTGCCCACCACCCCCGTGCTGCCGAACCCCGGCGAAAGCGAGGATCACGGGAGTTGGCTGGCTCACTGGCTGACCGACTGCATCTGGGATTTCTTCACCGGCCTTGCGACCTCCGCACTGGGCGGTGTGCTGGATCTGCTCGGCACGTCGTTACTCGCGACACCGCAACTGGACCGGCTGCCGGTGATGGGGCAGATCTGGGGCGGTTCGCAACGCATCGTGATCGCCTGCTCCGTCGTGGTGGTCATCCTCGCGGGCCTGGTCGTGATGGCCTACCACACCTTGCAGACCCGCAGTTCGGTCAAGGAAATCCTTCCGCGGCTGGCGGTGGGGTTTCTTGCGGCGAATCTGTCGCTGTTTTTCGGTGGCAAAGCAATCGAGTTCGCCAATGCCCTGTCGTATTCCCTGGTGGGTGGCGATCAGGCGGGAGTCGAGCAAACGGCGCGGGCATTCACTGACAGTGTGCGGGGAAATGTTCCGGCGGAGGACGCCGGATACACTGATTTGTACGCGATCTTTACCGTGCTAGTGCTGGTTGTGATGATTATCGCGGTTCTGCTGACTTACATCGTCCGTGTCGCCCTGACGGTGATTCTGCTCGCGGGTGCACCACTGTTGCTGATGTGTCACGCGCTTCCGCAAACCGAGGCGATCGCGTTCTGGTGGTGGAAAGCCTTCGGCGGGATGCTGGCCATTCAGGTCTGCCAATCCTTGGCGTTCATCGCGGCCATCAAACTGTTCTATCTTCCCGGCGGCATCACCCTGTTCTGACCGCGCCCACAACACAAGGGGTGTGTGGTGACTAGCTTTCTGATCGCGATCGCGATGTGCTACATCCTGTTCAAGATCCCATTTTGGATTCTCGGTTCGATCCGTGGCGGCGGCCGGTCCTTCCTTGGCTCCGTCGTCCGAGGCTTTATCGCGTATAAAACGTTCGGGTGGATTCAGGGAACCGGCGCTGCGATTCGTGGCCGCCGAGGTTCTCGTAGTTCGTCTCTGTCGTCGCCGGATCCGTACGCCAACATCCGCTCGACCTCGGGTGGCCAATACGTGCTGCCTCTCGAAGGACTCACACGGAGGCGCGCCCGCAGATCCCCTGGTCCGCAGTCTGTGCCGAACCGCTCGTCGAAACCCAACCGGAGGGCAGCGGGGAAACAAGGTGCACTGTTCACCGCCGAGGGCACGCCCGCCCGCGGGGCACGACCGCCGAACCTGGGCCCGGGTGCCGCGCGGATCGATCCACAGCCCGGTGAGCAGCACATGCTGCCCATCCCCACCCACCACGACCCAAACCGCACCAGCCGCCGCAGCCTGCACGAGGACCTGACCAGCCCCCGACCGACCCGCACGACACCAAACCCGCAGCAGCCGACGCTGTTCACCCGCACAGGCCGCCCGCGACCGGCTGCCCGACCACCCCAGCCGGGCAACCCCGGGGCGATGCCCGTCCGTATCCGGCCTGGTGAGCAGCACTACCTGCCACTGGTCGGCCCCTTCACCAGCCAGGCCACCCCTCCACCGGGACCCAAACCAACCGTCCCCGCCGACCAGCCCCCACCGAGACCGGCCCGCCCGCCGGGGCAACAGGCCCTGCTGAGCACCACCGGAGAGGTTCGCCCGCAGGCCCGCGCCCGACGCCCCGCGCGCCCGAGCCCGGTGGTGCCCCCGGCCTACAAGGGCATTCGCCCGGACCGGGACGGCCAATACCGGCTGCCGCTGAACGTGCCGAAGAAACCGGCCCGGCACCGCGGTCGGCGACCGGCTGCCGAGGAACCCGGCCCTCCGAGCCCCGCGCGGCATCCGGAGCAGCCCGAACTTCCCCTGAACCTACCGGCAACCCGACCACCCCAACCCCGCACGACACCCCGAGGAGGTCGAACGCGATGACCGAGCCATATCGGATTCCGGCTGATGTGGACAGAGAAGACCGCATCGTGGCGGGCCTGACCGCGCGCCAGGTGGTGATCCTCGCCGTGACCGGCATCGTGCTCTACGCCGCATGGACCGTGACCCGCGCCCTCATCCCGTTGCCGGTGTTTCTGATCCCGGCGATCCCGATCGGCGCGACGGCGGCGATCCTCGCACTGGGCCAGCGCGACGGCATCACCCTGGACCGGCTGCTGCTTTCGGCGATCCGCCAACGCCTCGGTCCCCGACACCGGGTCGCCGCCCCCGAAGGCATCTGCCCCGTCCCGGACTGGCTCACCACTCACGCCACCACGACCGGCGACACACCAGCCACCCGGGGTGGGTCCGGGGTGTGCCCGTCGGCGCTGCGGCTGCCCGCCGAAGCCATCACCGACACCGGGGTCATCGACCTCGGCAGCGATGGCCTCGCCGTCCTCGCCGTGGCCTCCACCGTCAACTTCGCCCTACGCACCCCGGCGGAACAGGAAGGTCTGGTCGCCACTTTCGGCCGCTACCTCCACAGCTTGACCACACCAGTGCAGGTACTCGTCCGCACCGAACGCCTCGATGTGTCCGCCCAGATCACCGAACTCCGCGAACGCGCCGGCGGCCTGCCCCACCCCGCGCTCGAACAAGCGGCGCTGGAGCACGCCGACTACCTCGCCCAACTCGGAGAACACACCGACCTGCTGCGCCGCCAAATCCTCCTCATCCTTCGCGAGGGCCTGCGGCCGGCCGGTGACGCGGCTGCGGTCGGTGGTTCGTCGGCGTTCGCGGCCCTGATTGCGGGGAGTGGGCGCAAGGCCACACGGCAGAAACGTGGGGATTCCGCGGCTCGCCGTGCTGCGGAGTCACGGCTGGTGCGGCGTCTCGGGGAGGCCGTTGAGCTGCTGGCACCGGCCGGAATCGTGGTGACTCCACTGGATGCCGGGCAGGCCACCGCCGTGCTCGCCTCCAGCTGTAACCCCGACACCGTGCTGCCGCCGGCCACCGGCCTGGCCGGCGCCGACGAGGTCATCACCAGCCCTAGCGGGCAGCCCTTCGATCCCTACTCCCGAGGCGGGTTCAGCGCTACGGCGGGCCTGCGGGCCGGGGTCTGCGACCCGGCCGAGGCGCACGACTGGGACTACGACACCGAAGACGACGAGGACGAGTTCGAAGAGAGGGGGCGAGTCGCATGATGCTGCGTACACGCCATCGCGCCAGCCAGGCTTCGGTCGCAGCGCCGACCGCCAGTGCGTTCACGCCGGATGCGGTGAGCGTGGGTGCCCGGCATTTGGAAGTCGGCGGCGAGTGGGTCGCCTCCTTCGCCATCGTGGGCTATCCGCGTGAGGTCCATCCCGGCTGGCTGCAGCCCCTGCTGACCTATCCCGGCAGGTTGGATGTGTCGCTGCACATCGAGCCGATCGACCCCGCCACCGCCGCCACCCGTCTCAAACGGCAGCTGGCCAAACTGGAGAGTGGTCGGCGGCACACCGCCGAGCACGGCAGACTGGCCGACCCGCACGTGGAAGCGGCCACCGAGGACGCCTACGATCTCTCGGCCCGTATTGCGCGCGGCGAGGGCAAACTGTTCCGCCTCGGTCTGTATCTGACCATCCACGCCCCGTCGCAGGAGGCGCTGGCTGATGAGGTCGCCGCGATCCGGTCTCTGGCCGCGTCGTTGTTGCTGGACGCCAAACACACCACCTACCGCAGCCTGCAGGGGTGGGTGTCGACACTGCCCATGGGCCTCGATGTGGTGGGCATGCGCCGCACCTTCGACACCAGCGCCCTGTCGGCGGCGTTCCCGTTCACCAGCCCGGACTTACCGCCGACCGACCCGACCAGCGTGGCCGCGCCGTCCGGGGTGCTCTACGGCTACAACGCCCAGTCGCAAGGACTGGTGCACTGGGACCGCTTCGCACTGGACAACCACAACAGCGTGGTCCTGGGGCGCTCCGGCGCGGGAAAGTCCTACCTGGTCAAGCTTGAGCTTTTGCGCAGCCTGTATCGGGGGATCGAGATCTATGTCGTCGATCCCGAAGACGAATATGCGCGGCTGGCGGCAGCGGTCGGCGGCACCTACGTCCACCTCGGCGCAGCGGGCGTGCGGCTCAACCCGTTCGACCTGCCCATCACTCTCGGGCCGGATGGGCGGCGCACCGCCCCGAAGGACGCCCTGATCCGCCGAAGCTTGTTCCTGCACACCGTGATCAGCGTGCTGATCGGCGCTGAGCCGGGCGCTGCCGAGCGGGCGGCGCTGGATCGGGCGATCGCCGCCACCTACCACCGCGTGGGGATCACCGCCGATGCCCGCACCTGGAGCCGACCCGCCCCCATCTTGGGGGATCTCCGCGACACCCTCGCCGACGCGGGCAACAGTGGTGACGCGGCGGCGGGGGAGTTGGCCGCGCGGCTTCATCCCTATGTCGATGGTGCGTTCAAGCACCTCTTCGACGGCCCTACCACTACCCGTCCGGATGGGCACCTCGTGGTCTTCTCGCTGCGTGATCTGCCCGACGAGCTCAAAGCGATCGGCACGCTGCTGACGCTGGACGCGGTCTGGCGGCGGGTGTCCAATCCGGCGATCCGCAGGCCGCGGCTGGTCGTGGTCGACGAAGCGTGGCTGTTGATGCAACAACACGCCGGTGCGCAGTTCCTGTTCCGGATGGCCAAAGCCTCCCGCAAACACTGGGCCGGACTCACCGTCGCGACGCAGGACACCGCGGACGTGCTGGGCAGCGATCTCGGGAAAGCCGTGGTCGCCAACGCCGCCACGCAGATCCTGCTGCGGCAGGCGTCGCAGGCCATGGACGAGATCACCCGCACCTTCGATTTATCCGCCGGGGAAAGGCAATTCTTACTCTCAGCGGAGCGGGGCCAGGGCCTGCTGTCCGCGGGGACGCAGCGCGTGGCCTTTCAGAGTATTGCCTCGCCCACCGAGCACTACCTGGTCACCAGCGACCCGGCCGAACTCGCCGACTATGCCGCCGATGCAGACCTCACCGACCCCGGCGCTGACGGATCCTATCTCGACCTCGGGGCCTTGGCCGAGGACAACGCCCTGATCGAGGGCGACGAATTCGGCCCCGGCGAAGTCCAGCTCGACCTCGACGCGTGAGACCAGGCCCTGCTGGAGCCTCGCGTCTCCACGGTAGTGCGTACCTCGGCTCCTTCCGTCTCTCCTCAATTTCTTGGAGGTTGCGCCACGTCTGCTGTCACGTCCGCGTCAATAACGACCACGGCGACCCTGACCGGTGATGTCCACGCCACCAACGAGACTGGCGGATGGATCGGCGACTACCTGCGTGACCCCGGCGGCGCGCTCCACCACGTCCTTGCCTCCCTTGCCGAGTGGGCGATCACCTTCGGCCCGATCGTCGGCCCGCTGCTGGCAGTCGGGCTCGGCTTGCTGATCGGGGTGCGGCGGTGGTGGCGCCGCCACTGCCACCAGCGCCTGGCGGCCGATGCGCGGATGGTGACGGTGCTGGCCCCGCCGAGGGTGGATCCGGCGGGCGGGGCGGCGTTGTGGTCCCACCTCGTCGGGCTGCTGCGCCCGGCCTGGAAGCGCTGGTTCACCGGTCAGCCGCATGTGGGCTGCGAGTACGTCTTCTCCGAAACAGGCGTTGCGATCCGGTTGTGGGTGCCCGCAGTGATCCCTCCGGGGTTGGTCGAGCGGGCGGTCGAGGCCGCGTGGCCCGGCGCCCACACCCGCACCAGCACCGCCGAGCCACCCTTGCCCGAGGCTGGGTCGGCGCAGCGGCGCGTGGTCGTGGGGGGCGAGCTCCGGCTGGCCCGTGCGGAGGCGCTGCCGATCCGTACCGACTTCGACGCCGACCCCATCCGGGCGTTGATCGGCGCACCGGTCGGCCTCGGCCGCAACGAACATGCCTGCGTGCAAGTCCTGGCCCGCCCCGTGACCGGTCACCGGGTCGCCAAGGCCCGCCGCGCGGCCCGCCGAGTCCACACCGGTAACTCCGCTCACCTCGTCGGCAGGCTGCTGGACCACATCACCCCCGGCGCCCGCACCCACCGCAAGCCCACCACCGGCTCGGCGACCTCGGGTCGTGATCCGCAAACCGCACTGGAACACAGCGCAGCGAACCGGGCGATCGTCGGCAAACAACGCGGTTCCCAGTACGAGACCGTGATCCGCTACGCCGTGGCCACCGTACTCCCGGACAAGGCGAGCGATGCCGAGTTGCGCCGGGCGCGGGAGGTCGCGCGAGGCCGCGCACACGCGCTTGCGGCATCCTTTGCCTCCTACACCGAACACAACCACTACACCCGCCATCGGCTGCCTCACCCGGGCGCCACCTTCGCCGACCGGAGGCTTGGCCGCGGGGATCTGCTGTCGGTGCCCGAGCTGGCCGCGCTCGCTCACCTGCCCACCGATGAAGCGATTCCCGGTGTGCAACGAGCCGGAGCGAAAGCGATCGCCCCACCACCGGGAATCGCGACCCCCGGACGGGAAGCCAAGCCACTGGGGGTGACCGACACCGGCCACCCACGGCCGGTGGCGCTGCGGGTGCCGGATGCCCGGCATCACCTGCATGTCCTCGGAGCCACTGGCTCGGGTAAATCCACGTTGCTGGGCACCATGATTCTCGCGGATGCCGAAGCGGGCCGCGGCACCGTGGTGATCGACCCCAAGGGAGACCTCGTCACCGACGTGCTCTCCCGACTACCCCGCTGGGCGGCGGACCGGGTGGTGCTCTTCGACGCCGACTCGCGGCACCGCCCGCCCTGCCTCAACCCCCTTGACGGTGGGGAAACCGATCTCACCGTCGACAACCTCGTGTCGGTGTTCCGGCGGGTGTACTCGGCGTTCTGGGGACCCCGCACCGACGACGTCATGCGGGCAGCGTGTCTGACCCTGCGCGTGCAGGACGGCGTCGCCACGCTCGCGGACCTGCCGAAGTTGCTGGCGGAACCCGCCTTCCGCTCCCGCGTCACCGCGGGTCTCACCGATCCGGTGTTGAAGGGCTTCTGGTCCTGGTATGACGAACTCACCGACTCCGCCCGCTCCCAGGTCATCTCACCCCTGATGAACAAACTCCGGGCTTTTCTGCTGCGGCCCTTCGTCCGCGACGCCATCGCAGCAGGACGCTCCACGGTGGACATGGGTAGGGTGCTTGACGGCGGGATCTGCCTGGTGCGTGTTCCGAAAGGCTCATTGGGGGAGGAGACCACCCGGCTGGTCGGCTCACTGGTGGTGGCCCGCACCTGGCAGGCCACCACCGCCCGCGCCAGTATCCCGCAGCGCCAGCGCCGGGATGCCTCGATGGTGATCGACGAGTGTCATAACTTCCTCAATCTCCCGTATCCGCTGGAAGACATGCTCGCCGAAGCCCGCGGGTTCCGGGTCGCGATGACTCTGGCGCACCAGCACCTCGGACAGCTCCCCCGCGAACTCAGGGCGGGTATTTCGACCAACGCCCGGTCGAAGATCTTCTTCAATGCCAGCCCCGAAGACGCCCGCGAACTCGCCCGCCACACCGCACCCCGGCTCTCCGACCACGACCTGGCGCACCTGGGCGTCTACCACGCCGCCGCCCGACTCGTCCTGCGCGGCGAAGAAGCCGAACCCTTCACCCTCACCACCCAGCCCCTGCCACCGGCGATTCCTGGACGCGCCCGCGACATCCGCCGGACCGCCCGACAGTCCACCCACACACGAGGACCAAACGCACCGAAAACGTCCACATCGGACCGGTGCGACGCAGACTCCCGTCAGTCGACGGCCACCGCTGCGCGTCCACGTCCCCAAGCAGCGCCTGGCAGTTCACCTCGGTCTGCCCGGCGGCCCCGCAGCACCGATCCGCGTCGTCACGGCTGACCACCGAAGCAGGCCACTGAACTCGGCTCCCCCTGGTCTTTCGCCTGCCGCGGTCGCGGTGCGGCGGTCCCTGTCCTGCCCCCGGCGCTTGGAGGTCTGTCATCGTGATCAACCAGCCTGTCCGCCAACGTGCGCTGCGTGGCCTCAGGCCCGCACGCCCCACCCCGCGCGTGGCGAACTCGATCGAGCATCAAGCCACGCTCGCGTGGCGGCTGACCCCACGGGATAAGTGGATCATCCGGATGCTGCACGAGCACCGCGTGCTCACCGCCAGCCAGATCACCCTGTGCGCGTTCCCGTCGTTTCGCTCCGGACGGCAACGACTGCGGGAGTTATTCCAATGGTCAGTCCTCGACCGCTTCCAGCCCTCGATCGTCCTGGGCACCGCGCCCATGCACTACGTCCTCGGACCCGCCGGCGCCGCGGTGCTGGCCGGTGAAGAGGGCCTGGATGTCAAAGACCTCGGCTATCGCCGGGACCGGGCGATGGGAATCGCCCACAACCTGCGCCTTGCCCATACCGTCGGCGTCAACGAATGGTTCACCACGCTGATCGCCCACGCCCACGGACACCCGGAGGAAACGGTCGGGGCGTGGTGGTCGGAGACTCGCTGCGCGAAGCATTTCGGTGATCTGGTGCGCCCCGACGCCTACGGCCGCTGGCAGCACAGCGGACGGGAGTTCGAGTTCTTCCTCGAGTTCGACCTCGCCACCGAAGCGCAGGCGCGTGTGGCAGCCAAACTCCACGGCTACGCCCAACTTGCCGCCGCCACCGGCATCACCACCCCGGTCCTGGTGTGGCTGCCCACCGCACGCCGTGAAACCGCCACCCGCCGGCTGCTCACCCGCACGTGGCGCGACCTCGATGAACCCCACCGCGTTCCCATCGCTACAGCCGCAGCCGACCTGCTTAACCCCGACGTACCGGAGCCCAGCCCCGCCGAACCGGTCTGGCTCCTACTGGCCGCCAGCACCACCAGGGCCGCCTCGACTCGGCGAGGTCTGCACGAGTTGCCCGACGCCTGGCCGCATCTCCCGCCACCGACCGTCTCACCCGAACCCACCACGAACTCGGTGTCCTCACCGGCCATGCTGCCGCCACCGGCACCGATGCCTCCGAAGGCCCACGCCCCACGGCACACCTCCGCGCGGAACCAGGGGCCGGAGGTGACACCCGAATGACCAAGCTCATGGTTGCCGTGCTCGGCGTTATCATCGGGTTCCCCCTCTTCCTCGCCTTCGCCGTCACGGGAGCGTTCTCTGCGCTCTCCGGCAACAGCTCCAGCGCAGACGCGGCCTGCATACCCACCGGCGCCACGTCCGAAGGCGTGGCCGGATACGGTCCCGAGCAGATGGCCAACGCCGCCACCATCGTCGCGGTGGGCAAGAAGATGAACGTTCCCGAAGAGGGCTGGGTGATCGCGATCGCCACCGCACTGCAGGAATCCGGCCTGCGCAACCTCGACCACGGCGACCGCGACAGCCTCGGGCTCTTCCAACAACGCCCCTCCCAAGGCTGGGGCACCCCCACACAGATCACCGACCCCACCTACGCCGCCACCCAGTTCTACCGACACCTGCTCGCGCTCCCCGGCTGGCAAGACATGAGCGTCAACGACGCCGCGCAGGCCGTCCAACAATCAGGACTCCCCTACGCCTACGCACAACACGAGCCCGCCGCGCGCACCGTCGTCGCCGCAGTGAGCGGTGCTACGTGCACCACCCCCGAAACCGGCGACTGCGACAACATCCAAGCACCCAACCCAACCGCGCTCGCCGCGATCAACTACGCCTGCGGACAACAAGGACTCCCGTATGTCCAGGGTGGCAACGGACCCGAAGCCGGCCACGCCGGATTCGACTGCAGCGGACTGACCACCGCCGCCTACCAAGCAGCCGGAATCTCCTTACCCCGCAAAGCACAATGGCAATACGACGCTGGCCCGCTGCTGCCAGCCGACGCATCCCTGCAACCCGGAGACCTCGTCTTCTACGGCACCCCACACAACATCCACCACGTCGGCCTCTACATCGGAGCCGGACAAATGATCAACACACCTGACTTCGGCCAACCCGTCCAAGTCAACAACATCCGCTGGCCCGGCGACGACTACGCCGGAGCCACCCGACCAACGAATTGACTATTGCTGTATTTTCCGCGCAAGAATGACAGTTTCCGCATGCCGATGATAGTTGTCCGATCTTTTGATCAGTTACCGCGGAAAGAGTTGCACTCGGCCATACCACCGATCACCGGTGACACGGCGGCGCGTCAGCCTAGCCACTTGCGTAAGGCCCAGTTCTCCGCTGCCTGGCTCAGGTCAGGCCCCAGGTATCCGGGGAACATCCACGGAGGCGCGCCATGCTGCGACCGGTGGCCACCAGATCGTGGGCCGCTGCGCTGGCCAGAGCGGCAGAGTAATCGTTCGGAACTCCTTGCTGGGCTGATCCTTCATCGTGGTCGCGGTTGTCACATAGCCGAGGATGCAGAACACGACGTTCAGCAGCCGGATGGTGGCGCGGTACATCCGGATGTTGGTGCTGCTGTCACCGCTAATCAGGACGCCCAGGCTGGGCTCTAACAAGTACGCGGCGAGGTGCTCACCCTTCGATGGGTCCGAGGGGATCTCGCACATACCGATCCGGATCCATGCTTGGTTAGGCGGCTGGTCGTTCTCGTAGAACTCGCGGCGATGCTCTTTGGGAAAGGGCTCCACCTGCTGATTTTTGTCAGCGTAGGCACACACCACAGCGGTCTTGAAGGCCCACCGCGCCAGGGTGAGCTGGGCATCCTCTTCGAGTGGGATCGACCTGCCATGCGACCTGAACAAGTGGATAAGCAGCGGCTTCGCATCCTGTTCTAGCCGACTCATCCACCCGTTGTTGCAGGACGCACAGACGATCTGGAGTTTCTTGCTGAACACGCCACCACGCTGGACGATTGGAGGGTCACCGATCTCTCGAAGACCAACGCCGTTGTAACCGAGCTTGCGAAGCCAGTCACCGAAGATGTGCTCCTGGGTCAACCGACCTGGTGCGTCACAGAACACGCAGGTCTTCTTTGTTGATGCTGCGGCGCGACGAGACGCTCGTGTGTGGTGATCCATAGGCGAACAACGGTAGTGGAACGCGCACCAACGAGGCGTGGACGACCACCGATTGATCCAACAGTCGGCCGAGGACCAGGGCCCTCACTACTACACGGCACACGCTGGCATGCTGCTGAGCGAGCGGCAGTAGCCAAGACACGTGGGTGATCAGATCGCATGAAAACCAGTCATGCCCGACGTGATCAAGTCGTACGAAAACAGCAGGTCGCGTGAGCTGACCTGATCATGTTCGTCCGGAACGTACAATTGCTGTACTTTCCGCAGCAAGATGAGCATTTCCGCGTGTACTTGAGCACTGGGCGAGCAAGTGCTCAAGTAAGGCGGAAGGTCTTCACCGTAACCACGTAACTACACGGCCATGCGTCTAGAGCAACGCTCGCACGCCGAGGGTCCGAAGCCGCACGGCCACACCGACGAGACGTGCCCGTGCCCGTCGATGACGGGCACGGGCACGTCGGTGCCTCAGCACTCAGATGACGCGCACGCCCTGGGCCTGCGGTCCCTTCTGCCCCTGGCCGATCTCGAACTCGACCCGCTGGCCCTCGTCGAGGGACTTGAAGCCGCTGCCCTGGATCTCCGAAAAGTGAACGAAGACGTCAGGTCCGCCGCCGTCTTGGGCGATGAACCCGAAGCCCTTCTCGCCGTTGAACCACTTCACGCTGCCTTGCGCCATGCCGAACTCTCCTAGCGGCGCCGTTCCGCCTCACGGTGAGGTCAGCCGACAACCGGCTAGACAGATTACATGCTCGCTCGGTCGGTGTCGGCGCAAGGCGGCTCAGCGCGGGGCGCCGTCCGTTCCACACTCCGGCCAAGTCTCATCGCATCCCGGCGCAGCGCATTGACGTGTCTGGTTCGGCCCGATTCTGTAAAGTGCGCAGAGCTGCCGCACGTGCGACGACGTGTAGGCCAGAGCGTCGAGAGCGAACAGAGGCCGGTCGAGGTGGTCGAAGCCTTTCAGCTCTCCGACTTTCCGCCAGTAGCGTTCGTGCGCGTGCCTGATGCGAGGTCCGGACTTCGGGATGTTGCGGTGGTCGTAGCGCCAGGACGCCTCCGGAGTGAGCCACGCTACGGCGACGGCGCTAAGTCCGCACACCACTGAACTGACCACGATCTGCTCTAGCACGATGCCAATCGGGTCGGGACCGAGTTGCTTGCTTGCGGTGGTTTACGTGCCACGAGGGCCTCGCGCAGTTGGCCCGTGGCCGGCCCCAGGGCGGCGACTAGGCCCATCACGGCTGCTGGGATGGAGGCGATGAGGTGGGGCCATTCTGGGCTGACACCGGTCCACAACCGACCTGGCTCTAGCGGCCTTGATAGGCCAGCAGCAATTCGATGTCCGCTCGCGTCGGGTCGTCGGGGTCGTCGATGTGTGGGGGCGGGCCAAGCCGGAGCACGAGGGCGCCGTCGACGATGTCGGCGGCGTGGTGCTGGGGTTCCCTGCATCCGGCGAACAAGGTGACGCTCTCGCTGTCGGCGATGTCAACCGCCACGACCAGCATCGCCCACGCGTCAGCGGGCATCCCATCGGCGGGGTGGTCGCGATCGGTGCGGCGAGGAGGACCACGTCGTCAGGCAAGCCTTCCCGTTGGCGCAGCGACGCCTTCTCGCCCGGGCCGGCGCGTCGACCGGCGGGGTCGGCGGATCTGGTGCGGTCACCGGTGCAGGCGGGTCAGCGGAGACGCTAGGGCCCGCCGCGCGCGTTTCCGGGGTGGTGTGCTGGTTGGTCATCATCGTGCACCTCTCGGGGTTTGTCGTGGTGATCGGTACTGACCATGGATATGGACGCTTCGTCCCGGCGGTAGTGTCAACGCCGATTCGGGTCGCTGGCAGCTGAAGAACCGGAATGGCCCAAAGCCAATGATTCTCCGGACCACGTCCACACAAGACAGTCATCTTGTTGTCGAAATACCTTGACGTCACGAGGCAAAGGAAGCGTTCATATCCGTGTAGCCCGCACGACCGGCAGCGCACCGGGGGCTACACCGCCCCCGGGGGCATGACCATCACCATCCCGCTTCACCCGTGAAGGAGAGGGTTGTCATGCCCAGGAAGAACAACAACGCCCACAAGCCGACCAAGCCCCGCGCCCTGCAGGCCCTGCCTGCCAGCAGCCCGGCCGTACCGGTGCGCACCGACGCCGAGGACAAGGTGTGGGCCGCGCTGTACGCCCACCCCAACTCGACTACCGCCGAGCTGGCCGAGGCCGCCAAGGTGGGTCGGTCCACTGCCGGGAAGGTCCTCGCCGCCTGGGACAAGGACGGCACCGTCACCCGCATCTGCGGTATCGCCGAAGGCGGTCGCCGCGCCGCCGACCGGTGGACGGTCAACGACGCCGCGGATACCGCGATCCCGGAGGCGGAAACGGTCGACGAGCCGTCGAACGCCAATGAGGCCAGCACCCCCGCGGATGTCCTCGACGAGCCGGGGGCCGACACCGCAACGACGGAGGAGATCCCCACCGAGGACACCGTGTCCAGCGTGGACTGCTCCCCGCTCGAGCCGGTCCCGGATTTGCCCACGCAGCCGGACACCGGGGCGAACAACTCCTCCGGGAAGCCGCCGTCGGCGAAGGCTGGCCGGTTGGGCAAGGGGGAGCTGCGGGGCATGGTTGAGGACTTCCTGACCGAGCACGCGGGCGAGCAGTTCAGCCCGAACGCGATCGGTAAGGCCCTAAACCGGTCTGCGGGCGCGGTGAACAACGCGCTGGAGAAGCTGGTCGCCGACGGCTACGCCCTCAAGACCCAGAACTCGCCCAAGCGTTTCGCCGCCAAGCTCGACGAGCCCGGCGCCTAACCCGGTGGTGCGGATGCGGCGGCGTGGCGTGGTGGTGTTCCAGCCGATCGCCCGGCTGGGACACCACCACGCCACTTGGCGCTAATCGGCATCCGGGTGGGGCGAGTCCCGGGAAGATCCGCTCCCATTATGGCCGAAGGGAGGGTCGTCATGTGCGTCACCGATCTGCCCTGCCCGAACTGCGGAGGAGTGTCGGGGCATTGGCGCAGCCTTATGTCGCCGACATCGCGGTGTGCCCCGTGCTGCTCCGGTATGGTCGTTTGGCATGGGCGAGGATGGCGGTGGCACGCGCGGCTGGGGCCGGAACTCGTTACACGGGACTCGGAGGCCGAGGCGGCGGCCGGTTCAGCGGAGTGCGTTTTCGGGCGCCGATGACGGCTGGGGCGTTGGTGCCGGAAGCGCAGCGGGTGCAGAGCCGACGAGAGTTCAAGGCGAAGCAGCGGCTGCTGGCCGAGCCTCGTTGCTGGGACTGGTCGGTGCCGCTGCATATGGTCGATGGCCTCTGCGTATGCGTTCGGGCGGCGCATCTGGTGCGTGGGCCGAGCTGTCCGTGTCCATCGATCATCTGCGTGAGCGCACGGTCATGGTCCTGGCCCATGCGCCTCGGGCGGAGGGCGGAGGGCATCGTGATCTAACCGCCTGAGGCGGGGTGTCGTTGGTGTCGTTGACGGTCGGCGGCCACGAGGATTTGATGTGTATGCCCTCGCCGATGGTGCCCGTGATCAGGTCGAGGACCTGGTGCGGGAGCTAGCGCGGCGGGATGGGGCCGCATTCGACCGGCTGCTCGACCACGCCGGTCAGATGGCGGTCCGGCACGGGGAGGACGAGCTTGCGCTTGGCGGCGGCGGTGTGCTGCACACTGAGCTAGAGGTAACTGGTATCGATCAACGGATGCGGGAGCGGAGGCCGTCGGACAATGAGTGATCACAGCTGGAGACCGATGGGTGGGAATGGACGGCGTCTGGTGTGATCGGTGCCCCGCCGTTCACTGCGGCGGCGGACCTCGCCCTGCCGTTGGTCGCCTAATTCGTCCGCCGGCGTTCCGGCATTGAAGTCGGACATCTTGAGGTGCCGCGGCCGACGGTGATGCTCGTGGCTCTGGCGTTGTTCCAGGCAGCGCGGATGGAGGCACCTTTCGATCCCGCCCATTCCTCTTACAACCTGTATCTCTCGCCCTGTATGTCAGTGGCCCGGCGATTTCTCGCCGACGATGAGTCATCGCGCATGCTCGCGCAGATTCGTCCCTCAGGTGGTTTCTACCGGCTACACAGTAACTATGAGCATGTCCAGCGACCAAAGGATGAGGTAGGCACTCTGCCCCGGGAGGACGTGGCCGCGTTTGAGACGCTGCTTGCGGATCCCGCTGCATGGCAGGCCCGCCGCGAAGAAGCCCATGATGCGCTGGCCAGGTACATCGATGATGACGCGCTGGGCGAGGTCATCGGCGACAACGGCGCTGTCTCGCCGTTCGTGGATCCGGGGCCGCTAAACGACATCGCGAACCGGTTGGGGGTTCGGCTGTGGTGGCTGGACAAGCCGTCGCTGCCGCCCTACCTCACAGACGGGGAGAAGGGAGCGTCCTGAAGGTCCAGGTCCACACCGGGCCCGGGAATTTCGCGGATCGGCACCTACACCCTTTTGAAGCTCTACGACGATGCTGCGGAGTAGCAGACCCTACGACCTGGGTTTTACCAGGTGATCCAGACGCTCGACGTGGATGTGTTCGTGTTCCAGAAGTCATGGCGCCCACCGACGGTGGGGAAGCCGCATTCAAGCGACTGGGCGCGTCGGGCTACTGCTGTCGGACTGGGTCGCCCTGGTCGTGGGTAGCGGGAGGGAGTGCGGTAGCGAGATGTGGCGCAAACTGATCGCGGGGACCGCGAGCGTAGAGGACGTCCGGCTCAGGGCGGTCAGCTACCACGCCGCCGTTCGGCCGTGCTCGTCGAGTTGATGAGCGCCGAGCGGGTCTTTGTGACGAAGTTGACCGACCAGGGCCTTCCTGTCGATCTCGCACATCACCGATGACGGCATCCCTGAAGCACTCCATCCCACAGTCGTCGAACTCAAACGCCGCTATGACGCCTCGGCCAGCCCAGTCATCTGCCGCAACCAGCACGACATCAATGCACTGCTCGGAGATTTCGTTCCCCTGCCCCGGCGTGTGCTGGGCCCTGGAATGGCGCCGCACATTCCCACACGCCGCTTCGCAAATCGCCTTCACCAGTCCCAGCCACTCAGGCATCTGGCCAGGTGTGGGACCGAAAAACAAGCGCAGGCGTACCGGCCCCGGACACCCAGGCACCCGCGACCAAGGAACCCGAAAGAACCCATTGAATTCGGGGGCGGTGTGGCCCCATCGCTGCAAGTGGGTGGTCGCGAAAAGGCTCCCAGCGCTCGGCCTCTCGCAGCCAAGGTCTTATGAGTGGACGGGCATTCTGCAATGCGGCGAGTGATCAAGTAGTGCTTGCACCAGCCGCTTGCGGCCACTGGGGCGCAGTTAGAGACCACGGCGTAAAGGGGGTGTGGCGCATGCTGAACTCGAAGGGGCGCTACACGGTTAGGACCCGGCCGAGTGTGGATCATACGCTGAGTATGAGACTTTTCGCGGCCCGAAGGTAACTCCGCAGGGCCGGCGGTGTGGTTGCAGCGTTGAGCGGTTTCAACCGACCATGGGGTCAAGCGGTCGCACCTGGTGGAATGGTGGTTCGGGTATCATTCGTTGACGAGGCGCAGCACGCGTTCGAGTGACCACAGAACCCGGCCGTCGTCCATACGTACCTCGACGCGCAGCTGGCCTTCAGGGAATTCGTTGACAGTAGTGCGCCCTGTCGTGGTCCCTGTACCCGCTCGGTGGTACGTTGTGGTGGCTACTCGTTGGCCGGGCTTCCATGCGATCTGTTCCATATGAGCCTCCATTGCTCGGCGTTGTGGCTAGGATTGAACGATCTACAATAGATGAACACATTGTCGTGGCGCGAAGTCAAGAATTTGTCTAGGAATGCGTCCCGTAATCACGCGCATGGGCGGTCGTGGATTGCAGGTGATGGGGTTGATCGGGCGGTGTGGATACCGACGTTCACGGGCTGCGGGTGCGGAGGTTCGGCATACTGGGGCATTGTGCGCCGTTGCGGGGCTGAACAGTCCGGGGCAGGTTGCTGGTGGAGTTGTCGCTGGAGGGCCGGGTGCTGTTGGTTGCGTCATGAGCGCTGTGGCCAGGGTTGGGTGCGGGTTCGGGGCTGCTGCGTGACGGCGAGCTGTTGCGGGGGGAGCTGTGCTGTTGGACGAGGATGGTTTGCTGCGGGGCGTCGACGATGTCCGGCGGGTACTGCTGGTGACGATGCTGGGCGGACACTCCGGCGGAGTTCGGCTGCTCAATGGTGCTGAGGACGGTTTGGTTCAAGACGGCGGAACCGAGTGTGTCGGAGATCAGTGTCCGCCGAATGGGTGTGGTCGTTGCGCGCGAGGCGAGGCCGGCTCTCGTGGCTTGCCGGGGCGCCTGGGGTACTCAAACGTTTACTGGGATGGATAGCCGAATAGTCGGCACACGTCTAAGGATGCCACCGATTTGTTGCCTCAGCGTGAACTCCGGGCCCTTGGTCGGTGCCAACAAGGGATTCTGCCAACCTGTCGTGAAGGGGAATCTCAACAATGCTGTCATCTGTGTCAGTCTGCCCGAGCGGCCGAGTTCTCGATCCGGGTGGTCCACGTCCTTTTCGGCGATATCACTTGACTGTTGCGGTGCAACAGAGCGTCCATATCCGTGTAGCCCGAACAACGGCCGCGCACCGTCGGCTACAGCCCCGGGGCATGAACATCAACGTGTCGCTTGACTCCGGAAAAGGGGAGGATTGTCGTGCCCAGAAAGAACGACAAGGCTCGAAGGCAGGCCAGGCCCCGCACGCTGCGGGCCGTGCCCCCGGCCGGCGCTGCCGCTGATGGATCAGTACGCACCGCGGCGAAGGACAAGGTGTGGACGGCGCTGTGTGCCCAACCCGGCGCCACCACCTCCGAGCTGGCCGTGGCAGCAGAGGTGGGCAAGTCCACCGCTGGAAAGATCCTGGCGTCCTGGGACAAGGACGGCACCGTCACCCGCCTCCCCGGTACCGCCGAAGGCGAGCGACGCGCCGCCCATCGATGGATGATCTGCGACTCCGCCACCACTGCGGTGAGCACGGGACCCGGGATCCCAACAGCCGAGCAGCACCAAAACAACGACGACAGCACCGTTACCGAGTCCGGCCCAACCGATGACGGCGAGCCACATGGTGTCGCGGCCAGAAACGGCCCGGGATCGCTGTGAGGCTTTGACGCAGGAGCCGGTGACCGCAGCGTCTGACCGGCTCAAGAAGGGAGAGCTGCGTGGGATGGTCGAGGATTTCCTGACCGAGCATCCTGGAGAACAGTTCGGCCCGAATACGATCGGTAAAGCGCTGCATCGCTCGCCAGGCGCGGGTGCGCAACGCCTCGGAGAAGCTCGTGGATGAAGGTTACGCCGTGAAAACCCAGGACCAACCGAAGAAATTTGGTATCAAGCCTCCCACCGACGGCTCCGCCGCGTAAGAACTCGGCGGCTCGATCCAGGCGTGAACGGCCCAGCACACCGCTGGGCCGTTCACCACGGTATCCAATGCCGTGACACCTCATTCGCTCCCCGTGCGGTGACGATCGAGCCTCCAGCAGCCAGGACAGAAACCGCCTCTGGGCGGTCCAGTACGACGGCGTCGCCCCACTCTAAGCCACCTGGATGCTGGGGATAGGGTTGTAGCGGGCGGGCGTCGACGTCGCTGACATAGGGCGGGCAGAGCGCTCGCTCGACGTGGGTGTGATCGGTCAGAGTTGGCAGCGCCCTGCCTGCGTTGGTGTCTTTATCCACCTCGGTGGTGGTGTATTCCCAGACTGTTTCGAACTGGTGATTCGCTCTGTGGCGCGGGCTTCCAGTAGTCGAGAACCGGGTCCCTCCAGTTCGACAGCCGCCTTTGATCACGGCGTGGTGATCGGCCAGCCAGTACAGGGTGTCCCGTGACGACCACCATGTGGCCGTGGGTGGGGGAACTCGTTGTATTCGAGGGGCTTGTCAACGGGCATCGCCGGTGTCCTTTCTCGTGTGTATGAACGGGTTTTCGCCCTGTGGTGTGTCTGTCGTTATGTGTTGTGCTTCGGCGGAGGTTGTATGGCGTTGCAGCCCGCGAGGTGGGCGGGGTCGCTGTGGAATTCCTCGGGGTGCTGGATGGGGTGGTGGGGGTTGAGGTAGTCGCCGAGGTCGGCGAGTGTGGCGATGCGCGTCCTGGGCACGGCGGCGCCGCATCCGGGGCAGGAGTCGATCATTAGCCACCCGTCGCCAGGGGTGGCGAGGTCGGGAATGAAGTGCCACCTGCGCGCGGCAGGCCTATCCGTGATGGTGATGAGGTCGCCGGGGACTTCTCCGCTGCGGGCGCGGTAGTCGCGTTGGGTGTCGTCGGTGATGGTCACCCGGCTGATGGGGATCTGGAGTGCGGCGGCGATGGTGCGGGCGACGCGTGCGCGACGCTTCCATCGTGTCCATTGTGGCGAGTTGTCGTGGCGGTGTGTGAAACCGCCGGGGTCGGTGGCTCGGTGGGCGTGTGCGGCGTTGAGTGCTCGTCCGGCGAGCCCTGTGGCGTGGTGTGTGGCTGGTGTGCTGGTATATGTCATTGGTCATCACCGTGTAATCAGTGCCGTGTGGGGGTTTTCGAATCGGAAGTCGTTGTTAGGCAGGCGGTACGCTCTTTTCCACGCGGTGGTGGGGTGTGTGGGTGTTCGGCCACAGTGTCAGGTGGTCGTGATGGCGCAGTGTGGGCGGTGGCCCGGGGCGCCGTGTTGTTCGGCGGGCAGGTGGTTCTAGCGTTCGTCGTTGTCGGGGGCGAGCCAGTCGCCGAGGTCGGCGAGCGTGGCGACGCGTGCCATATGGTTCCGCCGCTGCCGGGGTATTCGTCCAGTGGCGTCCACTCGTCGTCGGACGTGGCCGGGTCGGGAAAGAACTGCCAGGTGTGCCCGGTGCTCGGGTTGATCAGGTCCGAGTGCACATGGTGGGCGTGGCGATTGCCCGGTGCGAGGTCGTCGGTGATGAGCACGTGATCAACCGGCACCCCCAGCGCGTCGGCGATGGTGCGCGCCGCGCGACAGCTCGGAGTCCACTGTGGTCATTTGTGGTGGCGATGGTGTAGGGCGTCGGGTTCGGCCGTGCGGTAGCGGCAGGCGGCGTTGATCGTACGTCGGGCAAGCCGTTGGAGGCTGGTGGTGGTCACCGCTGCCAACCCAACGCGTCGGCGGCGCTGTCGGACAGGTAGCCGACCTGCTCGCCTTCGCCCAGCCACACCACCGGCTCCTGCGTTGGGGGTGTGCCGTCGCGGTCGGTGTTGGCCGGGGTTTGCACGACGGCGCCGATGGTGTATTCGAATGGCCGCCCCGGTTGCGCGGCCCACCGGATCGGGGTTTCGGAGTCGTGGTCTTTTAGAGCGGCGAGCAAGTCGCCGACGGTCTCGATTCCCATCACAGACCTCCAGAGAGTCACAATAGACAGAAGGGTTTGATGTTCAATTGGTTGTTGGGCTGGCGGGTGCTTCGCGGTGTAACGATGGTGGCGGCGATGCTGACCGGCGAGGGTGCTCTGGTCAGCGTGGCGCCATGGAACGCCGTGGATTTTGGTGTGGTCAGTGTTGCGCCGGATGGGGCGGGTCACCGATGATGATCAGGGCGCGATCGATCAGTTTTTCGGCGATGGGTGCCAGTTCGGCAACGGTGTCGAGGTGTTTGTCGCGTGGCACCGGTGTCGTGTCCCACCATTGTTCCGGCGGCTCGAAGGTCAGATCGGTCCAGGTCATGTCGTGGGTGAGGACTTGTGCGAGCGCGAAGCTTTGGTGTGGGTAGAAGTCGCGGTGCACCGTGGCGCGTACTGTGCTCCCGGTTGGTGTCCGCACTGTTCGGATGTAGACGTAGGTGTGGTTGTTGCCCGTTGTTGTCTCGTCGGTGATCACGGAATTCATGATGTGCTTTCGGCTCGTGGTGGATGGCGTGCGTCAGGTAGGGAAATGTATTTCCAGGTTTTCTGGTGGCGATTCAATGGTGGCTCTGCCGCGCGGTGGGTGGCTGGTCGTTGTCGGGTGGCACGGTAAGGATTTCGGCGCTGCGGTGGATCAGCCGCTGCGCCAGTCCGCCGAGTACGGTGGGGGCGATGATCGCAGGGCTCGGTGGTGGGGTGGTGGTGATCCAGTTCGCGGGGCAGTCCTCGGTGAGGTGGGTCCAGGTCCTTTTCTCGGTGAGTACTTCGCTGACTGCGAAGCTGTGATGGGCGGAGATGTCGCGTCGAATGCGGACTCGCACGGTGCGCCCGTTGATCTGGACGACCCGGATGTAGTGGTAGCTGTGCGGGGTGATTCCGACGCTTTCGTCGATTTCATTGATGTCCGGGGCAGGCATGGATTTCCTCCGTGACTATTCAGGTGGTTTCCGGGCTGTGAGGTTTTGAGGCGTGCCTGTGGGGGCATTGCGGGCAGGGCGTTACCCGGTGGTCGCTGTTACCGGGCGGCGGGAGTTGCGGCGGTTCGGAGTCGTTGGGGTGGTCCTGATCGCCGCGTTGCTTGCGGGGCTTTTCCGGTGTGGTCGCGTTAACCGGTGGCGAGGATCGGGTTCCCATTCGGCGGCGCGGTGCTGTTGTGCTGGTGAAGGCAGCGTCGAGCAGACCCTTGTCCCGATGCGGAAGTGTGGTGTGGTGTGGTGAAATGGGCGTGTTGGTGGCGCTCGGGGGCCGGTCAGGTTGCGGGCGTTGTCTGTGTGGTGGGAGGGAGTTCCAGCCGTACGGTTTGGCTGTGGCAGCGGTACAGGGCGGTGGGGTTGAGCCAGTCACGGTCGCGCCCGTCGTCGGGTTTCACGCCGATATTGGTGTTTCCGTGGTGGGAGGCAGCGAGGAACAGACGTCCGGGGCCCAGGCTGATTTCCTCGCCTACGGTCGGCGTGCTGGGATACAGGCCCCGGGCCCAGTCGCCGCTGTGCGGAGAGGGCCGGGTGGCCAGAACAACGGCGACCAGGTGCCCGTGCATGCCGACTGGGGCGGCATCGAATGTCACGAGGTCGGGTGTGTGGTCACGGGTGGCGCGGGTGAGGCATACGGTGCCGTAGCGGTCGGTGCGCCGTTCGTCACTGTCCCAATATAGGCGTCCGGTACCGAGAACAACGGTGTCCATTGTGGATTCCTTTGTTGTGGGTGAGGTGCGGGTGTGGTGGTCCGGGGGCGGCCCTGGGTGAGCTCTGGGGGCCGCCCCGGGGGTGTGTGGTCAGGGGGTGGCGCGCAGGGCTGTGGTGGCGGCGCGGCCGATGGCCTGCGCGGTGGTGGTGGGGTCGGTCAGGGTGTGCACGGTGACGCCGCGCATCGGGCGGGTGTAGGGGGTGTCGGGGGCGAGCCAGAGCACGGCGCATCCGTTGGCGCGCAACCGGTCGAGGCGTTTCTGCCCGTCGTGGCGGGCGTCGGGGCGGTAATTGCCGTCGGAGACGATGACCAGCAGCCGCGCGGCACCGGGGCGGTAGAGGTGCAGGGCGCCGTCGAGGGCGTCGATCGCGCGGGGGATGTTCTCGTCGTTGTCCTTGGCGTCGAATTCGGTGACCTCGCTGGGGGTGGTGCCGGGGTGGGTGATGGCCCGGACTCGGCGTCCGTAGATGACGGTGGCGGTGGTGGCGGGGATGTGGGCGTGGTGGGCGGCGTGGGCGAGGATCCAGGCGGCGGAGGCCACCGGCCCGGCGAATTCGCCCATGGAGCCGGAGACGTCGCAGGCGATCGCCAGCCGCAGCGGTGGCGTGGGGACGGTGCGGCGGGTGGTGCGGGTGAAGGGTTCGGCGGTGGGCAGTGCTCCGGCGGCGCGTTGCGCGTCGGCGGCCAGCGCGCCGCGCATCCGTAGGCGTCCGGGTGGTGTGGCCGAGGTGGTTTTCGTCGCGACCCGGTCGCGGATTCCGGCGGTGCTCAGCGCGCGGGCCAGGTGTCGTGCGGCGTTGCGTTCGTGGTGTGTGGGTGGGCGGGTACCGGCGATCGCGGTGCGGCCGGTGCGTGGGCCGCTGGGGGTGAACACGGTGCGCGCGGCTTTCGCGGCGGCCTGTTGTGCTTGTTGTTCGGCGGCGCTGGCTTGGGCCGCTTCGGTGGCCGGGTCGGTGGGTGCGGGTTCACCGGCGCTGTTGGCCGTGATCTCGGCGACCGCAGCGCTGATCGCCTCGGCCAGCGGTGATGGTGTCCCGCAACCGTGGGCGGCCTCAATGCTGGGGGGTGGTGTGCCGGGGTCGGCGCCGAGGGCGTCGCACCAGCGGTGGCCGAGGTCGAGCATGGTCTGGGCGTCGTCGTCGTCCACGTGGAGGGCGTTCTGCCAGATCTCCTGTAGTCGCTGGAGAGTCGCGGTACCGAAGATGGTCTCGACGGTGCGGGCCAGGGGTGCGGTTTCGGTGGGGGTGAGGATTCCAGCGTCGGCGCGGCCCATCAATAGGGCGGCGGCGCGGGCGGCCTCGTGCGGGGTCATGGCCGGGGCGCGGGCGGGGTCCTCGGCGTGGGTGTCGGCGAGAATGAGGTGGGTGGCCGAGGCTCGCAGCCAGTGCCGGTCGTCGGGGCGGCGGTGGATCTGGGCGGCTTCGATGCGGGTTTCTTCCAGCAGCATGGCGGCTTCGAGGGCGCCGGGCGGCGCGCCGCGTGGTGGTTCCCAGGTGCTGTGGCGGGCGTGGGCGCATTCGTGGGTGAGCAGTCCCCACGCTATGGCGTAGCGGGCGCGGTCACCGGCCAGATGCGGGGTGAGGGTGGCCGGGTCCACGCCGCCGAGGTGGGTGCCGTCGATTTCGATGGTGGCGTGGTGGGGCAGAAAACACGCGGGCGAGCCGTGACCGGCACCGGGCGCGATGGTGACCAGCAGATCTTCCCTATCGGCGATAGTGGGGACTTCGTCGGTGATACGGGCCGACAGCGCCAGCCAGGCGGCATCGCGGGCCGCGTCGAGGGTGGTGGCGGTGGTGTCGTCGGAGATCAGGTGCGCGTTCATCTGGGCCGTGTCCTTTCTGGACAGTTGGACTGGTGGGGTGAGGGTTAGATGCGGCTGCCGAGGGCGAGTGGTTGCACTGTGGTGCCGAAGGCGTCGCGTACGACAGTGGCGACGGTGTCGCGGTCCTCTTCCGGGGCGATGCCCACGAGGTTCCCGGCGGCGGCGTCCGGCCCGAGTACGGCCGAGATCCGCTCGAAGGCGATCAGCTCCCGCAACTGCGGCGCCCAGCCGATCTCGCCTTTGCGTTGCCGGGTGGCGAGATTGCGTGCCACGCGCACGGCCCGCCGGTCTATTTTGAGTTGTTTGGCGAGGTCGAAGTTGGTGGAGACCTGTATCTGGGCGGCAAACCGCGAGGAGAGGGCGTCGGTGAGCACCGCGCCGTGCACGCCCGGGTTGTGTCCGGCCACGACGTAGAAGCCGGGCTCGGCGGTGACGATCTCGCCGCCGTTGGCTTTCACCACGATCTGGCGGCGTCCGTCCATGGCGGGGTAGACCACCGCCAGCACGGTGGGCGGGATCAGCGTGGCGTCGTCGATGAACAGACACCGGCCCTCACGCATCGCGGTGACCAGCGGGCCGTGCACGAACACATACCGGCCGTCGGGGGTTTGGGTGTACTCGCCGACGAAATCGGCGACCGTGGTGTCTCCGTCGCCCTGTACGGTGATCAGATCCGGGAAGGCGGCCTCGACCACTGAGGTTTTGCCGGTGCCGGGCGGGCCGTAGAGCAGGGAGGAAATCCCGGCCGTGCGCAGTTTGCGTAGCGCGGTCACATCCGGCAATCCCGACAGTAGCCTCGGGTGGTAGGTCTGGCCGTTGGGGCGTGTCACCGGCCCGGACACCGGCTCCTTCTCACTGACCGGAACTGTCCTTTCTGGACTACTCGGGGCGGTGGTGGGTGGTGTGGTTTTCCGGGAACGGCCGGACGTGCGCGCCGGGGACGCGGTCGCGGCTGGGGCCGTCGCGGCGGTCGTTGTGGTCGTGCTCGCCCGGTAGCGGATCGGTGCGGTCGATGTTTGCTCGGCCTCGCCCCGCCCGGCCAGCACAGCCAACGCGTTGCCGACCGCGCCGGAAGACCGGCCCAGCTCGCCCGCTATCTCACGCGGGGTGATTTCCCGGCCGGGCTGGTCGGCTAGCCGTTGCGCCACCTGCCGACGCAATTCGCCGCTGCGCAACCGTCCCCCCGTCGCGGTGCCGGTGCCGGGCGTACTGGTGGCCTCAGGTGTCGCCGTGGGGGGTGTGGCCATGGTCAGTGTTCCTTGCATACGGGGCGGCCATACGATCTCGGCGTCGTCGGGCACTGCGTGGATCTGGTCGGTGATGCGAATTGCGGCGGTCACGGTGGCTCCTCTGATAGGCATAGCTCACGCCGGGCGTGGAATTCACTTGATTTCCGGGATTCTCGGTGACCATTTAAAGGTAACTCGACCACGCGCCCGCAGCAACAAATAACACCCCCATTTTCAAGACTCTTTACGGATCACCCGAATAGGCAATGCGTAAACGAAACAAAAAAGGGCCTGTATTTAATGGGAATCCTGTTGCTGGTTGGTATTCCGGTGAACCAAGGGAAAGAAAAGGGAGCCAGGAAAAACAAAGAAAGGGAATGGGTAATTAATGGGGGAATGTGAGTTTGTGTGAGGAGTGTGTGTGGATGGGGAGCCTGTGCCGGGAGGATCATGTTGGGGCCTTGCCGTCGCGCCGCCCCCCGATGTGTCTTTCCGGCTTGCGGGCAAGCCAGTCTGGGACACCTCCGGATCCCTCTCAGCCCGCGCCGAGCAGCACCTGCGCAGCCTGGCGGGGGTGGCGCTTTAGCCGGTGCCCCCTGCGGATCCTCCTGATGATCCTCGGTATGCACCCCCGATGACACCGCCCTCTGCGCCTGTGGCTGGCCGGGGGTGGGTGCCGTCGGGGGTGTCATCGGGCTTGGTCGTAGGCATGGGTGATCCCGGCGGGGATACGGCCGCGGCCGGATACCCGCATGCCGTGCTCGCGGGCCCATTCCCGGATGTCCTGGTTACGTTTCTTATTCGTGGCCGGCGGTGCCGACGGTGTGGTGGGGTGGTGACGGCCGCTTGTGCGGCGGGCATGGGCCACGTAGGCCGCGAGGGTGTCTCGCAGTCCGGTGGCGTTGTTAGGGGAGAGATCGATGGCGTAGCTGATTCCGTCCAACTCGAAATCGATGGTCTCCGCAGTTGGTGTGCCGTCGAGGTCGTCGACGAGCCGGACAGTGACTTTCTGAGCCATGTGCTTTCCTTCGCTTTTTCAGGGGTTTGTCTGCTCGGTTTCTCGCGCGGATACCGGCCATAGGATCGCCCGAGGTATCAATAGCCGATCATGCATCGAGCAGATCATGGTCTTCGATTTCCGGTATGAACCGCGCGGACTGGCTTTTCGGGTGGAAATGTTCTATGCTCGCAAAATGCAGGCGCGTCGCACAAAAGTGCGTGTCCTGGCGTGAGTTTCCCTTCCCGTAGTTGAGGTGGCGCTTTGGCTGAAAAGACCATGGTTGAGTTCGTTGACGACATCGACGGCTCGCCGGCCCAGCAGACCATCACGTTCGCTTTGGACGGGGTGACCTACGAGATCGACCTCAACGCCCGGCACGCGCAGCACCTGCGATCCGTGCTGGAACACCACACCAAACACGGCCGCAGGAAAACCGCCCGTGACGCCGAGCGCGCCGAACGCCGGGCCCGCGAGACCAACAACGATCTGACTGCACAGATCCGCGCCGCCGCGCAGCGCACCCGCGACCACCTGACCGCCCAGGCCGCAGCCCAGCGAACCCCGCGCACCGATCCCGGACCGGCCGTACAGGCGACGATGCCGGCGGCCGCACCGCGAAGCACGAAAGAAGCCAAGAAACCCGCGCCTGCCTCGGAGTTGGCTCCGCAGTTCTCATCGGCGTAGTCAGACGCCGGAGTGCCTGTCATCGCTGGGAAGACACCGCACGCAGCCTGGTCGGGAGGGTGCCCGCGTCCTGGCGAGCAGAGCGGGTGTGTCGTGCGGTCAGGGCGGCATGGATCAGCGGTGCGGCGCGGTAGGTCCAGCCGGGCCCGGAGTTCTTCCAGCAGCCCACCCGCAGCCAGCGACCGCCACGGGTGATCCACAGCCACACGTCGGCCAGGTCGGGGTCGTCCCCGCCGGTGGGCGGGAGTAGTTGTAGGACAACGGTCCCGGTGGGCAGGATGCCCGGGCTCAGGTGCGGATTCCAGGTCCCGGTGAATCCGGTCAGGGCGTGGGCGGGGTCGGTGTCGGCGGAGGTGATGACGATGCCGCCGGTGTTGCGGGGCATCCGCATGGGCGGCGGGGGACCGAGCGTGCATGCCACCCGGCTGCGCAGGGCTCCCGGGGGAGGCGCTGCGGGTGTTCTTTGGTGCGTTCGCGGCCCTGGGGCGCGGAGTTGCCGTGTGGGTGGAGTATGCATCACGGAACGGTCTACTGAGGACATGAGTGGTTTCTCCTTGTCGCGGTGTGGTCGTGTGGTCTGTACGGATATGTTGTATGGACGCTTCGGTGAGGGTGCTCTGTCAACGGTTGTGCCGCTGTGGGGTGAATCCGACAGGTGTGGTCGAACGGCCGTTGCCACTGCGGATGGGCCGAGGGCCGAGCGAACTGTCGGCTGGCTCGTGTCACTTCGCTGCGGCCGTTCCACGGTGATTTCCTGCATGCTGCTGGCGGATGGGGGATGTGGTGGACTCGGGGCGGTGTTGCAGGCGGGCGGCGAGTGTGAGGGCCTGGGGTGTGGGCTGCTCGCCGATCTCGGCCATGCGGGCCGAGAGCAGGGTGAGGGTGCGGGGGATCGCGTCGTGGTGGTCCAGGCGGTCTTGCAGGCGCATGATGTCGCGGTAGAGCAGTTCGTTGTGGGGGTCGAATTCCCGCGCGGTTTCCAGCAGGTCGAGCGTATATTGCGGGTCGGTGTCGACGTGGGCTCTCGCCAGTGCGGCCACGGCGTCGATGGCGTCGCGTCGGGCGGCTTCGCGGGCGGCGTCGATCCATTCGGTGTCCATCCCGTCGGCGAGTTGTCCGCCGTAGTGGGCGACGATGTGTCGCAGTGCGGTGATGCGTTCGGTGTCGGTGGTGGCCGTGCGTCGCGCCGCGATGGCGTGGTGGAAGTGCCAGTAGTCGGTATCGACCAGGGTGGGGTCGAGGTGGTAGCGGCCTTGTTCGGTGAGGGTGATGTCGGACAGGGCGCCGTCGGTGGCCTCGCGCACGCAGCGCCGCAGCCGTGACAGTGCGGTGTTGAGGGCGTTGGTGGGCCGGTCGGGAGGGTTGGCTTCCCAGAGCGCGGCCACGAGTGCGTCGCGGTGCACACCGTCGGGGTGCAGTGCCAAAAACACCAGCAGCTGGCGTTGCCGGGGCGGAAACACGGCGGTGACATCGCATTCCAGGCTGTCCTCGTCGTGACCATCGCGGCGCCAGCGCACCCGGGGCGAGCCCAGCACGGTCAACACGATCGGCGTGACCGGGCGATCACAGGCGAGTTCCTGCTCGGGTGCCTCGACGCCGTATCCGCCCGGGGAGACCGCGGAGTCGGTCACCAAAGACGCGCCGGTGTTGGCCGGCGTTCCTTCGGTGATCGCGGTGACCTCTAACTCGGCGTCGTCGCCGGCAGGGGTGGCCTCAGGCGGGTGTGTCGACGAGTCCTGCGTGTTCCCCGGTGTTTCGGGGGCGTTATCTAACTGGGCTTGGTGTAAGAGGTTCATCAGGTCAGCGGCGGCGGCTTCGGGGAGCCGGAAAACGCGGGTGCCGCGGAGTGCTTCGCCGGGGCCGGGGCTGGTGGTCGAGATGGTGCCCTCCGAGCGGATGTAGGCGGTGATGCCGGGTCGCCATTGGCCCAGCAGGAGGCCGACGAGCCCAAGGTGGACACCGTTGTCCAAAACCGACTGCAACCGCTGGGTGTCCTGCTGCGGGCTCCGGGCGACCAGGGCCAGGACCGGCCATTCCTGATGGTGGGAGCGGTGGTCGTCGCGGGTGCGGCGCAGGATCTCGGCCTCCAGCTCGTCGAGTGCGGTGTCCAGATCGGCCACGACCCGCAGCGTGGTGGGCCATTGGGTGCGGGTGTGCTGCTGTCCCAGCAGGAACTGCAAGTGCTCGGCTGGGATTATCACCATGGCCCCGGCCTGTGACGGGCGTGGGGCTTTCCCGGCGGACGTGTTCTCGGTGGCCAGCATGCTGATCAGCAGCGCACGGGCCGCGGCTGGCGCACCCGCGCCGACTAATCCCAGTCCGTGTGCGGTGGCCAGCTCCAGCGCGATGTCACGTCCCTCGCGCACGCCGATCCCCGCTGCCGTATCCCCATCGAGACGAGCCCGGGCGTCGGCCGCGGCATTCGGGTCGGAATGCGTGCCCACGACAAGGGGTTTTGCGGAATGACGCCGACCGATAGGGCTCCCGGTATCGGTGTCCGGGTTCTGGTTCTGGTCGGTGTCCTCGTGTTCGGCGCGCAGGTGCGCCAGCCGCAGCTGGTAGACCACCGGGGCGACAGGCAGGTCGTCGCGGCGCCGGCTGCCGGGCTGGTAGGTGCGGCGAGAGCGGCGGCGGGCGATCAGCAGCGCGGTACTGATCGCTGTGGCCAGACCCACGCCGACGAATATCTCCGGGCTCAGGGCGATACCCGGATCACCTTGCGGGCGGGTGCCGGTCGGCGGGTCCGGTGCCGCCGGGCGGGCGGGAGTGGCCTGTTTCTGGGACGGGGACGGCGAAAGCATGGTTGAAGGAGCAGGTACGGGGGACAGGTAGGGCGGCATCGAGGCCAGCGGAGGCGGCATCGTGAGCGTGCCGTCCTGATCATCGTTGCGCGGTGGGGAGGTTGCGGGAGAGGTGGTGGGTGGCAGGGCGAGTTCTTCGCCGGGATAGATCAGATTCGGGTTGGTGAGTCTGCCTCCGCCGGGTTGGGGTTTTCCTTTGTTCGCCTCGAAGATCTCGGGCCAGCGGGTGCCATCGCCCAGGGTGCGTGCCGCGATGCGCGACAACGAATCGTGCACACCGTCTTCCGGCCCGCGCACGATTACGGTCGTCGCCACGGCCGCCGGGATCTCGGCGGAAGGGTGAACGGTCGAACCGTGAATGGTGCGCTGGACCGTCGTGATTGAGTGGAGACAGGGTGGCGTTGGGTCCCATGCGGGGGCGGTCGCTGTGATCGCAGCACTGCGTCCGCCGGCGCCGTCGGAGATGCCGGCGGCGGTGGCAACGGCGCGGTTGCCCAGCACTGCGGCAACCAGGACGCCGACGAGGATCGCGGCCACGGCATGCACTGGCCCGCCAGGCTGCGGGTGCGGCCACCGCAGGCCCTGCAAGGCAGCGACGGTGCAACGGGCGACGTCGACGACGAACGCCGCCCAGGTGATCCAGCACAGGCACGCCAGCACGTTCAGCACAACCGACGTTGACATCGGGCCCAGCAGCACCGCCTCCATTTCGCCGACGTCGGGGAGATGGTCGGGCAGCGGCCAGCCGAGGTAGTGCCACAGCGCCCACGGCAACCCGGCCACCAACGCGACCAACAACACCGAGGCCAGCACACCCAGAACCAGGCGAGCCGCGATCCTGGCCACAGCCACGACAATCGGCCACACCAGGGTCGGCGCGCCGATGCGACGGCGATGTCGGCGGTGTCGATGGCGCGGTGGCGAGGCGGTCATGGCCGGGGTCCTTCTGGTCTTACGGTTCGATTGTCTGAACTGTCGTGGGTTCGCTCGGAAGCCTCGGTCCGAGGTCGAGCCTTTGTCCTGGTGGAAATGGGTTCACTCGATTGCATGGAGATTCCGACATTTGGTCGAGATTTCCGACAGTATGCCGATGTTCTTGGCGCATTCGGTCTCCTGATGAACAGAGGTGTCCGTGGTACTGGCTGAGGTGCGGTCGTTGGGGACCGCGCGGCGGTTGCGCACTGCTGAGGAGTTGGAGGACTTCGAGCAGGAGCTGGTGGATCAGTTCGCGTTGGCGCAGGCGGGTGCGGGTTTGACCGACGGCGTGGTGGGGTCCTATCGGTCGGTGGTGTTCGAGTTCGTGCGGTTCCTTGGCCGCCCGGTGTGGACGACGCGCGCCGAGGATGTCGACCGGTTTCTGACTGATCAGCGCAAGAGGGGCCGGGCAGCGTCCACTGTGTATAAAAAGGCGGGAACGTTGGCGGCGTTCTTCGACTTCCTCGTTGTGCGGTATCAGGGTGATATCCACGCAGTGACGAGTTATGTGGTTGAACAGCCGGTCGATGAGTTCAACCGCCCGTCCAACCCGGACTGCGTGGCGCTGCGGGTGCCTCCGTCGCAGGACGAGGTCGACATCCTGTTCACCGCGTGGCGTGAGGCGTTGCCGCATGCCCGGAAGTTCCTGCCGGCGGCGCGGGACTATATGGCCGCCTCGTTGTGGCGCCGGGCGGGTTTGCGGATCACCGAGACGGTGATGTTGGACATTCGTGATTGGCGGCCTGATTTGGGGGAGCGCGGCAAGCTGCACGTTCGGTTCGGCAAGGGGAGCCGGGGGCGCGGCCACAAGCCTCGCCTGGTGTCGGCTATCAACGATGTCGACGCGTTGGTGGAGTGGTGGCTGATTGATGTGCGCCACCAGTTCGGCCCGGACTGGTCGGACCCGGATGCTCCGCTGCTGCCGAGCGAGCGGCGCGACCGGGATACCGGTTTGTGTGTGCGTGTTGGTGATGATGCGTTGCGCTCGGGTCTGGCTGGGGCGGTGGGCCGGTGGCTTCCGGCGTGGGTGGGTCGGTTGACGCCGCATGGGTTGCGGCACTTTTGCGCCTCGTCGTTGTACACGCGTGGCATGGATCTTAAAGCTATACAAGAGATTTTGGGGCACGAGTGGCTGTCCACCACGACGCGGTACATCCATGTCCACGCCAACCACGTCGAACACGCCTGGGAGACGGCCAATCAGCGGGTGGCCTCCCGGCTCGGACAGTAGCGGAGATGAACTGATGCGGTGGAATCTGCGTATGAAGGCGGCTGAGGCCGGGATCTGGAAGTCCACCGAGATGCGCCGACGGCTGGCCGAGGCCGGGTTGGAGATCAGCGCGGGCAAGATGTCGGCGCTGTGGACCGGGACTCCCACCACGATCCGGTTGGACGACTTGGACGTGATCTGCGCGGTGCTGAAATGTGAACCCACCGATCTGCTGATCCGCGAGCAGGAGAAGGTGGCCGCCCGCAGGCCGCGGAAGGCGGCGGAGGCCACCGGCGGCACGGTGGTCACCCCACGGTTTGGCCGGCACCGGTCGGTGCCCCCAGCGTGAGTGGACGCCCGTGGCCGCGGCCCTGCCGTGTGTGCGGTCAGCGACCGGTCAAGCACCGCCAGTCTGATTACTGCTACACGTGTCAGCCCGGCGGACCGGTGACCCCGCCGCCCTGCCTGCGCTGCGGCTCCACGCAGAACTACTACAGCGCAGGCTTGTGCGCGCGCTGCCACCGGTTCTCCCCGCTGACCATCGACTCGTGCGACGACTGCTACGCGTGGGGCGCGACCCGCACGAACAAGTGGCTGTGCCAGGGCTGCCGCAGCTGGCGGCGTCGCCGCCCGGTCGCCGACTGTCGCACCTGCGGTCGGCACGTGGCCGTCGACCCCGTCCTCGACGTATGCCGGTTGTGCTGGCGTCAGGCCGAACTGCTGGGCACCGACGACATCGCCGCCGCTGTTGAGCACGGGCATCAGTTGTTCTTCGCCGAGCTGTTCCGCAGCCGCAGAGGAAAGGCCACTCGCCCCGGTCCACAGGGTCGCCGTCCGGGACCGACACCGCAGTTCGCCGCAACTGGAGCACCGTCGCGGAAAGTGCTGCAGTGGACCATCTTTGACGCGCTGCGGCCGAACAAAGTCACTACTCCACGGCCATGCACTCGGTGCGGCCAGCGGCCGGTCAAGTCCGCCCAGTCCGACTACTGCTATCCCTGCCAGCCCGGTGGGCCCGTGACTCCGCCGCCGTGCCGAAAGTGCGGCTCGACCACCGACTACTACACCGCCGGCCAGTGCATCCGCTGCCACCGGTTCTCGCCACTGACGGTGGACTCCTGCCCGGACTGCCACGCATGGGGTACACGGCGAACCAACAACTGGCTGTGCGAGGGCTGCCGCAGCTGGCGCCGCTACCACTCCAACGTCGCCGCCTGCCACATCTGTGACCGAACGCGGCACGTCAACGACGACGGCGTATGCCGGTTGTGCCGCAAACAGGCGCTGTGGCTGCCCAATGGCGCAGCAGAGCTTGCGGCGCACATCCGGAGTTGGGGACACCAGTTGTTCTTCGCGGACATGTTCGCCGGGCTCGGCGTGCGTGCCGCTCGCGCCGCCGCTGCCGAGCGGAACCGGCTCCTGGCTGCGCAACCGATCCCGCCCCGGCGCCCGGTCCGCCACCAGCAGCTGGTCGCCTTCACCCTTCCCCGAGACCTGCACACTGGCCGCGAGCGTGGCTTTCCTCAGCCCCGCGATCGTGGACTGGTTACCTACCTGGACGCGTGCGTCACCGACCACGCAACCCGGCATGGCTGGGAGGCAAAGGTCGCCACCCGCGCAAGGATGGGGCTGCACATCCTGCTCGGGCTGCAGGACACCCCAGGCGCGGCCATCAACGCCAGCGACGTGATCGCGCTGTCCTGTTTGGAAGTTCCCGTGCGCCCGATCCTCGACGTCCTGGCCGTCGCCGGGTTCCTCCGTGACGACCGGGTCCCCACCATCGACCTGTGGTTCGCCGCCAAGACCGCCGACCTGCCCGCCGCGATGGTGATTGACCTGCAGTTGTGGTTCGAGGTGATGCGTCACGGCCGCACCAGCCCGCCACGCAGCAAACCCCGCGCCCCGAGAACGGTCCAAGCGCAACTGCGGCGGGCGCTGCCCGCCCTGCACACGTGGGCCGCGGCCGGGCACGAGCATCTGCGGGAGATCACCCGCGACGAGGTACTCGCCGTACTGCCCGCCTCCGGAACGGCCCGGCACACCATGCTCTCGGGACTGCGGTCCATCTTCCGGCTGCTTAAAGCCCACAAGCGCGTGTTCCTCAACCCGACCGCACGCATTCCGGTCGGCAGGCTCACCGGCCGCGTCCCGCTGCCCACCCCGGTGAAGCGAATCCGCGAGGCGTTGGGCAGCGACGACCACACCCGCGCTGCCATCGCCGCGCTGGTCGCCTTCCACGCCTTGTCCCCCGGGCAGCTGCGCAACCTGCAGCTCACCGACATCTACGACGCCCGCCTGCACCTGGGCGACCGCAGCATCCCGCTCGCCCGACCGGTGCATGAGCGGCTGCGGGCTTACCTCGACTACCGCGCCGCCCGCTGGCCGGCCACGGCCAACCCACACCTGTTCATCCACTACCGCAGCGCCAACCACCTCGGCCCCGTCCAGATCGAATGGCTGGCCCACCGGCTGGGCCTTTCCACCCAAGCCCTGCGCGAGGACCGCATCCTCCACGAAGTCCACGCCACCGGCGGCGACATCCGCCGCCTCTGCGACCTGTTCGGCCTGTCCGTCGGCGGCGCCGAGCGCTACACCACAGTGCTCGACCACCCTGCCATCAACAGCACCAACAGCCAGGCGGCCAGCCGCACCGACCCCACAGGACCAGCCTGAACAGCAACAATTCCCTCGCCACCGCGAAACCTCACTGGTTTGATCGCACCCATGACCTCGATCTGGACTGGTAGCAAGGTCCGCCTGCGCGGCATCGAGCCCGAGGACTGGCAAGCCTTCCAACGCTTCGACGAGCACTCGACGGACATGCGCAACGGCGACATGATCCACCCACCCCGCTCGGCCGCCGGCTACCGCGAATGGGCAGCAACCCAGGCCGCCAAGCAGAGTGCGGGCGACGAGCTCCTGCTCGCCATCGAAACGCGTGCCGACCAGACCCTCGTCGGCACACTCTCCACAGGAAACATCGATCAGCGCGCAGGCCGCTTCAGCTACGGAATCAGCATTGGCCACGACCACCACCGGCTTGGCTACGCCACCGACGCCATCCGCCTGCTGCTGACCTACATGTTCGGCGAACGTCGTTACCACAAGTGCGAAGTCAGCATCTACGCCTTCAACGAAGCATCGATCGCGCTGCACCGAAAGATCGGCTTCCAGACCGAAGGGCGGCTGCGTGACCACGAATACTTCGCAGGACACCACCACGACCTCGTGGTAATGGGACTGACTATCGACGAATTCGCCGCAAGCCACCCCTTTGCCGACGTCCAGGAACATGCTCAGTCGGCCGGACTCCCAGACGGGGCCGCCGGTTTCTGAACCGAAGCATCCGACTAGCCTCATCCAGCACCAGCCTCACGTGAGTTCCCGCCACCGTCCACTTCAGAATTGGCGAACCCACGGGAAATGCCCACCACCCCGCGCTGTGGGTGCGCGCTGCCGCTGCCGTGCACCGGCAGCGACGAAATCCCCACCAGGCCCAGAAGTTGGGTGCGCTGAGTGCTGGTGACGGCGACGGTCACGGTGTCGCCGGACACCGACACCGTGCCGGTCGCGCCCACCCGAGCGAGGTAGCTTTGGGCCTCGGCGACGGCCTGGTCCGGCACCAGCCGCATCGTGCCGCTGGCGCGGTAGGCGTTGAGGTCGAGGGCTTGGGCGCCGGCGCGTGCGGCGGCTTCGGCGTGGCCACCTGCGCGGACTTTCGCCGCCAGGGCCAGGCCGCCGTCCAAGGTCAGCCCGGCCATGGCGACGATCGCGACCACCAGGGTTACGACGAACGCCGAGACCCGGCCCTCCTCGGTGCCCCACCACTGTCGCCGCCCTCGCAGCCACGAGCCCACCCTGCCGGTGCAGGAGGGCGGTGCGTGTCCGGTCATGAACTGCTCCCACCGCCGTTGGTCAGGATTGAACGCCAGACGTCCACGGGTTCGCTTGCGGTGGCGGACAACTCTTTCTGCCCGGGCACGGCGAGGATCAGGGCATCGCTGAAGTCGACCGCGCATGTCACGGTCACCGTGACCGCACCGCCGGCCACCATGCCGGAGGTGTCGGTGTCCACTCCCAGCGACTCGCACACCACGCCCGCGGTCGACAGGGCGCTGCTGGCGGTGGCCTGCGCGGCGGTGATGGCGGCGGGTGCGGAGCGTTCGATACTGGCCGCGCGGGCGGCCTGGTGCGCGGCGTCGTCCAGCCGCAGCCGCGCATCGACACCGCGATGGATCACGACCGCGACGAACACCAGGAGCATGACCAAAAATGGCGTGAGGAGGGTGACTTCGGCGGCCACGGAGCCGTGATCGTCCCGCCACCACGCGCCCCAGTTACCCTGTCGATCGCCGCGCCGGTCGCGGCGCGCTGGGGCGTCGTAGGCGCGTATTCGGCGGTTCCTCGACGGTGTCGGGGCTGTCATGGCCGGTTCACCTCCCGCTCGCGGCGAGATCTGTCAGAACACTCACGAGTTCCCTTGGTCTGACGAAGCCCTGGTCATCGCTTCTTGCCGGTAGCCGTGGGTTCGTACGATCGCGATGGAAAGTTGACGTTCGTTCGAGATTCCTGATAGATCGTCGATCTACGCGACGGATGGTCGTGCCTGGCGAAGTGAGGTGCTCATGTCGGTCGCGGTGGTGCGGTCGCTGGGTAGCGGGCGGCGGCTGCGGACGCCGTAGGAGTTGGAGGACTTCGAGCAAGAGTGGGTCGACCAGTACCTGCTGGCCGCCGTCGGCGCCAGCCGGTACACCACTGGGCTCACCGGCGCCCGGCAGTAGCCTGGGATCGTGACGGAGCTGGACCGGGAACTGCTGCGAACGACCTTCGGCGAAGACGCCGACCGATACGATCGTTGCCGGCCTGGCTATCCGTCCGAGCTGTTCGACGATCTCGTAAGCCTCGCCCCCATTCACTCTCGATCTCGCGCGCTGGAAATTGGCTGCGGCACCGGCCAAGCAACGCTTCCGTTGGCCCGGCTTGGATGCGCGGTTGTCGCGGTCGAACTCAGCGCTGACATGACTGACATCGCACGGCGGCATCTCTCCGGATTTCCCGCAGCACAGGTGGTGGTGTCGGCTTTCGAGGAGTGGCCGTTGCCCGCTACGAAGTTCGACGTCGTGCTCTCGGCGACGGCCTTCCACTGGATCGACCCCGACATCCGGATGAACAAGGCCGCCGACGCCCTCCACCCTGACGGCACCTTGGCACTGATCTCGACCCACCACATCGCCGGTGGCACCGAGGCATTCTTCGCCGAAGTCCAGAGCTGTTACGAGCGCTTCGACCCCAACACACCACCAGGCTTGCGCCTGCCAGCAACTGATGCTGTGCCCACCGATTCCACCGAGATCGATCAATCGAACCGCTTTGGTCCCGTCGAGTTCCGTCGCTACGAGTGGGAACAGACCTACAGCACCCAGGAATACATCGACCTGTTGCTGACCTACTCGGGACACCGCGCCCTGCACCCAGACCGCCAACAACGCCTGCTGAGCTGCATCGCGAACCTGATCGACACCAACTACGGCGGACAGATCACCAAGCGATACTTGACGCAGTTGGTCACCGCACACCGCGCAAGCTGAGGCGACGCCAACCGTCCGAGTCGAACCGGAACGCACTGATACCGTCATCCGGTTCCTCCAGCACTCGGATTCCCGCCAGAAGAGACCGCTTCAGAATTCGCGAACCCGTCAACGTTGGGTACGAACCTCTCCACGGGCCCTGCGGCTTCGGCGTGGACTGGCAAAGCGAGCAATGGGATCACCGCGGAGGCTTCACCGGTCACGCGGATCGAGGCGGCATCGGCACCACGCGTGGCCGCGATGTGGGTGTTGGTCAGCGGGCCACGGCCAAGCTGATCGAGCACCTGCTGGGCCTCCGCGCTGCCGTCGGCCGCCGTGCCGGTTTGTACCCGTGCGGCAGCCAATCCCTGCGAGGCGGCGGCTTGGGCGATGTGGGTGGCGTGCGACCACAGCGCGAACTGTACGATCGCCAGCAGCATGAGCAGTAACAAAGGGGTAGCGATCACGAGCTCGGCGCTGACCGATCCCCGATCCCCGCCCAGCACCTTGCGCAGCTGTGGCAGCCTGGCCGCGTGCCAGATGGCTGGCCGTGATCGGTAGCGGTTCTGTAGGGATTCCGTGGAGTTGTCCGCTCGGGACGGCGTCCTGTCCATCGGTTCCTGCGGAAACGGTGTGAACTTTCGGCGTGCTTGTCCGTGGCGGAGCATTGCAGTTGTCCTTTTCCTTGACCGTGGCTGCCCTCTGCCGTCCGCTGACAGGGCAGACGCTGTGCTTGCGGTCTGTGCGATATCGCCGTGTCACCAGCAGAATCGGCAACCGATGTCCGTTCGTGGAAGGACAAGTAGCCAGCGTCTCGGACACGGGAAGGACAAGTAAGGTGCTCAGAGGGCATCTTCGTTGCCTCCCTACAGGTTCGGTCGCGTCGTGAGCCGGGGGCTCATGTCACATTCCGAGGTTGATCTCGTTGGCCTTGGACACGGCCTTGGCCACCACAATCCCGACTACCACCAGAGCAGCCGCGATCAGCACCGCCGTGACGACGACCGTTTCGGTGGTGTAGCCCGCGTCGGGGTGGCGGCGCAGCTCGTCGATCCTGGCGCGCACCGTGCCGAACAGCAGGGTCAGGTAGGTCCACATCATCTTCTTGCCTCTTCTCCTGCGCAGGGCGGATCACAGTCCATTGAGGACCTGTGTCAGTGCCGGATATCCGATGAATACGAGGAACCCGAGGAACAAGGCCACCACCGGTAGGGACATGCGTTCGGTGGCTGCCTGGGCTTCGGCTTCGGCGTCGGTGATCTGGTGGGTTCGCAGTGCTGCGGCCTTTGCCGCCAACGACGCGCGGACCTTGGCGCCTTCGGTGCCGGCCAGCGAGACGGAGGCGGCGAGTTCGGATAGTTCGGTGACGTCGAGTTCGTCGCCGAGTTGCCGCAGGGTGGCCCAGGGCGTGGTGCGTGTGAGCCGCGCGGTGGACAACGCGCGGCGGATCTGTGCGAAGGCCCAGCCGCGGCCGACGGCGACGGAGTCGCCGAGTGCGCTGTCCACGCCGGCGCCGCCGGCCAGGGTGATCCACACCAGATCGAGGTAGGCCGAGAGCGCATGCCGGAATCCGGTACGCAGCTTCGCCGCTTCGGAGCGGGAGCGCAGATCGGGGAGGAGGAATCCGAGTCCGGCCAGCACGAGCCCGGCGATTACCGGTACCTCCAGCCCCAGCCAGACCCCGCCGAGGGCCAACACCAGTTGCACGGCCACGGGTAGAAGCAGCCCGATCAGCGCCACCGTGGCCTTTTCCGCCAGATGGGTGGAGATCGGACGGCCGAACACCGCCAGGTCCCGGCGAAGCCGAGCACTGGGCAACCCGAGTGCTCGCAAAGGGCTAACGAACGGGCGGCCCAGCCGCGCCGCCCAGCCTTCGGCGTCGGTCGCCAGGATAGGCGGAGGCGCCACCGGTCTGGTCGCTCGGGCCAGCACCTCACCCAATGCGGGACGGGGCGGGAACAGCCACACGCTCAGCGACCACAACCCGACACCGAGCCCCATTCCAAGCAGCAGCACGGTGATCACGGCGACACCTGCCTTCCCGAGACGTCCTCCCCTTGGCCTCCAGCAATGCCAGGCGCTGCTGCTGCCAAGAACCGCGTTGGCTCGGACACCGTGGCGATGCGGGCCAGCCAGGCGAAGCCCAACGCGAATAGCCCGCCGACGGCCAGCAGCATCAGCTGCCCGGTGGGTGAGTCGTAGGCGGCCAGGTAGGAGCGGTTGAGCAGCACGATCCCGACGGCGAACGCGCAGGTGGTGCCGACGATGACCCGCACGGAGGTGCGGGTGCGAGCGCGACCGGCCTCCACCCGCATCCGCATCGATGCCTGGTCCCGCGCTGCCTTGGCCAGTGATCCGAGGAGTTCGCCGAGCTGGCGGGCTCGTTGTTCGGAGGCCAGCACCAGCGAGGCGATCACCAAGTCCCCGGTGGGATCGGCCAGTTGGTCGGCCAGCACGCGCAGGGACGGCGCCAGGCGTTCGCCGTTTTCCAACCGTGCGGCGAGTTCGGTGATCTCAGGCCGGATCGCCGTGGGTGACAGGGGTGCGGTGGCGAGAATCGCTTGTTCCAAGCCGGCTGCGGAGGCGAGGGTGTCGCGCAGCATTTCCGTCCACGTGGCGATGGCCTCGATCCGGGCGATGCGCCGGGCGTGCTCCGGATCTCGCCCGAGCACGCGCGGCAAGGCCCAGCACGCCAACCCGGCCAACAGCGCACCGACGACCCATCCGGTCACGACCCCCGCGAGCAGGCCGACCGTCAGGACGCCGGTCACGCGCAGCAGAAGCCGTTGCTGGTTGCGGTTGCCGCGGTGCCAGCGCGCGAACCTTCGGGGCCGGTGCGCAGGCACGCCGCGCCAGCCGCTGATCACCAGCAGCAGGCCCACGCCGATCCCAAGTCCGAGCACGGCGGCCACCACCGTGGTGGTATTGATCGCCGGTGTCATCGCGGCCACCAGCCCTCGGGGGCTTCGAGCAGGTCCGGGTCGAAGCCGGCGTCGATGAGGTCGTCAAGGGTGTCGGTGCGCAGCGCCCCAGGCACCGGCAGCGCGCGGCGGTCGGGGCCGGGCCTGTAGACCTCGTTGGAGATGACCTGCGCTCCGTCGGCACCGACGACTTCGCGGACCGAGGAGACCACCCGGGTGGTGCGGTCGGTGGCTTTGGCCAGGTGCACCACGAAATGCACGGCGGAAGCGACCAACAGGTTCGTGGCTTCCACCGGAAGACGTTCGGGGCCTTGGGCGGCGTAGGAGGCCAGGCGGGTGAACGCGATCCGCGATGACGAGGCATGCAGGGTGGCCATCGATCCATCGTTGCCTTGGGACATGGCGTTGCACATCGGGATCACTTCGGGTCCGCGGATCTCGCCGACAATGACCCGGTCCGGACTCATGCGCAGGCCCCAGCGGACGAGTTCGGCCTGGGAGATCGCGCCCTCGCCTTCGACGTTGGCCTCGCGGGCCTGGAAGGCGGTGACGTCCGCGTGCAGTTCCGGGTCGATCTCCAGGCCGAGCTCGAAGGCGTCCTCGATGGTCACCAGGCGTTCCATCGGGTCCATCTCCGAGGCCAACGCTCGCAGCATGGTGGTCTTGCCGATGCCGGTACCGCCGGTGATGAGAATGTTCTTGCGTGCCCGCACCAATGCGCGCAGGAACGGCTCCAAGCCGGGGTCGATGGTGCCCTGGGCGCGCAGCTGGGCCAGGGTCACGGTGAGGTAGGCGTGCCGGCGGATCGACAGCGACGTCACCCCACCCGAGGTCAACCCCATCACCGCGAACAACCGCTCCCCGCCGGGAAGTTGCAGGTTCACCGCCGGGGAACCCCGGTCGAACCGCCGTTCTTCCGACGACGCCCGGGCAGCGAGCATCCGCACCAGATCGGTCAATTCCTCATTCGAGGCGGCGATCGGTGCGACCTGCGTGCGGCGTCCGTCGTTGTACTGGACGAAGACCCGGTCGAACCGGTTGGCGTTGATGGTCTCCACCGTCGGGTCGTCCAACAACGGTTGCAGACCCGCCATGCCGAACACTTCGTTGATGACTTCGGTGATCGCTTGTTGCTCGATGTCTTTGGTGACGAGCATGCGGTTGGCCATCAGCTCGGTTTCGCTGTGGGAGCGCACCGCCTCGTCGAGGATGGCTCGCGCCAGCTCGCGGCGTCCCTCGCGGGTCACCGCTGTGCCGGTGCGTCGCTGCTGGGCATCCGCGGCATTGGGTAGTTCGGTGGCCAGCGCGTCGCGGAGATGTTGTCGCAGCCGGGCTAGCGCCGCCGTCGCCTCGGACGACGTTTCGCTGGATGGCTGTAAGGCGGAGGCAGACGGACTGCGGTGTTGCCAGGGCGATTCCTGCCCTGGCTCGGACGGCGTGATGGGCTGTCCACCGGGCTGCGGCAGCGGGATCGGTTGCGGGGAGCCGTTGTTCGGAAAAGTCATGGCATGCCTCCAGTTCGCGATGTGTCCTCCGAGGACGGCGCGTTCGTCGGCGGTGTGCTCGGTGACCCGGCCCGGTGCCCGTTCGGCGTCGCAGGCTGGGTGGCCTCCCCGGAGACCGCACGCAGCACCGGCACGGGAGGACTCGCCGCGTCGCCGGAGGGTGCAGCGGGCCGGTGCGCCAGCACGGCCCGCGCCACGCCGCGTGCGGTGCGGCCCAACGCGGACCGCGACGGGCCGCGTCGACCGCCGGGTCGACCGCACAGCACCGCCGCACCGCGACGGTCCTCGGGAATCCGGCCCATTGCCGGCACACCCAGCTCACGGGAGACCTCAGCGGTCGAGTAGCCCTCGCCGACCAGCAACAGCCCCGGGCGAGCCGACCATCGGCTCACCGTGTTCAGGCGGGTGGCCACGTGCGCCAAGTCGTCGGCGTGCGCTCTGCTCAACACCAGCAGCACGTCCGCCGACCGCACGATCGGCAGTACCACAGATCCGGGATCGACCCGCCCGCAGTCGGCAATCACCACCGTGTCCGGTGCTCCTGCCGCGAGCTGCAGCACGCCCTCGTCGGCGCGTCCAGGGGCCAGTGCCGCTAATGCGGCTCGCGCATGGTCCGCGCCCGGCGGAGCGGCCACCACCGGCAACCCGCCCGGCAACGGCTGCGTGTGCTGCCACAGCAACCCCGCCTCGGTGCTGCGTCGTGCCGCCGCGGCCAGGCTCACCACCCCGGGCGAGGAGGCCAGCGAGAACCGGGTCGCGATGTCCCCGCCAGAAGGGTCGCACTCGATGAGCACACACCGCGCTTCGCCGGGCCAGCGCGCCGCCAGCGCGACCGAGAAAGTCGTCACCCCAGGGGATCCCTTGAGACTGCAGACGGCCACCAACATCACCGTCCACCTCCCCCGGAGAGCATCACTACGGACAGCTGCCCCGCCGGCACCGCGGCGACCTGGCGGGCGGCGGCCTCACCAAGTTGCACCGACACGACCGTGGTCTGCTCATTTGCTCGTGCGGCCACGCTGGTGACGGTGGCCGGCCACCCCGAGGAAGCGTCCTGCGCCGACGGGGGCGTGCTGGCCGAGCCCGTGGTCGAGCCGGGCACGAACACCACCGCCACCCGCGCCCCGGGTGCCAGTTCGGGCGGGAACTGGCCCGCCTTCAACGCCAGCGACGCGAGGGCTTGCCCCGGGCCGGGAACCCGCCCTGCCCCGAGAACGTCGGGGGTCAGCAGCGACCCGGCGGGCAGGCTGGTCGCCATCGTCTGACCGACCACAGTGGACGCTTGTGCAGCAGGCATCGTGGCCACACCGGGATCGGTGGCGATGCTCACCTCACGCACATCCTGGGGTGACAGGACATGACCGACCGCCACGGGGCGGGCCAGCGCCAGCACGGGGCGACGGTCACCGACGTTCAGCGACCACATCACCACCCCCGCCGCGCAGGCCAGCACCAACAGCGCCCCGAGCAGCAGGTGCGGAATGCTGCGCCGTCGGCCACCGCCCCGCAGCCGCGAACCAGTACCCGGCGTCTTCCGGTTGGTCACCCATGATCCGCTCGGCGGTGGCGTCACAGGGCGCTCGGTGTCAGGTGAGGTGGTGCTGGATGGGTTCACCGGGTGCCTCCAGACATAGGGGTCCTACGCCGCGTCGCTGGAGTTGATCAACGAGCGGACAAGACTGACTGCGTGTGTGTTGTGGGTTCGACCTCGGCTCCGAGTCCGAGGCGAATACCCGTGGTTCAGCCGCCGGTGCCCAGTGCCTGGGACTCGGCGACCCGGAACGCCGCTGTCGAGCTGGTGGTCATGTCCGGGAAGACACCGGACTGACCGGCGCCGGACCAGGTGATCGTCCAGTGCACCGTGGCGATCACCGGGAACGCCTGATTTGGCTGGCCTGCTGACGAAGTGCGGTAGATGTGGCCGCAATCCGGGGAGGCTGCTTTCGGGTCGCTGCCCGTAGAGAACGGGGTTCCCGGGCCTGTGCAGGTCACCGTCCGGCCGTCGCCCATCGACCACGACACCGACGTCGGCGTCGCGACCGCTGTCACCGAGACCCCGGGAACCGACGCGGTCGCCGACCGCTGACCCCAACTGGCCTGATTCAGCCACAACCAGGTCGGCAGGTGCACCAGCTGATCCCCCGCCGGATTGGCCTCGATCCGCGGCGACGGCAGTCGGAGCTGATTGCGAGCCTGCTCCGCCAACTCCGCCGGTGATGGCAAGGGCGCGCCGGGCTGCCCATCGGGGATCCACACCGGCGGCCGGTACAAGGCGTCCGCGAAACCCGGTTTGTCGCATCGATAGACGTACCACGCACCCGACGGCGCCGGAGCCTGCGTCAACACCGTCGGCCGAGCAGGCTTGCGCAGGAACACCGCAGGCTGAACCGTGATCGCGCCCGACTCCTGCGGCGGCCGGTAGGCGACCGTGGCCACCCCGTCGACCGGAGGCCGGTAATCACTACGAACGTACGAGCAATGGGACCCAGGGTTATCGCCGCCGACGATGGCATCGCCGCCGCCGTCCTCGCCGCCCTCAGCCGAACCATCACCGCCGGAGTGCTGGCCACTATCCTGTGGGCGGCCCGGGTTGCCGCCGCCAGGGTTGGTTCCGCCTTGGCCCGCGCCCAGGTCGCATGTGGGGTTGGGGTTTTGGCTGCAATCCACGCTGCCCCAAGGATCTGCGACGGCCGGCACGGTGCTCGCGAAGGCGAGAAGGACAACGCCTCCGGCAGTGGTGATCAATCGCCTTAACATGTCCCGACCGCCAAAACGCCGAATTCCGTCACCTTCCACGAGCCGTCCACGGCCTTTTTCACGATCGCGTTGATCTGTCGTCTGCCGCTGGGGCCGTCGTTGGCCGGTTGCCCGTTGTCGGCGCGGACTCTCGTCCAGTTCGTGGAGTCGCCGCAGTCCGAGATCACGACCTTGGTTGGCGCGCTCGCAGGGTCCGTTGAGGACACTTGAGGATTGAGAACAGGCTGTCCGCGAGACACAAGCCCGTTGTAGTGGTCGGCGTACAGCCCGCGAGAGAGCGTGGAGAGTGCGTTTCCGGTCGCGTTCTGCGCCAGCTGGGGAGACTGCCAATCCGACGTGGTGGCGGCATTGGCGAAATTTCGCCACATTCCCAGATAGGCAGCGACTGCTTGTTCTCGCGCTGCATCGGCTGGTGAGGTCGACGATGGTGGCGCTTCGATGGTTGGCGCTGGCGAGTCGAGCGTTGGCGAATCCGGGCCCGAAGAACCGCCCGAACTGCAGCCTGTCAGAGCCAGAACGAAGAACGCCGCTGTCGCTGCCCCGACTGCTTGGACGCCGACGGGCGTAGGGACTTTGCCCTTGATCACGACTTCACCCCCAGATCAGGAGAGGAGATCATTTTCGCTGGTAGGCGATCTGGGTTTCAGGTCTACACCGTTCCCCATTGCCGACTTCAAGGTGCGCATGAACGCCTCTTGAGGTGCGTATGGGCTATTTGGGCAAAGATCACCCGAATGGGCTAGTGATTGCGGGGCAAAAGACACTGGCAGGTAAGACTGGAGGGCACTCCAACGGCCGCATCATCACCGCGGGAGGTGCCGTGATCGATACCCCCTGTAGTTTTCCCGTACGGCGACAGTTAGATGCGCGACGGGGTCGCAACCGTGAATGAGTGGTGGGTGATCGCAGCGTGGAGTCTGCTCGGCGGTGCCGTTGGTGCTGTGATGAGCGGGCCAATCCGTCGACTGCTCGCAGTCCGAGTAGAGGGGCATCCGCTGGTTGCGACCACGGTCTTCGTGCCCGCGATGGCTGTCCTTTTTGGACTACTCGCCTGGCGCCTGGGCCTTCACGTCGAACTGCTCGCCTACAGCGCCTTGGCCGCCGTGTGCGTGCCGCTGGCCGCCATCGATCTCGTGGAACAGCGCATGCCGACCAAGCTGCTGTTGCCCGCTTACCCCGCGTTGGCGTTGCTGTTCGCGCTTGCGGCGGTGATCGACCACGACGCAGCGGCTATGGTGCGCTCGCTGCTGGGTATGGCCAGTCTGTTCGTCTTCTACCTGGTCATTGCGTTGGTTGCCACTGGTTCGATGGGCGCGGCCGACGTGCTGCTCGCAGGACTGCTGGGACTGGCGCTGGCCTGGCGGGGATGGACAATCCTGGCCGCAGGAGCCATCCTCGGCCTGTTCTACGGCGCCCTCGTCGGTGCAGTCCTGATCGCGCTGCGGCGAGCGTCTCGACACACCCCTATCCCATTCGGCCCGGCCCTGATCGCGGGGGCCTTCACTGCGCTGCTGATCCCGTTCGATTGATCATCTGTCGAGCTTGCATCGGCTCACCGGTGAGCGAGCCGACCCGATCAGCGGTGACGATGAGGCTGTCGTGGGATGTGGCAGGAAGGGAGAGGACATGGCAAGCAAGAGACCGTTGGACTCGGACGCGCTTCTCAGCGGCGACGAGACGGAGGCGCTCCTCGCCCTGCTCTCCGATGTCGCCCAAGGCCACGGGGATGACGAGGGTGTCCGTCAGGCAGCAAGCGCAGGGTGGGCGTTGTTGTCCAACCGCGTCGTTTCCCAGCACGGCTACGGGGCCACCCGCGAGGACAGCTACTACGAGGGGCTCCTCGAGCGCATGCAACATCGCGACCGTCCCTGGCACACCCGGAAATAGCCACTGCTAGTCACCAGGGGGAGGTCGAGGGGAGGTGGGGCACTCGACCTCCCCGCGGCCGGTGGGCAGCCGCCCCATTCGCGGGCGGTGACGACGGGTCGGCTGCGGGACGCAGTCCCCGGTGGCAGATGCCGTTTACGAGAAGGCGGCTGTGGGAGGCCGACCTGGGGCGGGATCGACCTCCCACAGCCTCGGGGCAGCCGACTCGTTCGGGGGCGGGCTGCTCGAGTCGGCTGCTGGACCTGTTGTCCGCCCCCTTCGTCCCGGCGGCCTATCCGGCGCGTGTCAGGGCGCGCTGCTGTGCTTGTGTGATGAGTTCTTGGTGTTGGTGGCTCCACAGCACGCCGGGCATGGCTGCTTGGAGGAGTTTGTGGGCGGCTGGTGTGAGTTCGTAGGAGACGGAGCGGGGCCAGACGCCGGATTCTTCGGTGCGGTGTATGAGCCCGTCGCGTTCGAGGCGTCGCAGGGTGCGATGCAGGATGCTGTCGTGGATGTGACGTTTTCGTCCTGTCCAGGCGTCGACTGCAGAAGAGGTACGGATGGTCTCAAGTAGTTCGGTGTAGCGGCGAGGGCCGGTCGACAGTGCCAGCAGCACATCTATGTTCCAGTGTCCACTTGCGACTGTTTATGCCGGGTAGTTCCGGCCCCGGTTGTCCGGTGAGTTCTGGCCCCGGCTGAGTTCGTCCGGTGGGTTTTGGCCCCACCGTGTCCGATGTGGACACGCCCACGATGGTGTGAAGGACCGGTCTTCCCCCGTTGGTACGGGCAACGATGTGCGCCTTGAATCCAAGCGGTCGTGTCGGAGGCCGGAGTTGTCGTTGTCGCGCGTTGAGTTGTTCGCACGCATACGCCGTGATCGGCGGTTGGAGCCGGACCTGTCGGTCCGGGCGTTGGCCGAGCGGTATGGGGTGCACCGCCGGACGGTGCGGGAAGCGCTGGAGTCTGCGGTGCCCAAGGAACGGAAGAAGCCGCCGCCGCGCCGCTCGGTGCTGGAGCCGGCTTATGGGTTGATCGACGAGATGCTGCGCGCGGATCTGTCGGCGCCGCGCAAGCAGAAGCACACGACCGCGCGGATCTACCAGCGGCTGATCACAGAGCATGGGTTCACCGCAGCGGGCCGGACCGTGGTCTACGAGTACGTCGCCCGGCGGCGGCCGGAGCTGGTGGCCGAGCTGCGCGAGGAACAGCGGCACCTGCAGGGCATGGTGCCCCAGCAGCATCAGCCCGGCGAGGAAGCCGAGGTCGACTTCGCCGACGTGTGGGTCCGCGTCGCGGGCACGGTGCTGAAGTGTCACCTGTTCACGCTGCGGCTCAGTTTCAGCGGTCGCGCGGTGCACCGCGTGTTCCTGTCCGAAGGGCAGGAGGCGTTCATGGAAGGCCACGTCGAGGCGTTCCGGGCGCTGGGCGGGATCCCGACCCGCCACATCCGCTACGACAACCTGCGACCCGCGGTCCAGCGGGTCTGCTTCGGCCGCTCTCGCGTCGAGTCCCAGAACTGGGTCAAATTCCGTTCACACTTCGGTTTCGATGCCTTCTACTGCATCCCGGGCAAAGACGGCGCGCACGAAAAAGGCGGCGTCGAGCAGGAAGGCGGCCGGTTCCGCCGCACGCATCTGGTCCCGGTCCCGGAGGTCGCCAGCCTGACCGAGCTGAATGAGAAGATCGCCGCGATCGACCTGGCCGAGGACGAGCGGATCCTGCACGGACAACGGGTCAGCATCGGGTTCAACTTCGCCCACGAGGCCGAGCTGCTCGCGCCGGTCCCGTTCGAGGAGTTCGACACCGGCAGCACGCTGACCCCGAAGGTCGGCCGGGATTCGCGGATCACCGTGCGGCAGTCGCAGTACTCGGTGCCGGCGCGGTTCATCGGCCGGAAAGTGCGAGTCTCGTTGCGCGCCAACGAGGTGCTGGTGTTCGACCGCACCACGATCATCGCCCGGCACGTCCGGCTCACCCGCCGCGGCGAGTCGCATGACGAGCTGGATCACTACCTGGAGATCCTGCTCGGCAAGCCCGGCGCGCTGGCGGGGTCCACCGCGCTGGCCACCGCCCGCGCCGAGGGCACCTTCACCTCGGCGCACGAGGCGTTCTGGTCGGCCGCTCGCGCCGCGCACGGCAACGGCGACGGGACCCGTGCGCTGATCGAGGTCCTGCTGCTGCACCGCCGCCTGCCCGCCGAGGCGGTGATCACCGGCATCACCACCGCGCTGGACGCCGGGTCGACCAGCCCGGAGCTGGTCGCGATCGAAGCCCGCAAGGCCGCCGCCAGCACCGCCCGCGACCAGCCGCTGCTCGACGATGCCGACCTGTCCGACCTCGGCATCGACACCACGGTGATCCCGAAGATCATCGACGACACCCCTGATCCCCGCGAGCACGCCCCACCCACGCCGGTGAGCACCGCTGCACCGGTGATCTCCCTGCGTTCGCGCCGGGAACTGCCCGCGACCTCGACCCCGCTGCCCTCGGTGGCGATCTACGACCAGCTGCTTCGCCGCACGAAAGGCACCTCCGCATGACCGCCACCCTGCCCGCGCCCACCACCTCTGCCACCGCGGCGACCGTTCCGGCCGTCGCGCCCGGCGTCGACAGCATGGACGCCCTGATCGACCAGGCCTGCCGCACGCTGCGGTTGCCCACCATCGGCTCCCGGTTCGAGGAACTCGCCGCCGCGGCATTGCGGGAACAGGCGTCCTACAAGGCGTTCCTGCTCACCCTGCTCGACGCCGAATGCGAGCACCGCGACGAACGCCGCAAGATCCGCCGCGTCCGCGAGGCGAACTTCCCCCGCTCGAAGCGGCTCGACGACTTCGACTTCGCCGCCAACCCGAACGTCGTTCCCGAGGTCATCAACACCCTCACCACCCCAGGCTGGGTCAACGCCGGGCAGCCGCTCTGCCTGATCGGCCAGTCCGGCACCGGCAAGTCGCATCTGCTGATCGGCATCGGCACCGCGATCGCCGAATCCGGGCTGAAAGTCCGCTACACCACGACAGCGAACCTGGTCAACGAGCTCGCCGAGGCCGCCGACGACCGGCAGCTGACCCGCGTGCTCAACCGCTACAGCAAGGTCGACCTGCTCTGCTTGGACGAATTCGGCTACCTCGACCTGGACAAGGCCGGCGCGAAGCTGCTGTTCCAGGTCTTCACCGACCGAGAGGAACGCAGCGCGATCGCCATCGCCTCCAACGCCCCGTTCTCCGAATGGGACCAGACCTTCACCGACAAACGGCTCTGCTCCGCGATCGTCGATCGGCTCACCTTCAACGGCAACATCATCGAGACCGGCGCCGAGTCCTACCGGCTGCGCGCCACCCAGCAACGCCCGCGCGGCTGACCCGCTGATGCCGCAACTCTGGATCGGCGACGAACCACCCGACGACCTGTCCGTCGCTGACCCGGCCGAGGGGCCGAGCCGGTCGCACCTGCTCGAGCTCCTCGGCGTCTGCGCGGACTTCCTCGGCACCGCCAGCCCCGCGGTGCACCACGAGCTGCGCGTGTTCCTCATCGCCCGCGGAGATCACGCCATCGCCGGGCTGCCCGCGTTCCTCGACCAGCTGGCCCTCACCGCCGCCGCTCAGCCAAGGCCCTAAACGAAAAAGGGCCGACTGCTCACGGATCCAGCCTTGTCGGAGGCGGAGCCATGAACACCCGGCGAGCAGAACGCTAGCTCTCCACCCCGTTCACCGGAGCGCACACCACTCGGCACCCGCGAAGTTTCACCCATCCAGGGGCGGGGCCAAAACTCGCCGGACACCGTCAGCCCCCGGCGGCCCAGCCCGCCGGACACACCCGGCACCGGAGCCTGAACAACCCGGACCAACGGGTCCAGAAAACACCGGCAAAAACATGCGACCATGTGGAAGAAGTTCCGTAGATGTTGCAGACAGGCATTGTGGTCGAGTGCTTGCACCGGGCTCTCCGGGAAGTGCTGCTGGATCAGCTGTGCCTGCGGGACGGACTGCTGAGCGATGGCGAGCCTTTCGTCGCCTGCGCGGACCTGATTTCGCCCGTTCTGCTTGGCATGCAGCAAAGCGGCGTCCGCGGCCAAGACCAACCGCCCGATGCACCCGAGTTTGTCCGGTGGTGTCGTGGTGAGGCCGATGGAGGCGGAGATGTCGGTCAGCAGCACCTGGTTTCCGGAGGTGGCGGTCACCGTGACTGCGAGATCGGCGATGTGCCGGAGGAGGCTTTCCGCAACCTGAATCGGGCGCTGGATATCGCCATGGGCGAGCATCACCAGGAACTCGTCGCCGCCGTAACGGCCGATGACGCCGTTCCCAAAGGAAACGACAGTGCGTAGCACACGGGCGACGCCAGCGAGGACCGCGTCGCCGGCGAGGTGCCCCCAGGTGTCGTTGATCGCTTTGAAGTGATCGAGGTCAACAAGGAGCAGGGCCACGTGGTCACCGGTGTTCCGCGCATTGTTCAGCAGGTGGGCGGCGTGGGTTTCCCATGCCCAGCGGTCGGGCAGACCGGTGAGCTTGTCGACCGTGGTTGGCGCAGTGGGTGGGCGAATCATCACGCAGCACCTCCTTGGGAGCGAAGTATGGAAAGCGGTCCACGGTCCGGGGAGTTGTGTCGTGCGTGAGGGCTGAGCCACGTGTGGAATCGGCGAGCAGCCTTGTGTGTGGCCTGGTGCAGCTGGCATTGCTCTGGGTCGTGGTGGCGTCGCGCGCCCTCGCTGAATACCCGTGCCCCGTCGGGTTCGTCGGGGAGCTCCAAGACCAGCGGTGATCCCAGGACGCGAGCGACGAAATGTGCCGAGCGGTGGGCGGTGGCGCACACCGCTAACCCCAAGCGGTCAGGTGGGACGGTTTCGTGCAGCGTTCGGGCTATGGGCAGCGCGGCTTGAACGTGCCGCAGGCTGGGGCGCACGGTCAGCAGCACCAGGTCGGCTTCAGTGATCAAGGGCCAGGGTGTGCCGGGCACCCACCGGCCAGCATCGATGAGCACGTCGGGTCCGTCGTCGCGGGTGAGATCTCGGGCGGCGGAGGCGATGCGGTGCCACCCGTCGTCGCCGATGGCCGCAGCCTGAGCCCGGCTCGTGACCCCGGCGAGGAGCCGGGCATGGCCGATCCCGGGAACGGGCTGCACGTGTCCGGCGAATCCTTCGGAAGGTACCGAGACGAGTTGGCGGGTAGCCCGTGCGAAGCTGACGACACCCTTATCGGGCTGGATCCAGCCGTTTGCTGACCAGGAACCGAGCCAACCCGGCACCAGATCTCCCCCAGAGGGGTCGGCGTCGACAACCAGCACCGGGCTCGGCCAGGTGCTGGCCAGTCCGGCGATCGCGGTGGTCACTCCGGGGGAGCCTTTCGCTGAAAGCATCGTGATGAGCGCCATTGTCGTCTCCGGGGTGGTGGTGTCGCGGAACGAGGAAGTCGTTGTAGTTGCCGTAGAAGTCCACAGTGGTCGGTTTGCGTGCTGAGAAATCAGTTCTATGTGGTACTGGCGAGGCGGGCCGCAGCCTGCGGCGGCCGGTGATGGTCTGCGAGAGCTGCAAAGTCGCGGCCTCGCGGAATCCTTTGCGTCCCAAAGTGTTTGTTCCTGAAGTGGCCACGAATTTGTCTCCTTTCCCGGCCCCGCCGGTGGGGCCAGTTATGAAGCGCGTTGATCGACGGTCTCGGACGTGCACTGGTCCGAGGCGCGAGACGGCGCACGATGATGAGCTGCAACATCACGGGAAGCCGCGGGCGGAGCGAGACGGAGAGGGATTGCCGATTCTGCCGCGGACTGCCTGTTTGGGATTTGTCGCTGTCCTTACTGGCCGAGGCTGTAGGGCACTCAGGTCAGTGCAGTAATTCGGTGCGGGAATGGTTCATCAGCACCTCCGTGTGAAGCTGGATCGGCTCCCCAGTGTGGCGAGGACTGGCCCTACAGCCATGTCCCAAGCGACCGGCCCTCGCCGGCCGTAACGCCAGGCGACGGCCGCACGGCCCCGCCCCGACATGCCCTCCTCGCGGAGCACGGCCAACTCCTCTGAGTGGCTGCGGCGCCCGCACGTTCGGCGCTGTTTGTGCTAACTGATGTGCGTCTCCGGCGTTACCATTGGCGCACACTAGTGAATAGTGCTCGTCCGTTTGGCCGTTGTCAACACGAGTATGCGCAGGTCATGCTGATCAAACGCACACCAGTGGCGGGGGTGGAGATGAGTGAGGACTACGACTACGAGCGGCAGGCCGCGCAGCGGCTTGCCGAGAAGATCAATAAATTGTTCGAGGCGGTGCATCCGCCGGACCGGGGCCCCTACAGCAACAACGAGGTCGAGGACCACCTCATGAAGACCAAGGACCAGGGGCCCACGATCTCGGCGAACTACCTGCGCTACCTCCGGCGCGCGGAGCGCATGAACCCCGGCGCCCAGCAGTTGCGCGCCATCGCCCGCTTCTTCGACGTGGATCCCGGTTACTTGTTGACCGAGGACGAGAAGACCCAGCAGATGCACGAGCAGCTGCACAAACTGGCGTTGCTGCGCAACGCCACGGTGCACGGGATCGCCACCAGAGCGGCCTCCCTGGATCCCGCCACCCAAAAGTGGCTATTGCAGATGGTTGACACGATGCCCTCCCGCGAGGAGGGAACTCGCGGGGACGACAACAGCGGCCGATAGCCAGTGACTGAAGAGGGCGGGCGGTATGCCACGGACGTTCGCGGAGACCTTGTCCTTCGTGCTGCGCTACCAAGCGGAGAGCGCCGAGGACGTCGCCGCTCGCTTGCGGCAACTCGGTCTGCTCGGTGCCACTGCTGAGTGGTTGGAAGGGGTTGCCGCAGGCGCGGTGTTCGCGTCCGACTTGGAGCAGCGTGCCCTGGCACAGGTCTTGCGAGTGCCGCTGGAGTACTTTGCAGACCCGCGGACCACCGCGCTCGTGGACGCGGTCCTGGTATTGACCGCGGCACTGCAACAACGAAATATGCAGCTGGTCGGGCCCTGCCGGTGCGGGTCCGTTTCCGCTCAGGACTACCTGGCCCTCTACGCCGCGTTACTGTTGGGGTCGTCTGTCAACTCATAGTGACTGGGGGGACATGACTAACTACGACGCGATGCACCAACGCTGCCGCGAGATCCTTGCGCGGCTGGATGTCCGTCCGCCTGTCCCGCTGCGGATGCTCGTCCAAGCGGTCGCCCGAGCACACGGGCGACCGATCACGTTGGTTCCGGCAGACCTTCCGGTGGACGCGCCCTTCGGCGCCACCGGCACCGACGACAGCGGCGAAGTCGTGGTTTACCAGCGCAACACCACTGCCAGCCATCAGCTGGTCATCGTGTTGCACGAGCTGGCGCACATCCTCGCCCAGCATCCCAGGAAAACGATCCAACCCTCGGTCGCTGACGTCCGTGAGGACCTGAACATGCTGCCCGAGGCGATGCTTCACCTGGTGCTCGGGACCGGCCCGGCCGGAGCCACAGCCGTCAGCGACGAACTCCAGCAAGCCAGGCCCGGCCTGCTCGATGAGCTTCGAGCCTCCGCAGAAGGCTCGAGCAGCGAAGCCCTGTCGGTTCACCCGGAGCAGGTGGCCGGTGCGTCCCTGTACGACGACATCGCCGAGTGGGAGGCCGAGACGATGGGCACGATCATGCTGTCCTGGCTGACCGACAGGTCGGTCTATCCGGTCTCGCCCACTGACGCTCGGCTGCGACTCACCCTGGGGGACATCTGATGGAACCAGGCGGAATCCTGCGGGTCGGGCTGATCGCGGCCCTGCTCGCTGCGTGGCTGCTCTACCGCTGGTACCGACGCTCGGTGACCGCGGGAACATGGGCGTTGGTACTGGTCGTCGGCGCGAACCTCGTTTCCAGCATCATCCGGCGCGGCGCCAAACCAGGCGGACCGTGGGAGAGCATCGATCCGCGGCTGATCGTGCTGTTCACCAACATCATGATCGTGGTTAGCCTCATCGGGTTGGTCCTGTTCCGCCTCTACATCGAGGGCTATACGGATCCAGCCGCCATCCGACGCCGCCTTCGGCGTCCCCTCGCCGTCGCAGCCGTGGCCACGGCAGTGTTCTGTGCGTGTACGGCGTGGGCATATGCCATCGGCGACCCGATGGAGATGTACAACACGCCCGACATCAGCGCGCCAGCCGGGATCTTCGCTTTGACGGGCCGGTTGTACATGACCTGGGTGTTCGGTGAGACCGGCATCTGGGCAATCCGCTGGCTGCGCCACACCACCCTGATCACCAAGATCGGACTGGTCCTCGTCGCCGCGGGATCGCTGATCCTCGCGCTCAGTACCGCCATCGACTCAGCCGCCGCGTTGATATCCTTGCTGGGTTTCCGCGTGCCGGACACGCACGGCTACGTCGCAGCCTCCGACACGCTCGGCGCTATCGGCCTAGTGGCGGGCATCTTGCTGCCCGTCCTGCTGGGCCGAATCCAGGCGCTCGTGGTGTGGATGCGCGCCTGGTGGCTCCACCGGCAACTAGCACCCTTGTGGCACGCCGTGCAAGCGTTGTACCCCGAGCTGGTACTCAACGTTCCAGCGCAGCGCGGCATCGGGTCCGCGGACATGCGGAGCTTCCGGGCACGCCGTCGCCTTACCGAATGCGCCGACGGACTAGCCCGCCTAGCAGGCGCGCCCCCACAGACCGGGCTAGCAACCGAACTCGCCGCCCTCAGCCGCGAGTACTACCCGGCGATAGTCGCCGACCAGCGCCCCGAGGACACCGAAACCCTCACCTCCGTGATGACTAACGACGCACGCCAGTTGGTCCGGCTGTCCCGAGCCGTGGCTCGCCAGCTCGACGTACCCACCGACCCGCAGAAAGGGAACCAAGGATGACCGACACCCTTCTTACCGCCGACCGGGTTCTGCCAGGCCCCGCTGGGCAGGCCATCGTTGACGGAGGCGTGCTCGTGCGCGACGGCGCCATCGCCGCGGTCGGGCCCACCGACGAACTTCTTCAGCACGCCGATGCCGAGGTTCGACGGTTCCCCAGCGGAACGATCCTGCCCGGACTCGTCGACGGCCACGTGCACCTGGTCCTCGACGCCGGAGCCGACCAACAAGACATCATCCGCCGATTCCGCGAACGCGACGACGAGCTGCTGCTGGAAGACATGCACACCCGCGCCGCCGCCGCCCAACGAGCCGGGATCACCACACTGCGCGACGTCGGCGACAGCCGCGGCCTGGTCGCCCGACTCCGCGACGCCGACGCCACGACCCGCCGCCTGCCGCGACTGCTGACGGCCGGTGCTCCCCTCACCATCCCCGGCGGCGACGCGAGCTTCTTCGGCGGTGCCGTCGACCGCGGTGACCTGCGAAGCGCGGTCACCGAGCGCGCCGAGGCCGGCGTCGACTTCATCAGCCTGATGGCCTCCGGAGGCCACCTCAGCCCGGACGATGCTCCTGCCCCCTACGAGTCGCAGTTCAGCCACGAGGAGATCGAGACCATCGTCGCCGCGGCCCACGACGTGGGCCTCCCGGTGACCGCCCACGCCCACGGAACGCAGGCGATCGTGGACTCCGTCTCTGCCGGCGTCGACGTGATCGAACACGCAACCTTCACCACCGGTCCCCACGAGGTCAACTATGACGAGAAGTGCGTCCGGGAGATGGCTGAGCGCGGCATCGCTGTGTGCATCACCGCCAGTCTGAACTGGCGGCGCATCGTCGCCCAGATGGGCGCTGACCGCGCTCACGCGCTGTTCTACGGCAAGCTGAGCTGGCTCTACGAGGCCGGGGTCCCGCAGGTTCCCGGAAGCCGCGCAGGGACCGCCAACTCCCAGAGCAACGACCTCGTCTCCGCACTGGAGGCATACGAGTGGGCAGGAGTACCGCGCGAGATCGTTCTCGACTACGCCACCGCCGGCGCCGCCCGCGCACTGGGACTCGCCGCCACTACCGGAACGCTCGCCCCGGACCTGGCCGCCGACATTCTCGTCGTCGAAGGCGACCCACGCGAAGATCTGGGCGCACTGCGTCGAGTGCAGGCCGTCATGCAGGACGGCCAGTGGCGGTAACGTCTGCTCCCATTGGGCGAATCGGCCCGCAGCCTCCGACTGGTCCAGCACGTATGTCGGTCTGGTTCAGTTGCGCTGTCGCCGGACTGCGACGCCAGAGAGGTGATTCCGGATCATCAGTCGCGGATGGGCTGCCCTGGGGATAGGTAGGGCGTCCAGCACCGGTACAGCATGGACAAAGAAAAGCACTGTCGGGCCGAGACTCCCAGCGAGACCACCGGTGAGACTGGATCGGTGGTGCGTCTCGCGGTGATCTGCAACAGGGAAGCGGCGCGGAGCAGTGGGATTCACAGCGAGTGGTGGGTCGCTCATGAACATGAGCGACCCACCACTCGCTGTTGGGCGTGCTAACCCAGGTCGAGCTTCCCGGATTTAATCTCTAAGATAAGCGCCTGCCAGCTGCGGACGCTGAACTCCAGCAACGGGCTGCTCTCACCCAGCTTGCTGTCGCGCACCAGCCTGTGACCAGGCACGAAGGCCGCCTCGACGCACTGCGCGTTGCCTGCGCTGTAGCTGCTCTTGAACCACCGTGCGCCCGAGTGATCGGGCACCTTGTTTCCCATCGGGATCGTCCTTCCCATGTTGCTACCCCAGCTGCTCCGCCGCTTCCGAAATGAAGTCGCGAGACTCCACCGGACCCAGCGCGGCGGCCTGCAGCCGACCCCACAAGCTAGCGTAGGAGGACACGGCGGCCTTGTCGTCGAGGTAGCGAGCGTCATCGTGCGCCTCGACGTAGACGAACTCCAACGGGGCAGTGATGCCTGGTGCCGGGATGTTCAGCATGGTGAAGCGGTAGACGATCCTTCCGGCATAGGTCTTGGCGTTGAAGGGCAGGACCTGGATTTGCACGTTGTGCAAGCGTGCAACGTCGGCGAGGTAGCGCAGTTGCTCGCGCATCACGTCGGTGTCGCCGACGAGGCGACGCAGGCAGGACTCGGACAGGATGAACGACACCTCGGGCGGATCGTCCCTGGTGAAGATTGCTTGCCGCTCCTTGCGAGCTTTGACGCTGCTTTCCACGTCGTCGTCCGGTCCGATTGGCTGCCCATCATCGTGTAGTGCGCGGATGTAGCTCTCCGTCTGGAGCAACCCTGGAATGATCTCGACTTCAGCCGACCGCATGCTCGCGGCGTCGCGTTCCAGATCCACGAACATCCGGAACCATTCGGGGTAGACGGCGCGGTGGCCAGCCCACCGGCCACGTTGGTTCTGCCCGCGCGCGAGGTTGAGCAGGATCTCGGTGTGCTCCGGCGTCGCGCCGTAGAGCTCGGTGAGCAGCTTGACGTCACCGGCCTGGATGTTGTTCTGAGCCAGTTCGATTCGACTGATCTTGCTGACCCTGCAGCCGAGGTGCTTCGCCGCCTGGTCCGTCTCCACTTCCGCTTCTTCGCGCAGGCGCTTGAGCTCGTTGGATAGGAGCAACCGGCGCACGGTTGGGGTCGTTGCCATCTGACGCTGCCTCCGAGGGTCGGGCGGATCGCCGATCAGTATCGATCATCGACCCCACACACGAGATCACCTAGTCGGGGTATTCAAATATAGGATTCCTACGTTTAGATTTTCTACCACTGCTACTGATCGAACAGGAATCCTATGTTGAGTCCAGGCTACTGCGGCTGCCAAGGCCCGATCGACCGCCTACCAGGTCCCGGTAGGCGCGATCGAGAACGCCAGCAGCCCACCTTTGCCACCGGCTCCGAGGTGCAGCGGCCTCGCTGGCATGCGGTGATCGACGAGTCGCCTGGAGTGCGTTCAACCGGCCGCCGCCCGCCGCGGTTTACCCGCGCCGGGCGGAGGCCAGTACCGCGCCACCCACAGGCCGCCCGGTGGGCAGGACCAGAAACCCCCCGACCTGGACTTGCCCACCGGGCACCCCGCACGACCGGCACTCAGACCGGGTTTCGGCCTACGCGGCGAGCGTGCGGCAACGGCTGCCGCGTCGACGGCGCTCTCGACCGCCGCGTGACCAGCCCGGTGTGAGGCGAGCGCTAGGTGGGCTACGTCCGCATCGCGTACCCCCGCGATGAGCCCACCTGCCCGCACCCGCCGGTCCGCACGACCAAGGCGTCCAGCCGCTGAGGTCGTGCGGGCCGGCCCACAGACCGAGATCGAGGTGAACCGACGATGGCCAGGCATGCGCGCACTAACCCGCTGCTGAATCTCCTGGCTCGCTTGGGTTGGCAGCGCAACCCCGACCTCTGGACAGCGCGTTGTCGCGATCAACACGGGCGACGAGCGCAGCTCACCATCCATCTGGCCAGCGAGGGGATCAGGCTTACATCCTCCTCGCCGGGCCCGTGGGTGCTGACGCCGTTGGAAGTCGGTCGCCTTCGTTCGGCACTGCGCGATGCGCTGTTCAGCCTAGATCGACTCGCCAGCTCTGAGGATGGCGGAATCGAGATTGATTCCAGGTCCACGGAATTTCCGTCGCCACAGCCATTAGGCGTTCCCCTTCCACGCCGGCGAGTCGAGCTCGGACTGATCACCCGGCCGTCGGTTGACGAGATCGCTTCCCGCGTTGCCCAGACACAGCCGCCTGAACTGGAGGTCAAGCGTGGCCATCACGATGACAAGTCAGACCACCAACTCAGTGGTGGAACGTCCGTCGCTGCGTGACCTTGCCGACGCTCGGACTCACTACGAGGAACAGTTCGGGTGGCCGGTCACCATGGAGGTTGAACAGCGCACGCTCGTCCTCGCCGTGGGCGAAGTGTTCGATGCGCTCACGATGCCAGAGCCACTCGGTCGGAGAACATTCACCGAACTGCAGCTCGCTATGTGGACCGTGCCGGTCATCGGGGAACTGGCCGGCCGAGCGTGGACCTTCCTTACCCAGCCCAGCACTGCAGGACCTGAGCTCTCGTCCACACTGCACCGGCTGAAGGTTCACTCCGTTCCCCGCAGTTCTCACCTGCCCCTTCCGCTCCGAACCGACAGCGAAGCGTGGATCGAGTCGCCGCGGCCCCGGCAGCCCTTGCCACCATGGTCGGAGTTCATCGACGCCGTCCGGCGTGCGAACGAGCAGTTCTGTACGCGGGGTACCGCGGGCTGGACGGTTGCGGCTTCCCCCACGACCACGGGCGGTGGTGGATGATGGTCGCTCGGGAGGATCGCGAGTTCCTGGCGCGCGTGGCTCGCATCAATCAGGCCCTTGCTGCCTGCGCGCTACCTCTCATCAACGGAACCCTGGACGCTACCGATAGTCACTGGCTCGGTACGGAGTTGATCGCGATCGGCCGCAAGTTTGTCGGTCGATCCCATGCACAGCTCGGCACCGACGCGGCAGTCGATGTCGTCGATGGCGAAACAGTGTCCTCAACTGACAGTCCATACAGGACGAATGTCGCCATCCAAGTACTGGACTCCAGCGGCCACCTCAAATAGCCAGGTCCGATGTCGTGACCCCCGACCGACATTGGGCCCTCGGCCGGTTCGGTGCGTGCCCCCAGTACCCACCGAACCGGCCGACACCACTACCGGAGCAGAAGAGAGACGGAAGTCAGACGATGGCAGCGATCGACGCCGAAAGACTCGACCTCGGAGGGCTGCTCGCAGATCTCGCCGAGTACCTGCTCGAAAGGTCGTCCGGCGAGGCGCCGAGCAGGCCCCACCTGCTACTACACGACAGCGCCGACGCACAGCCCAGTCGTCGATGTCGCGCTCGTGTCAGGGCGAGGAGTACTGCATGCCTTTGCATCGGGAGCACGGAAGAGAGCGTTATGGCAGATGATCAGCCCATAGACGACCTGCCCACTGGGTACTGGGTTGCGTTCGGCTACCACAATCACGTCCTGCCCACCGAGGTTCCGCGAGGCAAAGACGGCAAACTCACCGCGCTGTGCGGCGTTCTAACACGACCACACGACGTATCCGATCAGGACGATCGCCCGATGTGCACGTGGTGCTCCGAACAGGTCCATACCGGACAGATCCGGATCGTGCCCGCTGGAGGAGGGTTCGTCGGGGGCGATCCCACCCGGCAGCACCAGCGGGCCGGGCGTTGGCGGCCGAGTTGGCGGAGGCACCGGAACCGGCATCGGTCGAGTGTGCATCGGTAGTGGTAACCGCCGTGCTGGGGCCAGGCGGCTCGTCCGGCGTTGTCAACGGCAGCGACCGCTGGCGGCAGCTCCAGCTCGGCAGGCGCACGTGGCGGGGCCAGCGGCGTCGCTGCGGGTGTCGGCGCCGCTGGGCGTGGCCAGCGTGAGGACGATGACAAGGGGCACACCAACAAGTACGCCGAGCCCACCAAGGACGCGTAGGACGAGCTCGGCCTGCCAAAACCGCACCGCCGGTGTGTTCGGCGACTGGTCCGCTCAAGCCCAGGAAGGCAAGCCCCCGCGCCCTCCAGAAGGAGACGGCGAAAAGAGCTAGATTCGCAGTCTGCTGGCCGCGTGCGCCCGCTTCCCCCTCGGGAAGCACGCGGCCACACCATTCCTGTCAGGGTGCGTCGAGCGCCGGCAGGAGTAGGCCGTTCGAGGCCGATTGGTCGGTTGGAATTGATGTGGCACCGAGGCGCGGGAGGGCGTCTCGATAGCCTGTCACGAGCCTATTTGGTTCCGTGTGAGGTGGATCGAGGGAGCGTGAGTGTTCGAGCGCGGGATGCGGGTGCGTCTACGTGACCGTCGGTGGGAGGTCGAGTCGGTCCGTGGCCCAGGCGTTCCTGCAGCTGCGTTTGGCGGATGACAGACCGGGGCCGCGTCGGTTGACGGTGCTGCCGAGTCTGGGACCGAGCCTGCATCGCGCGAGCTGCGCTTCGAGCTGTCCGAGCGGTCGTGCGGCCACCATCTAGACCCGTCGCCAGTCGAGGGGGTCGGCGGCCGGGAATGCGAGCACCGCGACGAGGGTGAGCACGACCACGACAACGGCGAGCAGGCCGTGGGTCAGGGCGGCGGCGCGGGTGATGCCGAGGTAGTTTACCGCCGCCAGCACCACCACCGCCGCCGTGGCCGCGGTGGTGGTGCTGGCGGCGGGTTTCTCGTAGCCGGGGGGCGGGGTAGGGGGCGAAGGTTAGCGCCACGGCCGCGCAGCTGGCGGTCTTGCCGGTGACGAAGCCCTACCCGGCGGCGAAGCCCCGCCAGAGGGCAAGGCGTTCCCGGCGGTAGATGTAGGTGCCACCCGAGGTCTGGTACACCGCTGCGAGGACCTGACCCCGAGCTCCGTCCAGGAGCGTGAACAGCTGGTCTGTGGATGCGTGTGACTTGGGGGTTCGAACCATGGAACCGGTGCGACGCACCGAACCTGGTAGTTCGCCGATGTTGCTCAAGATGCCGAGGGCTTGTGGTCGCGGAGTGCGGTCGGTTCGCCATGTTCTCCATGGCTTCGTCGAGTTAGCCGACGGCGACGAGATCCGCGCAACGCGTTGAGCCTTCCACGCGGACAGCGCTTCCCGGATAGCGCGGTGAGACCGCCGTTTGGGACTGATTGGGACCTTTGCCAGCTCGAACGGGGTGCGGGCGGTCGTACTGTGGATGTATGAGCGGCATCGGGCCGAATCATGGTGTGATCACGGTGGTCCTGGTGGACGACCACGAGGTCGTACGCGTCGGACTGGCCGAGCTGCTGAATGCGGAGTACGACCTGAAGATGATCGGGCAGGCGTCTTCGGTGAGTGAGGCGTTGGCGCGCATTCCCGCGCTGCGTCCGGACGTCGTGGTGTTGGATGTGCGGCTGCCGGATGGCAACGGCGTGGAGTTGTGCCGGGAGTTGCGGGCCAGACTGCCGGAGTTGCATTGCCTGATTTTGACGTCGTTCGCCGATGAGCAGGCCATGCTGGACGCGATTCTGGCCGGGGCCGCAGGGTACGTGGTCAAGAACATTAAGGGCATGGAGTTGGTGCCGGCGGTGCGTGCGGTGGGGTCGGGCAAGCCCTTGCTGGGTGATCGGGCCACGGCCGCGTTGGTGGATGAGCTGCGCGCCAAGCTCGACAGCTCAGCGGCGTTCCCGGGGCTGACCAGGCAGGAGCGCATCCTGTTAGGGCACATCCGGGAGGGCCTGACCAACCGGCAGATAGCCGAGCGGATGTTCTTGGCGGAGAAGACGGTCAAGAACTACGTGTCGCGGCTGTTGGCCAAGCTCGGAGTGGAGCGCCGAACGCAGGCCGCGGTCCTGGCCGCGCAGGCGCGTTCCCGCTCTGGCCAGCGCCGTGAGTGATCACCTAGCCATGCCCGTGGCTGGCGTGGGCAGGTGTGGGTTCGCAGGTGACCACATCTTCAAGAGGCCGCCGCGGGGTGGCCGGGACCGGTGATCCGTAGCCGATGCGCAGCACGGCTTGCGGCCACAGCCCGCCGCCGAGCAGGGCACGCAAGTCTGCCCGAGCCGTGGGGACCTCTACGACCTGGGACAGGAACGAGGACGACAGCCCGCCACCGGTCGCGGTGAGCAGCACGCGTTGCATCGCAAGCCCGGCTTGCAGCTGAGCCGCCGGCGAGTCCTGGAATGATCCGAGGACGCAGATCAACGGCTCGGGCTCGAAATCCTTCCCAGCCACACGGCGAGCTGCCTGCCCCGCGCTGTAATCGCGGAGCACCCATTCATCCTGCGGCTCGGGTCGCGGGCCGCTGGTACGGGCGGGCACCCCGTCGCGGGTATCGCCGTCGCGCCCGATCCACTGCCGCCATTCCGCCACGAAGGCTTCGTCGGCCAGCTGCGCTTGATGCGCCCGGTGCACCAGGTTCTGCAACACGGCCAAGCGCGGCTGGTCCAGGAAGGCCAGCCACCCGCGCTCAGCTTCGGCGGCCTGCCGCAGCTGACTTCGCAGCGGCGTCGGGACCGGGCTCGGCAGGAAGGGGCGGCGGTTGGTGTGCCGCCGCGGGATCGCCGCCACCAGCGCATGGTCGAGGGGCGTGGCCGGGCGTGGTCCCGCGGGCCGCACGGTCGCGAGCAGATCCGGCTGAGTGCGGTCCGGAAGGATGCGAACGTCCGGGTGCACCCCAGTCACTCGGATCGTCAGGCGCAGGTTGAGCAGGGCGGCCCCGCAGGCGAGCACGAGCTCCCGGTGTTCGGGGTCGGCCGCGTGGATCGTGCGTGAGCGGTCCGCGTGCAGTTCGATGACGCTGGGGGTGCAGTGGAACCGCCAGGGCTGGCTGTTGCACAGCGACGGCGCGGCGATCGCCGCGAGCAGGGCCTTTCGGACCTGATCCGCCGTCAAGCTCCCGATGGGCAAGATGTGCGGATTCATTGCAACCTCTTCGCTCGTTCGCCGTCGGTGAGCTACAGCCTGTGGGGGGGTGGGCGAGCGGAGTAGAGCCGATCGGCACCTTCCGAGACGCGGAATACCAGCGGGGCCATCGGGTGTGTGAGCACCGGCCCGCCGTGCGACAGTGGCCGTGTGAGCAGGGCAGACTTGCCAAGTCCCCGGGATGGCTCGATCTCATCGGCGGGGGAGATGGACGCTCTGCTGGAGGCGGTGCTGGCGGTCTCCTCGGAGCTGGAGCTGGATGCCGCGCTGCGGCAGATCGTGCGCTCGGCCATGAGACTGGTCGATGCCCGTTACGGCGCGATCGGGGTGCTCGGCGCAGACGGGACGTTGAACAAGTTCGTGTTCGACGGCATCGATGAGGCCACCCGGCGGAAGATCGGGCCGTTGCCTACCGGGCGGGGAGTGCTGGGGGTGGTCATCGAGGAGAACAAGCCGCTACGCCTCGACGACGTCGCAGACCACCCCGCGTCGGTGGGGTTCCCGCCTCATCACCCTCCGATGCGCAGTTTCCTCGGGGTGCCGATCCGGGCGCGGCACGAGACGTTCGGGCGGCTCTACCTGACCGAGAAGCTCGGCGGCGGGAGCTTCACCGAGGACGACGAGGCCGTGGTGCAGGCACTGGCGGCCGCGGCGGGGACGGCGGTGGACAACGCGCGCCTGTTCGACGAGGTGCGCCGCCGAGAACGGTGGCTGGATGCCAGCGGTGAGATCACCGCGGAACTACTCGGGGGCACGGACCCGCTGGACGCCTTGCACTTGATCGCCGAGCGCGCGTTGGAGTTGACCGCGGCTGATTACGCGGTCCTACTGGTGCCCGAGGAAGCGGAGGAGGATCCCGCGGAGATCAGCGAGCTCACCATCGCCGTGTGCGCCGGAGGCGGCATCGACACCCTTGTGGGCCGGAAGATCCCGGTAACCGGGTCCACCTCCGGCCAGGTATTTCGCGAACGGGTACCGCGCAACGTTGCCTGCCTGGCGGACGACCCCATCGGCGGCCTTGACGCCAGGTTCGGTCCGGCGCTGGCGGTGCCGATGCGCGCCGGTGAGGTGATCTCCGGGGTGTTGCTGGTGGTGCGCGACAGCGGTGATGCGGTGTTCGATGAGCGCGAGCTTCAGGTGGTGTCGTCGTTCGCCGATCAAGCCGCGCTGGCGTTGCAGCGGGCCGAAGCGCTGGCGGCGCGCCGGGAGCGCGACGTGCTGGCCGACCGCGATCGGATCGCCCGGGATCTGCACGACCATGTCATCCAGCGGCTGTTCTCGATCGGCATGGCCATGCAGAGCACCCACCGCCGCGTGAAGTCCCCCACGGTGGCTGACCGGTTGGCCGAGCACATCGACCAGTTGCACGAGGTCATCCAGGACGTTCGGGCAGCCATCTTCGACCTGCACACCAGTACCGCGGGGTCGACCCGGTTCCGGGCACGGGTCCAGGAGATCATCAACGACTTGGTCGGCGATTCCCCGATGCGCATCACCGTGCGGATGTCGGGTCCCTTGGACGTCCTGCCCCCGACGTTGGCCGAGCACGCCGAGGCGGTCGTTCGAGAGGCGGTGAGCAACACCGTCCGCCACGCCCATGCATCCGACTTGTCAGTCACGGTCTCGTTGGACGGGGATCTGGTCGTCGACGTGACCGACAACGGCATTGGTATCCCGGAGACCGTCACGCGCAGCGGTCTGCGCAACCTTGCCGAACGCGCCACGCAATTCGGCGGGCACAGCGTGGTGGAGCCACTTGAGAGCGGCGGGACTCGACTGCTGTGGACCGCGCCCGTCCGCTGAAGGGAGTTTGGCGTCGAGGTGTCGCTGACGGTTACTGGGGCGCCCCACGGAGCTGATTAGCAGTCAGGAACACCGCGCTAGTCCTCGGGAGTTGCGTGCAGGACAAGGACTGCGTCGCCAGATAGGTCGAAGCACCGGCCCGCGCACTCGCACAGTCCGCCGTTGGCCATCCCTGTGCGCCGGGCTTCGGAAGGGCACACTGAGAAGACTCCGATGACCTGGTGTCACGTGCGTGCTCGACAGTGAGGTGTCGCGTCATGGCAACGAAGACCGAGATGCCGGTGCTGGTGGGGGTGGACGGCTCGGAGCAGTCGTTGGCTGCTGCGTCGTGGGCGGCGGAGGAAGCCGACTTCCGGAATGCCCCGCTGCGCCTGGTCATCGTCGGTGACGATCCGAGCCGGGACGGCGAGGTGTGGGAAACCCTCTCGGACGCGGCAGAGCAGTGCCGCAACGAGCGTCCTCGGGTGGAGGTCTTCGAGGAGATAAGGCATGGGCGTCCGATCGAAGAGCTGATCTGGTCGTCCGCGGAGGCGCAGCTGGTCGTGGTCGGATCGCGCGGCCTCGGCCGTGTCGCGGAGGCGGTGCTCGGCTCGGTGAGCACGGCGGTGGCTATGCATGCTCGCTGCCCGGTCGCCGTTATCCGGGACCGCCGCACCAGCTTTGCTGTCGGTCCCGTTGTGGTCGGAGTGGACGACTCTGCGCCCAGTCAGGTAGCACTACAAACGGCCTTTGACGCGGCCGCCGCGCGGCGGACGGACCTGGTCGCGCTGCACGTCTGGCGGCCGGTCCTTGCCGAGTACTCCTGGATCGAGGCTCCGTCGGGCGCAGCCTGGTTCAGTTTGGACGATGCGCAGCGGGAGTTGGCCGCGCAGCTGGGACGGTGGCGTGCGAGCTACCCGAATGTCGAGGTCCACGAGGAGGCGCGTTTCGGGCACCCTGTCGAAGAACTGACAGCGGCGGCCTCGCATGCTCAGTTGCTCGTCGTCGGACACCGCGGGCGGGGAGGGTTCGAGCGCCTGCTGCTGGGCTCGGTGGCCTACGGCGTACTGCACCATGCCGAGTGCCCGGTGATCATCGTCCGAGCCAGCCACACGCCCTGACGCGGGCGAGCCGTCACATCCGCGCCGGGCTGAAATTCGTCCTGCATTGACCTCAGTGATCGGCGTGAACCTGGTTCAACCTGTTCTCAGCGGTCCGTACGTGCGGGGGTGCGGTGTTGTTGGCGGAGGGCTCGGCCGGTGAGGCCGATGGCGAATACCGCAAGGCCGGTGATCACGGAGGTCAGCGGCAGGGTGGCCGCGAGAATCAGGCATCCGGTGATGCCGAGGATGTTGATCGTGCGGGGCCAGCGGCGGTCCTCGGCGCTTTGGGTGAAGGCCGAGGCGTTGGCGATGGCGTAGTAGACCAGCACGCCGAAGCTGGAGAACCCAATCGCGCCGCGGAGATCGGTGGTGAGCACCAGGGCGATCACGATGGCGGCGAGGGTGAGTTCGGCGCGGTGGGGCACCTGGAAACGTGGGTGGACTCCGGCCAGGAAGCGGGGCAGGTCGCCGTGGCGGGCCATGGCCAGGCTGGTGCGTCCGACGCCGGCGATCAGCGCCAGCAAAGCCCCGAGGCTGGCCGCCGCGGCGCCGATGCGGACGATCTCGGTCAGCGAACCGTGGCCCGAGGCCGTGAGTGCCTGTGCCAGCGGTGCGGTGCTGGTGGCCAGCTGCTGCGGGCCCAGCACGAGCAGGACCGCGAGCCCGATGACCGCGTACACCACCGCCGCGACCGGGAGTGCGATGAGGATGGCGCGGGGGATGGTGAGGGCTGGATTGTGGACTTCTTCGCCGAGGGTGGCGATGCGGGCGTATCCGGCGAAGGCGAAGAACAGCAGTCCGGCGGCTTGCAGCACGCCGAGTGGGCCGTTCGGCCACCATCCCGGGTCGGTGGCCAGTCGGCTGGGGTCGGCTGCCGGGAACGCGAGGACCGCGACCAAGGCGAGCACGACCACGGCGACGCCCATCAGGATCCGGGTCAGGGCGGCGGTGCGGGTGATGCCGATGTAGTTCACCGCCGCCAGCAGCACCACTGCGGCCACCGCAGCGGGTTTCTCGTAGCCGGGGGCGGCGTAGGCGGCGAAGGTCAGCGCCATGGCCGCGCAGCTGGCGGTCTTGCCTATGACGAAACCCCACCCCGCGGCGAAACCCCACCAGTGGCCCAGGCGTTCCCGGCCGTAGATGTAGGTGCCGCCCGAGGTTGGATACACCGCCGCAAGCTGGGCGGAGCTGGCCGCGTTGCAGTAGGCGATCACGCCCGCGATCCCCAGCCCGACAAGCAGGCCGCTGCCAGCCGCCGCGGCGGCGGGGCCGAACACGGCGAACACCCCGGCGCCGAGCATCGAGCCGAGCCCGATCACGGTGGCATCGAGAGTGCCCAGCCGTCGCGCCAGGGTGCCCACGTTGGACGGTGCCGAAGAGTTCACTGTGCAGCTCGATTCGGTGCGTTGTGGGCGGCGGTCATTCGCCTGTGGTGTCTGTGTGCGCCTGTGGGGAGCGTCGGGTGGCTAGGCGGGCGTCGAGGGACCAGGGGCCGGCACCGACGATCAGCAGGAAGACTGCGCCGAACAGCTGGCCGAGTTCGGTGCGGGCCTCGTGCAGGTAGTCCCAGATCCCGTCGCCGAGCAGGATCGGGAGCTTGGTGAAGATCTCGGCCCCGATCATGTTGATGATCATGGGGATAGCGGCCAGCCGGGTGAACAGCCCGAGGATGAGCAGCAGCCCGCAGCCGATCTCGAAGATCCCGTCGACGTAGGCGAAGAACTCCGGTACCGGCAGCGGCGTTTCCTTGGCGAACCGGCCCGGGCCGAGCGTGACGGGAAACAGGAACTTCTGGATCCCTTCCGACAGAAAGATCCCTCCCACCACGATCCGGATGAGGATCACGGCCTTGGGCGCCTCGGAGCCCAGCAGTCGGACACGCGCGGGGAACGTTCGAGTGGTCATGGCTTCCTCCTGCGGCGTGACTGCGGGGAGCCGGTGTGCGGACCAGTGCCGAGAACCTCCTCGGCCAGCTCCCGCAACGCCGCTTTGTCGGCTTCCAGGGCTTGGCGGCCAGCTTCGGTGGCTCGATAGACCCGCCGCTGGCGCCCCTCGACGAGCTGATGCTCGGAGACCAGTAAGCCCTCGGCTTCCAGCCGGTGCAGCGTGGGATACAGCGTGCCCGGACTGATCTCGTAGCCGTGCTCGGCCAGCTCCCGGGCCATCCACGCACCATGGATGGGCTCCTCGGCCGCGTGATGCAGGATGTGCAGCCGGATTGCACCGCGCAAGAACTCCCGCATCCCGACCCCTTCGCCCGGCCCGAGCCGCTCCAGCCCCGGCCCAGGTTGCTCGCACAGCCGATATCGGAGACCGATACTACGGGCTGCGTCCGCTTGACGGTCTCCGCAGGTCGGGTGCCTACGGGCTTGGTGAGCGGTTGCGGACGTAGGCCAAGCTCGGTCATCGGTCATCGCGGGTGTGGCGGTCGCGTTGTGTTCATCTCCTGGCCGCCCTCATGTCTCTCGTCGCATGCACTCGACTACCGATATCGTCCAACGACATCGTAGCTCGATATCGAATCCCGAGGTCAATCATCTCGCTCGACCAGACACTGGAACGATGCGTCGACGCCCTGGCCGTCCGATTCCCACACCTGCACCGCGACACCATCGCGGGATGCCTCCGGCGCTGCTACGACGACCTTTCAGCCGGTGCGACGGTGACCGACCACCTCGTGCCACTGGCGCAGCACCAAGCCGCAGAACACCTCGCCACCTTGCCCCACGAACAGACCTGACCGAGATCGCCATCCAGGTAGCAGACGCCATCTGGCGCGGAGCGCCGTTGCTTTGTGGACGGTCGATGTCGGGTTTGCTGTGCGATTTGCCTGGCGGTGGATCGCCGGTGACATGACCACTTCGACGCCGAGCTCAGCGTTACCACGCACCGCGCACGACGAGCATCGTCAGCGCCCCGCCGACCATGAGTCCGGCTGGGATCAGAGTGGCCGCGGGTGTGCCCGCCGACCATGCGAGCAGGCTGACGGTGGTGAGGGCGATGATCCCGGCGAGGGCGCGTCGCCTGACGGCGGCTGCGGTTTGGCGTGGTGGGGTGTAGCGGGGGTCCGATTCGTGCGGCGCGGTGTCCTCTCGCGTGTCGTCCCGTATCGGGGTCGCCAGGAGTAGGACGACGAACAGGGCGATCCCGGCGACGAGCAGGACGGTACTAGCGAGCAGCCACGGCGCGGTGTCCCTGGATTCTGAGGCAAGGGCTTCGATCGACACTCCTGCGCCGACGACGGCCCCGGTGAGGACCCAGGGCTCGGGTTGGATGACGTTCATGGTGCGCCTGCCTCTGCCGTTGCTGGTGGCCCGGCGCCGCGGTTCCGGTTCGGGACCGTTGGCCGTGGGGGATGAAGCGTGGTGTGCTGTGGCAAGGTCGGCTAGGGCCGAAGGGCTTCTACTTGTCCTGGCAGACCGCTGAGGCAGCCCATCAATGTCGAGGTGGGCGCGCCCGCCTCGATGTGCTGGTGCTGCCCTCTGATTCAGGAGGGGCAGGTGGGTAGCAGCGATGATGACCGTGCTGATGGTCGCGGCGGGCCTTGCGTTCGCTCTGTGGGTCGGCGTTGCCTCGGTCGTGATGCTGGCCCGTCCGGAAGTCGACCGGGCGGGCGTCGTACGTACCGTCTTCGCACACTGACCCGGGGCCGGCGGGCGGCTCTATCTTGTGCGCCCGCGTGAGACCAGAAGGACACTTGAACAAGCCGCTCGTCGAAGCACATGTGAAGTCGGCGTCGCCTGAAACCTGCAAGGACTGGGGTTTCGGGGTTATGCGGTGGCTGTTGCCCAGGCGTGGTGGACTTGGAGGGTTTCTTGTGGGGTTGGTGGTCGGGGTGGTGTGGGTCGAAATTGTTCGGCGATGAGGACTCGTCGGAGTTTGATGAGCATGTCTTGGTAGGAGGGTTCGGTTTTGGTGGTGTACCAGGGTGCGGTGCGGCGCCGGTCGGTGACGTCGGTGGGGTCGTGTCCTGCTAGGGCGTACCAGAGGTAGACCAGGCTGTAGCAGACGAGTCCGAAGGGCACGGTGCGTTCCACGGCGTGGGGGGTGCGGTTGCGGGCCTGACCGGCACCGAGGTCGTGTTTGGCTTGGTGGAAGGTGACTTCGATGGCCCAGCGGGCTGCGTAGCGTTCGATGATCTGCTCGGCGGGGGTGTCGAGGTCGGTGGTGATCAATGCCAGGTCCCAGGCGCGTCCGTCGCGGCGGGGCCGGCCGTCGTGGACGAGGATGACGCGCGCGTGCTGGCGCAGCAGGATGTGCGGCCACAGGCAGCGGTGTTCCAGCAGGCGGGTGGTCTCGGTGCGGCCGTAGCGGGTCACCGTGACCGTGCGCCAGTGCTGGTGTTCGGCGATCTCGGCGAGGGTGGTCTTGGGGCCTTTGTAGCGGGGCCGGCCGACCACACCCGGGAGGGGTTCGTGGATCTCGTGCAGGGCCGCGTTCGATCTCGGCCGGGTGGTCAAGCTCAGGTGTGCGGGCAGCCCGCGCCAGTGGCGGGTGCCGTAGAAAGCGTCAGCGACGACATGAAACCGGCGCCCGGGTAACCGGGCGGCGAGTAGCTCGATCAACTCACGAGCCTGCTGCGGTTTCGGCGTCCCGCCCGGGCGCCACAGCCGCGCCAGCACGGGCAGGCACACCGGCCTGCGGCTCCATGAGGGGTGCAGGACAAGGCCGGCCACGACCCAGCAATGCCCCCAGCCGGTGGTCTTGACCGGGCTGGGACTGGTGGGGTCGTGATGCCAGGCGGCAGCGTGGATCTTGCGGCCCGACCGGCGAAACAGCGTGTCGTCCACCGCTATCTCGATCACCGCATCGGTATCCAGCAGCCGGTCGACGAGCAGGGCGGCCAGCGTCAGCCCCAGCCGGTCGGCCGACCAGCGGGCCTCGGCGAAAAACCGGTGCGCCCAGTCATGGTGACGCCGCCCGGCCATCCCGGCCGCGGTGAGCATCCCGCACACCGTGCCACGCCCGGTCTGCGTGATCAACCCCGCCACCAGCATGGTGAAGGTCTGAAACGACGGAGCGGTGAAACAGCCCCGGAACGCCTCCACCACAACGGCCAGCGAGGCAGGTAAGGTCACGGGCTGGAGCATCGGCGGCACTCTCTTCTCGGAGACGTGGTAGGAACCGCCGATGCTCCTTTCATGATCACCTCAAGTCACGCCGCCACACCGACCACCACCCCAAAAAACCCGAAACCCTAGTGCAAGGAGACATCCGATGAAAACCGTCCATCATGGATTCTTCGGATACATCGTGCTCGTTGCGTCGGCAGCAGCGCTGGTGCTGGCCGGCTGTGGCACGGGGCAGCCCGGTACCGGTGGTGCCCCGACAACACCTCAACCGCCCCCGGCCACGCAGGTGTTCAACGACGCGGACGTGACGTTTGCCCAGCAGATGATTCCGCACCACCAGCAAGCGATCCAGATGTCCCAGATGGTGCAGGCACGTTCCCAGAACCCGCAGGTCAAGGAACTGGCAGGCAGGATCGAAGCCGCGCAGCAGCCGGAAATCCAAACCATGACTGGGTGGCTGCAATCCTGGGGCAAGCCCGTGCCGACCATGGGTCCGGGGATGATGCAGCACCAGCCGGGCATGCCCTCGATGGAAGACATGTCACGCATGATGGGCACGTCAGGGCCGGATTTCGACCGGATGTTCCTGCAGATGATGATCGCGCACCACGAAGGCGCGGTCCAGATGGCCAAAACCGAGCAGGCCCAAGGCCAATACCCTGACGCCAAGCAGCTGGCCCGCAACATCGAGACCAGCCAGACAGCGGAGATCGCCGAGATGCAGCAGATGCTGGGCGGCTCCACCCGCTGACCGGCCCGTTGGGTGGTGGTCGATATGGGGCGGCCACGCGCCATGCAGGCACGACCGGTGCTGCTGGTCGCGTTCGCGTTCGCGGTGATGGCCGATCCGGTGTCCTCGGTGGCCTATGCGATCGAGGCCGCATTGCGGGCGTTGCACGGGGATCTCGGATTGCTGCTGCCGACGATGACCGTGGTGATCGTCGTGGTGGCGCTGGTGACCACCAACTACCACCAGATCGTGGCGCGCTATCCCGCCGGTGGAGGTGCCGCGGCGGCGGTGGGGGAGGCGTTCGGGCAGGGCTGGGCCTTCGTGCCGATCGGTGCCCTGGTCGTGGACTTCGCCCTCACGATCGCGATCAGTGCCGCCGCTGGTGCCTCGGCGGTTATCGCCTACCTCCCGATGCTGGCCTCCTGGCGGATCCTGCTGGCGCTCGTCCTGGTTGCTGGAGTGGCCGGTCTGACCTGGTTCGGCCATCTCGGCCGCGCGGTGTTCGCGACGATGACCATCGCCTTCGTCGGGCTGGCCACTGTCGTGCTGCTCTCGGGTTTGGCGGCCCAGCCACAGCCTGCGGAGCCGACTGTTCCGGTTGCCGGGCCATCGGCAGTATGGGCGGTGGCGCTGGCCTTTCCTGTGGCCATGGCGTTGGCGACCGGTGTCGAAGCGCCCTCGTCGGCCATTGCGCAGTTGGGGCAGCTCGATGACACCGGGCGCCGCAGGTTCGGGCGCATCACGCTGTGGCTCACCCTCGGCATCGTCGGCGCCCTCACGCTGGGGCTGACTGCCGAGGCTGTTCACCTGCGCGTCGGCGTCCCCCACTCCGACAGCACGCAGATCGCGGAGTTGGCGCGCATCGCGGCACCGGCACCGGTGTTCGCCGCCTTCCAGTTCGTCACGGCGTTGTTGCTGCTGTCGGCGGCAAGCTCGTCGCTGCAAGCCGGGCCTGGACTGCTCAAGGCACTCGCCGTCCGGGGCCAGCCCGACGCGGCGTCGATCGGGATCCTGCCGCCGTCGCTGGGCCACACCAACAGCCACTACACGCCGTATTGGGGCGTGCTGGTCTTCGCGCTCGCGGCGGCGGCGCTCATCATCGCCGCCGGTGGACAGGACCAGCGCTTGGTCCTGTTCTACGCGGTGGCGGTGTTCCTCAGCTTCCTCGCCGGCCTGCTGGCGATGGCGCGCTTGTCCTATCGAGAAAGGCGCCGTGCGTCGCTGGCGGTGAACGCGGCCGGAGCCGTCGTGGTCGGCTTCACCCTCGCGATGAACCTTGCCCGGGGCGCACCGCTGGTGTCCATGGCGGCCACACTGCTGCTGGCATACCTGTTGCACCGGCTGTGGGTTCGGTCCGGCCGACCCTGCGACGTCCAGCAAGCCAGCTGCCAATGCCAGGCAACACGCGCCGCCCCACGCGTTGTTCGGCTCCCTCGGCCGCGACAAGACTAATGTCTACCTTGGTCATTAATTCCCGGATTCCTCGCGCTCCCCGCAAATCCTGAGTTCCTCGAGTTCGAAGGATTAGGAATGCCTCACCGAAGTCAGATTTGGTGCGCCGGGCTTGGTATCGCTCGATTGGTGTGAATGCGGGAAGACGGGTGCATGGCCGTCGGCGGCGCGTCGTAGCGTTTCTACATGACTGGCATTGTGAAAAAGATCGAGCCGCGCACGTCGCGTGCCCAGAACCTCCTCGAAAATCAGGTGGGCAACGAGCTGACCGTGTCGCAGCAGTACCTGGCCGCCGCCGTGTGGTACGACCAGCGGGACCTGCCCCGGTTGGCTTCGTACTTCTACCGGCACGCGGTGAAGAAACGCAACGATGCGATGCGGATCGTTCAGTACATGCTGGACAACAACATCGAGGTCGAGATTCCGGGAGTGCCGGCCGTCTGCAACGACTTCTCAGATCCTCGCGAGCTCATCGCCCTGGCCCTGGAACAGGAACGCAACGTGACCGAAGAAGTCACGACGTTGTCCCGGGCGGTCCGCGAGGAAGGCGACTACCTCGGCGAGCAGTTCATGCGGTGGTTCTTGACCGAGCAGGTCGAAGAGGTCTCGGAAATGACCACGATGCTCAACGTCATGGACCGTTCCCAGGGCAACATGTTCGATATGGAGGACTACCTCAAGCGAGACCCTGTCGGCGACAGCAGGAACGAATCGATGGCCCCCAGCGTGGCGGGCGGGAAGCTGTAGCAGTAAGCAGTGAGCCAACCAGTACTGGTGAAAACTGCTGACACTGGATGATGCTTGAGTTCGCTCTGACGTGAGTTGTGGCGGCACGGCGCCCTGTGAATGAAGTCCGGTAGGCCCTGGTCACGGGCGGACCTGGCACTGGATGCTGCGTGTATCTCGATCCAGGGGGCGTCATGACTGAGGCGCATCTCAGCAGCAACACGTTGCGCGAGGCGGTCGCGCTGGCAAGCCGCGCCCCGTCGCTGTTCAACGTGCAGCCGTGGCGGTGGCGGGCAGTGGCGGGCTCGTTGGAGTTGGTGCTCGATCGCTCGCGGGCGCTTCCGGAGACCGACCCGACCGGCCGGGAATTGGCCCTCAGCAATGGGGCGGCGTTGCACCACGCAGTGCTGGCGCTGCGGGCACTGGGCTGGCCGGCGCGGGTTCATCGGTTACCGAATCCTGACGAGGAGGCCGATCTGCTGGCCCGCATCGACGTGGTTGCCGCTGCTGAGCCCGGTGAAATCGACCTTGCGTTGGCGGGGGCGGCATGCGTGCGGCAGGCCGATCGCCGCCAGTACCAGCCGGAACCTGTGCCGGCACCGCTCCTTCGCGAGTTGGTGTTGGCAGGTGAAGCAGCGGGTGCGGACGTGCTGGTCGCCGAGGGCGATCAGCGGTATGCGTTGGCCCAGGCGTTCATGAAAGCGTCCGTGGTCCATGGCGCGTCGGAAAGGTACCGCCGGGAACTGGCCGCGTGGACGGGGCTGAGCTCGGTGGAGACCGAGGGCATGCCCGAGTACAGCTCCCCGCTGCACGGACGGCAGTACGGAGATCTCGTCGTGCGCGACTACGGCCGCGTTTCGGTCGCCCACAAGGAGGCCGGATCGCCCCGCACAGCAGGAAGTTTGCTGCTCATCAGCACGGCGAATGATGACGTCGCCGCACATCTGGCAGCAGGCGAGGCGACCAGTGCCGTGTTGTGCCAGGCGGAGCTGGAGGGGCTGGCGAGCTGCCCGCTCAGCGAGGCGTTCGAGGTCCCGGAGACACGCGCCTTCGTCCGTCGGGCGGTGCTGCATGACGCGGGGTATCCGCAGTTGGCCATCCGAGTCGGCTGGCCGTCAGTTTCCGGGCGGCCTCCGCAGACTCCCCGGCGTCCCGTTCGCGAACTGCTCCAAGACCTGGTCGACCGACACCCGGACTGAGGAAGCCGCTTCTGTTCCCTGCCAGCGAAGTGAGATGTCGGAAGAAGCGATCAGCCTTCTGACCTCGCCATGGGATCACGGCCGATGATCACGCACGACGACCACCGGGCACGGTGCGTGGCTGACGCAGTACTGGCTGATCGAGCCGAGCAGGGCATGGGAGAAGCTGCCTTGGCCACGGCGGCCGACAACAAGGAGGTCAGCTGACTCGGCGGCGTGCAGCAGTGCTTTGGCAGGGTGACCACGGGCGACCTGCGTGCGGATTCTGGCGAGGTCGGCTTCATCGACGGTGTCGTGGACGATCTTGCGGAGCGTTTCGTCGGTGGCGCGGTCGAGTTGTTCCGCGGTCGGCAAGGGCCAGTCGTAGAGAGCGGGCGTGTCCCATGCCATCACCGCGGTGATGTTGCCGTCGGTCCGGTGTGCTTGGCGAACCGCCCACCGCAGAGCGTCTTGAGATGAGGGCGAGCCGTCGACGCCGACGACGATCGCATATTTGCTCTGCTCGCTCATGGAATCGCTCCACGAAGAACTACTGCGTGTCATCGGGCGGTGCGGAGGAAGCCGGTGCGGCCTGGTGGAAGGGCGGCTGCACCGGCTGGCTGGTCAGGCCGGTCCGGGTGCCTGCTGGCGCTGTGGGGAAATGCTGGGCAGGTGTTCGCGGACGAGGTAGCCGCTGAGCACCAGCATCCACAGTCCGGTCAGCGCTCCGGGGATGTAAGCGGCCAGCACACCGCCGGGCAGCAACACGCCACCGCCGCCGAGGACGGCGAGGGCGCCGAGGACCCGGATGACGGCAACGAACCCGGTGAACCACGCCATCCACTGCGGGAACACATCGGTGCGTGCCATGGCCACGGTGCACGCGGCCAGCGGCAGGGCGATGGCCAATCCGGCGACGGTGCCCACGACGGTGAGCGCGGTGTAGGGCACGGAGGCGAGTGCGAGCAGCATCGGGTGGGTGGCCAGCGTGTAGGCCATGCCGCCGAAGACGGCCGTGGCGACGAATCCGATCGTGGCGGTGAGGGCGAACCCCGCCAGCACCACGGAGGGGGCCTCGCTGTTGGGGTCGGCAAGCCGGAACGCAGTGGCCAAGGTGGCGCCGAACCACAGGAACAATGCCACGGCGGCGGCCGAGAGCACGACCGCAGTCATGATCACGCCACGTGAGGTGACCAGATACATGGCGATCGTGTCGGTGGAGTCGGTGATGCTCGGCGCACCGCGTAGCAAGATGCCGGCGATGATGGCCAGCATGAGTGAAGCGAGGCCGGCGAGCCCGCCCCAGCGCATCTCGTGGCCTTCACTCACACTCATCGTATCCTCCGCACAAGTCCTACATGGGCAAGATTTGTATCGACAGTTGCGGTCGGCAGGCACGTTGTCATGGGGCCGAAGGTCCTCTGTTACCGGAAGCTTAAGCGGGGCTCTCGCGCCGGCCCCATCGGTCCCTTGAGCACCGCAGATGCTCAGGGGTACCAGACTCAGTGCCGTGCGGAAACCGCTTGATCACCTGTGGATTTCATAGTTCACAGCCAGGTTTCGACGGCCAGTAGATCGCGCATGGAGATCACGCCGACCACTACCGGTCCCTGCTTCACCGGCAGGTGGCGGATTCCCGCGTCGAGCATCCGCCGCGCGGCGTCCCGGGTGTCCTCGCCGAAGGCGGCGGTCTGGAGTTGGTGCGACGCGTACAGGGTCGCGGTTGCGGTTCGAAGGTCGACCTTTTCCGCGACGGCTCGAACGATGTCTCGTTCCGAGATGATGCCGATGATCCGGTCGTTGTCGAGCACGGCGAGCGCGCCGATGTGGTCTACGGCCATTTTTGCCGCGACTTCTTCGAGTGGATCGGACGCGTCGCAGGTCAGTGTTCCCGGATGGAAAACTTCTTCGACTTGCATGGCTTCCTCCATGCGCTAGGCGTGCGCCTGTTGCGGCTTTGGCTCGAGCACCGTCACCTGGCGCGTGCCAGGTGACGCGAGTGCCAACACGCGGGCGAAGTCGCGGCCGGCCGGGTCACCGACGGGATCGGTGATCTTGACCGCGCCGTCGAGCACGGAAATCGCCCACTGCTCGAAGCCGCCATAACGATCGAGGTTGCGTTGGACATCGGTCCTGATCAGCGCATCGTCGCGGGCCAGGCCGTGCAGCAGGTCGCGTCGGGTCACGATGCCCACGACCTCGCGGTTCTGCACGACCGGGACTGCACGCAAGTGGTGGTTCAGCATCGTCGCTGCGATCTCCGCACAATCCGTGTCCCGTGCCGCGGTGCGCCCCTTTTTGGTCATGACCGGGGAGACGAGGGATGGGTCGCGGGGGATCGCGTCCCGGATCAGATCCGCCTCCGTGACGATTCCGACAAGGATGCCGTCGGTGTTGACCATCGGTGCGGCGGTGAAGCCGTATTCGGCCAGCAGCCCGGCAGCCGTTTTGATCGAGTCGTACTCGCGGACGGTGGTGACCGGGCGCGACATGATGTCTTCGGCTTGCATCGTTCCTCCCGGACTCTCCCGTAAGCCGCACGCTCGACCAGGGTTGAATCTCGGTCGGCTGGTCCGATGCTCACTGTGCCGAGGATCAGTGGTCGTCTGGTAGGGCTGATGGGCCTTGGTCGGCCGTGGCCGGAAACGATGAACGGTGGCCGGCGGTGAATTTCCAATCGACTGCCGACCGGATGTGCACCGCGGTCACTTTGTATTCGGGGCAGTCAGTGGCGGCGTCGGTGTGCGGTGAAGTGAGCTCATTGATCGGTGCGCTGGGGAAGTGGAAGGCAGCGAATACCTGGCCGGGTGCGACATCGGTGGTGGGATGTGCGGTCAGGGTTGCCTGGCCCCAGCGGCTGGTGATGGTCACCTCGGCTCCGCCGGGGATGCCGAGGCGCGCTGCGTCCGAGGGGTGGAGTTCCAGGGTTTCGGTGGGCAGCAGTTCGAGATTGGCGGTGCGGCGGGTCATGGAGCCGGTGTTGTAGTGCACGAGTCGCCTTCCGGTGACCAGGAGGAACGGGAAGTCGGCGTCGGCTTGTTCGCCGGGCGGTAGGTAGGGGAGGGCAGCCAGCGCGGCGAGGCCGTCCGGGGTGGCGAACTGGTCCAGGTAGAGCACGGCTTCGCCAGGACGATCGACGGAGGGGCAGGGCCAGTGCAGGGGGCCTTCGGCGTCGAGCCGTTGGTGCGACAGGCCCGCGAACATCGGTGTCAGTGCTGCGCATTCGGCCATCGCCTGCGCCGGGGTTGGGCAACCGAGGTCGATGTCCAGGGTGGTGGCGAGCCGTTGCAGTATCTCGAAGTCGGTCGCTGTGTGATCCAGTGGGGCGAGGGCTGGTCGGACTCGTTGAAAGCGGCGGTCGAAGTTGACGAAGGTGCCGTCCTTCTCCAGGAAGGAGGCGGCGGGTAGGACGACGTCGGCGTGTTCGGCGGTGCGGGAGCGGAACATGTCGTGGCAGACGACGAGTTCGCAGGCGTCGAGCGCGGCGCGAACATGGCTGGAGTGCGGGTCGCTTTGCGCGATGTCCTCGCCGATGACGTAGAGAGCCCGCAGGTCTCCGGCGATCGCGGCGTCGAACATCTGCGGAATGCGCAAACCGGGACGCTCGGGCAGTGCACACCCCCACACGTGCTCGAAGCGGGCACGCGTCGTCGGATCGGTGATGTGCTGGTAGCCGGGTAGCACGTCGGGGAGGGCTCCCATGTCCGAGGCGCCCTGGACGTTGTTCTGCCCGCGCAGCGGGAGGATTCCGCAGCAGCCCGGAGTTCCGACGGCGCCGCGGAGGATGGCGAGGTTGGCCAGGGTGCGCACGCCGTCGGTGCCGTGGGCGTGCTCGGTGACGCCGAGCCCGTAGAAGATGATGGGGTGTTCTGCTTGCCCGAAGAGGCGGGCGGCGGTCACCAGGTCTGCCGGACGCACGTCGGCGATGGCTCCGACAGCCTCGGGCGGATAGTCGGCCAGGAGCGACGCGAGATCGTCGAAACCCGTCGTGCGCCGGTCGAGGAAATCGTGGGCCAGGAGGTCTTCTTCGACCAGCTGGTGCGCGATCCCGTTGAAGACGGCCACATTGGACCCTGGTCGGGCCTGCAGGTGGACGTCGGCGAGGGCGGCGAGTTCGGTGCGTCGTGGATCGACGACGATGAGCCGGGCCCCGGCGAGTACGCGTTGTTTGATGCGGGCTCCGACGACGGGGTGTGCTTCGGTGGGGTTGGCTCCGGCGAGCAGGATGCAGTCGGTGTGGTCGAGGTCGTCGAGCGGGTTGGTGCCGCCGGCCAGGCCGAAGGCAGCGGTCAGTCCGGCGGCCGAGGGTGCGTGGCACAGCCGCGAGCAGTTGTCGATGTTGTTGGTGCCGATGGCGGTGCGGATGAACTTCTGGGCCAGGTAGTTCTCCTCGTTGGTGGCGCGGGCGGAGGAGATCATGGCGATCGAGTCCGGGCCGTGCCGGTCTCGGATATCGGCCAGTCGCCGTGCGACCGTGGTGAGCGCCTCGTCCCAGGTCGTTTCGACGAGCTGTCCGTCGCGGCGAACCAGGGGCGTGGTCAGCCTGTCGCCGGCACTGGTGAAGGTGTGGGCGAAGCGGCCTTTGACGCAGGCGTGGCCGCGGTTGACCGGGGCGCCGTGCGTCGGGGTGATCGCGGCGACGGTGTCGTCGCGGACGTGGACGTCGAGGGTGCAGCCGACTCCGCAGTACCCACAGGTGGTCGTGGTCGTCGCGGTGATGGGGCGGAGGTCGAGCAGGCCGGGTTCGGACAGGGCACCGGTGGGGCAGCTGTCGACGCAGCCGCCGCATCCTACGCAGGGGGAGGAGACCCACGGTCCGCCGTCACCGGGGGTGACGACGGTGTTGAAGCCGCGGCCGGTGAGTTCGAGCGCGAAGGTGCCCTGGACTTCGGCGCACATGGCCACGCACCGTCCGCAGGCGATGCACAGGTCGCGGTCGAGCTTGACGTAGGGGTGCGAGTGATCGACCCCGCGGTTGTGCTTGGTGCCGGTGAAGCTGCTGGTGGTGATGCCGAAGTGGGTGCAGGCGCGGACGAGTTCGCTGCGCTCGGCCGGGATTTCCAGCGCTCGTGCGGGAAGTTCGGAGACGATCAGTTCGGCCGCGCCTTTGGCCGCTTGCCAGGCCGTGGGGTCGTCGAGCTCGACGTGCATGCCCTCGGTCGCGGGCGTGGTGCATGCGGCGACGATCCGGCCCGCGGCCCGGACTAGGCAGGTGCGGCAGGACCCGCGCGGGGACAGCCGGTCGTCATGGCACAGCGTCGGTACGTCAGCGCCGTAGGCGCGTACGGCGTCGAGGACCGTGGCGCCGTCTGCAACGTCCACAGTGGTGGAATCAATGGTCACGCGCATCAGCGTCCTCCGGTGCGGAGTTCGTCCTGGTAGACACGCACCAGGCTGCGTACCGCCGCCGATACGCCTCGGCCGAAGGCGCACAAGCTGCCGGCCCCCATCACGTCGAGCAGATTTTCCTGCTGTGACAGCGTGTTCTCCGCATCGGCCGGCAAGAGGTCGACCAGTTCCCGGCCCCGGCGTGTGCCGACGCGGCAAGGGGTGCAGGTGCCGCAGCTTTCGGCGGCGGCGAAACTCCAGACGTGCCGGAGCAGTTCCCGTGCGGTGACGCGGTCGTCGATGGCCACGAGACTGCCGTGCCCGAGCGACACCCCGGCCTCGGCCAGCGCCTCGGCGAGCAGCGGGGTGTCCAGATCGTCGGGAGAGAGGAAACCCCCGAGCGGTCCGCCGACTTGCAGGGCCCTCAGTGTGTATCCGGGTTTGAGGCCGCCGCCGAGGGTGTCGACGATATAGCGCAGCGGGACGCCGAATTCGACCTCGTACACCCCGGGATGGCGGAAACGCTGGCTCAAACACACCAGTTTGGTGCCGGTTTCGACCTTGTTTCCGAGTTGCGCGTAGGTGTTGCCCCCGTGTCGCAGTACCCACGGCACTGCGGTGAGCGTTTCGATGTTGTTCACCACGGTGGGGTGGCCGGCGAGGCCGGATTCGGTCGGGTACGGCGGGCGGGGCCGGACGCTGCCGCGAAGCCCCTGGACGGCATGCAGCAGCGCGGTTTCCTCCCCGGCGACGTAGGAGCCTGCGCCCTGTACGACCTCGACGTCGAAGTCGAACGACGAGCCGTGCACGCCGGTCCCGAGGTGCCCGGCGGCGCGCGCGGCTTCCACCGCGGCCTGCATTCTCCCCACAGCTATCGGGTATTCCGAGCGCACGAACACCACGCCCCGGTTCGCGCCGGTGGCGAACCCGGCCAGGGCGAGCCCTTCCAGGACCCGGTCCGGGTCGCTCTCCAGTAGCAGCCGGTCGCAGAACGAACCCGGATCGCCCTCGTCGCCGTTGGCGACCACGAACCTCGGGGCAGGGTTACGACATGCCGCCTGCCATTTGTCCGCCACCGGGAATTCGGCGCCACCCCGTCCTCGCAGACCGGCGAGCGCGACCTCGGCACGGACCGCGTGCGGGGACCCGGTGGTGACGATCTGGGGCCACACCTGCCAGGAGTCCTCCGCTCCGGTCAGTCCGGCGAGGGTCACGGCTTGGCGGCTGGCGTTGTGGTACGGGATTTGGGGTGCCGCCGCGACCGGGTGCTCGGGGGAGAGCAGCCGGTCGCCGAGATCGGGCCCGGTGATCGGGGTGTGCCCGTCGAGTGCGGTGGGCGAGGCGTAGCAGTAGCCCAGGCAATAGGCCGCGGCCAGGGACACCGAGCCATCAGCGCTAGCGTGCCCGGGCTGGACACCGAGAGCCGCTTCGGCCAGCGGAACGGTGTGGTCGCCGGCGGAGACGAAACATGAGGTGCCCGCGCAGATCCGCACATGACGGGTGCCGTGCGCACCGGCGAAATCGGCGTAGAACCCCGCCGCGCCGGCAACGGCGGCCACCGGCCGCCCGTACTCTTCCGCGATGGCGTGCAGATCATCCCGGGTGATCCGCTCCCGGCGGGCTGCCGCAGCCTGCAACCGGTCGAGCATCCCGGTCTCGTTGTGCCCGAACCGCTGTTCCCATTCGACGAACGCGTCTCGCCCCACGGATTCCCCCTAGCAATCGCGCGGTCACCCTGGGACCACGGCGACCGGACACGGCGCGTGGTGCAAGACTCCTCTGGCCACCGATCCGACCAGCAGCCCGGCGAAACCGCCGCGTCCACGGTGGCCGACCACCAGCAGCTGCGCATGCTGGGCGGCTTCGAGCAGGGCCTGCACCGGCGCGATGTTGGACACGACCTGGCGCACGGCCACCTCCGGGTAGTCCCCGGTGAAGGTGGACACCTGTTCGGCGAGGCCCCGCTGGGCGAGGTCCAGGAGTTCGTCGCGGTCCGGGTGCTCGTAGGGGCCGGGGATGAAGTAGGCGTTCGGCAGGGCCTGTACCGCCACCAGCTCACTGTGGCGGTGCTTCGCGGCGTCGAATGCGTACTGCAGCGCGGGTCGGCACCCGGGGGAGTCGTCGACTCCGGCGACGACCGGACCCGAGGTGGCTGTGCCGCCACCCGGCACCACGACCACTGGGGAGGAGGCGTGCGTGGCGACTGCCGCGCTGGTCGAGCCGAGCAGTGTTTCCCGGAATGCGCCTTGCCCGCGGGAGCCCACCACGACCAGCCGTGCGGAGGCCGACCGGTGCACCAATTCCTCCGCGGGGTGGCCGTAGACGACCTCTTCGGTGATCTCTATCCCTCCCGCGGCGTGCCGGCAGCGGTTGCTGAAGTCGGCGACCACTTTCTTGGCATACGGGTCGCGGCTGGGGTCGTTGTTGATCACGATCAGGTGCAGCGGAACGGACAGGCGGTCCGCTTCGGCCGCTGCCCACAGCGCCGCTTGCAAGGACGATTCGGAGCCGTCCACGCCGACCACGACGGACTGCTTCGTTCGCGTCATGTCTCGCGCTCCCACGATGCCGGCAACGTGCACCACGCTGGCAACCACGGCGGTCGTGCTGATAGGGCCGATGGGCCCTATCGTCGCCATCGAGGCCGCGGAGTGTCCTTCTCACGAGTGCGGAGAACTGGGAGAGGAGCCGGTCCGGTGCCAGCGGCGGACAGCGGGGCGGACCACCGTCCTGATTCCAGCCCGAGCGTGCAGGCCGTACGCGCGGTGCTGACCGATGGCAGCGTCGTCACTGTCCGGTCGCTGGTGCCCGATGATCTCGCCGAGCTCGAACGCTTGCACAGCACGCTCTCGACGGAGGATCGTTATCTCCGGTTCTTCGGTTCGCCGTCGCAAACGTCCGTCAGTCGTTTCTTGCTGGGGCTGGTGAGGCCTGCCGATGCGCATGTGGTGGCGTTGGGGGTGTTCGCGGGGCAGCACTTGATCGGGGTCGGTCACTTCGAGGTGCTGATCCCGGAGGTGGCCGAGGTGGCCTTCGTGGTCGAGCACGCGCGGCATGCCCGCGGGGTGGCGACCTTGCTGCTGGAGCACTTGGTCGCGGCGGCACGGCAACGCGGGGTGCGGGCGTTCCTGGCCGAGGTGTTGGCGGAGAACTCGGCGATGCTGCGGGTGTTGCACGACAGCGGCCTGCAATATGACGCCCAGCTGGAGGGTTCGTCGTACCAGGTGAAGGTCGCTCTCGATTCCGGCGAGCCGTATTACGCCAGGATCAGTGACCGTGAGCGGGTCGCGGATGTCGCGAGTTTGCGGGGGGTGTTGTGCCCGTCCTCGGTAGCGGTGGTCGGTGCGAGCAGCCGGGCGTCAGCAGTCGGAAACACCTTGCTGCGCAACATCATTCACGGCGGGTACACCGGTGCCGTCTATCCGGTCAATCGCCACGGCGGCGACATTCACGGCTTGACCGCCTTCCGGTCGGTGGCCGAACTTCCGGAACCGCCGGAGCTGGCGGTGCTGTGCGTGCCTGCCGAGAGCATTCCGGAGGTGGCGGAGGAATGTGGGCGGTGCGGGGCGCGGACGCTGGTGGTGGTGACGGCGGGCGTCACCGGTCATCCCGCTGTTGCCGACGGGCTGCTGACTGCTGTTCGCCGCTGGGGGATGCGACTGGTGGGGCCGAACTGCCTGGGGGTGGTCAACTCCGATCCTGACGTGCGGCTGGACGCGACCTTCAGCGCAGCGGGGATTCCAGAAGGCGATGTGGGTATCGCGACGCAGTCCGGGGGTGTGGGGATCACCCTGCTGGAGCGGCTCGACGGGCTTGAGCTCGGCGTGTCCACCATGGTGTCCACAGGGGACAAATATGATGTGAGCGGCAACGACATGCTGTTGTGGTGGGAGCGCGACGCGAGCACCCGCATCGGTGTGCTGTACCTGGAATCCTTCGGCAATCCCCGCAAGTTCTCGTGGTTGGCACGACGGTTCGGCCGGAGCAAGCCGCTGATCGTGCTGCGCAGCGGCGCCAGCCCGATCGCCCAGCAGGCCGCCCTCTCGCACACCGCAGCGACCGCGACCCCGAGCAGCACCCGAGATGCGTTGCTGCGGCAGACCGGGGCCATCGGTGTCGATGACCTGGAGGAACTCGTCGCGGTGCTCGGCGTGCTCAGCTGGCAGAACCTCCCGGCCGGCCCGCACGTAGCAGTGGTCAGCAATGCTGGGGGACTGGGTGTGCTCGCTGCTGACGCCTGCGCGCAAGCCGGACTCGAGTTTTCGGTGCTAACACACGCAGAACAAGAACTCGCGGCGTTGTTGCCCGACCAGGCCAGCGTGCGGAATCCGGTTGACACCACCGCCGCCATCGATGCCGTCACCTTCGGTCGTAGCGTGGAAATCATGCTGCGGGACCCGGCGGTCGAGTCGATGATCGTTCCGATCTTGCAGACCGCGGTCAGCGACCCGGCTACGGTACTCGCCGAAACCATCGCCCGGGCCCGCGCGGACGGATGCGACAAACCGGTACTCGCCGTGCACGCAGGCCAGCGGGAGTCGCTGACCACGCTTACCGCCGGCGAGATCCGGGTCCCGGTGTTCGCCGACCCCACACTCGCTGCCCGCGCGCTGGCCGATGTCACCGGATACGCCCGCTGGCTGGCCCGGCCGCACGGCACGGTGCCCGACCTCGCGCACATCGATACGGCCACTGCACGCACTCTCGTGGCCAATGCGCTCTGCCAAGCGCCCAAGGGAGGCTGGCTGGAACCCGATGCGGTGCAGAACCTCCTCGCGGCCTTCGGCCTCCCGATCGTGCCCTCGACGCTGTGCACCACCGAGACCGAGGCCCTCGCCGCGTTCCGCACCCTGGGCGGCAGCGTCGTGCTCAAGGCACAGGCCGAAGGACTCCTGCACAAAGGCCAGGCCGGCGGCGTGGTGCTCGCCGTGTCCACCGTCGCCGACCTACGCGCCGGATGGGCACGGCTGCGGGACCGCTTCGGCACCGGCTTCCGCGGGGTCGTGATGCAACCCATGGTCGAGCCGGGGCGGGAGTTCCTGGTCGGCGTGCTCAGCGAGCCAGCGTTCGGCCCGATGATCGTCTTTGGCATGGGCGGCACCGACACCGACCTGATCGCCGACCGCAGCCGCCGCCTCGTCCCTCTCACCACCCGCGACGCCCACGACATGCTGCACGAGCTGGCCGCGCCCCGGCTGTTCGACCCCGGAGCCGACCGGCCGCTGGACACTAACGCCGTGATCGACGTGCTCCTGCGGACCGCGCGGATGGCCGAACTGCTCCCGGAGGTCGCCGAGGCCGACCTCAACCCCCTGATCGTCACCGAACACGGCGTGCGCATTCCCGACGCGCGCATCCGCCTGGAGCCCCGCGAACCCGAAGATCCCTTCATCCGCAAGCTACGCGTATGAGCTTGGTGACCATCTCCCCTAGCTGGGCCAGCGGCGGGTGCGCGACCGTCGGGCAGGGTTACGGCCTTTCGAGGTGGAACATGACCGACCAAGCAAGCGCGCTCGACCTCGCCAGCACCCCCGTGGTCGCGGTCCGACCAGAGCTGGACGCGATGACCGCCCTGTACGAGATGTACCGCCGCGACGTCCACCACCTCGCCGTGGTCACCGACGACGACACCGTGGGACTGGTGAGTGCGGCAGACCTGCTGCAGGGCATCGCCGCCCAATACCCGAAGACCACCACTTCTGTCGGCTCGCTGTGTCCCACGCCGGGACCGCGGGTGGACGCGGACGAGGGCATCGGTGTCGCCGCGGAGCGCATGATCGACGCCCACGCCGACGCGGTCCTGGTCATGCGGCACGGACAGGTGTGCGGCGTGCTCACCGCCGTCGACCTCGTCCGCAGCATCGCCGGCAAGCCGCCGGAGAAAGAAGGATCTCGATGAGCGTCGCCAGGGCCGAACAGGACAGCAGTCACGACCAGGACGCGTGGTCGGCCGGCGAATCCGCCGTGCTCGATGAAGCGGTCCACTGTGCACCGTCAGTGCACAACACCCGCCCGTGGACGCTGACGATCCACGACCGGACTGCCGTGCTCCGGGAACGGCCGGTGCAGTTGGCGCAGCACGACCCGCACGGACGAGACCGGCGCATCTCCTGCGGAGCAGCGCTGACGAACCTGATGCTGGCGACTCGGAGCCTGGGATGGACCGCTGACGTGGAGATCGATGTCACCGGCGGACTGGTGACCGCCACCGTCACCGGAACCCGGCGAGCCCAGCCGACCGAAACGGAGGACCGCCGACGCGGTGCCCTCTCCGACCGCCGAAGCCACCGGCACGCCTTCGCCTTGCCGGGACTCCCCGAAGGCACCCGCGACGCTGTGCTGGATGCCCTCACGGTGGCTTCAGACGTGACCGGTCGGTGGATCTCGGGCGCCGACGATGCCTTGGCCGTCGCCCGGTTGTTGGACTACGCGGCCCGCGTTTTCCATGACAACGCCGAATACCAACGTGAACTGACCCTGTGGACAAGCCTGCGCGGAAGCGGGTTGCATCGGGACGCGTTCGGCGCAGAAGGGCTGGCGGCGGTCGGGCTGACCACCTCCCGCACCCGGCTTCCCGACGAGTCCCTGCTCGCCGCCAGAATCAGGCGGGAAGCGCTACTCGTCGTCGGCACCCGCGCCGACGAACCGCACGACCACGTCCATGCCGGTGAGGCCGTGGAGCAGGCATGGCTGGAGGCCACCAGCCGCGGCCTGGCTGCTTCGGTGATGACGCAACCGCTGCACCTGGAGGAAGTCCGGGCCGGGCTGGCGGACCGGCTCGGGATGACAGCGGTGCCGCAGGTGCTGATGCGGTTCGGCTATCCCACGGAACGGGAGCTGGGGGATTCATGACCGCCGCGCGGACGAAGCCGGTCGTTGTCGGCATCGACGGGTCCTCATCGGCACTCGACGCCGCGCGCTGGGCCGCCGCCGAGGCCCACCGGCGCGGTACTTGGCTACGCGTGGTTTTCGCCGACGTCTTCGCACTGGGGTACGTGCCGAACCTGCCGACCATGCCGGTTCCCGAGACCTACGCCAACGCCATGGCGCGGCAAGCCGAGCAATGGCTGCACCGAGCCAAACAGGAGGCGATCGCCGTCGCCCCGGGCCTGGAGGTGCGGACCTTCGTGGGCACCGGCGGCGCCATACCCGTGCTCGTCGCCGAGTCGCGGCACGCGCAACTCGGCGTGGTCGGCAGCAGCGGCCTCGGCGGTTTCACCGGCCTGCTCGTGGGCTCGGTCGCCGTCGCCCTGTGCGCGCATGGCCATTGCTCGGTTGCGGTGGTGCGACAGCCACCGACGGCCGGCTCCGATGCCCCAGTCGTCGTCGGCGTGGACGACTCGCCCGACAAGGACACGGTGCTCAAGACGGCATTTGCGGAGGCCGGGATGCGCGGTGTCGCGCTCGAGGCCGTACACGCCTGGCACACGGTCGGCACCGAGCAGGCCTGGTACGGCTTCCACAGCGAGGGGCGCGGGGCGGCCATCCAAAGCGAGGAGGAGCGGATCCTCGCCGAAACCCTGGCGGGCTGGAGCGAGAAGTGCCCCGACGTCGAGGTGCGCCGCATCGTGGCGCACAACAAACCGGCGCGAGTGCTGCTCGACCACGCACAGCACGCGCAACTGGTGGTTGTGGGATCCCGCGGGCGCGGAGCCTTCACCGGTCTGGTGCTGGGTTCGACGAGCCAGCAGTTGGTGCAGCACGCGCCGTGCCCACTCATCGTGGCGCGCTGAACGAACTCGGGGAGGAGAGCACGATGCCCTATTGGGACGGCTACGGCATGGGTGTCTGGGGATTGACGATGATGACAGTGAGCATGGTGCTGTTCTGGGCGCTCGTCATCGCGGCCATCGTCGCGTTGGTCCGCTACCTCCAGCGCAGCGGGCGGGTCGAGCACGGCACCGTCACCGCCGAAGAACTGCTGGCCGAACGCTTCGCTCGCGGGGAAATCGACGAAGAAGAGTACCGACGCAGGCTGACCGCGCTGGCCGAGCGCAGACGCCGGACGTGACAAGTGGCTTGGGTGTTCGCCGACGGTGGTACCCGAGAACCACTTCAGCGAGAACGTCTTTTCCTTCTATGAAGGGAGAAAGGTTGATGAACGACAAGACCGACGAGACGCGGACCCAGCGCCCTGATGTCGCTGCGGCGCCTTGGGAGGTCACCGGGCACTCGGTGACCGTCGATGACTTCGCGGCGCGCTGCGATGTCGGCGTGGTCGAGCACCTGGTGGTCGACGCCCCGCCGGAGGCGATGTACCGGGCACTGCGCCACCTGGACCTGCTCACTATCCGCTCGCGCATCGCCGATCTGGCCATGTGGGTGCGGGGGCTGCCGGAGCGGCTCAAGCGCCGTGTGCCACCACGGGTGCCGACCCGCCTGACCTTCGACGACCTCTGCGCCGGCGGTGACTGGGTCCTGCTCGGCGAGCAACCTGGCCGGGAAGTGGTTTTCGGCGCGGTAGGCAGGTTCTGGACGCCGATCGTGCGCTGGGAAGAGGTCGCGGCCGAGGACTTCGCGATGTACGGCAAGCCGGGCCGGGGAAAGATCGTGACCTCGTTGTCGGTGCGCCCCTACGGCCGCGGCGGCAGCCTGGCCACCTACGACATCCGCACCACGCTCGACGACCCGATCACGCGCCGGATCTTCATGCTGTACTGGCGAACGGTGTCGCCTTTCGTCAAAGCCATCATGCGCGCCACCCTGCGCGCCGCGGCCAAGCAGGCGCACGAAACATCGTGAGTGCCCCACCCGGCACCCGACCGCCACACCCAAGGAGGCACTTCGCGCCCCAGTGTCGGATGGGTAACAACCGGAATTCTCACTCACGGGTGTTCGTGGGGAGGTAACGGGGATGCGGTTCACCGGCCACGAGTGGTGGGCCTTGGTCCACGGGATGGGCTTGGGCGCGTTGTTCCTGCTCGCGTTCGCTGGTGGGCTGGCAGATCTCTACGGCCTCAAGCGCGCGTTGGTCACCGACGTGGGGGTCACTGAGCGGATGCGTCGGCTGAGGATCGGGGTGACCGCGATGGCCGTGGTCGCCTGGTTGACCGTGATCACCGGGACTTGGCTGGTGTATCCGTGGTACAGGGCGAAGACGCCTACCAGCCCTCGGTCGCGGTTGCTGGCCGACCCGTCCACCGCGGCCTGGCACGAGTTCGGCATGGAGTGGAAGGAACACGTGGCCTGGTTGAGCCCGATCCTGGCCACCGCGGTGGCGTTCATCGTCGTGTATTACGGCGATGAGTTGATCCGGCACGAGCGCGTGCGACGCACGGCGATGACCTTGTTCGTCCTCGCTTTCGTCTTCGCCGCGGTGGGCGGGGTGTTCGGCGCGTTCATCACCAAAGTCGCGCCCGTCAGCTAGGAGGTGCGCGCCATGACGGGGAACGAAGAGCCCGGCACCGACGAGCGGACTGCCGATAAGCCAGAAGGCGCGATCTCAGCGGCCATCCTGGCCGCCGGCGTGGGCGCGACCGCGCTCGGGATCGTCACGGTGCTCGCGGCGGCGAGCACGAGCGCGGCGGGGTGGTTGCAGTGGAGTGCAGCCGTTGGGCCGCTGTCGGGCAAGACCACCGTGGCGGTGCTCTGTTGGTTGGTGTCGTGGGCTCTGCTGCATGTCGCACTGCGCAATAGGCCCACCGAGACACGGCCTGCCCTGACCATCGCGCTCATCCTCATCGGCCTCGGCGTGCTGGGCACCTTTCCCAGCTTCTTCGAGCTTTTCGCCGTCGAGTAGCACTGCCCAGGTGGCGACGTTCGAGTCGGGAAATGCGAGTTCGACCCCGAGAAGAGGCGGCGACGGCCATGACGGGTTTGTGCACAGATCTCTACGAGATCCGGATGGCGGCCAGTTACTTGCGCCGGGGCATGACCGCACCGGCGACCTTTAGCCTGTTCGCCCGAAAATTGCCGCGCGAGCGGGGTTTCCTGGTGGCTGCGGGCCTGGCCGATTGCCTGGATTTCCTGGAACGGCTGCATTTCGGTGCCGACGAGTTGGCTTATCTCGGTGACGTGGTGCACCTGCCCCACGGGGATCTGGCCGCACTGGGGAACATGCGGTTCACCGGTGACGTGTGGGCCGTACCGGAAGGCCGGGTGGTCTTCGCCGGCCAACCGTTCCTGGAGGTCACGGCACCGCTTCCGCAGGCACAGCTGGTGGAGACGGCGTTGCTGAACTTTGTGACGTTCCAGTCGTCGGTGGCGGCCAAGGCGGCGCGGTGCCGCCTCGCCGCACCGCAGGCGGATCTGGTCGATTTCGCCGCGCGCCGCACCCACGGTCTGGAGGCCGCCCGGGCGGTCGCTCGCGCTTCAGCCATCACCGGCTTCACGGGCACCAGCTACGTGGCGGCTGCGCGCGAGTTCGGGCTGCAGGCCGTCGGGACGATGGCGCACTCCTACATCGAGGCCTTCCCCGACGAGAGCACCGCGTTCCGCGCCTTCGCCGACGATTTCCCGGACGCCACGGTGTTCCTAGTCGATACCTACGACACCCTGCACGGGGTGTGCACGGCGATCGAGGTCGCCCAGGACCTGCCCGTCGGCAGCCAGATCGGGATCCGGCTGGACTCCGGCGACCTCGGCGACCTCGCGGTGCAGGCCCGTCGACTGCTCGACGACGCAGGACTCACGAGCGCGCGGATCATGGCCAGCGGCGGGTTCGACGAACACGCGCTCGCAGAGCTCGCCGAGGCGCCGATCGACCTGTTCGGCGTGGGAACCCGCATGGGCGTCTCCGCCGACGCGCCGTCCCTGGACAGCGCCTACAAGCTGGTCGAATACGACTGAGCGCCGGTGATGAAACTGTCCACGGGAAAACTGACCGCACCCGGCGCCAAGCAGGTCTACCGCGGCGAACCCGGACAACCAGACGTGCTCGCGCTGCGCACCGAAAAACCCCCAGCGGAACGAGAACCACTCCTGCACCCGGTCATGTGCGGCGGCGTGCGGCTGACCCAGCCGGAGTCGATCCCGGACGCGCAGCAGCGGTTCGAACACGACCTGCGATGGCTACCAGTCCCGGCCCGGCTGCTCACCGGCCCCATACCGGTCGACGTGACGTGGACACCCGTGCTGGTGCAGTCCACCGAGGCCTTGCATCGGTCCCTCGCGGCCAGGCACCACCTCGAACGGGCGCCGAACCGATGACGTGGCACACCGAGCGTCGTGGCCGTGCGGTCTGTGGCCGTGCGGCGTTGTCGGCGCTCCCGCATTCTGGGCGCGGCAACGTCGCCCGGGTTCGCCTGGCAGGGGGCTGAGATGACGGCGAATGGGCCGGTGGTCGTGGGGGTGGACGGCTCCGAACGGTCGTGGTGGGCCGCTGCCTGGGCCACCGGGGAAGCAGACCTGCGTGGTGCGAAACGCGTGCGTGCCGTAGCGGTCACCGAGGACCCCCTGCACGACGACGAGGCGTGGGAGAGCACCGGGCCGGTGGTGGATCAGCTCGCTGTCCGGTACCCGAACCTGGACATCTCACTGGACGTCGTCCACGGGCATCCGGCCGACGTGCTGTGCCACCTCTCCACCGACGCCCAGCTCGTCGTGGTCGGTTCACGAGGACGAAGCACGCTGAGCGCGACGCTTCTGGGGTCGGTCAGCGCCCAGGTGGCCACCCACGCACACTGCCCGGTCGTCGTGGTCAAGGACCACCACGACAGCGGCCCGGTCGTCGTGGGGCTGGACAACTCTCCGTACAGCCGCTCGGCGCTGGAGTTCGCCTACGCCGCCGCGTCCCGGTACGACAGCGAGCTCGTGGCGGTGCAGGTGTGGGCGGACGTTGAGTACGCCCCGGTCGTGCCGCGGATGGAGGACGAGCTGATCGACCTGCGCGACGAGGCGCTGCGCGGTCTCGCCGAGCAACTCGCGGGCTGGGCCGAGTCCTACCCGAACGTCGCCGTCCGCAACGTCGCGCAGCGCGGACACCCGGTCGCCGAGCTCGCCGCCGCGGCCGACGAAGCGCGGTTGCTGGTCGTCGGGCACCGCGGACGCGGTGGGTTCACCGGGCTGCTGCTGGGTTCGGTGGCCGCGGGCGTACTCCACCACGCCCGCAGTCCGGTGGCAGTCGTCCGCTAGCGATCGCACTACCAGCCCGGCGCCGGGGCTTGCTGGTTCTCCGTTGATGCGGGAAGGGCGCTCCCCGGCGTGCCTCGCCTGCCCGGTTCGCCCCTGCTGAGTACTTCCCGGCGTCGGCTGCGCGCGTGGTTCGGCGGTCGCACACTGGCGCTCGTGTCGGCCCTGGATGGGAGGAGGGCCGGTGGCGCATCCACATCACGTTCGAACTGCTGAACGGAATGGCGAGTCGATGGCGGTCGACCCGCGTGAGTCGGCCGGGCGGCTCCTGCGCGATTTGCGGACGCGCGTGGAGGGGCTCACCGAGCGGGAGGCTCGACGGCGGCTGGAGGTGCATGGGCCCAACGAGTTGCCCCGGCATCGGGCGCGGCAGTGGCCTGCGGCGCTGTTGCGGCAGTTCACCCACCCGCTGGCGCTGCTGTTGTGGGTGGCCGCGGCGCTGGCGTGGATTGCCGGGACTCGGGAGCTGGCGTGGGCGATCGTGGCGGTGATCGTGCTCAACGCGGTGCTGGCGTTCTGGCAGGAGGAGCAGGCCGAGCAGGCGGTGGAGTCGCTGGGCGAGTACCTGCCCCAGCACTGCCGGGTGCGACGCGACGGCCATGCCCGGTCGGTGCTGGTCACCGAGCTCGTCCCCGGCGATGTCCTGCTCCTGGACGAGGGCGACCGGGTGCCGGCCGATGCGCGGTTGCTCAGTGGCGCGGTGGAGATCGACGCCTCCGCGCTGACCGGTGAATCGTCTCCGGTGGAGCGTGCCGCGGATCTGCCGGATACCGCGTTGCGGCGGTTGGATTCCGCGGTGCTGGTGTTCTCCGGCACGGTGTGCACGGGTGGTGCGGCGGAGGCGGTGGTGCACGCGACCGGTCGTCACACCGAGTTGGGGCGCATCGCGGCGTTGTCGGTGCGGGTGCGGATCGCGGAAAGCCCGCTGGAGCGGCAAGTGCGTCGGGTCGCCTGGCTGATCGCCGCGGTGGCGGTCGCCGTGGCCGTGGCGTTTCTGCCGCTGGGTGTGCTGGCGGGGTTGAGCTGGGCGCAGGCGTTCCTGTTCGCAATCGGGTTGATCGTGGCCAACGTGCCCGAGGGTTTGCTGCCGACGATCACTCTCGCGCTGGCGGCCGGGGTGCGTGGCATGGCGCGACGCGGGGCGTTGGTCAAGCGCCTGTCGGCGGTGGAGACCTTGGGTTCGACGACGGTGATCTGCACAGACAAGACGGGCACGTTGACCCGCAACGTCATGCGGGTCGTGGAGGCACGGGACGGAGCCGGGGAGAAGACGTCCCCCGGGTTCAAGTTCGCAACGGCCCTGGCCAGCTGCGCAACTGCGGATGAGCGCACTTCGTCCGGGGATCCGATGGAGTTGGCATTACTGGATTTCGCGCGCTCTTCTGGCGTGTCCGTTGATGCGGAAACCCGCGATCAGGAGCGGGTGCGGCTGTTTCGGTTCGATCCGCACTTCAAACGAATGACCACTGTGGACCCGTCTCCGAGCGGGTTCGTCGCTCATGTCAAAGGCGCGCCGGAGGAAGTGCTCGCCCGGTGCACCAGCACGCTGCCCGCCCGTGGTGGTACCCAGCCGCTGACCGGGGCGGCGCGGGCCGCGTTGGCCGGTGTTGTCGACGACATGGCCGATCGCGGGCTGCGCGTTCTCGCGGTGGCCAAGCGAGATTTCACCGCATTACCGGACGATCGGGGTACTGCGGAGTCGGAGTTGTGCCTGCTCGGCCTTGTTGGGTTGATCGACCCGCCCCGGCCGGAGGTGGCCGAGGCAGTCAGCGCCTGTCATTCGGCCGGGATCCGGGTGCACGTTGTGACCGGGGACAACGGGCGCACCGCCGCGGCGATCGCCCGGCAGGTCGGTATCGGGGCCGATAACGTCGTCGACGGACCGGCGTTGGACGCCATGCCGGAGGCCGAGCTGGACGGGCTGCTAACCAGTGAGCAGGAGATCGTCTTCTGCCGGGCGGCACCGGAAAGCAAACTGCGCATCGCCGACGCGCTGCACCACTGCGGGCACGTGGTCGCCATGACCGGCGACGGCGTCAACGACGCCCCCGCGTTGCGCCGGGCGGACCTCGGCGTGGCCATGGGTGCAAGTGGCACCGACGTGGCCCGGGAGGCCGCCACGATCGTGCTCACCGACGACAACTTCGCCACCATCGTGGGTGGCATTGAGGAAGGCCGCCGGGTCTATGCCAACGTCCGCAAGTTCATCGTCTACATCTTCGCCCACCTGACACCGGAAGTCCTGCCGTTCCTGCTGTTCGCACTCTCCGGCGGCGTGATCCCGTTGCCGTTGACCGTGCTGCAGATCCTGGCGATCGACCTGGGCACCGAAACCCTGCCCGCACTGGCGTTGGGACGCGAACGCCCGGAGCCAGGCGCGATGCGGCAACCGCCCCGCGAGCGCAAGCAAAGCGTGGTCACCCGCCGCATGCTGCTGCGGGCATGGGGAATCATGGGAAGCGTGTCCGCAATCCTCGCCCTCGCCGCCTTTTTCGCGGTGCTGATCGGCGGCGGATGGCGACCAGACACCGACATCGCCGCCGATCCCGGCCTGCACCACGTCTACCTGCAGGCGACGACGGCGACGTTTCTGGCCATCGTGTTCTGCCAACTCGGCACCGCGTTCGCCTCGCGCACCGACCACGCCGCATTGCGCGAGATCGGACTGGGGACCAATCGGCTGCTGCTGGCAGGATGCGCTTTCGAGCTTCTTTTCGCCGCCGCCATCGTCTACCTGCCCCCGTTGCAGGTGGTGTTCGGCACCGCGCCACCACCGTCTTGGGTATTCGCGGGCATGGTGCTCTTCCCAGTGCTGGTGTGGGGTGCCGACGAGTTCTACCGCTACCGGGTTCGCGCCGGAGCTTAGGACTGGAAGGGTTCGGCGACGCCGTTGACGAGCATGTCCTCGACATTGCGGCGGGGTGAGGGTACCGATGGTGTGCCGTGGCCGATGCGCAGCAGTGCTTGTGGGGTGACGTTCCCGCCCAGCAGCTCCCGAAGCTCCTCGCGGGTCTCGCGTACCTCGACGACCTGCGAGATCATCGAGGCGGCGAGGCCCTGTGCGGTCGCGGTCAGCCACAGCCGTTGCAGCGCCTGCCCGGCCTGCAGATCGGCTTCCCGGCTGCCGTGCCGCGAGCAGAGCACCACCAGCAGCGGATGCGCTTCGAATTCGGTGCCCGGCGATCGCGGTGCCTGGCCGGCGGTGAAATCGCGGTGCACCCACTGGTCCCCGGGCTCCGGCTTGGGCCCGGCCGCCGACACCGGCACCCCCTCGGTGGTGTCACCGGTGCGCCCGACCCAGGCGTCCAGCTCCGCCCGGAAACGGGCATTGGCCATCTGCACCCGGTGCGCGCGATGCACCAACCCTTCAAGGGTGCCGTGTTGGCCTGGCTGCACCACGTGCAACCAGGCGTGCTCCTCGTGGGCAGCATGCATCAGCAGATGCCGATCCTCTGTGGACACTGAGGTACTCCGGAAGGGCTGGCGGTGGCTGTGCCGTTCGGCGATCGCCTCGTAGAGCCGGGTGTCCTCGGGGCGTGGATGTGCCTGGCCGCCGCTGCGCACCTCGGCGAGCGCGGTCGGGGCGGCCAGGTGCGGGAGCAAGGTCACCACCGCCCGGATTCCTGCGTGCTCCAGGGCGAGGCGCAGGTTGAACAGCGCCGCCCCGCAGGCCAACCGCAGCTCCCGGTCTTCGGGGTCGGCCGCGGGCAGGCGCCGCTTCGGGTCGGCGTGCAGTTCGATCAGGTGGGGCAGGATCCGGAAGCGCCAGGGCTGGCTGTTGTGCAGCGACGGCGCCATCCCGGCCCGCCGGATGATCTGCTCCATCTGATCGGTCGTCAGTTCGAAGGCCGTGGGAAACGTTCGCATGCGCGACTCCTCACCCGCACGTTCGATGTCGTCACTGTGACGGCGCTGTGCTCGCCCGGCGAGAGTCCAACGACCTCTAACCCGCACCCGGGGCACGAGTGACGAAGTGCCCTAATTTCCGGTCGAACGCATGCCGCAACCTTGGAATCAACGCCAACCCACTCGGGGAGCCGCAATGGATGGTTCGCCGCGAGATAACCTGCGGTGGCTGGTCAACGCACTGCGACCGACGCCGAACCCGTTGCGCCGCTGGACCGATCGCGCCGCGGCCACGATCATGGTCGTGCTGCTGGCTGCCGCGCTGCTCGGGGTGCCGGTCGCCGTGTGGTTCGGGATCGGCGTTCACGCGCGGGAAACGGCCGAGGCAGCGACTGCGGCTGCCAGCACTCGCTCGGTGGCGGCCGTCGTCATGAAACCGCCGGAGGCGCGGTATTCCGGCGAAAACCGGGAGATCCAGACCCTCACCTGGTGGTCGGACGTTCAGTGGCGCGGGCTGTACGGCCTCCCGCACACGGACACCGTTCGCGTGCAGCCGAGCACCGAGGTGGGCAGCACGGTGCCGGTGTGGGTGGACTCTGCCGAGCACGTCACGCAGCCCCCGGACAGCAATGCAAAGGTGATGGCCGGTGCCGTCACGTCCGCGGTGTTCGCCCTGGTCGCCTGGCAGGCCCTGTGCGCCGCACTGATTTTCGTCACCCGGGTGGCCACCGACGCGCTCGCGGAGCGGGCCTGGCACCGGGAGTGGGAGATCGTCGAACCGAAGTGGACTCACTTCCGGCGGTGAGGGCTGTGGCAGGAGTATGGGGTGGGACTCATGAGACATCATGAGGTTCTTGTGGTGGGCGTGGACGGATCGGACGCCAGCGCGCGAGCGCTGCGCTGGGCCCTGGACGAAGGACAACGCCGCTGCATCCCGGTGCACGCGATCATGGTGTGGGAATCGCACGCAGTCCTCTCCGGTCCGGGCCCTCTGCTGATGTACCCCGACCTGGCGCCGCACCACGCCCGGGAACAGCACTGGCAGGACCTGAACCGTGTCGTGCGCGCCAGCCTGGGCGAGTCCACGACGCCGGAAGTCCACACCGAGCTCGTCGAAGGCAACGCCGCCGAGGTGCTGACCGAACGGTCGGCGCACGCCGCCATGCTCGTCCTGGGCGATCGCGGGCGCGGCCGGGTCGCCGACGCGGTCCTGGGTAGCACGGCACTGCGGTGCATCCACAAGGCACGATGCCCGGTGGTGGTCGTCCCCAAGGGAATGCCGGAACGGGTCGAGTGGAACAAGCAGGACGGCGTGGCCGACATCGACCCCGTGCTGGGCTAGGACGCGCTCGGATCTAATGCCGTGCGACGACGGGCGGCCCATCATGAAGGCGCAGCGCGCGGCAGGGAGGCGATTCGGATGGCAGAGGCAATCCGCAAGGCGGTCGTAGTGGGGTTCGATCTGACCGAGCCCTCCCGCCGGGCAGTCCGGTGGGCAGCGCGCGAGGCGTCCAGCCGACGCCGGCCACTGCTGCTCGTCCACGTCCTCACCTGGCCGTTCGAGGAACACACCCCGATCAAGGTGCCGGGCGAAGGCGATGTGCTGGAACCGCTCCAGAAGATCCTGCGTCAGGAACTCGCGGAACTCCGGGACGAGTGCCGGGAGATCGACGCGGAGCTCGAGGTGCGCAACGACATGCCATTCGGGGACCCGGCCGAAGTACTCGGCGAGCTGGCCGCCGACGCCGAGCTGCTGGTGCTCGGCGGGCCGCGCATCGAAGTGGAACTCGGCGTCCTGGGCTCGAGCTCGGCGGAACTGCTGACGCGACGCGCCGGAGCCCCGGTCGTCGTGGTCCGCGGCGACCGCGAGCATCCGGACACGGCGCCGGTCGTGGTCGGCGTCGACGGATCACCGGCCAGCAAACTCGCCATCGGCTTCGCCTACGACTTCGCCGCCCGCCACGGCAGCGAACTGGTCGCCGTGCATGCCTGGAGCGACCTGCCGCTGGACCCCTTCGCCCGAGTACAGCAATGGGAGCTGCCCTGGCACGAGGTCCGCAACGACGCCGAGGAAGTACTCGCCGAATCCCTGGCTGGGTGGGGCGAACGGTATCCCGACGTCAGCGTTCGGCGTGCGGTCACACCGGAAAAGCCCGTCGAGGCCCTGTTCCGGGAAGCGCAGGACGCGAGCTTGCTGGTGGTGGGCAGTCACGGCCGGGGCCGCATCCGCCGAACCCTGCTCGGCTCGGTCAGTCACGCCGTCGTTAACCGTGCACCTTGCCCAGTCGCGGTCCTGCGCGCCGGGTGAAGCTTGAGCCGATGATTTGTCCGCTATCGGCGGCTCACGACGCTCCTGCTGCGGCGCGGACCACGGCCACAGGGCACGGGGCGTGGTGCAGCACGCCGGCTGCTACCGAGCCCAGGAACAGCCCGTCGAACCCACCGCCGCCGCGGTGTCCCACGACGAGCAGCCGCGCATCGCGGGCGGCATCGGTGAGTGCCGCAACCGGGTGACCCCGTTGCGCCACCTCGCGGGTCCTGACCTTCGGATTCTGCTCTCGCAGTGACGCGGTCTGCTTGGCGAGTGAATGTTCGATGTCCCGCTGCACCCGCTCACGATCAGGCGGCGTCAGGGGCACCGCGAGCAGCCCCTCCTCGTGCCACGCCTGCATCACGACCAGATCCGTGCCCAGCCGGGCTGCGGCGGCGAATGCGAACCGCAGCGCCTCCTGGCTGCACGGGGAATCATCCACACCCACGACCACCGGGCCCACCGTGGTCGGAATGTCCTTGCGCACGATGACCACCGGGCAGGACGCGTGGGTGGCCACACCAGTGCTCACCCCACCCAACAAGGCGTCCGTGAAACCGCCGTGCCCGCGCGCGCCGAGGACCACCAACTGCGCTGTCGCGCTGCGACGCAACAACTCCTCGACGGGGTGCCCGGGGGCGACTTCGGCTGTCAGCTCGACCTCTGGCGTCTGCACCCGGCATTTTGCGGCGATCTTGTGTACGGCTTGCTCCGCGTAGTCCACTCGGGCGGGGTCGTCGTTGACGATCACGAGCTGCAGCGCGGCGTTGCGGCGACTTGCCTCCGCAGCCGCCCAGAACGCCGCCTTGCCGGAGCTCTCCGACCCGTCCACGCCCACCACGACAGGTTGGTCCGGTGTCGCCATCTCGGTCACCTCATCTCCTCTCGCCGCGGACGACAGCCACCGGGCACGACGCGTGGCGGATCACCCCAGCAGCCACCGACCCCAGCAACCCGGTGAACTCACCCCGACCGCGGTGCCCGACGACCAGCAGCCGTGCCGCAGCGGACGCGGCGGCGAGCTCGGCCACCGGATGCCCACGTTGCACGACCTTGTGGACCGACACATCGGGGTACCGCTCCGCCCAGCCGGAGAGCTGTTGAGCGAGACCGCGCTGCGCTTGCTCCCGCAGCTCGGTCGTCTCCTCGCTGAGCGTGGGCACGCTCGGGGCGTACCCGACGTCCCGCCACACCCGCATCGCCACGAGCTCGGCCTCGTAACGGGCCGCGGCGTCGAACGCGAATTGCAGGGCAGCGTGGCTGAAGGGGGAGTTGTCCAGCCCGACCACGACTGGGCCGGTGTTGCGGTGGTCCCGGACGATGACGATCGGGCAGCGCGCGTGCATGGCGACCTTGGTGCTGACCGAGCCGATCAAGGTCGCGCTCAGCGCGCTTTGCCCCCGAGAGCCGACCACGACCAGCTGCGCGTCATCGGACTGGCGAACCAACACCTCGGCCGGGTGCCCAGGCACGACCTCCGGCGAGATCTCCAAACAGGGGTGACGGGCCTTCAGCTGGCCTACCACAGCTTCGGCGATGTCCCACGCTTCGTCGTCGCGCAGCGGATCACTGGTGGCCATCACGAGGCGCAACCGCTGCGCACGCCGGGACCTGACCTCACCGGCGGCCCACATCGCCGCGTCGATGGAGTGCACGGATCCGTCCACCCCGGCGACTACGGGCCTGTCCGCCGTCATGATCAATCCCCCAAATACGAGCCCGGGGCCCCGGCCGCTCAGGCATGGCTGTCGCGTCCTGGGTACCCCGGATGAGGGCGACGGCAAAAGGCCGGTCGGCCCTAGCCAGCGCTGGTCGGCGCGGCGGAGGGTGGCCACGGATTCTCGGACTGGAGGTCGGGATGGTTACGCTGAGCATCATCAAAGCCGACACCGGCGGTTTCGTCGGCCATTCGGCGGTGCACCCGGACATGATGAGCGCGGCGCAGGACGCGCTGAGCACTGCGGTGGGCGATCGGCTGCTGCTGGACGGGAAAGCCGCCAGCTGCGGCGACGATCTCTCCCTGATCATGACCCATGAGCACGGTGCCGACGCCGAGGAGGTGCACTCCTTCGCCTGGGACGTGTTCCTCCAGACCACGGAGATCGCCAAACGGCTCGGTCTCTACGGCGCTGGCCAGGACCTGCTTTCCGATGCCTTCAGCGGGAACCTGCGCGGTATGGGGCCGGGGTATGCGGAGCTGGAGTTCACCGAACGCCCGAGCGAACCGGTGGTGTGCTTCCTGGCCGACAAGACCGAGCCCGGCGCGTGGAACCTGCCACTGTACAAGATGTTCGCCGACCCGTTCAACACCGCCGGTCTGGTGATCGACGCGAAGATGCACGCCGGGTTCCAGTTCGAGGTCTACGACCTGTACGAGGAGAAGCGGATCTGGTTCGACTGCCCGCGCGAGCTCTACGAGATGCTGATGTTCATCGGCGCCCCGGCCCGCTACGTGATCCACTCGGTGGAGTCCAAGACCCTGCACGAGCAGGCGGTGGCGACCTCCACACAGCGGCTGTCGTTGATCGCCGGGAAGTACGTCGGCAAGGATGACCCGGTGATGATCGTGCGCTGCCAGTCCGGGCTGCCCGCGCTGGGCGAGGTGCTGGAGCCGTTCGCCTTCGCCTACACCGCCGGTGGATGCATGCGCGGCTCGCACCACGCGCCGATGATGCCGGTCAGCGTCGCAGACGCCCACCCCGCCCGGTTCGACGGGCCACCGCGGGTCGTGGCCCTGGGATTCCAGATCCACGAGGGCAAGCTGATCGGGCCTCGGGACCTCTTCGACGACCCGTCCTTCGACCGCGTGCGGGCGCAGACCAACGAAGTGATGGACTACCTGCGCCGCCACGGACCATTCGAGCCCCACCGGCTGCCGTTGGAGGACCTGGAGTACACCACCATGGCGGAGTTGGAAAAACGCCTGGCCGAACGGTGGCAGGCGATGCCCGAAGCAGCGGTGCCCGCACCGCGCTGAACCGCGACCTGCGCTGCCGAGGTCGAAAGTGGACAATCCTGGCCAAGGGAGTGGTGCACAGTCGACATCGTCATGGTCGAGGACGGCGACCAAGTGCTGGTACCTCCGCCTGCGCCAATAGCATCGCTCCGGGGCTCGATCTGCACCCTACGCCTCCTCACGGGCTGGCGTCACTCGGCTCCAACACCGGTCTCTCGGTCTCTCGGCATTCGAAGTTGAGTCGCGGACCGGTCGGAACTGGAGGCCGATGGGCTCTATTTGTCCGACCTCGGACTCGTAACCCTTTCCCCAGCGGGTTTGGCTCGTCGCCCGATCGTCCTCGGGAGGTTCCCATGCTTCGACGCTACGAACGGCGCCTGCTAGAGGAGATCGAGCGGCAACTGCGCTCCGAAGACCCGGAGTTCGCACGCAGGATGACCCGGGTACACCCGTTCACGCGGATCGTGGCGTGGTTGACCTTCCGCAGAGCTCTCGGTGTCGTGACGGCTTTCCTTGCCCTGCTGTGTCTGACCTTTAACGAGAGCGCGGGATTCCTCGCCGCCGCAACGCTCGCCGGAGCACTGTTCGCGTCCGCCGCCTGGAAGATTCAGACCGAATAACAAGGAGGTTCGTGATGCCTACGACAGAACACTGGTCGGTCGACATCTACCTCACCGAGGAAGAAGACCGCACTCACGCCCAAGCACAACTGCACACCCGGGATGCCACCGACCTGCGCGGCAACGGACTGGCCAAGCGGAACCCCGAAGACATCAACGTTCCCGAGATCGGTGCCGAACTCGCCGCAGCCCGAGCATTGTTCGAACTCGCCCACCACCTGCTCAGAGCCGCTACCGTCGATGTTGAGCAGCTGACCGGCGAACCCGCGCACCTGCACAGCTAGGACTATGACTGCCGCGAGACTTTCGGCTGAATCGCGTCGGTTACGAAGAGGGCATTGTGGACTGCCCGAGTTACCAGCCCGTCTTGGAGCCCGTAGGAGGCAACCGTTGGTGGTCGCCGTGGCAACACAGCCGCCCCAAATGGGCTGTCAGGGCTCATTCACCGCCCTTTTGGATGTAGGAGCGCACGAACTCCGCGGCGTTCTCTTCGAGGACGTCGTCGATCTCGTCCAGGAGGGCTTCGGCGGCATCGTCGAGCTTGTCACGCCGATCCGCACCGAGGCGCGTCGGTTCAGGCGGCTCTTCTTCGGAACGGGTGTGTCGGCGATTCTTCTCCTGACGCATTCCGCACCTCCTGCGGTCGATGCGCGCCCCAACGCCTGGTCACTGCTGGCGTCAAGCGGTCGCGAGTCGCGCTCGCTTCAGGCAAGGGTCACGAGGCGCAGTTGCCGGACGCTAGGGACTCTCGGCCCCATTCATCAGCGGACGACGGCGACGGGACACGCTGCGTAATGCACCACCGCGTGGCTGACCGAGCCGAGCAGCGCGGTGCGGACGACACCGCGGCCGTGGGTCCCGACGACGAGCAGATCGGCGTCGACGGCGGCCGTGAGCAGCGCTTCGGCGGGGTGTTCGACCGCCGTGACGTTCTGGTGCACCGCGACATCCGGGTAGTGTTCACCCCAGCCCGCCAGGGCTTCGGACAGCTCACGACGGCCGGCCTCGACCATGTCGGAGTCGAACCGCCACCCCCGGTTCGGCGGCAGGGCGTCCGGTGGCTGCTCGGTGTAGGCGAGGACTGCGGTCAGTTCGGAGTCGTGCCGGGCGGCGAAGTCGTAGGCGAACCCGACGGCCCGCACGCTGCACTCGGAGCCGTCCACCCCCACGACGATCCGCTCGAACGCCGGTGTCAGCGCCTGCACGTGCTCACGCTCGCCGCGCACCACGACGACGGGAACGTGCGCCGTGCGCACTACCTCGGCCGCGGTCGAGCCCAGCAGCACCCGTCGGGTGCGGCTGAGCGTCGGTGGGCCCAGCACCAGGACACTGGCGTGGGCGGCAGCGTCGGTCAGCACCGTGGCCGGATGCCCCAACCGCACGGTGGTCCGCACGTCCAAGCCGGGCAGTTGCCGACGGCACTCGGCGGCCATGCCGTCCACCGTGCGTTCCGCGGCGTTGCGCATTGGTTCGAGCGCGACCGCCTCGCTGGGCAGGTGGATCCGGGTCAGTTCTTCCAACGGGACGGCGAAGGCATGCACCACCAGCAGGGGCTGGCTGCGTGTCGTGGCCTCGAGCGCCGCCCACCACACCGCCCGCCGCGATTCGGTGGACCCATCGAATCCGGCAACGACGGCTTCGGTCGGGAACGTACGCATGTCCTCCACCCCACAACCCGCGTTGCAGCCAGGATGCCCGCGTCGCGCCGGGCATGCTGGCCCATCAGATCAACACGGGAATCCGCCTCAAGACGGCGTGATCAGGCCGTAATGGCCGTCGTAACGTCGGTACAACACGGCAGCCCGTCCGCGCTCCCCGTCGAGGTAGAACAGGAAGGGCAAGTTCACCGCAGCCATCCGGTCGACGGCTTCAGTCGTGGTCAGCACCGGTGCAGGTTGGTCGCTGACGGTGACCGTGAGGGTGTGCGGTGCCAGGTCGTCAGGGTGCGGTTCGAGCTGGGCGAGGCGGTAACCGGTCGGCCCGGCCCGGTACAGGACGCTGTCCTGACCGGTGCCGCGTTCGGTGAACAGGTGGAAGTCGAAGTCCAGGCACGCCATGTCGAACGCGGCTTCGTCGAGGTCGCAGTCCCCGAGCTCGAAGGACTTGTGCCGGATGATCTTCCGTTCTCCGGCGGGGCGGGGGAAATAGGGCGGGCGGTGCGTGGGCACGTCGCCGTGGCGCCACTCGTGAGGGAGCCCGGAAACTCGCCGTCCACGTCCGGTCTCCGAGTACCGGGCGAGCCGTTCGAGGCGCTGTTGCAGTCGATCGTGCAGGAGGTCGACTGCTTCTTCTACCGTCGATGCGGAGACCTGGGCGCGGACGAGCCGTCCGTTGAGGTCGAGGTTGGCCTGGGCGGTGACGGGGTGGGCGACGGCCGGGTCTCCGTGCCGGAGCACGCGGACCCGAGCGTGGAGCACGGGTTCGTGGGCGAAGCGGAGAACCGATCGGATCCGCTTCTCGACGTACTTGGCGACACCTGGGGTGGGAATCGCGGTGATCTGGGTGTCGATCTGAACGTGCTCTCGTGCTGCGGACCAGGGCATGGCGACCTCCGACACCAAGCGCAGTTGTTCCTCGAGTACCCATGGACCTCGGCAGCGCAACAGTGCGCGCCGTGCAGCCGTAGCTGATCAGGAATCGGTATCGGGGCGTTGGACGGCTGTTGATCCAGGAATTCCTGTGTCTGGCGCAGCGCGGCAACGCACTGCGCGCTGCGCGGCAGTCACCGCGGCGATCCCGACTGTGGCGGCTACCAAGGCAGGGGCGTCGTTGACCCCGTCGCCGACCATGATGGTGGTCGCTGTTTCGCTCTCAACTCGGACGCAGGCCACCTTTCCTGCCGGTGTCTGCTCAGCATGCACCCAGTCCAGCCCCAACACGGTGGCGACTCACGGGCGGGTTCGGCGCGGTCGCCGGTGAACATGACCAGCCGGCGCAAGCCCGCTTTCCGCAGCCGTCTGAGAGTTCTGGGTGCGTCGCTACGCAGCGCCGCTCCCGTTACGGACCCTCATTTGGATGTTGGCCGCTCTGCAGGGAACGTCCACTGACCCGAATCATGAGCGACTACGTGACCTTAACCGACCAGGTGCCCGGACAGCCTCATCGGCCGACCCGCGGGGTGTACGGCAGGTGGAGGGCCAACGGCCCTAGCACCGCGGCATGCTGCCTCGGAATCTCGGTGGCGGAAACGTTGATCCGAGGTGGGTGTTCGCGATGATGTACGGGTGGGACGGTGGAATGTTCTGGATGACGCTGATGCCGTTGGTGTGGATTGTGCTGATCGGACTCATTGTCTGGGCTGCCGTCACGCTTACCCGGGGAGGTTCCCGTCGGTATCACGATCAGGGTCGCGGTGAGACTCCTGAAGAGATTCTCGATCGGCGCTTCGCTAGCGGTGAGCTCGACGCGGACGACTATCAGAAAGCACGGGCAACCTTGGCCGAACAGCGTCGGGGGTCGCGATGACCGCGGCGCGGAGCCGATGGGTGCCGTGGACCGTCCTGATCGTGGCGGTCGTGGCCCTGATCGCTTCGATCATGGTGATGGTGGGCGGGGTGTCGTCCTGGATGGGCGGCCCTGCTCCGACGACACCGGGGCCGTATGGGATGCCGATGATGCCTGGGCAGGGCGGGATGATGCCCGGCACACCCGGCACGGGACCGGTGGGCGATCTCACCGAGGCGGGCCGTGCCGCCCAACGATTCGCGGACGAGCGCGGGCTGCACACGGGCGAGGTTATGCGCTTCAGCAACGGCTACTACGCCGAAGTGCTTGATCCAGGTGGTAACGGTGCCACCGAAGTCCTCATAGACCCCGGCAGCGGCAGCGTGCAGCTGGAGTGGGGCCCGGCGATGATGTGGAACACCACCTACGGAATGATGCCGTCCCGCCCGCAAACCGGTGCCACACTCGTCGGGCCCGCGGAGGCCACTCGGATCGCCGACCAATGGCTGCAGCAGAGCGGCACCGGGTTGCATGCCGCTGAGCCGACCGCCTTCCCCGGCTACTACACGCTGCACTCCCTACGCGACGACAAGATCGTCGGGATGCTGTCGGTGAACGCTGCGACGGGCGACGTCTGGTACCACACCTGGCACGGTCAGTTCATCCAGATGCAGGAGACTCCACACGGGGCCGAGACACCACGGTAAGCGGTGGCTTGTCTTAATGATCTTTCGGATATAGGGCGAGTCGCTGTTTGACACAGAGAGGCGCCGTTCGCTACCCAGTCCCAGGTTGCGCACAGCTGATGTCTGGTGTCCTCGCTGTAACACGAAATCTCATGTTTGCAAAGCGCGCGCCGCCTACGGCCCGGGCCAAAGCGCGACCGGATGTGGTGGTGCGCATCCTCGGGGCCAGTCTCGTCCGGAGCAGTGAGACCCGTAGTCGTGCGGTGCCTTCAGCGTGTGGGGCGGCTGGGGTATTGCTGGCGTGGGTGGGTGCTGGAGCGGCTGCGGTAGACGATGTAGGGGCGGAACAGGTAGCCGATGGGGGCGGTGAAGGCGTGGACGAGCCGGGTGAAGGGGAAGATCGCGAACAGCAGCATTCCGATCAGTGTGTGGAGTTGGAAGGGCAGTGGTGCTTGCGCCATGAGTTCGCCGCGGGGTTGCAGGATGAAGATGCTCCGGAACCAGGGTGAGACGGTGGCGCGGTAGTTGTAGCCATCGCCGATGGCGCCTGCCAGCAGTGTGGTGAGGAGTCCGAGCACGATTGCGCCGACGAGGACCAGGTACATGGCTTTGTCGTTGACGGTGGTCGCGGAGAACACCGGTCCGGTGGTGCGGCGACGATAGATCAGCAGTGCCACGCCGAGTAGGGTGGCGACCCCTGCGATGGCGCCGAGTCCGACGGCGAGCACGTGGTAGAGGGTTTCGTTGACGCCGATGGCCGCGGTCCAGGACTCAGGGATGATCAGTCCGATGACATGGCCGACGATGACGACCAGAAGTCCGTAGTGGAACATCGGGCTGCCGATGCGCAGCAGCCGGCTTTCGTAGAGCTGTGAGGAGCGGGTGGTCCAGCCGAACTTGTCGTAGCGGTAGCGCCAGATGGTTCCGAGGATCAGGATGGCGATCGTCACGTACGGCGCTACGACCCACAGCAGGAGGTCCCACGGTGTCATCGGCGTCCTCCGGTCTGATCGGCCCCAGCTCGGTAGGGCGTGATGCCGACGGTTTCGTGTGGTGGGCCGGTGGTTGCGATCTGGGCTGCGGCTCGCAGGGTGGTCTCGGTGGGTTCGGGCAGGGTTGCCAGCACCGCGTCCAGCGCGAGGACGTAGCGCGAGCCCTGTTCGCGTAGCGCGCTGGTGAGCAGGGTCAGGCCGGCGTGGTGTTGGAGCAGCAGCGCGGTTCCCACGGTCTGGTTCGTGGTGCCGGCGAATTCCAGCACCACGGTCAGGTGATCGGGGAGCTCCTCCTCTGCGGGTATCACGCCGGCCTCGCGGTAGAGGCGCTTGACCTCCAGAATCGCCTGGCCGCGGTTGCGGGTGTCGCCGGTGGTCCAGTAGGTCAGGTAGAGGCTGCAGCGGCGCCGCATGTCGAAGGTGTCGACGTAGTGCTGCTGCGCGGCCAGCAGTGGTGTTTGCCGGAGGTCGTCGATCAGCTCCACCAGCGGTGTCCCGGTCGGGGCGGTGAGGCAGACCGCCGCGGTGCGCAGAGTGGGCAGCATGGCGGACAGTTCCGTGTCCGGATAGGACAGCAGGAATGCTGCGATGCGATGGGTCATCGCACGGTTGAGGTCGAAGCGCTGGGTCACGGTGATCCTTCCTCCGGATGGTCCCGGTGGTTTTCCGGGAACAGACCCGGCGGTGTGCCGCGGCCGTCCCAGTTGAGAAGGTTGACGCGCGGGGTGCCGTCGGGTCCGGTGAAGTAGCCGGAGCTCTGGCGGTGTTGAAGGGCGTGGAAGGTTTCCACCGACGCTGGGACGGGGCTGCCGGAGGCTTCGCCGAGCGGCCCGGATTCGTACATGCCGGGGCCGCCTTCGTAGTCCAGGGAGCAGGCGAGTTCGTCGAGTTGCTCGGTCATTTCGGTGTGCGCGTGGGGAATGACGTAGCGCTCCTCGTACTTGGCCAGCGCCAGCAGCCGGTACATCCGCTCCATCGCCTCGGCGTCCATGCCCACGGCTTGGGGAATCGATGGATCGGCTGGTCGGCCCAGGTTGAGGTCGCGCATGTAGGAGCGCATCGCACCGAGCTTGCGCAGCGCCGCGGTGACGGGTTCGGTGTCCCCGGCGGTGAACAGTTCGGCCAGGTACTCGACGGGGATGCGCAGGCTGTCGATGGCGCCGAAGAGATTGCCTATGTCTTCGCCGTCATGACCGGTGCCGGCGAGGGTGTCGACCACGGGCGACAGTGGCGGTACATACCAGACCATCGGCAATGTGCGGAATTCCGGGTGCAATGGCAGCGCTATCCGGTATTCCTTGACCAGGGCGTGGATCGGGGAGTGTTGTGCCGCCTCAATCCAGTCCTCCGGGATCCCGGCCCGTCGCGCCCCGGCGATCACGTCCGGGTCGTGGGGATCGAGCAGGACGTCGAGTTGGGCTGGGTAGAGATCGTGCTCGTCGGGCACGGAGGCGGCGGCGAGGACGCGGTCGGCGTCGTAGAGGACGACGCCGAGGTAGCGCAGCCGTCCGACGCAGGTTTCCGAGCACACCGTGGGCTGGCCGACCTCCATCCGCGGGTAGCACAGGGTGCACTTCTCGGCTTTTCCGGTGCGGTGGTTGAAGTAGACCTTCTTGTACGGGCAGCCGGTGACGCACATCCGCCAGCCTCGGCAGCGATCCTGGTCGACCAGCACGATGCCGTCTTCGGTGCGTTTGTACAGCGCCCCGGACGGGCAACTGGCCACACAGGACGGATTGAGGCAGTGCTCGCAGATCCGCGGCAGATAGAACATGAACGTTTGCTCGAAGGAGAGCCTGACCTCCTCGGAGACCTTCTTGAGTACCGGGTCCTCGGGGATGAGCTCGGGGCCGCCGGCCAGGCTGTCGTCCCAGTTGGCGCTCCACGAGATCTTCATCGGCTCGCCGGAGATCAGCGACCGGGGCCGGGCGACCGGGGTGTGGTCGCTCGCAGGCGCGGAGATCAGGTGGTCGTAGTCGTAGGTCCACGGCTCGTAGTAGTGCTGAATCGACGGCATCTTGGGGTTGGCGAACAACGACAGCAGCCGCTTGAACCGTCCGCCGCCGCGCAGCGTCAGCCGCCCTCGCCGGTTGAGCCGCCACCCGCCGCGCCAGGCGTCCTGGTCTTCGTAGGTGCGGGGATAGCCCTGGCCGGGGCGGGTCTCGACGTTGTTGAACCACACGTATTCGACACCGGGCCGGTTGGTCCAGGTTTGTTTGCAGGTGACCGAGCAGGTGTGGCGACCGATGCACTTGTCCAGGTTCATCACCATCGCCAGCTGCGCCATGACGCGCATCAGTACTCGACCTCCTGGCTGCGGCGGCGGATCACGGTGATCTCGTCCCGCTGGTTGCCGGTGGGACCCAGGTAGTTGAAGGCGAACGACAGTTGCGCATAGCCACCGATGAGGTGGGTGGGCTTGATCAGCAGCCGGGTGAGCGCGTTGTGAATTCCGCCGCGCAGCCCGGAGATCTCGGATCTGGGCACGTCGATCACGCGGTCCTTCGCGTGGTACATGTAGACGGTTCCCGCGGGGATGCGGTGGGAGATGCAGGCGCGGGCGACGACGACACCGTTGCGGTTGACCGCCTCGACCCATTCGTTGTCGCGTGCCTCGATACGTTTCGCGTCGGCCGGGCTCATCCACAGGTCCGGGCCGCCTCGGGACAGCGACAGCAGGAGCAGGTTGTCCTGGTACTCGGAGTGGATCGACCACTTCGAGTGCGGTGTGAGGTAGCGGACGGTCACCCCTGTGGTCTCGTCTCCGAATATCCGCTGGAGGTCCAGCGGCGGCCGGTACACGGGCAGTGTCTCGCCGAGTTCGTGCATCCAGTCGTGGTCGAGGTAGAAGTGCTGCCGGCCGGTGAGGGTGTGCCAGGGCTTGAGCCGCTCGGTGTTGAGCACGAACGCGGTGTAGCGGCGCCCGCCGTGCTCGCTGCCGCTCCACTCCGGTGAGGTGAGCACGGGAACCGGCCGGGCCTGGGTGTCGGCGAACGTGATGCGAGTGCCCTCGTGACCGGCGGCGAGGTCGGCCAGCTGCGTGCCGGTGCGCTTCTCCAGTTCCCGGAATCCGGCGGCCGAGATCCGCCCGTTCGTGGTGCCCGACAGCGCGAGGATCGCTTCGCAGGCATCCACATCCCGGGCCAGCGAGGGACGGCCCGCCGCGACACCGTCCCGAACCTCGCCGTTGATCCCGCGCAGGTAGTCGACTTCCTTGTCCGGCACAACGGTCCAGCCTTTGGTGGTGACTCCGAGTGTGTCCACCAGGGGTCCCAGCGCGGCCATTTTCTCCGCTACAGCACCGTAGTCGCGTTCGACGACGATCAGTTTCGGCATGGTGACGCCGGGCTCCGGAGATACCTCGCCGTGGGCCCAGTCCCGCACCACCCCGCCCGGGGTGGCCATTTCGTCCGGGGTGTCGTGCAGTAGCGGTGCGGCGACGAGATCTTCACGCGTGCCCAGGTGTTTTCCGGCCAGTGCGGAGAACGTGCGGGCCAGGGTGTGGAAGGTGTCGAAGTCGCTGCGGGTTTGCCACGGGGGTGCGATCGCCGGAGTGAAGGCGTGCACGAACGGATGCATGTCCGTCGAAGACAGGTCGTGCTTTTCGTACCAGGTCGCCGCCGGCAGCAGTACATCGCTGAACAATCCGGTACTGGTCATCCGGAAATCCAGCGACACCAGCAGATCGAGCTTGCCCTCGGGCGCCTGCGGGCGCCACGTGACGTCCCGGGGACGAAGTTCGGGCGGGACCTCCCCGGCACGCACGGCGGAGTCGGTTCCGAGGAGGTGCTTGAGGAAATACTCGTTGCCTTTCGCCGACGACCCCAGCAGGTTCGCCCGCCACACCGTGAGCACGCGCGGCCAGTTCTCCGGGGCATCCGGGTCCGTGCAGGCGAAACGCAGCCGCCCTGATCGCAGCTGCTCGGTCACGTACTGCGCGGGATCGTCTCCGGCGGCCCGTGCTTCGGCGGCGAGGTCGAGGGGGTTGCGGTTGAACGTGGGATAGGAGGGCATCCAGCCCAGCCGGGCGGACTTCGCGAGGCAGTCGGCCATCGACATGCCGTGCAACGTGCCCGGCCCCAGCGGGTGCATCAGTTCGTCGGCGCCCAGGGCGTCGTAGCGCCACTGATCGGTGGCCAGGTACCAGTAGGCGGTGCCGATCATCTGCCGTGGCGGCCGGGACCAGTCCGTGCCCCCTGCCAGGGTTGCCCAGCCGGTGACCGGGCGGCACTTCTCCTGGCCGACGTAGTGGGCCCAGCCACCGCCGTTGACTCCCTGGCAGCCGGTCAGGGTCACTAGCGCCAGGAACGCGCGGTAGATGGTGTCGGAGTGGAACCAGTGATTGGTGCCCGCTCCCATGAGGATCATCGATCGCCCGCCCGATTCCTCCGCGTTGGCGGCGAATTCGCGGGCCACGCGGACGGCCGTGGCAGCGGGCACGCCGGTGATTTCTTCCTGCCAGGACGGAGTGTGCGGTTCCGGGTCGCCGAAGCCGGTGGGCCACCGGCCGGGCAGCCTGTCCCGGGCGACGCCGTAGTGGGCGAGAACGAGATCGAACACCGTCGTGACCAGCTGCCCTCCGACCCGGAGCGCAGGTACGCCGCGCCGCATCGTGTGGCTGCCGTCGTCGAAACGGGCGAGCAGTACCTCCACTGGTTCGGTGCCGGGGTGTTCCAGCAGGCTCAACCGGGGTGTGACTCCGCCGAGGTCGAGATTCCATTTCCCGGCATTGTCGGCACCGAACCGGAAACCGAGACTGCCACCCGGCACATGCGGGCGGCCTGTGGCCTCTTCGATCACAACGGTCTTGAACTTCTCCGGATCGCCCGGAGCAGGATCGAGATCGGCGGCGGTGAGGAACTTGTCCGCGGCAAAGCCGTCCCCGGTGTCGCGCAGTGTCACCAGAAACGGAAGATCGGTGTAGCGGCGGCAGTAATCCAGGAATCGGGGAGTGGGCCGCCGCACGAAGAACTCGGTGAGGATCACGTGTCCCATGGCCATCGCCAGTGCCCCATCGGTTCCGGGGTGCGGGGCGATCCAGGTGTCGGCGAACTTGGTGCTGTCGGCGTAGTCCGGGGACACCACGACGACCTTCTGCCCCCGGTAACGGGCCTCGGTCATGAAATGCGCGTCCGGCGTACGAGTAACGGGGACGTTGGACCCCCACATCACCAAGTACGAGGTGTTCCACCAGTCCGCGGACTCCGGCACATCGGTCTGGTCGCCGAACACCTGCGGGGAAGCCACCGGAAGGTCGGCGTACCAGTCGTAGAACGACAGCATGGTTCCGCCGATCAGCGAGATGAACCGTGCTCCGGCGGCGTGCGAGACCATCGACATCGCCGGGATCGGGGAGAACCCGGCGATCCGGTCCGGTCCATGCCGCCGGATCGTGTGCACGTGGGCCGCGGCGATGAGTTCGGCAGCCTCATCCCAGCCGGCGCGCACCAACCCGCCCTTGCCACGCGCCCGCTGATAGCGGCGGCGAGCTGCTGGATCATCGACGATCGACCGCCATGCCTCCACCGGATCACCGGTAGAGGCTTTCGCCTTGCGGTACATCTCGAGCAGCACGCCGCGCACGTACGGGTAGCGCAGCCGGGTCGGCGAGTACGTGTACCAGGAAAACGCCGCACCACGCGGACAGCCTCGCGGCTCGTATTCCGGTGAGTCCGGTCCGACCGACGGGTAATCGGTCTCCTGCGCCTCCCAAGTGATGATCCCGTCCTTGACGTAAACCTTCCACGAACACGAGCCGGTGCAGTTCACCCCATGGGTGGAGCGCACCACCTTGTCGTGGCTCCACCGGTCCCGGTAGAAGACATCCCCCGCACGCCCGCCCTGATAGGTGATCGTGCGCAGATCATCGGACACCTTGCCCGGCCGCAGGAGCCTGCGGGTGCGTAGGAGCAGGTCCGACACCGGCCCGTCGAGACCCGCAGGACGCTGGTCCACCCCGACCTCCCCTCCATGCTTGGTCGGGCTGCACGGACAGGTCGAGTCGCCGTCCGTGACCGTGTGGACCACAATGCGCCCTGGACCCGATTCGTGCAGCGCACGACACCTTCAGCCGGCTCAGAGGGGGTCTCGTGAGCGAGCACAGCGACTACGCCGGAGAGGAGTCGGCCTCAGCGGAGGCGGCCCACGACATCCGGCATGGCGTAGCGAGCGAGCGGATTTCCGGCCGAGCGCGAATTGTGCTGGTGGTGGCCACCCTGGCCTTCCTGGTCAACTTCTGGGCCTGGGCACTGCTCGCCCCACTGGCACCATCACTGGGACAGAGCATGCGGCTGACGCCGTTCACCCAAGCCCTGCTGGTCGCGCTGCCGGTGATGATCGGATCACTCGGCCGGGTCCCGGTCGGCTCGCTCACAGACCGCTACGGCGCCCGCCCGATGTTCACCCTGTTCAGCGCGCTGACGATCATCCCGGTGCTCACCATCGGTTACTTGGGCCGTTCGATGCCGGTCCTCATGACCGGCGCGATCCTGCTCGGGGTGGGCGGCACGACCTTCGCCATCGGCGTCCCGGCCGTCAACGCCTGGTTCCCCCGCAGGCGGCGCGGCATGGCCCTAGGCCTGTTCGGCCTCGGCACCGGCGGCACCGCCATCGCCTCGTTCACGACCATCCCGTTGACCAAGACCTTCGGCCCAACCGCGCCGTTCAACACCGTGGCCTTCGCCCTGGCCGTGGTGGCCGGGCTGTGCTGGGCGTTGTTGCGTGACCCCGCCGACCGCGTGGCCCCGACCGAATCCATGATCCGCCGCACGACCGACACCCTGCGAATGCCGGTGACCTGGCAACTGGCGATCCTCTACGCGCTGACCTTCGGCGGGTTCGTGGCCTTCAGCGTCTACCTGCCCACCTACCTCAAGACCGCCTTCGACCTCGACCCAGCAGACGCGGCCTTCCGCACAGCTGGATTCATCGTGCTCGCCGTCCTCGCCCGACCCCTCGGGGGCTGGCTATCCGACCACCTCTCCGGCACCCACGTCCTCGGCGGATGCTGCGTGCTCGCCGGGCTCCTCGCGGCACTGGCATCGGTCGAACTGCCCTTGATCCCCATCGGCACGATCGCGTTCCTCAGCCTGGCCGCAGTACTCGGCGCCGGCGCTGGGGCCGTCTTCGCGCTCGTCGGCACACTCGCACCCGAAGGCAAGGTAGGAGCAGTCACCGGTGTCGTGGGCGCCGCCGGCGGCCTGGGTGGGTTCTTCCCGCCCCTGGTCATGGGCTCGATCTACGGAACCGTGGGCGACTACACCTACGGCCTGGTACTGCTGGCCGTCACCGCGATGCTCTGCGCCCTGCTGACCTACACCGCATTGCGACACAGAGCCACCACCGCATAGTCCGCGTCCGGCCGGTCTCAGGGCGCGACGGCGACCGGGTCCGCGCCTGGTGGCCGCCGGTCCGAACAGTGCGGGACGTCCATCGCGGGAGCACACTGCGGTGCGAGACCGGGTGTCGGGTCCGGCTCACCCCGGTCGCAAGGGGACTCCGATGGGACGTCAGCAGCTGAGCGCACTTGACGTGGCGTTTCTGTGCTTGGAGCAGGAGACGACGCCGATGCATTTCGGCGCTCTCCTGATGTTCAGCGCACCGCCTGCAGCCGATCTCCGCAGGCTGGTGACGTTGCTGGGAGAGCGGGCAGGACGGTTACCACCGCTGCGTCAACGAGTTCGGTCGACGTGGTTTCCCCCAGGAGGCGCGACGTGGGTGGAGGAGCCTGGCTTTCGCATCGATGACCACCTGGCTCTGCACTACCTGGAACATCCGGGTGATCGCGAGGAGTTGATCGCTGTTGTCGCCGAACTCATGGCCCGCCCGCTGGAGTTGACCCATCCTTTGTGGCATCTGGAGGTGATCGGCGGGCTGGCCGACGGTGGCTTCGCCGTGCTGGCCAAGCTGCATCACGCCGTCTGCGACGGCCCCGGGGCAGTCGAGTTGGGTCTGGGTTTGTTCGACGGATTCACGGCGCCGGAACAACCTCCGGCACCATGTGAGGGTGGTTTCCGAGCTCGCGGTTTGGCTGCCGCGCGCTCAGCCAGCGACGTGCTGACCCACCCAGCCCGATTGATCGGAGGGGCCACGAAGGCGGCCGATCTGGTGAAGCAGGGCTACGAGGCAGCGGGGATCTTCTCAGCGATCGTCGGCGGAATCCGACGGCTCGATCCCGCCTCGCCGCTGCGGTGCGCCCACTGGCCCAGAAGACGGATCGAACTGTCCCGATTGAGCTTGTCAGACCTGCAGCGAGTTCGAGCGCTGCATGGGGGCACGATCAACGATGTCCTGCTGGCGCTGGTGGCAGGGGCACTGCGCGCGTGGCTCTCGTCGCAGGACTGCGATCTCGCGGGACGCACCGTGCGAGTCTTGGTGCCGGTCAACCTCCGTCAGGGCGGAGAATCCGGGTTCGGCCGCAACCAGGTGTCGGGCTATTTGTGCGAGCTGCCGGTGGGCGAGCCCGACCCGGTCAAGCGGCTGCACGCGATCCGCTCCGCGATGGATCGCAACAAAGCGGCCGGTCCCCGGCGAGGAGCCGGTGCCTTCCCCTTGCTTGCTGACCAGCTCCCACGGGCCGTGCATCGAATCGTGACACCGGCGGTCGGTGGCATGGCCCCTCTGCTGTACGACCTCGTCATCTCCAACGTGCCACTGCCCGCTGTCCCGCTGGCCCTGGGAGGCGCAGGACTGCGCGAGGTCTATCCCTTTGTTCCGCTCGCGACCGGACAAGCGATGGGCATCGCCGCCTGCAGCTATGGCGATGCCATGTGCCTGGGCATCTATGCAGACCCACGCACCGTGCCCGACCTCGCGAACTTCGCCGACTCGCTGGAACGGGCATTGGATGAGCTCGATGGGTGCGTCGAAACGACGGAGCGTGGCCGATCCAAGCTCGGCAGCGGTGAGCATCGAGAAATTCTGACCTAACCGGGTGTCTTGACTGCTGGGTTTTCGGGAAGTTTGTCCCTACCCCCGGCGTTGTTAGTGGTGACATGCTCTGCCGGAATTTGGGGGTTGGTGGGGTGCGATGTGGTGGTTCGGGACTGCGCGCGCGAATGACGTCGAATTTGAACCTGACGCCCAGGGATCGCTGGCGTCGGAAGGGCTCACCGTGACTGCATCGGACGGGGTGCCGCTGCACGCGGAAATCGTCGACAACGTCGCGAACGACGCGACCGTGATCTTCTGCCATGGCTACATGCTCGACTCGCAGAGCTGGCACTTCCAGCGGGCGGCGCTGGCCGACCAGGCCCGGCTCGTGCTGTGGGACCAGCGGGGACATGGCCTGTCCGGGTGGGCAACACCGTCCAACGCCACCATCGACCAACTGGGTCAGGACCTCTACGCGGTCCTGCTAGCGACCGCCCCGCAGGGTCCGGTGGTGTTGGTCGGTCACTCGATGGGCGGGATGGCCATCCTGGGGCTCGCCGAGTCGCATCCCGAGCTCTTCGGTGACCGCGTGGTGGGCACCGCCCTCATCGCCACCTCCGCAGGCGGCTTGTCTGGAATCACCCTGGGGTTGCCCGAGCCAGTAGCCCGCCTGCTGCACCAGGCCGTTCGCACCAGCTTGTCCCTGCTGCGTCGGCAACCACGCATGGTCGATGCCGTTCGCCGCGCGACTAGCCGCACGTCGTTACGGCTCACCCACCGCTACCTGTTTGCCGCACAGGTCCTGGAGTCTGTTGTCGAATCGACGGCCCGCCCGATAGCCTCGACCCCGATTTCGGTGATCGCGGAATTCTTCCCCGAACTCGACACCTTCGACAAACGCACGGCGCTGTCGGCACTCGGAAAGATTCCCACGCTGATCCTGGTCGGGGAACGAGACACGATCACGCCGGTAAGCCACAGCGAAGCCCTCGCCCGGGAAATCCTGGGGGCGGAAATGGTCGCCATCGCCGGTGCAGCGCACATGGTGATCCTGGAATCCCCACAAGGCGTCAACGCCCAACTCCAACGCTTGGTGGCACGCGTGACCCAACACAGCACCAGCTCCGGCGAGCAGCCCCGACAGGAATCGACAGGCTTAGCCTGACCCTCTATCTTGCAGCCGAGGTCGTCGACGGGTGCTACTTACAGTTGACGATTTGTGCGGCGATAGGCAAGCAATCCGGCCAGCGTCAACCCAGCGATCGCCACGGCAATGATCAGCAAGCGGCGCATGAGAGCAGCCCCTTCCAGACAACGATCTGAATCGAAAGATGTGAATGGAGAATTCAGTACACCAGCACTGACTGCCGCAGGCCCGCTCAGTAACCGCAGCGAGTGATCCCAGCCAGGTGCTCTGCGACGGGTCGACGCATGCTGTGGATCTCTCGTTTGAGCTGGCGCCGGTGGTCAGAGTGCATACCCTGCGCCAGCACGCCGGGCCAAGCGGTGGCTGTTGTTGGGTTTCATTGCGGGCGACCGCAACCGGGCAAGGTGCCCTACGGGTGCTGATGCCGCTGGATTGAAGCCGAAGGTCCGTTTTACCTGGCTGGGGGGATGCGGGTGGGCTGGTGAGGTGGCACCGAAGACAGCCGGGCACACCGGCAACGTACACCACAACCTGGGAGTGCATGAGGTTGTGCTGCTGTTGCAAACCGACCCGCATCGTGGGCTGACCCAGCCCGAGGCGAGTCGACGCCGGAACGCTACGGGCTGAACTCGTTACCCCAGGCGCGCACTGCCGGTCCGGTCCTCCGGGTGGTGCGGCAACTGCACTACCCGCTGGTGTATCTGTTGCTGGTCGCGGGGGCGGTGGCGCTGGCGTTCGGGGAGGGTGTCGACGCGAGCGTGATCTTCGGTGTGGTGCTGCTGAACACGGCCGTGGGGTTCGTGCAGGAGTCGAAGGCCGAGGCGGCGCTGGACGCGCTGCGGGCGATGGTGCGTACCCACGCGAGGGTGGTGCGGGAGTGGACGGTTCCGTCCGAGGACCTGGTGCCAGGTGATGTGGTGCTGGTCGGGGTCGGGGACAAGGTTCCGGCGGATCTTCGGCTGATCCGGCTGACCAACTTGCGTGTCGACGAGTCCGCATTGACCGGCGAGTCGGTCCCGGTGGTCAAGGACGAGGTAACGCTGCCCGAGATGATCCCGGTGGCCACCGGTGCCGAAACCGAACTGGGCAAGATCCACCGGCTCGTCGGCGCCGCCGAGGAGCTGGCGACACCGCTGACCCGCAAGCTCTCCTAGGTCAGCAAGGTCCTCACCGTGGTCATCCTTGCTCTGGCAGCGGTGACCTTCGCGATCGGCGTGGCCCCGGGCCAGGGCGGTGGAGATGTTCACCGCAGCGGTGGCGTTGGCCGTGGGGGCCATCCCCGAGGGACTCCCAGCTGCGGTCACCATCACCCTGGCCATCGGTGTGGCGCGCATGGCCCGCAGACGGGCGGTGATCCGGCGGCTGCCTGCGGTGGAGACCCTGGGCAGCACGACCGTGATCGGTTCGGACAAGACCGGCACGCTCACCGAAAACCAGATGACCGTCCGCACGGTATGGACGCCGGACGACCGGTTCGACGTGACCGGCTCGGGCTACGCCGCCGACGGAACCGTCCTCGACAGCACCGGCCAAGCCGAGGCGATGGTCAACAGCGAGGCGTTGCGTTGGTGTCTGCTTGCGGGCGCGTCCTGCAACGACGCCACACTCATCTCTCGTGATGGCAGACCAGGTGTGGTCGGCGACCCCACCGAGGGTGCCATGCTGGTGGTTGCGGGCAAGGCCGGTCTCGATCTCGACACGGATGTCGCTCACGCGTTTCCGCGCACCGCTGTGATCCCGTTCAGCTCCGAACGCCAGTACATGGCCACCCTGCACGAAGAAGCCGCCCATCACCGGTATGTGGTGTTCGCCAAGGGTGCGATCGAGCGGATTCTTGCGTTGTGCGCGGACGAGATGGCTGCCGACGGCACCGTCGAGCCGCTGGATCGGCAGGCAGTGGTCACGGCTGCTGACGATCTGGGCGGAGCGGCTCACCTCGCGCGCTGGTGCCGGGGTTCGCGGCGACGTTACGGCCAACCTCATGTCCGGGTGGTGAGGAAGTCCACTGTGGAGCGCATTGTGGTGAGCTTGTCGTAGTCGTCTTCGTCGATGCGGATGCCGGCGGCGTTGCCGAGCGCTTCGACGAAGGTGAGGAAGTCCAGCGAGTCCAGTTCGAGTGCCTCGCGGAAGTTCTCGTGTTCGTCCAGGGTGTCGAGGTCGGCCCCGGGCATGGCCTTGCGCAGCGCGTCGTGCACGAGGTCGCGGGCGCGGTCCGGCGTGATCGGCTGGGGCATCACAGGTCCCCCGGGTGTTGCAAGAACGTGTCGACGGCAGTGAGGAAGCGGGCGCCGGTGGCGCCGTCAGTGGCTCGGTGGTCGCCGGAGAGCGTTGCGGTGACCAGCGGCCGGATACCGAGCAGATCGCCGATCGCCCACGGTCGGTGACTGACCGCGCCGAATCCGACGAGAGCCACTTGTGGTGGGTAGATCACGCCTTGGACGGATTCGACACCGAGCTCGCCGAGGTTGGTCACGGTGATGGTGGCCGGTGCGGTGTCCGAGGAACGCAGACGACCATTGCGGGCGCGGGAGACCAGCTCGCGCAGGCGGCGCATGACTTCGGTGAGGGGGAGCTGTTCGGCGTTGGGGATGCTGGGGGTAAGCAGACCGCCGCCGTGCAGTGACACGGCGACACCCAGGTGTACTGCGTCTGCGGGCTGGAAGCGGTCGTTGGTCCAGTGGCCGTTGAGGTCGGGGACCTCGCGCGCGGCGAGTGCGCTGGCTTTGAGCAAGAGTGCGGCGGGTACGATGCGGTCTGCCACCGGGGCGTGGCGGTTGCGTTCACGTAGCCATTCGAGTGCATTCGCGAGGTCGATGGTGCTGATGAGGTAGTAGTGCGGGATCTCGCGTTTCGACCTGGCCATGAGCGCTGCGATGGCGTGCCGCATGGCCTCCGCGCTGCGTTCGCCCGTGCTTGGGCGTGATGGCGCGGCAGGAGGTTTCTCCGCTGCGGCGCGTACATCGCGTGCTCGAACGGATCCGTTGGCGCCGGTTCCGGTCAGCCGGTTCGGGTCGACGCCGAGTTCGGTGGCCAGCCGTCGGGCGTAGGGCGAGATCCGCGGCCGCGTTGCTGCGGGTGCCTTGACGGGTGGTGTTTCGATGCGCCGGTGAATGGCGGCTTCGACGTCGGCGTGAGTGACGGCTCCTCCGTGGCCGGTGCCGTGGATCGTCGTGAGGTCGATGCCGTGTTGTGCGGCGAGTTTGCGCACCGGGGGCGTGGCAACCGTCGGGTGAGGTTGGGGTGTCGGCGCGGCGGGTTGGAGTGGTGCGGGGCCGGAGGGGGCTCCGTGCGCACCGGTGGAGATGATAGCGAGCGGGCTGCCGACCGGTACCGTCTGGCCCGGTTGCACGAGTAGGCGGTCGATGATGCCGGTGTCGAAGCATTCCACCTCGATGGTGGCCTTCTCGGTGTCCACGGCCGCGACGAGATCTCCCTTGTGGACGGTGTCACCGGGCTGGACAAGCCATTCGACGAGGGTGCCCTGCTCCATGTCCGCACCCAGGGACGGCATCCGGAACTCGGCCATCTCAGCCCACCACCCGCCGCGCCGCGGCCACCACGTCGTCGGTCTGGGGCAGGGCGGCGTCTTCGAGGTGTTTGGCGTAGGGCATGGGGACCTCGGCGGTGCACACCCGTTCCACAGGGGCGTCGAGGTCGTAGAAGGCGTGTTCAGTGATGCGCGCGGCGATCTCGGCCGAAAGGCTGCCGCTGCGCCATCCCTCGTCGACCACGACGGCGTGGTGGGTGCGCCGGACGGAGTCGAGGATGCTCGCCTCGTCCAGCGGGCGCAGCGTGCGTAGGTCGATGACGTCGGCCTCGATGCCCTCGGCGGCGAGTTGTTCGGCGGCGGCCAGCGTTGTGGGCAGGGTGCCGCCATAGGTGATGAGTGAGATGTCGGTGCCTGTGCGGCGGAGGGCTGCGTTGTCGATATCCACCGCATCGGCCGGTTCATCAAGGTCCCCGGCGGCGTTGTAGAGCGAGCCGTGCTCGAACACCAGCACCGGGTCCGGGCACTCCAGCGCCGGGCGCAGCATGCCACGGGCGTCCGGCAGGGTGGCCGGGGTGATGATGCGCAGTCCGGGGATGTGGGCGTACCAGCCTTCCAGACTGTGGGAGTGCTGCGCGGCGAGCTGACGTCCGGCACCGGTGGTCATGCGGATGACCAGCGGGACGCTGAGCTGCCCGCCGGACATGTGCAGCAGGGTGGCGGCGTTGTTGAGGATCTGATCCAGGGCCAGCAGGCTGAAGTTGACGGTCATGATCTCCACGATGGGGCGCATCCCGGCCAGTGCCGCGCCGATGCCGGCGCCGACGAACGCCGACTCCGACAGCGGGGTGTCCCGGATGCGCTCTGGGCCGAACTCCTCCAGGAGGCCGAGGCTGACGGCGAAGCAGCCGCCGTAGCGGCCGACGTCCTCGCCCATGAGGAACACACGCTCGTCGTCGCGGAGTGCTTCGCGCAGCGCCTCCCGGATGGCGTCGCGGTAGGTGGTGTGCACGGCGGTCATGGCTGCTCGGTATAAACGAAACGGGTCAGGTCCTCGACGGGCTCGAGCGCTCCGGCCTGTGCTTCGGAAACCGCCCCATCCAGCTCGGTGTCCATTTCGGACCCCAATGCGGTCAGGGTCTCGTCGGTGAGTTCGCCGTCGTCGCGCATGCGGGCGGTGAGCCGGTCGATCGGGTCGTACTGCTTCCAGTGTTCAACTTCGGCTTTGTCGCGGTAGCGTTCCGCGTCGTACATCGAGTGCGCCCGGAACCGGTAGGTCCGCAGTTCCAGGAAGCACGGCCCGGGGCTGCCACGCATGGTCTCCACCGCGCGATGGCCCGCAGCGGCGACGGCCTCCGCATCCATCCCGTCGACGGCCCACGACGGCATCCCGTAGGAGCTCGCCCGCAGCGCCAGGTCGGTCTCGGCCTGCGCTCGGGCAAGAGCGGTACCCATGGCGTAGAGGTTGTTCTCGCAGCAGAACAGCACCGGCAGCCGCCACAGTGCGGCCAGGTTCAAGCATTCGTGGAACTCGCCCTCGGCGACGGCGCCGTCGCCGAACAGGCACGCAGTGACCTGCGGACGACCGCGCATCGCATCGGCCAGCGCGAGCCCCACGGCGATCGGCAGTCCTCCTCCGACGATCGCGTTGCCGCCGTAGAACCGCCGGGAGACGTCGAAGAGGTGCATCGATCCGCCACGTCCCCGGCTGCATCCGGTGACGCGGCCGAACATCTCGGCCATCACCGAGACCATTGGGACCCCGCGGGCGAGGGCGTGGCCGTGTTCGCGGTAAGTGGACACCACGGCGTCGTCGGGGCTCAGCGCCTGCATCAAACCCGCCGCGACGGCTTCTTCGCCGATGTAGAGGTGCATGAATCCGCGGATTTCCGCGGTGCTGTAGAGCTCGACGCAGCGCTCTTCGAAGCGGCGGATCCGCAGCATTTGCCGCAGCAATTCGGTGCGGTGCTTGGCCTTAGCGCTGGTCGCTGGTGATCCTCGTCGGCTCATCGCGTCTTCTCCAGTGTGGACAGATCTCCTTCCGGGAGGCCGAGTTCCCGGGATTTGAGCAACCGGCGCATGACCTTTCCGCTGCGGGTGTGCGGAAGGTCGTCGTCGAAGGTGAGTTCTTTCGGGGCCACCGCGCCGAGCCGACGTCGACCGAAGGCCAGCAATTCGGTGCGCAGCTCCTCACTTGGTGTATGCCCCGGGCGTAGCGACACGAACGCCTTCACCAGCTCTCCGGCGACCGGGTCCGGTTTGCCGATCACTCCGGCTTCGGCCACCGCCGGGTGCTCCATCAAGGTGCTTTCCACTTCGAAGGGCCCGACGAGATGACCGGCGGACTTGATCACGTCGTCAGCTCGGCCGACGAACCAGTAGTAGCCATCGGAGTCCCGCGCGGCGATGTCGCCGGTGAGGTACCAGCCGTCGGCGAACGCCGCCGCATACCGGGCCTCGTCGTGCAGATAACCGCGGAACATCGACGGCCACCCGGGCCGCAACGCGAGCTCGCCCTCGACGTCGGCGCCGGTCAATTCGCGCACCTTCCCGTGCTCGACGCGGGCCCGGCCGTCCTCGCCGCGCTCCAGCAGGCCGGCTTCGACGCCGGGCACCGGGCGGCCCATCGACCCGGGCCGGACCTCCTCGGCCGGATAGTTACTGATCATGATCGCGCCGGTCTCAGTCTGCCACCAGTTGTCGTGGACGGGCAGCCCCAGCACGTCTTGACCCCACACCACGACTTCGGGGTTGAGCGGCTCTCCGACGCTGGCGACATACCGCAGGGCGGACAGGTCGTAGCGGGACGCCAGCTCCGGACCGTGTCGCATCAACATGCGCAGCGCGGTCGGGGCGGTATACCAGACGGTGACGCGCTGCTCGGCGAGCACGCGGTACCAGCGCCGCGCGTCGAACTCGCCCTCATCGCTGACCACGGTGGTGCCGTGCGTCAAGGGAGCGATGATCCCGTAGGAAGTGCCGGTGACCCAGCCGGGATCTGCGGTGCACCAGAACACGTCATCCGGACGCAAGTCCAGCGCATACGCTGCGGTGGCGTGGTGCGCGACCACCGCGTCATGCACGTGCACGGCGCCTTTTGGCCTGCCTGTGGTGCCGCTGGTGAAGTGCAGCAACGCCCAATCCTCTGGCGACGTCGGCGGGATCTCGAAATCGGTGCCAGCCCGCGCGAGCGCGTCCGCCAAATCGATGGTCCCAGGTTCCGCGTCTCCGTCGCCGACTAGAAGCACGTGCCGCAACTGTGGCAGGTCGGCGCGGATCTGTCGGATCTTGTTCCGGTACAGCCGCGGCGTCGTCACCAGCACGGCCCCGGCACCGATCCGAAGCCGATCGAAGACCGGTTGCGGCCCGAACGCCGAGAACAACGGTGCCAGCACACAGTTGGCCTTCAAGGTCCCCAGGGCAACCACGTACAGCGCGGGAACGCGACCGAGCAAGGTGTACACCCGTTCGCCGCGTCGGACTCCGAGCCCGCGCAGGAGGTTCGCGAACCGGCTGGTCTGCTCCCGCAACTCTGCGTAACTGACTGCCGTCACCTGGTCTTGCTTGTCCACACAACGCAGCGCAGCGACGTGCGCCCGCTCCCCAGCGGCATGCCGGTCCACCGCTTCGTGAGCGATGTTCAAGCCCCGGCACCCAGGAAGGCCGGACAGCTGCAACCGGGCGACCGACCAGTCGAACTCACGTCGGACCTGGTCGTACTCGCCGAGGTTCGACACAATGCGCTGCTCGTCCGGCTTGCTGATGGGCTCCCACCGCATCGGGCCTCCTTCCCGCCATGCCTGACCAGGCAAGCCCGCTGACGACTACGCCCGCTAGAGGCCAACGGCTCTCGCAGGGACGCACCTGGCCTGGTGGCTCTTCCCGCGTGACCGGTGGCTCGCGTGGCGAGCGGGTACTCACAGGTGTCGACGCTGCGGTGAGGGCTTGGAGGTGCGCGACCTCGCGCTGAGGACGCGGTCACCCACGGGCTGGGCGCAGTCATCGCGGGTCGTATACGTGGATGGGAGGCGGCAGGTGAGTGGCCAGGCCGATCGGGGTGCTCGCGACGGGCACCGCACCGCTGTGCTCGATGTCAGCGGGATGTTGTGGGCGTCGGAGCAGAGCATTGTGGGCTCGGTGCTGGCCCGACGACCAGGGGTGGTCGTGGTCGAGACGAATCCGGTGGCCCAGACGGCGACGGTGACCTTCGACCCTGGGCGGACTTCGCTGGCCGAGTTGCGTCGCTGGGTGCGGGAGTGCGGCTACCACTGCGCCGGTCAGTCTGTGCCGTCCCACATCTGCGACCCGTTGCTGGAACCGGGTGCGCGGGTAGCGGCTCCGCCTGCTGAGGTCGTGGAGGCGCCGCCGGAGGCCGTGTCGATGGCGGGGATGGTCGCCGACATGCGCAACCGGTTCCTGGTGGCGTTGGTGTTCTCGATCCCGATCGTGGTGTGGTCGCCGATCGGGGTCGAGGTCCTGGGCTTGGACGTGCCGGTGCCGTTTGGGTTGCGGCAGGATGTGTGGGCGTTGCTGCTGAGCCTGCCGGTGATCTTCTACTCCTGTTCGATCTTCTTTGCCGGTGCGATGCGGGCGCTTCGGGCGCGCACGCTGGACATGATGGTGCTGGTCGCCGTCGCGGTCGGCGCCGGGTGGCTGTACTCGCTGGTGGTCACGGCCACCGGCGGTGGGGAGGTGTTCTACGAGGCCGCGACCGTGCTGGCGGCGTTCGTGCTGCTCGGGCACTGGTTCGAGATGCGAGCACGCGGAGGAGCAAACGACGCGATCCGCACCCTGCTCGACCTCGCACCGCCCAAGGCGCTCGTCGTCCGCAACACCGAGCCGGTGGAAATCCCGACGGCCGAGGTGGTCGTGGGCGATCTGCTCCTGGTGCGGCCGGGAGCCAAGATCGCCGTCGACGGCGTGGTCGTCGACGGCGACAGCGAGGTCGACGAATCGATGGTCACCGGCGAGAGCCTCCCGGTGCACAAGCATCCCGGTTCAGTAGTCGTCGGGGCCACGATCAACACCCACGGGACCCTGCGGGTGCGGGCGACCAAGGTCGGTTCGGATACCGCTCTGGCTCAGATCGTGCAGCTCGTGCAGGCGGCTCAGAACTCCAAGGCGCCGGGCCAGCGGCTGGCCGACCGCGCCGCGTTCTGGCTGGTGCTGGTCGCACTGGTCGGCGGTGGGCTGACGCTGGCGGCGTGGCTGGTTGCCGAAAGCCCGTTCAGCGCGGCGATCCTGTTCGCCATCACGGTCGTGGTCATCACCTGCCCGGACGCCCTGGGGTTGGCGACACCGACGGCGATCATGGTCGGCACCGGTCTGGGCGCCGCGCGCGGGGTGCTGTTCAAGAACGCGATGGCGCTGGAGACATCGGCTCGTGTCCAGGTCGTGGTCATGGACAAGACGGGCACCCTGACCAAGGGTGAGCCGGAGGTGACCGACGTCCACACCGACGGCATCTCCGAGGATGCGTTGATCGGGTTGGTGGCCGCGGTTGAACGGGAGTCCGAGCATCCGCTGGCGTCGGCGATCGTCGGCCACGCGCGCAGCCAGGACCTCGACACATTGCGCGCCGAACGGTTCGAGGCGGTCCCCGGACATGGCGCCATCGCCGAAGTGGCGGGTCGAAAGGTCGTGGTGGGCAACCGGAAGCTGCTGGAGCGAGAAGGCATTGACTTCGGGACGCTGAGCCAGCGCCGGGACGAGTTGGCCACCACCGGCCGCACCGTGGTGCTTGCTGCGGTCGACGGGCGCGCGGCCGGGGTCATCGGTATTGCCGACGCTCCGCGCGAGACCTCGGCCGACGCGGTGGCAGCCCTGCACGGCCTCGGCGTCGAGGTCGCGATGCTCACCGGCGACAACCAAGCCACTGCCGAGCGGATCGCGCAGCGGCTGGGCATCGACACCGTCATCGCCGAAGTCCTGCCCGGCGACAAGGCGGCCAAGATCGCCGAACTGCAAAGCACCGGCCGCACGGTCGCCATGGTCGGCGACGGCGTCAACGACGCACCCGCCCTCGCCCAAGCCGACGTGGGGATCGCGATCGGAGCCGGCACGGACGTGGCCATCGAGACCGCCGACGTCGTGCTCATGCGCTCCGATCCCGTCGGTGTTCCCACCGCGCTGCGCATAGGCCGCGGCACGCTGCGCAAGATGCGGCAGAATCTCGGCTGGGCCATCGGCTACAACGCGATCGCGCTGCCCATCGCCGCCGGCGTGTTCGAACCCGCCTTCGGTCTCATGCTCCGCCCGGAGATCGCAGCGCTGACCATGTCCGGATCCAGCGTGATCGTTGCCGTCAACGCCCTCGCCCTCAAACGACTACACCTCCCCGCCGGGCCCGCCCAATCGCCTCCGCCGCATGGGAGGTGATCGCGGCAGCCGAAGACGAGCGACCGCACAGATGCGCAGGATGACGGATGCGGCCGAGGCGATCCGAGCAGGGCAGGGGAGTTGACCCGCGAACGCGTCGGCTCCGGGTCGATGAGGTCCCGGATCGGGGTAGCCGGGCGGGTGAAGGGCTGGTCCGGCCGTGGGCCAGGGGGTGAGCGGAATGCTTGGCGGCGAGAGCGTGGAGCGGGCCGAAGAGACTAGCGTCGAGGTGCGGAGACGGCTGCCGCGTCGAGTTTACGAGCGTGAGCTTTTCCAGTTGCAGGCGGAGTTGGTGAAGCTGCAGGAGTGGGTTCGGGCCGAGGGTGCGCGGCTTGTGGTGGTCTTCGAGGGGCGTGATGCGGCCGGTAAGGGGAGCACGATCAAGCGGGTGGCCGAGTACCTCAATCCCCGGGTAGCGCGGATCGTGGCGCTTCCGGCGCCGTCCGAGCGAGCGCGCTCGCAGTGGTACTTCCAGCGTTACGTCGAGCAGTTGCCTGCGGCGGGGGAGATGGTGCTGTTCGATCGCAGTTGGTACAACCGCGCCGGCGTCGAGTACGTGATGGGGTTCTGCACACAGCGGGAGTACCGGCTGTTTCTCCGGCAGTGCCCGGTGTTCGAGCGCCTGCTCGTCGAGGATGGCCTGTTGCTGCGGAAGTACTGGTTCTCGATCAGCCAGGTCGAGCAGGAACGGCGCCTGCGCAAGCGCGTTGATGATCCGATGCGCCGGTGGAAACTGTCGCCCATCGATCTGGAATCGGTGTCCCGCTGGCAGGAGTATTCGCGGGCCAGGGACGAGATGCTCGCGGCTACCGATACGCCCGAGGCGCCGTGGTACCTGGTGGAGAGCGAGGACAAGCGCCGGGGGCGGATCAACATGATCGCTCACCTGCTGTCCAGCGTCCCCTATTACGAGGTGCCGCGCCCCCAGGTGGACCTGCCCGCGCGGCAGCAGCCCGGCGACTACGAGCGGCCGTCCCGGGAGAACTACACCTACGTGCCTGACCACGCCGCTTCGCTCTGATACGGGCGTGCCGGTGCTGGTGTTCAAGGAGCGAAAGCCGTGGGGTCCCCACCTCGGGGTGGGCGTTCCAGGGAGAATCGTGCGGTTTCTCCTGGCCCGAGGGGGATGATGCGCGGACCGCAGGCGCAGGCCACGGGGAGGCGGGCCCGCCCGGGTGCGGTTCTCACCGTGGCGGTTCGGCCGGTGATCTTGATGGTGAGGGGTTGGCCGCGGTAGCGGATGGACAGCTCCAGCGGGCCTAGTTCGGCGGGCCACAAGGGGTTGAACCGCAGGGTGTCGTCGCGGACTTCGATGCCGGCGAAGCAGCGTTGCAGGAGGTCGATGCTGCCGGCCATGGCGGCTAGGTGGATGCCTTCGGCCGTGGTGCCGTGCTGGGTGTCGTGGATGTCGCTGGCGAGCACATTGTCGAAGAACTCCAGTGCCTGGTGGCGGCGGCCGCGGGCGAGGACCCAGGCGTGCACGACGGCGCTGAGGGTAGATCCGTGGCTGGTGCGCTTGAGGTAGTACTCGATGTTGTCTGGAATGGCGGGCATCGGGTAACCGAGCCTGGTGAGGATCTCTTCGAGTTCTTCAGCCGACAGCAGGTAGAACAGCATCAGCACGTCGGCTTGCTTGGACACCTGGTAGCGGTTCGGGTCGTCGTTCTCGCCTTCGAGGATGCGGTCGAGGCGTTGGATGTCGCCGTAGTGCTGCCGGTAGGCGTCCCAGTCGAGTTCGGCGAGCCGGTCGTAGCCTTCGAACTGGCTGATGATTCCGTTGCCGTGGAAGGGCACGAACATGCGATGTGCGATGCGTTTCCAGCGGTCGATCTCGCCGTGGCGGAGGTCGAGTGCGTCGGTGAGCTCGGTGCGGCGCTCGACCGGCAGCTCGTGCAGGACCTGTACCGCGGTGTGGCACAGCCAGGCGGTCATGATGTTGGTGTAGGCGTTGTTGTCGATTCCCGGTCGGTCGCTTCCGGGGTAGGCGGTGTGGTACTCGTCCGGGCCGACGACGCCGCGGATGACGTAGCGGTCGCGGCTGCGGTCGTAGTGGGCGAGCGAGGCGAAGAACCGGGCGATTTCCAGGATCATCTCCGCGCCGTAGTCGCTGAAGAACTCGTCGTCCCCGGTGGCCTGGTGGTAGTGCCAGATGTTGTGCGCGATGGCGATGCCGATGTGGCGCTGAAGATGCGTGTTGTCCGGAAGCCACCGCCCCGAGCGGGGGTTGAGGTGCAGCAGCTGGCTTTCCTCCCGGCCGTTGCTGCCGCTCTGCCACGGGAACATCGCCCCGGCGAATCCCGCATCGCGAGCGGCGTTCCGGGCCTGTTGCAGTCGGCGGTAGCGGTAGAGCAGCAATGCCCGGCTCAACTGCGGCATCCGCAGGTTGAGACTCGGCAGGACGAACAGCTCGTCCCAGAACACGTGGCCGCGATACGCCTCGCCGTGCAGACCACGGGCCGGTAGCCCGACGTCGAGATCCGTGGTGTTGGGCGACACGGTTTGCAGCAGGTGGAACAGGTGCAGGTGCACCGCCTGCTGCGCGTCCTCACTCATCGATAGTCCACAATGGAAAGCGCTGTGCAGGCGTGCCCATGCCAGGCTATGGGATCGGCACAACTCGTCGAAACCGGCTGCGTCCCGCACCTGCTCGACGGCCTCGGCAGCGGGTTCGGTGCTGGCGAAGTCCCGCGAGGTGTGCAGCGCGATGATCTTCTCCACCCGCACTTCGGTGTTCCGGTCGACCTCGACGGTGAGATCGTGGGCGATCAGGTCCTCGCGACGTAGGAGTGACCGGTCGGCGTCGACCAGTTCGCCGCCGACGAACACCCGGACGCGCTCGGCCTCAGCGATGCGGATGTGCGACTGGGACGTTAGCGCCTGCAGGACAACGATGTTCGGGGCGACTTCAGCGATGCGATGATCGACGAGGTGTCGGCCGCCCAGGGCACGGTAGCGGGCGACCCCGCTGTTGGTCACGTTGCCGTCGATGCCGCTGCGGAACGTCAGCGGCCCTGACCAGTCTTCCGCGACGAGCGTGGTCTCCAGACCGGCGAGGTGGGGCGAGGCCATGTGCACGAAGCGGCGCTGCACGATCCTGGTCGTCCGCGCGTGCCCGTCGCGGAAGCGCAGCCGTCGGACCAGGATACCGCGTTCGAGATCCAACTCCTGCTCGTAGTCGAGCACCTCGACCTGCGCCAGATCGAACCACGGGCCCTCATCGATCCGGAAGGTCAGCAGCAGCCAGTTCGGCATGTTGACCAACGACTCGGTTTCCACCTCGCGGCCGGACACCGTCGAGGTAAGTCGGTTGTAGCAGCCCGCGACGTAGGTGCCCGGGTAGTGCGCCGCATCGGCACGGGATTCCGGCGCGGCGCCACGGGTCGCGAAGTACCCGTTGCCCAGCGTGCTCAAGGCCTCCCGGCGGCCTTCGTCATCCGGGTTGAAGTCGCCAAAGCGGTACTGCCAGGTGGTCATGAGGGCCGCGGTCAGGTTTCCGCGGGCTCGCGGACGATGACGACGGGGCAGTGCGCGTGGTGCACGACGTGCTGGCTGACCGAGCCGAGCAACGCCTCGGTGAATCCCCCGTGCCCGCGGTTGCCGACGACGATCAGATCCGCCCGGGTTTCATCGGCGGCGTCGAGCAAGGCGCGCGCGGGATGGCCCTGAGCGACTTCTTTGTGGATCTCTACTGGGCTGGTGTCGCCCAGTACTTCGTCGATGACGGTGCTGAGTGTGGTGGCGGTGTTGTGCGCGAAGTCCTGGGGGCCGGGGACTTCCCAGTTGTAGATCATCGGCAGGTCCCACACCATGATCGCGGTGATGCTCCCGCCGACCAGGCCCGCATGCCAGGCCGCCCAGCGCAAGGCGGCCTTCGACGACGGCGACCCGTCCACCCCGACCACGATCGTGTACTGGTGTTCGTTGCTGCTCATGGCGGCCTCCCCCGACGGTGCCCGCACCAAGGATGTGCCGCGGATGAGCAGCGCGCACCAGCACGCCGGACCGCCGAATAGCCCGGCAGCACACCGCGTACTCGCCGCTGACCCCGTGACCTGTTGAACCGGTCGGTGGTGCCCCAGAGACGACTGGTGGTATCGCACCCATACTCAATTTGAACTAAGGTGAGCCTTGCCTATTTTCTTGTGGTGTCTCTCGGGCCACGGGCAAGGAGCGTGCGCATGCTGACCAGCAACGCGCTGATCGGGCTGCGGGAAGGTCTGGAGGCCGTTCTCGTGGTCAGCATTCTGATCGCATTCCTGGTCCGCACCGAGCGCCGTCGCGCGTTGCCGCTGGTGTGGGCCGGGGTCGGCGTCGCGGTGGCCCTGTCGGTGGCCGTGGGCGCAGTGCTGACCTACACGGCGGCGACGCTGAGTTTCGAGGCGCAGGAGGCCTTCGGTGGCATTGCCTCGATCGTCGCGGTCGCCTTTGTGACCACCATGATCTTCTGGATGCGCCGCGCCGGACGCACCCTAGCCGCGCAACTGCGCGGGCAGCTCGACGAAGCACTTCGGCTGGGGCCTGTCGCGGTGATCACCGTGGCGTTCCTCGCGGTTGGGCGGGAAGGGCTGGAGACCGCGGTGTTCTTCTTCTCCAGCGTGCGATCCGCCGGCGGCGGCACGGTGCTGCCGCTGGTCGGCTTCCTGATCGGCATCGCGATCTCGATCATGCTGGGCTTTCTGCTCTACGTCGGGGCGATCCGGATCAACCTGTCGAAGTTCTTCACCGTCACCGGTGTGCTGCTGGTCTTCGTCGCGGCCGGGGTTTTGGCCTATGGGGTGCACGATCTGCAGGAGGCCGCGCTGCTGCCCGGCCTGCACGCCCTCGCCTTCGACGTGAGCGCAAGCGTGCCGCCGACGTCCTGGTACGGCGCGCTGCTGAAGGGGATCTTCAACTTCTCGCCGCAGACCACCGTGCTCGAAGCGATCGCGTGGGTCGGCTACGTCGTGGTCGTGCTCTCGCTGTTTCTCCGTCCGCGCCGCGGCGCCATCCGGCCCGCCCGCGCCCGCACAGGGGAGGCCACATGACGATCATCGCCCGCACCCTGGTTCCCGTGTTCTGCGCCGTCCTGCTCGCTGGCTGCGGCGGGCAACCCGCCGGCAACGCACCGGGCGCGATCATCGTGCAGGCCGGGGACAACAGCTGCGCGCTGTCGGCGACCTCCGCGCCTGCCGGCACGATCCGTTTCGACGTCACCAATGTCGGTAGCCAGGTCACCGAGTTCTACCTCTACGGCGAGGGCGACCGGGTGATCAGCGAGGTCGAGAACATCGGCCCCGGCCTGACCCGGCAGCTCGTCGTCGAGGTGCCGCAGAGCGGCAAGTACACCACCGCGTGCAAACCTGGAATGCAGGGCGAGAGCATCCGCGAAGTTCGCCGTCACCGCGCCGTCGAACAGGTGATCACCGTGCGACAACCGCGGGCCGCGGACTCATGAGGCATCTACTGCGGACGCGATGCGGGTAAGCAGCGCGCTCAGCGAGCGGGGATCCTCGACCGAGTAGTGGGCCCAGGTCAGGCGGTCGCCGTGTTCGGCGCTGCGGACCACGATGCCGATGCCGTCGTCGTGGATCTCGTGGAGGGCGTCTTCGTCGGTGTAGTCGTCACCGGCGAAGACGGGGGTGACATCGGTGGCTGCGAGCCCCGTCTTGTCCAGCAGCCAGCGCAGTGCCCGGCCTTTGTTCCAGTCGATGTTCGGCAGCAACTCCACCACGCGTCGGCCGTGCGCGATCCGGAGCGCAGGCAGCCAGTCACCGATCCGGCGCACAGTCCAGATCACGTGGTCGACGTCGTCCGGGCGGACGTTGCGGTAGTGCACGGCGAGGGCGAATCGCTTGCGGTCGACCAGCACACCGGCTATTGGGTCCAGTTCGATCGTCAGGAGTCGTTCGGCCTCGTCGAGATCGGGTAGTGCCGATTCGGCGGCGTCTTGTGCGATCGATTCGTCGCCGGGGCCTGCGAGTTCGAACCCGTGGCTGCCCGCGTACCACAGGCCGTCGAGGCGGACCCGGCGGCGCACGTCGTGCAGGTCTCGGCCGCTGATGATCGCCACTGGGCAGTGCCGCGCGAGTCTCTGCAGGACTTCACGGGTGCGGACCGGCATCGTGACTTTGGCGGGGTCGTTGCGGATCGGGGCGAGCGTGCCGTCGAAGTCCAGCAGCAGCACCGGCCGGTGGCCCCGCAGGCGGTCTGCGATCTCGTCCCAATGCTCGAGTCCGTCGGGGACCTCGGACAGACGGCGCTCGGCGGATTCCGCGACGGCGACGTCGGTGAGCGTGGACACCACCGCGTCGGCCCCGGCGTCCAGCAACCGGCCCGGTGGTCCGGTGCGGGCCACGCCGACGACGAGGGCGAAACCTCCTGCTCTGGCGGCGTGCACCCCGGACTGCGCGTCTTCGACGACGACACCCGCCGAGGGCGGGGTGTCGAGCTGGCGTGCCGCCTCCAGGAAGACCGCGGGATCGGGCTTGCCGGGCAGCCCGAGTTCCTCGGCGAGGACGCCGTCCACCCGGATGTCGAACAGGTCGGCTATCCCGGCTTGTTCGAGCACGAGGGCGCAGTTCCGACTGGCGGAGATCACTGCGGTGTGAATGTGGTGACGGCGCAGCGATTCGATCAGGGTGACCGCGTCGTCGAACACCTCGACTCCACCGGTGGCGAGGGCTTCGCGGAAGTAGCGGTCCTTGAGCTTGCCCAGGCCGTGACCGGTCTCGATCCCGGCCTCGTCGTCCGGGGCACCACGTGGCAGGTCGATGCCACGGGAGCACAGGAAGTCGAGCACCCCGTTGACACGGGGTTTGCCGTCGACGTGCCGGAGGTAATCGGCGTCGGTGAACGAACGGTGATCTTCCCGTGCCGGGGGTGGGCGATCCGCCAGATAGAGGTCGAACAGCCGTGCCCACGCGGCGGCGTGCACCTTGGCGGTGTCGGTGAGCACACCGTCCATGTCGAACAGCACTGCACGGTGGCGACATGGATCGATGCTGGTGGTAGCCACGGTGACTCCCTGCCTGGCCGCGATGTGTTCGTGGAGTACCCACCGTCGTAGGAATCCACCGGCGAGGCGTGTCGGGTGCGGGGCGCGCAGCGCGGAAGAGCCGACTCGGTGTTGGTTTCACAGGGCGAGTGCGATCCCCACGGCGACTGCGGTGGCAGGCAGCACCAGCAGGGCTGCCAGGCGCAGTGCGAACCGCAGTCCGCCGGCTGCGGCGGCGAGTACGAGTTTGATCAGGGTGTTGCTGAGCAAGGCTGCCCCAACCCCGAGCACGGCGACGCTGGTGGGGACGACGGTTTCGGCCAGTGAGGCAGCCGCGACTGCTGAGGTGTGGGCATCGGCGAGTCCGCCCACGAAGGCCGCGGCGAGCACACCCTGCTCGCCGAGCAGGGCTGCAGCTGCCCGGGTGGCCAGCAGGAGCAACACCAGCAACAGGGTCAGTGACAGCGTGACCCGCAGCGATAGCGGTCGCTGGAACGCCGACGGCGCGGCACCGGTGTTTGTCGGGCCCGATGAATCTTGGCCTTCACCGGCACGCCCCGCTCGCCAGGTGAGCCACCCGGCCTCAACCAGCAGCACGACCGCGCCGGCGACCGAGGCCGGAACCAGCCGGACGGCGACCGGTGGGCTGGCGACGGCGGTGAGTGCGATGAGCTGCACCAGGGTGGCCACGCTCGCGGCGAGTACTGCGGGCAGCACCACCGCCTGCACGCTGCGGCCGGTCCGGCGGGCGAGCACGACGGTGGTCGCCGAGGCGGACACGAATCCGCCCAGAAATCCGACGATCAGCAGTCCATGGCGTTCGCCCAGTGCACGCACGGCCACGTACCCGGCCCAGCCGATGACGGTGATGGCGATGACCAGCAACCAGATCCGGGACGGGTTGAGGACCCCGTAGGGGCCCAGTGGCCGGTCCGGGAGCAGGGGGTAGATCACGAAAGCGACGACGAACAGCCGGATGGCGTCGGCGATGTCGTCGTCGGTGACCAGGCGGGTCGCGAAGCGGTGCAGCGGTCGTTTCGCGGCGAGCAGCGCCACGACGGCGACCGCGATGGGCACCGCCCAGGTCGGCTGCGTCCACGCCAGCGCCCCGAGGAGCACGGTGGCGATCGCGGCGACCTCGGTGGTCGCCCCGATGTCCGCCTCGGCGGACGCCTGGGCGGTGAGCACGTACCAGACGATGACCAGCACGCTGGCGGCGCTGATCGTGACGATCAGCACGGCCGGGCCGAGCGCCGCGGAGATCGCCCCTGCGACGCCGAGCAAGGAGAACGTCCGGGAACCGGCCGGGCGCAACGGCTGCCCGGCAGTGCTGTGCTCGCGCTCCAAACCCAGCAGCAGCCCGATCGCCAGGGCGGTGGCGAAGTGCACGAGCGCGGTCGTGGTGTCCACCGGGTCGCCTCAGTCGGGGACGTCGCGTTCCAGCTCGTCGAGCCGCGCGAGGTCGGTGGCGTCGTTGGGTGCCCGCCGGTCCCCGCGGGGCAACAGCGCTGCGCCCGAGCCGACCTTGGGGCCGAAATCAGCCATGGCCGAACCCGTTGGTGCCGCGGGCAAGAGATTGCGACATCGCTGCTCCTTAGCGGTACAGGTCCCAGTGAAGAGCATCATTGACCGCATCACACACCGATGCAGTGGCGGGAAGCGTACGGCCGGACGGTCAGGAGGCCGGGGTCGCTCCATCCGCCAGGACCGGCACGGGTTCGACCTCGACGGAAACGTTCAGGCCCGATCGAACGCTTTGGGTCACAGCGCAGTAGTCCTCGAACAGGTCGACGCATCGGTGCATCCGGCCGACATCATCTTCGGCGACCTCGGGGTGGATGTGCACGGTGATACCGCCCAGTCGCAGATGCCCACGCTCGTCCCGGGCGAAGGAGACATCAGCCGACGTGCTCATGCCGTACACCGTGATCCGCGCTTTGCGCAGGCAGAACAACGCACTCGCGGACAGGCAGTTGGCGATGGCGGCGCCGAGCAGCCGCGCGGCATTGGGGCCCGCTTCGGCGCCAAGCGGTTCCGGCTCGTCCACGACCAGAGGGGGCACTCCCGGTTGGTGGAAATCGACGAGGAATTGGTAGCCCTCCTGCAGCGACAGGGTCACCGTGACCTCTTCCTGCTCTGCCATCGCTCCACCTCGCCGCGTTGCAGGTCCCGTGTCCTCACCAGCGTTATCGCGACCAGGTCTCGTCCCTAGAGGACTTCGTCAGCGACTCCAACGGGGGCTCGTCGGCGTCGGCATGCGATCTCGGGTCATGGCGAGTACACCCGGCGTTATTGCCACTGCGGGCGTCGATCATTGACCTGGATACCGGGGGAGTCATGGCCGAGAACAAGCCGCGGATCGTGGTGGGCGTGGACGGTTCGCCCGGCTCCCGCGCGGCGCTGCGGTGGGCGCTACGGTACGCCGAGCACAGCAACGGCCACATCGTTGCCCTGATCGCGTGCGGAATTCCGGCCCTTATCGATGTGGTGCTGCCGATGTCCGAGGACGATGTAGCCGCCCAAGCGGAACGCGAGTTGCGGAAGGCGGTTGAAGAGACCCGCGTTTTGCTGGGGACGCGGGCTCCCGTGGAGCAACGAGTCGTCCGCGACCACGCCGCGAGGGCACTGCTGGACGAGGCGCAGGAAGCGGACCTGCTGGTGGTCGGACACCGCGGGCACGGCGGGTTCGTCGAGGCTCTCCTGGGGTCGGTGAGCCAGCACTGCGTCCACCACGCGCCGTGCCCGGTCGTCGTCGTCCGCTGCGCCGCTGGATGGGGCAGTCAAACCTAGAACGCGGTCCTCATAGGGGCCTTCGTCAACGACTTCGACCAGACCTGGGCTGGCCTCCGGTCTCGACGCGGCGTACATCGGCTTCGACTGGTCGAGCTGTGGGCCGTTGGGAGTGTCATGAGCGAGAACGAACTGCGGATCGTGGTGGGAGTGGACGGCTCACCGGGCTCGCGAGCCGCGCTGCGGTGGGCGCTGCGGTACGCCGAGCAGTGCGGCGGTGCGGTCACCGCGGTGATCGCGTGGTCGCCGCCGACCTTTACTGAGGTCGCGCCGATGCCGCCAGTGTTGTCGGACGAGGACTCGGTTGCGAGGGCGGAGTGGGAGCTGCGGAAGGCAGTCGACGAAACCCGGGCGTCGCTGGAGACGTCGGTGCCAGTCCGCCAGGAGGTGGCTCGCGGTCACGCCGTGCGGGCGTTGTTGGACTGCGCGCAGGATGCAGATCTGCTGGTGGTGGGAAGCCGCGGACACGGTGGATTCGTGGGGGCGTTGCTGGGCTCGGTGAGTCTGCACTGCGTGACCCATGCGCATTGTCCGGTCGTCGTTGTTCGTCCCGCCGCTGGATGACCGGACCGTGGCAATGATGTGTTCAGTCCCGTTCTCCGTTGACACGCACGACAGCCACTGGGCAGTGGGCGTGGTGCAGCACTCCGGCCGCGACGGAACCGAGGAGCATGCCGCTGTATCCACCGCGACCTCGATGACCGACCACAACGAGCTCGGCGTCGTGGGATGCGCGGGTGAGAGCGGAGACGGGGTGACCGCGTTGGGCTATCTTCTGAATCCGGACATCGGGGTATTTGTCGCTGTACCCGGCCACCTGCTCGGCGAGGCGACGTTGCATTCGCTGCTGAAGTTCGGCCGGGCTGGGCAGTGGTATTGGTGTCGCGAAGACGTCGTCGTGTTCGGGCTGCTGCCAGAGTTGCATCGCCAGCAGATCGAGGCCGCGGACGGCGGCGGCTTCGAGGGCGAACTCCAGCACGACGCGACTCAGCGGTGAGGTATCCAAGCCGACGACAACGGGGCCGGTGACCCCAGCTCTCGCGCGGACGACCACGACGGGGCAGGAACTGTGCATGGCCACGGCGGTGCTCACCGAGCCCAGCAGCGCGCCGGTGAAGCCGCCGAGCCCGCGTGAACCAACGACGATCACGCTCGCCCGGGTGGAGCGACCGATCAGGACCTCGGCAGGGTGGCCCGAGGTGACTTCCTCGGTCACGGCAACGTGCGGTGCCTCCGCACGGCAGCGCGCCCCGAGCTCGCGCACGGTCGCGTCAGCCCATTCGGACCGCGCTGGGTCGTCGTTGACGAGCACGAGATGCAGCGGTAGGAGTCGGTGTCGCGCGTCTGCGGCTGCCCACGAGGCAGCCAACGTCGACTCTGGCGAGCCGTCGACTCCTACCACCGCGAGGCGAGACGATTCCGTCATGGCTCCCCAATCGAAGCCCTATCCCGCACCGACTGACCAGCCGTCGACGCTCGGCTCACTTTCCCTTGCGCGCCACCGGGATTTCCTTCCGCATCTCGACTTCACGTCGTGGGATGCGGATGGTGAGGATGCCGGCTTCGTACTCGGCGTTGATGTCGTCGGTGTTGCAGCTGGTCGGCAGCAGCAGGGTGCGGCTGAACGAGCCGTAGAAGAACTCGCTGTGCCGGTCGGTGCGTTCTTCGTGCTTGCGTTCGGCGTTGATCTTGAGCTGGTTGCCTTCGACGTTGATGTGGATGTCCTTGTCGGGGTCCACCCCGGGCAGTTCGCAGCGGATGACGAACTCGTCCTTCTCGGCGTAGGTCTCCACCCGCATCGCGTGCCGTTCACCGAAAGGCCATTCGGTTTCGAACATCTGGAAGATGTCGGGCAGGCCCATGCTCGGGCGGGGCAGCAAGTGGTGGGTCATGGTGTCCTCCATAAGGACTGGTTGGAGCGTGCTTGAGGGTCCGGCATGCGCGTGGCGAGGAATAGTGCCGACCGGCCCCGTTCCTGCCGGATGCGTCGCGGGTACCCGGGCGGTGTTGGGCGTGAAACCGGTGGTGCGGGGGTGTCGTGATGGGCAGATCGGTCCCGTCGCAGGAGACGATGCGTTCGGCGCTGGCCTTGGCCTGCCGGGCGCCGTCGGTGCACAACAGCCAGCCGTGGCGGTGGAAGCTGGCCGAGCATTCGGTGCACCTCTACCTTGACCGTTCCCGGCTGTTGGGGGTTATCGATCCGACCGGGCGGGAGATGGTGATCAGTTGCGGCGCGGTGCTGAACCACGCACGGATCGCGTTCGCCGGCGAGGGGTGGCAGGCCCGGGTGCATTGGTTGCCGAACCCGGCGCAACCGGAGCACCTGGCGTCGATCGAGTTTCGCGAGCTCACCGAGGTCGATCCGCACGTTGAGACGTTGGCGGCTGCGGCGGCGGACCGGCGCAGCGACCGGCGACCGTTTCTGACCGACCCGGTGCCGCAGGAGGTTCTCGCGCCGTTGCGGGAGGTCGCGCGGGTGGAGGATTGCACGCTCACCTTCGCCCTGGAAGACCGGGAACGCCGGGAGCTGGAACTGGCGATCGAACACGCCGGATCGGAGGAACGTCAACGGCCCGAGTATCGGGAGGAGCTTGCTGCTTGGGCGGGCCGACACGCCTCCCCGGAAGGTGTCCCGGTCCGCAGCATCCCGGCCGAACACCTGCGCGGCATGCCCGAGCGGGACTTCGCGCTGGCCGCCGAAGGAGAGCTGGCGGTGCCGATCCTGGACGACGGCGCGGTGCTCGCAGTGCTGTCGACCCGCGGCGACACCTACGACAGCTGGCTGGCCACGGGGGAGGCCCTGAGCGCGGTGCTGCTCAGCGCGACGGAGCAGGGGCTGGCGACCTGCCCGTTGAGCCAGATCGCCGAGGTCGCCGAGTCCCGCAACCTGGTCCGGGAACAGATTCTCGGCGGCAGCGGCTATCCGCAGATGGCGATCCGGATCGGGTGGCCGGTGACGCGCGAGTTCCCCGGACCGCTCACGCCTCGCCGCCCGGTGTCGGAGTTCGTCGAACCGTTGTTCCCGAAGGAATGACTCAGGTCCGGGTCCTGGCCGCTTCCAGGAGGATCTTGCGCTCGGCGACGTCGACGGCCTGCCGCACGGCGGGCACGGCGTCGGGGTTGACCGAGATCGACGTGATGCCCAGCCGAACGAGGTGTTCGGCGAACTCCGGATTATTGGAGGGCGCCTGACCGCACAGCGACGAGGTGATCCCCGCCCGGCGAGCGGAGCCGATGATATTGCCTATGGCGTCCAGCACCGCGGGGTCGGATTCGTCGAACAGCGGTGCGCACAGCTCGGAGTCGCGGTCGACGCCGAGGACGAGCTGGGTGAGGTCGTTGCTGCCGATGGACACACCGTCGATGCCCAGACGCGCGTACTCGGGAAGCCAGTACTGCACCGACGGGACTTCGGCCATGACCCAGCGGTGCAGGCCGCGGGAGTCGGCGAGCCGGCTGCGGTCGACTTCGGCCAGGCATTGCTGGAGTTCCCAGCGGGTGCGCACGAACGGGATCATCAGGTGCAGGTTGGGTGTCTGCTCCCGGACCCGTGCCAATGCTTCGAGTTCCATCCGGAACAGTGACGGGTCGCGGACGTAGCGGTAGCAGCCGCGATATCCGATCATCGGGTTGTCCTCGACCGGTTCGAAGTCCTCCCCACCGGTGAGGTGCCGGAATTCGTTGCTGCGGAAGTCCGCCGCGCGGTAGATGACCGGCCGTGGGGCGAAAGCACTGGTGATTGTGGACAGCGCTGCCACCATCGCGTTGATCGCCTTCTCCTCGTCGCCGCGGGCGAGGATGCGGCCGGGATGCTCACCGCCGAGCGCGTCGGTGAGCAGGAACTCCGCGCGCAGCAGCCCCACGCCATCGACCGGCAGGGCCGCAGCGTGTTCGGCCTGGTCGGACATGGCCAGGTTGACGTAGATCCGCGTGGCCAACGGCTGCACCCCGGCTGCCGGAGGTTCGGCTACGTGGGCGGGCCGGTGGATCTCGCTGATACTGCCTTCGATCACGGTGCCGTTCGCACCGTCAACGGTGACCTGCATGCCGTCACGCAACGTCGTGGTAGCGGTGCGGGTACCCACCACGCACGGCAGCCCGAGCTCGCGGGCGACGATAGCGGCGTGGCAGGTCATGCCGCCACTGTCGGTGACCAACGCGGCCGCCTTGCGGATCGCGGGAAGCCAGTCCGGTGCGGTCATCGGCGCGACCAGCACTTCACCCGTCTGCAAGGCCCCCGCCTCCGCCGGGGACTGCATGACCCGGACCGCACCCGATGCGGTGCCGAACGAGGCGCCGAGGCCGGAAACGAGGATCGCGCCCGTCTTGAGGCGCCGGTCGAGGGTGGTGACCGGGCGGGATTGCACCAGCCACCACGTGCCGTCGGCGATCGCCCATTCCACATCCTGCGGGCTGCCGTAGTGCTGCTCCACCCCGACCAGCAGCCGAGCCAGGTCGCGCAACTCGATATCGCCGAGCACTCGTTGATCGGTCTCGGTCGGGCTCACCTCGACGCGGGCCTGCCGCCCGTTGGCGTCGCGGACGATCTTGTGGGTCTTGCGCCCGACAGCTACGTGTGTGAGGCGGGAATCGGCTTTCCGGATCGTGTAGGTGTCGGGTTCCACGGTGCCGCCGACGACGGATTCGCCGAGGCCGAATCCGGCCTCGACCAGCATTTCGTCACGCGCTCCGGTGGCAGGGTTGGCGGTGAAGGCCACGCCGGAACGGTCCGCGTCGACCATTTGCTGCACGATCACTGCCATCGCCGGGGTCTCGCGCACCCCTTGCGCCGTCCGGTAGACGATAGCCCGCGGGCTGAACAGCGACGCCCAGCAGTCCACCACTCGGGCGGCCAACTCCTCGGCGCCGACGACGTTGGTGAAGCTCTCGTTGACACCGGCGAACGAGATGTCCGGCGCATCCTCAGCCGTGGCCGACGAGCGCACCGCCACCCGCGGGTCGCCTTCGAGCTCCTCGTAGGCCTCGAGCAGCGCGGCATGCACCGCGGATGCCAGCCCCGCTTGATGCACCAACCGCTGCAACCGAGCACAGGTCTCGGCGAGTCGGTCTTGGTCATCGGCGACCCGGACGGCCTCGTCCAGCACACGGTCGAGTTCGGGCTCCACACCTGCCTGCGACATGCAGACGCGGTAGGCATCGGCGGTCACAACAAACCCCGGGGGCACCGGAAGACCCGCACCGGTCAACTCCCCAAGATTGGCCCCCTTGCCGCCTGCCACGGGCACTTCGGCAAGGCTGAGCTCGGAGAACCATCGAATCCACGGCATCGCGATCTCACCGGGACACGGCGGGAACGTTCACCTTCAAATGCTGGGGAAGAAGCCGCTCGAGGTGGGTGTCCGGTCCGGGGAAGAACAGGGTCACGCGGCCGTCGTCGAGCCAGTGCACCAGGTAGGGCGGCTCGCCATCCGGGCCGTGCACCTCGATGATCTTTCCCTTGCGGCGATGACCATCCAGGTGGACCGGTTCGGCGATCAGCCATTCACCCACTTCCGCGCGCATGATGCTGCTCCCTCTTCAGATGCATCCGCTTCGAGTCTCGTGTCCGCGAGCCGGTGGTGACGAGAGCCGAAGGACTCCAATGCGGCCACTCGATCGAGTTGTGCGGTGCCTGTGCGGTCGTACGGTCGAGCCGGGGAGGAGGCGAATATGCGCAAGCCCAACGTCGTCGGCGTCGATGGGTCGGAGTCGGCGCTGGACGCGGTGCGGTGGGCGGCACGCGATGCGGTGCTGCACCGCGTCCCGCTGCGGTTGATCTCCGTTGGACCGAAACCTGCTCCGGATACCGCGCGAGAGGTGAACAGGAGTGACCGAGACGGCTGGTTGTCGGCCGCAGCTCAGGTCGCCACTGATACCGCTCCAGGCGTTGAGACGACCTCGGAGCTCCGTGCGGGTATCCCGTACGCCGTTCTCGTGGAGGAATCCGCCCAGGCTCGCCGGATGGTGGTGGGGATCCGGGGCCTCGGTGAGCGCACCGGCCTGCCGGTCGGCTCCACCGCCGAGACGGTCGCCATACATGCGAAGTGCCCGGTCGTGGTGGTGCGCGGCCGTGTGCCCGAACCGGCTGAAGCGAGTCCGGTCATCGTCGGCGTCGACGGATCCCGTGTGGGGGAGGCCGCCGCGGCCGTCGCTTTCGATGAGGCATCCGCCCGCCGCGTTCCGTTGGTGGCCGTGCACGTCTGGATCGACGTGGCGGTCGAGCCCTGGTTCGCCATCGACGACGACCGGGAGTGGGCGGAGATCGACGAGACCGAGCGCGCGGTGCTCGCCGAGCGCTTGGCCGGCTGGCAGGAGAAGTACCCGGACGTCGAGGTGCTGCGCGTGGTGGAACGGGACCGGCCGGTGCGCTACCTGGTCGAGCACGCCAAGCACGCGCAGCTGATCGTCGTAGGAAGCCGAGGCCGGGGCGGCATGAGCGGAATGCTGCTGGGCTCGACCAGCCGCGCCCTGCTGCACACAGCCCCGTGCCCGGTGCTCATCGCCCGGACAGCCGGGCTCTAACCAGTGTGGACGATCGACTATGCGGGGGACGCAGAATGGTGACCAGGCCCGGAACCTCCCCGGCGCGTTTCGTCGCACCGAACAGCGTCGGCATCGCCCAGAGCCACTGCGCGGTGGTGGTGTTCATCGGCGATCACGCCTACAAGCTCAAGAAGCCGGTCGATCTCGGCTTCCTCGACTTCAGCACGGTGGCCGCGCGGGAACGGGCCTGTCGGCGTGAGCTGGAACTGAACCGCCGACTCGCGCCCGACGTCTACCTCGACGTCGCTCAGGTCCTCGACGGCCATGGCAAGACCTGCGACTGGCTGGTGGTGATGCGCCGAATGCCCGCCTCGCGGCGGTTGTCGACGCTGGTCACGCAAGGCGTGGACGTGCACGCCGATGTGGAGAAGCTGGCACGCATGCTTGCTTCGTTCCACAGCACCGCACGACGCGGACCGGAGATCGATGCCGCGGGGAGCTCGGCGGCGCTGCGCAAGCGGTGGGTCGACAACTTCGCTGGAGCCGAAGAGTTCGTCGGCGCCGTCATCGATCGCACTCTGTTCGACGAGATCGTTGAACTGACGCTCCAGTACCTCGACGGGCGCGCACCGCTCTTGGAGGAACGCGTTCGCCGGGGATGCATTGTGGACGGCCACGCGGATCTGCTCGCCGAGGACATCTTCTGCCTGCCCGACGGTCCACGGGTGCTGGACTGCCTGGAATTCGACGACGCGCTGCGCTACGTCGATGGCCTCGACGACGCGGCATTCCTTGCCATGGACCTCGAACGCCTCGGCGCCCCCGGCCTGGCGCAGGATTTTCTGGCTTGGTACCGCGAGTTCTCCGCCGCCCGTAGCACCACATCTCTGGCCCACCATTACGTGGCCTACCGGGCATTCGTCCGCGCCAAGGTCGCGTGCCTCCGGCACGCACAAGGCGTGGCGGAGGCCGCCTCGGACGCCCAGCGGTTGACCATATTGACACACCGGCATCTGCGCGCCGCGCAGATCCGGCTGGTCCTGGTGGGCGGGCTGCCGGGCACAGGGAAGACGACCGTCGCCGGAGCGCTGGCCGACCGAATGGGGGCAGTCCTGCTGCGCACGGACCAGATTCGTCGGGAACTACCCGGCACCGCCGGGCTCGCCGCACACGCAGGCTATGGCCGCGGCCTGTACGACAGCGGGAACGTCCACAACACCTATCAGGAGATGCTCGACCGCGCGCGAACTTTGCTCTCCCATGGGGAAAGCGTCGTGCTGGACGCGAGTTGGAGCAGCTCCGAGGAGCGCGAGCCGGCCAGGGCGGTGGCCCGGGAAACCTTCGCGGTGCTGACCGAACTGTGCTGCGTGACACCGACCGAGATCGCCGAACCCCGCATCACCGCGCGAGTCGGTGACGCCTCGGACGCGACTGTGGAGATCGCTGCCCAGATGAACCGCCACTTCGCCTCCTGGCCCGAAGCCACCCACATCGACACCTCGGGCCGCCCCGACACCGCGATCGCGACAGCTTGGGAGCCCATCGAACGCAGCTTCAGGTAAGGACCGGTGCCCGTGTGGGAGGGACGGGCACCGGGGGCTTGCGGGTGTCAGGTGTTGGTGAGGCGATTGCGCAGGTTGTCGAGTTCGTCCCGGAGTTCGGTGGGGAGCTTGTCGCCGCGATGGTGGTGAACCATCCTTCGATCAGCGGCAGTTCCGCTAGCCATTCTGCGAGGTCGACGCTGAGCGCCTGCTCCACGTCAGCCGGGTTTTGGTCGTCCGCCGCTGGATCGCGACGATGTCGGGCCGCTCAGCCGCGATCCGGGCCTCCAGGCCGCGATAGCGATCGTGCGTTTCCGATGCTGTTGAGGCGTAGAGATCCCAGGCGTTGGCGGACAAAGACGAAATACCGACACTCGAATTCTCTTCCGTATCAAGCACTTCACTCCCAGAGCGAGCCGGATCAGCTCCCGGTCGTGAAACCCGGCGCGGACAGCGGATTCTAATCCGCCGAACCAGCCATCTGGCCCCGCCTGGCCCAGCCGCAGCCTCCACCGGGGCGAATCCGGCGAGGCTGCGACGACAGCAGCACAGACCGCGCTACACGAGCAGGTTGCGCAGACGGTCTTCTGCCTTGTGGACTGCGGCGGTGAGGGCGTCGGTGTGGGCTGCTGAGAGCTTTCTGGTGCCGAGTCCTGAAGCTGCGAGCACGACGCTGAGTTCCTGTTCCTGCTGAGGAGTCATGTGGGATCGCATCGCGTGGTGGTCCAGCACGTCTCGGGCGGCGTAGGCGTCAGAAGATGCCACGTCTATGACTGTGGCCCGCAGGTTGGGTGTTTTCGGTGTGGGCTGGTCGGCGGTCAGGTCGAGCGTGGTCAGCCCGAGGCGAACTCGGAATGTTGCGGTCGTCGGTTCGGGCTGGGTGATCAGTGCGAGTGTTCCTCGCACCGCGTGATCCAATTCTTCTCGTGGTGTCTGCCGGGCATCGGGCTGGCAATGGATACGCAGGAGGGCCCCGACGCTGTTCTCCCAGGGCTCGGTAGGCACGCTGGAGTCGATCATGGTCATGGCCTGCTGGTTGAGCCCCTGCTCCAGCAGCGACATGATCTTGATCTGGCGGCCGTCGAGGAGCCGGTTGCCGATGCCGCGGTGTGCGGCCATGGCTTCGGCGGCTTGGGTCCAGCGGCCGCTGCGCGCGAGCGCCCTGGCACCGTCGATGAGCAGCGTGACCCACAGCTCGGTGCAGATCGTGCGATGGTTTTCCTCGGTTCGGATCAAGGACGACAGGTCGACGTCGTGGTCGCGGATCGTGGTCGCTGCGCGCTGCTGGGCGGCGCGGTACAGACGCTGAAGCACCTCGTAGGCGCTGCTGCCGTCGCCTTCGCGGATGAGCAGCCGTGCGATGTTCACCAGCGGCATCAACGCCATCACGGCGATGTCCTGGTCCAGGGATCCGGCTTCGGTGAAGATGGTGTGCTGCCGCCAGCACAGGTCGGCTGCGAGGTCAGGCAGCCCGGTGTCGGAGGCGATGAGGGCGGCGACGTTGAGGACTCCGCTGGCGCGGGCCACCCGCTGGTGGTGTTCCGCGCCAGGCGGTTCGACGGTCAGCGCGGTGAGCTCCGCGATCCTTGTTTCAAGGGGAAGTCCCGGTGGTTTGGGGCGGCAGACCAGCGGGATGCGTCTGGTGATCGCGGGGTTCATCACGCCGGTCCTGCTACACCCAGTCGATGACGAGGCGGCTGAAGGTCTTGTCGATGATGAAGCGCGGGTCGGTGGCCTTGAGCATGTCGCGATGGGCGGTGGCGCCCATCCGGAAGCCGGGTTCGGGCGCGTCGTTGCCGTAGTCGCGGTCCCATTCGATGATCGCGGATACGACCTGGTCGGCGAGAGTGGCGGCGCCCGGGCCGTGACCGATGACGCCGATCTCCCAGAATCGGCCGTCGTTGTCCTCGCCCTCGCGGACGGTCAGGTAAGCGAGGCTGTCAGCTTCGAGCGCGGCCATGGAGCCCACCCGAAATGTGGTGTGAACCCGGGGCGCTGGCCGGGCATCCGGGACAGTCCGTTGGGCAGGACACACGCCAGCCACAGATATACCCATTCCCAGGACGAGCCTTGCCGGAACTTCACGCCGGTGTAGACCTTGTGGGCCGGTGTGTCGAGGATCGTGCGCATCGCCTCCCGGTCGACCTCCTGCTCGCTGAAGGTCTCCAGCCGGACGGTTCCCTCCCCCTCATGCCGGACGAGGGTGTAGACGTCGTCGCAGACGCCCTTGCGCAGCGGGACGAACGTCGCCATCTCACACGAGACCGTGGTCCAGGTGTCGCCGTCGCGTTCGAAGGCAAACGAACGAGAGATGCTGCCGCGGATCCGCATCGGGATGACTAGACGTCCGCCTGCAGCTACCTGCTCCAGAACCCCCACGGGGACATCACCGGCGCCGACGGTGAACTGGATCCGGTCGTACGGGCCGTGCTCGGGCAGCCCGGCAGCGCCGTCGGCCATCAGCGCGGTCACGTTTTGCGCGCCTGCGGCCGCCAGGTGGGTGGCGGCGTTGTTGACGAGGTCTTGGTCGACGTCCACGGTCCACACATGCCCGTCGGGGGCGGCCAAGCGGCCGAGGAGAGCGGCGTTGAAGCCGGTCGCGGCACCGGCTTCCAGAACCTTGTGGCCGGGCTTCACATCGAGTTGCTCGAGCTGGGTCGCGACGACGGACGGAGCGGAGATACAGGAAAGTGTCTCCCCGGCGTCGTCGCGTTTGATCGCGACAGTGTCCTCGATGTAGACGTTCTGCGGGTCGGTGTCCGGAACGAACTCGTGGCGTTCGACGTCGCGGAACGCGTCAATGATCGCAGGACTCCGGAGGTGACCGGACTCGATGAGCCTGGTCACCAGGGCGTCACGGAGCTCGGCAGGATCGGCGGTCGTAGTGATCGTGGTCTCCATCCGCTTGAGGTTAGGGGTCACGGGTTCGGAACCGGCGGTCAACACGGCGGTCGCCTCGTCATCGTCGAAGGCGGTATGTCGGCCTAGCCAGGCGGCTGCGGCTTGCTCGGCCGGTGATGTTCCGGCGCGATTGAACGCGAAGATCGCGTGGTGGGCGAGCACGGCGCGCAGGCCCCGCGTCAGGCTCCCGGCGGCAGCGAGCCGCGAGAGCCGCAGTCCGGCGGCTTCGAAAGCGGCGACGCGCTCGGACCAGTGCGGCTCAGTCGTCTCGCGCTGGGCGGCGTCAGCATTCATCAGGCGCCGCATGGCGGTGATCGCCGCGGCGCGGTCGGCTCGGCCGGGAGGGGCGATCGGTGGCCGGAGATCGGCGATTTTTGCCCACACGTCGCCGATTTCGAACGGATCAAGGCCCGCTGCGCGGTTCAACGTGGAGATCAGCAGGATGCAGCGCTCCCGGCGGCAGGCATCGCCGGTCTCGGCCAACGCCGCTGGACTGTCGGCGCAAAAGAGTTCGTGGGCGATGGCCATGCCCTCCGGGCCGCCGAACGCGTCGACCTCGGGCTCGTAGATCCCGGCGACCCAGCCTGTGACGAGCCCGTCGGTGACGAGCCGGTTGAGGACATCGGCTGCGGGGTGCTCGGTGCGCAGCCGGAGCTTTCCTTGCTTGCGCAGGAAGTGGAACCGTTGTCCGGACAGCGCGGCGACCAGCGCGGTCGCGGCCTTCGCGTTCAGCCCTGAATCGTCAGGAAAGGCGACGGTGGCGTGCCACCAGCCCTGTTCGGCGGGGATCGGCAGGTTCTCGTCGTTGCAGTCCATCGGTCGTGGTCGCTCCTGCTCAACTCGGGTAACGGGGTATTAGGTGATCAGCAGTGCGCGGGTCCAGCCAGTGCTGTCCGTGCCCTCCAGCGCCAGCCGTGCGCCGGCGCGGCCTTCCATGAATCCGGGTTTGGGCAGCGCGCCGATACAGGCCGCCAGACGACCGGCGAGCCGGTCGATGGGCTTGGCGAACCGGTCAGGGGTGGGGCTGTCGGCGGCGATGGCTCGAGTGACGGTCAGCAGCCCAGCCCAGCCATGACACAGGGACGCATCGGTGATCAGGCTCATGCGGGCCGGATCGGTGAGCGCGGCCAGTGCGATCTGCTCGGCCTTCCCGAAGGCCGGGTCACCGACCGCAAGGGCGGCCAGTTGCAGGGCGCGGGCGATACCGATGTCCCCGTAACACCAGGACGGACGGCCCGGCACCGCCCCGGGCGGCGCGGTAGAGGACAGCTGGTCACGGGTGATCCAGTAGCAGCCACCGTACTGCTGCAGCCAACGGGTGAACTCGGCGATCGCGTCGGTCTGGCCTGCTACCTGGATGCCATGGCGGGCAGCCAGGGACAACAGCGCTAGTACCCCACCGACGCCATGAGCTAAACCGTTGTTTGCGTGGCCGCCGGTGACGTCCTCCTCATGGCCTGGGGCCTCTGGTGACCACCATCCGGGCAGCACCGGATCGGCGACGGGGTGTGCCAGGGAAACCAGGTAGGTCAGCACGTTCTCCAGCAGCGGCGAGGTCCCCGGACGCCTCAGCAGCAGTGCCGCGAGGCCGGTCATGCCTCGGATGAGGTCGAACTCCGCCAACTGTGGCAGGCTTCCGGACTCCCGCCGCCGACGTGCTGTGGCCAGGCGGGTGGTCACGATCCGGTCGACGGCCGCGCGCACCTCACGGTCGGTGTGCCCGGCGCAGCTGAACACGAACTCCAGCGCGGGGGCGCCGTGGAACAGGGACGCGTTCGCGCCTGTGCTCACCCCGCCGGAGATCGCCTCAGCGATCAAGTGGCGAGCGGCCGGGAGATCGCCGCGCTCAAGGTGCAGCAGCGCCACCCCGAGCGCGCCTTCGGACAGCGCCTGCGTTGTCGGCGGGCGCACGGTGTTCCCCCTGGTGGCCGGGCTCATGGATGTGACCTCACCGGGACGACGATGCTGTGCGCCCGCCCGCCGATCCAGCCATCGGCATCCCGCGGTGGGGCGTCGTAGAGCACCGCGACCGAGGAAACGCTGAGGTGGGTGCGGAGCAGGTCCAGGTCTCGGTCCTGGGTGAGATCCAGCAGCAGATGCTGATCGTCCATGGCCAGCAGCACCCGGTCGGGTACCCCGGCACGGACTCTCCAGGCGTGCAGCTGCTCGGCCCACTTGTCGAGAGGGGCAGTACGGTCGGGCAGGGTGCGGGCGCGCAGTTGCCACCGACCAGGGATGAGGATGCTGCGCCGGTAGTGCAGCGCCGGGGTGAACGGCAGGGCCCACGCCGCGCCCCAGTCGAACCACGTCACCTGTGGGGTGGTGGCGCGGCTTATCTCGGCTAAGAACCGGACCATCGGCGGTGTGAAGTTGTTCCACACAAAGTTGATCGCGGTCGGGGCCAGCAGTTCCACGCGCTCTCCTGTCGAGGCCACCGCGAGGTAGAGGTGGTCACCGGATAGCCCGACGACCAGATCGGCGGGGCGGAGCACTGTCTCGCCGCTGCCCCGGAACTCACCGACGCTAACCAACTCCGGCAGGACCTGAGGTGCGCGGGTGAGCAGGTCGGCGGCGACGCGGGAGGGGTGGAACGACAGCTGTGCCAGCTTCGCCCCGGGCGCGACGGTGGGCAGGTCAGCGTACCCGTCGGCGGCTTCGGGGAGGAGGTGCCAGAACCGTCCCGTCATCGAACCGGCTGCGCGCGAGACGGTGTGGACGCGCAGCCGGAAACCGCCTCGGTCCAGCGCCGACAGTGAACGGGCCTGGACCTGGCCACACACCTCGACATGCGGAGCGAGGACCGTCGACGGCCCGCCTGCCGCGGCCTCCAGTTCCTCGATCATCGCCTCGGAGAGCACCACATCCTGGCGGCTTTCCACCGCGGCGGTCCCAGCAAGCTCAAGGAGCAGACGGTCGCGTCGCGACATCGGCCTAGGTGGCTCCGACACCGAGTCGAACCCGTCCGGAAATCCCAATCCGCGGTCGGGATCGATCAGCTGCTCCAGGCCGACCTCGGAGCCCTCGCCCCACCGGTCACCGAACCTCTCGATGTAACGGCGCCACGCCGGAGTCCCGTGAAGATGGGTCGCGAGCCTGGCCAGAACGGTGGCTGCGGTCTCCATCTCAACCTCGACCGCCTCCGGCAGCCGCACCTCGGCGTCCAACCGGACATCGGCGGCATCCCGCTCGCTGATGCCTGGAACGCCGACGGGCAGGGCGTCGGCAGGGTCGACGATGGTGGCTGCGGCCCGCAACGCCGACCGCAGCAGCCCCGTCCGGAGCAGCTCCGCCACAAGGGCAGCACGGCGCCCTTCACTGGTCTCGGGGAACTCGGCGGCGAGCTTGCCTAGCAGGACGTCGTGCGGAATCGGAGATCTGGCCACCTCCAGCACCGCCACTACCGCAGGGGTCAGCGCGAGGGAGAACTCCGAGGGCCCTTCGGTCGGGACGTGCACGCGATTCTCGTGCACCCGCGCCAGAGTATTGACGCACACCTCAACATCTGCCATCAGCGCTGCATCCGACTCGCACGCCCTGATCCGCGCATCCATCGCCGTTGGGTCGGCCCGACTCACGACCTCATGTGTGTCTCCGATACACACGGAGGAGGTCTCGCCGAAGTCCACCAGGGCTACGCCCGCGAACTCCCCGAACGGTGTCGACCGGTGCGCGTACCTGATGGAATACCGAGCAAGGGCAAGCGCGGCCCGCCGAGCCTTACGGGTGTTCATCGATCGCCCCGCCAGGACCGCGTCCACGCGGCGGGCCAGATCCGGACTGGCACCCGCGACCGTCCTCCGGAACGTCTCATCGGCCCACACCGGGGCGAGCCAGGACCGCCACTGCGCGGCAGTGCCGCCCGGTCCCGGCCACGTCGGCAGGACCGGGGTCGTCACGTTCAGCGCAGCGCGCAGCATCCCCGCGCACGAGCGCCGATACAGCCTGCGCCGCCTCCGCGTCATCGAAACACTCCGTTCCTGGAAAGAAAGTCCGGGCCGAACGAACCTGCGGCCTATGAGGTCGTGCAGGCGCTCGGGCAGGAACTCCCGCACCCGTCGCCGGTGCTGCACATCAGCACCGTCTCGGCCGCCGGGGTGCCCTCGATGAAGGTGATGTCAAGATCGAACGGGTCGCCCACCGCTTCGACGGGGGCCTCATCGGTCGCAGGGGTCTGCTGATCGACGGTCGGGGTACTCATTCCTGCCTCCTGTGTTTTCCGGAGAAATTGCTTCAGACCAGCGGGCTGAGGCCTCGATCAAGTCCGGTACAAGTGAACGACAGACAGTCGGTAGGCGACTACGGTCTGCGCTGTCGCAGACCGTTTAATCGGTTTAACCACGCGAGGTTGTGATGCCGAAAACACCTGTTCAGCGCTCTCCCAACCATCTCCTGCGCGAGATGATCACCACGTGCGGCCTGAGCTATGACGGGGTGGCACGCGCGGTCGTGCGCATCGCGGCGGAAAACGGGGAAGTACTAGGGACCAACAAGTCCGCCGTCGCGCACTGGGTCGCCGGAACCGAGCCCAACGAAAGAACAGCCGCGTACCTGGCCGAGGCGTTGTCGAGAAGAGCGGGACGGCCGGTGACGCCAACGCAACTCGGGTTCGCCGCAGGATCACAACCTCGACTGGTCGGCGCAGAGCCCATCGCGACGGCGACTCTCCTTGGCCGGGCCGACATTGAGCACCGTGGCTTCCTGTCCGCCGCCGTCTACACGGCCTCCGATATGACGATGCCCTTGGACTACGACCACGAGCCGGTATCCAGGCTGCTGAAAGCACGCACCGGGCAAGGCCGAGTAGGAGCGGAGGAGGTCGCGGTGGTCCGGCAGATCACCAAAGCCTTCGGCGCCGCCGATGAGGTGCTCGGCGGAGGACACGGCTTGTCCACGGTCGCGGCCTACCTCGCCGACACCACCGCCCCCATGCTCTCCGGCCGCTTCGCCAACGACAAGACCCGCCGCGATGCCTTCGGTGCCGCCGCGGAACTGTCATGGCTACTGGGATGGAAGCATCACGATCTCGGCCAGGAGGGCGCGGCTCAGCGGTATTACCTGCTCGGCTTCCAGCTCGCGGTCGAGGCGGACCCGCACGCACACGCCGCATGGATGATGCGCGCCGTCGCTCACCAGGCCCTTAGCTTGAAACAGCGCCGCCACTGCCTCGACCTCGCCCAGGGTGCGCTTGAGCGTGCCGAGGGCTACACGGACGGGGCGACGCAGGCGCTACTGCACATCACGCACGCCAGGGCCTACGCTGCCCTCGGCGAGAAACCTCAGGCCGCACACGCGTTGTTGGCCGCCGAGGACGCACTCGGACGAGACGGCGAACCACAACCCACGTACTCCCTGCTAATGGGGCCGGCTGCCGGCACCGTGGACTCCCACACCGCCAGAACCTTGACCGAGATCGGAGACCACCCCGGCACCGAGGCACGACACCGAGCCGCTTTCACCTCCTGGGATCCGGTCGCCTTTCCGCGCGTCCACCTGCTCACCCATATGGACCTCGGGGACTGCCTCGCCGCCCAAGCGCGGGTCGATGAGGCAGTGTCGGCGTGGAGTCAGGCACTGGAGCTGGCCGAGGGAATGGCCTCAGCACGAAGCAGATCGGCGTTGGCGTCCATCCGGCCTACTCTTGCCGTTTACCGGCGCCGTGGCGTTCCCGGCGCGGCGTTGCTGGAGTACAGGATCCAGCGAGCAACTGCATGAAAGGATCGAACCGTGACCGATACCGCCCTGCCCCCGGCGCTCGATTCCCACACCCTGCTCGTCGCCGCCGTCATCGTTCACGACAGGGCGGCGGGGCAGGTGCTGCTGATCCAGCGCGGCCCCGATGCCAAGTTCGCTCCGCAGCACTGGGACCTGCCCGTCGGCAAAGCGGACAAAGGCGAGATCATCACCACCACCGCCGTCCGAGAACTGAAAGAAGAGACGGGCCTGATCGTGGATCCGGCCGAACTGAACATCGCGGGCATCATCCACGGCGCATGGGGCGTTGAGGCCCCCAACGGATTCCTGACCGTTGTTTTCGTGGCGCACACCTGGACCGGCCAGCCGGTCAACGCAGAGCCGCACAAACATTCTCAGGTGACCTGGTTCCCCGTCGAGCAGGTACCGACACAGTTCGTGTCGACAACCCGTGAAGCACTGGTGAACTATCTCCAGCATGGGCCGATGGTGCTCACCGACGGCTTCTAGATGTTCGCCGGCTTCGACGCTTCGGGCGCATCCACTGGGGAGCACGTGAGTGTGGATAGAGCTTCCAGAGTCTCAGGTCCGCCGATGGCACGACTCCCGCTCATTGACAGGCTGCCGGCGGAGCCGTGGACGGCGCTCCAGTTGACCATGCCTGGCTGGATATCGATGCCCGAAACCGCGCAAGCTCCTTGGCGTGCGGTTGTGGATAGGTCTGTGGATAGATGTGTAATGCCCAGGTCGGCGGTGGGGGTGTTGGGGCTGTTTCTCGCGCGGCGTGGCGGCCGGTTCGGGTGAGGCAGACTTGGCGTTGTTGTGCGGGGCCCTGGGGGGTGTCGACGTCGGTGGTTCGGATTCCGATGAGTCTGCATCTGACAGTGTTGCGCCGGTTCCTGGGTCGTGGATGCCTTCTTGTGCGAGGCGTTAGACGCCTGCGTTCATGAACACGACATAGTCTCACCAGCCCCGATGAGGTGCGTCCTGATCCGGGCAATACCAGCCGTCCTCCTCACTCCAGCCGAGGAAAACCGAGACATCCTTGACGAAGGCAGCGAGCGTGGACTTCGCGAGTTGAAGGTTGGCATTCCGAGCGGAATCGTCGCAGGAACCCTCGGTGTCGAAGGCCGCGACCTCAACCCCGGCGGCTTCGATCGGGGCGACCACGGTAATGGTAACGATGTACGGGGCGTGCTCATGGTGTGGTTCGGGCGCTGACGCGATCACCGGAGGCTCCTGCTCGACCATGAGCGCAACGGTGACCAGCATCCCCCGAACCACATGCAGAGTTACGAGAGGAATATTCCACCTCAAGGCATGTCGCCAGCGATCTGAGCCCTGGTGCGGCGCCACGCGCGGTCCGCGTCGCGTTGCCGCGCGAAGGTCCTGGGCCCTGGCGACAGGCGGCATGCAGGTCAAGCCTGGCCAGATGGGGACCCGCGGCCAGGGCTTGACGTCCGTGTTACGCGGCTCGGACGGGGCGCAGAATTCACGCCAATCGGTGACCACGAAGGGCAGGACCACCTGGCCCCGCACCCTACGGGGCTGGAAGCTCAGATCCTGTCGTCTGTTGGTGGGAGCGGGGAATTGGGAGGAAATTGGGAGGAGCCAACTGCGCTGAACTGCACTGAACCGCGTCCAACGGTTCACAGCGGAACCGCCCCGACCTGCCGGTTCTCCGTTTGTGCAGGTCGGGGCGGTTTTCGCTACTACCTTGACACGGTAGTGGTCGTTGGCGTTGTTTGTGCTGGTCAGCGTGGTTTCATAGGTCGATTTCGCCGTGCTGGGTTGGATAGGCGTATGGGGTAACTCGGTCCACCGTCTTGACCCCCCACCGGGCGGTGTTCAGTAGCGCCGTTTTGACGCTGGTGATGGGAGGAAAGCGGGAGGATTGTGTTGAGCTGGACCGCGTTGTATTGCACTGATCGGCAGTAAACTGCACCGGTTTGTCCTGCGGTTTCAGGGTTTTGGCAGGTGAGTGTCTCTTGTGGACGCCGCTGGGGGTCAAGGGGTCACAGGTTCAAATCCTGTCGTTCCCGACAACCGAATGAGCCCCCGCTGACCGGGCGCGAAAGCGTGTTTTGGTGGATCTTGCTTGATCGCCGGGGTTCGTGATCAAATCGGGCGCATCCAGGAGCGAATCAGTGAGCGTGGCCGTCAGTTTCTTGTCGGGACGTACTACCGGTGTCCGTGCCGCACGCCTGCGTGTTGCTCGTCCGTACTTGCCGAGAAACTCGAGGAGACCGCTGCAACGCCGGTTGTGGGGGATCCTGGAGATTGGTGCCGAGTGCGCAGAAAACGAGCACTCGCCAGCCCGTCGTCAGCCGGAGGACCCGGGTTTATTGGGTTACTCTGTGGTGGGCAGGGAGGTGTCGGCGGCCGACGGTCGATCCCGTAGGAATGCGGTGGATTACGCCTCGGGTTGCCCATCCAGGCCAATCGGCATTGTGTAGGGTGTTCCATCGGTATTCTGAAGGAGCGTCCGGTAGCTTTTTCCGTCGTAGATTTCGCTGACTTCCATGCCGAGTATCTGAGCAAGTATATGCATGTAGGCTTCGCTGGAGAACTCGTCAAAAATGAACTTGCCTGATAGGCCGGCGATGGGAAGCGTAAATATTTCGACGTGGTCTTCCCTTGATACTACGATGTGCTTCGGTGTGCGGTTAAATAGTGTCGTCATGTAAGCGGCGAGTGCAGACACTTCCCGGAACTGTTGAGGATGAAGGCTAAGTTTCTTGGCAGCTTCGATGCCAGGAACCTTGACTGAATTGGCGAGGGCGCCCCAATCCTGCAGGCTGGCTACAACTGCTGTGCTGCCAATTCGCATCGCCAGAAAAGGGAAATGTAGGATGTCGACATAATCGAACCGGTCGCGGGGATCGGCAGGCTCCTGAGTGCGGAAAACGAAAATTGAAGCGGGAAACTGTCCTTGGTGCCAGCGAACGGTTCCTCGAGCTGCCTGCATCAGCGTGTGGTGCATTCGGAATGTATTGAGGATGTCCGCGGAGACGATGGATCCGGCCGACGGGTCTTTGCGATCCGCAGGTAGAAACAGCTCTCGATACAAGATTCCATAATAGACCTTTCCCATCCACAGGAAGAGAGTCGTGCGGTCTAATGCAGACACGGCACCCGGGCCGTCCTGAAAGGCTCGCCCTACTTCAATCTCGATACGGGAAAGATGCTCGTTGTTGCATGAGTTGCAGCAAGGGATTTTGAGTTTTGAGTACGGTAGCGAAGTCCCATTTAGTAGATTTATTTTCTGATTTTGCAAATTGAATCGCCGCAGTAGCCACTGTGGAAAGACGTGCTCGTCCGTGCGGTTGGTCTCGATGAGTGCGACCCCGCATAGGAAGCACTGGTTATCCGTGAGTGACTGGCCGTCTTCAATGCTGTAGATGAAGTCATGCTCTTGGGTGGGGTCCTTGTGGGAGTTGTGCATGCGAAGAGCATAGGACACCCAGACCCTCGTTAGGGCGGCCGAGGAAACTTCGCGGAATGTCAGAGTCTGGAAACGTGAGCGCCATAGCCGACTCGGGACCACCAGTCGACGTTGCGAGCTTCTGGGGCCAGCACGGGGGTTTCGGGCAGGCACGCCATTACCATGATGCTGCCGAGGTGTAGCTTTTCCCGCCGACTTGGAAGCAAAAGAGGCTGATGGTGCGGGTCTCGTTCAGGCCCAGTGCAATCTTGCGGCCGGCGATTTCTCCGATGAAGCCGTACTGCGGCGTGGGATGCATGGCGCCGAGAAATGCATCGGGCTCGTGCACAGGCTCCGCACCCGCGACTCGAGGTGCGTCCCGTGGTGCCGAAGTGGAGTCCTCGCCGGGCGCGGTCGGGGATCTCGCTGTCCCCGGACACGCCGTCTCCCAACGCGTGCTCGGCGCGATGGCGGGGGAGCGGGCACGGAAGACGGCTCGGGGCCCGGGACGCCTGGTGCTCGGAAAGCCGCATCCGTGACGCGCGGCACCGACAAGGTCAGGTGCGACAGAGCTAGAGCATCGGGGCATGCCTTTCGGACGTCGACAAAGGTTGCGCGATAGAAGGTGGAGCCGGACGCTGTGTTGGATCGCCCGGCTCGGTAGCTCTTTTTAATCGATATTTCAGTCTTGATTGAATTTTGTGTGATGTCTTGTTGTTTCGTTTTCGGGTTAGGCGAGTGGGTGGGGTTCGCCGGTGAGTCCGGTGAGTGCGGTGGCGATTTCTTGGATGGTGGCGCGGATGTAGGTGGTGGTGGTTCCGGCGTCGCCTGCGTTGTCGGTGTGGCCTGCGTAGGCGCGGGCGATGGCGTAGCCGTAGTTGCGTTCGACCCAGGTGAGGGTGGTGTGGCGTAGCCAGTGTGTGGAGATTTGTTGGGTGGCGACCCAGGGTAGGTGGGAGCCGATGCGGTTCCAGAGATGGTCGTAGCGGCGGGTGGTGATCGGCTGTCCGTTGGTGTAGCGCAGGAGCTGCCCAGTGCGGGGGGCGCCGCGTTGTTCGGCGTGGTGCTGTAGGTGGGTCATGAGGGTGGGGGAAACGGGTTGCCAGCGGTGGGTTTCGCCTTTTTCTCGCAGGAGGATGAGGCTTTGGGTGGGGTCGAGGTCTTGGGGGCGGAGGTTGAGTGCGCCGCCGCGGCGGCAGGCGGTTTCGGTGTGGAGTCGCAGGATGAGGGTGTCGAGTGCGGGGTCGTTGCCGGTGGTGGCGGCGATGTGGTTGATCTCGGCTAGACGGGTGTCGGTGACGGCTCGGCGGGTGGAGGGGAGTCGGCGGGGTTTGGCGACTTTGCTGGCGGGGTTGTTGGCCGGGGTGATGAGTCCGTCGTTTTCGGCGTGGCGGTAGAGGCAGCGCAGGGCGGCGATGAGGTGTTCGCCGGCGCTGCGTCCGCCGCGTGCGTTGCGGCGGGCGATGACGTGGGTCTTGATGTGTTCGACGAGCTGCTTGATCTCGGAGGGGGTGGGTTCGTCGAGGCGTCGGTGGCCCCAGTGGTCTTCGATGCGGTTCCAGTAGGAGCGGTAGACGCGGCGGGTGCCGTCGGTGACGGCGGCCGAGACGGTGGGGATGTATTCGGCGAAGGTGGGTACCGGCGGCCTGTGTGCGGGTGTGGCGAGAAGGTCCTCGGCTGACAGGCCGAGGCGGGCCAGTAGCAAGCGTGCGGCGTCCAGATCGGCCTGAGTGGCGCCCGGGGGCTGGTGTTGGTGGGTTGTCATGCGGTATCACCGTCCAGCCGCGTGGAGTGGCAGTGGGCGATCATGTCGTCCAACACAGCAGGTGGGTGTACGACGAGAGTGCCGTGTGCGGGTTCGGCGGTCAGCAGGACGCGGTCGCCGGGCAGCAGGCCGCAGCAGTGCCGGACCGGCGCGGGAAGCCGCAGGTGCCCCTGTGTGGTGACGCTGAACACACCGTGGGGATCGGTGCGGGTGATCAGCAGGCCGCGGGTTTCGCGGATTGCTAGCCGTGTGCCGGGTGTCCAGCCGAGGGCGCGTAGCACCGCTTGGTCGGCGACCCGGCCCCTGGCATCGACCGCCGCCAGCCCGTACACCACGCCACGATCACGTGGTTCCGGAACGGCGGGCAGCGGAAGCGTCCGACGGGCGGTGACGGTTCCATGCTGGCCTACGGCCGACTGGCCGTCCTGCCGGGCGCGCGTTGTGGAGGGAACCACCGGCTTGATCACAGGGCCGGTCACGTCGACCACCGCCGCCACGTGCGGTGGGGTAGCCCCGGGAACGCTGAATCAGCGTGTTGGAGTGCCTTCAAACACTGGCACGTGAGATGTAGCAGGGATGCCACATTTTTGTGTCCGAGGGGCGAGTTGCACACTATCCACCCGCATCCAACTTCCCGAACGCGACTAACAAGCGCGTCTACGGCTGTCCTTCGTGTCCCTGCGACCCGGCCCTCGGGACGAGCAACAGAGACAACCTTATTTTGTCGCTGAACTGGGCAAACGAGCCTGACCCTGCTAGTGCCACGTAGCGCTGGGCAAGCGTTCCGGGGTCCCGAAACAGATCGGTCCCGCCCGTGTGAGAGCGGTGGGAGTGGGACGGCTCGGTATCGTCAAGCAGGTGTTCCCCGAACAGACATTGTCGCCCTGTCCGATCCCGTAGGCCCGTGTCGAACATCGATGCTCGTTGGGGAGGCTGCCAACAGAGTGGACAACAGGCAAGTCGTGCACGGCTTCATTCTGCGTTGAGCGAACGGCGTCTGGACGACTTACCGGAGCTGGTTGCGGCCGACGTCATTGACCACAACAAGATTATCTATGGTGGAGCGGACGAACCTGGTGTCGCATTCGAGGGGCTACGCCAGCAACTTTCCGGGTCCGATCCGCTCACTATTCAGATTGACGAGTTGATCGCTGAGGGTCGGCGAGTGGCAGCGCGGGTGATCCCAACGCGGAATTCATAGCGGAACGCACCCACGGATGCCTGTGCCAACCGGCCGGAGCTCCGAGAACGAAGCGATCTAGCTCTTTGCAATCGGAGATGGCAAGATCAACGAAATTCGCGTTAGCTGATCTGGCGACGCTGACGCGCAGCGTTTCGCCATTGTCCGATAACTTTGGCCAAGTAGATCAAATAAATGTATCCGCAGGTCAATTCCGATAATTCCGCGTAATATGTATACTAAAGAGTTATATGCCAACTGATAGTCGTGTCGATCCTTCTTGGACGAGATTGCCGGTCGGGTCGGCTCCAGTAATAGGCAAGAGCCGACCGCGGCAGCCCCATCGGAGAGTTTCTACATTTGGCGATTGGCGTGGTTTTCGGTATAGATCGTCTCCGGATGCCTTGACCTGCCCATTAATCAAGAGTCTCCTGGTCGAACCATTCCTGCCTGGTAGATGCATTTGCTAAAGTTGTAGCCTTTGCAGCTACTTCAGCCGTAAGGATTTCGTTCGCCATATGCCGGAGCACAGGCGGGAGCTCATGAGAATGGCGGAGAATTTCGCGACATGTCGAGATGTCGATTCCTCCAGTGCGTGCAAAATTATATCTCATTGGATGAATCGGCGTCGTAGGCTGACAGGATGCAAACGAATCGGAGAAATCGTCGAGCGAATCGGCCCATTCCTTATTAGGGGAACGCAGCAATATGGCCAACCGTGCAGCACTAATCAGGGCTTTCAGGTCTTGATCGCGACATGATTTCGCGATTCTATTCAGTGTCGTTATGGAGGTATTTTTATCCATCTGTGTTGAAGCAAGGTACAGCATCCCAGCTGTGCTTCGTGTGAGCCACTGAGGATCGGGTTCAGTGCCGGGTCGTATCCAGGCATTGGAAGCCATCGAATGGATAATGTACAACGTATATGCATCGAACCCTCTTATCCATTTGTCGAGCCTCTTCTCGTTTTCCATTAGCACTGACGGAGGTGCCCAGCGGAGAATGCAGCAGAGAGCAAAGAATGCATCGTCTGAGCTTTCGATATCCTTTAACTGGTCTGCCCACCAACCGCGGTCCAAGCGTCGCTGTCGCGCGTAGCGGGCTCGGAGCACTGGCGAGATCGACTCGTCAAATAGTCCGCCAGCAACTTTGCGACTGATGTTGCCGCCACGAACTTCGCCAAGAAACGCAGCCATCGCTAGCGTGCGCTGACATTTACCTCCAATCGCGTCCGTGAGCGCCTCATGGAAATCAACCCAAAGGCTGTACTTGTTTTTAGTGTTTGTCGACGACTGAACGATGGAGGCGGCTTCAACTAGTCTGCGGAGAAGCGCAGAGTGTTTCCCTTCGTCTTCTAGCTCCTCCCTAATGTTATAGAACGGCAGAAGTCTCCTGCGGCCGCGTGGCAGCAGTCCATCGCTTACATGCATCAGGTAGGAAAGACTATTTAGCGATGCTATCTCAGTGCAAAGCGCCGGTGCAGATTGTTGCGGTGCATCCAATGTTCCATTCAGCTGTACCCCGGCGCGGAATGCCGCGAGGAAGGAATCAAAGTTCGTTTCGCCTACAGAGGGAGGGAGTCGTACATCTGGCTGAAGTATGCTGTGCCAGAGATTGGTGTCGTTGCCGATGCTTTCGAATACTTCTTCGCCTTGAGACGGTGATAGGGTATGAAATAGGTCCATAGACTTACCCACAAAGAACCAAAGGCGGCGTGCGCGCTTATTTCGGGCGTGCGACCATTTGTCGTACCACCAATCCACAATAAGAGCACTCTCGGAATTCTCCGCAAGCAATCGCGCGGCGTCAAAATCTAAGAGGCCAGACGCGACCCCTTTCTCAATACGAGTCCTCATTCGTTCGACAATCTCTTCACCTCCGGAATCGAAAGGAAGAGACAGGACCGACGATCCTAGCCCCCTGGTGATGGATCCAAGCAGGGCGACCGATTCCTCCGACGAAACTAGGTCGACTACCCTGGATACCGAACGTGGTTTCTGAGAGAAGACTTGGTCCCGAAGCAGGGTCAGAGCAACTTCTCGCGAGTAGGAAATGAGAGAATAATCGCCATTAGACTTGATGAGATCTTCCAACAAGTCGACGATGTTGGCGAGTTCGCCAACATCGGAAAATCCGGCATAGAATCGAGTGACGTTCCACCAGTACGGGTTTCGAAGAAGCGCCTCAAAACGTTCAGAGCGATTACCGGACCGTTCCGCGCCTGGGCTCGATGTGCGGGCCGTGGAATACAGGTACCTTGCTGCAAAGTACTCTCGGAGCGGCTGCACTTCGAATTCAAAAGTATTCTGAACACGACTCGTTAAGACCATGACCCGGTCGGTCATTCCGGTAAACAGTTGGTCAACGAGTTCTAGTTTCTTCTTCTTATATCCTCGCAGTTGGAGGTATTTCTTAAGTAGCGCCTTCAGCTTAGGTTCTGCGATGCTTCCGTTGGAATCTCCTGTCTCGGCGAGGCAATGAAGTTCCCAGGCAACATATCCATGTAAGTCAAGGATCAGTTCACGCTCATCTCGAATGATTGAGCTTTTCTCGGCTTCGCGGTCGAGGAACGTCTCCATGTATTCTCGGTATAGCGCGGTTCGTTTGTCCGGCAGGGACGGCCCCTTCTTTCGCACGAGCCAGAGAAGGATCGCGAGCTGCATAGGATTTCGAGCCAGGTCGACAATATGCGGCTGCCCTAGTTTCTGGCCGAGTACTTGACGGATTTCATAGGCCGCCTGATGAGTCACCCTGCGGGACATGAGCCACCCGTCCGTGTATTCTAGGACTAGGGTCAGTGGTAGGTCGCCGAGACCGAAGTAAGTCCACTCTCGTTTCGAGAATCCAGGCGTCTTCGAAAAGGAACTTGGTCGGCTGGATGCCATCGTTCGAAACGATGGACTAAACGGCTCGATCCGGTTTAATGCTTCATTGACGCAAGAGACAACAGCCCGACGGTCATTGAGATCGGGAACTTCATCCAGGCCGTCGAGAACCAGAATTGCAGGCGTAGCTCTTAGAACCGCGTCCAAATCGGATACAGAGAAGCGAAGTCCACCCGAGTAGCGTCTAACCTGGGCAGCCAGGAACGCCTCCAGGGTGTCCGACCAGCCTTCAGGGGCTCCGTCATTTGTGATGTCAAATGGATCCCGCCGTCTCAGCCAGGCAGCCAAATCACGGAAGTCCACATGAAACGGCAGGCGAATGGGACTCGATCGGTGTTCAGCTGAGAAACGGTTGATCTGTGAGTTGTTGCCGAGTAGTCGAGCCCTGTGTGCTTGACATACGTATTGTCCGACAGTGGATTTACCTTGCCCAGGGGCGCCTTCTAGAACGATTCTTGAAGATGACGGTGCATCATCTCCAACCATGCTCTCAGAGAGAAGGACAGACGCCGCTGGTCGGCCGCTTGTCCGGTTGCTCGTCATGAAAGCGGTGGTGATGTCGCCCGAGAGTAGACCTGCCCATTTCTCTTCCACTGCTGAATGACTGGATGAAACCAAGCGAGAATCTGCAAATCTGGTAAAGGCGCTGCCTGGGTAGAAAGGTCTTTCTATTGCGCTGGCTGCAAGCGGTACGTCAATAAAAACATCGAGCAACTGAGGTTCGAGCTCGGCCTGCTTGAACTTCACCACTCTGTCGCGTTCGTACTGATGCGCCATACACTTCATCAGGGCGCTCACCCGCTGATCGCCTCGCGCGATCTTGATCAATGTCTTGTCATCTGCTCCGGGGTCTCGTAACCCTAAGAGCTCTGCCAGACCTGTTATCTCCCTTATGAAGCCGTAAGTACGCTTGATCTCAGTTTCAGGGTCTAGTCGGCGATCTAGGTCGTCTCGCCACCATACCTGCGCGGGAATCGGCATTTTCTCGCTCAGCCAAGCCTGGACGCGGTCGCGTGTGCCGGAATCTGGGTGCGAGGAACACTGCGCATTCGTCAGGAGGACATACTGTTCAGCACCTTTTGAGGCGAGTTCTTGGACCTTCTCGATCTCACCTTCGAGCGCGCTGATTACCCAGTTAGCGATCTCGTCGGGATTAGCTAACTTGTTTGGCGTCGGTTTGCGAAACTTGACTTGATACACAATTGCGTCAGCGACTCGGCCGCGAGGTGCGGAGGCATCTCGCCCACCGTCAGGCATGCCGACCGGGAAACACTGAACATTCGGGTTATGTGCGACAAGTAACGCTTGGCAAAGCTGGTGAAAGGCATCTGCCCCAAGCGATTCATAGTCATATCGCTCTGCCAACCTAGCCTCCGTTATGCTGAGAACTCTGCCTGACGAACCTTGATCGTATCGATGCCGGTCCTAGGCGTTTGACGTGGTCCCCTGTGATTGGCTTGGTAGTGCACGCCTGACTTGCGTCGCGCACCGGAAGCTCGTTGGAGCACCAGTCCTGGTTTCTGCCCAAGGATGAGACGCTACGAGAATCAATTGGTTCGTAGTGCGACGGTGCTCGGCCGGGAACGCGGGCCGGGCCGTCCCACCTGGCCCGCCGAGTCCCGGCCGGGACACCTTCGGTGGGGACAGGTCGAGACGTCCGATGACCTGGGAAATCGGTCAACGCGCCACGCATGGGACAGCCGCTGTCACGGGTCCCAGACTGTCCCCCGGAGCACTTGTCCAAGTACCCAGATGGCGCCTGCCGATGGGACACGGACACCCGTCCCATTGACAGGCGACGAGCAGCCGTGTGGTTCGGCGATCCCACACGCTGTGGGCGAATGGATCAGCGCCTGGGCACGTGCGGGTCCAGAAGTCGAAGCAGCGCTTCCTGCCTCGTTCGGCAAGGAACGCCGGAGACCCGAGTCAGCATGGGACCGAGCGCTTGCCACTTCTTCGTCTTGGTGCCATCCGAGTCCAAGTACCCGATCAGACGCTCATTCTCTCCAGCGCGACATAGGACGATCCACCTGCGTGTCTGCTCGAAATCAGATGACCGTTCCATGCGGACCGTGTCCAGATCCACCGTCTCCGTGCGGCCGATCGGCCTCGGAAGCTGCCGAGACTCCGGCAAGTCGGTGGTTTCCGCTGTCGTCTCTTCCTGCTCGGTCTCGGCAGGATTGCTCAGGTCGTTGCCTGAAACGGGTTCCGTGACGATTTCCGTGACATCGGGCTCGGTACTGCCCTCAATCGAAGCGTGCTCCGCTGGAGTTGGCGTGGCAATGCCGTGGGCTTCTGCGAGTTCGGTTACGGCGGTTAGTAGGTCTTGAATCGCCTGCTGGGGATCGGCGCCAGCGCTCAGCGTTCGTCGTACGGCCACCATTGCGGCGTCGGCACGTTCTACCGCTTCCCAGGAACGCGCGCCGCCAGCCTGGATTCGTGCTCGTCGGGCGCGTTGGCGACATGCTGGTCCGTGGTATCGGGCGCGTCGTCCGCGTGGTGATCCCGGTGGTAGTGGCTCGCCGCATCCCAAGCACACGCCAGCAGACATCGACTGACCCCAATCGTGACGCATTTCGTGACGTCCGCCTGAGCCTATCCGTTGTCACGGAATGTGTCACGGAACTATCGCCGGAACGACGACGGAAGGCAGGGCAGGCGTTGGCTGCTTCGTTTACAGCTGTAGAAGGACGTCAAGCACGGTTTCCAGGATTTCGTTCGAGGGCTTCGAAAACTCTTTGATTGCAGGCGTTCTCAGCTCTGCGAGGGATAAGATCCTGGTCGGCAGATCCGGGTTCAGGTCGCCGGTCCAGGCCGTTACGTAGCCGTCCGGTTCGCGGTCGAGGCTGTGCCGTCCCACCGGTTCTGCGAGCGTGGTCATGCGCCGGATTGCTTGGCGGCGAGGTCCCGTGCGCACTGCTCGCGGATCAGGGCGGCGAGTTCGTCCAGCGTTGTCGCGAGCAGTTCGCGGTCCTCGGCGCTGTATTGTCCCTCGGGCAAGTAGTGGGCGGCGTCGTCGAGTAGCCATTGCGCTTTGCGTAGAAGGACTGCGAGCGTGCTGGTCCCGGAACATGTCACCGCAGGCTGGGCGTTGTCCTTCGCCGCGTCGGCTACTGCCGCCAGTCTCAGCAAGCAGGCGCTACAGGGCGCGCATGCGGGTGCTTTGGCGGAATCCGGCGGGCTGGTTGGGTCGGCTGCTTCTTCGATGTCCGTCGGGCGAAACTTCAGCCGACACCACGACTGGACTTCGTCATCCTGGCTGGTCGGCGCGGCACAGTGCGCGACACGCAGTGACTCGACCACGAGCCCAGCCTTGAACTGAAACCACTTCGCCTGTTCTGTCGACCCATCCACCGCTGAACTCCAATCCCTGGAGGACCACGGCCGGAGTCGAGCATGGCGGGCCGGCCGATTCCGGCCGTGGTCCAGGTCCGGCGACGGTCGGGGGGAACGGAGTGCGACGCCGCCGGACGACTTGGGTGACCGCGTGTAAGCGGCTCGTGTCAGACTGAAATCATGCTTGCATCAGCGCTCGATCAGCGGAACGACCTTGACGCGACCTGCTGACGACATAGGGCGGCCTCGTAGCGCGGACGGGAGACGGTGATGCAAACGGCACGCACATTGCTCGAACTGAAGATCAAAGAGCGGCGGCAAACGCTACAGGAGTTCGTGGAGTACGCCGAGGTATTCGCTCGCGAACACAACGAGCCCGGAACGCTCAGCGTCCGGCACCTACAGCGGTTGACCACCAGGCGGGGGCCGAACGGGAAGCCGCTTGGCCAAGTGCGCCCGGCAACCGCGCGGCTGCTCGAACGCATCTTCGGCCTCAGCATTGATGAGCTGCTTGTCCCTCCGGGGCGGCCGACGCCGACGCAGGACGTGGAGGTGGCCGCCGAACGTCATGCGGGAGGCGCTTCTGTGCCGCCGTGGACCTTTGGCCAGGCCGAGACCCATTGTCTGGGCCGCCGGGAAACGCATACTCCAGCTGTGCAAACGCCAGAAACACGCGTCGACATGGCCCAGTCGTTCGCGTGGCTGGACGACTGGGCTGGATGGGGTCCTGAGACGGCTCGGCGGAAGGTGATGTCCCAGCTCGGGACGCTGAGCACGGATGACCTGCTCGTCCGGCATACGCGGCGTGGCAAGGTTCGTCGAAGCCAGATCGGGAATGCATTGGGGGAGTACTACGCGGATAGCGTGCAGGGCTACGCCCCCTATCGCGTGCGTTGTGGACGTCGAGAGACTCAGACGAGTGTTCTTACGCGGCCGAGTTGGTTGGATCTCGCGTGTCCGCTCTGGCAGGGCAATGATCGCCTGACGTTGCGTGCCGAACCGGGCAGTCGTCTTGCGGCGGACGACACCGGTGTGAGTCATGCAGTGCATCGGCTCGCCGAAGCCGCCGCGCTTGGTGTACGGGTCGCGAACGTTCCCCTCTATCGGCTCCTGAGCGTCGACGTTAGGGAAGGGGCGATTTCGGGTTCGGTCGCCGTCGCGCCGTTTGTCGAGTATGCCGTAACTATGGATCTGCTCGAAAAAGAACTCATCGACGCTATTTGTGACGCCTCCACAGATCCGCTCGGCAACCTGCCGCTACGTGATCGGTATCTGCCGGACATTTCATCAGTCCTCGACCTGTCTGGTCGATTGTGTGCGGGTGGTGTGCTCGCGTTGTGTGCTATTGCGCGCCCTGCCGATCCATACCGTGGTGAGCGGGACTATGCGCTTCTGATTCAGCAGCGCTCCGGTCATGTTCTCAACGCTGTACGTAGGCTGGCGGTGATTCCGAAAGGTTTCCATCAGCCGATGACGGATATTCATGCCGATGCGCAGTTGGGGACCACGTTGCTGCGTGAAATGGAAGAGGAGTTGTTCGGGCGGAGTGAGGTAGACAGCACGGTCGGTGCGCCTCGTGTGGCTGTTCCGCTGCACCCTGGTCGCTTGTCCGAGCCCATGAAATGGCTCATGGAAGATTCTGGCCGCGTGCGGATGGAGTGCACTGGGTTCGGGCTGAACCTGGTCAGTGGAAACTTTGAGTTCGCCTGTCTCGTCGTCATAGATGACGATGAGTTCTGGACGCGCTATGGCGGCCAGGTCGAAGCGAACTGGGAGTCGTCCGGACTGCGACTGTACTCCAGTTTGGACGATCATCTGGTGGCTGAGTTGACAGCCGATGAGTCCTGGAGCGATGAGGGTCTTTTTGCGCTGTCGCAAGGGATTCGGCGTCTGAGCGAAGTTGGTGGCGACCGCGTGAACTTGCCCGCTGTGGAGTGGAGCTAGTTGGACGCCGACGGCCAGCGGACGGTGACAACCACGGAATCGGCGAGAGCTTCCCAGGAGTGGTCGATTCCTGGTCCCCAGACCGCGTAGTCGCCCTGCTTGGCCAAATCGACCGTGCCTTCGGTGAGATGTAGGCGGAAGTGTCCTTGTACTAGCAGAAGCATGGTGGTTCGCCGGTCGTCAGTCGTCCACTCGGGTCGCTTTTCGCCAGCCGGGTGGACGCCCCATTTCACTTCGAGGTCTTTCGTTGAGCGGACGCCTTCGGATGGGTTGATGAAGTGGCCGAGCACCCAGCCGCGGGTTTCGCTGCCGTCTTCGGCTGCGTTTCCGTGGTGCCAATTGCGGCTCACCTAACGTACCTCCCATTCGATCGATGGCAAGCTCACTCGCTCACCACCGATTTGGCCAAGCCTGCGAAGGCCCTGTAGCAGTGCGAACAGTCCTTCGTTGCTCCACGCTACATCACGGACCAACTCGCCGATCAAGTCCCCGTCCAGGCTGGAGTATTGGCGGAGTCCTGCCGATTCCCAGTTGGCTTCGACTTGGCCGCCGTAGCGTGACCAAAATTCTTCGTCGTCGATGACGATCAGGCTAGCGAATTCAAAGTTTCCGCTGAGTAGGTTTAGCCCGAATCCGGTACATTCCATGCGCAACCGAGTCGGGTTTTCAAAAAGCCACCGCATCGGCTCGGAAAGTCGACTCGGGTGCATAGGATCAGCAGACCGTTGATCGCCGAAGGTGTTGTCGATGTCGTCGCGCCCGAACAGCTCTTCTTCCATCTCGCGCCGCAGCGTCGCGCCGACCTGTGCGTCCGCGCGCAGATCGGTCATCGGCTGGTGGAATCCTTTCGGGATCACCGCCAGTCGACGCGCCGCGTTGAGGACATGGCCCGAGCGTTCCTGCACCAGGAGAACGTAGTCCGCTTCGCCTCGGAACGGACTAGCAGGCCGGGCGACCGCGCATAACGCGAGTGGGCCGCCCGCGCACAGTCGCCCGAAGACATCGATCACGGACGCGATGTCCGGCAAGTACCTGTCGCGTAGCGGCAACGACTCGTGTGCCGATTGGGGGTCGGCTGCGATCGCGTCGATCAGCTCGCCTTCGAGTAGATCCATAGTGACGGCATACTCGACGAAACGCGTGACGCCGACCGATCCGCGAATCGAGCCAGGAGAGACGTCCACGGCGCGCAGCCGGTACAGCGGCATGTCTACGAGCCTGGTCCGCATGGCCAGCGTTTCCGCTAACCGCTGGGCTGCGCGTCCGGCTGCTTCGTCGTCCAACGGCATGTCGGCGTCTTCTGCCGCGCTGGTGACGGTGAGTCGGTCGTGGGACGCGATCAGCGGGCATTCCAAGTCCAGCCAGTCAGCGCTGGTCAGAATGCTTGTTTCGGCCTTGGTGTCGGTGCCGTACCTGGCGCTGTACCTGCCGTGGCTTCCTGTCCTCTCGCCGTAGTACGTTCCGAGAACTTGTGCGACGGTGCGTTGATCCACGCGCCCTCGACGGCTCGCCCTACCCTGTAGCTCGCTCACGTCCAGCCGAGCTAGCCGTGAAGCAACTTCCCGCCGACTGGTACCCGGCTCCCAGCATGCATGCTGGTCTAGCCACTCCAGCGCCGCGCCGATGTTGGGATCGGCGCTCAGCCGTAGCTCGGCATCGGCCGCCGCCTGGTCGTTGATCGGCGGATCGGCAGGGACAGTATCGGCCGCGTCGTTGAGAAGCTGGGCGAACCGTGCTTTGACCGACGACGACGCCTGTTCGAACGCCGTGTCAAGCAGCTGTTGCATCTCGGATTTCGGTACCAAAGTGGGTTTCTGGTGCCACCCGCTGACTGTTCGCACGGCAATTCCCAAGTGCTCCGCGAACGCCTCGTTGCTCATTCGCAGCGCCGCTTGTAGCGCGCACGCGGTGCGGCCCGTCCAGCCGGTCACCAAATCCATCGCGGCGCGCCTCCGGTAGCTGCTTTGTGCACTGGTTCTGCACTGCTCATGCGCTGGATGTGCATCGGTGATGCATGGGTTCCCCGCCGGATTCGCACTGGAATTGAAGGCATGGAAAACGTCGGATCCAGCAAGCGAAACCACCCGGCTCTAGCGGTTCTTGCGGACATGCTCGATCACCGTCGAGAGATCACTTTTCAGGTCGTCAAGCCGCTCGGTGATCTCGACCATGCGCTGTTCGAGAGTGTCCAAACGGGACCAGACTGTGTCCGGGCCGGCCGTAACCGGTTCGTTGGGCTCAGGCGGTTTTCGGCCGTGCAGCACGGCATTCAGGTGCTGAGGATGCCAGCCGAGCGTCACGGACAGAGACTCCAGAGTCCGGGAGCTTCGGCGGCGTTCAACAACGTGGTGTTGGATCTCGCGGACGATCGCCTGCGAGACGTGCGAACGCTCTGCGAGCTCGCGTTGTCGCCAGCCGAGCTCGTTCACGCGCTCGTTAATGGCTCTGGCGACTGCCGCCCAATCTTCCGACACCTATTCCTCCGCGCTCCGCCTCAGCGCAGAGGTTAACTGTTCCGTTCCGCATTCCGTGACATGGCCGCGCACTAACCGCGCGACGGGGACTTTTTGCGCACTTTGTGCGCTGAAATCATCAGAATAATGCTGAAATCAGCTTTCTTTTTTATCGAAGGACTTCTTCAATGGGTACCGATGTGTCCAACGCCGGACGACCGGCGTACTTCACCGTTCGAAAAGCGGCCTGGATTCTCAACGTCGAGCCGTCGGCGATCTCTCGTGCGATCCGGCTCGGCACGGTGCGCACCACGCAACGGAACGGCCGCCGCGTGATCCCGGCCAGCGAGTTGGCTCGGCTGCTTGGCCAGCCTGTCGAGCAGGACGGGGGTCGGAAGTGATGGCCTCGTACAGCGACCTCCGCTTGATCGGCATCGCTTGGCGGCTGGATCGCGTGCGTTGGGTGCCGAGCGCGGTACTCGCCGACGCAGTGCTCCGCAACGGCATCTGCATGGCAGGGATCCCGGAGGATGAACCTGCCTGGGCTGACGAACCGATGACTGATCGTGAGTTGGCAGCCCGGATGTGCGCGGGCTGTCCGGTCCAGGATGAATGCCTCGAACTGGACCTTCGCGTCGCTGGGGAAAGCACTGTCGGCGTCTGGGGCGCTCTCTCCGAGGACGATCGGCGCGCGCTGTACCCGCACTGGCTTCAGCGCGGGGAGCGTGCCGAAGGGGGTGGCGCGTGATGATGCTGCAACTGACCCCCATCGAGATCCTGGCCGCGCTCGGTGGCCTGATTGGCTTGGTCATGGTGTGGCGGGCGAGTGCGCGTGCCACGCGGCGAGCTACTGAAGCTGCTCGGGCGAGCGTCCGGCTGGTGTCGCTGGCTGGCCGGGTCGTGGTCACGGCCGCTGCGATCGTCGGAGTTCAGTGGATCGTGATCACGCATCCCGGAAACACAACGCTGCTGCTCGCCGTGCTCGGCGTACCTGCGTTGTTCGCTTCGTACACGCTGACCAAGGCACTGACCGTGACCACAATGGACGTTCCTCAGCAGCGGAAAGGGCGGCGTCGATGAACGCGTCGCCGACGGTCAACGGTGGGCGGCAGCTGCCGCCCACCCTCGCCGAGGCCGAAGCGGTCGAGCAGGTATGCAAGCAGGTGGATCGGTTGTGCTGGACCGGGATTTTACTCGGGCTGGCGTTCACGATGACCAACGTGCAGAGCTTCGCCGCGAACGGTGCGGCTGCGTGGTGGCTGCCGTGGCTGGCGGCGTGGCTGCTGGACCCGATGGTGTCGCTGGTGCTGCTGGCGATCCTGCGGGCCGAGCAGGTCACCGCCCGGTACGGCGTCCGGACCGGCGGATGGGTGCGCGGGGCGAAGTGGTTCACGCTCGCGGCCACGTACGTGATGAACACCTGGGCGGCGTACGCGGCCGGAACGGCGGACACGGTGGTGCTGCATTCCGTCCCGCCGCTGGTTGTATTCGTCGCCGCCGAGGCCGTGACCGATCTCCGGGACAAGCTCAGCGAAGCTGTCCGGACAGCGTTCACGAACGCGGAAGCCCGTCCGGACACCGAGCGGGCAATCGAGTCCGCTGCCGACCGGTCGCCGGACACCAAGCGGCGGACATCTTTCGATGAGTACCTGGGCCGTGCGCGGGAGGCGTGGAGTCCGGACGTGGCCGTGACTCCGGCTTGGATTCGGGAGGTCACCAGTTGCTCGCGCGGCTTGTCGTCTCGGCTGGCTGCTGCGCTGTCTGCGGAGGTGACGCAGCCATGAGCGGTGAGACGCTTCACGCTCCCGCGCAATCACAGGAGGCCGAGCGGCACATCTTCGACGCCGAACTGATCGACGGTGAGCTGCCGTCTGAGCCACAGCCGAATCGTCGGCGCAGGTTCATGAACTGGTGGCAGCGTTCACCGCGCGTGCCAGCCGCGTTGAAGTCATGGCAGGCTGCGAAACACGCGGCCGTGGATGTCTTGGCGTTCATTGTGCGGTCGCCGTGGAGGTTCGTCAGTGCGGTCGGTCGGGGCATAGCGGCGGTCGTCCGGGGCTGGCGTCGGTGGGTGCGCGTGCATGACTACCGGGACGCTGCCGAGCAGTCCGAGAAGCTTGCGGACAAGTTCACCGAGATCCGCGCGTTGACGCTCTTCCGCTGGCGTGTGACCGGCCTTGTGGCGCTGTCCGCTGCCGCAGCGGTCACCGTCGCCTATGTGGTCTACGGCGGACCGGCGCTCTGGATCGCGGCCGGCATTGCCTCGGCGACCTTGGCCGTGTTTGGCCGCCGCAAGGACGGCGCACCTGGACGTAAACCGGTCCTTGCCGGTCCGCGGACACTGACCTGGACGATGGACCCGCAAGTGCTGGTCGACGCGTTCCGGGACGCGAAGCTGATCGGCAAGGACGAATCGCTACGGCTCGTGGAGCGTGCCGCGCATGATGGCGCGGGCTGGGCCGTCACCGTCGATCTACCCGCAACCCGCAAGGCTGCTGACGTCATCAAGCACCGTGAGGCGCTTGCGTCGGCGTTGGCGGTCGATGAATTGCAGCTCATCGTCGAAAGGGTGCGCGGACGGAGCGGCCACGCGGGCCGGGTCTTCCTGTGGGTTGCCGATGAGGACCCGTATTCCGGTGCGCCGTTGCGGTTCCCGTTGCAGGATGTGGAGTTCTGGGACGCCTGGCGGTCGATTCCGTTCGGCCGCGACGCGCGCAACCGCCGGATTGACCTGCAACTGGTGTGGACGTCGCTGGTGGTCGGTGCGATCCCCCGGCAGGGCAAGACGTGCGCCACCCGACTACCGGCGGCCGGACTGATCCTCGATCCGTACACGCAGCTGTATGTCTTCGACGGTAAGGGAGGGAAAGACTGGCAGGCCGCCGAAGCCGTGGCGCACCGGTACGTCTGCGGTGACGAGCAGGAACACACCGAAGCTGTCCGGGACTACCTGGTCGAGCTGGTAGCCGAGGTACAAGCGCGGTTCGCTCGGATGTCCACCCTGGACGATGAGATCTGCCCCGAGTCGAAGATCACACCAGCGATCTCTCGTGACCGTGACCTCGGCATGCCGATCACAGCCGTGATCATCGATGAGGTTCAGGTGTACCTGGAAAACCCGACGCGGCAGGAGATCGAGGGGAAGAAAATTACGCTCGGCGCGTACATCGCGGACCTACTGACCTACCTCGCCCGAAAGGGGCCAGCCGTCGGCATCGTGGTCATCCTCGCCACGCAGCGGCCGGACTCGAACACGATCCCATCACGGCTGCGGGCCGTGCTTGGGTCACGCTTTGCGCTACGAGTGATGGACTGGCGGGACTCCAACATCGTGCTCGGCGAGCAGATGAACACGCGCGGCTTCGACGCATCCACGCTGCTGCCCAGCCACAAGGGAGTTGGCATCCTGCGCCCGGACGGTGACACCGACGCAGGGGCCGACACGGTTGCGGTGGCGGTGCGCACGTTCTACATGGACAACGCTGAATGGCGGTCAATCTGCGAACGGGGACGCACGCTTCGGGAGGCAGCCAGGACGTTGACCGGTCACGCGGCCGGAGACGACAGTCCGCGCGCGATCGACCAGGCCGCCGTCGTGAAGGCACTCGGCAGCGGCACCCGCGCCGACGACACCTCGCCGGTCGAGTTGCCGGAACCGCTCGCGGCGGTTGTCGAATACCTCGGTGACGACCTGGACCAGCGCGAGTTTGTGCCGACCGCCGAGCTGACCAACGCGCTGGATGTCGAGCCGAGCGTGTTCGCGCGGCAGATGGGGCAGCTGGAGTGCAGACCGACCCGGCACCGCGTTCCGGACGAGGACGGCGAGGTCCGTCGGGTGCGCGGCTACTTCACCGCCGACATTCGGGCAGCGATCGACCGGGTATCTGATGAAATCAGCTCAGCTGATCAGTCGGAAGCTGACCAGCCATGACGGCCGATGACAGCGACGGGGACCGTGTCACAGTTCGTCTACCGGACGAATTACCTGTACTAACGAGAGAAGTGAGCCGCATACTGCTTGGCATACTGGTCGAGTTGACCGAGATCGAGGTCCCCGACGAACCGCCAAGGAAGGAATCACATGACTGTTGAAATCAGCGGAGATCCGTGGGCGACGCTGGATGACCTGCTCGGAGTCGAGGTGGTCGACAACGTTGACTCTGGGATCGGGCCGGTCGCCTTCTACGGCCGCTGCTCCACTGAGGACAACCAAGACCCGGAAACCTCGCACGGCTGGCAGCTCGGCAACGCGACGAAGTTCGTCGAACCGCTCGGCGGAATCGTCGCCGCCGAGTACTTCGATGTCGGCCAGTCCCGCTCGGTGCCGTGGGAGCGGCGTCGGGAGGCCGAGCAGTTGCTGACCGCGTTGAAGGACCCGAACCGAGGCTGGGACGCCGTGGTCGTCGGCGAGGGCACGCGTTGCTGGTTCGGTAACCAGTTCTCGCTGATCGCTCCCAAATTCGCGGCCTACGGTGTCGATCTGTGGGTGCCCGAGCTCGGCGGCAAGTTCGATGCTCGCAACCCGTCGCACAAGATGCTGATGAGCGTGCTCGGCGGCATGAGCGAGTCTGAGCGCCAGCACGTACAGGCTCGCGTGCGGGCCGCGATGGATGCGCAGGTGCTCAACGAGGGCCGCCACCAAGGCGGCCGAGCACCGTACGGCTACAACGTCGTTGACGGCGGACCGCACCCTAACCCGCGCAAGGCCGCCGAGGGTTACCGGCTGCGTGTGCTGGCGATCGATGCGGCATCGGCCGAGGTCGTGCGGCGGATCTTCGTGGAGTACCTGAGCGGTAAGGGAGACAGGGCGATTGCCAACGGGCTGAACCGGGATGGTGTCCCGTGCCCGTCGGCGCGGCGGCCGGAGCAGAATCGGCACCGGCTTGCCGACGGCTGGCAGGGCAGCACGGTCCGATCGATCCTCGACAACCCCCGCTACACCGGCTACGCGTTCTTCGGGCGCTGGACCCGACAAGAAACCCTGCTGGACCCTGACGACGTAGCAGCGGGTCACGTGATCCGGTTCCGACGCGCTGGCGCTGACGGCGTGGTGCGCTCGCGGCGACCCGCCCACCCGGAGATCGTGAGTGTCGAGGACTTCACCCAAGCACAGCTTCTCCGCCGATCCAAGGGAGCGGGCGGACTGCGGACCGCCCGCAAGGCCGAGCGAAGCGGTCGCCCCACCAAGCGGCCGTACCTGTTCCGTGGCCGGATTCGGTGCGCGGTCTGCACGCGGAAGATGGAGGCCAGCCCGCGAGCCCACGCCATGTACTACCGCTGCCCGGCCCGCACGCTTGCCCCCGGCTCGGCAGCGTTGGCCGAGCATCCGCCCGCTGTGTACCTCCGTGAGGATCTGATCCGAGACGCCGCCAACGGGTGGCTCGGTGGGCTGTTCGCACCTGAGAACGTCGATCGGACGGTCGCGGCACTGGTTGCGTCCCAGCAGACTCCCCACGCCACATCCCCCACGCTGGAAACAGCCAAGACGCGGCTTGCCGACGCAGAGGCGCGGCTACGCCGCTTCCAAGCGGCGATCGGAGCCGGAGTGGACCCGGCAGCGCTAACGGAGGCGATCAACGAGGCGCAAGCCGAGCGCGCCGCAGCCCGCGCCGAGCTGGAGAACAGGCCAGCACCCAACGCGCTCACCGATGCTGAGATCTACGCCATGATTGATTCGCTCGGCGACGTCGGCCCAGCGCTGTCCGGTGCCAAGCCAGACCGGCTTGCGAACCTCTACCAGGCCGTTGACCTGCAAGTACGATACGAACCGGCCGAGCGGGCCGCCCAAATAAAAATTCACCCGGCAAGCCGGGTGAATAGTGTGCGTGTCCGAGGGGGGACTTGAACCCCCACGCCCATTAATAGGGCACTAGCACCTCAAGCTAGCGCGTCTGCCATTCCGCCACTCGGACGCCTCAGCGCCGCCCTTTTGATCGGGCGGCCCCGCTGTGTTGTGTGAATAGATTAGCCCATGGTCATTCCCGCTCCAACGGCACCCCCCTCCTTGTTCTCCGGGTGATAGAAATGCCTGGTGAGCGCACACAACGAGGATATCTCCGGCACTGATCACCACGCGGGGTTGCAGCGGGCCGAGGACGAGGTCGTCGGCTTGGCCAGTGACCTGATCCGCATCGACACCACCAACACGGGCGACCCCGAGACCCTTGTCGGGGAGCGTGTCGCCGCCGAGTTCGTAGCGGGCAAGCTCAGTGAGGTCGGGTACGACGTCACCTACGTGGAATCCGGGGACCATCCTGGGCGCGGCAACGTCGTCGCTCGGCTGCCCGGCGCCGACTCTTCGCGTGGCGGGCTGCTGGTGCATGGGCACCTGGACGTTGTGCCTGCGGACGCCGCCGAGTGGTCCGTGCACCCGTTCTCCGGTGCCGTGCAGGACGGCTATGTGTGGGGTCGGGGCGCGGTCGACATGAAGGACATGCTGGCCATGAGCCTCGCAGTCGCCCGGCGGCTCAAGCGGGACGGCCTTACCCCGCCGCGGGATGTCGTCTTCGCGTTCCTGGCCGACGAGGAGGCCGGCGGTTTCCACGGGGCGCAGTGGCTGGCAGATCACCGGCCCGAGCTTTTCGAGGGCTGCACCGAGGCGATCAGCGAGGTCGGCGGCTTCTCCGTCACCTTCAAGGACGGCGTGCGCGCCTATCTGATCCAGTCCGCCGAGAAGGGCATTCGCTGGTTGAAGCTGCGGGTGCGGGCCCGCGCCGGGCACGGCTCGATGGTGCATGACGACAACGCCGTCACCAAGCTCGCCGAAGCCGTGGCCAAGCTCGGCACGCATCGCTTCCCGCTGGTGCTGACCGACTCCGTTCGCGAGTTCCTCGATGGTGTCACCGAGATCACAGGTTGGGATTTCCCGGAGAACGACATCGAGGGTGCCGTGGCCAAGCTCGGGAACCTGTCGCGGATCGTCGGCGCCACGCTCCGCGATACCGCCAACCCGACGATGCTCACCGCCGGGTACAAGCACAACGTGATCCCCTCGGTAGCAGAGGCCGCTGTTGACTGCCGGATTCTGCCGGGTCGGGAGGAGGCCTTCGATCGCGAGCTGGCCGAGCTGCTCGGTCCTGACGTGGAGCGGGAGTGGGTGGGATTGCCGCCCGTGGAGACCAGGTTCGAGGGGCGCATCGTCGATGCGATGTCCGCCGCCCTGCTTGCCGAGGATCCCGGTGCCAAGGCACTGCCCTACATGATGTCCGGGGGGACCGACGCGAAGTCGTTCAGCCGATTGGGCATGAACTGCTACGGCTTCGCGCCGCTGAAGTTGCCTGCCGACCTCGACTTCAGCGCCTTGTTCCACGGCGTTGACGAGCGTGTTCCGGTGGATTCGCTGAAGTTCGGGACTCGCGTGCTGGACCGGTTCATCCGCAGCAGTTGAGTGTCGGTGCCGTCTGGTTTCATCTACCCGAGTTGATCATCGGGGAGGGGCGGCGTGGACCTGGCGCGTTTGATCGAGATCTACCTGGAACACCTGCAGGCCAAGAAGCTCGCGGCCAACTCGCTGCGCGCCTACCGCCGCGATTTGGAGTCGGTGGCCGGTGAGCTGGTCGAGCTCACCGGTCGCGGTGCCGACGGGCTGGCGGTGGACCGGATCACCGCCTCGGTGCTGCGGTCGGCGTTTGCGCGTTTCGCCGCCGCTCGGTCCGCCTCGTCGGTGACCCGGGCCTGGTCGACCTGGAACGGGTTCTTTGGATTCCTGGTGGTCGAGGGCGCGGTGACCGGCAATCCGATGCAGGTGGTGCCGAAGCCGCGCAACTCGCCGGCCACGCCGAAGCCGCTGCAAGGCGAGGACACGCCCGAGCGGCTGCTGCGCATGGTGGCCTCCGGGGCCCGGCGGGCGCGGAACCCGTGGCCGGAGCGCGATCTCGCCGTGCTCTCCACTCTGTTGTGCACCGGTGTGCGGTCGGCGGAGTTGCTGGAGCTGACCATTGCGTCGTTGGCCGGCCGGGCCGGGGATCGTCGTTTGCACGTGCACGGCAAGGGTGGGAAGAACCGCTCCATCCCGATCGAGGACACCCTGGACGTGTTGATCCAGGGCTACCTGCAGTCGCGGCGGGCGCGGTTCGGCGAGCGGCTGCCCGGCGGTGAGCCATTGTTCGTCGATCACCACGGCGAGCCGCTGCGCCGGGGTGGCCTGCAATACATGGTGCGGCAGTCCTTGCGGGCCGCTGGGGTTTCGGACCGGGTACAGCCGGGCGCGATGGTGCACGCCCTGCGGCACACCTTCGCGACGCGGCTCGCGGAGGATGGGGCGAGCGCCGCCGAGATCGCCAAGCTGCTCGGTCATTCCTCGATCAATTCCAGCCAGACCTACATCGACGTGACCGCCCGGGAGCAGCGGATGTCGGTGCGGGCGAACCGGACGTTGCAGGTGCTCGGCGAGTTGTCCGGCGGCTAGCTCCACGAGTGGGCGATGGCCACGCGGATCGTCGCCCCCGGTGAGGTCGGGGCAGCCCCGGCACTCAGCAGCGGGTGCTCGATCGGGTCGATGACGGTGTGGGCGAGTTTCCCGGGCGCTGATCGCGTCGATGTCCGCTACCGCGAACTAGCACAGCCAAGCGGCGGGTCGTCGCTCAGCGCGCGATGCGCGCGGTCGGCCTCGGCGAGCTCACCTCAGCCGTTCGAGTTCCGCTGCCACGTTGACGACCTGAACCGCCAGCTTGCGCAGTTCGGTGTGGTCCGCGGCGTCCTCGACAGCGGTGACCACGTCCTCGGCAGCGCATCGCAGCTGGAACAGCCGGTCCTGCAGGTCGGCGAGTTCGGCGGCCGACAGCACCACCGAGTCTTCCGGGAGGCCGCCGCGCTGCACCGCCGTGCGCCGCTCGTAGGCGCGCTGGCGGCAGGACTGGGCGCAGTACTGGCGGGGTCGTCCCTGCCGACCCGCCTCCGGGACGCGACGTCCGCACCAGGCGCAGTGCCTGGCTTGGCGCTGGCGGCGGGGCGGCGGTGCCGAGGTTTCCACGATCGATCACGTTAACCAAGGGCCCCGCCTGCGCGGTGACGGCACGCCGATCAGGCAGAGTTGCACTCGTGACGCATCCTTTCCTGCTCGGGCCCCGGCCCCGCGCGTTCGCTCACCGCGGCTGGCACCTCGGTGAACTGCACGATCTGGAGAACTCGCTGAGCGCGTTCCGGCGCGCGGCCGAGGAGGGGTATCGCTACATCGAGACCGATGTCTACTCGACCGCCGACGGCGTCGTGGTGGTCAACCACGACCCGACGCTGGACCGAACCACGGACGGCCGCGGCACCATCGAGCGCCTGCCGTGGTCGGCCGTCGGTTCGGCGTTGATCGGCGGGCGGGAGCCGATGTGCCGCCTGGACGCGGCGCTGGAGGAGCTACCCGAGACGTTCTTCAACGTCGACGTCAAAGCGGACTCGGCGGTGGAGCCGGTGCTGCGGACGCTGCGCGCGCACAACGCCTGGGATCGGGTTTGCCTGGCGTCGTTCGCCGAGCACCGCGTAGCCGCGCTGCGCCGGGCCGTCGGGCCTCGGCTGTTGACCTCGACCGGACGCCGTTCGGCCGGGTTGCTGTGGCTCGGGTCGCGCTGGGGCGGCTGGCCGCTGCGGTCCTCGGTCGCTGGCGGCGCGGCCCAGGTTCCGCCGGGGTTCGGGCCGTTGCGCTTGATCGACTCCCGGTTCGTGCGCCAGGCTCATCGGTGGGGGCTGGAGGTCCACGCCTGGACCGTCGACGAGGCCGAGGAGATGCGGGAGTTGCTGGATCTCGGTGTCGACGGTCTGGTCACCGACCGGCCGGACGTGCTGCGTGAGGTGTTGCAGGAGCGGTTCGGCGAGCCGCAGCCGGAAGTCGGCGGGTGAGGGAGCAGACTGGGTGGTTTGCATGGTCAATTGCGTTCCGACGACGGACAAGTGGCCTCGGCCCGGACAGCGGCGCGAGTGGTCGCCATCGGCGCTGCTCGATGCGACCCGCGCACCGGCTGAGCAGAACTACGCATTGTCGCCGCACGGACCTCCCCCGTATTCCCTGAGCCAGTAAGGTCCGGTTACCCCCAATCGAGTGATGTTGGCCGGAGGACCGAACGGATGAGCGTGATGGACAGCGACCTGGCACCGGATGCCGCGCGGAGGCGGCGTCGGGAGCAGTGGGGTTGGTGCTGGTACGACTGGGCCAACTCGGTGTTCCCGACTTCGGTGACGACGGTCTTCCTCTCGCTCTACCTGACTTCGGTGGCCACCGAGGCGGCCCGGGCCGATGTGGCGCGCAATGGCGTCAACGCCTGCCCGCAGGGCAACGCGCTGGTGCAGTGCGACATCTCGGTGTTCGGGCTCGCGTTTCCGGCCGGTTCGTTGTGGGGCTACCTGCTGTCGGCGGCAACCGTCGTGCAGGTGCTGGTGCTGCCGATCACCGGTGCGATCGCGGACCGGACCCAGAGCAAGCGGCTGATGCTGGCGATCTTCGCCTTTGGCGGCGCGGCGACCACGGGGCTGCTGGCGCTGGTGGGCGGTCAGGACTGGCAGCTGGGCATGGTGCTGTTCGTCATCGCCAACATCTGCTTCGGCGCCTCGGTGGTGGTCTACTACTCGTTCCTGCCGGAGATCGCCGACGCCGACGAGCGGGACCAGGTCTCCACCCGCGGCTGGGCAATCGGGTACCTGGGTGGCGGCGTCGCGCTGGCCATGCACCTGGTGATCTACCTTGGCCACGGCGCGTTCGGGCTGGACGCGGCCGCAGCGGTGCGGGTGATCTTCCTGTCTTCGGGCCTCTGGTGGGCCGTGTTCACGCTGCTGCCGCTGACTGCCCTGCGGCGCCACCACGCCCCGGAGGGCACCGAGCGCGGCGCTTCCGCCATCACTGCCGGGTTCAAACAGTTGATCGGCACGTTGCGGCAGGCAAGGCACTTTCCGCTGACGCTGGCGTTCCTCGCCGCGTACTGGATCTACACCGACGGGATCTCGACGGTGGCCCAGGTCTCGGCGCAGTACGGCAGCCTGGAGCTCAAGCTACCGCAGGACACGCTGATCATCACGCTGCTCATCGTGCAGTTCATCGCCTTTCTCGGCGGAATGCTGCACGGGATCGTGGCGCGTCGGATCGGCGCGAAGAAGACGATTTTGATCAGCCTCGCCACCTGGCTGGTGGTGCTCATCGCGGCGTACTTCGTGCAGGCGGGGCAGGACATGCAGTTCTATGGGCTCGCGGTGGGCATCGGGCTGGTGCTCGGCGGCACCAACGCGTTGTCGCGGTCGCTGTTCAGCCAGATGGTGCCGCCCGGCCGGGAGGCCGAGTACTTCTCGCTGTATGAGGTGGGGGAGCGGTCCACGTCGTGGTTGGGGCCGTTGGTGTTCGCCGGGGTGGGACAGGCAACCGGGTCGTTCCGGCTGGCCATCATCTCGCTGGTGGTGTTCTTCGCGGTCGGGCTGGTGCTGGTCACGCTGGTGCCGGTGCGGCGGGCGATCGAGGCCGTCGGCAACCCCGCGCCCAAAGTTCTGTGAGTTACACGTAGTCGACGACGCGTACGCGGTGCGTGATGAACCGCCCCCGTCTCGCCAAGGTCGCAATGTTGCTCCATGCTGGTGACGGGCACCGCCGGGGTTATCCGCGTGATCGGAATATGCCGGTACACAGCGTTGTGAGAGCAGGTAACTACATGCCGCTACATTCGGTTACGTACTTTCGAGTCAATCCCGCCGTCCGTGTCGTGATCTCTGTCCCACTCCGACCGCTTTACCGCGGCTTGTCTTGGCCAGAGTGACCCATCATCTGGCACTATCACCCGTTCGAATGCACCTATAGATTGCCAGTGGGATAACGCGTCACGAACGCCGACCGACTGCATCTCTAGGGAGAGCAGCCGTCGTTGATGGGTGAACAATGTCACCGACGGCAACCAGAAGCACTACACCGGGAACAGGCGGCGGGTCCCCCGTCGTTGCACACGGTGAGCACAATCGCCCGGGCTTGGTCCCGGGCCGAAGTGAAAGGAACCGTCATGGCCGACCGCGTTCTGCGTGGCAGCCGGCTCGGAGCCGTGAGCTACGAGACCGACCGTAACCACGACCTCGCACCGCGCCGGACGGTGCGCTACGCCTGCCCCAAGAGCCACGAGTTCGAGGTGCCGTTCTCCGACGACGCCGAAGTGCCGCCGACCTGGGAGTGCCGTCTGCACGGCGCCGAGTCGAAGATCATCGACGGCAGCGAGCCGGAGCAGAAGAAGGCCAAGCCGCCGCGCACCCACTGGGACATGCTGCTGGAGCGGCGCACCATTCCGGAACTTGAGGAGCTGCTCAACGAGCGCCTCGACGTGCTGCGAGAGCGGCGCGGGCAGTCCGTCTGAGCACAGCGTTCGACAAGGCGCCTGGGTTTTCGCAGCCCAGGCGTTTTGGCGTGCTCGAAACGCCCAGGGCACTCCCGCCCGCCTCGCGGCGAACACTCGCGAGACGGGCAGAGCCTGGGAATCCGCGGTGGCCAATACACAACTGGCACAGCGGCGCAAAGGCGAGTCTTAGCGCTTCAGCGACCGCAGCACGTCTATTGCCTGGTGGGTGCGGCGGCGCAGGCCCCACCTCGTCACCCTGATCAGGGCCTCGCGCACGACCTCGGCGTCCATCTTCGAGCTGCCGATCTCGCGTTCCACGAACGTGATCGGGACCTCGACGACCACGAAGCCGGCATCGACGGCGCGCCACGCCAGATCCACCTGAAAGCAGTATCCCTGCGAGGCGACGTTGTGCAGCCGCAGCGTCTGCAGGACCTCCCGGCGGTACACGCGGTAACCGGACGTGATGTCGTTGATCGACACGCCGAGCGCCAACTTGGAGTACACGTTGGCACCGCGGGACAGCAGCGCCCGGTACCAGGGCCAGTTCACCGTCCGCCCGCCGGGCACGTAGCGCGACCCCAGCACGACATCGGCGCCCGTACCCTCCGGGCCGAGCATGCCGATCAGCCGGGGCAGGTCCTCGGGCGAATGCGAGCCGTCGGCGTCCATCTCGATGATCGCGCGGTAGTCGCGGTCCAGGGCCCACTCGAAACCGGCCACATACGCCGCGCCGAGCCCGGCCTTCTCGGTCCGATGCAGGACGTGCACCCGTTCGTCGGCCGCGGCGAGCTCATCGGCCACCTTGCCGGTGCCGTCCGGGCTGCCGTCGTCGACCACCAGCGCGTGCGCCGTGGGCAGGGCGGCGAACAGCCGCCGCACGATCGGCTCCAGGTTGTCCCGCTCGTTGTAGGTGGGGATCACCACCAGGGCCGAGTCGGCACCGCCTTCGTGGGCTTGCCCGTTCGCCATCCATGTCCTCCTGGCCGGTCCGGTCGGCCGGCTGTGCACTCGTATCGTTCGGGTTCAGGCGGCCGTTGTCCGCCGGGGTCGCCACCAGGACAGGACCACGGCGCCGACGCCCAGCACCGCTAGTGTCCACATCGGAGCGCTACCTAGCTCGGTGGCGACCGTCTGCGTCGAACGCAGCGGCACGTCGGCGACCAGATTCTGCGCGGTGAACAGCTCGGTCTGCTGGGTCACGGTGCCGTCCGGCTGGACCACCGCGCTGACGCCGCTGGTGGCCGACACCAGCACCGCCCGCCCGTGCTCCACCGCGCGCAGGCGGGACATCGCAAGCTGCTGGTAGCTCATTTCAGAGTGGCCGTACCAGGCGTTGTTGGTCGGCACCGCCAGCAGCGTCGCGCCCTTCTGGGCGGCGCCGGTGAAGACGTCGTCGTAGGCGACGTCGTAGCAGATCCCGACGCCCAGCCGGACGCTTCCGACGTCGAGCACGCCGGGTTTGTCGTCGGGCACCATGTCCTGGCGGAAGCGGTCCACGAACGGGCTGACCAGCCGCGCCACCGGCCGCATCGGGATGGTCTCGGCGAAGGGAACCAGGTGTTGCTTGATGTAGCGGTCGCCGGCGCCAGAGCCCGGGTCCCACCGGACGATCTCGTTGTGCAGGTCGCCGTCGGTGTCCTGGCCGAGCCCGCCGACCACCAGCGGGACGCCGAGCTGCGCGGCGATGGCGGACAAGTCCGGGTCGTTCTGGCTGGGCCCCCAGCTGCCGACCTGTTCGGGCAGCACGACGAAGTCCGGCTGCGGCATCCGGCCCGCCTTGACGTCGTCGACCAGCTTCTGCGCGGCGGCGATGTGGTTGGCGTGGATAACGTTGTCCTTGTACAGCAGTCCCAACCCGAGGTTGGGCGCGTTGCCCTGCACGATCGCGACCCGGGCCGTGCCGGCGTTGGGGTCGGTGCCGATGAAGGGGAGCATGGCCAGGCCCGCCACCACGGGCACGAGCACGGCGGCCAGCGGCGCGCTCCAACGGCGAGGCGCGCGTGCTCGGTGGACGATCTCGGCCAGGCCGCCGCCGACAAGGGCGACGGCGAAGGACACCAGCGCGGTGCCGCCGAGCGCGGCCAGCGGCAGGAACGGGCCGGTGTCCTGGGTAAAGGCCAGCCGTCCCCACGGGAACCCGCCGAACGGCACGCTGGAGCGCAGCGTCTCGGCGGTGACGAACACCGCAGCCATCCACACCGGGGCTCCCGGCAGGCGGCTGACGCGCGCCATCCCGGCGCCGGCGAGCCCGATGAACAGCGCCTGGACGCCGGCCACCCCGAGCCACGGCCAGGGACCGAAGTCGGCGCCGAGGAAGTCTTGCAGCCAGCCCAGCAGCGGGAGCAGGAACGCGAAGCCGAACAGCAGGCCGTAGCCGAATCCGGCGCGCGCTTTCCGGTTCTGCACGATCGCCGCGAACACCGCGAACGCGATCGGCGCGACCCACCACAGGTCGCGCGGGGGAGACCCCGCGTACAGCACGAACCCGGCGAGGACGGCCGCGAGCATGCGCAGCCAGACCGCACCGACCGATCGACCTCCAGTCTTGCTGCGGCCCTGCCGCTTAGCGCGCTGCGGACGAGCCGTGGGGACAACCACCCGATCAACCTTCTCGGTGCCGCCGTCCCGGCCGGGCCAGGACGGAAACGATCTGTCGTGTTCGTGCGCGGGCAGCCCGACGCGCACCAAACAAATGTACGCCGGACCCTGTCGCCGGAGCCGCCGTGGGCAAATCGGCGCAAACCAGTCGAAAGGGATGCGTTCGAAGTGATCATCGCCACGCACGGCCCGGGCGTGCTCGGTCCAGAGCGACGGCAGATTGTCGGCGCGACAGTTGCCACTCACTGCTGCCGTAGGTGGTGCTGTCGGTGACGCATGCGGTGCGCAGTGCCGCTTAAGGTGCGCACGTCCTCGGGAGCTGCGTGCGGACGGTGGCCTTGGCGGATTGCCTCGTGACGTGGGCGAAAACCGGCTTATAGCCGGAGATCCAGGACAGCACGCCGACGGTCAAGGTCATCGGCGGGCAGCGCATCTCAAGGTAGGGCGAAGCCGGGTCGATGTCTTCCAGCGGACGAAGTATCCACTGTGGCTGGAGAGACGAAGATGACCAAACGACGAGTTCGCCTGACCGTTGCGGCGCTGGCCGCCGCATTCATCGGCTTAGGTGCCCCGGTGGCCTCCGCCGCCTTCGGCGACGACCCGGCGTCGGCTCCGCGAGTCGGCGAGGCGTATGTGGAGACCAGCCTGTTCTTCGGCACCGCGCGCCCCGGAGGCGGGCAGCCGGTCACCGACGATGAGTTCCGCGCATTCGTCGACGGGTCCGTCACGCCGCAGTTCCCGGCCGGGCTGACGGTTCAGGACGGCTACGGGCAGTACCGCGACGTCAACGGCATGATCGAGCGGGAACGCTCCTACGAGCTGACCCTGTTCTACCTGGTCGCCGAGTACGCCGCCAACGATCCCAAGATCGAGCGGATCCGCGCCGAGTACAACGCTCGCTTCGGGCAGGAATCGGTGGCCCGCGTCGACGATCGCACCGCCGTCGACTTCTGAGGCACCCGTCGCGATCGTCGATGCTCTCGGCGATCTTGTGCCGTCGATTTCCATGGAAAGTGGGTTTCCATGGAAATCGACGTGTGTCCCGCCCGGGAGGCGGGACTCAGCGGAGCTGTTCCGTCCCGGACCCGGTGAGCTCGGCCGCCACCAGGTCACCTGGTCGGCCGGGCTCGGCCGGGCGCATGAAACCGTGGTGCACGAGATGGCGGGCGGTTTGCTGATCGCAGAAGGCCACGCCGTCGATGTACAGGTCCGGTTCGCAGCTGCAAGTGATCTGAACGCGGCCCGCGGCGACGGCTCGCAGGGTGGCGCGTTCCCGGTTGTTGAGTTCGAAACGCACGTCGGGCATCGTCCCCCAACCCCCTCCCGACGTATTCGGCGTCCTGCCAGTGTGCCCACATCGTGGCCGGGCGGGCAGGGCGGAAAGACCTAACCCGTGACGGTCACCAGCACGGGCAGGTGATCGGATGCCTGCGAGTCGGGCACCTCGGCGCGGATCGCGCGCAGTTTCCCGGCGGAGGTCACGTAGTCGATCCGGCTCCGCGGCGCCGAAGCGGGGTAGGTCTGACCGCCGTCCGGTCCGTTCGCCGTGGCCCAGCCGTCCCGCATGCGGGCCAGCAGCGGGGCCAGCTCCGGCGCGCCGGGCTCGGCATTGAAGTCGCCCAGCAGGAGTTGCCGGGAATCGCGCCGGTCCTGGTTCAGGATGCGGATCGTCTCGTCGACCTGGGTGCGCCTGACGGCCGGGTCGGGGCGGTAGTCGAGGTGGGTCACGTACGCGTGCGTCGGCCCGCCCGGGGTCGCGACGACGATCTCGGCGAAGCCCGGCGTCGGCTTGGGCGCCGGGTCGGGATCCATCGTGGACAGCCGGGTGATCCGGTGGTTCTCGGAGTAGATGATGGGGAATCTGCTCAGCATGGCGACGCCGTACTGGCGGCGTTCGGCGTGCCCGGGTTCGGGATCCAGGTCGTAGATGGGCGCGAAGAACGCGTGCATGCCGGTCATCCGGGACAGCTGCGCTACTTGGTCGGCGTAGCCGCTGCGCGCCGACCAGTGCACGTCGACCTCCTGCAGGCCGACCAGGTCCGCGCCGGTGCCGCTGATGGCGGCGGCGGTGCGGGCCAGGTCGAGCCGCCCATCGGCGCCGATGCCGGCGTGGATGTTGAAGTCGAGCACGTCGAGGTCCTTGCCGGGCGCGGCCTGCGCACCGTGCGTCGGCAGCGCGATCAAGGCCACGACGAGAGCGATCGCGACACGGGCCCGGCGAGAAGCGTTCACAAGTGCGGCAGCATACGAGCTCCCGATGCCAGAGGGGTGGATTTCGCCTTGCCGCGACGCCAAGCTCAGTGGCGGGTCAGCCGGGCGTCGGCGCGGGTAATGCTGCGCAGGGTTCCCCAGGCGGTCAGGCAGAGCACTATCAGGGCTGGCCAGAGGAGAATCTGGGCCGTTTCGGCTATCCAGGCGATACCCGTCGCCGCTGCCGTGGAAAAGCCCGCCGTGCAAGTCATGGATAAGGGGAACACCGTTGCCCAACGGCGGAGGTCGTAGCGCAGGCGGGGCGCGAGCAGTTCGAACGCTGCCAGGACCAGGTACCAGCCCAGGGTGATCGCCCAAAGCACGAGACCGACCGTTTGCACTGCGGTGGCGGCTGTGGCTGGCATGCCCACCGATTGCATCGCCGAATGCAGCTTGCCGGTGGCCACGGTGCTGATCGCGAGCGCGCCCCCGGCGACCCAGTGATCCCCGGCCCCGCGGACGAGCTGGCGGAAGTCGAATCGGGCGAGCACCGCGACGTACAGCGTCAGGCCGAGGGCGTTGGCGACGGCACCGGCCAGCAGCACGAACGTCGATCGTGTGTCGGCGGCGAGCTGACCGGCCAGGACCGCCAGCGATTGGGTCGCAACGCAGGTCAGGAAGCTCGACCCGACGGTCGGGGTGCCCAATTCGCGCAGCACCAAGGGCATCAGGACGATCCATAGCAACGTCGCCAGCCCGAGGAAGGGCCAGGTCGTCGCCCCCAAGCCGTGCAGGCTTAGGGAGAGACCGAGGACTCCAGTCGCGGCGACGCACGTCAGCGCGCCGGGTCGGCCCGCCTCCGACCGCCACCGTCCCGGGTCGGACACCAACCGGGCCAGGAACACGATGCCGTGTAGCCCCCAAAGCCCGGCGGCCACGATCAGCAGCGCCCACGAGAGCACGAGATGTCCCGCCAACCGCCCGGCGACCGACGTCACCCCGACGCTCATCACTATGGAGCCGGACTCGGGCGGTATCCGTTGCCAGGCCACGGGGTCAGAGCCGTTGCCAGCCGCGCGGTGCTCGGCGGGTGCCAACTCGATCACCGGTGCGACTGCGGTACACGACGTCAGGCCGGAACAGGTAGTGCAGCGGTGCGCTGAAGGCGTGCACGAGCCGGCCGAACGGCCACAGCGCGAACAGGGTGAGGCCGAGCAATGCGTGCATCTTGTAGTCCAGCGGGGCGTGTGCCATCAGCTCCGGGTGCGGTTGCAGCAGGAAGATGTCGCGGAACCACGGCCCTATCGTCTCACGGTAGTCGTAGGGGCCGCGGACGCCGTTGTCGATCACGGTGGTCCACAACCCCAGGCAGATCGTGCCCGTCAGCGCGGTGTAGGTGAACGGGTCGCTGCGGCTGGTCGCCCGGCGCACCGCGTGGGTGCGCAGCCGCCGGTACAGCAGAACCAGCAGCCCGGCCAGCGCGACGCAGCCCGCGACCGTGCCGAACAGCAGCGACACCACGTGGTAGTTCGACTCCGTGATGCCGAACAACTCGGTGAGGCCCTTCGGCACCACCAGGCCCAGCACGTGGCCGCCGACCACGAACATCAGTCCGTAGTGGAACATCGGGCTGCCGATCCGCAGCAGCCGGGATTCGTGCAGTTGGCTGGACCGGGTGGTCAAGCCGAACTTGTCGTACCGGTACCGCCACACCGTGCCGCCGACGAACACGGCGAGCACCACATACGGCAGCACGGCCCACAGCACGACCTCGAACGGGCTGATCATCGGGTGCTCTCCTGGACGGTTCGCGGATAGGGCTGCAGGCCGACCTGCTCCGTCGGCGCCTGCGCGGGAACAGCGGCGCGCTCGCGCTGGTTTGGCACCGCGTCGAGCACTGCCCGCACGGCTGCGGCGTAGGGCGTGCCGATCTCGGCCAGCCTGCGGTGCAACACCTCGATCGCCGGCCGGAAACGCCCGAGCAGCCGCTCGCCTTCGCGCCGCGTCGCCGCAGCGGCGGAGAATTCCAGCAGTGCAGGAAGGTAATCCGGCAGCTCACCGCCCGCGATCCGGTAGCCGTGCGCGCGGTAGATGCCCGCCAGCTCGGCCAGCGCGCCACCGCGCAACCGGGTGTCGCCGTGCACGTACCAGGTCAGGTACAGGCTGCGGCGCGGGCTGACGTCGAACACCTCAACGTAGTGCTGCTCGGCCTGCTGCGCGGGTGTCCGCGCGAGGTGGTCCAGCGTGCCGCTCAGGTGTGCCGCCGGGTCGCGCCCGGCGAGTTCGGCAAGGCTTTCCCGCAGCAGGTCCATCCGCGGCGCCAGTTCGGCATCGGGGTAATGCAGGCACCAGGCGGCGATCTGGCGCACCAGGGCACGCGAACGGGAGTCCAGGCGCCGGCGTTTCACGACCGCCCCCCGCGCAGCGTCGGGAACATGCCCTCCGGTCGTCCGCTGCCGTCCCACACGACCAGATCCGTGCTCCCGGAGCGCAAGCCACCCATGCCGGGACCGCCGTCGGTGTCCAGGCTGCACGTGGTCGCCAGCGACTCCAGCTCGTGCGCGTCGCCGATGCCCGCGGTCGGGATGACGTAGCGCTCGTCGTACTTGGCGATGGCCAGCAGCCGGTACATCGACGCCAGTTCGTCGGCGTCCAGCCCCACCGCCCGCAGCGGCTCCTCGTCCGGCGGCTCGTCGAGGTTCACGGACCGCATGTAGGTGCGCATCGCCGCGAGCTTGCGCAACGAATCACGCACCGGGCCGATATCGCCCGCGGTGAACAACTCGGCCAGGTACTCGATCGGGATGCGCAGCGCGTCGATCGCGCCGAAGAGGTTACCGGCGTCCTCCCCATCGAACCCGGTCTCGGCGACGGCGTCCACCACCGGCGACAGCGGCGGGATGTACCAGACCATCGGCATCGTGCGGTACTCCGGGTGCAGCGGCAGCGCCACGCGGTACCGGCAGATCAGGTCGCGGACCGGGGAACGCCGGGCGGCCTCGATCCAGTCGTGCGGGATGCCTGCGCGCGCGGCCGCCGCGGCGACGGCGGGGTCGTCCGGGTCGAGGAAGATATCCCGCTGCGCCGGGTAGAGCTCGCGCTCGTCGCGCACCTTGGCGGCGTCGGTGACCCGGTCGGCGTCGTAGAGCAGTACGCCGATGTAGCGCAGGCGGCCGACGCAGGTCTCGGAGCAGATCGTCGGCTGGCCCACCTCCACCCTCGGGTAGCAGAACGTGCACTTCTCGGCCTTGCCGGTCTTGTGGTTGAAGTAGACCTTCTTGTACGGGCAGCCGGAAACGCACATCCGCCAGCCCCGGCAGCGGTCCTGGTCGACGAGCACGATGCCGTCCTCGGCCCGCTTGTACATCGCACCAGACGGGCAGGACGCCACGCAGGACGGGTTGAGGCAGTGCTCGCAGATCCGCGGCAGGTAGAACAGGAACGACTGCTCGAACTCGAACCGGATCCGGGTGCCCAGCTCGGTGCGCAGTTTCGCGACCACCGGATCGGCCTCGCCGTGCTCGGGGATGCCGCCGAGGGAGTCCTCCCAGTTCGGTCCCCAGCGAACGCTGGCCGGACGCCCGGTGATCGCCGAGTTGGGGCGGGCGACCGGGGTGTCGTCCCCGAGCGGCGCTTCGAGCAGGCTGCGGTAGTCGTAGGTCCAGGGCTGGTAGTAGTCGTCGAGCTCCGGCAGGTCCGGGTTGGCGAACAGCGTCGCGAGCTTGCGCAGCCGGCCGCCGCCGCGCAGCTTCAGCCGCCCGCGGCGGTCGAGCGTCCAGCCCCCTCGCCACTGCCGCTGGTCCTCGTAGCGTCGCGGATATCCTTGCCCGGGGCGGGCTTCCACGTTGTTGAACCAGACGTACTCGACGCCACCGCGGTTGGTCCAGGTCTGCTTGCAGGTGACCGAGCAGGTGTGGCAGCCGATGCACTTGTCCAGGTTCATCACCATGGCCAGTTGTGCCATCACGCGCATCAGTACTCGACCTCCTGGTTGCGGCGGCGGATGATGGTGACCTCGTCGCGCTGGTTGCCGGTGGGACCGTGATAGTTCAGCGCGAACGTCTGCTGCGCGTAGCCGCCGATGAGGTGGGTCGGCTTGATCTGCACGCGGGTCAGCGAGTTGTGGATTCCGCCGCGACGACCGGTGGTTTCGCTCTTGGGCACGTTCACCGTCCGGTCCTGCGCGTGATACATGAACACGGTGCCGGTGGGCATCCGGTGCGACACGATCGCGCGGGCGACCACGACGCCATTGCGGTTGACCGCCTCCACCCAGTCGTTGTCGGCGACTCCGATGGCCGCCGCGTCCGCCGGGCTCATCCAGAACGTCGGCCCGCCACGGGAGAGCGTCAGCATGATCGGGTTGTCCTGGTACTCGCTGTGAATCGACCACTTCGAGTGCGGCGTCAGGTAGCGGACCACGACCTCTGCCGTGCCGTCCGGGCCGAGCTGGCGTTCCCCGCACAGCCGGTGCAGGTCCAGCGGCGGCCGGTACAGCGGTAACTGCTCGCCCAGCTCCGCCATCCAGTCGTGGTCGAGGAAGAAGTGCTGGCGTCCGGTCAGGGTGTGCCAGGGCTTGAGCTGTTCGACGTTGATGGTGAACGGCGCGTACCGCCGGCCACCGGACTCGTCGCCGGACCACTCCGGGCTGGTGACCACCGGCGCCGGCCGGGACCTGGTGTCGGCGAAGGTCACGCGATGTCCACTGTGGTGCGACGAGAGGTGGGTCAGAGCACGCCCGACCCGGTCCTCCAGCGCACGGAACCCTTCGGTGGCCAACCGGCCATTCGTCGTGCCGGACAGCGCCAGGATCGCGTCGGCGGCTCGGCGGTCGGTGTCCAGCCGGGGGCGGCCGGCGGCCGGCCCGCCCGCCGCGACCCCGTTCGCCTCGGCCAGCCACGCCAATTCCGGGCCGACCTCGACGGTGTAGCCCTTCGTCGTGGTGCCGAGCTTGTCCAGCAGCGGCCCGACCGCGCCGAGTTTCGCCGCCACCGCAGGGTAATCGCGCTCGATGACGGTGAGCGTGGGCATCGTCCGGCCGGGAATGGGGTCGACGTCGCCGCGGCGCCAGTCGCGCAGCACGCCGCCGGGTTGGGCGGTCTCGGCGGGGGTGTCGTGGCCGAGCGCGGTCGCCACCAGGTCCCGCCGGACGCCGAGATGTCCGGTGGCCAGTTGGCTGAACGCGGCGGCGATGCCGTGGAATGCGTCGAAGTCGGTTCGGCACTGCCAGGGCGGGGCGACCGCCGCGTTGAACGAGTGCACGAAGGGATGCATGTCCGTGCTGGACAGGTCGTGCTTCTCGTACCAGGTCGCGGCGGGCAGCACGATGTCGGAGAACAGGGTGGTGCTGGTCATCCGGAAGTCCAGCGACAGCAGCAGATCGAGCTTGCCCTCCGCCGCCTGCTCGGTCCGGCGCACCTCCGCCGGTGGTCGCTCGGGTTCGGTCGAGCGCGGCGAGGCATCGGTGCCCAGCAGGTGCTTGAGGAAGAACTCGTTGCCCTTGGCCGACGAGCCGAGCAAGTTGGAGCGCCACACCGTCAGCACTCGCGGCCAGTTGGCCGGCGCATCCGGGTCTTCGCCCGCGAAACCCAGCCGGCCCGCCTGCAATTCCCGCACGACGTGTTCACCGGGTTCGAGCCCGGCGGCCTCGGCCTCGTCGGCGAGGTCCAGCGGGTTGCGGTCGAAAGTGGGGTAGGACGGCATCCACCCCGCGCGCGCCGACCTGGCGATGCAGTCGGCGGCCGTGGCCCCGGCGAGGGTTCCGGCCGAGCCGGGCCAGGCGAGCGCCTCCGCCGTGAGCCCGTCGTAGCGCCACTGCCCGGTGTGCAGGTAGAACCAGGCGGTGCCGATCATCTGGCGCGCTGGGCGGTGCCAGTCCGCCGCCGACGACAGCGTGGCCCAACCGGTGAGCGGGCGGACCTTTTCCTGCCCGACGTAGTGCGCCCAGCCGCCGCCGTTGCGTCCCTGGCAGCCGGTGAGCAGCAGCAGCGTCAGGAATGTCCGGTACACCTCGTCGGAGTGGAACCAGTGGTTGGTGCCCGCGCCCATGAGGATCATGCAGCGCCCTTTGGAGCGGATCGCGGTGTCGGCGAACTCCCGGGCGATCCGCGCCGCCCGCGCCGCGGGTACCGAGGTGATCTGCTCCTGCCAAGCCGGGGTGCCCGGCGAGTCCGCGTCGTCGTAGCCGGACGGCCAGCTGCCCGGCAGGCCGTCGCGACCGACCCCGTACTGCGCGAGCAGCAGGTCGAACACGGTCGTCACCAGCGGGCCGTCCGGCCGCAGTCGCACCGCGGGGACGCCCCGGGTGATCGCCGCGCCGGTGCCGTCCGGTGCGTCGAAGCGCGGCAGCATCACCTCGACCGGCTCGCCGCCGTTGCCGTGCAAGCTCAAGCGCGGAATGACGGCACCGAGGTCGAGATTCCACCGCCCGGTTTCGTCGTTGCTCCACCGGTGACCCAGCGACCCGTTGGGCACCACGGGCTCTCCGGTGGCCTCGTCGAGGAGTACGGTCTTCCACGCCTCGTGCGGGCCTTCGCGGCCCAGGTCGGCGGCGGTGACGAACTTGCCCGGCACGAGTCCGCCGCCGCGTTCGACGAGGCTGACCAGGAAAGGCAGATCGGTGTAGCGCCGCACGTAGTCGGTGAACAACGGTGTCGGCCGGTCGACGAAGAACTCCTTGAGCACGACGTGGCCCATCGCCACCGCCAGCGCCGCGTCGGTACCCGGGTGCGGCGCGAGCCATTCGTCGGCGAACTTGGTGTTGTCGGCGTAGTCGGGCGAGACGACCACCACCTTCTGGCCCCGGTAGCGCGCCTCGGTCATCCAGTGCGCGTCCGGGGTGCGGGTGACCGGCACGTTGGAGCCCCACATCACCAGGTAGGCGGCATCCCACCAGTCCGCCGACTCGGGGACGTCGGTCTGGTCGCCGAAGACCTGAGGCGAGGCGACCGGCAGGTCGGCGTACCAGTCGTAGAACGACAGCATCGGGGCGCCGATCAGTGCCATGAACCGCGAACCGACCGCGTGCGAGACCATCGACATGGCCGGGATCGGGGAGAAACCGGCGATGCGGTCCGGGCCGTGCGCGGCGATGGTGTGCACGTGCGCGGCGGCGATCATCTCGACCGCCTCGTCCCAGGACACCCGGACCAGCCCACCCTTACCGCGGGCCCGCTGGTAGCGCCGCCTGCGTTCGGGATCGTCCACGATGGACCGCCACGCGGCGACGGGATCCCCGGTCTCCCGCCGCGCCTGGCGGTACATCTCGACCAGCACCCCGCGGGCGTGCGGGTAGCGGATGCGGGTGGGGGAGTAGGAGTACCACGAGAAGGAGGCTCCGCGCGGACAGCCGCGTGGCTCGTACTCGGGCCGGTCCGGCCCGGTGGACGGGTAGTCGGTGTCCTGCGTTTCCCAGGTGATGATGCCGTCCTTGACGTACACGTTCCAGCGGCAGGACCCGGTGCAGTTCACCCCGTGCGTGGAGGGCACCACCTTGTCGTGGCTCCATCGGTCGCGGTAGAACGCGTCACCCTCGCGGCCACCGCTACGGTATACCGCGCGCAGATCCGCTGAAGTGTCCTCTTTGGACACCAGCCGCCCCAGTCTCAGCAGGGCGTCGCCGGCCGTGCCGCCGATCCCCGGTCGACCCTCGGCGAATTGTCCGGAAGCTCCGTCGGCGTTCCGGATCGGCGCTGCACACATGGTGATTTCTCCCGGTCTCGCGCGGAAAGCAGTGACGCGAATGCGGCGTTGTCCCGTGGCCAAATCTACGGCCGGAAACGAGGCCGCGCAGCGAGACCAAATATGGGAAAGTTCACACTAAGTTAATATTTGAAACTCTCAGTGACCGGTTTGTGGGGGGTCGCCTCATTGGAATTCATTTGTCCATTTTGTCGGCGAATGTGGGTAAATAGTGGCGATGAGCTGGGAGTTTATCTCATTGAATCCTTAACTGCATGGTATATACCAAAGTCTTGATAAAGATATTGGACATATTTGACCAACGGGAGAAGCGGCCCGGTTGGGTGCCGTTCTCCCCTTTTGGCCAGGCGCCCCCGTCCCCGTTATCCGGCCAGGTGCACTGCATTCGGCGCGGCTATGCGGACGGGCTGTCAACGGGATGCGGGGGCTGCCGACGACGTCATGCGGCGCAGGTGAACCGCACGGAATGCCAACCGGTCGCGCCGTTCGGGATGACCGCGTGGCGCTCCGGCGTCTGCGGCTGCCCGGAGCGGTCGGTGGCTCGGCATTCCACGACGTGGTCGCCGGGCGGGAGGTGCAGGGTCGTGCGCCACATCCGCCAGGTGTCCCGGCTGACGTCGGTCGCGAGCTCGGCGGGCTGCCACGCGCCGCCATCGGCCCGCACCTCGACCCGGTCGATGCCGGTGTGCTGCGCCCAGGCGATCCCGGCCACCGTGAACGCCCCGGCGGGCACGGAAGCCCCCGCGCGCGGACGGTCGATGCGAGACTCGGTCTTGATCGGCGCCTGCCGGGCCCACCCCCGCCGTTCCCAGTAGTGCGCCCGGCCGAACGTGGTGACCTCGGCGTCCACCAGCCACTTGGTCGCCGACACGTAGCCGTAGAGTCCGGGAACCACCATGCGGACCGGAAACCCGTGTTCGAGGGGCAGGGGCTCGCCGTTCATGCCGACGGCCAGCAGCGCGCCCCGGTCCGGTTCGAGCAACACGTCGAGCGGAGTGCCGGCGGTGTAGCCGTCGACGCTGGTGGTGAACAGCTGCTGGGCGCCCGGCCGCACCCCAGCCTCCAGCAGCAGGTCCCGCACCGGCACACCGACGAACGTGGCCGTGGAGATCAGCGGGCCGCCGACCTCGTTGGAGACGCAGGTGAGCGTGATCGGGCGGGCTTCCAAACGGCGCTGGAGCAGATCGTCGAAGCTCAGCACCAGTTCGCGCTGCACCATCCCGTGCAGCCGCAGCCGCCAGTCCTCGGCGCGAACCTGCGGCACCACCAGCGCGGTGTCGATCCGGTAGAAGTCCCGGTTGGGGGTCAGAAACGTCGGGGTGCCGGAGGCGACGAAGTCGGCGTCGGGCGGGATCGGGGGGGCCGTGACCTTAGGGATTCGCGCGGCGGCCGCGAGCTGCGACGAGGTCACGCCCGCGCCCCGCTGCAGGAAACCGCCGGCGATGCCGGCGGCTCCCGCGCCGAGGACCACCAGGGTCGAGGCGACCAGGAACCGCCGCCGATCCGCGTCCACCTCGACCGGAGCCTCGGGAGCCACCGCGGCGACGTGGTGCAACCACCAGAACACCACGACGCCGACCACCAACGAGGTCAGCGGCGCGGCCAAGCCGCCCGTCGGCCGGGCTAACGCGGCACCGACGCCGACTAGGCCGAACACGCCGATCACCAGCACCCCAGGCCACCAGTGCCGCCGGGACAGCAGCCCGGCCACGGCGGCCAGCAGTGCGATCACGATGGTCATTCCGGTCAGCAGTGCCAGTTTGTCGGCAGTGCCGAACAGCGCGATGGCGAACTCCTTCACCGGCTCCGGCGTGAGGTCGATCAGCGTGTTGCCCACCACCGCGAACGGCGAGGTCCGGGGGGAAGTGAGGCCCGCGACGAGGTGTCCCGCGCCGAGCGCGGCGGCAGCGGCGAGCACGCCGACTACGGCGGCGCGCAGCCGCGGGATCGGTAACGAGGTCATACCCCTATTCGACGTCGGCCGGAGCGTCTTGGCCAGTGAAAGCGCCGCGACGGCAAGACCGACGTAAGACCGACGGCCAAGATCTGCCGGGATGATGACGGTGCGGCGCGCTCGACGGGCCGCCCGATGCCCGTCGCCCTTACCGTCGAGGCGTGCGAATTCTGGTTACCGGCGGTGCCGGGTTCATCGGGTCAGCCATCGCCGATGCGTTGGCCGACCGAGGCCACTGCGTAGTGCTGCTCGACGCGTTCCTCCCGCAGGCACACGGGACCGTGCCCCGGTCGTGCCACCCGCTGGTGCAGGGCGACGTGCGGGATGCCGAGGTCCTGCGCGGACTGCTCGGCGGCGTGGACGTCGTGTGCCACCAGGCCGCGATGGTCGGTCACGGCGTCGATCCGTCGGACATGCCCGACTACGCCTCGCACAACGACTATGGCACCGCTGTGTTGCTGGCCGCGATGCACGAGTCCGGGGTACGTCGCCTGGTGCTGGCGTCGTCGATGGTCGTCTACGGCGAGGGCCGCTACCGCTGTTCGCAGCACTCGCTGGTGCGGGCGGCCCCCCGGAGAGCCGACGACCTCGCCGCCGGGCAGTACGAGCCCAGATGCCCAGCCTGCGGCACGCCGCTCGAACCCGAGGTCGTCCCGGAGGACGCCGCGCCCGACCCTCGCAGCACCTACGCGGCGACCAAGCTCGCCCAAGAACATCTCGCCGCAGCGTGGGCCCGGCAAACCGGCGGTGGCGTGTGGGCGTTGCGCTACCACAACGTTTACGGGCCGTGGATGCCCAGCGGGACCCCGTATGCGGGGGTGGCGTCGCTGTTCCGCTCCGCGCTGCATCACGGCGAAGCGCCGATCGTCCTGGAAGACGGCCGCCAACGGCGGGATTTCGTGCACGTCACCGACGTCGCAGCCGCCAACGTCGCCGCGGTGGAAACCGAGGCTCCGCAAGGAGAACTGGACGCGCTGAACGTCTGTTCGGGCCGACCGCACACGATCGGCGAACTAGCCGCCGAGCTCGCCCGGGCTTTCGGCGGGCCGACTCCGCGCATCGTGGGCGGTTCGCGGCCCAACGACGTGCGCCACATCGTGGCCGATCCGGCGAAAGCGGCGCGTGTGCTGGGGTTTCGGGCCGAGGTTGATTTCGGCGCGGGCGTGGCCGCTTTCGCACAAGACCCGCTACGCGAGCCCGCGGCTGTGGTTTCTGATTTTGCCTGAAATTGGAGAATTTCGGCCGGGCGGCCGGTGCGAGAGGTGTACCGGGGTCGGCAACGGGGTAGCCAGTACTCGAACTACTCGAACAGCGGTGCGTGCCTGTGCAGCACGGCGGTGGTGAACGCGATCAGATCGGCGCGCCGCCGCTGAGCACCGGCGTGCGGGCGTAAAGATTCCTCAAGCCTGTCACGGGTTTCGGTTCCGTCCACATTGAGCTTCACTGGCACTCATGCACGATGTGGACGTAGTGTTGCCGTGCTTGGATGAAGCGGCGGCAATACCCGGGGTGCTGGGGGCGATTCCGCGCGGTTTCCGGCCGCTGGTGGTGGACAACGGGTCCCGGGACGGCTCGGCCGAGATCGCCGCTGCGCACGGCGCGGTGGTGGTCCGCGAGCCCCGCCGTGGCTATGGGGCGGCCGTGCACGCCGGTTTGATGGCAGTGGAGGGGGAATTCGTCTGCTTCCTGGATTGCGATGGCTCGCTGGACCCGGCCGTGCTGCCGACGCTGGTAGGCCTGGTGCGCCAGGGGCAGGCGGATCTGGCGGTCGGAAGGCGGGTTCCGGTGTCGGCCAAGGCGTGGCCTTGGCATGCGCGGGCGGGCAACGCCTTGATCGCCCGGCTGCTGCGGCGCCGCGGCCTGCCGGTGCACGACATCGCGCCGATCCGTGCCGCCAGGCGAACAGCCTTGCTACGGTTGGGGATCGCCGACCGCGCCTTCGGCTATCCGCTCGAACTGCTGTGCAAGGCCGCGGCGGCACAGTGGCGAGTGTGCGAGCTGGATGTCGAATACCGGCCTCGCGCATCCGGAACCCGGTCGAAGGTTTCCGGCTCGGTGCTCGGCACGATCCGCGCCGTCCGCGACATGGCGGGGGTGTTGCGATGAGCACGACGGCGCTTCTCGTGGTGGCGAAAGCCCCTGTTCCCGGCCTGGCCAAGACCAGGTTGTGCCCGCCCGCAACGTATGCCGAAGCGGCTCACATCGCCGCCGCGAGCCTGCTGGACACAGTGGACGCGGTTCGGCGCACGCCCAACGTCCGGCCGGTGGTGGCCATGGTCGGGGATCTGGACGCGGCAGCCTGTTCGACAGAGCTGCGCGACGCGCTGCGCGGCTGGACGGTTCTCGGCCAACGGGGTGATGGTTTCCCCGCGCGGTTGGCCGCGGCCCACGCCGACACCGCCGACGCACATCCCGGCCTCCCGATCATGCAAATCGGGATGGATACCCCGCAGGTGACACCCGGGCTGCTAGCCGAGGCGTGCGAAGCGCTCGGCACCGCGGACGCGGCGCTCGGCTTGGCCGGGGACGGCGGCTGGTGGGCGGCCGGTTTCCGGTCGGTCGCCCATGCCCGGCTGCTGCGCGGAATCCCCACGTCTCGCGCCGATACCGGCGAGCGAACCTTGGCGGCCTTGCATGCCGCCGGCCTGCGCGTCGCCACATTGCCCATACTGTCCGATGTGGACACCATGGAAGACGCGTGGCGCGTTGCGGATCTGTTGCCGCATTCCCGTTTCGTGGCGAGCCTGCCGTCCCGGTGCGATAGTGCGGGTGCGGTCGATGAGCGGTGAGTTCGATGTCGCGCTGCACGGTGCCGTTTGCACCCTGCTGACCAGCGACGGCAACGTGCGGACGTTGCCGGGGCGGCGCTGGTCCGCCGCACCCGACGCCGCCGACCGGCACCTGCTGCGCACCTGCCGAGGCCCGACGCTCGATATCGGCTGCGGGCCCGGTCGGCTCACGGCGGCGCTCACCGGCAGGGGCGTGGTGGCGCTCGGCATCGATACCTCCCAGCTCGCGGTGCGCCTTACGATCAGCCGGCGTGGCGTGGCGCTGTGCCGCGACGTGTTCCGCCCGGTTCCCGGTGCGGGCAATTGGCGCGAGGCGCTGCTCGTCGACGGAAACATCGGTATCGGCGGTGATCCGCGAGCGCTGTTGCGCCGGGTCTACCAGCTGCTGCGGTCCGGCGGACGTGCCTGGGTGGAAGTCGAACCGCCGGGTACCGGGCTGTGGCGGGGCACCGGCCGGGTCGCGCACGCTCAGGGGCGCGGCGCCGCGTTCCGCTGGGCGGTCGTCGGCGCGGATGCGATCGCTGCGCTGGCCGCGGTAAGCGGTTTCGGCCTGAGCCAGCTCGCCGAACATCACGGGCGGTGGCTCGCGGCGCTGGACTCGAACCCGGCGTCGTGGGAGTCCCTGGCCGGGAGCGCCAGCCCGGCGATGTGTCCGGGGCAACGTTGACGCCACCCCGTGCGGGCATCGATGATCCCCCGGTGCGATTGGCTTGGATGTCCTTTGTGGACTCTTGGGGAGACTCGGAATGGTACCCGATGGTGGAATCACGTCGTTGCGGATGATCCGGCCGTTTGGTACGAATTTCCCTCGCTTGCCCGGATGCTTGCTCCAACGGGCACTCCTCGGTTGCCGGGCCGCGATTGGTCCGAACAGTCCCGTTGGCAAGCGATGTCATATCGGATACTGCATGCGAAATGCTGGCGAGCGATGGTAGTCGCGCCGGAACGGGCCGCACGCCCTGTCCCGTGGCTGCGCACGAATGTGAGGTGTCGATGAACTTCCCGGTGTGGGTGTGGATCGCGACCCTGGCGGCGCTGGCCGCCCTGATCGTGGGCGACCTGGTGTTCGTCGGCCGCCGACCGCATGCGGTCGGAGTCCGGGAAGCGAGTCTCTGGGTCGCCTGCTACGTCGCCTTGGCCGCCCTGTTCGGCGGGATCCTGCTGGTCTTCGCCGGGCCCACCAGTGGCGCCGAGTTCTTCGCCGGCTACGTGACCGAATATAGCCTCTCGGTCGACAACCTGTTCGTGTTCGTCATCATCATGTCGCGGTTCGCCGTGCCGAAGGAGCACCAGCACCGGGTGCTGTTCATCGGCATCGTGCTCTCGCTGGTGTTGCGCGGGGTATGCATCGCGGCCGGGGTTGCCGCCCTGAACGCCTTCAACTGGATCTTCTACATCTTCGGCGCGTTCCTGATCTACACGGCGCTCAAAGTCGCCAAGGACGGCGCCGGCGACGAACCCGAAGAGCCGGACAACGCGATCATCCGCACTTTGCAGCGTGTGCTGCCCACCTCCGGCTCGTACGACGGCGGCAAGATGACCACCCGGGTCGACGGGCGGCGGCTGTTCACCCCGATGGTCGTGGTCGTCGCCGCGCTCGGGCTGGCCAACGTCGTCTTCGCGCTGGACTCGATGCCCGCGATCTTCGGCCTCACCAAGGACGGCTTCATCATCTTCACCGCGAACGCCTTCGCGCTGCTGGGCCTGCGGCAGCTGTACTTCGTCATCGGCGGCCTGCTGGACCGCCTGGTGTACCTCAGCTACGGCCTGTCCGTGGTCCTCGGCTTCATCGGCCTGAAGCTGATCATCGAGGCGCTGCACGGCTCGCACATCGACGAGATCCGTTTCGCGATCCCGGACATCGGCATCGCCGCCTCCCTGGGCTTCATCGTGCTCACCCTCGCCGTGACGACGGTGGCGAGCCTGCTCCGTTCCCGCTCGGCAGCGAAGGCCGCCGACCGGGACGCGCCGACCGAGGCACGCCAACCCGCGCACAGCGGCGAGCGCACCGCCTGACGACAGGATCCGATGTGGACGTGCCAGCGCACGAGGCATGAGCAGGCGGAATACCAGGCGGGGCGGCGGCGTTCCTCTCGTTATGAGAAAGCGGACGCCGCAGGACGCGCCGTCCCCGCCCGAGCCGCGGACGGCACGGGAGTTAGTGGCCGAGGAGCGGGCGAGCGCGATGGCCCGGATCGAGTCGCTGGAACGCCATCTGGCCTCGATCCGCGAGGTCTCGACGTGGACGGGCACCGACGATGAGCACGACCCCGAGGGCGCCACCATCGCCTACGAGCGCGCCCAGGTGCAGAGCCTGCTCGCGGACGCCCGGCGGGAGCTCGATGCGCTGGAACGGGCCACCTCCCGCCTGGACGATGGCACCTACGGCGTGTGCGAACGGTGCGGAAAGCCCATCGGACCGGAGCGCCTGGAAGCGTTGCCGGCCGCGACGACCTGCATCGCCTGCGCCACCCGCCGCTGAGCGTTCCTTCACCGCCTTGCCAGGTCCACGATCGCGCCGATCACCTCCGGCCCGTCGAGCAGCCGCAGGTCGTTGTGGCCCGCCCCCGGAACCTCGATGCGGCGGGTGCCGGGCAGGACCCCGGCCACGGCGCGGCTCTGCTCGGGCGGCACGATCGTGTCAGCGGTGCCGTGCACGACGGTGACCGGGCACCGCACCTCGGCGAGGTGCGAGACCAGCGGGTAGCGGTCCCGAAGCAGCAGTTCCACCGGTAAGAACGGGTAGTGCAGCCGTCCGAGCGAGGTCAGGTCGGTGAACGGCGAACGCAACACCAGACCAGCGGGCGGTTCCTGCGCCGCAAGCTCGGTGACCACCGCGGCACCGAGGCTTTCCCCGAAGTAGATCAACCGGCCAGCGGGCATCCCGGCCTCGTCGACGAGGAAGCTGCGCGCGGCCCGGACGTCCCGGGCGAGCCCGTCTTGACCGGGATGACCCGGATTGCCGCCGTAACCTCGGTAATCGAACAGCAGTACCGCGAGGCCCTGGTCGGTGAGCGCATCCGCCAGGGGTGCCCGCAGCGATCGGTCGCCGCCATTGCCGTTGGCGACGAGCACGGCGAAGTTTCGCTTGAACCCGCGTGCGGGCACGTACCAGGCCCCGAGCTCCAACCCGTCGCTGGTGCGCAGCGACTTCTCCTGCGCTCCCGCGATGACTGCCGCGGCCGGGGGCAGTGGCCCGCGGGACGGGAAGTAGATCAGCTTTCGCTGAAACGCCAAGGTCAACGCCATCACCACGACAACTGTCAATACCGCGACAAGGACCCCGTCGCCACACCTGCCCAGTCTGCACCGCTCAGTCGGCGCCCGCGGCGGCCGGACGGGAGAAGGTGCGCCGGTAGTCGCGCGGCGTGACCCCGACGATGCGCCGGAAGTGGTGGCGCAGTAGCGCGGCCGTGCCGAACCCGCATTCGCGCGCGATCTGGTCGATGCCCAGTGGGGAGTCTTCGAGCAGCCGCCGGGCATGTAGCACGCGCTGGGTGACAAGCCACTGGTTCGGGGTGGTCCCCGTTTCGGCGACGAAGCGCCGCGCGAAGGTGCGCTGAGACATCTGGGCCCGCCCGGCGAGGCTGGCGACGGTGTGCTCGGTGTCCAGCGTCTCGTGCATCCAGCTCAGCAACGGTTCGAGGCTGTCCCCGGAGTGCTCCGGGACCGGCAGGTCGATGAACTGCCGCTGCCCGCCGTCGCGTTGTGGCGGAATCACCATCCGCCGGGCGATCTTCATCGCCGCCGTGGCGCCGAGTTCTCGGCGGATCAAGTGCAGGCAGGCGTCGATGCCGGCGGCGGTGCCCGCGCTGGTCACCACGTTGCCGTCGTCGACGTAGAGCACGTCCGGATCGAGCTGCGTGGTCGGGAACCGGCGGCGGAATTCGGCCGCGTGGTACCAGTGCGTCGTGCATCGCCGACCGTCGAGAATCCCGGCGGCACCGAGCACGAACGCCCCGGTGCACACCGAGAGCACGGTGGCCCCGCGAGCCTCGGCCGCCCGCAGTCCGGCAAGCACTCCCGGCGGGTAGGCGTCCCGGATCCGGCATGCCGGGACCGCGACGACATCGGCCCCGTCCAGGCCATCGAGACCGTGCTCGGGGACGAGACTCATTCCCACGGACGTGCGCAGCGGAGCCCCGGGGCGTTCGCCGCACACCCGGAACTCGATCGGCGGCACGCCGTCGGCGGTGCGGTCGAGGCCGAACACCTCGCACAGCACGCCGAGTTCGAACGGCGCGGCGGCGTCCAGAACAACCGCCGCGACGGTGCTCAGCATGCCGTCAACGGTAGCTGGCAGGATTTTATGGCACAACGGCATGACTGCCACTGTTGGCAGGAAATGGTGCATCGGACACTTGGTGCCAGTAAGGCACCCATCGACCTCCCCAGGGATGACGCGCCATGCACACGCCCCTGCAAGACAAGCCGTCGCGCAACCGATTCGCCCGGATCAGGAGGTACTTCGCGATCCAGAACTCGTTGTGGTCCCGCCAACTCGCAGCGCTCCAGCCGTGGGACCAGGACGCGGAGCTGCACTGGGTCCGCAATCCGGTCACCCGCCGCTGGGAACTGCGCGGCGGAGTGCTCCCCGAGTCATGACGCGGACAGGCGGGCCAGCCGCCGGGGCGTAGGCCACCGGACGTGGCTGGCCCAGCCGCATTTCTCGAAGATCCAGATGAGGCGGGCCGAGATGTCGATCTGCCCGGGCCGCACGCCGTGCCGGGCGCAGGTCGGGTCGGCGTGGTGCAGGTTGTGCCACGACTCGCCCATGCTCAGCAACGCGAGCGGCCAGAAGTTCGCCGCCTTGTCCCGGGTGTGGAACGGTCGGTCGCCGATGAGGTGGCAGATCGAGTTCACCGACCAGGCCACGTGGTGCAGGGCCGCCACGCGGACGAGACCGGCCCAGAAGAAGGCCGTCGCCGCGCCCCACCAGGTGCCGGTGATCAGCCAGCCGGTGAGCGCGGGCAGCGCGAAGGTGAGCACGGTCAGCGGGCCGAAGAGCCGGTGGATCAGCCGGATATCCCGGTCCGCCAGCAGATCCGGCACGAATCGCTGCTGATTGGTCAGATCGCGTTCGAAGATCCACCCCAGGTGCGCGTGCCAGAAGCCGCGCGCCACGGCAGCGGGTGAGGTGCCGAACGCCCACGGCGAATGCGGATCCCCGTCGCGGTCGGCGAAGGCATGGTGCCGGCGGTGATCGGCCACCCAGTGCAGGATTGGGCCCTGCACGGCCATGCTCCCGGCGACCGCGAGAGTGATGCGCAACCAACGCTTCGCGCGGAACGAACCGTGGGTGAAGTAGCGGTGGTAGCCGACTGTCACGCCGAGGATGGTCAGCGCGTACCAGCCGATCGCCAGCAGCGCGTCCCACCAGTGCAGCCCCCACCCCCACGCGATCGGGACGGCGGAGATCAAGCCGAGGAATGGCCCGACGATGAACAGATAGACCGACAGGTGCGGGGCCAGCGGACGCCGCCCGGCCAGCAAGGGCTTGGGGCTCGCCGTCTGAGTGGCGTGCATGGCAGCGGAACCTCGAATCGGTAGGCAGGAACGCCGGCTATCGTCGCCGACCACCACGAAACCCGCAACGCCACCGTAGGGCAAGGAACTACGGGTGAACTACTCGCGGCTGGTGGGAGTCCTTGGCACGCTCGAACTGTCCTCAGTGGACTTCGTCTCCCGTGGCTCGGGCAGGTGCTCTCGGCTGGCGGGGCCCCGGCGCCCCTGACCTTCCCGACCCGATCGGTCGGGAATGCCCCGAGTGGGGTTTTTCCGAAACGTCCCCGGGTGGCTACCCTGTTGGTCAGCGGGAGGGCCCGGAAACTCCACGACGGAGGTGTCTGCCATGCGGATCGCCGACATTCTGCGGAACAAGGGGTCGGAAGTGGCGACCATCTCGGCCACGAGATCGGTGTTCGACCTGATGGCCGCGCTGGCCGACTACAACATCGGCGCCATGGTGGTGACCGATGCTTCCGGCGGGATCGTCGGGATCGTCTCGGAGCGCGACGTCGTTCGCGGTCTCAACGACCACGGACCCGACGTTCTGCGGGACTCGGTGTCTCGGATCATGACTAGCGACGTGGTCACCTGCGGCCCCGAAGACTCGGTCGAGAGTCTGACGGTGGTGATGACCGAGCGCCGGATTCGGCACATTCCCGTTGTCTCCGAAGGCAGCATGGTCGGCATCGTGAGCATCGGCGACATGGTGAAGAGCCGGATCAGGCAGCTCGAAGAAGAGCAGGAGCAGCTTGAGGCTTACATCACCAACGGCTGACCCGGCCCCGCGCCCCGGAACCTGCCCAAGCCCTCGGTACAAGGCCGGGGCGCTGCTCGAACCGGGTCAGGTGAGGGCACGCCGGAAGAGGTCCGGGATCGGTTTCGGGTCGAACCAGGTCGACTTCGGCGGCATCGACCGGCCCTCGTCCGAGGTGGCCAGCACCTGCTCGATCGTGGGGGGATGGGGGATCAGGCGCAGGGCGTTCTGATCACTGCACCAGCATGCCTCCAGGGCGTGGTGCCGGTTCGGCGGAGTCTCGATCTGGTGGTCGGTCAGGTCGTGCAGTTTCGGAAGCAGGTCTTGCTCGATCACGAACGCGTCGATTCCGCCGGGTTCCAGTGCGGTGCGCAGCCACAGCCGGTACCAGTGCTCGCCGAGGCCGACCGCCACCACGCCGGGTTTCGTCGGCGCCGAGGACTCTTCGATCCGCGCGATCGAAGGATCTCCGGCGAGGCGGTCCAGCACGTCTTGGGCGGATGTTCCCGGGGTCAGGGCGAAGCAACGGTGGTAGCCGAGGATCCGCATTTCGTCGCTCGGGAACACCGCGGCGAGCGTGAAGGCGCTGGGGTGGTCGGGCCCTAGCCGGCCGCGTCGGGCGCCATAGCGCTCGGCGGCCAGCATCCGGTGGTGGCCATCGGCGATGTAAAGGTTTCTCATGCCGCCGATCTCGTCGCCCAGGGCGCGCGCGAGGTCCGCGTCGTGCCGGACCCACACCGTATGGATGACGCCGTTGCTGGTCAGCCGGACGGCGGGGGTCTCGGCGGTGATCTCGTCCAGCCGCGTGCGCAAGTGTCCTCTGTGGACCAGCATCACGGGCATCCGCTCGATCCCGGTGGCCTCGGTCTGCTCGTCGAGCTGGCGTACGCGGGCCGGTTGGGTGGCTTCGTGGCCGCGGATCCGCCCATTGCGGTAGTCGTCGATGGAGACCTCGATCACGAGTCCGGTCTGCCGGTGCCGGCCGCTCTCCAACCGGTACACCACCACCGACGGTTCGATCAGCGCGCGGCCGGTCTCGCCCAGCAGCATGCGCGGTGGCCGCGCCGTGATCCCCGTGCCGTCGGGTGCGTCCTGCCGGATGGCGCTCATGAGAAGTCGCCGGAAGGCGTTGCGGGCTGCGGAGCACGCACCTCGTCGAGGTTCACGCAGTGCAGCACGGTGCCGGACTGGAACTCGTCCACCATCCGCACCACCTCGGCGGCGATCGCCTGCTGGGCCTGCTCGGTGGAGGCCCCGATGTGGTGGGTGCCGTAGACGTTCGGGTGCCTGAGCAGCCGGGACTCGATGCGCCCCGCGCCCGTTGCCGGCTCGTCGGCGAACACGTCCAGGCCGGCTCGAATGTCCTTGTCCTCCATCGCTTCGACGAGCGCGTCCTCGTCGACGAGCTCGCCGCGCGAGGTGTTCAGGATGATCGTGCCCGGCTGCATGCGGGCGAGCAGGTCGGCGTTGATCAGGTGCCGCGTCGCGTCGGTCGCCGGCACGTGCAGGGACAGGACATCGCAGATCCCCGCGAGTTCGTCCAAGTCGTTGACGAAGTGCACGCCGATCGCCCGGGCGCGCGCCAGCGTCTCCGGCGCACGCCCCGGCTTGGCGACCGCGTACACCGCCATGCCGAATGCCGTGGCGCGCTCGGCGAACGCGAGCCCGACGTGGCCCAGCCCGATGACACCGACCCGGCGGCCGAGGACTCCCCGCGCCCGTGAGTAGCGCTTCTTGTCCCAGCGTCCGGCACGCAGATCGGCGACGTTGTCGCAGATGTTGCGATCCAGCGCGAGCAACAAGGCGAAGGCGAGTTCGGCGACCGCTACCGCATTGCGCCCGGGCACGTTGCAGACGCGGATGCCACGCTTGGACGCGGCTTCGCAGTCGATCGTGTTGGTTCCGGATCCGGCCCGCACGACCAGGCGCAGCTCATCAGCGCCGGCGAGGGCCTCGGCTGGGACGCGGGTGCTGCGGACGATTAGAACCTCGCACCCGGCGAGCCGGTCGGCGAGCTGATCGGTGGTGGTGTCCGGTTGGTAGGTGCAGTCGTGGCCGTGTTCGGCCAGTTCCGCCAGGCGTGCGGCCGGGAACGCGTCGGCGAGCAGGACCCTCATCAGCAACTCCCTACCTGGATGCCGGCGGCTTCCCGGGGCCCGGCCGCGGGCGCGCCGCGACCGTCAAAGCTGTTGCTCTATGCGCACCAGTCTGCGCATGGCGCAATGGTGGCTGCCGGGCTGGAGCCGCGTCAACACCCGATCCGTGGTCGATGGCGCTCATCGGCACGTGTCACGAAGATCCCGCCACGCAACCTCGTACCCGGCGCCGTGGGGGTTCGAACACACACTTTCGCGCAGCCGATGCACGCCGCTGCGGCCAGCTTGCGCTACGAGTGTCCGGCACCAGGTGGGTAGGGTGATCGGTCGTGAGTGCTGAGCGTTGCGTACGCCGCATACGTCGAGCGCGGTAGTGCAACTGTCGCTCGCCGACCGACGACATCGACGCCCGCCGGACCGAAGCTGGAGCGGTAAGTGGACGCAGCTTCGGAGGTAGCAGTGATGTTGACCGAGTTCTTGACGCAGTGGGGCCCGAATCCCGGCTGGCACGGACCGCCCTGGGGACCGGGCTGGCCGATCGGATTGTTCTTCGTGCTGGTGGTAGTCGCGTTGGTCGCCACGGTGATCTGGCTGGCCGTGCGCGGCCGGCCGCGGCAGCCCTCCGCCGTGGAGCGGGCGAGGGAAATCCTGGCTGAGCGCTTCGCCCGGGGCGAGCTCAGCCCCGACGAGTACCGAGAGCGGCTCCACGAGCTGGGCTGATTCGGGTGGCCGCCGAAGCTGGTTTTCGCCGGCCACGCTCTTGGCTCGGTGACGCGCGCTCGGCGCAGGGCGAAGGCACTTGCCCGAATTCCGTTGGCAGCGCGGATATGGTGACGTTGACCGTCGCAAGTGGACGAAAGCGGGAGCGGGCGCGAGCCGCTCCCGCTTCGGCGGTCAGGACTCCAGGCCGAGGAAGCTCCACCGCGCGTCCGGGGCCAGGCCGCTGAGCCACTTGCCGCAGTTCTGCAGCACGCCGGGGCCGGAGGTGATGTGCTGGGTGCCCGCGTGCAGGTCCCGGAAGAACCGCTGGATCACCCCGCGCCGCAGCGCCGAAGTGCCCGCCCACTTGTAGGCCAGTCGGCCAACCTCGTGAGCGGAGGAGGTCGCGTTGTTCAGCGTCAGCCGGGCCAGGGTTTCCTGCTCGGTGTCGAGCGGTTCGCCGCGTTCCAGCGTCGCCTCGATGGCGCCCCAGACTTCTAGCGCCCAAGCCTGCGCGGAACGCAGCTTGCTCTCCGCGTTCGCGTAGTCGGCGAAGAACTGCTGGGTGTCGATCGAGGCGTTCGGGCTTCCGGTCTTCTTGGCGGCCAGTGCCTTGAGCTCGTCCAGCAGCCGGCGGCCGACCCCGATCGCCCAGCCGGTGTGCGAGATCCCAGACATATTCGCCAAACCGATGCGGTAGAGCGCGCCGCCATGGTGCGCCCGCATGGTGGCGGCCTCGAAGACGTGCGTGTCGGGGATGAACACGTCGTCGCAGGTGTAATCGATGCTGGCGGTGGACCGCAGCCCCAGCACATCCCAGTTGTCGATCAGCGTCGCCTGCTCCCTGGGGAAGGTGCAGATCAGTGCCTGCCCGGTTTCCTCGCACCAGGCCGCCGAATGGAGGTGGCTGGCCAGCGCGATGCCGGAGGCGAACTGCCAATGGCCGCTGAGCCGGTAACCGCCGTCCACCCGTATCGCGGTGCCGGGTTTGGTGCCCTGCCCGGCAATCACCGCAAACCGGTCGCCGGCGACATCGGGGAACAGGTCCCGCACGGAGGTACCGCCCAGGTACGCGGCGGTCGTGCCGGTGACCATCTGCAGCACCATGCAAACCCACGCCGCAGAGGCATCGAGGTAGGACAGCTGGGTGATCGTCTCGATCTGCTGGCGGGGCGAGAACTCGTAGCCGCCCAGTTCGCGCGGAATGCCGATCTTGAGCACACCGGATTCGCGCAGGGCCTGTATGACTTTTTCGGGCAACTGCCCGGTTTCGTCGCTTCTGTCGGCGTTCTCGGCCAGCAGTGGGCCGAGGTCGGCCAATCGTTGCAGCAACGGGGAAAACTCGTCGCTGATGTGAAGCCCGGACGTTGCGGTGATCCCGATGGTCATGCTCGTGACTCCCTGTTGAGCTGCCTGTGATGGTTAAAAGCCTCGGCAGACTATTCGGCACGACCGGCCTCGTTGCTGAGGGCACACCGCGCGTCTGTTCGATTGATCTCACAAAAAACGGAAAATTTCCAACGTTGCCCGTGTGGGTGAGGGTAATCATTGGCGTTGGGAGTTACTGTTGTGTCACGTGCGCACGAAAGAGCCGATCGGCTGGCTTCCTCGACTCGGTTCGAGGGATCAAATAATGGGGGCGAGAGGTCGGGGACACGCCACATCGCGAGTCGCCGGTCGCTCGATTGACCACGGGAGTGGTCTGGAATGGATCTGATCACGAGGTGCAGTGACCTCCCGTATGAGCAATTGTGCGAGGAGATTCACATTGCCGGGCGGGCGCGCAAAGAGGCCCTGGGGAGGGGCGCGACCGCCGACGTAGAGGTGGCGGAGTCGGTGCTGAACTGGTTCTTGGACGAACTGGCGGACCGCCTTCGGCAGGGGCCCCACCGCGAGGCAAGGCCGAGGGGGGAGGCCGTTCCACAGTGATGATTCACGAATGGTCGTTGGTCGGGACCGCGTCGATGAGCAGTTCGGCGGGGTCCCGCCGCGGCGCCGAAGGGGACGGCGCGCCGTAACCGATCCGCAGCAACGCCTGGGGGTGGGCCTCGTCGCCGAGCAGTCGACTAAGGCCGTCGCGGATCCCCGGTGCTGCCACGATTTCCGGCAGCGTCGCGGCGACCAGTCCGCGCGCGGTGGCGGTCAGCCACACGCGTTGCCACGCCTGCCCGGCCTGCAGGTCGTTCTTCGGGCTGTTGCCCGCCGTGCACAACACGGCCAAAAGCGGGTCGGGTTCGAACTCGGTCGCCGGCACCGGTTCGTCGTCAAAGGCGGCGCGCGCGGTAAGTGCGGTGGAATCGGCGCGGAATCGGCACACCGCCAGTTCGAGGTGGGCGAGGTGCGCCAGACCTTCCAAGGTGCCGCGCTCGCTCGGCTGGACGAGATGCAGCCAGGCGTTCTCGGTCCGCGCCGCGCGCATCAGGTCCTGCTGTTGCGCGAACGGAACCGATGCCGAGCAGAACTGCCGCCGATGCGTGCGGCGATTCGGAATGGCCTCGTACAGCGCGACTTGTTCGGCGTCGGGTCGTTGGTGTCCACCGCTGCGGACCTCCGCCAGCAGCGTCGGGGGCGACAGGCGCGGCAACAACGTCACCACCGGCCGCACACCGGCATGCGCCAACGCGAGCCGGAGGTTGAGCAGCGCCGCGCCGCAGGCCAGGCGCAGTTCGCGGTCATTGGGGCCGGTCGGCGACCGCCGGGCCGGGTCCGCGTGCACCTCGATGACGTGCGGCAGCACCCGGAACCGCCACGGCTGGCTGTTGTGCGCCGACGGGGCCAGTCCGGCCAACCGGATGACCTGCGCCACCTGGTCGGGTACGAGATCGAAAACCGGAGGAAATCGTCGCATGCCCACTCCTCGCCAGCCCACGCACGGGGTGCGCAACCGTCACGGTGCCAGCAGCCGCCGGACGCGGGCAGAGTCAAATGACCTGTGCCGAAGCTCTTGGCGGGTAAGCGTTTCAGAACGCGGCGTTCAGCCGGTATGGCGGGAGTTGAGACGGGAACCAGGAGCGGCCAGCCCGCTGTGGGCGGTGACCAGGGCGGTGCGGGCGTCTTCGCGGTCGCCCTGGGCAAGGCAGTCGGCTGCGGTGCGTACTGCGCTCGCCGTCTCGGCGGAGATCTCGATGTGCGGGTGCTGGTCGAGGAGGCCGACCGCACGGGTCAGCTCCTGGTGGGCGCGGTCGGCGGGACGGTGCTGCGCGGTGAGCAAGTCGATCAGTGCTGTGTCCACCGCGTCTCGCAGGGCTGCCTCGGTCGAGGTGTGCGGTACTGCAGTCACGGGGCGGAAGTCTAAGCGCTGCAACGGATGTTCATCGTCCCCGAACATCACTCACACGGGTAGTCCTTGGTCGGGGCGGGAGCGCCGTGAACAGCGGCGTTCTGGATCTTCCCGGTCCGGGGAATGGTCAACGACGCGGCGGAGCGAGAAGGGTCACGGGGGCAATCGCCGGGCCGCTGGGACTTTGGTCTCTTCAGCTGTCCCGCTGCGGTGGTATGCCAAAACAAAGGTCCCATTGACGCAGGCGGGGAGCCGCTGCCATGGACGGTGTCGTGAAGAACTCGCTAGGTCCGGGGTTGGCCGACTCGAACGCGCGTCGGCTGATCCAGATCGCGAATCACCCTTGGGTGCGGGATGAAGTGCGCGCCGAGCAGCAAGCCCGGACCCGCCGAACCGCGGCGAACCTGGCGCTGTTGCGGGCCCCGCTCGACGGCGTGGACCTGGACAGCCGGGACCACGCTACGTTGACCTGGCTCGCCGATCACGATGCCGACATCGTGGCCGGCGTGCAAAGCCTGCTGAACCGTGCCCGGGCTGCCGAGCCGAGGCGGGAGTCGGGGCCCTGATCCCGTTGACATCGGGGACCTCGCGTGAAACCTCGCTCCCCGAGGCGTGTTCGCGGACCGGACCTGCAACGTGGACTCCCAACCAGAATTAGTCCCCGCCGCGCCGCCTGAATGTCCATTGCGGACAGTGTCTGTCCGGCGCCGCGGGTCCGTGGCGATTTCGCGCGTTAATGAACACGCGGCGCGGTGACTAGGTGAAATGCTGCTCGTAGCGCCCTCACCAGGCGTTACGAGCAGCACTAGCCTATCACTGGCGTTCACTGACACCCCCCTTACCGGCCAGCTCACGCACCCCTATACCCACACCTGCACACACACCCGCAGGCTCCCGGCGGCGGTCGTGCCAGGGTGCAGGTGCAGCACCGGTGGGAAGTGTCGACCCGTCGCTCGCCGCCGCCCGGATGGTCGCCACGCAGGCGCAGTGTGGGCTCGTTGCATCGCGGCCAGTGTCCGAGCTTCTCAGGGCCACACGTTGACTGAGAGGCCCTCACGCGATGCGGTAGGCGCTCACTCGTCCTGTTCGGCGAGTCCGCTCGACCTCCGGGCGGGGCTAGGTAGGATCACTGCCGGGTCGGCCGAACCCGTGCATAAGGAAGCGCCCGCACCCCGGTACTAGGCTTATCGGGGTACGGCGCTTTTTCGTGCAGTCAGCCCTGCGGGGTGTCGAACCGGTCGGCCTTGACTCCGCTCAGGAAGTGGCCCCACGCGGTCATGTCGAACACCAACGTGCCGCTAGCCCGGTCCTTGGTGTCCCGAACGCCCGCGAAACCAGGCGCCCCGCCGATCTCTACGCAATTTTCCTTTTCACTTGAGGTGATCTCAGTGGATTTTGCCGTGTTCGTGGCGGGTGAGGGTGAGCGCGGCTTGGACGATGGTGGTGATCTTGCGGGGGCTGGCGGTGATGTGTTGGAGGGTGCGCCAGCGTTGGGTGAGCAGGGCGAAGCCGCGTTCGCAGAGTGCGCGTAGGCCTCTGAGCAGGGCGTTGTAGGTTTTGTTGTCGATATCCAGTGGGCAGCCCTTGGGGGCGCTTTTGCTGTGTTTGATCGGGGTGAACACCCCGATGCCGGAGCCCTGGAATCCGCCGTCGCCCAGGGTCGGTAGGTCGAGTTCGGAATAGGCCCAGTACAGGGCGCCCAGGACGTGCTCTTGGGCGCTGGTGCTGTCGTGGACGCTGCCGGGTTCCACCGGTGAGGTCCACAGTGGGAATCCGGTGGGGTCGGTGATCATCAGGACGTTGCCGCCCTGGGTGTGGTGTTTGCCGGAAAACCACCGGTCGATGAGGATGCCGTTTTTGTTCTCGGTGGTTTCGCCGAGGCGGTCGGTGCTGAACAGTTTGCCGTCCACCATGACGTAGGCCGCCCCCTGCCCGGCGGCGTCTTCGAGTGCTTCGTGCAGATCAGGGGCCTGATCAGCGAGGACGTCGATGACCTCGTCGATATAGCGGTACCCGGTGGCGCGGCCGATGTTGTTGTCCCTGGCCAGTTTCGGGATCGGGGTGCGGTCGAGGAACCACCGCAGCCCCAGAACCGCCTGTTTGAACGGGGTCAACGCCCGTCGCCCGCGCGGGGTGAGGCGCCGGCGGCGTTCGGCGGCCAGCAGCCGCGACAGGTAGTGGGTGAGTTCGTCGTCGACATCGAGCGTGGCAGTATAGGTAATCACGTGGGGTCCTTGGTAACGAAGACGATCTTGTAGCGAGACCTTCTTCTACCAGGACCCCACGTCCTGTCTCCACAACCCCCTGCTCACAAGCCTCCCGCACCCCGCCCCCATTTCTCTGAGATCACCTCACTGCGCGAACTCTTTCGCCAGTTGTCGAACTGCATTTCACTCCTGACTCTCATGCTTGGCCACATAGGACTCAATGACCTCAAGCGAGTCGTCTTGATTTAAGGCGACCTCGTCGAGTATTTCGATCGCGTCAAGAAATGGTTGTACGTCCTCCTTTTCGGAGAGGAATGCGCCCGAGTGGCGCTGTTCTACATGTGCGACCGGCGAGTCTCGGATGAACTCGATCACCGAGAACCCGCCCGACATCACCGTATGTGCACCAGCCGAGAACGGGATCACGCGAGGCGTGATGTTCGCCCGCTCTGCTGCTGACGCGAGGTGTCGCAACTGCTCGGCCATGACCGACGGGCCGCCGACGCTTCGCGCGAACGCAGCCTCGTCGAAGTACGCGATCAGCTCGACCGGGTCCGACTGAGTCAGGATGCCCTGCCGAACCTGACGCACGTTGACGTACCGCTCAATCTGGTAGGCTTGCACGCCGAGTTTCGGCAGCAATGCGCGCGTGTAGCCCCGCGTTTGCAGCAGCCCCGGAACGAGCATCGTTGTCGCATTGGTGATCCGCCGGGCTCGTTGCTCCGCGTCAATGAGCGCGGTGTTCTGCGTGGTCAGTTCTAGTCCAACTTCCCACCATGCAGGCTGGTCGATATCGCGAGCGAGCTTGAGAAGCCGTTCGCGATCTTCGCCTATGACGCCAACGATCGCCAGTATTGCCGAAAGGTCCGCTTCGTTAGGCGTGAATTTGGCCAACTCGCAGCGGCTCACCTTGTTTTCGGATTAACCGAGCTTTTCGCCGACTTGGCGCATCGATAGCTGCGCAGCCTTGCGGGCGGCGCGCAGTTCTTTCGCTAGCGCACGTGCGCGGGGCGTCGCGGTCGTCATGTGGCCACCTTAGAGCTAGATCAGCCGCAGCCAGTGCACGGCCCGCGAGGGCTCGTCACCTGATAGTACCAATGGTGCCGTCTTGCGAGTCTCACACATGCTTTGAGAGTCTCTCACTGGTTGTAAGAGCAGCACCCAACGTAGCCCCTGAGCCACAGGCCGTAAACGGCGGGGAGGGCGGCGACACCGAGGGGATGGGGCCGCTCGCGCTGGTCGCGGTCGCCTGCGCGGCCGGCTCAATCGCCCCGCGGCGGCACGGGTCGGTCGCTGAACACCTGTCCGACTGGTGGGTGATCGCGCGCGGCCTCGCCAACGGACGACGGAACCGGCTGCACAAGCCTGTGCACCGAGGCGGTGCTCGCTGTGGCCGCGCCGACCGTGCCGCCGACGCAGCCGAGCCTGCGCCCGACCTGCCCGACGAGCTCGCGGCGAAGCTGCCGCCCGTCGGTGCCCCACAACGGGAGCCCCCAGCAGCCGAGTCCGGCCGCGCGTACTCCTACGGCCTCGCGATGATCGGCGACGAGGCTTCGCACCTGGTCGAGCCGGACGCGATCCGCAGCACGCTCGACGGTCGCAGCGTGGCTCAAACGCTGTGCTGTCACCTCGCGTGGGGTCCGCTGAGCGATCCCGTGGGCGGGTTCCCAGTCTGCGGCGAGTGCTTCGAAATTGCCCTCGGCATCTCTGAGAAGAAACTTCGAGCTCTGCTCATTCGGAAAGGAATCATTTAGTGCCGCGTTTGATCTCGGGCGAGACTCGTGACCGCGTAGTTCGCTTGTACGACAACGGAAAAGACCCGTCGATCCGGGAGCTGGCCCGCAAGTTTCACGTGTCCTACTCGACGATGCGCACCGCGCTTGTTGAGGCGGGCGTGACGATGCGCCCCTCGGGGAGCCCGAGCAAAACGGCGAGCTGATGCCGAGCCCGTTACCGCGGCCGGAACCGCCAACCGACCTCGTACTGCAGTGGCGAACGTTCGAACCACCGGGCGGCTGGGTGCCCGCCGAACCAGCTCAGCGACCACGAGAAGCGCGATCGCACGGAGGGAAATCGCAGTGATGACAGGGAAACATCGTCGCGGGTTCGTTGGCGCCGGGTTCAAGGTGACATTGTCGGGCGATCTGTTCGAGGAACCCTGCCGCAACTGGTTCACCCCTGTCGTGCCCGCTGAGCCCAGCCCGACCACTCCGTCACTGGCGGATGAGAAAGCGCTCGATGCCGAACGCCGCGCCGCGAGCGCGGTCGCGTTCACCCGTACTGCGAGGTCCCGCGAGGTTCTTCGCGCTGCGCTCGATGGCTTGTCCCGAATCTGAGGGAAGGCCCGCGGTGGAGACACGATAGGGAGGAACAGCGTGCACGAACTGATCGCATCCCCGTTTCTTGATCATCACCTGCTGTTGCGGCCGGGAAGACAGCAGGGGCTCAAGATTCCGACGAGCAAGTACCGGGAACTGCAGCAGACCCGCGTCGACCAGCCGTGCCCCTCGTGGCTGGTCGACGCCGCCCACCGGGCGTGGGCGCTCGACCTGAACGAGCGCCGGACGGGCGAGACGGTGCTCGTCCGGCAGCCCTCGCCCTACGGCTACGCCCGCGCGTCCTACGAGTTGAACCTCGGGTGCAACTACGATTGCCCGTTCTGCTACCTCGCAAGAAGCGGTTCGAGGGGCTCGGATGGCAGGACCGGGCGCGGCTGCTCCGCATCATGCGTGACGCCGGGGTCTTGTGGCTGCAGCTCACCGGCGGCGAACCGCTGATCGACCCGCTGTTCCTTGAGGTCTACGCCTTGGCCTACGAGCTCGGGATGATGCTCACGATCAGCACGAACGGCTCGCGCCTGCACAACTCGACGATTCTCGACCTGCTCACGCGCTACCTGCCCTACCGGGTCGTCGTGAGCATCTACGGCGCCACGGAAGCCACTTACGACGGCGTGACGCAGCGCCGCGGAACGTTCAAGCTGTTCCGGCGTGGCCTCGCCGCCGCCCGCGAAGCGGGTTTGCCGTTGCGGTTCAACGTGATCGTGGTCGAGGACAACAAGCACGAGGAAGCCGAAATGCGGGCGCTCGCCGACGGGTTCGGCGACGACCACCACGTCTACAGCAACATCTCGCCGACAATCCACAGCGGGCCGGAGAGCCTGACGTCGCAGTCAACCGAGCACCTGCGCGCCCGCACGCCCTTCACCGGGTGCAACGCCGGGGTAACCCACTTCCACGCCGACCCGTTCGGCCGGGCGTCGATCTGCAAAGTCGGCCGAGACGAGCAGGTCGACCTGATCGCCGAAGGAATCGAGGGGCTCTCACAGCTCCCGCCGATTGCGGACAAGTTGATGCTTCGCACCGGCGGGTGTTCGGGGTGTGCCCTGCAGGGCTCGTGTGGGGTCTGCAGGCCGCTCGCGAAGCGCTACCAAGAGGCAAACGCGCCCTTGGCTAGCTACTGCCAGCAGGGAGGGAGGTGAACCCTATGCCCGCCGTCCTGGTGACGCTCGAACCTCCGTCAAAGGAGCCGGAAGAGATCGAGTTCGTCCCGAATCTGGACGTGCTTTCTGAGTCGAACAGGTGCTCGTGCACCTCAAGTGATGACAATCCGTACTGATCGACAACGCCGCCACCCGAACGGGTCTGCACGCCGCGCCGTGTGCAGGCCCGTTCGGTCGTCTCGTTAGCCTCTCCGCCGACGGGCAACCACAGAAGCAAGGGAACAGAACGCATGGCGCTAGCTCGCGTCGACTGGCAAGACGTGTCCCCGCACGTTCGCGAGGTCATCGAATCGCGGACCGGCCCGGTGCGGTCGGCGCGGACGGTGTCGGCCGGGAAGCATTCGGCGGTCGCGCTGCTGCTGGACAGCTCCGGGGGACGGGTGTTCGTCAAGGGGCTCCGTACCGATCACGTAGGCATCATGACGCAGGCGCGCGAAGCGGTCATCGCGCCGTTCGTGGGGGCGGTGTCGCCGCGCCTGCTGTGGTGGGTCGAGGCTGACGGGTGGGATCTGCTCGGCTTCGAGTGGATTGAGGGGCGCCACGCCGACTACCGTCCCGGTTCGCCTGATCTTCCGGCCGTCGTCGAGATGATGCAGCGGCTCGGCACCATCACCTGCCCGGACCTGCCGGAGGTCAAGCGGCCGGAGAAGCGGTGGCGCAAGTACGTCGACGACCCGGCCGAGCTTGAGATGCTCACCGGCTCGACGCTGCTGCACACCGACTACAACCCGGCGAACGTGCTGATCGACAGCTCGGGGACGGCGCACCTGATCGACTGGGCGTGGCCCACACGAGGCGCCGCGTTCATCGACCCGTGCGTGCTGGTGTACCGGCTGATCGCCGACGGGCACACGCCCGCCACCGCCGAGGCGTGGGTGCGCGACACCCCGGCGTGGGCAACCGCGTTGGCCGAGGCGATCGACGTATTCGCCCGCGCCAACGCCCGCGTGTGGGATGAGCTCGCCGCCGAGGCGCCCGAGGACCGGTGGAAACGGAAGATGTCCGAGGTCACCCGCGAGTGGGCGGAGAGCCGCCGAGGCACCGCGCGAACGTCGAGGTAGCGGTTCCGCAGGTGCGTACCGGCGGGTGTCGGGGGTGACGGGCATGATCGGCGCTCGTCACTGTCCGCCCGTTCGAGGGGGCGCCGTTGGCATCCGCAGTGGAACAGCTCGGCCAGGCGATCGCGACCGCGGTGAGCAAGATCAAGGCGGCGGCCGGTGCCCTCACCGAAGCGATCGAGCGGTGCGAAGAGGGAAACGAGCACCTCGCGACGGCGCTGCAGGGCGCGGCCGACGACGAGGTGCTCGCCGCCGCGCAAGCCCAGCAGGCCGTGCCGCAGGAACTCGCGACGGTGCGTCAACAGGTGCAGGCGATCGAGGCGCAGCTCGACGCCTACCGGGAACGAAACGGGATTCCCTCGGGCGCCCCGCCGAGCGCCACGGCGGCCCCCGCTTCGCCCGCGACCAGCTCGGCGGCATCCGGCTCGGCGCCGTCGGCCCCGGCCCGCTCGGACCTACCGTGCCCGCCGCAGCCGGGTAAGACGCACGGCCGGTGGATCAACAGCGACGGCGACACGGTGAAGCTGGAAAGCGGCAAGGGCGGCGAGTACTACGAGGCCACTCGGCAGCTCGCCGTCGAGCACGGGCTCACGCGCGGCCACGTCAACGCGGAACCGGCGATTGCCCGCCACGTCGAGACGCAGTTCGTCGCCCGGATGATCGACCAGAACATCACCGAGGCCGAGATCGAGATCAATCGCCCGGTGTGCGGCACGACCCCGAAAGATCAGCAGTGGCCGAACACCTGCGACCAGTGGCTTTCGAGGTTCCTGCCGGAAGGGTGGAAACTGACAGTGAAGGACGGATCGAGCCCGGACGGGCGCCGCTACGTCGGGCGGAAGGTGAAGGAATGAGCATCACGGCAGGTTGGGCAGTGATCGGCCTCGACGGCTCGTATCAAGGTCTGAACGCGACCCTGAACACCCCGGACGAAGTCGCCGGGTTCGTCAAGCAGCTCGCCGACCCACAAGCGGACTCGGCCCGGCTGGTGCACAACGGCCGCCCGCTGTGGGACGCGGAAACGAACTTTCCCGATCACGACGTGTTCGCCGCCATCGTCGACGGGTTCGGCTACCTCTCCTACCAAGACGCCACCCGCGGCAAGGCATACCCCGAGGGCGATCCCGCCTCGGAAGGCTGCGAGTTCGACGACGATGACTTTCCGCCCGGTTCCGGCCTGCCTGTCGAGCGGTTCGCCGAGGTGCTCGTCGAGTTCCTCCGCACTGCCGACCGGCCCGCCTCGGTGACGTGGCGCGACCTGTACCCCGAGGCCACGGGCGAATGAGCCGCTCGACGCCGGTCACGTTCCGCGCTGGCCGGCGCGAGCGCAGCGTGACGAGCTGCAGGTCGACGACCTGCCCGTGAACATGACGAAACGCCCCCGCCCGCGTCCGGTTGCGGGCACACAACCGGGAGTGCAGGCGGGGGCGTTTCGGTGCCCGGCGGTAGCGAACCGGGCCATTCAGGGGGCTACTCGCCGGGCCGGGTCGGTGGCGCGGCGGGCACGAGCGGGGTGCCGTCGGTGGCACGGGGCCGGGCGAGGCTGGTCACCTTCCGGCGCGTCCACCAGGTCAACGCGACCGAGGCCAGCACACCCACGACGGACACGATCGAGGCGAGGGTCGCGTCGTCGAGGGCGAGCCACCCGGCGCCGACGAGGGCGACCAAGATGACGCGCACCACCTCGGCGATCGCGGCCGGTTCGGTCTGCGTCGGCAAGCCCGCCGGTTGGGCTCGGTGTGCGGGTTCGCTCACGACGCCCCCTCGGTCGGCATCTGGTCGCGGACCTCACCGACAACGACCGCCCCGGCGTCGGCGTTGGCCGGGTCGGCGGGAGTTCGCCCGTGCACCTCGACGGTGACGGTGTTCTGCTGCAGGGCGGTCGCGACGGCGTCGTGCACCGCGGCCTTGATCCCCTCGGGGTCGAGGTCGTGGTCGGTGGCCAGGAGTTCGGCGAGCTTGTTCGCGGTCGCGTCAAGCGCGGCGAGGCGCTGCTCGATTGAGCCGAGTTTGCCCTCGTTGCGGAACGTTGCGGCGTTGCCGTCGGCGAGCAGGTCGATCGGCCACACGTCGTGATCCACACCCGGCGGCCGTCGGGCGGGCTGCCAGGTGTTGAACATCTCCACGAGCATGGCGACGACGGTTCGGCGGCCGAGGGCGGTCGGCCATCCCTGAATCTGTCCTTGCGGTCCGCGGGGGCCGAGCAGCTCGTTCTGAATGCTGAACAGCGCGGCGCGTTCATCGGGTTGCAAGTCGTCTACCTCCTGTGCTGCGAACGTGGGCGACCCGCCGCCGAGTAGCGCGGCGAGTTCGTCTCTGGAACCGCGGAATGCGTTGCAGTCCACGGGCGAACGCCCGGCGACCCGTCCCTCGTCGCTGTACTGCAGGACCGCGACCGGTAGCCCGCCGTAGCCGCCCCACAAGCCGTCGAGCCATCCGCGGTTGCGGGCGTAGACGTCGGCGGGGGCTCCGGCCCGACTGTTCGGATAGCGGCTGTACCAAAGGGGCGGCAGTCCACGCAGGTCCGGGCGGCCGATCTGCCGCCGATACCACTCGGGCAGGTACAGCAACGGAGTTCGCCACCCGGCCGCGTTGAGCCGGTGCGTGATATCGCGGGCGAGCGCGGCGTTCCCACCGCCGGCCTCGACATCGAGGATCACCCCGACCTCACGGGGCACCGTGCGCATGATGTGCTCGGCCTGCGCTGCGGCGCCGATGTCACCCTCTTGGTAGTGGTAGACGGCGTGCAGCAGGCCAGCGGCGCGCGCCTGGTCGAGGTGGCGGCGAAATTGCGGATCGACGCGCGTGCCTTGACTGGCCTTGATGATCGCGAAGTCGATGCCCTCGCGCTTGGCGCGGTGCAAGTCGATTCCGGCCTGATACCGGGGAATGTCGATACCCCAGATCACGGGCCCCCTCGGGTGTCGGGATCAGACCGGGCGCGTCGCTCGGCCTGGTCGTGGGTCTGGTTGTGGTGGTGGGCGTGGGTTCCTCGCGGACGCAGGCGAGGCCGTCGTAGGTGGCGCCGTCGGGGCCGGGCCGGGGTGGGGTCGGGTTGGCGTTGTACCTCGACGGCCTTGCGGCACGCATCGCCGACTCGGGCCGCGATGCTCGGGTCGGTGGCGCAGAGTTCCGCGAGCGGGTCGGCGACCTGCCGGGCGTCCTCGGCGTTGTCGACGGCTTGCTGCTCGGCCAGCGTCGCGCGCCCGGCTTGCTCGGCGGCGTCGTGCTGCCGTGCGGCGAGCTGCCACGTCAACCACGCCACCCACACGACGACGAGCACGATCACCCCGGCGCGGATTCACGACCACGTCATGTCGTGCCCTCGCTCGTCGAGCTTCTCGACGACCTGCAGGATCTCGTCGAGCGTGACGATCCGGGCCCGGTGCCGCACCTCGGCGGGCCGTTCCACACCCTGCGTGGGGTCGTCGCTGCGCAGCCCCTCGACGATCGCCGCCTGCATGAGCTTGTTCAGCACCACCAGCCGGACCCGGATCGTGCCGTCGGATCGGCCCCGCCGCTTGAGGTCGGCTTTCATCGCCCGCACGTCCGCCGCTGTGATCGCGGCGACCGGGGTCTCTTCTCCGAAGTGCTTGATCAGGGCGCGGACGTTGCTGCGGTACGACTTGTTCGTGTTCTCCGAGTAGGCGAGATCATCGGCCCACGCTGTGGCGAACGGGCCGAACTTGCAGGATCGCACCCGAGCCTCGCCGCGGAAGTACGCGGCGTTCTCGCGCTCCATGTCCTGCCACCAGCGGTTGCCCTCGCGCAGGGTGGCGAACGTCTTGGTGCCGCCGATCTTGCGCTTGCCGGGCTTGCTGAAGAAGTCGTACCACTCAGCGCGGTAAGGCTTGGCCGCGTTCTCGCGGCCCTTCATCAGGTAGCACGTGCCCATGCTCGTCCGGTCCCTCTCGACTCAGACGCGCACACGTGGGCACTAACGGCGACCGTAGACGGACGGCGGCGGGCTATCGAGCACCGGTGTTGATCTTGTGGGTATTTATCGCACCCACACCCACACCGTATGGCCAGAGTGGACGGTGCCCACACTGCCCGTGACCTGCCGAAACAGGACTACCCGACCCCACCGCCGCCACCGGCTACAGTTACTCGCGAAATCGGCGGTCCCGGTGCGGAGCTGGGGCAAAAATAAGTCGGGGATCCCGGAGCCCAGGCGGCGTCTGAGGTTTTGCCACCCGCACCGCGACGCTAACCACTTGTGAAACGGTCTCTGACGCGACGGTGCAGGCCTCGCGTTATTGAGCGGCCGCAAGGTTGCGAATCGTCGTCCTTCCCGTGGCGCACAAGCTGAATCGTTCCCGCGGCGGAGAACTTCGCGAAGGGTTTACAGGGCGTCGATCCGTCGGCTACCTTCTCTCGCCAAGACCAGAGGTCAGACCTCAGGTCGCAACGAGGAGGTTTGCCATGAGCAAGGGTGGGGCGGCCGCCGGGCCGCCGCAGTTCCTGCTGCACGACGAGGGCGACTCGGTGGCCGTCGCCGTGCAGGACCTGCAGCCGGGCGCGGTGCAGGGCGCGGTGCTGGCCAACGGCCGCCGATGCGAGTTCGTGATCAAGGACGAGGTGCCGCTGGGGCACAAGTTCGCCGTCGTCGAACTGGCCGAGGGCGCCGACCTGGTCAAGTACGGCATTCGGGTCGGGACGACCACCAAGCAGATCGCCGTGGGCGACTACGTCCACGTCCACAACGTGAGGAGTGCTCGATGGGCCACCAGTCGCGCGGTCTGACCGGCTTCCGCCGCCCGAACGGGGCGGTCGGGATCCGCAACCACGTCGTGATCCTGCCGGTTGACGACCTGTCCAACGCCGCCGCCGAAGCAGTCGCGCACGTCGTACCGGGCACGCTCCCGCTGCCGCATGCCTTCGGCCGCCTACAGTTCGGCGAGGACCTGGAACTGACCTTCCGGACCCTGATCGGCACCGGCCGCAACCCCAATGTCGCGGCGGTCGTGGTGATCGGCATCGAGCCGAACTGGACCAACCGCGTCGTCGAGGGCATCGCCGCGACCGGCAAACCGGTGGTGGGCTTCGCCATCGAGCGCAGCGGCGACCTACGCACCATCGAGAAGGCCGCGCGGGAGGCGCAGCGGATGCTGCAGGACGCCACGGAGATCCACCGCGAGCCGGTGCAGCGGCACGAAGTGATGATGTCGATCAAGTGCGGCGAATCGGACACCACCAGCGGACTGGGCTCCTGCCCGACCACGTCGGAGGCCGTGGACCGGTGGGTGGCCGCTGGTGGCACCGTGCTGTTCGGCGAGACCAGCGAGCTCACCGGGGGCGAGCACCTGATCGCCGAGCGCTGCGTGGACGACGAGGTGCGCAAGAAGTTCCAGTCGATTTACGACGACTACATCGCCACCATCGAGGCCACCGGGGCGAACCTGCTGGGCTCGCAGCCGACCCAGGGCAACATCACCGGCGGCCTGTCGACGATCGAGGAGAAGGCGATGGGCAACATCGCCAAGACCGGTTCGGTGCCGGTGGTCGACGCGATCCGGGAGGCCGAGGCGCCCACCAAACCCGGCCTGACCTTCATGAACACCTCATCGGCGGCGGCCGAGTGCGTGACCCTGATGGCGGCGGGCGGGGCCGCGGTGCACCTGTTCCCCACCGGGCAGGGCAACGTCATCGGCAACCCGATCGAGCCGGTCATCAAGATCAGCGCGAACCCGACGACGGTCGCCACCATGGGCGAGCACATCGACGTCGACGTCAGCGGGCTGTTGCGCCTGGAGTACGGCCTGTCGGAGGCCGGTGACCGGCTGATGGAGTGTATCGACCGCACCGTCAACGGCCGCCTGACCTGCGCCGAATCCCTGGGCCACCGCGAGTTCACCTTCACCAAGCTCTACCCGAGCGCTTAACCGGACAGGTGCCGACCGGCCACGGCACGCGCGTGGCCGGTCCACCCGACTTCGAGGAGAGGCCCTGTGGCCGAACAATCCACCACCTACGTCGCGGGCCGGTGGCACGACCCGGACCGCCGTGTCGACGTGCGGAACCCGGCCGACGGATCCGTCGTCGGCAGCATCGGTTACGGCGGTGCGCCGGAAGCGACCGCTGCCGCCGACGCGGCGGCCGACGCCTTCGCCGACTGGGCCGGCAAACCCGGGCGCTACCGGGCGGACCTGCTGCGCGCCGCCGGCGAACTGCTCGCCGAGCGAGCCGAGGACATCGGCCTGCTGCTGGCCCGCGAGTCCGGCAAGCGACTGCCCGAAGCGGTCGGCGAGATCCGGTTCTCCGCCGAGTATTTCCGGTGGTTCGCCGAGCAGGCCCGGCGCCCGGAAGGCCAGGTGTTCCCGCACGAGCAGGACGACCGGCGGCACCTGACGTTCCGGCGACCGGCCGGGGTCGCGGTCTCGCTGACGCCGTGGAACTTCCCGGTGTCCATCCAGGCGCGCAAGCTCGCCCCGGCGTTGGCGGCGGGTTGCACCGTGGTCGCCCGCGCCTCCGAGAAGGCGCCGCTGGCGGCGGTCGAGCTCGTCCGTTGCCTGGCCGATGCGGGGCTGCCCGCCGGGGTGCTGAACATGGTGCACGGCAAGGCCTCCGAGCTGACTCCGGCGCTGCTCGCGCACCCTGCGGTGCGGGTCGTCAGCTTCACCGGTTCCACCGAGGTCGGCCGCCGGATCATGGCCGCCGCCAGTGACCGGATCGTGCGACCGTTGCTGGAATTGGGCGGCGACGCGCCGTTCCTGGTCTTCGACGACGCCGACCTGGACGCCGCGGTCGACGGCGCGATGGTCGCCAAATTCCGCAACAACGGCCAGTCCTGCATCGGGGCGAACCGGTTCCTGGTCCAGGACGGCGTGCACGACGAGTTCGTCTCCCGGTTGGCCGAGCGCGTCGACGCGATGACGGTCGGCGCCGGCACCGCCGATCCGCTGCCGGACCTGTCCGCGCTGATCGACGACGCGCGGGTCAAGGCGGTCAACGCCGTGGTCGAGGAAGCGATCGCGGCCGGTGCGACCCGCGTGACGCGGGAGTTCGGCCTGCCGGGCACCGGCAGTTTCGCCGCGCCGGCCCTGCTCACCGACGTCCCGGCGCACGTCTCGCTGGCCCGCGAAGAGGTTTTCGGTCCGGCTGCGGGCATCTTCCGGTTCTCCACAATGGACGATGCGATCCGGCTGGCCAACGCGACCGAGATGGGCCTGGCCGGTTATGCCTACACCCGGGACGCCGCGCGGCTGTTCCGGCTCGGGGAGCGCCTGGACGTCGGCATCGTCGGCTTCAACAGCGCGCTGCCCTCGGTGGCGTTCGCGCCGATGGGCGGCACCAAGCAGAGCGGCCTGGGCCGGGAAGGCGCCGAGATCGGCATGGAGGAATTCACCGAGACCCGGTACGTGGCTGTGGGTGGTGTGTGATGGGTGATCGCATCGTGGTGGTCGAGGACGTCTGGGGTGCGGCGCTGAGCGACCTCGCGCGCACCCACGAGGTCCGGCGGCACCCGGACGCCTGGATCGACCCGGACATGCTGCGGGACGCCGTCTCCGAAGCCACCGCCGTCGTGGTGCGCAACCGGGCGCAGGTCACCGAGGAACTGCTGTCCGCCGCCCCGGATCTGAAGATCGTCGCGCGCGCCGGGGTCGGCCTGGACAACATCGACGTCGCCGCCGCCGACCGTGCGGGCGTGGTGGTCTCGGCCGCGCTCGGCGCCAACGCGGTCAGCGTCGCCGAGCACACCCTGTTGCTCGCGTTGGGAGTTCTGCGGGAGGTCGTCGCACACGACCGCGACGTGCGGGCCGGTGGCTGGGAGCGCAGGGCCGGCGTGGAGCTCTCCGGCAAGACCTGGGGGCTGCTGGGCCTGGGCGCGACCGGGCTGGCCGTGGCGAATCTGCTGCGCGGATTCGGGATGCGCATCATCGGCCACGACCCGTACGTGGACCCGAAGGATCCGCGACTCGGCCGGGTCGAGGCCGTCGGTCTCGACGAGGTGCTGGCCCGCGCCGACGTGCTCAGCGTCCACCTGCCCGCGACGGCCGAGACCAAGAACCTTCTCGACGCCGCCCTGCTCGGCCGCATGAAACCCGGTGCGGTGCTGGTCAACGTCGGACGCGGCGAGGTCGTCGACGAAGCCGGGCTGGCGGCGGCGCTGCGTTCCGGACACCTCGCCGGTGCCGGGTTGGACGTGCGCGGCACCGAGCCGCCCGGCCCCAGCCCCTTGGACGAGGTCGGGTCGGTGATCTACACGCCGCACATCGCGGGGATCACGGTCGACAGCCAGGAACGGATCGTGGCGCGGCTGGTGGACGACATCCGCGCGGTGCTCTCCGGTGCCGATGCGAGGTGTTCGGTCGGCAAGCTCGCCGGGGTGCGGCGAGGTGCGGCGTGAGCACCGTGGGCGAACTGCGGCGCCAGGCCGCGGATCTGCTCATCGGCAGCGGCATGCAGCCCGAGCACGCCGAGCGTTGCGCACAGCTGCTGGTGCTGGCCGAGGCGTGGGGCATTGCATCGCACGGGTTGCTGCGGCTGCCGTATTACCTGGAACGGATGGCCGCCGGGGGATGCCGCCCCGACGCCGAGCTCAAACAGATTTCCGACCAGGGCGCCGTGGTGGTCTACGACGGCGACACCGGGCTCGGGCACTGGCAGCTCTGGGAGGCCGCGGTCACCGCGAAAACGCGTTGCGGCCACACCGGAATCGCCGCGGTCGCGGTGCGCAATTCATCGCACTGCGGTGCGCTGGGCGCATACGTCTACCCGGCGGTCGAGGCCGGCATGGTGTCGCTGGTGTTCAGCAATGGCCCGGCCGTGATGCCGCCGTGGGGTGGGCACACGCCGGTGTTGTCCACCAGCCCGCTGGCCGCCGGTGTGCCGAGCCGGCCGCACCCGCTCGTGCTGGACCTGGCCACCAGCGCCGTGGCGCGCGGCAAGATCGCCGCACGGGCGCGCGGCGGCGAGCCGCTGGAGGAAGGCTGGGCGTTCGACGCCGACGGCCGTCCCACCACCGACGCGCAGGCGGCGCTGCACGGAATGCTCGCCCCGCTGGGCGGCGCGAAGGGCTACGGCCTGGCGCTGCTGGTGGAAATGCTCACGGCCGGTCTGGTCGGGCCGACACCGGCGGCCGACATGCCGGACATGTTCACCCACGGGCACCACGCCCGCCCCCAGGGCATCGGGCACCTGGTGGTGACGATGACTCCGGAGTTCTTCGACTCCGAAGGCGCAGACCGGTTCGATCGGCTCGCGCGGCGGATCGCCGACGCGGGGGGCCGGCTGCCGGGGCGGCAGCGCGTCGCGCCGTCCGATCTCGACGATGCATTCGTCCTGGACGTGGCTCCGGCTACGCTCCAGGAACTCGACGGCTGGGCGCATCGCCTCAGCAACCAGGCCTGATCGCTTAGCCGATCGGGAAAGCGGCCGTGAGCCAAGGAGGTCTCGGTGGCCGGACAAACCCATGTGATCAGAACCCCCGCCGATGTCGTGGAGCTGGTGAACTCCGGACGGGTCAAGGGCGGCAATTCGCTGGCGATCGTCATCATCGCGCTCGGCGGCGTGTTCATCGATGCCTACGATTTCACCAGCCTGTCGTTCGGAATCTCATATGTGAAGGAGGAGTTCGGGTTCGGCTCGCTGACCGAGGCCGTGGTCACCGGCTCGATCATGGTCGGGGCCCTGCTGGGCGCGCTGTTCGGCGGCTACTACACCGACAAGATCGGCCGCTACAAGATGTTCATGGCCGACATGATCTTCTTCGTGGTGGCCGCGATCGGCTGCGCGGTGGCGCCCAACCTTGCGGTGCTGATCTTTTTCCGGTTCCTGATGGGACTGGGCATCGGCCTGGATTTCCCGGTGGCGCTGAGCTTCATCGCCGAGTACACCGCCACGCGCGGCAAGGGCCGGTCGGTGAACCTGTGGCAGGTGGTGTGGTTCATCGCCATCGGCGCGAGCTTCGCCGTGCTGCTGCCGTTCTACTTCCTGATCCCGGCGGAGTCGCACACCTGGCTGTGGCGGATCGCGGTCGGTTTCGGCGCGGTGCCGGCTTTGCTGGTGATGCTGGTGCGGCACAAGTACATGCAGGAGAGCCCGTCGTGGGCGGCCGGTCGTGGGGACCTGCACGCAGCGGCGGAGATCCTGCGCAAGTCCTACGGCATCGACGTCCAGGTGGCGCCGGACGCGCCGCCGGTGCAGGTCGCCGAGACCACGGCGAGCCCGCGCAACTTCCTGGTGCTGTTCAACCGGAAATTACCGCAAGCGGACGATCCTGGCGGCGTTCGTGGCGATGATGCAGAGCGTGCAGTATTTCGCGGTCGGGTTCTACCTCAGCGCGATCACCGCGACATTGTTCGGCAAGTCCACCCTGCTGCAGATCGTTGGCCCGTTGGGGTTCAACTTCATCTTCGGCGTCGGGGGAGCGTTGCTCGGTTCGGCCCTGACGCAGAAGTGGGGTTCCCGCAAGCTCGCGATGCGCGGCTTCTTCTGCAGTGCGGTGCTGCTGGTGGTCATCGGGGTCAGCGGCCCGTCGCTGCAAGGCGGTTTCGCCCTCGTGGGCGGACTCCTGGTGGGCCTGTTCATCTTCACGCATGCGGGCGGACCGGCGGCGCAAGGGATGACGCTGGCGACGTTGTCGTATCCGACGCACCTGCGCGGCGCGGGAACCGGGATGGCGCAGGCGGTGTTGCGGATCGGTTCCATCGGCGGCCTCACCTTCTTCCCGATCATGACCGAGTCATTCGGGCTGAGCGCGCTGATCTTCCTGGCCGCGGCCCCGGTGATCGGCTTGCTCACGACACTGCTCATCAACTGGGAGCCGGTCGGCCGGGACATCGACGCTGAAGAGCTCGCTGCGGCGCGACCCGGGCTGGCAGCAAAGAAAGGGATATGACGAGTGAGCGACGGCAAGCAGTATTCGATCGGATTCGTCGGCGTCGGCCGGATGGGGGGCGCGATGGCGCGGAACCTGCGGGCGGCCGGGCACCGGGTGACCGTGTTCGACCCGAACCCACGCGCGGTCGAGCAGTGCACGAAGGCCGGGACGGCGGCGGCGCAGTCGGCGGCGGATGCGGTGGCGGACAAGGAGATCGTGTTCACCAGCGTGCCGATGCCGCACCACCTGCTCGACCTCTACAGCGGGGCGCGGTCGGTGACCGCGAAGCTCGCTGCCGGCGCGGTCTGCGTCGACGTGTCCACAATAGATCCGACGACGGCCCGCGCGGTCGCCGACGAGTTGGCCGGGCACGGGATCGAGTTCGTCGCCTGCCCGGTCGGAAAGGGTCCGGCCCAGGCCGAGGCCGGCACCATCCCGCTGTTCACCGGCGGACCGCGAGCGGTGGTGGACCGGCTGCGACCCGTCCTCGCCGCGATCGGCGAACCGGTGCACTACCTCGGTGCGGTCGAGGCCGCGACCATGTTCAAGCTGATCTCCAACCTGGTGGGGATGGCCAACCTTGCCGCGCTGGCCGAAGGCTTCCAGCTCGCGCAGCGGGCGGGAATCCCCGCCGATGCATTCGATGCGGCGTTGCGCGATACCGGCGCGCATTCGGCCCAGGTCGATATGCGGCTGGGCTTCCTGGCTGCCGACGACCACAGCAACCGCTTCGCGGTGGACCTGGCGGCCAAGGACCTGCGACTGGCGGTGGACGCGGCCGCCAGGTGGTCGCAGCCGATCCCGGTGACCTCGCAGGCATTGCAGCAATTGGTCGCCGCTTCGGCGGCAGGCTGGGGCGGCGAGGACGTGACCGCCCTGGTCAAGGCCATCCGGCCGAAGTGACGGCGTCCCGGCCGGGCGGCTTGCACTGCGGAGCCGCCCGGCCAGCGGGTCAGGACTGGCTTCCGGCGCGTTCTTCGAGCCGTTGCAGGGCGGTGGCGCGGGCCGCGTGCACGTGGCTCAGGGCGGCTTGCCTGGCCGCGTCGGGGTCGCCGGCGAGCAGGGCGTCGAGGATCCGCTGGTGGTCCTCGCGGGACTTTTCCACCCGGCCCGGCACCATCAACGTGGTCTGCATGCCTTCGTTCAGGATTCGCTGCAGGACGCCGAGCGTCTGCTGGAGGAACTTGTTGCCGGCGGCCTCCACGATCGCCAGGTGGAAGGCGGCGTCGAGCTCCTGGAGCCGGTCGAAGTCGCGCGGCACCTGATCGGCGACCTCCTTCATGGTCTTGAGCACGTCGGCGACTCGTTGCAGCGCCTCGGCATCCTGCCGTTCGGCGGCCCAGCCCGCCGCGGGGACCTCAAGCACCTCGCGCATCGCGAACAGCTCGCTGATCGAGTGGTGCCGGGTGGCCAGCGCCTCGCGGAGTTCGCGTGTGGTCTCGGGTTCGGCGATGAACACGCCGCGACCGTGCACCACCCGCACGACGCCACGGGCCTTGAGCGCGCCGATCGCCTCGCGCACCGTCGGCCTGCTCACCCCGAGCAGTTCGGCGAACTCGCGCTCCGGTGGCAGCCGGTCGCCGGGGGAGAGGCGGCCCGAGTCGATGGCCTGCATGATCTGCTGCTCGACCCGGTTCGCGACCGAACCCGGCGACAACCGCTCCCACATTCTGCATCAACCTCCGAGACAAGTGGTCAGGTCTCCTGACCACACGCGGAGTCTACGCCGTTCCCTGTTTCCGCGGTTGGGCCCCTGCCGGGATTTGGCTCACGACCAGCCGGGTTTCGGCCGCGGTCAGCCGTTCGGCCACGGCGGTCGGCGGCTGTCGATCCGTGATCAACGCGTCGAGCCGGTCCAGCGAGCAAAGCAGAACCGGTGCCGACATCGCGAACTTGGTCTCGTCGACGAGCAGGACCACCTGGTCGGCGATGTCCATCAGGGCCAGTTTGGTGGGGCGTTCGATGTCGGAGGCGACGTAGACGCCGCGGTCGTCGACGGCAGCCGCGCCGAGAAAGAACGTGCGTACCCGCAGCCGGGCGGCGGCATCCACCGTCATCGGGCCGACGAATGCCTCGCTGACCGGGTAGAGATCGCCGCCGAGGCCCACGACCCGAGTGCCGCCTTGCGCGAGAAAGTGCTGGATGACCGGGATCGAGTGGGTCACGACCGAGCCGGTGAACGACGCGGGCAGCGTCTCGGTGAGCGCGCAAACGGTGGTGCCGGCGTCCAGCGCGATGGTGTCCTGCGGGCCGATGAGGTCCGTTGCGGCCGTCGCGATGCGCTGCTTGGCCAGGGCGTTGGCCTGCGCGCGGCCGGAGAAGCCGACGGTGTCCTCGGGCGGCAGGTGTACGCCGCCGCGTACCACCGAGACCTCGCCCCTGTCCTCCAGTTTGCGCAGGTCGCGGCGGATCGTCATGTCCGAGACGCCGAGTCTTCCGGCCAGGTCGGCGATGGAGACGAATCGCTGTTCGCGCAGGGTCTCGACGATCCACCGGCGTCGGGCGGGCGCGGTGTCGTAGCGGAAGACGTCGTCGGTCACCTGTCTGATTTTACACAGATAGATGTTGACTTTCGAACATCTGTCGTTTACATTTCCTCGCCATCTGTTGACCCGATCACGGGAGTTCCGATGTCACGCAATCCGTGCCACGCCTGCGAGGTCTGGCCGCGACGGTCGGCCGCGCGATGAGTGCGAGGTAGGGGCGATGGCGACGAGGCCCCGGGTGGCGGTCATCCCCACCGCACGCGCGACCTTCGCCACCGACGCCGCCCGGGAACGGACGCACGCGGCCCGCGAACTGCTCGCCGAGCTGGGCGCGGATGTCGTCGGGCCGACCGAGCTGGTGCTGACACCGCAGGACGCCGAATCCGCAGCGGCGCACCTGGATCCCGCGCCCGATGTCGTGATCAACGTGTGCGCGAGCTTTTCGGATGCCGGGCCAGCCCAGCGCCTGTACGGCGAGCTGGATCGGCCCGTGCTGCTGTGGGCGTTCCGCGAGCCCGGCCCGGTCGGCGACCGGTTGTGGCTGAATTCGCTGTGCGCCGCGAATCTTTTCGGCCACGCACTGGTCCGCGCCGGTGGGCGTGCGCGCTTGCTCTACGGCGACCCCGATGAACAGGGCGTCCGCGAGGCGCTGGCCGGGGTGCTCGCGGGTTCGCCGCCGGACGCGCCGGAATTGCCTTCGGCGCAACGGGAACGCGCCGACCGGAACCAGGCGCGGCAGGCGCTGGCGACGCTGCGCGGCAGGCGGATCGGGCTGATCGGTGACGCTCCGCCCGGCTTCACCCCCTGCGAATACGACCAGGAGTTGGTCCGGCGGTTGTTCGGCATCGAGGTGGTGCAGCTGACCATCGACGAGGCGCTGACTGTCGCCAGGGCGGTCACCGAGGCTGAGCGCGACGAGGAGCTACGGACGGCCATCGCGGATCGGCCGACGCTTCGGCGGCTCGACCCGGCGCACGTCGAGCTCGCCGCGGCGGTGACCTCAGCCCTGCGGGCGTGGACCGCGCGGGAGGCTCTGGCCGGACTGGCCGTGCGCTGCTGGCCGGAGTTCCCGACCGAGTTGGGCGTGTGTCCCTGCTCGTCGCTGTCCCGGCTCGCCGATGCGGGAATCCCGACCGCGTGCGAGCGCGACGTCTACGGCGCGATCACCATGCTGCTGCTGGAGGCGCTTGGATCGGGAACGACCTACCTCGTCGACACCGTCGATCTCGACACCGAGCAGAACCTGGTGCGCGCCTGGCACTGCGGGTCCGCGGCGACCAGCCTCGCCGCCGATCCGCGGCGGGCCACCCAAAGCGTGCACTGCAACCGCAAGATCGGCGTAGTCGGCGACTTCCCGCTCAAGACCGGGCCGGTGATGCTGGCCCGGCTGGCCGAACAGCCGGGCGCACCGGGCGGGTTGCGGTTGCTGATCGCCTCCGGCGAATCGGTGCCCGAGCCGAACCGTTTCCAGGGCAACACCGCCGCGATCCGGCTCGACGCCGACGCCGAAACCTTCATGCACGGGCTGGTGGCCGGCGGTTTTCCGCACCACACCGTGCTCGCCTGGACCGATGTCCGGCCGCGGCTGCGCACCGCCGCGGACCTGCTCGGGATTCCCGTAGTGGAGTGGTGACCGGCGCAGCGCCCATCGCAGCAGCGCCCATCGCAAAGGGGCAACAATGGCGTAGGTGCGGGGATTCGCGGTACCTGCATTCTCACCATGGCCTGCGTCGTCCTGGCCGGTCGGAAGTCCCGCGAAGGGCAGGTGACGACGATCTCGGCCTCGCGCGAGCGCGTTAAGTAGCTCTACTCAGGATCGGTGCGCGCGGTGCGTTATACGGTCGCTCGGGTTTAGGGAGGACCGACGACATGAACGCGCACTTGGCCGGAGTTGCCGTGCATCTGCCGGAACGGGAGGTCAGCACGACGGAGGTCGAACGGCGGATCGCGACGGAGAGCGCTGCGTTCCGGCCGCCCGCCGGGATCATCCAGCGACTGACCGGCATCGAGTCCCGGCACGTGCTCGGCGACGAGGAGCAGGCATCGGACCTGGCCGTGGCGGCGGCGCGCAAGCTGCTGGCCGAGACCGGCACCTCGGCCGAGGAGGTCGAGCTGTTGCTGTTCGCCTCGGCCAGCCAGGACATGGTCGAGCCCGCGACCGCGCACATCGTGGCCGCCAAGCTGGGACTGCGCTGTCCGGTGATGGATGTCAAGAACGCCTGCAACAGCGTGCTCAACGGCATCGAGGTCGCCGATGCGCTGATCACGGCCGGTCGGTACGGGCGGGTACTGCTGGTCAGCGGGGAGTTGCCGTCGCGGGCCATCCGGTGGAACGTGCCTGACATCGGGGCGTTCCTGCGCTCGTTTCCCGGATACACGCTTTCCGACGCGGGTGCCGCGCTGCTGCTGACGGCGGGGCGAGCCGGGGTGCTCGGCAGCGGGTTCAGCGCCGACTCCTCCCAGTGGGACGTGGGCACCCTGCCGTGCGGGGGTTCGGCGCATCCACGTGATCCCGAGTACAGCTACTTCGCGATGGACGGCGGGCGGCTGAAGTCGGCCTTCCTGCGGTTGGGTACCGGCGTGCTGGACGAGACGCTGGACCGTCTCGGGCTCGGTTGGCACGACTTCGCCGCCGTGTGCGTGCACCAGGTTTCGCTGCCGTACCTCCATGTTTTCGCCGAGCGGGCCGGGGTTCCGGCCGACAAGCTCGTGGTGACGATCCGGGAGCAAGGCAACGTGGCGTCGGCGAGCCTGCCGTTGCAGCTGGCCGTCGCGCAGCAGCTGGGGCGTTGCGGGCCGGGGGATCTGGTGGCGTTGGTGGGCTTGGCCGGCGGGGTCAGCCTCGGGATCGTGGTCATCCGGCTCTGACCCGGCCGCAGGCGGTGGTGCCCGCCGACCGGCATCGCCGCGACGATGGAAGTGCTTGCCGCGCAACGGTTTTCAGGTTTCGGCCTGGTCGTCGTCGATCGAGGTGCCGCCGACTCCGCCCGGATCCAGCGCTGGCCGGCTCGACCACGGCAACCACGCCAAACGACTGCGCAACCCGGGCGCTGCCGTGTTTTCGCTGTTCAGCGAGTTCCGGGGGCACGTGATCAAGCCAACGGCTCAACTGGCCGGAAGCCGCGTACCCTGGACCGGCAGCACCTGAGGTCAGAACGGGAAGCAGGGGAGTGCGGTGTTCTTAACAATCCTCGGTTGGATCGTGTTCGGCCTGATCGCCGGATTCATTGCCCGAGCCATCGTCCCGGGCAAGGACGACATCGGCCTGATCAGGACGATCCTGCTCGGCATCGCGGGTTCGGTGGTGGGCGGATTCCTGTTCGGTCTGTTCACGGTCGGCATCCGGACCTTCCAGCCGGCGGGCTGGATCGGCTCGATCATCGGCGCGGTGATCGTCCTGGTCGTCTACAACCAGATCACCGGCCGCAAGCGGCGCCTGCGCCGCTGACCACGGCCGTGAGCCCGCGGTTGTGCGCGGGGCCGTGAGTCATTTGGGCAGCCGTAGCTGCTCAAGAGACTCGCGGCCCCGTTCGCGTCTAGAGCATCAGGGCTTGCGGCCGACCCCGGCCATGCCGGTGAACCTCTCGGGGTGCTCGCCGACATCGGTCGCGGCGGCGGGCCGCCACTGCGGAAGGTGCACGACACCCGGCTCCACCAGTTCGAATCCCTCGAAGAAGGACTTGATCGCGGCGCGAGGGCGCATGGTCAGCGGGGTGGACGTGCGCTCCCGGTAGAGGTTGGCGTGCGACGGTGCCACATCGGGCCGGCCCTCGTCAGTGGCGTGCGAGAGGATCAGGAAGCTGCCCGATGCGAGCGCGTCCCGGTACCGGCAGACGATCTTGTACGGCTGGGCCTCGTCGCCGACGAAGTGCAGTACCGCGACCATCATCAGGGCCACCGGCTGGCTGAGGTCTAGCAGCTCCGCGACCTCCGGGGCACCGAGCACCTGGTCCGGGTCCCGCAGGTCGGCGCGGACAATGGTGGCGTCCGGGTTGACCCGTAACAGGTTCTTGCTGTAGGCGACCGCGACCGGGTCGGTGTCCACGTAGACCACGCGAGTGCCCGGCGCTTCCTGCTGGGCGACCTCGTGCACGTTGCCGACCGTGGGGATGCCCGAGCCGAGGTCGAGGAACTGGCGAATGCCCTGGCCGACGCAGTACTGCACGGCCCGGCGCAGGAAGCCCCGGTTGGCCTGCATGATCAGCGGCAGCTCCGGCCACATCCGGATTGCGTCTTCGGCCATCTGCCGGTCGATCGCGAAGTTGTGGTCGCCGCCGAGATAATAGTCGTAGACCCGGGCCGCGTTGGGCTTGTCCAGGTCGATGTTCTCCGGTTCCGACGGCAGGTCCGACATCCGTTCCTCCTCACGGCTGGGCGATGCTTTCCATCACCCAGCCGTGATGTTAATCCTGTCCGTTATGTCGTGCCCCGGAGGTCGGCCACCCGATTACGCGACGGACTCGGCTTCGTTGCCGAGCTTGACTACCACGCCGAGGGCCAGCAGGGCGACCGCCGCGCCGCCGGTCATGGTGATCGCCATCGCCGGTCCGTCGTTGCCGAGGAGACCGACCAGCGGCGCGATCAGTGCGCCGAGGCCGAACTGCGCGGCACCCAGCAGCGCGGCGGCGGTTCCGGCGGCCTCGCCGTGCCGGGACAGCGCGAGCGCCGGGGCGTTCGGCAGCACGAAGCCCATCGCCCCCAGCACCAGCCACAGCGGGATGATGAACCCGTACAGGCCGCCGGTTCCGCTGGTCGTCAGCGCCGTGAGTACCAGGCCGGCGAGCGTCGCCGCCACCAGCGCGCCAGTGACGATCTGCCTGGGCGTGTACCGGTTGAGCAGCACGACGTTGAGCTGCGAGGCACCGATCAGCGCCACCGCTCCGATGCCGAAGACCAGCCCGAACGCCTGCTGGTTCAGGCCGTACTGCTCCTGCAGCACGAACGACGACCCGGCGATGTAGGAGAACAGCGCCGACATGGCCAGCGCCGCCACGATCGCTAGCAGCACGAAGTTACGGTCGGTGAGCAGGGACAGGTAGGTGCGCAGTACCGGGCGGAACTCCGCCGCCTGGCGGCGTTCCGGCGGCAGCGACTCCTTCAGCGCGAAGATGGCGACGACCAGCAGGACCGTGCCGAGGATCGCCAGCGCGCCGAACACGCCGCGCCACGACCCGGCCAACAGGATGGCACCGCCCAGCGTCGGGGCGAGGATCGGCGCCACACCCATCACCAGCATCAGCCGGGACAGCGCGGTAGCCGCCGCGCGCCCGCTGAACAGGTCGCGGACCACGGCCAGCGCGACGACCATGGTCGCGGCCGCGCCGACGCCTTGCAGCGCGCGCAGCGTGCCCAGCACGGCGACGTTCGGCGCAACGAGGCACGCCACCGACGCCACGATGTGCAAGGCGGTTCCGCCGATCAGCGGAATCCGCCGACCGACGATGTCGGAGAACGGGCCGATCAGCAGTTGGCCCAGTCCGAGCCCGAGCAGTGTGCCGGTGAGGGTCAGCTGCACAGTGGACGCGGAGGCTTGCAGGTCGTTGCCGATTGCCGGCAGGGCCGGCAAGTACATGTCGATGGTCAGGGGCCCGAGGGCGATGAGCGCCCCCAGCACGACGATTACCCGCAACCGGTCGAGTCCGGTTGGCTCATCGGTCACCGGTTGCGCACGGTGTGCCTCCGATGGGCTGTGCACCGCAACGTTGTCCATCGTTACCTTTCGAATTCACCGCGCGGGTGAGTGGAAGATTCTGACTCGGGCTTCAGCGATGGACTCGATCGTTTTGTTCCCCGCTCGGCGATGAACGTGCTGTGATGCGGGATACATCGGTCCGGAACCCATTGCTCCAGGCGGTGTTTCGCAAGGGTTACGTTCGCGTTGCGTTAACTATCCATTATGGACACTTAACAACCTGTTCGGAAAATGTCAACCGAATTTCCACCGAGGGCGATTTCAATGGAAATCGGCGTGCTGGTTTCCATTGAAATCGCCGCACGATCCACAGTGGTCGGTCAGCCTTGGGCGAGCAGTCCGCGCATGGTGTCGATCTCGGCCTGCTGCGCGTCGATGATCTGCTTCGCCAGCTGCTTCGCGGCCGGGAACTGGCCGGAGCCTAGCTCGGTCTGCGCCATTGCGACCGCGCCCTCGTGGTGTTTGATCATCAGCGACAGGAACTGCCGATCGAACTCCGCGCCCCGAGCCTGGTCGAGCTGCTTCATCTCGGCGTCGGACATCATGCCCCCCATGCCGCCGTGATCCATGCGGCCATGATCCATGCCGCCGTGATCCATGCCGCCGTGATCCATGCCGCCGTGATCCATGCCGCCGGGGGCCATGCCCCAGTCCCGCAGCCAGCCGGTGAGCGTCTCGATCTCCGGGCCCTGTGCGGCCTCGATCTGGCGGGCCAGGTTCCGGACCGCCTCCGACTGCGCCCGCTCCGGCACCAGTCGCGCCATCTCGATGGCCTGCTGGTGGTGCGGGATCATGCCCTGGGCGAAGGCGACGTCGGCCGCGTTGTTGGATGCCTGCGGGCTGGCATCCGGCTGGGCCGCGCTGGTCGGCATTCCGTGCCCCGGCATGGTGCTCATCCCGTCGTCGCCGCAACCGGCCAGGATGGCCGCAGCGGCGAGCGCGCCGATCGTGGCGGTTAGCACGCGTGTGTGTTTCATGGTGTTGTCCTCGTCTTTCGTGAGCTGAATCAGGCAGGCGGGATCGCGCCACGGGATCCGTGGCCGATCAGTTGCCTGTCAGCGCCGAAGCACGCACAACACCGCGAGCCGGCGGGGTACCGGGGTAGGCGGTCGGAAGCGGTCGAGCGCCGTCCGCGCGAGCAGTCCCGGCAGCTCGGCGAATCCGCTGGCGATGCGGCGCAGGAAGGGGAGCAGGAGCGCAAAGAACCCGGCGATGATCGCCAAGCACAGGTGCAGCAGGCCGTGGTCCGGCGCGGGGGGCGGTTCGCCGTGGTCGGGCGTCGGCATGGCGGCCGTGGCGACCGCTGCCGGTGCATGGTGGGCGTGGTCGTGCTGTGCTGGCACGTGGTGCATCAGCACCACGCACAGGGCGAGGACCACCAGCAGCCCCCACCGCATCAGCTCCGACCGGATTCGCACGACTCCTACCGTACCGGGGCTGGGTATACGGGGCAGGTCAGGACTTGACCAGCCGGGCGATCGCGTCGCTGGCCTCGCGGATCTTCTCGTCGGCCTGCTCGCCGCCCTCGGTCAGGGCCTCCGTCACGCAGTGTTTGAGGTGCTCGTCGAGCAGGCCGAGGGCCACCGACTGCAGGGCCTTGGTGGTGGCCGAGACCTGGGTGAGCACGTCAATGCAGTACTCGTCGTTGTCGATCATCCGGGCCAGCCCGCGCACCTGGCCTTCGATCCGGCGGAGCCGCTTGGCGTAGTCGTCCTTGTTCTGGGCGTAGCCGTGCATCGCGACCTCCTCGGGGATGTGCGAACCAGTCTATACCCCAGGGGGGTAATGCATTCAAGCGTCGCTCAGAGGAAGCCGTCCGGTTTGACCGGCTCTTTCGCGAACTCCGAGGCGTTTTGCTCGGCGCGCCGCAGCCACAGGACGCCGCCCAGCTGCACCAGCGCGGCGCCTCCGGTCAGCGCCGCCGCGATGATCGCGAACGTCGGCCAGCCGTAGATGAAGCCCAGCACCACTGCGGCGACGAAGAAAAGCGATGTGCGCACCAGCAGCACGGTGAGCCGACTCTTGTTGATCACTCCGGGGCCTTCCTGCCGAAATCCGCACTCGCGAGTGTAGGTGCCCCGCAACGACCGGGTCCCGCACCACGTCGCGTGTTGACGGCCTCGGCTGCGAGGTCAGCCGCTTCAACGCCGACCGGCATGGTGAACTGTACGGATGCTTGCCCGGCCGGTCGGGCGCGCGTTGCTGGATTGGAGGCCGTCACGGTTTGCGTGATCTTGACGCTACCGTGGTCGGCGGATGCATCGGTGAGAGTGGGGTGAGCAGTGGTTGCGTTTCCGCGGATTCCGCGGGAGATGTTCGTTTTCACCACCACCGAGCGTGCCGACCTGCACACCGCCGCGCTCTACGCGTTCGGGGAGGCCAACGAGCGGCTGGAGACCGCGCTGACCTTCGACGACGTGCATGCCCGGCTGCGGTCGGTCGGCTGGTTCGAGCCGGTCTCCGACGAGGAACTCGACGCCACGTTGTCCCGGTTGCGGCAATGGGGGCATGTCGACGTGGTGCAGAACCACGCCGCGCACTACACCACCGCCGAGGACTACGAGCGCAAGAATCTTCAATATCTCCTCACCAAACGCGGCGAGGCGGCGTTCGAAGGAGTGCAGCACGCGCTGTCGGTCCTCGCCTCTAGCGGGGCGTTGCAGACCGCCGTGCTGGACGCGATCGCCGAGCGGCTCGGCGAGTTGCACAGCCTCATGGGGGCGGGAGTCGCGTCGAACCGCCGCATCTACACCACGCTGATGGAACTCGAAGGCCACCTCGACGCGCTGCGCACCAACACCAAGCAGTTCAACAGCGAACTGCAGCGGCTGCTGCGCGCGGATCAACCGGACTTGGCGACCTTCCAGGAGGTCAAGCGGGCCACCGTCGGATACCTGCAGGAGTTCGTGACGAACCTGGACCAGCGGCGGCACACGATCCGCGAGGCCGTCGCCCTGGTCGAGGACCAGGGCATCGATGCCCTGCACCAGCGCGCGATGGCCGGGGCCGAGCTCCCCAAATTGACCAGCGAGGATCCCGAGGCGGCGTGGCTGCGGCACCGGGCCGCGAAGTGGGCCGGGCTACGCAGCTGGTTCCGGCCCGTCGACGGTACGGCGCCCCGGGTGGACGAACTGCAGGACATCGCCCGGCGCGCGATCGTGCAGTTGCTGCGCGCCCTGGAGCGGATGAGCGACGTGCGCCGCCGGTCCACCAGCGCGGCGGCGGATTTCCGCACCCTGGCGAAATGGTTTGCCGCCAGCCGCAGCGAACCCGAGGCGCACCAGTTGTTCAACGCGGCGTTCGGGATGTGGCCTGCCCGGCACGCACACCTCGCGCACGAGGACGCCGAGCTGATCTCAAGCGCCGAAAGCTGGGCGCAGGCACCCCCGGTGCCGATTTCACCGCTGCTGCGCACCAGTGGCCGCATCGAGCGGATCGCCCGCACCGGCAAGGTCCGCGACGTCGAGGAGGTGCGCCGCCTCCGCAGGGAGCGGGCCCGGCAGGAACGCGCCGAGCTGGAAGCCGCGTGGCGGCAGCTGGCCACCCCGGGCCCGGTGCGACTGTCCTGCATCGGGCGGCTGGACCACGCCAGCTTCCACCGGTTGCTGGAGCTGATCGGCCGCGCGTTGATCGCCCGCCAGGACAGCGCCGGCGTGCGACGGGCGATGACCTCCGATGGGCGCGTGGAGATCACGCTGCGCAGCCCGCACGACGCGGCCACGGCCACGCTGCGCACGCCGCACGGGGTGTTCACCGGACCGGACTTCGTCGTGGACATCCGCACCACCGGCGCTCGGTCGCAGGCCGAGGAGGCACGATGAGCAACCTCAACAACCAGCTGGTCAAGCAGGAAACGGCGGAAGTAGCCCGGGGAATCCGGCTGCTGCTGGCCAAGCCGCTGCTCACCGCGTCCACCGACGAGGACGCCTTCGACCTGGTGCGCCGCCGCCGCGATCCGATCACGCAGTGGTTCGACTACTACTGCGGCTGGCGGGCGTTCGTCGAGCCACGGCTTGGTTACGCGCGGCTGAGCAAGGTCACCGACCGCCCCGACTCGAGCCGCCCGGTCCGTCGGCTGCGCTCGTCGCGGGCACCGTTCGACCGCCGCCGCTACACGCTGCTGTGCGTGGCAGCCGCGGAACTGCTCACCACGCCGGTGACCACGATCGGACTGCTCGCGGACCGGATGGTGCAGGCCACCGCCGCAGAGCCGGAGCTGCCGACCTTCGACCCCACCCGGCGCGACGAGCGGTCGGCCTACGTGGACTCGCTGAAGTGGCTGGAGCGCTGCGGCGCGATCCGTCCGGTGGACGGCAGTACCGAAAGCTACCTGGACCACGCCGACGCCAAGGTGCTCTACCACGTCGACGCCACGCTGCTGGTGCGGTTGCTGGCGGCCCCGGTTCCGCCGTCCCGGCTGGCCGAGCCGGAACTCACCGCGCTGCTGGCCGAGAGCCGCTACGGCGATGCGGCCGACCCCGACGCGGCCGTGTCGGAGAATCAGCGCAACCTGTGGCTGCGGCATTCGGTCATGCGGCGGCTGATCGACGATCCGGTCGTGTACCGCGCGGAACTCACGCCGGCGCAGCTCGGCTACCTCGCCTCGCCGACCGGTCGGCGGATCATCACCCGCGGCATCGTGCAGGCGGGCTGCGTGCTGGAGGAGCGCTCCGACGGTTACCTGGTGGTCGATCCGGACGCGATCGCGACCGACACCAAGTTCCCGGACGACGGCTCACACCCCAAAGTGTCCGCGCTGCTGTTGCTGGACAGGCTCAACGAGACCGGCGACTGGCTACCGGTCGGCGACCTGGCGCTCGTGGCCGCCGAACTGCTCGACCGGTTCCGCTCCTGGGGCAAGGCATATCGCTCCGACGGCGGCGCGCAGCGGCTCGCCCAGGACGCGGTGGACATCCTCTGCGCTTTCGGCCTGGCCGAGCAGCGCGCCGACGGTGCGACCCGCTCGCTACCGGCCGCGGCTCGCTACGCCGTCGAGCGCATCCAGATCGACGAACCAGGACCTCGATGACCGTCACCGAACTCGCCCCCGACCGAGACCACCAGCAACGGTGGCGGCCATCCCGCGCCGGCATCGTCAATGTCTGGCGCTACTACGGGGAAACCTTCGAGTTCCACCAGGGGCGGCTGCTGCTGCGCGGCCCGAACGGCACGGGCAAGTCCAAGGCGCTCGAACTACTCCTGCCGTACCTGTTCGATGCCAGTCTGCGACCGCACCGGTTGTCCACGTTCGGCAGCGGCGACCGCACGATGCACTGGAACCTGATGGGGGAAGGCAACACCGGCAGCACGCGGGTCGGCTACGTGTGGCTGGAATTCGGCCGCGTCGTCGATGGCGAACAGGACTGGTTCGGCTGCGGCGCCCGGTTGCAGGCCACCGCCAACACCAAGAACGTGACGTGCACGTACTTCACCACCACCCGGCGGATCGGCCTGCCGGGCGGGGTGCAACTGGTCAACGACGCCGGAAGACCACTGGTCAAGGCCGACCTGGTGGACGAAATCGGTGACGACGGCGAGGTGTATGGCTCGCCCGCCGATTACCGGCGCGCGGTCCGGCAGACCCTCTTCCCCGGGGTGAGCGAACAGCGCTACGACGCGCTGATCACCGCGTTGTTGCAGCTGCGCACGCCGAAGCTGTCCGAACGGCTGGATCCCGGCGTGCTGTCCACATTGCTCTCCAAGGCGCTGCCTCCGCTGGACCAGGCAGACATCGCCGAGATCGCCGAAGGCTTCGAGCGGCTTGACCGGCAACGCGAAGAACTCAAGTCCCTCGACGACGAGGTCGCCGAGGCGGAGAAACTCGCGGCCCGGCAGAAGACCTACGCCCAGCGCGTGCTGCGGTCCGGTGCCGCCGGGCTGGTCACCGCCACGTCGAAGATGACCGAGGTCACCCGCGCGGCCCGGGAAAGCCGGGAGAAACACACCGCGGCACTGGCCGAACTCGCGACGGTGACCGAGCGGGACGAGACGCTTGCCGTGGACAAGAGCCGGATCGACAGCCGAATCGAAGGCATCGTCGACTCGCACGCCTACCGCGAAGGCAGCCGACTGCCGCAACTGCGGCAAGAGGTCGCCGGGGCGCAGCGCCGCGCAGAGGAGGCCGCCGGTCATGCGGCGAACCTGCGTGATCAGGCCGAGCGGGACGCCGAACGCGCGGCAAAGCAGGCGCACGAGGCGGAAGTGGCGGAGCAGGAGGTCGACCGCAGGTCCGGCGAGGCCCAAAGAGCCGCAGAGCGCGCCGGGATGCCCGCGGTGTTCGAGGAAATCGCGCGAAGCGCGGACAGCGCGAGCGGCCGAAGACTGCTGCGAGCCGCCGTGGACAGCAAGGCGGAGCAGATTGCGCAGGTGCGCCGAGCAATGGAGGCACATCGCGCAGCGGTGGAACGCCGTGGCACCGCAGAGCGCTGGGTTGAGGAGACCCGGGAGCAGCTTGCTGCGGCGGAAAGCGTCACGGCAGCGGCGCGGGAAACCCGCGAGCGGGTGTTCGTTGAGCTGGCGGGGGAGCTGGTTCGGTGGGCGCAGGCGTGTAGACAGCTGGTGATCGGCGAACCCGAACGGCTCGCCGAATCGGTCACCGATCGTGCCGCCGTGCTCGCCATCGTGAACGATGCGGAAACCGTTGCGCGGGAACGCTTCGCCAGCGCGGAGACCCGGTTGCGCGCGACTCGGGACGGGCTGCTCGCGGAGATCGCCGGACATGAGGCGGAGCGCGGGGAATTGCAGCAACGCCGCGATCGCCCACCTCGTGCGCCGCACACGCGCGGCATGGACCGGGCGAGTGCGGACGGTGCCCCGTTGTGGCGGCTGCTGGAGTTCCGGCCGGACGTGCCGGAGGCCGTACGCGCAGCGGTCGAGGCCGGGTTGCAGGCGGCCGGATTGGTCGATGCCTGGGTGCTGCCCAAGGGCACGCTCAGCGCTCCTGACCAGGACACCTTCGCGGAAACGCTGTTCTCGGTGGCCGCGCCTGGCCGATCGCTGGCCGATCTGCTCGTCGTCGACGAGAACTCCCCCGTGGACGCGGACCGCGTGCGGCGGCTACTGGCCGGTATCGCATTCGGCGACACCGCACCGAACCACCCGGCGGCCATCGGCGGCGACGGCACCTGGCGGCTGGCCAGCGCGCACGGCCGCTGGCACAAGGCGGAGGCGGAGTTCATCGGTTCCGCCGCGCGGGAACGCGCCCGCCGTCGGCGCATCGCCGAGCTGGAGGAGCTGATCGAGGTCCTGCGGGCAAGCGTCGACGACGTGGACGAGCAGCTGCGAAGCATTGGCGGGCAACGGGATGCGCTCGCCGGCGAGCTCGCGCGACTGCCCGCCTTCGACGAAGTCGATGCCGCCGAGGACGAGCTCGCCAAGGCCGAATCGCTGTGCGCCGCCCGCGCCGACGCCGTCTCCGCAGCCGAGCAGGACCGTCAGTCCCGGGAGGCCGAGGTCGCGGCGGTGTGGCAGGAGTTGACCCACGAGGCGGCCACGCACGGCCTGCCTTCCGATGCGGAAAAGCTGGACGGCATCGACGCTGCGGTGCGCAACCTGCGCGCCGCCGCCGATCACTGGCTGGACATCCGCGCGGAATCGCGCGCCGCGACGCAACGGGCGCAGGATGCCAGGCACCGGGCGGACGAATCCGAGGGCCACTCAGCCGGCGCGCGGGAAACCGCGGACGATCGCGCCCAGGAGGCGGAGAATGCCGCGATCAAACTGCGGACCGTCGAAGACTCGGTCGGCACCGAGTTCCGGAAACTGGACGAGGACCTCGCCGGGTTGCGCGCGCAGAGCAAGGAGATCGTTGCCGAGCAGCAGCAGTTGCGCTCCGCCGAGAACGGGCTGAACCAGCTGATCGGCACGCTGCGCCAACGGCAGGAACAAGACGAGTCGATGATTGCGGCGGTGACTGAGGAGCGGGACGGCGCCGAGGGGCGCTTCCGCGAACTGGTCGCCGGAAGTCTGCCGGAAGATGCGCGCATCGAGCTCGACGGGACGCTTGCCGGCAAGCGGTCGGCGCTGGATGCGGCGCGCAAGCTAGCCGATCAGCTGTCCGGGGTGCCCTGCGAGCCGAAGAACGTGCGCGATGCCGAAGGGCGGCTTGCCCAGGCGGTGCACGATGCCCAGCCGTTGTTGTCCGGCCGAGCCGATCTGGAATTGGCGCAGGGCGAGGAGATTAGCCTGTTCACCGCGACGGTGGACGGCGTGCGGCACGGCGCGGCTGCCCTGCTGGAGTTGCTGAAAGTGGACCGGCAACGCACCGCCGAGCAGATCACCGCCGACGAGCGGACGCTGTTCGACCAGACGTTGACCGGGGACACCAGGCGGCATATCGCCGACCGCATCCGGGCCGCCAACGAACTCGTCGACACGATGAACCAGCGCCTGGAGCGCGTTCGCACCGCGTCCAACGTCCGGGTTCGGCTGGTCTGGCAGGTCGATCCGCAGTTGCCGCCGGGCACCCGCGAAGCGCGCGAGCTGCTGTTGCGCAATCCGGCGACGCTGGCCGAGCCGGAACGCGAGGCGCTGCACCGGTTTTTCCGCGAGCGGGTGGACGAGGCACGGGCCGCCGACACCGCGACCGGCTGGGAGCAGCAACTGCTGCAGGTGCTCGATTACACGGCTTGGCACCAGTTCGTGGTGAAGGTCGAGCGCGGCCGGGGCGAGGGCTGGCAGTCGGTCACCAAGCGGCTGCACGGCGCCCTCTCCGGCGGGGAGAAGGCGATCGTGCTGCACCTGCCGCTGTTCGCGGCGGCCGCGGCGCACTATCAGTCCACACCGGACGCACCGCGGCTGATCCTGCTGGACGAGGTTTTCGTCGGGGTCGACAGCACCAACCGGGGGCAGCTGCTGGAGCTGCTGGTGGGCTTCGACCTGGATCTGGTGCTGACCTCCGACCACGAGTGGTGCGACTACCGGGAGCTGACCGGCATCGCTATTCACCAGCTCGTCACGGGTGCCGACGACGACGCGGTGACCACGGTGCGGTTCACCTGGGATGGCCACGAGTTGCGCGCCGACGAAGAGGAACCGGGCGATGGCTGACGTGCGCTCCCGCTACGGCATCCCCGAACTCGCGCCGCTGTGGCAGGCGTTGTGGGAACGTTTCTCCTCGGGCCGAGCGGTCAGCCGCGTCCGGCTGCACGGCCTAGAGGCGGACCAGCGGGCTGCGCTCGCCGACCTGCTCGGGCTCGACCGGCTTCCGGAGGCGGATGTTTCGGTGCCGGTGAGGGCACTGGACGAGGTCCTTCAGTCGGCGGCCGGGTTGACGGCCCGCGAGGTCGTGACGCTCGTCGTCGGCCCATTGGAGAACCGGGCCGCAGCGCGCGTCGCGGCCCGCGATGCCCGTGACGAGCTCCGCGCGTGGTTTGAGGCTCACCCCGTGGTGCGGGCGGAACCGGCACTTGCCGGTTGGGCGGCCGGGATCCGGCTGGTCGACGCCTCACCGGAGCGAACGCGTGAACTGGTGGCACAGGCCTTCGAGGTGTTGGCGGCCTTGCCCTCCGATGGGCGACCACTGTCCACACTGGCCGGTGCGCTGTGCGATGACACGCACGCCCTCGACGACGGCACCCGACTGTCCACTATGGTCCTCAAAGCGCTGGCGGCCATCCACGACGAGGAAGCGCCGCAGACCGCCGAGGAGCGGCGAGCTTGTTGGGAGCGTGCGGGCGTCGCGTGCGACGCGCTGTCCACATCCGTGCTCACCGCCGGATTCCGCCCCAGCGGGGAGGATCCGCTGTCGAACACGCTGCGAACGTGGACCGACGCGGGGCATGCGGCGGTGGTGACGCTCGCCCAGCTCAGCGACTTCGGCCCGTTGACGATGGGTGACGGGCGCACTTGTGCAGATGTGGTGACGCGTGCTCCTGACGTGCCGGTGGTGCACGCGGTGGAGAACCCGGCGGTGCTCGCGATGGCCGTTAGCCGGTTCGGACCGTGTTGCCCGCCGCTGATCACGACCTCCGGCTGGCCGAACAGCGCGGCCACCTCCCTGCTGCGCCAGCTGGCGGAGTCGGGCGTGCGGCTGCGCTACCACGGCGACTTCGACGGCGAAGGACTCCGCATCGCCGCGCACATCTTCGCCCGTACCGGCGCGCGACCGTGGGCCATGTCGGCAGCCGACTACCTCGCGGCGGTCCGCCCCGGCCGCCCGGACCCGGGCACCATCACCGACGCCCCGTGGGACCCGGCGCTGTCCGAAGCCCTGCGCGAGCATCGGGCCACGGTCTCGGAAGAACACGTCGCCGATCGGCTGTTGGCCGACCTCACCGAGTTCCGCACCGATCGGCACCCGTGAGCCGCAAAAGCTTCATTCCAGCTTCATATTCTGCGGCGCGGTAGTGTTTCGTGCTGGTTCGTGTGAGAGCTGATTGGGTGATTGCGCGTGTCTGTGCTGGTGCCGGAGGAGGTGCGGCGGCTTTTTCAGGTGCTGACGGGTGAGGATATGACGGATGCGGATGAGGATGCGTTGTTCGCGGTTGCGGGGGCGTTGGAGGCGGGTGCGGTGGCGGTAGAGGCAGTGGGGCCGGTGGTGCGGGATGTGGTGTGGCACGTGCGGGGTGGGTTTTCGGGCAAGGCGGCGGACCGGTTCGCGCAGCGGCTGGAGGCCTTTGGACCGGTGTTGGAGTCCGGTGGTGCGGGGTTGCGGGAGTTGGCGGGGTTTGTGCGGAATCTGGCGTTGCAGGTGCAGTATCTGAAGTTCGTCACGGTGGGGGGTTTGCTCCTGCTTTTTGCGGAGATTGCGTGGGCGGTGGCGATGGCGGGTCCTACCGGTGGGGCGAGTATGGCGTGGTTGGCGGCGCGCTTCGCGGTGATGCGGTTTTTGCTGACGCGGTGGTGGGGGCAGTTGTTCATGCGTTTGGCGGTCGCTCAGGTGGTAGGTATCGGGTTGCAGGTGGTGATGGATGCGGGGGCGCAGGGGTTGCAGTTTGCGTTGGGGGCGCGGAAGAAGTGGGATGCGGCGATGTCGGAGATGGCGGTGGGGGTCGGTTCGTTCAGCGCGGTGTTGGCGTTGCCGTTGTCGGCGTTGGGCAATGTGGTGGGGAATGCGATCAGCAAGGTGTTGATGCGGGGTTTGGGTGACAAGATCGATGCTGAGGTGTTGGCGGTGGCTGCCAAGCATGCTGCGGAAGAGCATGCGCAGCTGTATCCGTTGTCGTCGATGGCGCGTTTCGCCGATGTGGTGGCCAAGAGCCTGGATGATTACACGGGAATGTCGGTGCGGGCGATGTGGGCGGCGCGGTTTGGTCACGGGCTGGGGGAGTCGCTGGAAGAGGGTCTGACCGAGATGTTCGGCGAGGCGGGGTATGGGGCGATGAGTGGTCAGGGGGCGCAGTGGAATCCGTTCTCCTTCACGGCCGGGGTGTCGGAGGCGGTGGGTTCGGGCATCGGGAAATTGACGGGGTTGGCGTTGCGGGGTCAGTTGATTCCGGCGGGCCGGGCCCGGGACGCCGCGAGCGGGGGCAAGGATTCGGGCAACGCGGACACGACTGCGGACACGTCGGAGGACTCGAAGACCGATTCCGGTTCGCAGCCGGACGAAAAGTCCGGCTCCCCGAGTACTGTCATCCCGCCGGGATACCGACATGAGAGCGGTGCGAGGGCTCCGGCTGAGATGCGGGGCCCGGACGGGCCCGACACGCCGCCACCCTACAGCCCGCCGCAGAGCGATGGGCATCTCAGCAGTGGCTCACCGGGTTCCGATGGTGCGGCCGGGATAGGCGGCTTCCGTGCCGGTTCGCCGCCACCGGCCTACAGCCCGGTTGCCGGTGTCGACCAGGTCGGCACGGAATCGCCTGGTGCGGCCAGTCCTGCCGAGTGGATCGGGCATTCGATTGTTTCGGTGGGGTATGCGGCGCCGATGCCGGGGGCCGGTTCGGTCGACCAGGGCGGCTCCCCGATCGCTGACGACATGGTGGCGGTAGGCAATTCTCGGGCCGATTCGCCGCACGACGACGACCACCCCGGCACAGAACAGTCTGATGTGGATGGTCACGGCGGCCGGGGCGGCTCGCCGAAGTCCGATGTTGTGGCGACGGCGGTGGGCTCTCGTGTGGGTGCACAGCAGCCGGTGCACGGCCCGGTTGCAGAAAATGATCAACCGGGTGTCGGCACTTCCGGTGTGGGCAGTAGGGGCGTTCCGGTGGCGCATCCTGCGCCGCTTATGGGGGCGGGTTCACCGAGCTCGGGTGGTTCGCTGGTCTCTGCCGGTGAGGTGACGGCAGGGGAACCCCGTGCCGATTCAAGGCACGAGGACCGAACTGGCACTGAGGGTGTGCCGCAGTCACCGGCGCTACCGGGCTCGTTGACGTTGCCGGGGTCTTCGAGTGGTCCGGTGTTGGAGATGGGGCCTGCGTTGTCGGCGGGTGCGGTGCGGGTGTCGGTGCCGGAGGATGTCGTGGCCGGTGGTGGAGTCGCGGAGTTCGTACGCGCCCAGGTGGACGATGCGTGTGCGGGTCCGGTGGTGCTGGTGCCGGGGGTGGGTTCGGGCGTTGCTGTCGTGGTGTCGTCGCGCCAGGCTTCGGAGGTGGCGCGCGGTCTGGGACGTGATGTTGTTGCGTTGATGCCGGGGCGTGGTCTGCTTGGTCCGCGTTGGATGCGGTTTGCTCCCGATGGGTCTCGCCCTCGCCCGGTGGACGGGCCCGGCCGGATTGAGGTCCCGAAGCCCTTCTACGAGGGGCGCGAGGGACTGGATGTCTTGGCGAGTTCGCCGACTGCCGTTCCCGCAGTGGAGACGGTGGTTGCAGGCTCGACCGAGGCCGGGAGTGCCGAGAGCATGTCGGTGGGCGCCGAGGCCCCCACCGCACGCGACACGGCGTTGGGCTCGCCGAACCCTGCCGAGGAACAACCGGCTTCGACCGCGGTCGCGGAGTGGACGGAGTCGGATCTGCGTGTCGCTGTTGAACGGGCGGTCGGTGGGCCGCGTGGTGTGGCGGTTCGGATCGTGCAGGGCACACATGATGTGGTGGCGCTGGCTCGCGGCGATGCCGTTGTGTCGCTGGAGGATGTGGTGGCTTTGGTCGCGGCGTGGGCCGGTGAGGTCAGCCGTGCTGATGCGATGCGGCTTTCCCGGGAATTGGCGGCCCGTCTTGGTACGGAGGGCACGGGGCTGGCCGTCCAGGCCGGAGCCGGGCAGGAGCCCTCGGCGGATCTCCCAGGGCTTGAGGATGCGAATAGCGGTCAAAGCGGTGACATGGCCGACGAGTCGACGGGCATTCCAATGTCGTGGGGGCTTGGTCCGACCGGGGCCGAGTTCGCGGATGACCTGGCGACGTGGTCGTTCGATCCGATAGCTGCTGAGCAGTGGTGGGGTCCTGTACCGGATATGGGTGCGGCGGCGCTGTCGGTGCCTGGCGAGGACGGTAATCGCGATGTCGATGAAGCGGCCCCAATCGGTGAGAGCAGTGGCCGCAAGCGGGGGCGATCCGATGATTCGGCCGACGAAGCTGATGCTCGCAGACCAGCGGGCCCCAGTAGCACGGCCGAAGGGTCTGCTGATGTGGGGGAGGCGGGGCAAGCGGAGGCGCGTCGTACTCAAGATGCGGATGCGCCGGACACCGGCGGGGAATTGCCGGCGGTGTTCCCGAGGGACGCGAGGTGGGGTTGGGCAGGGCTTGCGCTGGTGTACGGCCGATCGGACGTGCTTGTCGAGTTTGCCGAGGTGACCGGGCGGATGCAGCGGCACCTGGCGACGCTGCCCCCGGATTTCCGTCCGGATGTACGCGCGCGGGTCGAAGGTGCGAAAAAGTCGTTGGCGGAGCAGCTGATCTGGACTCCGCAACAGTTGGCGGCCATCGGGTCGAAGCTGCCGGGCGCGCGGCAGATGGAGCGGGCATTGCGCGATACTCGGCTGCGGATGGTTCGGCTGATATATGACCGGGCGCGGCAGTCGATCGCGCAGGGACGTGATCCGATCCAGTTCTACCCGGAGGGTGTGCCGGGCGGGGTGAGTTCCCGGCCCGACGTGCGATTCGGGTTCGAGGTCGAGTTCCAGCTTCCGGAGGGAGATCTCACCCCGCAGCTCGAAAAACTGGGACAGCACCTCAACGCCGAGGGACTTCTGGACTGGGTAGACGTGGACACGAGCATGTCCGGCGAGGCGGCGGCCGCGTCCGTGGTGGCCGGCGGAAAATGGGTCTTGGTCTGGGAATCGGGGAGACATGAGGTGGAGGCCGTATCGCCGATCCTGCGTGCCGGCGCCTGGCCCGATGTGGCTCGGTTGCTGAACGCGGCGCGGGTGCATGGGGGTGATGCCAGCGAGTCAGGGGGGCATGTGAATGTCAGTTTCGACTGGCCGTTGACTCCGGTGCAGTACGTGCGAGTGGCACAGTTGGCCAAGGGATTTGAAGCGCTGCTGTACCGGCTCGGCAACATCCCGGGCGACCAGGATGGGACGGAGCAGCGCGACATCACCAGGGCCGGACCTCTTCCCCTTCCGATAGACCCGAATACAATGGAACAACACGAAACAACGCACGATGCGTACGAACCAATCCGTTATTTGAACTCGGGAAAATACGACGCGGTGCGCTTCGGTGTCGAGGGGGATCACGACACCGATCGCACTGAGTTCCGGCTTTGGGCGGGGAGCCTGGACCCCGCGGTGTGGCAGGTGCGTGCCGAATTGAGCGCCGGGATGATGGTCGCTGCCACTGATCCCACGATCTACCGGGAGCTGGCGCAGCGGATTGTCGACCCGGATCTGTTGGGCCATGAGGATCCTGGACTGGACGACGAGGCGAGGCTGGGGCGGCTGTTGGAGTTTCTTGAGCTACTTCCGTTGAGTTCGGCCGCGCAGCGGCAAGTGGTGCAGCTCTTCGCCGCGACACAGCCTTGGCAGGAAACGGAAAACTACGACGAGAACCTTCGAACGCAAACGGTGGACCTGCCGAACAACTCGATGCTGTTCCCCGCACCGGGCACCTCGAAGGCCAGTGCGGTCGCGGCCGGATACTCCTACCGGCTGTACGAAGAAGCGAACCTCATCCTGGCCTCGCTGACACCGGACCAGGACCAGATTCAGCTCTGGGATGGCCGCGTTATCGACTTCGACGAGTTCGCCGGGGTGCTCGATGAACGCGGTGCCGACGCCGATCCCGACACCTGGATAGTGCTGGCGATTCCCGGCAGCGCTGCCCTGGTACTTCCATACCTGGTGACAGAGAAGGTCCTCGACCGCCGAGTGTTGGCATGCTTTGAATTGTCGCGCACCCCGGACGGGCGTCTCGTGACGGACGCCTCGGGCTGGGTCGAGTTCGTGCCCGGTTCCGAGTACGGGCGGCCTACGGGGAAGGCCGATCTGGGCGAGGCGTTGACGGAAGCCATGAACACACTCGGTGACGACGACGAGAGTGTCGTCGTGCCGAATTGGCCGGTACGCGAACCAAGGGGCGATGCGTGACGGACGTGGGAAGCCGGGGGCACGACCCATCAATCTTGCGTACGGAACCAGTCGCGGGATGGGTTGGAGACCGTGGGTATCGTGCGGGGCAGGCCGGGTTGGGCGACCCACCGGATCCCGTTGGCCAGGATGCGTTGGATCTCCGGTTGGTTGTAGACCGGGTAGCGTTCGTCGCCGGGGCTGAAGTAGAAGATGCGGCCCCGGCCGCGCCGGAACGTCGCCCCGGAGCGGAACACCTCGCCACCCGTGAACGAGCTGATGAAGACGAGCTCATCCGGGGTTGGGATGTCGAAGAATTCGCCGTAGGTCTCCTGCTCCGGGATCACCACCGGGTTCGGTATTCCGTCGGCGATCGGATGCGTCGGGTCGACGGTCCACAGCACCTCGCGTTCGGCGGCGTTGCGCCAGCTCAGCGAGCAGGTGGTGCCCAGCAGCCGGGTGAAGATCTTCGAGAAGTGCCCGGAGTGCAGCACCAGCAGGCCCATCCCGCCGAGCACGTGCCGCCGCACCTGCTCGACCACCTCGTCATCGACCTGCGCGTGCGCCTTGTGTCCCCACCACAGCAGCACATCCGTGGCCTCCAGCACCGTCTCGGTCAGCCCGTGCTCGGGATAGCTGAGCAGCGCGGTGCGCACCGTCGCATCAGGCAGATGCTCGCCGATGCCAGTGGCGATGGCGCCGTGGATGCCGTTGGGGTAGTACTCCGGCATCCCGGCAGGATCCTTTGTGGACTCGTGGATGCCTTCGTTCCACACGGTGACGCGAAGCTGACTCATTCGACGGTGATCTCCCTCTTCTCGGCGGCGGACTGGTAGCAGGCATCGATCACCCGGGCACGCCGCAGGGCGAGCGAACCGTTGTTGGCGGCCCACTCGCCCGGGGTGCGCAGCACGCGGACGAAGTTCTCCACGACTCCGGCGTGCGCTCGGCCGGGTTCCGCCGTCGGCGCGTAGTCCGCGACCACGCCATCGACGTCCCGGTACACGCGGAGCTCGCCGACCTGGGCCTTCGTGGCACCAACGGCTCTGAGCTCGGCGCCGCCGTCGGTGCCGAGGACGCTGAAGTCGATCAGGTCGATCGGGCTGCGGAACGCCGCCCACGAGGTTTCCAGCACGAGCGTGCCGCCGCCCGCCAGCCGGATGAAGGCGGCCGCGAAGTCCTCGACCTCGAACTTCGAGGCGGCTTCGTTCTTGGCGCTCCACTGCATCTCGCCGATGTTGCGGTGTCCGAGCTCGGCGTAGGTGACCGCGCTGACCGACTCCACGCGCGGCTCGCCGAGCAGGAAGAGCGCATAGTCGAGCACATGCACGCCGATGTCGGCGAGCGGGCCGCCGCCGGATTTTTCCTGGTCCGTGAACCAACTGCCCAGTTTCGGGATCCCACGCCGCCGCATCCAGGACGCCTTCGCGTAGTACGGTCGCCCCAGCTCGCCGCGGTGGATGATCTCGCCGAGTGTCTGAATGTCGCCGCGCAGCCGGTGGTTGAACACGATGTCGAGCACGCGCCCGGCCGAGCGCGCGGCATCGACCATCTGCTGACCTTCGACACCGTTGCGCGCCAGCGGTTTCTCGCTGAGCACGTGTACGCCGCGCTTCAGCGCGGCGATGGCGACCGGGGCGTGCAGGAAGGTCGGGACGGCGATGCTGATGGCGTCGAGTTCGGCGGATTCGAGCAGATCCTCCCAGTTCTCGAACAGCATCCGCGCGCCGTACTGCTCGCCCAGCGAGTGGAGGAGTTCGGGCTCCTGCCCGGCGATCGCGACGATCTCGACGTCCGGGAGTGCCTGGTAGGCGTCCAGGTGTTGGCGGCCCGCCCAACCGATGCCGATGACACCGACCCGAAGCATGGGGTCACTCATTGCTGGGACTCCTTCGACTGTCGCAGGTGGGGGTCGATCCTTTGATCGCGCCGGCGGATGGCGACCGGGACAGTCCGCAGGAACCCGTTTCCCACCGAGATGAACACCAGGACCGCGGGGGTGGTGATCCTTCGGTGCCTGCTCGGCGGTCGGGCACCTGGCCGGCTCACGAGAGCGAGCACGGCGGCGGTGGTGACGACTGCCGGGGAGCTGACGCTTTTCAGCTGCATCTGTCATTTCCGCTTGGCGGTTCATGGCGCCGAGATCGCGCGTCGGCGGCCCGGGTCCCGATCAGAACTGCGGCGTGAGACAAGTCAAATAGATAGCGGTGCGGGTGTGCTGCGTCAAGGCATGTCGTTCATCAGGCCGAAGAACCCCTCCGGCGACAGCACGTTCTCGATCGCGGCCACCACCGCGCCGGCCGGCCCGGCGAAGCGGTTGCCGACTTAAATCTGGCGATCTAGCTTTGACCGCGACGAAAATCGGGCGTGTGATACCCGTGGTTGTCATCTGATCCGAAGGAGGCTCCTCGTGAGCCCTGCAGGTTCTCGGCGAGGCGTGGCGGTCCTGGGAGCCGGGATGATCGGCGACGTGCACCGGCGCGCGGCGATCCTCGCGGGCGCCGACGTGGTTGGCGTCCTGGCGTCATCGCAGCAGCGTTCAAGGCAGGTGGCAGACGGCTGGGGGGTGGCCGCCTACCAGGATCTCGCCGAGGTCCTGGCCGATGAACGCGTCAGCGTCGTCCACATCTGCACGCCGAACGCCACCCACGCACCGTTCGCGACGGCAGCCCTGCGAGCGGGCAAGCACGTGATCTGCGAGAAGCCGCTGGGCATTTCGCTGGCCGAGGCCGAGCGGATGTGCGCCGTGGCGGTGGAAAGCGGCCTGGTGGCGGCGGTGCCGTTCGTCTACCGGTACCACCCGGTGGTGCGGGAGATCCGGGCCCGGCGACAGGCCGGCGAGTTCGGTGCCTGGAATCTGCTGCACGGCAGCTACCTGCAGGACTGGATGCTGTCGCCGGAGGCGTCGAGCTGGCGGGTGGATCCGGAGCTCGGTGGGCCGTCGCGGGCATTCGCCGACATCGGCTCGCACTGGTGCGACCTGGTCCAGTGGGTTTCCGGGGAGACGTTCACCGACGTGTTCGCCGAGCTGTCCATCGCGGTGCCGACCCGCCCGGCGGCTGCCGGGCCGACCTTCGCCGGACCCGCGGCGGTCTCCGGGGCTTCCGGCGATCGGGTCGAGGTGCGCACCGAGGACTCGGCCGCGCTGCTGCTGCGGACCGCCGCCGGGGTGCTCGGTTCGGCGACGATCTCGCAGGTCGCCGCTGGGCGGAAGAACCGGCTGTGGTTCGAGCTCGATGGCGCGCTGGGCAGCGCGGTGTTCGACCAGGAGGAACCGGAACGGATCTGGCTCGGCGGGGTCGACGGCAACCGGATCCTGGTCCGCGACCCCGAACACGGTTCGGCAGAGCAGCGCCGGCTGTCGACGCTGCCCGCCGGTCACGCGCAGGGATATGCGCAGTGCTTCGAAGCGTTCGTCGCGGACACCTACGCCGCGATCGACGGCGGCAGCCCGGAGGGGCTGCCCACGTTCGAGGACGGCTTGCGGTCGGCCAGGCTGGTCGACGCGGTCCTGCGCTCCGCCCACCACGGTTCCTGGACGAAGGTGTGATCGATGCGGCTCGGAATGCTCACCGCGTGTCTTCCACAGTGGACGCTGGACCGGATCGCCGGGTGGGCTGCGGCGGCCGGATTCGAGGCGCTGGAGGTGGCGGTTTGGCCCAGCACCGGCGGCCGCGACTACGCGGCCGCCCACCTGCCGGTAGCCGACTTCGGGCCGCAGGCGGTCGAGGAGACGCGGGCGCTGTTCGACAAACACGGGCTCGCGCTGTCGGCGTTCGCCTACTACGAGAACAACCTCCACCCGGATCCGGCGCGGCGCGAGGAGATCCAGACCCACCTGCGGCACGCGATCGACGCTGCCCAGGCGCTCGGCGTGGCCTACGTCGGGACGTTCATCGGGCGGGACTGGACGAAGTCGGTGGCCGACAACCTCGCCGAAGCGGAGCGGGTGTTCCCCGCGCTGGTCGACTACGCGGGGGAGCGCGGCGTGCGGATCATCATCGAGAACTGCGTGATGGAGGGCTGGCACCCGGACGGATATCCCGGGAACCTGGCGTACTCGCCGGAGTTGTGGGAGTGGATGTTCGGCCTCGGGCTGTACCTGAACTGGGATCCGTCGCACCTGACCTGGATCGGCATCGACCCGGTCGAGACCATCGCCCCCTACATCGACCGGATCGTGCACGCCCAGGCCAAGGACGTCGAGCTGGACCCGGCGGCACGGCAGCGCTACGGCTTCTTCGGCAAGGTGAACAAGGGCGGCAACCCTTGGGACCTGGGCTGGTGGCGCTACCGCGTGCCGGGCCTGGGGCAGATCGACTGGACGCGAGTGGTGGACCGGCTCTACGAGCACGGGTTCACCGGCACGCTGTCGGTGGAGCACGAAGACCCGGTGTGGGGCGGCGACGACGAGCGCATCACCCAGGGCCTACACATCGCCCACCGCACGCTACGCCCACTGCTCGTCCATTGAGCGGTCGATTTCAATGGAACCGTGCATCACGCAGGGAAGCGGTTGTCCTTCACGGCGGAGATGAATGCCGACCACTGGGCGTGAGTTGTGGTGAAGTACCCGGCGGCACGGTCCTTGCTGTCCCGCACAGCCGCACCGAACGAGACCCGCCCGACTTCGACGCACGAGGATTGCTGCCCGGAGCGGCTGGACTTCCGCCAACCTTCCGGCAGGTACTCCGCCCTCCCGACCTCGACACAGCCCGTGTTGGCACCGCTGCATGGGCTCTTCCGCCAATCCTTCGGGTGTCCGGTCATGCGATGCCCTCCAACTCGTCGACACGTGATGCAACTGATCGGCCATGGCGTCGCCGATTTCAATGGAAGTCGGCGTGCTGATTTCCATTGAAATCGACCGGTATCCGTGTGTCAGCCGACGAAGCGGTTGTCCTTCACGGCGGAGATGAATGCCGACCACTGGGCGTGAGTCGTGGTGAAGTACCCGGCGGCACGGTCCTTGGTGTCCCGCACCGCAGCGCCGATCGAGACGCGCCCAACCTCGACGCACGCGGACTGCTGCCCGGAGCGACTGGACTTCCGCCACCCTTCCGGCAGGTACTCAACCCTCCCGACCTCTACACACTGACCACCGCTTTTCGAGTGCGATGACGTCCGCCAGTTCGTCAGTAAAAGCCCCATCTGGACCTCCAGCGCTGGCTAGTGGGCTTGGACCAGACTACGTAGCCGATCAAGTGAAGCAGGAGCTGGCAGAGCGACAGACCTCACTGTTGGCTCGGCGGGACGATGTCGTGTACTGGATCGTGCCTTCCGGGGCGAAGGTTCGGCACGGCATCACCGACAAGCCCGGTCGTTGGCCCGCTGGGACCGAGGTGTCCGCGCTGTGCGGGCAAGGCGTGAAGATTCCGCTGCCCACCCCGTTGCCCGCAGTACCGAAAAGCACCAGCATCACGGCCCAGTGCGACGGCTGCTTGGAGGAGTACCGGCTACGCGGCTCACCCTCCACGGTCTGGGACTTCTGACAGATCCCCAGTCTGGCCTCGCTGCGTTTCCCCTGGCGCGGCGGGGCCGTCCGGTAGGGGCGGGCTCCCCCTCTCCATCCCCGCCCCTGCCGGACACTCCACTGGACACCACGTGCGGACCCGGCAGTGTTGTCGGGGTGGTGCTGGTCGCGTCGGCGGGGATCCCGACCGCGGCGGCGCGGCGGACGGTCCGTGCGGCGCCGTAGACCTCGGGGCGGGAAACGCAATAGGCTTCTCCGGTGAATTTTCGCGGTCCGTGCGTTGCCCGTGGTTTGTAACGATCTGAACGTCCGACGCCGATCTCAAACGAGTGATCTTGATCCGATACAGTGCCTTCGCACCAGGGGGACACGGACGTGTCAGCAAGGCGGAGTGCAGGCCCACGGGTGGTCGGTAGCGGGAAAGGAGAGGGCCTTCCAACATCACTCGGACCGAGGAATGCTGTCGGGCAGCGCAGGCGAGCCCCGGCGGCGCTGTACCCCGCCGCGCGCTGCGCGATGACATGCGTCCGCACGACGTGCAAAACAGCTCGCCCGGGCGCGGGCGAGACTAAAAGATGGAAAGTGCGTGGAAGTGACAACCCAGAACGAGTCTTTCGCACCCCCTGGAGAAGCGAGCAGACGCCGGACGAAACGCTCCGACATCTCGATCAGATCGCGACTGACGTGGGCAGTCGCCATTCCCTGGGTCGTCGTCGGCGTCCTGTGGGTGGTCGGCTGTTCGCTGTTCGCCTTCGAAGCCATTTACACCCAGCAGGTCGCCTCGGGTGTCCGGCAGATGTCGCTGCCGGCCGTGACGGCGCTGGACCACGTCCAGCGGGAACGCCTGCGCAGCCTTGAGGTCGTCAGCCAACCCGGCCTGGGCACGGCTGAGCTCACCGCGCAGCAACGGGAGACCGACCGGGCCATGGCCGCCATGCAGCAGCAGTCCGCGGCACTGGTCGATTCGGCACCCGACGAGCTCAAGCGCCCGATGACCGAGCTGACCGGCCACTTCGCCCGGCTGCCCGAGCTGCGTTCCCGGATCGCCACCCACCAGGCTTCGACCAACGAGATCAACGACTTCTACAATGGGCTGTTCGACACGGCCACCCGGCTGTTCGACGTGCAGGCGCGAATCACCCCGGACTCCGTGACCCTGCAGGGCGCGCTCACCGGGTTGGGGATGTTCCGTGGTTCGGACATGTTCTCCCGCGAGGCGTCCCTGGTCGGGACTTCGCTGGCCAACGGCGAGCTGAAGCCGGACCAGTACCGGCAGTTGGTGGGATACATCGACGCCCAGCACACGCTGCTGGAGACCAACGCCAACAACCTGTTGCCCTCGGTCCAGCAGGATTATCGCAACATGCTGGCCAGCCCGGGCTGGCAGCAGCTGGTCGCCGCCGAGAACAAGATCATCGCCCAAGGTCCCTTCGACCGCAGTGACGCGCCGCCGGTGCGGCTGGACGAGTGGCGGCAGATCACCAACAACGTCGGCTCCGATATGTCCGGACTGGTGCGCAACCAGGCCGACCAGGTGTCCTTGAACGGCGTCATCAGCGGTAACGGAACACTGTGGACGGTGCTCTACGGCAGCTTGATCGCGCTGGCTGTCGCGCTCGTGTCGTTCATCTTCGCCCGCCGCGTCTACCGCACGGTGGTCGACGAGGCACTGCTGACCCGGCTGCAGGGCCTGCGCACCGAGTCGCTGGCAATGGCGCGGAAGCTGCCGGACGTGGTGCGCCGGCTGCGCGACGGCGAGGCCGTCAACGTCGAGACCGAGATGGTCGCGCTGGACCACTTCGGCAGCGACGAGGTCGGCCAGGTGGCCCAGGCGATCCAGCTGTTCCAGCAGGAAGCGGTGGAAGCGGCGGTCGGCGAGACCCGGGCCCGACAGGGTGCACGTGTGGTGTTCGTCGGCATGGCGCACCGAATCCAGCGCCTGCTGCGGCACATGCACGGCACCATCGACCAGCTGGAGCGCAACGAGGAGAACTCCGCGCAGCTGGCCAAACTGTTCGAACTGGACAACTCGACCACCCGCGCGCGGCGCACGGTCGAGAACCTGCTGGTGCTTGGTGACCAGCAGCCCGGTCGCCGGTGGAGCCGACCGGTCGCGCTGATGGACGTGTTACGTTCGTCGGTCTCCGAGATCGACCAGTACTCGCGCGTGGTCATCGGGCACGTCCCGGAGGTCATGGTCAGCGGCGCGGCCGTCGGCGACGCGATCCACCTGATCTCCGAGCTGATCGACAACGCGACCGCGTTCTCCCCGCCGAACACGCAGGTGCACGTGGACGCCACCGCAGTCGCCCGAGGTGTCGCCGTCGACATCGCCGACCAGGGCCTGGGCATGGACGAGCTGATCCGCGAGCGGGCGAACTCGATGATGTCCCGTCCGCCGGAGTTCGACCGTCTGGTGCTGGAGAACAACAAGGCCGAGCAGCTGGGCCTGTTCACCGCCGCGCGACTCGCGCAGCGCCGGGACATCAGCGTGGAATTCGGCGTCTCGGCCTACGGCGGCACCCGTGCCACGGTGCTGTTCCCGGACCGGATCCTGGAAGCCGACACGGCGGTCACCACGAGCAACGGCGGCGGTAACGTCAGCGGTGTTTTCCCCGTCGGCATCAGCGGCGCGAGCAGCGGCGATGCGGCCGGGAACGACGGTGAAAACGGCTACCGCGGCAACAACGGTTACGCGAGTAGTGGTGGCAAACACCAACTCGCCAACCCGACGATGGTGCCGCGACCACGGGAGTTGAGCTGGAATGGTGTCATGACCGACCAGCCCACCTCGGCGAAGGCGCCGAAGTCGGCCGAGACCACTTACGAGTGGCCTGCGGCGGAACCGAGCGCACAAGCCAGCGCGCCCACGACGCAGTTCGAGGCGGCGCTGCCGGAGCCGACGCCGGCACCCGATCCGACGCCGGCACCCGACCCGACGCCGACGCCGACCCAGACCCCGACGCCGCCCTCGGCGTCGGCGTCTTCGCCGGAACGACGGCGGGCTTCGGGCGGCCGTCCGCCGCTGCCGAAGCGCGTGCCGCAGACCCATCTCGCGGATGGGTTGCGGGACGACCCGGAGCAGGAGGAGCAAGCCGTCGTCGCTTCTCCGAGCAAGCTGGCCGGCTTCCGGCGGGCATTCCGCGGCGGGTTTGGCGATACACCCGGCGACCGCTCGTGAGCAGACCAGATAACAAGCAAGTGTGTGTGAGGTGGGCATGACCGAAACAGCTTCGAAACTGAGTTGGTTGCTGGACGATTTCGTCCAGGGCGTGCACGGCGCGGACCACGCCGTGGTGTTGTCCAACGATGGCCTCGTGATCGCCAAGTCCGCCGGGCTGGACCGTGACTCCGCCGACAAGCTGGCCGCCGCTTCGTCGAGCATGCGCAGCATCGGCAAGGGCGTCAGCAAGGACTTCGGCCGCGGCACGGTGGCGCAGACGCACGTCGAGATGGAGCGCGGTTTCCTGTTCGTCTCCGCTGCCGGTAGCGGTGCGTGCCTGGCCGTGCTCAGCGCGTCCGAGGCCGACATCGAGTTGGTGGCCTACGAGATGGGCCGGTTGATCACCCGGGTTGGTTCCTTCCTGTCGGCCGCTCCGCGGGAACTGCGCGGTGTGGCTGCGGAAAGGACCTGACGGTGGACGAGGCGTGGTATGACGATGAAGCGGGCCCGATAGTCCGCCCGTACACGATCACGCGCGGTCGGACACCCGGCAGACACACCCGGCTCGACACGGCAACGCAGGTGGTGACCGTCGAGCCGCGTCCGGAGTCACCGAGGCTGGAGTTGACGCCCGAGCACCGGATCATCCTGGACGCTTGCGTTCGTCCAGTGTCGCTCGCCGAGCTCGCCGTCATGCTGACCCAGCCGTTGGGCGTGGTCCGGGTCCTGTGCAGCGATCTGCTCGACCATGGCGCCGTCTTCGTGCGCTCGCCTCGTACAGAAGTCAGCCGAGAAATCTTGGAGCAGGTATACCGTGGGCTTTGCAGACTCTAGATTCGCTGCCGGAGGCCGGCCGCGCTCGAAGCGGGACAGCCAGCAAGCGAGTGGCCAGATCGGGGACACCGCGGGTGCCAATGCCGCGCCGATCCCGGTCAAGCTGGTCGTCGCCGGCGGTTTCGGGGTGGGCAAGACGACCCTCGTCGGTGCGGTCAGCGAAATTCCTCCGCTGACCACCGAGGAGGAGATGACCGTCGCCAGTGAGGGTGTTGACGACCTTACCGGCGTCGACCGGAAGGAAACCACCACGGTAGCGCTGGACTTCGGGCGCATCACCATCTCGGACGAGATCGTGCTGTACCTGTTCGGCGCGCCGGGCCAGAACCGGTTCTGGCCGTTGTGGAACGACTTGGCGCTCGGCGCGGTCGGTGCCGTGGTGCTGGTCGACACGCGGAAGCTGGAAGAGGCGTTCGCCTCGGTGGACTTCTTCGAGCGGCGCGGCATCCCGTTCGTGGTGGCCGTCAACATCTTCGACGACGCCTACCACTACGAGCCGGAGGAGGTGCGCGAGGCACTGGTGATCCCGGCGGCGGTGCCGATCGTGATCTGCGACGCGCGGGATCGCGAACTGACCAAGAACGCGCTGATCACGTTGGTGCGCCACGCGATCGACCGGACGCCGTCGGCCGCGGAAGCCGGCTGACGCGCGAAAATTCGGCGGGGCGTGACCGGAAATGCCGGTCACGCCCCATTTCTTCGGCTGCTTTAGTTCGCGACCGGTTCGGCGCGGCAGCGGAAGGGACGCAGCACCAGCGGGGCGTGGGTCAGGCGGTAGCCGGGCACCTTCTCCGGGGTCTTGGCGATGTCGGCCAGGATCTCGCCGACGTATTCGAGGTGGCTGTGGTCGTAGACGCGGCGCGGGAGCGCCAGCCGGACCAGCTCGAACGGCGCCGGGGTGATCAGCTCGTCGTTGGCGTCCAGCACGCCGAGGTACAGCGATCCCACCTCGGCGCAGCGGATTCCGCCTTCCCGGTACAGCGCGCAGGCCAGGGCGTGGCCGGGGAAGTGTCGGGGTTCCAGGTGCGGCAGCAGTCGCCCCGCGTTGAGGTAGATGCCGTGCAGCCCGGCTGGGCGCACCGTGTCCACGCCGGCCTCGTGCGCTCGGCTTGCGAGGAAGGCCGCCTCCCGCTCGCGGTCGGCGAGGTAGTGCGGGTCCAGCACTTCGCGCAGTCCCTGCCCGAGCTGTTCCAGGGTGTGCCCGGTCAGGCCCCCGTAGGTGCGGAAGCCCTCGGTGGCGATGACGTCGACCTCGCAACGGTCGGCCAGTTCGGTGTCATGCAGGCCGATGAACGCGCCTTCCGGCGAGAGCCCGTCCTTTTTCAGGCTGGCCACCGCGCCGTCGGCGAGTTCGAACGCGCGCCGGGCGACGTCGCGGGGGCTCCAGTGCTCGTAGCCCGGCTCGCGTCGGGTGACCAGCCAGGCGTTCTCGGCGAAGCGGGCGGCGTCCAGGATCAGCGGCACGCCGTGCGCGCGGGCCACGGCGCTGATCGCTTCCAGGTTGGCCATCGAGACCGGCTGTCCGCCAAGGCCGTTGTTGGTGATGGTGACCAGGATCTGCCCGACGCGGTGGCCGTCGGGTCCGGTGAGGACGTTGCGGACCGCCTCGACGTCGATGTTGCCCTTGAACGGAAGCTCGCCGTCGAGGTCGGCGGCCTCCGGACACGGTAGGTCACGCGCCTCCGCGCCCAGGCGCTCCACGTTGGCCCGGGTGGTGTCGAAGTGGGTGTTGCTGATGCTGATCTTGTCCGGACCGAGCAGCGCGCTGAACAGCACCCGCTCGGCGGCCCGGCCCTGGTGAACCGGTAGCACGTGCCGGTACGGCACGATGTCGCGCACCGATTCGCGGAACCGGAAGAACGATTCCGCGCCGGCGTAGCGCTCGTCGGCTCGCTGCGCCCATGCCTGCTGGTCGATGGAGACCGCCCCGGTGCCCGAGTCCGACAGCAGGTCGATGCTGACTCGGTCGGCCGGGATGTTGAACGGGTTGTGCCCGGCGCGGTCCAGTTCCTGCAGGCGTTGTTCCCGAGTGGTGATCGGGATCGGTCGCACGACGGCGGCGACGAAGGGCCGGAGATGCGGCATGTGGCGTTGCTCCTAGGTGGGTTCCTGTCCGTATCGCCGAGTCCGGATGCAGTGGGCTCGGCGACGTGTGGGTTACCGGGCCTGCCGGTGAGTCCCGCCGTACGCCTCGGAGGAGACGTAGACGGTGGTCCCGGTCCGGTTCGGACTCAGCCGAAGCGACACGTGCGCGAGCAGGCCCGCGTTGGCCGCCAGCTCACGGTCCGTGACCGCGGCGATCACCTCGTCCAGTAGCGCCGGGGAGATCCGGTGTTGCCGAAGGTGCCGCTGCAGCCGCTCTCGTGCCACGGCGTCGTCCCGCACGTAGTCGCGGATCGGCATGTAGAGGCTGTAGTTGCTGGGCTTGTCCTGGTCGCCTTCGACGAAGGAGTAGCTGGAGATCAGCGGGCGGCCCCGGAAGACCGGGGTGTCCCCGGCGAGCAGCGAGCAGAACTCGCGGACCTGCGCGGGATCGATGCCGGGCACCGCCGAGGCGGCGAACTCGACATCGTCGGCCTGTGCGGCGTGATGGCCGATGTAGAGCTTCACTCGGGACTGCCGGCTGTGGTCCAGATCGAGCGCGAAGAAGGACAACCGGTCGAGTTCGCCGCGCTGCAACGCATACTTGCTGACCGTCCGGTACGCGTCGGCCATGCCGAGGCGTTCGAAAGCCTCCGCCACCAGCGCCGGTGCGGCCTCCGCCCCGGACACCTCGGGGTTGAAGTACATCTTGAATTTCGGTGTGCCGTCGGCGTCGAAGATGAACGAGAACCACCAGGAGAACTTGCCCTGCGGGTCGGTGCCGGAGAACAGGTCCTGAACGGCGCGCAGCCGGTCCAGGGAGAGGTCGTAGCGGTCCGCCAGGTCGTCGATCAGGTTCCGGGCGGCCCGCAGGTTGGCCGCGGGGCCGGGGTGGGCCGGGAGGGTTTCGGCGAGGATCCGCAGGTGCCGTGCGCCATTGTCGTCGAATTGGACGGAGAACTCGATCGGGGTCGCGTCATCGGCCACATCGGACGGCCACAGCGGCGGTTCGGACAAAGGTCTCGAATCGGCGGCCCCGAGCACTCCGCCGAGTAATCGGACCGGTTCATCGGCGTCGATGCCGACTACCCGGCAGAGGTTCCGCAACTGGCTCTTGGTTAACTCACCCAGCGTGGTACCGACATCGCGCAGCATGGTAACCCCGATCAGTGTGATTTCAGCGTAAGACAGCACAGGTTTAAGTGACGGCCGGTTACGATAATATGCCAATTCGGGGGTTACCACCCCTGTCGGAGTGATCTTTCGCATTGTTTACTTGCACGATGGAACGAGTTGCGAATGCGGAGCGTAACGAAAGCATCTAGACATGCTGTCGAGATCAAACCGTGATGTAGCGGGGGTTGGATGCGTGGACCGCGGACAATCGAGTGTCTAAATGGGCTGCCACATCGTCCGCTTACGACTATTCGAAAATTGCTCGGGTTTGGCCGTTGCGGTGGGTTTGCGTTCACGGGCGGTTCGCCGGCCGGTTGAACAACGGGATCAGCACGTCGTCGACTATCTCGACGATGACTTCGTCCGGAATCGGAACTCCGTTGAACAGGAAGTGATTGCGCAGCAACGCCTGACCTGCCTCCAGGCGTCGCGGGGTGATCTCGGTCGCGTCGATCTCGCCGCGCTCGGCGGCCCGGCGGGTGATCTCCTGCATCCGCCGACGGCCCGCGCCCTGCGAATGCTGCCGCATCTCGGCAGTCCGGGCCGGATCGTGCAACGCATCACTGAGCACGCCGCGCAACGCCTCGCCGGCCGGACCGGCGAGCAATTCGGCGATCTCGCGGAGCACCGCGAGCAGGTCGCCGCGCAGGCTGCCGGTGTCCGGTATGGACGATGGGTCGGGCAGTTGGTGATAGACCGCATCCATCACCAGCTCCATGCGGGTCGGCCACCGCCGGTACAGCGACGCCTTGCCGGTCCGGGCACGTTCGGCGACCCGTTCCATGGTCAACTTCGCGTAGCCGCGCTCCGCCAACTCGGCCAGCACGGCCTGGAAAATGGCCGTGTCCAGGTCTTTTCCGCGCCGTCGCGGTCGCTTCCGGTGGTCGGTGACCCCGGTGGTCTCATCCGGCGGCAATGCTGCTCCCCTCGGGGCCGGTAGCGGCGGTGACGACCCCGCGGTCGCCGTCCACGGTGACGAGTCTGCCTTCCACCAGGTCCGCGGTGCCGGTGGCGGTGCCCATCACCGCCGGAATCCCGTACTCGCGGGCCACGATCGCGGCATGCGAGGCGACCCCGCCGGTGTCGACGACCACCGCCGCCGCGCGTTGGAACAGCGGCGTCCAGGACGGGTTGGTGTACGGGCAGACGAGCACGTCGCCACTGGCCAGCCTGCCGAACTCCGCCGGGTCGCGGACGATCCGGACCGGCCCGGTGGCGGTGCCGCCGCCGGCCGGGGCCCCGGCCGCCAGGGCATCGCCGCTCGACCGGTCCGGAAAGACCGCGCGCGGATCGATCAGCCGGACCCCGGCGAGCTCCTCGCGTGTGGCCGTGCGCGCCCGAACCACGGCACGCAGCTGGTCAGCTCGGCCCGGTGCCAGCGGCTCGGCGAGCTCCTCCACTTCTTCCAGCCGCAGGTGGAACACCTCGTGCGGGGCAGCTAGCACGCCTGCGCCGACGAGCCGTCGGCTGATCTCCAGCAGACTGCGGCGCAGGATCGGCAGCGGCTCGGTGAAGTAGAAGTGGCTGACCTCGCGGAAGGCGATGCCCGCGCGGGCCGCATCGATCCAGCGCCGCAGGCGATCGCGAAGCCGACCGCGGCGCAACAGTGGGTGCGTGCACAGCCGGGCCAGCGCCTGTTCGGCGCGATCCGTGGCGGGCGTTGGCGGCCGTTCGGCCAGCAGCTTCACCAGCGAGAGGACGGTTTCCGGGGCTTCGCCCCAGGTGGGTGGCGAAACGAGCAGCGGGGTGGCGGTCTCCCGGTGCCCGTATTCGGCCAGGAACTCGGCAAGTTCGTGGCGGAATACGCCGAATTCCCGCAACTTCGCCGGATCGCGATCGGCGATGGCGGACCGCAGCCGGGAATTCCGCCGCACCTTTTCGGCGAGCCCGGCCAATGCGCGGTTCGCATCCTCGGTTCGGGTCGATGCGCCGAGGATGACTTCGCGCATCAGCCCCGAGCGTCCGAGCAATTTCAACACCGCGAACAGGCGCAGCAGCGCGAGACCGGTTCGCGGCAGGTAGTCGATGCGCAGATCGGCCACCGGGGCGACCACCGCGAAGATCCGGCGGGGCAGCCGGATCAGGTCGGTCCAGGACATCGCCGCGAGGTCGAGTTCGGCCAGTCCCCGGACCTGGCGGCGGAATTCGGCGAAGCGCGGATCGGCCGTCCAGCAGGCCGGATCGTGTCGCCAGGCCCGGGCGACCAGTCGCACCGGAGCGGTCAACGACTTCGGTGTAAGCCGCGGGGTGGCCGGGACCAGCTGGTAGACCACGCCGTCCGCCTCGCGCAGGAAGTCCTCGAAAATGCCGTGCAGGCCCACGCTTTCGGTCACCTTGGCCATCAGGCCGGCTGGCCCGTGCGGCACCCAGGTGCTCATGTCCATCGGGTAGGGCCGCACCGGAACGTACTCCAGCAGCACCGACGCGAGCCGCCGCTGGATCCAGTTGAGCCGCACCGGTGGGGGCGGGACCGCGGTCATCGGGCGGGCCTGCAGAAGCCGCACCCGCCCGTCGGCGCTGGCCCACTCGATGTCCTGCGGCCGTCCGAAATGCGCCGCCACCTCGGTGCCGAGCCGGGCGAGTTCGGCCAGCACGGCGTCATCGAGCCGTTGCGCCCCCGGTGAATCGCGGTCGTCGGTGGCGCGTGAAACACCACCGCCGGTCGCGCTGCGGAGGACGACTTCGCGTCGGCCGGGGGAGAACTCCCGCAGCGAGCCCCGCGCATCGAGCACGTAGTGATCGGGAGTGACCAGCCCGGACACCACGGCTTCGCCCAGCCCGGCGCTGGCTTCGATCACCACCTGCCCTCGATCGCCGCTGACCGGGTTCGCGGTGAACAGGACCCCGGCGAACTCCGCCTCGACCATCCGCTGCACGACCACTGCGATCCGCACCTCGTCCGGCGGAATGCCCAGCTTGGCGCGGTAGGCGACGGCCCGCTCCGTCCACAGTGAACCCCAGCAGCGGCGCACCGCGTCGAGCAATGCCGATTCGCCGAGGACGCCGAGGAAGGTGTCCTGCTGTCCGGCGAACGCCGCGCCGGGCAGATCCTCGGCGGTGGCGCTGGAACGCACCGCGACCGGCCCGCCGCCCAGCCGCCGGTATGCCTCGACGATGGCGGCCCGCAGTTCGTCTGGGATCGACGCCGACTCCAGCGCCGCCCGGGTCCCGGTGTCCGCGCCGAGACCTTCGGCGACCGCGGCGTAGGCGTCGGTGGTGATCACGAATCCGTCCGGCACCGGGAAGCCGGTGCGAAGGAGCTCGCCGAGGTTGGCGCCCTTGCCGCCGGCCAGCGCGAGGTCATCGCGGCCGACCATACGCAGCTCTGTCACCTGTGTCATCGCCGGTTCTCCACAGCAGAGGTGTCGACGTGGGCAGTGGTGCGCAGCGGGCGCGCGGGCAACAGCAGGGCGGGTAGCAGCATCAGCACGAGAACCGCAGCCATAGCGCCGTAAACCGGCGGGACGGCCTGCACCAGTGCCGCACCGATCACGGCCCGCTGCTCGCCGGACAGGCGGGTGAGGTCCCCGGTCGGTAGCGCGCCGAGCCGCCAGGTCAGCAGTGCGCCGACCACCGCGACACCGGTCGACGCGCCGATCTGCCGCAGGAAAGTCACCGATGCGGTCGCCGTGCCGAGATCCCGGTATGCCACGGCGTTCTGCACGACCAGCACCATGACCTGCATGACGAGGCCGATCCCGAGGCCGATCAGCAGCATCGCCCCGCCGATCGGCCACGCGCCGGACCGGGCCCCGGCGAACACGGCCAGCAGCGCTAAGCCTATCGAGGCCAAGGCGATCCCGGCGGCCGGAAATCCCTTGTAGCGGCCGGTTCGGGTGATGAGCCGACCGGCGGACACCGTGGTGATCAGCACCCCGGCCATCAGCGCGGTCACCAGCAGCCCCGCGTGCGTGGCGGTCGAGCCGAGGACTATCTGCAAAAAGGCGGGCAGATAGGTCACGGTGCCGAACAGGGTGCAGCCGACAACGAAGCTGATCGAGACCGAGATGGCGAAGGCCGGATCGCGGAACAACCGCAGCGGGACGATCGGGTCCGCTGCCAGCCGCGCGCTGAGCAGCCACGTCACCCCGGCGGCGACGGTCACCGCGCCGAGCACGGGCCGCAGCCAGGCGGGCTCTGCGGGCCGGCCCACCAGCGCGGCCAGCAGGACGATCCCGACGATCGCGGCGGCCAGCGAGAGCGACCCGGCGAGGTCGATCGGCGGGCGCGCGGTCGGTGCCGGCAGCCGCAGCGCGCGGGTCAGTACCACGAAGGCGATCAGTCCCAGCGGCGGGTAGATCGCGAAGATCCACCGCCAGCTGAGCTGGTCGATGAAGAACCCGCCCAGCAGCGGGCCGCCGACGGCCGCGACCACGTACGCCGCGCCGATCAGCCCCAGGTACCGGCCGCGCTCGCGCGGGCTGACGATCTCGCCGATGATCGCCTGCGCGCCGATCATCAGGCCGCCGCCCCCGGCGCCCTGCACCACTCGGTAGGCGATGAGCTGCGGCATCGACGTGGCGACCGCGCACAGCGCGGCGCCGGCGACGAAAACCACGATCGCCGCCTGAATGGCGGGCTTTCGGCCGAACCGGTCGCCGAGCTTGCCGTAGAGCGGCATCACCACGGTGGCGGCGACCAGGTAGGCGGTGACCACGACTGGCATCTGGTCGAGCCCGCCGAGGTCACCGGCGACCGAGGGCAGCGCGGGCGCCATGATCGTCTGGTCCAGTGCGCCGAGCAGCATGGCGAGCATCAGCCCGGGCAGCACCCGGGCCACCGAGACGGAGTGCGCCGCCATGCCGCTTCCTCGTTAGAAAACGGTCCGTTCTCTAACGCTAGCGCTGCCGAGCCGACGGCACAACGGGCGGCGGCAAGGTTGCCGGCGGGCGTCGGGGCACGGGCCGGGTGGCCTCGGGCTCACTTCTCCCGTGGCACGCGGCCCATCAGGAAGAACTCGTCGTTCGGGCGCAGCGCCATCAGGTGCGCCAGCCGGTTGGACATCGCGAAGAACGCGGTGATCGCCCCGATGTCCCAGATCTCGTCGTCGGACAGTTGCGCCGCGCGGGCCGCGGCCAGCTCGCGCTCGCCGAATCGCGCTGAGTCCTGCGCCACCGACAGTGCCAGGTCCACGATGGCCCGCTGCCGCTCGCTCAGCGGCGCGCCCCACGGGTTCGCCGCGACGAGGTCGGCGACTTGGTCGTCCTTTGTGCGCACCCGCAGGATCGCGCCGTGCGCGACGATGCAGTACGTGCAGTGGTTGGCCGCCGAGGTGGTCACCACGACGAGCTCCCGCTCGGCCTTCGACAGCGCGGAGTCACGCTCCATCAGCGCGTCGTGGTAGTCGCAGAATGCCCGCAGCTCGGCGGGCCGGTGACCGAGTGCGAGGAACACATTGGGCACGAAGCCCGACTTCTCCGCGATGGCGCCGATGCGTTGCCGGAGGTCCTCGGGAAGATCTGCCAACCGCACCGACCCGAACCTGCTGATCTCTTCGCCCATGCCAGCACCGTATTACCGGGCCGATGCGGAGTCGATGGCGTCGGGTCTGTCGCGGGAGTCTCTCCGGTAGACTTCTTCGGCCGGGCGCAGAGTGGAAGTGAGAGTCTCGATGGCACGTGTTGGGGACCGCAACGTTTCCGCCGAAGGTTTCTCCGGGATCATCAGCCGCATCGACCCCTTCTGCTGGATCCCCGTGGTGCCGATGCTGGTCCTCGCGCTGGTGACCACCCTCATCGGGGTGCCGGGCCTGGGTCTGACGATGCTCATCTTCGCGCTGGTGATCCTGGCCTTCGACATCGGGGTGAACAGCCGCCGCAAGTCGGCGGCGCGCCGCCAGCCCCCGCGGCGCCCGCGCTACGACGATCTGGACGACCGGGATCTAGAGCCGCGCCGCCGCGCGCCCGCTCAGCGGCCCGCGCGCCCCGCTGCGCCCGAGCGCGCGGCAGCGCCGCGTAACGGTGGTGCGCCCAGCGGGGCTCCCCGCAACAACGCCGCCCGCAATGGGGCGACCCGTGCGGTGAACCAGCCGCGTCGCAACCCCGGCGGGCAGCGGCCTGCCGGCGGTCGCCCCGGCGCTCCCGGCGCCCGCCGCTGACCGTGCCCGACGATCTCAATGGAAGTCTGCGTGTCGATTTCCCTTGAAATCGCCCCCTGATCGCGGCCGCACGCGCGCGACGAGGCCACCGCCCCCTGAGGACTGTCGGGAACGGACACGACCCCGGGGGCCCGACAATCGCTCGCCACGGATGAGCGTTATCCCGAATTCGTGCGATCTCGGCCACGCCGTATTGGGCCCATCAGGCCCCCGCTCATTTTCGCTGGAAGGACGGCTTGTTACTGGTCGAACGGGTGAATGTTTTCCGGGGCAATACTACCGAGAGTTATCTACCCATCGGTAACTCGGCTGAGGTATCTACTCTTTTGGCCTAGGGTGATCACCGAATCGGTGGCTTGGAGATTTCGGAAAAACATGGCGGAATTTACCGGCGGCACCGCGCCGGGCAATCCCGCGCTAGCCGACACGGTTCCCATTAACCGGAACCAATGACACATGTCCGCACACCGGGAGGGCTGGAATGGATCTCCGGTACGAGGCTTTCTGCTTCGCAGATCCGCTCTTCTACGACGAGCAACACCGGTCCTCCGGTCCGCAAGACGACTACGCGCAACGGCTTTCCGAGCCGGGCGACGACTGGGCCGAGAGCGCGCCCGGGACGTGGCGGATGCTTCGTCCACGAGACGTCGACCTGCCCGATCAGGGCTGGAAGATCCACGTTTCAGCCACAATGGACAACGCGGAACGGGTGCTGTCGACCGTCCACGAGTACTGCTTGCGGGAACGCGTCGCGTTCAAGCACTTGCGCAGCCCCGGAGTTCTGCTGGCCCGCAACGCCAAATACGCACCTCGCTCCGCCAGCGGAAAGCTCGTCACCATTTATCCCTTGGACGAGCGCCAGCTGGAACGCGTGCTTACACAATTGTCCGAGCAATTGCGGGGCGAGCGGGGGCCGTACATCCTCAGCGATCTCCGCTACGGCTCGGGCCCGTTGTACGTGCGTTACGGCGGATTCGCGGAGCGGTGGGTGGAGCTGGACGGGACTCGCGTGCTCGCCATCCTGCGCCCGGACGGAGTTCTGGTTCCGGACAAGCGGGGGCCGAGTTTCTCCACCCCCGACTGGGTTGCCGTGCCCGACTGCCTCACCGAGTCGCTGAACGCGCGCAAAGGCGGTGATCCCGCGTCGCTTCCCTACCGCGTGACATCGTCGCTGCACTTCTCCAACGGCGGCGGTGTCTACCGCGCCGTGCGCCACGCCGACGATGAGCAGGTCGTGCTCAAGGAGGCCCGCCCGCATGCGGGCCTGGACCGTGACGGCACCGACGCGGTGGCCCGGCTGCACCGCGAGCACGACATCCTGCTCCGCCTCAAGGACATCGACGGAATTCCCACCGCGCACGAGCTGTTCCCGGTGTGGGAGCACACCTTCCTCGCCATGGACCTGGTGCCCGGCATTCCGCTCGGTTCGTGGTTGGCCCGCACCTATCCGCTCATCCGGCAGCACGCGGACGAGCAAGACGTCGCCGACTACACGCGCCGCGCCGTCGCCCTGCTGGAACGGGTCGAGCGATTACTCGACCGCGTGCACGAGCGGGGAGTGGTGTTCTGCGACCTGCACGGGCTCAACGTACTCGTCGATGAGGACGACAACGTCGCACTGATCGACTTCGAGATGGCCTCGGCCGAGGACGCGTCACGTCCCGCGCTCGGAGCGCCTGGTTTCCGCGCACCCAAGGACCGCACCGGCGTCGCCATCGACCGCTACGCGCTCGCCGCGCTGAAGCTCTGGATCTTCCTGCCGATGATTCCGCTGCTGGAGCTCGAACCGGGCAAACTGGCCGGATTCGTCGACATGATCGAACGCAGATTCCCGCTCCCGGCCGGCTACGGCGACGCGATCCGCAACGAACTGCGCTCCGCGGACACCGTCGTCTCCACAACCGAACTCGACCAGCCCGATCCGGACTGGGGTGTGGCCCGCAAGGGCCTCGCCGAAGCGATCCTCGGCTCCGCGACACCCGAACGCGACGACCGGTTGTTTCCCGGCGACATCGAGCAGTTCCGAGTCGGAGGTATCGGTTTCGGCTATGGTGCGGCGGGTGTCCTGCACGCACTGGATGTCGCGGGAATGGGCCGCTACCCGGAGCACGAGCGCTGGCTGATCGACGCGGTTCGCCGAACACAGCCGACCCGCCCCGGTTTCTTGGACGGCGCGCACGGAACCGCCTACGTGCTGGAGAATTTCGGCCACCACGACGAAGCGGACGCACTGCTCGACAGCGCCGAGCCGCTCGTCGCGCAGACCCGCGACCACGGTTTCGGCGCCGGCCTGTCCGGAATCGCGCTGAACCTGCTGCACTTCGCCGGTAGCCGGGGCGACCGCGAATTCCGCGAACGCGCCCGCAACCTTGGCGACCAACTGGCCGACGCACTGCCGCTGGCCCCGCCGCCGGGCGACGTCGGCCGGGCGGGACTGCTCGACGGTTGGTCCGGCCCGGCGCTGCTGTTCACCCACCTCTACGACGACACCGGCGACCGCGGCTGGCTCGAACTCGCCGACCGAGCGTTGCTCCGGGATCTCGACGAGTGCGTGACCACCGACGACGGTGCCCTCCAGGTCCGCGACGGCGCAGCACGCACCCTGCCGTACCTGGCGGTGGGAAGCGCCGGAATCGCGCTGGTGGCCGAGGAACTCGCCACGCGGCATCCCGAGGCGTCATGCCTGCAACGGCAGTCCGATCTGCTGCGCGGTTGCGTCGGGGAGTTCGTCATCCACCCCGGCCTGCTGTTCGGTCGCTGCGGCCTGCTCGCGGCGCTGGCCGCGGCGCAGCGACGTGCACCGGACCAGGTTTGGGCCGATGCGATCTCGCGGCACCTGGCCGCCCTGGGCTGGCATGCGATCCCTTACGGCGAAGGCGGAATCGCGATGCCCGGCAACCAGTTGCTGCGGCTGTCGATGGACTTCAGCACCGGCGGTGCCGGGGTGCTGACGACCGTTGCCGCCACTCTCGACGGGCACGGCCGCGTGCTGCCGTTCTTCAGCGCGGCACTGGGTCGATCCGCGGCATTGGCGCGATCCACGGCACCGGGCTGATCCGTGGCATTGGGTCGATCTGGGGCGTTGGGTCGATCCGCGGCACTGGGCTGATCTGCCCGTCCCACCCAAGACTCCGGCCGGATAGCGGCCGGTGAGTGAAAAGGAAATGAAGGGAACATCACCATGGAAATGGTTCTGGAGCTGCAGGAACTCGACGCCCCGAACGAGCTCGCCTACGGCGGTTCCAACTACGGCGGCGAGAGCAACCTGAGCCTGCTCGCCGGGTGTGCGGCCAGCACGCTCAGCCTGGCGACCTGCCACTGAATGACGTAGTTGTGGGAGCGGCGCAGGACAGGTGCGCCGCTCCCACACCGGCCAGTCTGGCCGCCCGCAACGCGAACGACAAGGAGCAGACGGATGGCCGGTGCGGGCGATCGCGTGCTGCGCTCGGTTGTCAAACGGGATCGAGGCACCGCGGCCCTGCTCGCGATCACTGCCCTGCTGGCGACCGCCGTCGGTCTCCTGCTTCCCACGGCCCTCGCGGATGCCGTCGACGTCGCCATCACCGGAGCCGGCGGACTTGGCCGAGTGCTGTGGCTCGTGGTGCTTGGTTCGATCCAGATCGTCGCCGAGGTCGCGGGGGTGGCTCTGACCGCGCGGCTCACCGCCTCGGCCACCGCGCGCTTGCGCGCTCGCCTCGTCCGCGCGCTGATCCGCAGCGGCAACCGGTCCGCCCTCGCCGACGGGGACGCGGTCAGCCGGATCGCCGGTGACTGCACAGGTGCCGGGCAGATCACTGCGAACCTGATCCAGTTGAGCACCTCGCTGGTGCTGCCGGCGGGTGCGGTGATCGCACTCGTGCTGCTCGACTGGCGTATCGCCGCCGTCTTCCTGTGCGCGGTACCGCTCGCCGTCCTGCTGGCCCGCTCCCACCTGCGGCGCACCGCCACGGATGTAGCGGCCTACCAAGGGTTTTCCGGCGACCTCGGGGCTCGGCTGTTCGACGCCGTTGCCGGTCTTCGCACGATCGCCGCCGCAGGTGTCGCCGACCAGGAGGCGGCACGCGTGCTGCGTCCCCTGCCCGAGTTGAGCGCGGCGGGCGTGGGTGTGTGGCGCACCCAGGCGCGGATGATGTGGCGCGCGGGCCTGCTGCTGCCGTTCGTCCAGGTGGCGGTGCTCGGCACGGCCGGGGTCGCGGTTCTGACCGGTGACATCAGCGTCGGCGATGTGCTCGCCGCGCTCGGTTACGCGACGCTCGGATTGGGGTTGGCGCGGCAGGTGCCGCTGTTCACGGTGCTGGCGCGCGCCCGGTCGTGTGCCACGCGGATCGCGGCTGTGCTCGATGCCGATCCCGAACCCGTACCGGATCGGCTTCCGCCTCCGGGGCCGGGCCGTGTCGAACTGCGCGGGGTCGGTGTGGACGGGGCGCTCTTCGACGTCGACCTCGTCGTCTCCGGTGGTGACCAGGTGGCGGTGGTCGGACGGTCCGGCTCCGGCAAGTCGGTGCTGGCCGAAGTGCTGGGCGGCCTGCGCCGTCCGGATCGGGGTGAGGTCCTGCTAGACGGACTCGTCACTCATGCGGTCGCCCGGTCCGCCATCGGCTACGGCTTCGAACGGCCCACGCTGCTCGGCGACTCGGTCGGCGCGGCGGTGGCCTACGGCAGTGGCGCGGACGATGACGCCGTGCGCGCGGCCTGCCGCACGGCCGATGTCCACGACCTCATCAACCGCTTGCCCGAGGGATACCGCACCCCGCTCGCGCGCGCACCGCTTTCCGGTGGCGAGGCACAACGCATCGGCCTGGCCAGGGCCCTGGTGCGACGGCCGCGGCTGCTGGTGCTCGACGACGCGACCGCGAGCCTTGACACCGTGACCGAAGCGCGCGTGGAGGCTGCCATCTCCACCGGACTACCGGGTCTGACCCGCGTCGTCGTCACCCACCGGGCCGGCACCGCACGCCGTGCGGACGCGGTTGTGTGGTTGGAAGACGGTCGTATTCGCGGCGTCGCCCCGCACGACGTGCTGTGGAATGACCCTGCCTACCGCGCGGTGTTCACCGAGGAGGACAAGCTGTGACGGGCGGGACCGGATACTGGCGTGCTCTCGCCGGGCATTGGCGGGACTGGTCGGTGCTGCTGGCATGTTCGGTCTTGGAAGCGCTTCCGGCTTTCCTGTCCGGCGGGCTCGTGCAACGGGCCGTGGATGACGGTTTCGCCGCCGGCCGCCTCGCGGTAGGGCTCGCCTGGCTGGCCGCTTTCGCCGCTGCCGCAGTGGCCGGTGCGGTCGGAGTGCGGCTGGTCTGGCAACGGCTCGGCACGATCGTCGAGCCGCTTCGCGACAGCTTGGTGCGCGCGGTGGTCCGTGGCGTACTGCACGAAACAGCCCCGCCGCGCGGTGGACCGGATGCCGCTGGAGTCGCACGGATCACCCAGCACGTGGAGATCATCAGGGACGCGACCGCCGGATTGCTCGTGCAGGCCAGAGGACTTGTGGTGACCGTGGTCGCAGCCCTCGCCGGAGTGGCGGCCATGTCAGGCTCGTTGATCTGGCTCATCGGCCCGCCGGTCGTGGTCGCGCTCGTGGCGTTCTTGTGCCTGCTGCCCGCCCTGGCCCGCAGGCAGCGCGGATTGGCCCTGGCCGACGAGCACACCGCCGCAACCGCCGGAGCGGTGCTCGCCGGTGCACGAGACGTCGTCGCCTGCGGCGCCCAGGACATCGCCGAAGCGGAGGTTCGAGCGGCGATCACGGCTCAGGCCGGCGCCACCGTGCGAATGTCGAACGCGGCCGCCCTGCGCACCGGCGTGGTCGCGGTCGGCGGTTTTCTGCCGGTAGCGCTTGTGCTCGCTGCGGTGCCCGGCATGAACGCCGACGGACGGCTCAGCGCCGGAGCCGTGGTCGGAGCGCTGGTGTACCTGACCACCACGTTGCAGCCGGCCCTGCATGGGTTCGCCACGACCACGAGCACGGTGGTGCTGCGGCTGCTCGTCACGCTCAACCGGCTCGGGGAGGTTCAACCGCCTGTGCGGCAAAGCGGCGGGGCCACGCCGCGCGACAGCACAGTCACGGTGCGCGGGCTGACGCATCGCTGGGGCGACCACGCCGAACCCGTGCTGCGTGACTTCGAACTCCAGCTGCGCGCTGGCGACCACCTGGCCGTGGTCGGGCCCAGCGGGATCGGCAAATCCACCCTCGCCGGGCTGCTGACCGGAACCGTCACGCCATGCCGGGGTGAGGTCCTGCTCGGCGGAGTCCCGATCCACGCGGTCGATCCCGCGCACCGCGCCCGGATGGTGGCGTTCACGCCCCAGGAGACCTACGTGTTCACCGGCAGCGTCCGGGAGAATCTCGCATTGCTGACCCCGGATGCCGACGATGCCCACCTGCTGGCCGCGGCCGATGCGGTGGGCGCGGCCGGACTGGTCGACAAGCTCGGGGGGCTGTCTGGCGTGCTCTCGCACGCGGGTGCCGGACTGTCGTCTGGGGAACGCCAGTTGCTCGCTCTCGCCAGGGTTTACGCGAGCCCGGCCCGGATCGTCGTCCTGGACGAAGCCACCACGCACCTCGACGGCGCCGCGGAGGCCCGCGCCGAGCGGGCTTTCGCCGACCGGGGCGGAGCGCTCGTGATCATCGCGCACCGGCTCGCCTCCGCGCGGCGTGCGGGCCGGGTGCTGGTCATGGACGGCAAACGAACCCTGCTCGGTGACCACGAAGATCTGCTCGTCCGGTCCTCGCACTACGGTGAACTCATGCGGGCCTGGACCGGAGTGCCGACAAAAACACTTGTTGCAGAAAATCTTTCAGCAAGAAGTAACCTCGGCTGACAGTGCGTCGCCGACGCGATCGCACTGGGACGATGCCGGCGGCGCGGCCGGGCCCCAGCGAGCGTCGGCAGTGACGCTACCCGTGGTGCTGGTGAGTGCCGATGAGCTGGGTGAGACCCCGATCGGCAGGGGGATGACGCTGCCAGTTGTGACCGGTCCGATTTCTTCCCTCGCCCGGCGGCGCGAATCGGCCGGATCCGCTGGTGAGCCCGCCGGCGGGTGCCGGGTGTTGACCGCCGGATCCGAATCGGCCGATTGGTCCTTTGTGGGCGGACATCACCGAATCAGGTAGCAAGATCAAGGAATTCTCCGGTCGGCCCGCTGGGGCGGCGGCACGGCGCGGACGGCCGGTCGTAGATTGGGGGCGGCGGAAGTGCGGTGAGCGGACCCCGATACCCCTCATCGCCGATCCACGGCCGGGGAGGGACAGGGTGTTCCAGCAGGAAGAAACCGGGGTGCGCCGGTGGCGCGGCAGAATGCCGAGCATCACTGCCGGGACGCTGCTCGTCGTGGCACTGCTGTGCGTCACCTCGGCTGTGGGCCTGGCTCTGTTCGGGCACGTGCAGCCGGTGCGCCGGTTCGTCGACAACGTGCTGTTCCCGGCTCCGCCGAACCTCGCATACGGGGCTTTCCTGGCGGTGCTGGTGGCCGCGCTGAAGCGCCGGAAGCGGCTGGCGCTGTGGATCCTGATCGGGATTCTGGTGTTGCAGGTGGTCGGCGACATCGTGGTGCTCGTGGTGCTGCGGGATCACATCGCGGCGCTGTGGATGGACGAGCTGGGCTCCCGCTACCACGGGCCGCTCGACCACGTGTGGATCTTCGGTACCAACATCGTCGTCTCCGCCCTCGCGTTCGTGCCGCTTTGGTTGGCGCGCGGCGAGTTCTACGGTCGCGCCAAACGCGGCAGCGGGTACCAGGCGGCCATGGTGTTCGTGCTGCTCTTCGCGCTGTTCGTGGGGCTCGGGTACGGCGTGGTCACGCTGTTTCCCGGCTCGCTGCGGGGCGCGCAGGACCGGTTGACCTGGACCGTAGAGCGGGTGCTCGGCGGCGCGATCGACTTCAACATCACGGGAGTCGGGCACGCCCCCGGCTGGGTCAACTTCGTACTCGGCCTATTCGGCGCGGCCGCCCTGTTCACCGCGCTGTTCCTGTTGCTGCGCGCGCAGCGGCTCGCCGCCGCCCTGCGTCCCGCGGACGAGCAGCAGGTCCGCCGGCTCCTTACCGACCACGGCGAGCGAGACTCGCTGGGCTACTTCGCCACCCGCCGCGACAAGGCCGTGCTGTTCTCGGACAGCGGCAAGGCCGCGATCACCTACCGGGTGGTCACCGGGGTCTGCCTGGCCAGCGGTGATCCGCTGGGCGACCCGGAGGCTTGGGCGCCGGTGATCGACAAGTGGCTGGCGATGTGCCGGGAGTACACCTGGACCCCCGCGGTGATGGGCGTCAGCGAGCCGGGCGCCACGGCCTACTCCCGCGCCGGGATGAAGATCCTTCAGCTCGGCGACGAGGCGGTGCTGCACGTCGCCGAATTCGGCCTGGACGGCCGGGACATGCGCCCGGTGCGGCAGGCGGTGAGCCGTGTCCAGCGCGCCGGCCACACCACGCGCATCCGTCGGCATCGGGAAGTGCCGGAACCGGAGATGGCCGAGATCGCGCGGCTGGCCGAAGCCTGGCGTGACACCGAGACCGAACGCGGATTCTCGATGGCGCTCGGGCGGCTCGGCGATCCGCAGGACGGTGACTGCGTGCTGGTCGAGGCGGTGACCGGCCGCGGCGAACCGGTGGCACTGCTGTCGCTGGTGCCGTGGGGCCACAACGGGTTGTCGCTGGACGTGATGCGCCGCGACCGAGATGCGGACAACGGCGTGGTCGAGTTCATGGTCAGCTCGCTGGTGCAGGCCGCGCCGAGGCTCGGCGTGGAGCGGATCTCGCTGAACTTCGCGATGTTCCGCGCCGCGTTCGAGGAGGGCGCGCGGATCGGCGCCGGGCCGGTGTTGCGGGCCTGGCGGGGACTGCTGCTGTTCTTCTCGCGGTGGTGGCAGCTGGAGTCGCTGTACCGGTCGAACGTCAAGTACCGGCCGCACTGGTACCCGCGCTACGTCGCGTTCGCCGAGCGCCGCGACCTCGCACGGGTCGGCATCGCCTCGGCGGTCGCGGAAGGCTTCCTGCCCGCGCCGAACCGCAAGTCCACACTGGATGAATCAGTGGAAATCCCGGCGGTGCGAGCGGAACCCGAGATGTCGCGGCGCACCACCTCGCAACAGCAGCAGGTGCGCCGGGGCAAGCTGGCCACCTTGCGGGCCGCGGGTGTCGATCCGTATCCGGTGGCGGTGCCGCGCACCGAACGCTGCCACGCCGTCACCGCCCGCCACCAGGACCTGCTGCCGGACACCAGGGCCGGCGAGCACACCTCGGTGGCCGGGCGCGTGGTGCTGCTGCGCGATCACGGCGGAGTGTGTTTCGCGACACTGCGGGACTTCTCCGGTGACCTGCAGGTGATGCTCACCGCGAAGGACTCCGGGCCGGACCTGCTGCAGACCTGGCGGCAGCGGGTGGACATCGGCGACCAGGTGTCGGTGACCGGCGAAGTCGTCACGTCGCGGCGCGGTGAGGTGTCGGTGCTGGCCACCGACTGGTTGCTGGCCGCGAAGTGCCTGCGTCCGCTGCCGGACAAGCGCCGGGGCCTGGTGGATCCCGAAGCCCGGGTCCGGCAGCGCCACGTTGACCTGATCATGCGCCCGGATGCCAGGCAGACCCTGCGCGCTCGCGGCGCGGCGGTGCACGCCCTGCGGGATACCTTGGTGCGATCGGATTTCCTCGAAGTCGAGACGCCGGTCCTGCAACCGGTGCACGGCGGGGCCAACGCACGTCCGTTCACCACCCACAGCAACGCCTACGACATGCGCTTGTACCTGCGGATCGCTCCGGAGCTGTACCTCAAGCGGTTGTGCGTGGGCGGCGTGGAGCGGCTGTTCGAGATCGGGCGCAACTTCCGCAACGAAGGCGTGTCGCACAAGCACAATCCCGAGTTCACGATGCTGGAGGCGTACCAGGCCTTCGGTGATTACACGACGATGCGCGAGCTGTGCCGGGACCTGATGCTGGCCGCCGCGACTGCCGCGCGCGGGACGACGACGGCGATCGGCCCGGACGGCGAGTTCGACCTCGGCGGCGAGTGGCCGGTCGTGCCGGTCAACGACGCGGTGTCGGCGGCACTGGGCGAGGAAGTCACCGCGGACACCGAGCTGCCCCGCCTGCAACGGCTATGCGACGTGGCTTCGGTGCCGTACGAAACGCACTGGGAACGCGGGGTCGTGCTGCTGGAGATGTACGAGCGGCTGGTCGAGTCGCGCACCACCGAGCCCACCTTCTACACCGATTTCCCGTCCGAGGTCTCACCGCTGACCCGGCCGCACCGGGCCGATCCGCGGCTCGCGGAACGCTGGGACCTGGTCGCGTTCGGCACCGAGTTGGGCACCGGTTATTCGGAGCTGGTCGACCCGGTCGAGCAGCGTCGCCGGCTCACCGAGCAGTCCATGCACGCCGCCGGCGGTGACCCGGAGGCGATGGAACTCGACGAGGACTTCCTCACCGCCCTTGAGTACGCGATGCCGCCAACCGGCGGGCTGGGCCTGGGCGTGGACCGGCTGATCATGCTGCTCACCGGCGGCTCCATCCGGGAAACCTTGGCATTCCCGCTGGTCCGGCCGGATCTCGCCGGTCGACGATGAGCGGCTTCGGTTCCTCGCGCCGATCGGCCGGTTCGATCGGCTCGGTTGGGATCCGGGCGATGTCGACGCGGATGCCGAGCGGCTTGTCCGTGGAGTGCCGCGGAACTCGGCGGAATAACTCGTCGTCGCTGCGGTGGATGCGTGAATGCCGATCACGGCCGAGCAGACCGATGACTTCAGTCGAGCAGACCGATGACTTCAGTGCTGGGCCGGTAGGCCGCCAGTCGTGAAGTTCTGGGCGGCGAAGGCCAGCAGGTAGGGCAGCCCGATGCGGGCCGTGCGCCAGGTGTGCCACTCGCCCGGTTCGGTGCGGACCGCGACGTTCGCGCCGCGGGCGGCGAGTTGGTCGCCGAGGCGGTAGGCGAGGTCGACGTCGGAATGCGCGACGACACCGGCGTGCAGCATCACCGCGAGCGGCTGCGTCACCGGCAGGGTCGGCAGGTAGGCGCGCGGGGTGTTGGCCCGCAGCAGGTCCGGGTGACCGGCCAGCAGGGTGGTGTCGGGATCGTCGTAGGGCTCGGTGGCCAGGATCACCGAATAGGTGTTCTGGTTGTGCAGCCCCAGGTTCAGCGCGCAGAACGCGCCGCCGCTCATCCCGCCGATCGCCCGGCCGCCCCGGCCCGGCAGGGTGCGGAACCGGGCGTCGATCGCCTGCGGCACCGTGGTGGTCAGGTAGGACTCCAGCTGTGGGCCGCCGGGCACGTTCAGGCATTCCCAGTCCGTGCCGGTGCCCGCGGTGGCGTCCACGGCGACGACGATCATCGGTGGCGCGGCGTGGTTGTCCGCCAGCGCCTGGAGGGTCTGCACCGCACCGCCGGGGCCGAGCCAGTCGTCCGGGCCGCCGCTGGGATAGCCGTGCACCAGGTACACCACCGGATACCGCTCGGTGGCGTGCGCCGGATCGTCGTAGCCGGGCGGTAGCAGCACCCGGGTGCGGCCCGTCGGGACGCCGAGTCGAGGATCGGGCAGCGACACATCGGTCACCCGCACCCCACCCGGCACCGGATCCGGCTCCGCCACGGCAGGTTCGGCATCGCCGTTGCCGCCGCTGGCGAGCAGCAGCAGCCGCCCGAAATCATCGAGCGAGCGCACGTAGCCGACGTAACTGTTGATCCCGGCCGCGCACGTCAGCACCGCCAGCAGAATCGGGACGACAAGGGCGATCCGGCGCAATCGCCGGCGTTTCACGATCACGATCGCGCCGACCGTCAACAACGCGAACGCGACCACCAGCACCACGGACTCCAGCGGGCTTCGGCCGCCCGCTTGTTCGGTGACCGAAGGAGGGAGTTGTGGTCCCGGACCGATGCCACTCATGAATGCCATCCGCACGGGGCTGAATAGTACCCACCCGCCGGAATCGCTTTCCCCCTGACGATTTCGGTGAAATCGCCGATTTCTCCGTTTTGGGACTCGGAAATCCCGGTACGCTTGCCGACGTCCACTTCGGTCGGTGTCGGGGTACTGGGAGGTTGCCGGGAATGCGGTGGATCGCCGATTTCTGCGCGGACCTCTCGCTCGTCAACTGGTGGCCGGTGCGCGCGCTGCTGCTGGCAGTCACGCTGCTGTTGCTTGTGGTGCTGGTGTTGCGATTCCGCGAGCGCGTGCTGCGCCTGACGCTCGCTCCGCTCGTCACGGTCCTGCTCGCCGCGAACGCCTTGACCGGTGTGAATGCGTACTTCGGTTACTACCTGACGATCTCCCAGGTGCTGGGGGTAGCGGGGGAGAACCAGGGCTCGTTGGCGATGATCAACGCGCAGACGGCGCCGCCGGCTTCGGGGGTCGTGGTCGCCATCGACATTCCCGGGCTCACCTCGGGATTCCAGGCCCGCCCGGCCAACGTGTACCTGCCGCCCACGTGGTTCGCCAAGCCCCGACCGCGGTTGCCGGTGATCGTCCTGCTGCACGGCACCCCCGGCAGCCCCACCGACTGGCTGGACGGCGGCCAGGCGCAGCAGACCGCCGACCGGTGGGCGGCCGATCATGGCGGTGTGGCCCCGATCGTGGTGATGCCCGATGTCAACGGCACCGTCTTCGGGGACACCGAGTGCGTCGACAGCCCCCGCGGCAAGGCCGAGACCTATCTGACGAGCGATGTGCCCCGCTTCCTGCGCAGCAGGTTCCTCACCCGCGACCCAGGGCGGGACTGGGCCGTGGCCGGTCTCAGCGAAGGCGGCAGCTGCGCGATCATGCTGGCGTTGCGTCATCCCGACGTGTTCGCGACGTTCGCGGACTTCGGCGGTCTGCTCGGCCCGCGCGACGGGGATACCAACGACCCGGCCGGTACTCCTGCCGCCCTGTTCGGGGGCTCGCAGCAGGACTTCGACGCCCATGAGCCGGCCTGGTTGCTGAGCCATCGAAGATTTCCCGATCTCCACGGGTTCTTCGTGGTCGGGGACAATGACCCCGAGCCGTTCGAGGCCGTGCGGCAGCTCGCGGAGCTCTCCCACCGCGCCGGGATCGCCACCGAGGTGGTGGTCATTCCCGGCGGGGAGCACACCTTCGACGTCTGGAGCACGGCCTTCGCCAACGCGATGCCCTGGATCGCCCACCGGCTCGGACGATGATCCACGGTGTTCACCCCGCGCGCACCAGCTTGGGCGCAGCTGGCTGGGGCGCAGCGAGCAGGCCGCGGCGGGCCAATTCCGGGTGCACTCCTTCGCCGAACCAGTAGGCCTCCTCCAGGTGCGGATATCCCGACAGCACGAACTCCTCGATGCCCACCGCGTGGTATTCCTCGATCAGATCGGCGACTTCCCTGTGGCTGCCGACGAACGCGGTGCCCGCACCGCCGCGCAGCAGCCCCACGCCTGCCCACAACCCGGGGTGGATCTCCAACTTCCGCGCGTCGCTGTGCAATATCCCGCCGTGTAGGGCTGCCATGTTCCGCTGGCCGGCGGATTCGGTGACCGCGAACTTCGCTTGGGAGGCGGCCACGTCGTCGGGATCCATCTGATCGACGAACTTCTGCACGGTGGCCCAGGCTTCGGCGTTGGTGTCCCGGGTGATGATGTGCGCGCGGATGCCGAACCGCAGGATTCGGCCTTCGTCGGCGGCTAGCTCGCGCAACCGCTGAATCTTCTGGGCCACCGCGCCCGGCGGTTCACCCCAGGTCAGGTACACGTCCGCGCGCCGCGCCGCGACCGGGAGGGCGGCGTCCGAGGAACCACCGAAGTACAGCGGTGGCTGCGGATCCGGTGCTTCGAACGCGGTCGCACCGCGGATCTGGTAGTGCTCGCCGTCGAAGTCGAACGGCTCGCCGGTGAAGATTCCGCGCAGCACGGCCAGGAATTCGTCGGTGCGCGCGTACCGCTGGTCGTGGTCCAGCCAGTCGCCGAAACGCCGCTGCTCGACGGATTCGCCGCCGGTGACGATGTTGAGCAGCAGCCGCCCGCCGGAAACCCGCTGGTAGGTGGTGGCCAACTGGGCGGCGAGGGTGGGGGTCAGCGAACCGGGCCGGAACGCCACCAGGAATTTGATCCGCCGGGTGCGGGCCAGCAGCGCCGCCGTGGTGATCCAGGCGTCCTGGCACCAGCTGCCGGTGGGGGTCAGCATCCCGGTGAAGCCGAGGTGCTCGGCGGCCTGCGCCACCTGGGCCAGGTAGTCGATATCCGGACGGCGCGGGGTGTCGGCCCCGGTCGGTGTGACGTGCGGTCGGTCCACAATGGAACGTCCGTCGCCGTGGGTGGGCAGGAACCAGTGCGTGACGACGCTCATCGGTGTTCTCCTGGGTGTTCAGGCGGTTGCGAGGGTGGCGGCGAACCTGGTGTCGACGAAGTCGGCGAACTTGAACGGGCGGGGAATCTCCCCCGCGGCCACGAAGGTGTCCGCGAGCTCCTGCTCCGAGCGGGTTACTTCGGCGTCCAGCGGGACCGGCAGATCCGGACCTAGGCCGGTGGCCCGGCGCGTCACCTCGATCGGTAGCCCGGTGTCCGCGGACCAGGCCTGCGCGCGCTGCTCGCGGTTGGCGTCGGAGAATCGCTGCGCCTTGGCCAGCCGCACCAGGTAGTCCGCGATCGCGGTGTTGCGGCCGGCATCGGCCAGCGCGGTGGTCCCGGCGACCTGGAAGCTCAGACCGTTGGCGGTGCCCTGCCCGTCGGCGATCGCCCGGGCGCCCGCTTCCAGTTGGATCTGCGAGAAGTACGGGTCCCAGATCGCCCAGGCGTCCACGGCGCCCTGCTTGAAGGCACCGATGGCATCGGAGGGTTGCAGAAACACGAGGTTGACGTCGTGGGGCGTCAGGCCGGCCGCGCGCAGCGTCAAGAGAATCTGGCCGTGCGCCGAACTGCCCTTGGCGACGGCGATCTTGCGGCCGCGGAGCTGGTCGCGCCCTTGCAGCGGCGAATTAGGCAGCACTACCAACGCATCGCTTGCGACGTTGCCCTTCGATGCGGCGATGACCTTGATTTTCGCCCCGGCCGCCGCGGCGAACAGCGGTGGCGTGTTGCCGACGCCGCCGAGGTCGATCGCATCGGCCGACACCGCTTCCAGCAACGGCGGACCGGACGGGAAGGTCGCCCACTGCACCGTGTATGGGAAGTCGTCCAGACGGGCTGCCCGCAGCAGAGAACGGGCATTTCCCTTCTGGTCGCCGACGCGCAGGGTCACGCGTGCCAACTGTCCCGGGTCGACGGGGGCGGGCGCCGGGGCCTGAGCCGGGCCGCCTCGGCCGCCCGCGCAGGCGCTGAGCAGTCCGGCTGAGGTGGCGGAAAGGGCAAGGGAAGCAAGGAAATCACGACGACGCACGGTCGATTGCTCCATTAGTGCGGGGAAACGAGGGGAGGGCGATTTCACTGGAAATCGACAAGCCGATTTCCAGTGAAATCGCCAAGAGATCAGTGACGCCAGCTGAGCGGGGTCAACAGGCGGAGCTGGCCTGCCGTCGCAGATCGACGTGCAGGCGCCAGGTCAACGCGAGGCGTCCGGTCACGCACATGATGCTGGCAGCGGCCGGGTGCGAACGTCAACGACGGCCGGAAAGCTCCCACAGAACGAGAAATCGCGCCGTGCGAAGCCGTGAGAAGCCGTGTTAAGCGACCAGTGTCAAGCGAGGAAGGAGGAGAAGTACGCGGCGACCATGTCCTCATCCCCGTGCCCGGTCGCAAGCGCGCGCCGAAACCGTTCGCGTACCGCTTCGGCGAGGTCGAGCCGGACCGAGTCGCCCGCGGCCTCGATGATCAGCTCGGCGTCCTTGCTGGCCCCGCGCAGGGGAAACGAGGGCGTGAAATCGCCGTTGATGATCGCCGCCGCCTTCACATGCGCATACGGGCAATCGGTGGCCGTTCCCTTGATCGCGGCCAGGAAATCCGCGGTATCCACGCCGAGTTCCCCGGCCAAGGCCGCCGATTCGCCCACCGCGTTCGTGATGATCAGAATCCAGTTGTTCACGACGAGTTTCAAGCGGGTTGCGGTGGCGGCCGCGGCGTCCTCGCCGAGCCAGAGGGTGCGTTTCCCGACCGCGTCGAACAAGGGTTGCACGCGGTCGCGCACTTCGGGCGGCCCGGCGGCCAGCACGACAAGTTCGCCCTGTTCCGCCGGGAGTTTCGTGCCCAGCACCGGGGCATCGACGACCGTCACGCCATCGGCGGCGGCACGGACCTCGCTCATGCCGGCCAATCCGAGCGTGCCCATCTGCACCCATACCGCGTCGGGCGGCAGCGCAGCGACGGCTGCCCGGCCCGCCTCGACCGTGGCGGCAGTGTTCAGGAGCATCGTGATCAACACGTCCGCGCCCTCAGCCGCCTGCGCAGGCGTCTCGGCGACCGTCGCGCCGTCGGCCGACAGCGGCTCCGCCTTGGCGAGCGTGCGGTTCCACACTCGGACCGGGAACCCGGCGGCCAGCAGATTACGCGCCATCGGGGTGCCCATGGTCCCGGTGCCGAGAAAGGCCACAGTGGTCATCGCATGCTCCCTACCGGAAAGGGGTTCCTCGCGATTGTGCAGTGACCCGCCGGGCCGGGCGAGTCGTTGCCTCGTGACCTCGGCGTGTTCGCACGCGACGTCCGGTGCGGGAAACGGCGATCGTGGTGGCGGTCTGCCGAGAAAAGACTTCGCGCAGCAGTCGCCGTGGCCGGAGCCAGAGCCGATTGCGCGCTGTGACCGGGGACCTATTCGAGGCGGAGCTGCCAGTTGCGGGTGATGATCACGATCGCCGCTAGCGCGCCGGCGGTGAACACGCCACCGCCCTCCCCGAGGAACAGGCACATCACCGCGACGATCAACGTGAACACCACCAGCAGCATCCGCGGCGACATGTGCGCCCACACTTGCCGCCACACACTCGTCTCGGTCAACCGGCGGGCAAGTTTGGGGTCGTCGCCGATGAGCTGCTGCTCGATCTCCCTCAGGCGGCGCCGCTCGTCCCTGGGTAGCATGGCCACCTCCAACGGGTCGTCCGCCTGGTTGAACAAGTATCGCAACGAAGCTCCCCGCTGTGAAGGGTCCAACGACACGTGTGTCAAGGGGTGCGGCTAGCCTGTTCCGCAGTCGTCGCGGGCTAGGAGTGCCGATGGAGATCTGGGTCAATCCGGCGTGTTCGAAGTGCCGTTCGGCGGTGTCGTTGCTGGACGAGGCGGGCGTGGACTACACGGTGCGGCGGTACCTGGAGGAGCCGCCGACGGCCGCGGAACTGGCCGAGGTGCTCGACCGGCTCGGCCTGGAGCCTTGGGACATCGCCCGGCTGACCGAGCCCGTGTCCCAGGAGCTCGGCCTGAAGACCTGGGTGCGAGAACCGGTGAGCCGTGCCGAATGGATCGAAGCACTCGTGGCGAACCCCGAGCTCATCCAGCGCCCGATCATCACGGCCGACGACGGCACCACCGTCGTCGCCCGGACCCCGGAAGCCGTGCGGTCGGTGTTGCCCTGATCGCCACCGCGCCGCCCGAAACCGGTGCACGCCCGGAAGTCCCGCTTGGTTCCGCCGGAAACTGTCCAACCGGCACGGCGGGGATCCGGTCAGTTCCCGCTACGCCCCGACGGGCCAGCCGTGGGGGAGCGGACGCATGCCGGTGACCGGGCCGAGCCAGACGTAGACCCAGCACGCTCCGCCATCGAGTTCGATCCGGCGGCGCTCGTACTCGGGTCCTTCGTACTCGTCGAGCACCGGCAATGCGCGATCCGGGTCGCGCAGCCGGAAAACCTGCGCCGGTACGCGAGAAACCCCGTCAAGCTTCAGCGCGGGGTAGCCGCATTCCGTGTCGTACAGCGCGCCGGGCAGCGACGCCGGCTCGGCCGGGCCGATGACCAGCGGGGCCAGCAGCTGCCAAGCCGCCGCGCCGCTTTGCAGCGTGCCGTAAACGGCGATGCGATCGGACACATCGTCGATTCTCGCGCATGCCTTTTCCCGAGCTCCGCATGCCGGTGGGGCGGACGCTCTTCGCGCCCGCCCCACCGGTGCTCGATCAGGCCGCTGTCGCGGCCGGTTCGCCGACCTGGAAGGCCAGCTCGCCGCCGGCCTCGGACACCCGCAGCCGGGCCCCTTCGGCCAGGTCGCCGTCCAGGATCAGGTCGCTGATCCGGTCGTCGACCTCCCGCTCGATCGCCCGCCGCAACGGCCGGGCCCCGAATTCGGGCCGGTAGCCGCGCTCGGCGATCCAGGCCACCGCCGCCGGGTCGAATTCGATGGCGATGTTCATGGCCCGCAGCCGGCGCACGGTTTGCTCCAGCAGCATCCGGGTGATCGTGTGCAGCTGTTCGCCGTCCAGCCGCTTGAAGACCACGATCTCGTTGATGCGGTTGAGGAATTCCGGCCGGAACGCCTCGCGCAGCCGCGGCATGATCCGCTCGTCGAGCGCCGGGTCGGCCTCCGATGCGCTGAAACCGATCTTGCCCCCGGCGCTGGAGACGACTTCCGAGCCGAGGTTGCTCGTCATGATCAACACCGTGTTGGTGAAGTCGACGGTGCGCCCCTGACCATCGGTCAACCGGCCGTCGTCGAGCACCTGCAACAGCGTGTTGAACACGTCCGGATGGGCCTTCTCGATCTCGTCCAGCAGGACCACCGAGTACGGGTGCCGCCGGACGGCCTCGGTGAGCTCGCCGGCTTCGTCGTGCCCGATGTAGCCGGGCGGCGCGCCGACGAGCCGGCTGGCGGTGTGGCGCTCCTGGAACTCGCTCATGTCCAGCCGCACCATCCGATGCTCGTCGCCGAACAGCGACTCGGCCAGCGCCTTGGCCAGCTCGGTCTTGCCGACGCCGGTCGGGCCGAGGAACAGGAAACTGCCCACCGGCCGGCCGGGATCGCCCAGCCCGCTGCGCGACCGCCGCACCGCGCGGGCCAGCGCCCGCACCGCATCGTCCTGGCCGACCACGCGCCGGTGCAACTCCTGCTCCAGCCCTTGCAGCCGGACCTTCTCGGCGGCGGTGAGCCGGCTGACCGGCACCCCGGTCGCCCGCGCGACGATCTCGGCGATGTCCTCGGCTGTGATCTCCAGGACGTCGGCTTCGGCGGCCTCGTCGAGCTCGGCCTGTGCCTTGCTGATCTCGTCGCGCAGCGCCGACGCCCGCTCGTAGTCCTCCGTGGCGACCGACGCGTCCTTCTCCTGCTCCAACCGCTCGATGCGGCTGCGCAGCTCGGCGCGGTCCGGTCCCAGCGCCGCCAGCCGCTTACGCGCGCCGGCCTGGTCGATCAGGTCGATCGCCTTGTCCGGCAGGAAGCGGTCGTTGATGTACTGGTCGGCGAGCCGGGCCGCAGCCTGCACCGCGTCCTCGGTGTAGCGGACCTGGTGGTGCGCCTCGTAGTGCTCGCGCAGGCCCTGCAGGATCGCGACGGTGTCCGGCACGCTCGGCTCGGGCACCTGGACCGGCTGGAAACGGCGCTCCAGGGCGGAGTCCTTCTCGATGTGCTTGCGGTATTCGTCCAATGTGGTCGCGCCGACCACGTGCAGCTCGCCGCGGGCCAGCCGGGGCTTGAGCATGTTGCCCGCGTCCATCGCGCCCTCGGCACCACCGGCGCCGACGACGGTGTGCAACTCATCGATGAACACGATCAGCTCGCCGCTGTGCTCCGAGATCTCGTCGATGACCTTGGTCATCCGCTCTTCGAAGTCGCCGCGGTAGCGGGTGCCGGCCAGCATCCCGGACAGGTCCAGCTGGACCACCCGCTTGCCGGACAGTGCCCTCGGCACCTGGCCGGCGGCGATGCGCTGGGCCAGGCCCTCGACGATCGCGGTCTTGCCGACCCCGGCCTCGCCGATGAGGACCGGGTTGTTCTTGGTGCGCCGGGACAGGATCTCGACGGTCTGCTCGATCTCGTCGGCACGCCCGATCACCGGGTCCAGCTCGCCGTTGCGGGCCCGGGCGGTGAGGTCCCGGCCATACTGGTCGAGCGTGGGGGTGTCGCTGTCCTTGGGGTCCTGGTCGGCGCGCTGGCGCTGGTTCGCGGTCCGCAGTGCTTCGGGGCCTGCGCCGGCGGAGCCGAGCAGCCGCCCGGTCTCCGAGTCCGGGCTCGCCGACATGGCCAGCAGGACGTGCTGCGGGCCGATGTAGGTGGAGCCGAGCGCGCGGGCCACCCGGTGCGCGTCGGCCAGCACCGTCCGGGCCGCCAACGTGAGCGTCACCGGCTGGTTGCCGTCGTCGCCGACTGCCGCAGCGGCCGGGAGGTGCTCCTCGACTTGCGCGGCGAAGGCGTCGGTGTCCACGCCGACCTGCCGCAACTGCTCGCGGGTCGGGGTTTCGTGGGCGGCCGACCACAACAGGTGCAGTGCGTCCAGATCGGCCTGCCCGCGGTCCCGCGCGAAGCGCGCGGCCCCGGCCAGCAGCTGCTGCGCCTGTTCGGTCATCAGCTCCGTGATGTCGATCCGGCGCGAGCCGGACCCGGCGTCGCCGGCACCGAAGAAGCGCGCGAAGTACTCGTCGAACGGGCCACCTGCCGGTCCGAAGAACGTCGCCATTCCTAACCTCCTCGCGACGGTGTTGCTGGCTTGCACCGCCATCTACTTGAGTCTGTTGTTATCAACCAACGTCAGTCTCGTCCAGGTAATTCCCTCCAGTCCCACGAGTGGTGCGCGTCACCACTGGTCGCACCTCGCCGCTTTATATGCGCCTCCTGGAATATTGAGATGTGTTCCCGATCCGCCGGCAGGAGGCGCCGGGGCTTGACCTCTAGTTAAGTGGAAGATTCAGGCTGGTTGCGGCTGTGCTCGCGGAACGTTGGAGGGCGAGGCATGGGGACTTCGGTGGATCGTTCGGTGTTCGACTCGACCTATGCGGCGAACACCGCGCCGTGGGTGATCGGCGCGCCGCAGCCGGCGATCGTCGAATTGGAGAGGGCCGGCAGCATCCGCGGCGCGGTGCTCGACCCCGGCTGCGGCACCGGGGAGCACACGATCCTGCTGACCAGGCTGGGCTACGACGTGCGGGGAGTGGACTTCTCGGCGGCGGCCATCGAACAGGCTCGGGCCAACGCCGCCCGGCAGCAGGTCGACGCCCGCTTCGAGGTCGCCGACGCGTTGCGGCTCGATGGGGGGCCGCGATTCGGCACCGTTGTGGACAGCGCGTTGTTCCACGTGTTCGGGGCCGAGGACCGGGCGGCCTACGTGCGGAGTCTGCACGGCGTGTGCCGACCCGGGGCGAGGGTGCACGTCCTGGCGCTCGCCGATGTCGAGCCGGCCCTTGGCCCGGTCGTCGGCGAAGCGGTGTTCAAGGAGACCTTCGCCGAGGGCTGGCGGGTGGAGGGGATCCGTCCGAGCAGCTACCGGGGAGTCGCCCGCGGTGAGCATGCGAAGGCGTTCGACGTTGACGAGGGCGCGCTGGTCGACGTCCCGGCCTGGCTGGCCACCGCCACCCGACTCTGATCGTCTACAGTGGACCACTGAGGGTGTGGTCCCGGACCTGTGCGGCTGGCACACTGGGTGGATGACCGAGGATGCTGCGTGCGCGGTGGCGCACGGTGAAGTTCCGGTGGAGCCCGGTGGCCGCACGCTGGCGGCGGTTTTCGCCTCGCCGGTGGCCGAATACCTGCTGCGCTACGGCCGGGACCTCGGATTCCGGCCGCTGCTGATCGAACCCGACGCCGAGCGCGCGGCGTCGGCCGGGCCGGACGCGGTATCGGCGGTGCCGGAGCTGGACGCCGACGCGGACGTCGTGGTCACCGACCATCACCGAGCGGAACTCGGTCCGGTGCTGCGGGAGGTGCTCAAGCACGACGTCCGCTGGGTTGGCATCATGGGCAACCCGCGTCACGTCGGACCGCACGTGGCCGCGCTGCAGGATCTCGGCGTCCCGGATGCCGAGATCAAGCGGGTGCACCGGCCGATCGGCCTGAACATCGGCTCCCGCACGCCACCGGAGATCGCCATCGCGACCCTCGCGGGTCTGCTGGCCGACCGAAACGGCAAACCCGGCGGCTTCGCCTTCCCCGTCTGACCGGACGATCTGGCGATCTCGGCCCGGAACGGGCCTCCCAGCAGGGAGAAATGAGGCTGCGCAAACCACTTTTGAAACACTCGCTAGCCGGGAGGTCGCGTTGGTGAGCGGGATTGCCTTTCGGGAACTGTCGCCGGTGTCCTTCTTGGAGCGTGCGGCGGTGGTGTTCGCCGATCGTCCGGCGGTCGTCGACGGCGCGCAGAGCTACACCTACTCGCAGTTTTGGGACCGCGCGCAACGGCTGGCGGGAATGCTCGCCGCGCACGGAGTTCCGCCAGGTGACCGGGTCACGGTCCTGTCGCCTAATACGCATGTGCTGGTGGAAGCGCACTACGGGGTGCCGCTGGCCGGAGCGGTGCTGGTCGCGCTGAACACCCGACTGGCGGCAGCCGAAATCGGCTACATCCTCGAACACAGCGGCGCGCAACTGGCCATTGTGGACACCGAGTACCGACGGGTGCTCGACGAGGCGGCCCCCGGCCCGGATCTCGTGGTGATCGATTCCGAATGCTATGACTCGCTGCGCGACGAGGCCGAACCGCACCGGGTCGAGGTGACCGACGAGCGGTCGCTGCTGTCGATCAACTACACCAGCGGAACCAAGGGCTGGGAGCGTAGGATCTTTTGGTTCGGATCATCCACAGTGGAGCAGCTCAGCAACCTCGGCCGACCGGCCACCGGCGAAGAGATCGCAGCCACGCTGCACGCGGTCGACGCAGGTGCGGACTGGCTCCCACTACGCATCGCCTGCCTGGAACGCTCGTTGGCCGCTGTCCTGCTCATCGCCGCGCGGCACCGCACGGTGGCCTGGTCAAGTCGTACGAGGAAGTGGATCAAGGGGCGCAGGACCGCTTCGCCCAGATCCTCCAGGGTGGCGGCCCCGATACTTTCACGCGGCAAGTAAGGCACTGGATGCCTACACCGCCACGCTGACGTGGGCTCAGGGCCAGGCGGCTGAGGCGATCCGGTTGTGGGACGAGGGGCAGCCCCCACTCGCCAGGCCGCCGCCGAGCACGACAAGGCTGTGCAGCAAGCGCCGCCCGGCACCCCGGCGGTTCCGTTCACGCCGGTCGCAACTCCAGCGGCAGAGGCGACGCCAAGGACGAGGACAAGATCGCCAGCGTCGTAGAGGACGTCGCGAAAAACCCAGAATCTCCGCCCGTACTCCAGCCCAACGATCGCTGGGCTGTCTGGGGAACCAGAGAGGGCGAAAGGATCAAGGTGATCGTGCAGAAAGACGGGCGGATTTGGACCGCCCATCCCGATTAATCCGAGACATAGTAGGTTGATTACAGGTTATGGATATTGCGAAGATCCGCCGCGATGCGCGGACATTGCTCGAACAGCTCGCGGATCGACTTACGGAAGATCAAGCAGACACCTGTCAATCCTTGTCCAGAGCAGGCGAGTTGGCCGAGTTGGTCGATGTCATGTGCGCGATCCTCTATAAGAACAAAATTCCAGTTACACAGAAGGAACGAGAGCTGCTGGTCGGCGTGCTCGCCGAGTACCCGGTCCCTGTCGAAGGCTACGACTACATCAACAAGCGCGACGAGATACTGGCCATGCTCACGGTCACCCCCGAAACTGACTGACGCGGATCGACCAGTGTTGGCATCCGCGTCGATACCTTCCACAGCTGAACCCCCGGCGCGCCCCTGCGTCGGGGGTTCTGGCGAATCAAAATCACTCGGTGGCGAGGGCGTTGAGGACGGCTTGGCCGTATTTGGCCAGTTTCTGTTCGCCGACTCCGCTGATGGTGGCGAGATCGTCCAAAGTGGATGGTTGGATCGTGGCGATCTGGCGGAGGGTGGAGTCGTGGAAGATGATGAACGGGGCCTTGTTCTCCTCGCGGGCCGTGGCGGCGCGCCAGGCCCGGAGTCGCTGGAAGACCGGCTCCGCCTCCGGCGGCATGTCCTGCGCCGCCTGCTTGGCGGGCTTGGACTTGGCGGCCGGTGCGGCGGCGCGCTTGGGTTCGGTCCGCAGCAGGACCTGGCGCGGGTCTTCGCGACGCAGCACCTCGCCACTGGATTCGGTGAGCACCAGGGTCCCGTAGTCGCCTTCCACGGAAAGCAGGCGTTGGGCCAGCAACTGGCGGATCACGCCGCGCCACTCGTTGTCGCTTAGGTCGGCGCCGACGCCGAACACGCTCAGCGACTCGTGCCGGAACTGCTCGATCTTGGGGGTCTTCTTGCCGCGCAGGATGTCGATGATCTGGCCCGCCCCGAACTTCTGGTTGCGTTCGCGGTCCAGCCGCACCACGGTCGACAGCAGCTTCTGCGCGGCGACTGTGCCATCCCACGACTCCGGCGGCGCCAGGCAGGTGTCGCAGTTCCCGCACGCCGCCGAGGCTTCCTGTCCGAAGTAGGCAAGCAACTGCGTGCGGCGGCATTCGACCGTCTCGCATAGCGCCAGCATCGAGTCCAAGTGCCTCGACAGCGTGCGGCGGTGCGCGTCGTCTCCTTCGGAGAGATCGATCAGCTTGCGCTGCTGCACCACGTCCTGCAGGCCGTAGGCCATCCAAGCCGTCGAGGGCAGCCCGTCGCGGCCCGCGCGGCCGGTCTCCTGGTAGTAGCCCTCGACCGACTTGGGCAGGTCGAGGTGGGCGACGAATCGCACGTCGGGCTTGTCGATGCCCATGCCGAAGGCGATGGTGGCGACCATGACCAGGCCGTCCTCGCGCAGGAACCGGGCCTGGTGGGCGGCCCGGACCTCCTTGTCCAGGCCCGCGTGGTAGGGCAGCGCTTCGATTCCGTTGGCCACCAGGAATTCGGCGGTCTTCTCCACCTCGGCGCGGGAGAGCCGGTAGACGATGCCCGCGTCCCCGGCGTGCTCGGTGCGCAGCAGTTGCAGGAGTTGCTTTCTCGGCTCGTTCTTCGGCACGATCCGGTACTGAATGTTCGGCCGGTCGAAGTCGGCGACGAAGTGCCGGGCCCCGGTCAGCTCCAGGCGGGTGGCGATCTCCTGGCGGGTCGCCTGGGTGGCGGTGGCGGTCAGCGCGATGCGCGGGACCGACGGCCAGCGCTCGTGCAGCACCGACAACGCCAGATAGTCGGGGCGGAAGTCGTGGCCCCACTGCGCCACGCAGTGCGCTTCGTCGATCGCGAACACCGAGACCTCGCCGCGGTCGAGCAGGTCCAGCGTCGAGTCCAGCCGCAGCCGTTCCGGGGCCAGGTAAAGCAGGTCGAGGTCGCCGGCGATGAACGCGTCCTCGGTCTGGCGGCGCTGCGCGAAGGTCTGCGTCGAGTTGAGGAAGCCCGCCCGGACGCCGAGCTCGTTGAGCGCGTCGACCTGGTCTTGCATCAGGGCGATCAAGGGCGACACCACGACGCCGACGCCGGGGCGCACCAGCGACGGGATCTGGTAGCAGAGCGACTTGCCGCCGCCGGTCGGCATCAGCACGAGCGCGTCGCCACCGCCGATCACGAGCTCGACGATCTCCTGCTGCGAGCCTCGGAACGCGTCGTAGCCGAATACCCGCTGCAAGACTTTCTTGGCGTCGGTCACCTCGGGCGCAAGATCGGGGGAAGCCACGGCGCGCATCTTACGCAGCACCCCCGACCGGGAACGGGCCGGAGGAACGCTGGTGACCATTGCCGGCCCGCCCGAGGCGCGGCCCGCCTCACCTCCGACGGAATCCCCGAGTCCTTATGGACGAACGCTGATGATCGTCTTGCCCTTGCGGCGCTCGGTCGAGTTGAGGGCCGCGACGGCGTCGTCGAGGGTCGCGACGTTGCCGATGTTCGTCCGCAGTCGTGCGTCCCGCACCCGCTGCACGATCTCACCCAGTTGGCCGCGATCGGACTCGACAACGAAGTCGACCGCCAGGCCGTCGGTGGGCCGCGCCTCGGTCGGCCCGACGACGGACACCAGCGTTCCTCCGGCCCGAATCAGGCCTGCGGACCGCCTCTGGATGTCGCCGCCGATGACATCGAAAACCACATCGACTCCGCCGACGTCTTCCAGCGCATCGTTGTCGAGGTCGACGAACTCTTGCGCGCCGAAGTCGAGCGTCTTCCGGCGGTCGGCGGCGCGTCCGGCGCCGATGACGTAGGCGCCGAACTCGCGTGCGAGTTGCGTCACCATCGTCCCGACTGAGCCGGCCGCGCCATGCACGAGGACGCTCCGCCCCGCCTGAAGGCGGCCGTGCTCGAACAGCCCTTGCCATGCGGTCAAGCCCGAGATCGGCAGGCTCGCGCCCACCGTGAAGTCGACGTCGCCCGGCAGCGGCGCGAGGTTGCGTGCCTCGACGGCCACGTACTCCGCCAGGGTGCCGTTGCGATGCCAGTCCGTGAGGCCGAACACCCGCTGTCCCACCGACAGCCCCGTCGTGCCGTACCCGAGAGCGGCGACCACTCCGGCCAGCTCGTGCCCAGGGATCGACGGTGTTCGGTCACGGTCGGCGCGATCGGTCCAGGTCGAGGGCCACGCCAGCTCAGTCGGAACGAATCCCGACGAATGAACCTGAACAACGACGTCGTTTATCGCTGCCGGCGGCTCGGGCCGCTCCACCAGCGTCATCCCGGCCGTTCCCGCAGCCTGATCCGTCACCACGATCGCCTTCATGGGAATTGTCTCCTCCGTCATTTGTCTCTTTGGTGGAAATGTTGCATCGATGGGCGTGTGTCGCTCCCGGACGAACGCGGATGATCGTTTGCCCGCTGATCCGCTCGGTCGGATTGAAGGCGGCGACGGCATCGTCGAGGGACGCGACCTTGCCGATGTTCGTCCGCAGTCGTCCGTCCCGCACCCGCTGGACGACCTCACTCAGCTGGGCAAGATCGGAGGCGACAACAAAGTCGATCGCCAAAGCGGGCCCCGGCGGCCGCTGCTCTGGCGCGCCGGGCTCGGGGCGGACCTGCTGGCTCGGGCGGGCGGTCTGTTTGTGACATGCGTCCCGGCGGGCCGGTGCCTTCCCGCAGGGAATAACTCGCAGGACAGAATCGTTCGTGGAAGTAGTTTAATCTCGTACTAAATGAGCGGGATCTGGCCAGCGAGGGAGTTCACATGCAGTTCGGGATCTTCACGGTCGGCGACGTCACCCCCGACCCGACCAACGGCCGCGCCCCCTCCGAGCCCGAGCGGATCAAGGCCATGGTGCGAATCGCGCTCAAGGCCGAGGAGATCGGGCTGGACGTCTTCGCCACCGGCGAGCACCACAATCCGCCGTTCGTGCCCTCCTCGCCGACCACCATGCTCGGCTACGTGGCGGCGCGGACCGAGCGCCTGATCTTGTCCACCGCGACGACGCTGATCACCACCAACGACCCGGTCAAGATCGCCGAGGACTTCGCGATGCTCCAGCACCTGGCCGACGGCCGGGTCGACCTGATGCTGGGCCGCGGCAACACCGGCCCGGTGTACCCGTGGTTCGGCCAGGACATCCGCCAGGGCATCCCGCTGGCGGTCGAGAACTACGGCCTGCTGCACCGGCTGTGGCGGGAGGACGTGGTCGACTGGGAGGGCAGGTTCCGCACCCCGCTCCAGTCGTTCACCTCGACCCCGCGGCCGCTGGACGGCGTGCCGCCGTTCGTCTGGCACGGTTCCATCCGCAGCCCGGAGATCGCCGAGCAGGCCGCCTACTACGGCGACGGTTTCTTCCACAACCACATCTTCTGGCCCAAGGAGCACACCCAGCGGATGGTCGACCTCTACCGGAGGCGGTTCGAGCACTACGGGCACGGCTCGGCGGACCAGGCGATCGTCGGGCTCGGCGGCCAGGTGTTCATGCGGAAGAACTCCCAGGACGCCGTCCGCGAGTTCCGGCCCTACTTCGACCACGCCCCGGTTTACGGCGGCGGGCCGTCGCTGGAGGAGTTCAGCGAGCAGACGCCGCTGACCGTGGGCAGCCCGCAGGAGGTCATCGACCGCACGCTGAAGTTCCGCGAATACGTCGGCGACTACCAGCGCCAGCTTTTCCTGATGGACCATGCCGGGCTGCCGCTCAAGACCGTCCTGGAGCAACTCGACCTGCTCGGCGAGGAGGTGGTCCCGGTGCTGCGCAAGGAGTTCGAACTGCGTCGGCCCGAGCACGTCCCGGCGGCCCCGACGCACGCATCGCTGGTGGCCGCGGCCGAAACGAAGCAGACGGAGACAGTGAAATGAGTGAAATCGCCCGGTAAGGTGCCCCGCACCGAGTTGCCGGATACGGTGGCAGGCATGAGCGAACGGATCCCGGGTTCGGAGCGGGCCGGGTTGACCGACACCGTCGCGCGGCTGCGCGCCGAGGGCGTCGAAATGGTCGAGATGTCCTTTGTGGACAACGCCGGGATCGTGCGGGTCAAGTCTGTGCCACTGGACCGGTTGCCCGCCGCGGCGCGCTTCGGTGTCGGGGCCTCGCCGTGCTTCGAGACGTTCACCTTTGACGATGTCATGGTGCCGGGCCGCTACCTCGGCGGGCCCGACGGCGACCTGCGGCTGGTGCCCGACCTGGACCGGTTGGTGCGGCTGGCGGCGCTGCCCGGCTGGGCCTGGGCCCCGGCCGACAAGTTCGGCCAGGACGGGCAGCGGTTCGTCGCCTGCCAGCGGGCGTTCGTGGCTCGCCAGGTGCAGGCCGCGGCCGACGCGGGGCTGACCACTCTCGCCGCTTTCGAGCACGAATGGGCGCTGGCTGCGTCCGACACCGACGAGTTCGTCCCGGCCTTCACCGGACCCGCCTACGGCCAGGTGCGTTTGGAGAGCACCGCCGACTACGCGCTAGAACTCGTCGCCGCGCTGCGGGAGCAGGGGTTGGACGTTCAGCAGTTCCACCCCGAATACGCGGTCGGCCAGGTGGAGTTGTCCGTGGCGGCGAAGGATCCGCTCGGTGCGGCCGACGACGCGATATTGGTGCGGCACACGGTGCGGGCGGTTTCGCGTCGGCACGGCTGGCGCGCTAGCTTCGCGCCTTGCCTCGTTCCCGGCGGCGCGGGCTCCGGTGGGCACCTGCACCTGTCGGTGCACGACGCGGACGGCAACCTGCTCGCGGATGGCCCCGGACGCTACGGCATGCAGCCCGCCGGGGAGGCGTTCTTGGCCGGTGTGCTGCGGGAACTGCCCGCGCTGCAGGCCATCGGCGGCGGTAATCCGGCGAGTTTCCTCCGGCTTGAGCCGTCCCGCTGGGCCGGGGTGTGGCAGGTGTGGGGCCGGGAGACGCGGGAGGCCGCGATCCGGTTGATCACCGGCACGATCGGCACCCGGCAATGGGCCGCCAACGCCGAGGTGAAGTGCTTCGACGCCACGGCAAACCCGTACCTGACGGTCGGTGCCGTGCTGGCGGCAGGGCTCGCGGGCGTGCGCGAGGAATTGCGGCTGCCCACGGAGATCACCGGTGACCCGGCGTCCCTGTCCGACGACGAGCGAGCCGCGGCGGAAATCCGCCGACTGCCCACGAACGCGGCGGAGGCGGCGGACGCGCTGGAGACGTCGGTGGTGCTGTCCGATGCGCTGGGCAAGGAGTTGCACGACGCTATGCTCACGGTTCGCCGCGCCGAGGCGCAGCGATTCGCCGACACCGACCCCGGCGAACTCGCCGCTGTCACTCGCTGGCGCTGGTGATCCCTGAGCGAGGATTTCGCCGCCGATACCCGGGAATCCGGCTGATGCGCACCGTGGATCCACAGTGGACGCGGCGGCGAAGATCGGCCACCGGACGGCCGTTTCGGTGGGGCCGGTGCTTGGTCGTGCCGCGCTGGTCGGCCGAACACTGTGCGCGAGCCGAACACAGCGCGCAAGTATGCTCGTACCGCCGGGCGAGCAGGGGAGGCGGCGATGGCTGAGGTGACCAACCCACCTGCCCGCAACACGCGCCCGCGCAACCGCCGGGCCCTGATCACCGCCGCCGCGGCGGACCTGTTCTACCGGCTTGGATACGCACGGGTCGGGATGAGCGACATCGCCGAGGCCGTCGGGGTCGGATCGTCGGCGCTGTACCGGCACTTCGCGGGCAAGCAGCAACTGCTGATCCGCGTGGTGCTCGACGAGCTCCACCCGTTCAGCGCGATCGCCGCGCAGGTGACCGACCGCGACCTCGACGAGGTGGTCGCCGAGCTCGCCGCCGCCGCGCTGGACCACCGCCAGCTCGGCGTGCTGTGGCAGCGCGAGGCCCGCCACCTGCCGGATGAGCAGCGCGACTTGCTGCGCGAGGAGTTGCGCGGCGTCGCCAGCGGGCTCGCCGAGGTCGCGCGAGCCTTCCAACCCGAGCTGACCGGCGAGGACGCCCGGTTCCGCGCCTGGTGCATGTTCAGCGTTCTGACCAGCCCGTCTTACCACCAGGTGGACCTGCCCCGGCGCGAGTTCGAGCAGCTGTTGCGGGCGATGGTGGTCGTCATCGGAAGACAGCCGCCGCAGCGCTTCGCCGACCGCCGCGCGGCCGACTCCGACCAGCGGTCCGCACTGTTCGCCGGGCGCGCTTCCCGGCGCCGGTTGCTGCTGTCCGCGGCGATGCGGCTGTTCTCCGACGCCGGCTACACCAAGGTGACCACCGAGGACGTCGGTGCGGCGGCGGGCATCGCCGGACCCAGCCTGTACAACTACTTCGCCAGCAAACAGGAACTGCTCGGCACCGTGATCACCCGCGGCAACGCGTGGCTGGAGGTCGAGCTCGAACGCACCCTGGCCAACACCCCGGCCGCCGACGACGCGCTGCGGGAGCTGCTGCGCTCCTACATCACGTTCGCCTTCGACCACGGCCGGTTCATCGACATCCTGGTCAGCGAGGTCAACCACCTGCCGGATGCGGAACGGCACCGGGCGCGGCAGACCCAGCACGCCTACGTGGCCGAATGGGTCGGCCTGTTGTGCGAGGCCCGGCCGGAACTCGACCCGGTGCGCTCCCGGATCCTGGTTCAGGCGGCGTTGACGGCGGCCAACGACATGGCTCGCACCGGCGCGGTGCGCGACGTCGACGCGCTGTTGCGGATCGGGTCGGCGCTGATGTTGGACACCCCGGTCACCGACGTGCGACCGGCCACAGTGAATCCCGACTGAACTACTACTAACGATTCACTTAGCCTTCGAACCAGCTGGCAAGGAGCGCCTTAGTCTCAATCTGGCTGGCTAGTGCCTGCTCACTTCGGGATTGACTTCCGAAATCGTGCGGCACTAAGCTCCCGACGACTAGGTCTGCCCGCGCGTACATCGCATCTGGGGCTAGTGTGACCAATTGGCCCCGTGTGCCGAGGTGGTCACCCGCGCCCGAGCCTGGATTGCCGCGGGTAGGCGGCAGACACTGGAGCCGAGCAGGTAACGAGGACGGGTTGGTTGCATGAGCAGCGCGACGGAGCCGGTCGGTCAGCCGCCGGTGGACGTGCCGAACATCCACACGACCGCCGGCAAACTGGCGGACCTGTACCGGCGCAGTGACGAGGCGGTGCACGCCGGCTCGGAGCGCGCGGTGGCCAAGCAGCACGCGAAGGGCAAGAACACCGCTCGCGAGCGCATCGACATGCTGGTGGACCCGGGTTCGTTCGTGGAGCTCGACGAGCACGCGCGGCACCGGTCCACGAATTTCGGCATGGACGCCAACCGCCCCTACGGCGACGGCGTGGTGACCGGGTACGGCACCATCGACGGCCGCAAGGTGTGCGTGTTCTCCCAGGACTTCACCGTCTTCGGCGGATCGCTGGGCGAGGTGTTCGGCGAGAAGATCGTCAAGGTCATGGACTTGGCGCTCAAGACCGGCTGCCCGCTGATCGGCATCAACGACTCCGGCGGCGCGCGAATTCAGGAAGGCGTCGTGGCGCTGGGCCTGTACGCCGAGATCTTCAAGCGCAACACCCACGCCTCCGGCGTGATCCCGCAGATCTCGCTGATCTTGGGCCCGTGCGCGGGCGGTGCGGTGTACTCCCCGGCGATCACCGACTTCACCGTGATGGTCGACCAGACCTCGCACATGTTCATCACCGGGCCGGACGTGATCAAGACGGTAACCGGGGAGGACGTGACCTTCGAGGAACTCGGCGGCGCGCGCACCCACAACTCGCGTTCCGGCAACGCGCACTACCTGGCCACCGACGAGGCGGACGCCATCGCCTATGTCAAGGAGCTGCTGTCGTTCTTGCCCAGCAACAACCTGGCCGAGGCGCCGGTGTTCGAGGGTGCCGATACCGGCACCGGGCCGGTGGCCGACTCGATCACCGATGCCGACCGCGAACTGGACACGCTTGTCTCGGATTCGCCGAACCAGCCCTACGACATGCACGAGGTCGTCACCCGCGTTGTGGACGACGAGGAATTCCTTGAGGTCGGGGGGCTTTTCGCCCCCAACATCATCACCGGCTACGGGCGCATCGAGGGCCGCCCGGTGGGCGTGGTGGCCAACCAGCCCACCCAGTTCGCGGGCACCCTGGACATCGATGCCAGCGAGAAGGCCGCGCGGTTCGTGCGCACCTGCGACGCCTTCAACATTCCGGTGCTGACCTTCGTGGACGTGCCGGGCTTCCTGCCCGGCACCGACCAGGAGTGGAACGGCATCATCCGGCGCGGCGCGAAGCTGCTGTACGCCTACGCCGAGGCCACCGTCCCGCTGGTCACGGTGATCACCCGCAAAGCCTATGGCGGGGCCTACGACGTGATGGGCTCCAAGCACTTGGGCGCCGACATCAACTTGGCGTGGCCGACCGCGCAGATCGCGGTGATGGGCGCCCAGGGCGCGGTGAACATCCTGTACCGGCGGCAGCTGGCGGAGGCGGTCGAGGCCGGCGAGGACGTCGAGGCGGTGCGGGCGCAGTTGCAGGCGGAGTACGAGGACACCCTCTGCAACCCGTACGTGGCCGCCGAACGCGGCTACGTCGACTCGGTGATCCCGCCATCCCACACCCGCGGGTATGTGGCGCGATCGCTGCGGATGCTGCGCGACAAGCGCGCCAGCCTGCCCGCGAAGAAGCACGGCAACATCCCCCTGTGACGGTCGTGAGCGGATTCCCACTCACGAGGAGGTACCCGAGATGAGCCAGGACACAGACGCGACGCCGGACCAGCGTCCGGTGCTGCGCATCGTGCGCGGCGATCCCGACCCGGTCGAGATCGCCGCGCTGACCGCGGCTCTGACCGGCCTGGCCGCCGCGAAGGCCGCGGCGGCGACGCCGGAGCAGAAGCCGATGTCGCTGTGGGGCGACCCGGCCGCCGCGGTGCGACACCCGGCGGGCCGCCGGCCGCTGCGCCCGGGCCCGCACGCCTGGCGCGCGTCGGCCCTGCCGGGCTGATGTTCCCCGCCAACAAGATTTCGCCAGTTGTCCGGCGTCGCGCCGGGAAATGAGGAGTTGACCACTGTGGACGTGACGCCGATCAGCAAGGTCTTGATCGCCAACCGCGGTGAGATCGCGGTGCGGGTGATCCGCGCCTGCAAGGACGAGGGCATCGCCTCTGTCGCCGTTTACGCCGAGCCCGACGCCGACGCGACGTTCGTTCGGCTGGCCGACGAGGCCTTCGCGCTGGGCGGCTCGACCCCCGGTGAGTCGTACCTGAGCATCGACAAGATCATCGACGCGGCGAAGCGCGCGGAAGCCGACGCCGTGCACCCCGGTTACGGGTTCCTGTCCGAAAACTCCGAGTTCGCCCAGGCGGTTCTCGACGCGGGGCTGATCTGGATCGGGCCGTCGCCGCAGGCGATCCGGGACCTCGGCGACAAGGTCACCGCCCGGCACATCGCAACCCGCGCCGGGGCGCCGCTGGTTCCGGGGACCAAGGACCCGGTCTCGGGCGCCGACGAGGTGGTCGCCTTCGCCGAGGAGCACGGCCTGCCGGTGGCCATCAAGGCCGCCTTCGGCGGCGGCGGGCGGGGCCTGAAGGTCGCCCGGACGCTGGAGGAGATCCCCGAGCTGTATTCCTCGGCGGTGCGCGAGGCCGAGACCGCGTTCGGTCGCGGCGAATGCTTCGTGGAGCGCTACCTGGACCGGCCGCGCCACGTCGAGGCGCAGGTCCTCGCCGACCAGCACCGCAATGTGGTGGTCGTGGGCACCCGAGACTGCTCGTTGCAGCGGCGGCACCAGAAGCTCGTCGAGGAGGCCCCGGCGCCGTTCCTCACCGACGAGCAGCGCCGCACCATCCACGAGGCGGCGCGGGCCATCTGCGCCGAGGCCGGCTACTACGGCGCGGGCACCGTGGAGTTCCTGGTGGGCCTAGAGGGGACGATTTCGTTCCTGGAGGTCAACACCCGGTTGCAGGTGGAGCACCCGGTCTCGGAGGAGACCACCGGCCTGGACCTGGTCCGCGAGCAGTTCCGCATCGCCGCCGGGGAGAAGCTGCGGATCACCGCGGACCCGGAGCCACGCGGCCATTCGATCGAGTTCCGGATCAACGGCGAGGACGCGGGTCGTAACTTCCTGCCCGCGCCGGGCACCGTGAGTCGCTTCGTCGCGCCGCAGGGGCCGGGCGTGCGGGTGGACGCCGGGGTCGAGACGGGCAGCGTGATCGGCGGCCAGTTCGACTCGTTGCTGGCCAAGGTGATCGTCAGCGGTGCCGACCGGCAGCAGGCCCTGGAGCGGTCCCGGCGGGTGCTGGACGAGATGGTGGTCGAAGGCATGGCCACGGTGCTGCCGTTCCATCGCGCGATCGTCCGCGACCCGGCGTTCGTCGGGACCGACGGTTTCACCGTGCACACGCGGTGGATCGAGACGGAGTTCGACAACACCATCGAGCCGTTCACCGGCGGCGCCGAGGCGGAGGAGCCGGAGCCCCGCCAGACGGTCATCGTCGAGGTCGGGGGCCGTCGGCTGGAGGTCACGCTGCCCGCCGAGCTGGCCGCGCCGTCGGCCGCCCCGGCGGTGAAGGCCAAGCCACGCAAGCGTTCCGCGGGCAAGTCCGGCGCGGCGGTGTCCGGCGACGCGGTGACCGCGCCGATGCAGGGCACCATCGTGAAGATCGCCGTGGCCGACGGCCAGGAGGTCGCCGCCGGCGACCTGATCGCGGTCCTGGAAGCGATGAAGATGGAAAACCCGGTCACGGCCCACAAATCGGGCACCGTCACCGGCCTGTCGGCCCAGCCGGGAGACTCGGTCTCCCAGGGCACCACCCTCTGCGAGCTCAAGGACTGAGGTTTAGAGCTCGCGCGGATTGATGTTGGTGGGTTGCCCGGATGTGGGTGCAGGCACTTCAGGACGCTTCGGGTGCGTCGCCCTCCCGCGTGTGACGAGATCGGCCAGTCGGGCGTAGCCACACCGGTTCCCAGCCATGTGGGAGCTGGACAACGGCCGCCGGGGGCCTTGGTGGTACACCCGTCGACGGCGATGTTCCTGGAGGGCGATTTCGCGCGAAATCGCCCTCCCCACTCTCCAGGTGGCGTGCCCAAGATGCGCGACCAGTAAGGAGATCGAGCGCAGGTCGGCCCCGCCCGGATTCGGGCGGGGCCGACCTGTGTTTCAGCGGTCGAACCGGCCGTTCCTGACGGCCCGCACGAAACCAGCGACGTCGACCCGCAGCGTGGGGCCGTTCGGGTCCTTGGAGTCGCGGACTTGGTCTAAGGTGCTCGTGAGCTCGACGCAGGTCGACGTGCTGGTGCTGTAGCTGGACTTGCGCCAGGTGGTCTCAGCGTTCATTACCGTCCTCCATGCTGTCGGCGATAAACCTGATCAGCTTGACAGATTCGACTGGGTTCATCGCGGTGTCAAGTGCTCTCTCTGCTGCTTGTCGGTAGGCGCGTACGTCTGAGTCCCTGTGCAGGAACAAGGCCGAATTGCGCATCTCCAGGTGCACGACCGTCGCATCATCTGTTTCGATGAGATGGAACGGACCTTCAAGCGCGGGGTGCCATCCGCTGTCAAAACGGAAGACTCGCAAGTCGACGTTAGGTCGCCGGGCCGTTTCGAGGAGATGCCTTAGCTGTGCTGCGACCAGTTCTCTGCTGCCGATGATCTGCCGCAGGGCGGCTTCGCCGACCAGTGCGGTGAACCGAGCGGGCCGATTTCGCGTGATCACTTCGCGCCGCCCGATACGAACTGCGACCCGAGTAGCCAGCTCACCGGCGGGGATGCGTGCTTCGGTCATGAGCGCCCTGGTGTAGTCGCTAGTTTGGAGCAGTCCGGGGATCAGCAGCGGCGCAGCTTCAAGAATCTTCGTCGCGTTCTGCTCGAATTCGATGAAGGCGGCCAGCTGCTGGCGCTGCGCCGGGAGAGTCGTCGCAACCCAGTTGGGGTCATTCGCGCCGTAGGTCAGTTGGATGATCTCCTCGTACTGTTCGCCGTTGACGCCGAGTGATGTGAGGATCTGTGCGACGTGCTCGGGTTTCGGCGTTCGCTCGCCGGTTTCCCAGCGGGAAAGAACTCCGGGGTCTCGCCCCAGCTGAGCGGCGAATGCTCTCACCGTCAGGTCCCGGTCCTGCCGTGCTTGCCGCAACGCGCTCCCCAGAGCCCGTCCTTTCGGTGTCTTGGTCATGGTGCGTCTCCGTGTTGTCGCCGATGCAACGGCACCCCCAGCGCCATGACCTGCTCGCATCACCTGTTGCGCCCACGGTCACGACCTTGTTGACGATGCCACGTTGCTCGATTGTTAGTACTGGGTAGATCGTGGCAACGAAAACGCTTGCTAGGGGACAAAGTTTAATGCACGAGCGGTTGGAAGAAATGCGACACGCGGAGCGGACGACTAACCAGATCCGGTATTTCCAGTACCGGCGAGGGGCTGTGCCGGAGTGGTGCCGGTTCGCGCATATCCGTTGCGGCGCAAGCGGTTCCTTGGTTGGCTCTTGGTGCGGCCAGCTGTTTCAGGCTACCGAGGTTGAGGAGTGTTCGCCGCCGGGGGAGCCGTGTCCTGGACTGCCGGTTGGGATGCGCGAATGCACAGATTGCATTGTGGCCGTTGCGTTTCCGGGGTCCGCCGGCCGAGCGCCGGTGGACGGGATGGTCCCGGCGAGGATCGATACGCCGCGCGAGATGGCGTCCGCGATGCTGGTGCTGCAACAGGACCTGGCCGACGAGGCGCGCCGCATCCCGGCCGGTGACGTGGACACCGCGCGCCTCCGCCGCCTGGCCGCCGACACCGAGCGCTTCGCCAGCGCCCTACGCCGCTTCGGCTGGCTCGCCTCGCGAGCCTGACCGTCACATGGGCGGGTACTTGAACACCGGGACTGGTGGCGTCCTGGGGTCGAGGTTCAGATCAGCTCCTGTTAGCACGGCCAGCACCTGATCCACTGTGGACTGCGACAGGTCGGCGAGTGCGACGTGGAAAGTCTTGCTCGTCGCCCGGGCGCTCAGCATCATCCTGGGCAGGTCGCTCACAAGAGATTCTGCTTCGATCCGATCCTTGACCCACCACTGTTCGAAACTGCGGAGCAGGATGCCGCCGCCCCAGATCGAGCTGCTCCCGACTAGCCGAACCAGCTCACTGGTGAACAGGATTTCCTCAGCGCTGGGCTTGTGGATCTTTCCGGTGCGCATGTACTGGTCCGGGTTGGTACGCGCCACGTTCACTTCCGCGCCGACGCCGACGTCAGTGGTGAAGTGATCTACGAAAGGGTCGTAAAGACTCACAGGGAGATCAACGTGCACGCCCACCTGTGTGCGAAGCGTCCGGGCGAAGTCGGGTTTCTCGTGCACCACAATTGGTGGCCCAACGTAGAACTCGGCTTCGTCCTTCGCCGGCTCGTCATCGATGATGTTCAGCGATGACATGATGTTGTCCCGATCGTTGATCGAGTGCATGTATGGAACCGGAAGTTCGTGGTCGTACAAGAGCTCCCGAAGCTCCGCGCTTTCAGCGCGTGAGATCGGAATTTTTTCGTGGGCGAGGGACCAAGCCAGGCTGTCCAGCGCCAAGGTGTGCTCTCCGGCGTGAGTGTCTTCACTTAGGGACGAGCCCAGCTTTCCAGAAGACCGTTTGGTGATTGCCTGGATCAGAGCTTCAACTCGATCCATGAATTCGATGTCATCCATCATCCATCATTTCCGTCGCGGGTTTTCATGTACGCCGGGGCCGCTCACAGGGTAGGCCGTCACCACTTCCCCGTCTGATTCGAGCACGACCTTGATCCGAACGCCATCACGAGACCCGTAGACCTCCCAGCGGCCGCCCCTCTTTTCAGATATCTGGTCCGGGTTGCGCGCAATGTCTTGGACATGCCCCAGGATCTCCATGCGGCTCCAGTCAGGCGGAAACTCGGTCTTGCCAGGCTTTCCGGTCCCCGATACGTGGCCACCACCGCGCCCTGGAGGTGGGTCGCCGTCGAGGATGTGTGTCGCGCGGTCGGCGGTGATGTGCGTGGCGGCCGGATCGGGGTGCGGTACGGGTGCGTTATCCCAACCGCTGTAGGGTGCAACGCCGATGTGCCGTTCGAGTCCCTGATCGGCTTGGTCGTAAGCGCGTCGCTCGGACTCTACGGTCACGGCTTGGGCGCTCGCGGCCCATGCCTGAAGCAGACCGAGCCTGCCTCCGGCCGACAGGACCCTGACGGCTTCTTCCCGCTCGTACTCGTAAATGCTCTTGATCTCCGGAATCCTCTTCTTGATCGCCATGAACTGGCCGATTTCGATGCCTAGCTCGGCGGCGCGAATAAGCGGGGTGTTCCGGAGGATCCCGAGGATCGAGAAGAGGTCTGTATCGCCAAGTCTTTGGTTGAGTTCCGCTATCTGGTCCTGGGCGAGCTTCACCCCGTTTGACAGTAGTCTGCAAGACTCGCTCAACCCTGTGCAGGTCGCAGTGAGCACCGGCAGGATCTCCGAGGTTCCGCAGAGCTGGGACTTGGTGGCCCAGTACTGGCGGATGCCGTCGAAGACCGCGCCGTGGTTGTTCCCCACCAAGCCGTTGATCAGGGAGTCGCCGGACTGGGAGATGGTCGCAAGTTTTCCTGCGAGCTCTTTCCACTCGTTATAGGCGTACATGAGCCCCGCCGGGTCGGCGTCGGGCCAGTACTCGTAGCCCCAGTCCTCAAGGGCCTGCGCCGGGGCTCCCGAGCCGCTGGGTGGTGGTTCGGCGCCGGGGCGCACGGCGTCGACCGGGAGCTGCGTTAACCGTTCGGGTAGTTGGCCGCCGTGCCCGGCGGTGGATGCTTCTTCGGAGGCGACGTAGTTATTGCCGGTGTCGGTCATGCCCTGCGCGATACCGCCCAGCAGGTCGGTGGCCGCGCCGAGCACCGCCCACACCGCGCGGGCGGTGTCGTCGTAGAGGGTGCGCCACGGGGCCAGCACCGGATCGGCTCCGGCCATACCTGCGGCACTGGCGTGTAGGTTCCGGCTGATCCAGCCCATGTTGTCGGCCAGCTGCTGCTGGAGTCCGTGGAACGACCGGGCGGCGCGGCGCAGTTCCTCGATGGAGACGTCGACTTCGCCGTCGGGTCCGGCGGCCGGGCCCGCCGACATCGGCACGGTCGCAGACCCGCCTGACGAGCCGGCAGCGGCGTCCCAGATGGCCAGGTTCGCCTGGTGCGCGCTGCGGTAGTTCTCGTCGATCAGCGACAACAGGTCCGCCATGCCGTCGAGGAACTCGGTCATCTCCTCGGCTTCGTGAACCCACGTCGCACGTGCGGCCTCGAAACTCTCCGCGGCCTGGCCGGTCCAGGACGCCCGCAGCGGCCCGAGCGATGCGGCGATATCGGCCAGCTTCACCCGGATCTGATAGGTGGCGTTGCGGACGCTTTCCCACGCCTCACCGACCGCGGCGTAACGGACAGCGAACCGGTCCATCCCGTTCCCCCTAGAACTGCGGCAGCCCACCCAGTCCTAGGGCACGCCCGGCCGTTGATCAACCGGTTTCGGGCAACTGTGATCATGGTGGTCGCTCGCCGAGGCACTTTCCCGTTACGGCTAGGAGGTCGCCGTCGTGCTTCGAGATTGCGAGTTTCGCTAGAGTTAATTTCTAGTGGCGCACTCTAGCTATAAACTCCCGATATGAGTCCGGTCAACGAGGGCGGCAAGCGGGCCGCGAAGGCCAGGCAGACGCGGCTGCGGATGTTGCGGGCCGCCGGGGAGCTATTCGTCGAACGAGGTTACGGCGCGACGCCGCTGCAGGACATAGCCGACCGGGCCGGTGTCGCGGTGCAGACTATCTACTTCACGTTCCGCAACAAGCGGACCCTGTTGAAGGAGGTCGTGGACACCGCGATCGGCGGCGACGACGAGCCGATCGCCGTGATGGACCGGCCGTGGTTCCGCGACGCCCTCGACGCCGAGACCGCCGAGGATCAGCTGCGCGCGCATATCGCGGGCAGTCGGCAGGTCCTGGAACGGGTCGCGAGGATCACCGAGATGGTGCGCATCGCCGCCGCGGGCGACCCCGAGATCGCCGGTCTGTGGCAGGCGGATACCCACCCGCGCTACCCCGTCCAGGAATCCGTCGCCAAGACCCTCATGAGCAAACCGGGGGCGCGTGCGGATGTGTCCGCCGAGCATGCCGCCGATGTGCTGTTCGGCCTGCTGAGCCCCGAGCTCTACTTGATCCTCGTGCGCGATTGCGGCTGGCCGTCCGAGCGTTGGGAACAGTGGGCTTTCGAAACGCTGTGCACACAGCTCTGCCAAGCCTGACGGCCAGGGCGGGGTGGTGATTTCGAGGGAAATCACCACCGATTTTCATCGAGGTTGACGGAAATTCACCAACCAGGCGGCGGATCAGCCGTTACGACCGGTGTCCCAGCCGGTAGATCCGGCGCGCGTTGTCCCGGCCGATCATGCGGACCACCCGGATCGCGTCCGGCTCGGACCATTCGCCGGCCGCGACCCACTCCGAAAGCGCCTTGCGCATCCCGCGCCGCCACAGCAGCGCGCCGAGGTGGTGCAACTCCGGCGGTCCACAGGCGTCGGAGGAGAAGAGAATCTTCGCGAACGGCGCGAGCTCCAGCGACTCGGCCACCACCGCCGACGACCGGACCCCGCTGTAGTTCACCCCGAGCCCAACGTCGAAGTACACGCGCGGGAACACCTGGGCCAGGTATCCGGCATTGCGGTGGAAGGGGTAGCAGTGCAACAACATCAGGTCGACCCCGGAGGGCTCGATGAGCTTGATGAACCTCGTCAGCAGCAGCGGATCGCTGCGGTGCAGCTCGACATCGGGATCGCCGTACCCCGCGTGCAGCTGCAACGGCAGCCCCCGGTCGATGCCAGACCACAGCAGGAACCGCAGCAGCACCGGGTCGTCCACCCGGGTCGAACCGGACCGCAGCCAGTTTCCCGCCACGGCTACGACTTCCGCGTCCGATGGCCGTTCCGGGTCGAAGTCGAAACCGTAGCGGTAGGCGACGACGCTCTTGAGCGCGACCGCGCCGGTGGTGCGCTCGGCTAGCACTTCCGGGAATCGCGAGGGAAGTTCAGCCGCGCCGATCTCGTCACGCGCAAGGTCTTCCAGCACCGTCTCCAGGCGAACGACCTCGTCGGCCGGGACGCCGGAGGCCGACGCCATCTCGGCGGGGGAGAGGAGCTCGTCGCCCTTATAGCCGGTCTCGACCAGGTAGTGCCCGACGCCGCTTGCCGTGAGCAGCCGCCGCGTGACCTCTTCGGCACCGAGTTCTTCCCGCCGCGCCACGTAGTCGGCGGCGTCGGCGTGTGCCGGCAGACCGAGCTCCGGCGCGCAAAAGCGGCGGATGGCGAAGCCCACCTGCGAGTCGAACTGGGTCATCCACGGCGGCACCGGCCGGTCGGACTCGGTGAGCAGCAGCTCCAGCGTCGGTCGGTCGACCGACCCGGCCAGCGCGCCGTGCACGTGGTGGTCCACCAGCGGCAGGGCATCGATGACAGTCGTCAGGTCCTGCGTAGACATCCGCGATCCTCGTTCCGCATCGTCGAATCCGTCGAGGTGCGCGAGTTCGACGCGCTTCACCGACAGCTGGGTGGTCGTCGGCTCGGGTCGAACCACGATCGCACCACATCATCGGACTCCGGTGCTTTGCGCGCCGCCTTTAACGAATCATCCGGCCAGCGGCGAAAGGTGCAGCCGCCGCGCAGGATGAAAGATCCATATCGACAGTCGGTAATCGGGTGTGAAACGAACCGTCACCGAGCGCGCACAGGTGTTCCGGGCTCGATCCGAGCGTGAGTTGAGCGTGATGAATCACACTTTTTCGGCATGGCTTGCGGTGTTTCGTGTCCTCTTCGGAGCTCGGCGCCGGGGCGGGCCGGCCGGGTGGGACGGTGCGGCACCGGACCGTTCGCGCAGCTAAATTTCGCAGCTCGGCCGCGATTCGCCGCCCGTCTTGGCCTCCGGCGCCGACCGGTCCGCAGCCGTGTCCGGCGGCGCCGTCACGCCGGATTCCGCGGCTCCGCCGGTCCGGCCGGTGCGGCCATCAGCACACTGACCAGTTGGTATGTGTGTGGTACTCCTGATGGAACGCCCGGGCCCGGGCGTGGTTGGAGGTGTGGTCATGGGCGAGTCGCGGCATGAGTGGATGGAGCCGGGTGCATACGCCGTCGCGCCGGGCGTGCACCGGATTCCGCTGCCCCTTCCCAACGACGGCCTGCGCGCCGTGAACGTCTACGCGATTGCGGACGGGGACACGCTGACCCTCGTCGATGGCGGCTGGGCATTGGAGGAGTCGCGGGAACAGCTCAGCGCCGCGCTGCGCCAGATCGGCGCCGGGCTGGGCGACATCAGCCGATTCCTGGTCACCCACGCCCACCGCGACCACTACACCCAGGCGGTGGCGCTGCGGCAGGAGTTCGGTTCCAAGGTGCTACTGGGCGCGGACGAGCGGCACACCATCCGCAACCTGATAGACCCCGAGCACGAGCCTCTGGCCAAGCAGATCGAGATGCTCGCCGAATGCGGCGCGAAGCCGGTGCGCGATGCGATCGTGGCCGCCCGGGACAACGGCCCCCGCCCGCCGCACTTCTGGGAAGAGCCCGACGAGTGGATCGGCAGTTCCACCGATATCACCCTCGCCGACCGGCCGCTGCGCGCGATGGCCACCCCGGGCCACACCCGCGGGCACCTGGTGTTCATCGACGACGCCAGCGAGCTGATGTTCGCCGGCGACCACGTGCTGCCGCACATCACGCCGTCCATCGGCTTCGAGCAGTCGCCCAGCGAGGTTCCGCTGCGCGATTACCTGGCTTCGCTGCGGCTCGTTCGCACACTGCCGGACATGCGGCTGCTGCCCGCGCACGGGCCGGTCACCGACAGCGTCCACCAGCGCGTCGACGAACTGCTCGATCACCACGACACCCGCTTGGACGCGACCGCTGCGGTCGTGGCCAAGGGGGCCAGCACCGCATACGAGGTGGCCCGGGCGTTGACCTGGACCCGTCGGGAACGCACCCTCGACGAACTCGACCCCTTCAACCAGATGATGGCGGTGCTGGAAACCGCCGCGCACCTGGACGTGCTGGGCCTGCAGGGCAAACTCAGCAGGGACAAGATCGAAGGAGTCGTGCACTACGCCTCCGTCTGACCGGCGCGCAGCAGCGACACCGGCCGAACTGAGCGGCACACCAGCGGAAACCGGTCGGCGTTGGGAGTTCTCGGGTGCTGTGGAGACCGGCGCGGTGCCGACGCGGGTGGTGAGCTCATGGTCGTTTTGATACCGCTGGTCGTTACTCAGAGCAACCTCGGTCGTCGCCGGATGTTGCTGTGCGTAAGGGAAAATCACCCGGCTGCCGCGTTCGGTGACGAACCTCGGCGTGCCAATCTGGATGGGCCCATCCGGGCTTGAGGCTGGTGGGGGGCGGGTACCTCGTTGGGGTCGAAGGGAACGTCGGTAGGAGCTCGTCATGTTGAGCAGGCATGAGCGGGACAGGTTGGCCGAGATCGAATCCGCTCTGGTGTCCGCCGATCCGCGGTTGGCGGAGCAGTTCGACCGGTTCGACGCTTGTCGGCACCGGGCTGGAGTGCGCAGGCTGCTGGGGTTCCTGCTGCTTGCCCTCGTCGCCTTGCTGGCGTTGTTGTGCCTGGTGAGCGGGTTGATGCTGAGCTCGATCACGTTGGCATCGGGCGCCGTCGCCGGGGCCGTCGGCGTATGGTGGCACGCCCGGCGGAAGCGGCATCCGGGACACTGATCTGTCCGAAGTGGACCCTGTCGGCGCGGTGGGCCCGGCGCGGTGGGCCGGGCGTGGTGGGCGATGCGTGCGCTGGGGACTGTCACGGCGCTTGGCGGGGCAGGGCTTGCAGCACCGTGTCGGGCTCGACGTAGACGCCTTCGGGCAGGCTCTCGATGCGTTCCAGGTACGACATCGGCGCGCCGAGTGCGACGCACTGCTGGAAGATCTCCTGCTTGGTGGCCGGGAAACGCACGTGGCAGAGGAACCGGAGCAACTCTCCGCGGTCGGGTACGGGCATCGCGTCCACCGCCCCTTGGGCCAGTCGTGTTGACAACCGGCTACCCCACCCATTCAACGAGCACACACGGTGTCGCGATGACCGTGCGGATGTGGCGGATGGGTCGGTTGGGAGTTGACGCCGGGCCCCAGCGCCTACTCAGTGAGGACGTAGGTCGCACTACGGGATCACCAATCCCGCCCCTTGACCATCCACAGTGGTCACCGGACTGGTCAGGCGGCGAGCAGCTCGCGGGCCGCCGTGGCGATGGCGGATGCGTCGATGCCGGCCTGCGCCAGCAGTTCGGCAGGGGTCCCGGAACCCGGCATGGTGCGCACGGCCAGTGGTCGTACCGGGGTTCCGGAGCCCGCCAGGGCGCTGAGGACGGTCTCGCCGAGACCGCCTTGCGGCCAGTGGTCCTCGGCCGTGACCACCCCGCCGGTTTCCGCAGCGGCCCGGCGCAGCGTGTCGACGTCCACCGGCTTGATCGAGTACAGGTCGATGACGCGGGCCTCGATGCCTTCCCGAGCAAGCGTCTCCGCCGCGCCGAGCGCCTGGTGCAGGGTGACGCCCGCGCCGACGAGCGTGACGTCCTCGCCCCCGCGCACCACCCGCGAGCCGCCGATGGGGAAGTCCTCACCGGGCGGGTAGATCACCGGCGTGGCGCCGCGGCTGGTCCGCAGGTAGCTGATGCCGGTGAGGTCGGCCATCTCCTCGACCAGCCGCACGGTCTGGTTGGCGTCGCACGGGTACAACACCGTGCTGCCGTGCACCGCGCGGAACGCGGCCAGATCCTCCAACGCCATCTGCGACGGCCCGTCCTCGCCGATGGCGACTCCCGCGTGCGAGCCCATCAACCGAAGGTTCGCCCGGCTCACCGCGCCCATCCGGATGAAGTCGTAGGCGCGGGTGAGGAAGGCGGCGAAGGTCGAAGCGAACGGCACCCAGGAGCGCACCTGCATGCCGATCGCCGCGGCGATGAGTTGCTGCTCGGCGATGTACATCTCGAAGAAGCGGTCCGGGTGGGCTTCGCGGAACAGCTCGGAGAAGGTCGAATTGGACACCTCGCCGTCGAGCGCGACCACGTCTCCGCGCCGATCGCCGAGGGCACGCAGCGCCTCACCGTAGGCCTTGCGGGTGGCGACCTCGGCGCCCAGCTCGAACGCGGGCAGTCCACCGCCGCGCACCGGGAAGACGTGCGGCGTTTCGTCGCCGGTCGGTTTGGCGTAGTCGACGCGCAGGTCTCGGATGCCGCCGAGCTCGCGGATCGCCTCGTCCGAGTGCACCAGTGCCTTGCCGTGGAAGCCCTGCTTGTCCTCGACCTCGCCGACGCCCTTGCCCTTCTTTGTCGCCGCCAGCACGGCGACCGGCCGCCCATCACCGGCCGTGGCGTCTTTCAGCGCGGTTTCGATCTGCTCCGGGTCGTGGCCGTCGATCTGCAGCACGCGCCACCCCGCGGCGTAGGCCCGCGCGGCGTAGGAATCGAGGTCCCAGCCGTGCATCGTCTGGCCGGTCTGCCCGAGCCGGTTGACGTCCACCAGCGCGATGAGGTTGTCCAGTTGCTCGTGCCCGGCGTGCTCCAGCGCTTCCCAGATCGACCCCTCGGCCATCTCGCTGTCACCAAGCAGCACCCAGACCCGGTAGGGCAGCCGGTCCAGCCGCTGCGCCGTCAGCGCCAGGCCCACCCCGATCGGCAAGCCCTGGCCGAGCGACCCGGTCGCCACGTCGACCCACGGCAGCACCGGAGTCGGGTGGCCCTCCAGACGGCTGCCGAATTTGCGGAAGGACAGCAATTCGGCGTCGTCGATCGCGCCGACCGCCTTCAGGCACGAGTACAGCAGCGGCGAGGCGTGCCCCTTGGAGAAGATCAGATGGTCGTTGCGGGGATCGTCCGGGTGGTCGAAGTCCAGCCGCAGGTGGCCGTCCAGCAACGCGGCCATCAGGTCGGCCGCCGACATCGACGAAGTGGGGTGCCCGGAACCGGCGGCGTTGCTGGCCCGCACGGAGTCGACCCGCAACTGCTGTGCCAGCTCGAATCGGAAGGTCAGATGGTCCATGCCCCGGGAAATGCCCACCGGCTGCACCGGCGAAACCACCGCCGGTGATCTGCGGCTTCGATTGAAACCCCAGCTGTCGGCGGCGTCAGCGCAGGTCGGATTTGCTGAGGCCGGAGAGCAGGCGCTTGATCACTTCGGGGTCGATCTCGGCGGTTTCCTCGACGGGGTGTTCGGCGGGCGCTCCGCGCTTCCGGGAACGGCGGGGCAGCGGCACCGCGTTCGCCGAGACACCACCCGGCAGCGGCAGCTCGCACCACACGAGCGTGCCGCCACCGCGCAGCGCGGTCGCGCCGCAGCGACCGTTGGCGAACCCGGGGGCCAGCATTGGTGGGACCCTCGCCTGCTCGTCCTCGACCTCGGCCACCAGGCTCTCGCCGCTGAGTCGCAGCCGGACCGTGAGGAAACCGGGCGAGCCGGGCACGGCGCTGTCCACGGCCGCGGTCACCAGTGCCGTGGTGAGATGGGAGGTCTCGTCGATCAGGTCCCGCAGGGACCACTCGGTAAGGGAGAACCGGACGAACATTTCGGCGCAATTCACCGCGCTGGGAAGCGCGATGAGTCGCAGGTCGTCGACTTGTGCGGTCTGGGTGTTCACCTGGTTGTCGTCCTCCATCCGCGTCCGCTGCGCGTCATCACCTGCCAGCCGTATTTTGCCAACTCGATCGGGTGGCATGTCCACAGGGGCGGCGAGTTCTCAAACCGCTGCTCGCGGGTCGGTTTCCGGGTCGCATGTCGATTTTCTCCGATGTGCCACCGCGCGGCGACCGGTCGGCCCCGCCCGGCTCGCGGCCTCAGGTGACTTGGTGCATGTCGACATCCCTTGACTGTCTGCTGTGGACTGTCCTCGGTGAACCCCGTTTCGGCGCAGCGCATTCCGGTGTCGCATGTGGAACGTGCCGGACCGGTGCGCCGGTCCCCGTGGTCTGGCGAGAAACGTACGGCACGAAACCCGTTTGGTACAGACCGCTGCGTATCGGTTCCGCAACAGGAATATTCCAGCCCGATGATCATGCGGTATCGGGCGGATGATGACCCAGCCGGCCGAACGATATCGGGGGTGCCCGCGGCGGTCCGCGGGCACCCCGAACAGGCTCACGCGAGGCGGTCCAACCCCTCCCGCATCGCGGTGCCGATCAGGTCGATCTCCGACTCGTTGATGATCAGCGGCGGCGACACGGCGAGTGCCTTGCCCAGCGGGCGCACGATGACGCCGAGTTCCCGGATCGCGAGCTGGGTGCGGACCAGCGCGCCGGGGTCGGCGGCCAGCAGATCCGGTGCCAGCTCGACCGCGCCGAGCACACCGGTGCCGCCCCGCACCTCGCCCACGGCGGGGTGGTCGGCGAGCCGCCGCAGCGCGTCGTGCAGCGGGAGCTCCAGCTTGTCGGCCCGGGCCAGCAGCTTCTCGCGCTCCAGGATGTCGAGGTTGGCCAGCGCGGCGACGGCCGCCGTGGGGTGCCCGGAGTAGGTCGCACCGTGCCGGAACGGGCGGCCCGGGTGGTTCCAGAACGGTTCGGCCACCCGCTCGGCGATCACCACGCCACCCAGCGGCAGGTATCCGCTGGTGACGCCCTTGGCGAAGGTGATCATGTCCGGCCGTAGACCCCACCGCTCGACGCCGAACCAGCTGCCGACCCGGCCGAACCCGCAGATCACCGCGTCGGCGACGAAAAGGATCTCGTGCTCGGCGCAGATCTTGGCGACCCCTTCCAGGTAGCCAGGCTGTGGCGGGTACAGCCCGCCGGCACCCATCACCGGTTCGGCGAAGAACGCCGCGATCCGGTCGGCGCCGATCCGGTCGATGGCCTCCCGCAGGCTTTCGGCGTCGTCGTGGGCGACCCGGCTGGTCTCCGGCACGAGCTCGCCGAATCCGGCCCGGTTGACCTCGATCCCGCCGATGCCGGTGCCCACACCGTTGGTGCCGTGATAGGCGTGGCCGCGGCTGAGGATGTGGGTGCGCCGCGGCTGCCCGCGCTGCACCCAGTACTGCCGGGCCAGCTTGGCGGCGGTGTCGATCGACTCGCCGCCACCGGTGGTGAGGAAGATCTTCGCGTTGTCCATCGGGGCAAGCTGCGAGAGCCGATCGGCGAGCGCCTCGGCCGGCCGGTTCGTGAAGTCGTTGAACACGGAGTAAGACTCAAGCTCGCGCATCTGCGCCGCGGCGGCCTCGGCGATCTCGGTGCGGCCATGGCCGACGTTGGCGTACCAGAGACTCGCGGTGCCGTCGAGGTAACGACGGCCCTCCTGGTCGTAGATCCAGACCCCGTCGCCCTTGCTGACGCAGAACTGGCCGTTCTTGACCTCGAACATGTCCGCGAACGGGTGCCACAACGCGGTATTGCGCGGTGCTGTCGACATGGCTTCCTCCTTCGGTGTCGCGCCCCAGCCTCGTCGCCGGGCCCGCCGGTACGACAGTGCCAAAACGCCGAAATTAGCCGGACGAGTTGGCCAGATCGCGGTCGCGGCGACGCCGACTACAGAGGGGACCTTGTCCTCTGCCGACGCTCCGCGGGCCGAGGGCACGGTCTCGGTTGTTTACCCCTCGCGTGGAAGTGATCAACGCATGGATTGGTTCCCGATGCTTCGCCGACGCCCAAGCGAATCTCCCGGCGAACGCCGGTGGACGCCGCAGGAGGTGGCGATGCTGGCCGAGGCCGTGCACCGCGCGCCTTCGGTGCACTACAAGCAGCCCTGGTCGCTGCGGGTGCACGGACGAACCGCCATCCTGCGCATGCGTTCGACGCCCGACCTGGTCCAGCAGGATCCGGATGGCCGGGACCGGCGGATCTCGTGCGGTTCGGCGGTCGCGGACCTGGTGATCGCGATGCGCGGGCTCGGCTGGGCGACCGACGTGCGCTGGCAGGTCGACGACGAGCACACGGGCGGCGAAGCGACGGTGATCGGTAGCCACCGGAGCCCTGCGACGGCGATCGACCGAGACCGCCAGCGGGCCATCGGCCGCCAGGTGAGCTTCCGGCGCCCCTTCGCCGATCAGCCGATCACCGACCGGCCGATCCCGCACCTGGCTCGCACTGCCGTGGTGTGCGCGTCCACCACGCAAGCGACCTGGGTGGACGGACCAGCTGAGAAACACGCCCTGGCGCGTCTGCTGGTCTGCGCGGCGGCCGACCAAACCGACAAGAGCTATCAGCGAGAGCTGGGCGCGTGGATCGCGCCGATTTCGGACGAGAGGCTGCTTTCGGACGACCAGAAGATTTCGGGCAAGGGGAAGATCGAAGACTCGTTGTCGGACCGTGGGCTGCCCGCCGTCGGCCTAGCGACCTCCGGAACCCATCGGCTCGACCAGGACCGGATCGCCCGGTGGCTGGCGCCGGGGTCGGTGCTGGTCTTCAGCACGATGGCGGACGGCGCGCGGGACCACCTGCTGGCCGGCGAGGCCGCCGGGCCCGCCCGGCGAGGCCGCCGGGCGGGCCTGCTTGGAGGCCGCCCGGTTGGGCCTGGCCGCGTCGGTGACGACCCAGCCGTTGCGGCTTTCCGGGGTGCGTTTCGGGTTGCGCGACGAACTCGGTCTCGCCGGGGTGCCGCAGCTGTTGATGCGGGTCGGCTACCCGGCGGCGACCCCGGTGCCGAACCGGGGCCGCTGGCCATTGCCGGACTTGTTCGCGGGCTGACCATCCACTGTGGTCACAAACCATGGCCGAGAACCACGGGTCGGTGCCGGGCTTGGCGATCCCGGCCACGCTGTGAACGTCCGGCTGATGGGAAATGCGGGCCGCTGATTGACATGCCGGTGATGCTCTGTTGCGATTGATTCGTGATGTTCCCGGTGTTCACGAAGCGGCGACACGTGGATCTCCGCCGCGTGTCCGCCCAAGCGTGTCGACCCTGGCGCTCCGCCAGCCCGGTTTCCCGCCGCTGAGCGCGGACCCGGACCCGCAACAGTCCACAACGGACCCCAACTCGGCCCCAGGGAGCACGTGTGTCCAGCGTTCTCGTCATTTCCGGTAGCCCCTCGCGCACTTCGAAGACCGAACGGGTCGGCGAGCACATCGCCCAGCGCCTCGCGACGTCCGGCCGCGACGTCGATCACCTGCGCGTCCGCACCTTGCCCGCGGATGCGCTGCTCGGTGCCGATACCCGCGCCCCGGCGATCGCCGACGCCATCGGCAGGGTCGCCGAGGCCGATGGCATCGTGCTGGCCACCCCAACCTACAAGGCCGCCTATTCCGGCCTGCTCAAGGCGTTTCTGGACCTGCTGCCGCAGTTCGGCTTCGCCGGCAAGGCGGTGCTGCCGCTGGCCACCGGCGGCAGCACCGCGCACGTTCTCGCCATCGATTACGCGCTGCGCCCGGTGGTGCACTCGCTCGGCGCCCGCCACGCGGTGCAGAGCTTCTTCTTGCTGGACAAGCACATCTCGGCGGTGGACGACCAGCTAAGCGTCCACCCGGACAGCGCGGAGCCGCTGGCCGACGTGATCGAGCAGTTCAGCAAGGCGCTCGACGGCGTTCCGCACGCCACGGTCCTCGGCCGCTCCGCCTAATGCCGCGTGCGGGGCACCCTTGACCGGCGTGGTCAGGGGCGCCCCGCACGCGGGTTCAGCGCAGTTCCGGCGGGCTGATCTGGGAGGTCTGGATCGCCGAGGCTGTGGTGCGCCACTTGCGCAGGATGCGCTGGTAGCTGCCATCCGCGATCAGCTTGTTCACGGCAGCCTGGAGCGCGGGCGCCAGCGGCGAGCCCTTCGCCACCGCGAAACCGACGTCGAGGCGCCGGAACTCGTTGAGGAAACGCAGGTTCGGCTGCTGGCTGGTGGCGTAGCGCAGGCCGTTGATCGTGCTCATGAGCACGTCGATCTTGCCCTGCTGAAGTGCGGAGTACTGCGCGCTCTGCTCCGCGAAGACCTGCACCTGGTAGGGCGGGCGGCCGATCTCGCCGCAGCGGTGCTGGCCGGCGTTCAGCGTCGCCTCGAACGTGGTGCCCGCACCCGTGCCGATCGTCCGGCCGCAGAGCTGGGTGACGTCGGTGACCGGCGCGAGATCGCTGTCCTGGCGCACCGCGAAGCCTTGGCCGTCGTCGATGTAGGTGACGAAGTCGATGGCCTTCTTGCGCACCTCGGTGACCCCGAAGTTGCCGGTGCCGACCTGGTACTTTCCACTGCCCAGCGCGGGCAGGATCGTCTCGAACGCGGCGTCCTGCCGGTCGATGCGCACGCCGAGAACGCGGGCCACGGCGTCGGCAATGTCGATGTCCTGTCCGACCGCGGTGCGGTTGTCGGGCAGGTAGAACGCTCCGGGCGGGCTGCCGCCGACGGAACTGCCGAAGGTCAGCACCCCGGCCTGCCGGACCTCCGGCGGCAGCAGCGCCGCGGCCGCCTCGTCCTTGCGAATCGAAGAGACCACGTCGGCGGTGGCGTCCAGGCCGGGTGCGGCTTCGGTCGGGACCGCGCCGGGCGCACAGCCGGCGAGCAATCCGGCCGCGGCCAGCATCACAACGATCGTTCTCACACGCGTGAGCATTCGGTGCAAACCCTTCGGGGGAACGGCAACGGGCACGGTGGTGGTGGGGGTGGCGATACCCGTGCGAGGAGGGAAAATGGTCAGCTGAAGCGGCTGACGGCGCGAGGCGAGGCGAACGGCGTCAGCCGCGACAAGCGGCGGACCACACCAGTGCGAGGTCGATGTGGTTGCGTTTCACCAAACGCAGTTGCCTGGTCACGTCCCGAGAATCGCCCGGCCCACGGGTGGTGTCAACGCCGATCAACCTGTGGGATGCGCTTTGCCGTCGCGGCGGCCCCGGCTATCTTCACAGACGGTGGTGGTCGGATCGCGTCGAAAAGTCGCGGTCGTGGCAGGACCGTCGAGGCTTTCCCTCCAGCCAACAGGAAAGTCCGATGACCCGATCTTCGTATCCGCAGGCGGTGCCGGACACCGAGCCCGCCGTCGCCGCTGCGCCGCCGCAGGCCGTGCCCGCAAGGCATCCCGGCAGGTGGCTCGCCGCTGCGGCGGCGCTGGTGGTATTCGCGCTCGTGGTGTATTCGATGGCCACGAACCCGAACTTCCAGTGGTCCGTCGTCGCAGCCTATTTCACGCTCCCGGCCGTGCTGAGCGGGTTGTGGCTGACGCTGTGGCTGACCGCCGTCACCATGCTCCTCGGCTTCGCGCTGGGCACCGTCCTGGCCGTCATGCGGCTGTCCGGCAATCCCGTGCTCAACTGGCTGAGCTGGCTCTACATTTGGCTTTTCCGTTCCATCCCGCTGCTGGTGCAGTTGCTGTTCTGGTTCAACATCGGGGCGCTGTACCCGAAGCTGAGCATCGGTCCCTGGTTCACTGTGGACACCGTGAACCTGATCGGCGGCACCGCGACGGCAGTGATCGGTCTAGTGCTGCACGAAGCCGCGTACGCCGGCGAAGTGGTGCGCGCCGGGATCCTGTCCGTCGACGCCGGGCAGACCGAAGCCGCGCAAGCGCTGGGCATGACCAGACTGCGGGTGTTGCGCCGGATCGTGCTGCCACAGGCGATGCGCGCGATCATCCCGCCGGCGGGCAACATGCTCATCGGCACGTTGAAGGGAACCTCGATCGTCAGCGTGATCGCCGTGCACGACCTGCTTTATTCGGTGCAGCTGATCTACAACCGCAATTACGTGGTGATCCCGCTACTGCTGGTCGCGACCGTCTGGTACCTGGTGGTCACCTCGATCCTGACCGCGGGTCAGTACTACGTCGAACGCCACTATGCGCGCGGCAGTCGGCGGGAACTGCCGCCGACGCCGTTGCAGCGGTTCCGGGCCGTGGTGAAGGGAGCCCGGTGATGCTCCGAATCCGGGATCTGCACAAGAGTTTCGGCCCGACGCGGGTATTGCGGGGTGTTGATCTCGCGGTGCGGCAAGGCGAGGTCACCTGCGTGATCGGACCGTCCGGCTCGGGCAAGAGCACGCTGCTGCGCTGCATCAACCACCTGGAGAAGATCGACGCCGGACGCGTCGAGGTCGACGGGGTGCTGGTGGGCTACCGCGAATCCGCGGGCAGGCTGCACGAGCTCGGCGACCGGGCGATCGCCCGCCAGCGCGCCGAGATCGGCATGGTGTTCCAGCACTTCAACCTGTTCGGCCACCTGACGGTTCTGGAGAACTTGACCGAAGCGCCGGTCGGCGTGCTCGGCCTGTCTAAAAAGGAAGCTCGATCGCGGGCCCGGGAGAAGCTTCGTCGCGTGGGCTTGGGCGACCGCGAGGACGCCTACCCCCGGCAGCTCTCCGGCGGCCAACAGCAGCGGATCGCCATCGCCCGCGCGCTTGCGATGGAGCCGAAGCTGCTGCTGTTCGACGAGCCGACCAGCGCCCTGGACCCGGAGCTGGTGGGGGAGGTGCTGGCGGCGATGCGCGACTTGGCCGAGGCAGGCCAAACGATGGTGGTCGTTACCCACGAGATCGGCTTCGCTCGGGAAGTCGCCGACACGGTCGTGTTCCTCGATCACGGCGAAGTCGTCGAATCGGGCCGGCCGAACCAGGTCCTCGACGATCCGCAACAACGCCGTACCCAGGAATTCCTACAACGGGTGTTGTGAGCCTCGGACGAGGACGTGCCGAAGACGTTGAGGATTCTCTTCCTTGATGTAGCGCAACAGCTTGAAGATGGTGAGTCCGACCAAACGCAGCACCGCGCCGAGCACGACAACCACGAATGCCGCCGCGGTGGCCCAGTACAGCCCAATGAACGCGCCGAGGCTGGCCAAGGTGGACATGCCGTATGCGCCGACCAGCGCGGTGAGCGCGCCGAATACACCGAAATGTCGCCGTCAACGAACGGTCCGACCACGCTAGCTCACGGGAGTTCGCGGGCAGCGAGCCAGCCGAAGCGCCGCAACGCCTGGGCGAACGTCTCCACTTCGGTGGCCAAGTGACCGAGCCGCGAGGTGCCCACGTCGCCGGTCTGGATCCGGTCGGCCTCGTAGGTCAGGTCTTCTTGGAGCAATCGCATCGCCGAGACCATTTGGTCGGGTGTGTCGATCCGCGCCGGAATGCCGGTGGGGTCAATGCCGAGCGTAGTTTCGCCGGATTCGCGGAAGGCGAAGGACACGATGCAGTCGGAGCATGCCAGGGCCGCGTTGGGCAGACCGGGCTCCGGGGCGTCTAGTGCTGAGCACGCTTCCACTTCATCGCCCCGGAAGAGTTGCCGGCACCACGAGCTGACGAGAGATTCACTTGTGTTGCAACGGATGTGGGCGAACCGGCACCAGTCCGGCACGATCCCGCGCCGATATTGGAAGTACCGCATCGGGTCACATCGCGGCGTGTCGGGCGCTGGTCGGATGTGCGTTGCTGGGACCATTTCTTTGTGCGTCAAGGCTTTCCCTAAGTTGGTACTGCAACCGAACGTTCAACAGGGGCTAGAGTGCCTGGTAGCGCGACAGCTCCACTACTCCTCAAATTGGGTGATCAACTGGCTCAACAAGCCGATAGGATGTGTTTTCATGACTGCTACCGTAGGCACGCCACGTGCCAGGGCGCTGTCGTCTGCGTTGCGGGAAGCCCGGCTAGCATCGGGTATCGGGGTTCGCGAACTGGGGCGCATGCTCGAATACACCCACGTCCAGGTCTCGAACTGGGAGACCGGTAAGCGGGTCCCGAGGATAGAAACCGTCGCTGCGATCCTCGCGACGCTGCGTGTGCGGGCCGAGGAGCGGGACCGCATCCTCGATCTGGCCCGCAACGTGCACGAACCGAACTGGCTCACCGTCGGTCTGAACGGTATCCCGCAACAACTGGCCGGTGCGGTCGAATGCGAGCGAGCGGCATCGGCGATCGCGGAGTGGGCGCCGATGCTGGTACCAGGTCTGCTCCAAACTCTCGACTACAACCGGGCCATCAAGACAGCTAGCGGTTTGTCGGAGGCGGATACAGAGCTTCGGGTGATGTTGAGCGCCAGCCGACGTGAAGTCATCACGCGGAGAACGAACCCGGTGAGCTTCAACGCTTTCATCGGTGAGGCGGCGCTGTTCGAGCCAATCGGACCGCGTGAGGTGATGCTGGATCAGCTCGACCAGCTTGTTGAGTTCGCTGGTAGGAGCAACGTTGCCGTCCGAATAGTGCCGTTGCGGGCCGGTTGGCACCCGGGCTTGCTGGGGCCGTTCGTGCTGTACGAGTTCGACGACATATCATCGGTAGTTCACTTCGAGCACTACAGCTCAGGTGCCTTCGTTCCGGCCGAGCACGATGTGAATGAATATCGCAGTGCGGTTCAGCAGATCGAAAACTTGGCGATGGATCAAGAGGGCTCCGCCGAGTTCGTCATTAGAGCGAAAGCGAAATGGGAAAGGTGAGCTATGATCAGCTATTCCTGGCAGAAGTCCAGTCACACAGGCCCGAACGGGAACTGCGTCGAGGTCTCGGAGCCGCGAGGCTTAGTTCGGGATTCGAAGGATCCGAACGGCCCGTGGCTGCGTGTGGATGTGCCCGCGTTCGTCCGTGCGGTTAAGAGTGGGCGGTTCGAGCGCTGATCGGATCGGCGCGAGTATAGGTTTGGCTTGGTGAAGGCCCGTGGGTACTTCGGGACGCTATGGCAACCCAAGGTACTCACGGCCGTTACCTGGCCAAGTCTCTCCGGTTGTGTGCGGTCGTCCTGGAGCCCCGGGGCGGCTACGGCGGGCCGTCAATCCAGGTCTTTCGAGCATCATAGTTCTGGTGCGTTCATACCTGCCGAACATGATGTCGAGGAGTACCGCAAGGCAGTGGAATGGCTGGGACGCATCGCAATGAGCGCGGAAGATACCTCGAACTTCATCGCCAATGCCATCGATCAGTGGAAGGAAACGGGTTGTGGAAGAGATTAGCTGGCAGAAGTCCAGTTACACCGGAGTGAACGGGAACTGCGTCGAGGTCTCGGAGCCGCGAGGCTTAGTGCGGGATTCGAAGGATCCGAACGGCCCGTGGCTGCGAGTCGACGTACTCGCTTTCGTCCGTGCGGTCAAGGCTGGGCGGTTCGAGCGCTGATCTGATCGGCATGGGCATTGGTTTGGTGGTCGGCACAGGTGTCGGTTTGGCTTGGTGAAGGCCCGTGGGTACTTCGGGACGCTATGGCAACCCAAGGTACTCACGGCCATTACCTGGCCGAGTGTCTCTCCGGTTGGGTGCGGTCGTTCTTTGGCCCTGACGCGGCTACGGCGGTCCGTCGATCCAGGTCTGAAGCAGCGGTGCCGTGATCGCGATCAGGTTCTCCTTCGGCTCCGCGCTGATCGCTTTGGTGCGCAGGACCAGGCGGGCGGCCCCGAGGCCCATCAGGTGGCTGCAGACCAGTTCCGCCCGGAGGCGGGCCTTCGGGCCCGTCAGCCGCTTGGCCAGGCGGGTCACGAGTTGGCGCTCGAAGTTCGCGCGGAACTGGGCGCCCGCCGGTCGCGATGATGTGAACACCGCCCGCACCAGCGGGTCGCCCTGGGTGCGGTCGTGATAGTCCAGCAACGTCCGGACCAGGTGTTCGCCGAGGTGAGGGAGTTCGCAGTCCAGGAGCCGCTCCGCGTCCTGCTCGAAGCCCGATGCCTCGGCGAACAGGCTTTCCTTGCTGCCGAAGTACTTCACCACCAGCGCCGCGCTGACTTCCGCGTCCGCCGCGATGTCGCGCAGCGTCACGTCGGCATAGCCGCACAACGAGAAGCGGCGACGCGCCACCTTGAGAATGGCTTCGCGGGTGGCGCACGCGTCGCGCCGCTGGTCCTCGCCGACCGCGGTGGCCGGCCCCGTGCTGGACATGCAGTCAGGCTAGCGCGACCGTCCGACCGGAGTCGCCACCCGAGCGGGCACCGGCGCGTACCGACGGGGGCTCGGGGTCGCCGCGGCGATCACCGCAGCAAGCAGCGCCGCCCCACTGGCCACCAGGAACACCGAGGAATAAGCGAACACCGACGGATAGTGCACCCCGGAGACCTGAACTATCGACCCGGTAGTCAGCGCGACCACGATGGCGCTGCAACTGGCCGTCCCGATCGAGCGGGCCAGGGTGTTCAAGCTGTTCGCGGCGGCGGTCTCGGTCTGCGGCACGGCCTGCATGATCAGCGTCGGCAGCGCGCCGTAGGACAGCGCTCCGCCGATCGAGCCTACGGTCAGGTTGAGCACCACCAGCGGCAGCGGAGCGTGCAGGAGGGATCCCGCGAAGTTACCCAGCATCAGCACCGCACCGCCCAGAATCAGCGCGGTCCGCGGCCCGCGTCGACGGGAGATCCGCGCCGACACGGGGGAGAACACGCCCATCGCGGCGCCGATCGGCAGCAGCACCAGGCCGGTCACCACCAGCGACAGGCCGAAGCCGTATCCGGTGGCCGCCGGGGCCTGGATGATCTGCGAGCCCACCAGGAAACCGGCGAACATCGCGATGCCCACCAGCACCGAGGCGATGTTGGTCAGCAGCACCGTGGGGCGCGCCGATACCCGGAGGTCCACCAACGGCGAGGCGACACGCAGTTCATAGAGGCCCCACACGACGAACAGCACCGCCGCCGCGGCGACCAGGCCAAGGATTACCCCGCCGGCCCAGCCCCACTCGTTGCCCTTGGAAATCGCCAGCAGCAGGCAGGTCAGCGCCGCCGAGAGCCCGACAGCGCCGAGGAAGTCGAACCGGCCGCCGCTGCGCAGGGGCGACTCGGGCACCACCCGCAGAATCAAAACCATCTCGATGATCGCGAACACGGCCGCGCCGGCGAACAGCCAGTGCCAGTTCAGGCGCTCGGCGACCACCCCGGTCACCGGTAATCCCACCGCCCCGCCGATGCCCAGCGTCGCGCTCATCAGCGCCACCCCGGAGCCGACCTGGTGCTCGGGTAACTCGTCGCGCATGATGCTGATGCCTAACGGCACCACGCCGACGGCCGCGCCCTGCAATACCCGGCCGACGAGCACGGCGGCGAAGTCGTCGCTGACGGCGCCGATCGCACTGCCCACCCCCATGATGGCCAGGGAAATCAGCAGCATCCGGCGCTTGCCGTACATGTCGCCGAGCCGACCGGCGACCGGGGCGCACACCGAGCCCGCCACCAGCGACGCGGTGACCAGCCAGCCCGCGTTGGACGGCGTCGTACCCAGGAGTCTGGGGAATTCCGGGAGCAGCGGTACGACCAGGGTTTGCATCAACGACACCGCGATCCCGCACGATGCGAGCACCGCTATGACGATCTTCGAGCGTCCTGGTGCGGCCGGGGAAGCGGGCGTGGCGCTGCTCATCGGGCTCCTCGCTCTCGACAGTGAACTTGTGTTCACCAAGCAAGTAAACTCGTGTTCACCACATGTCGCAAGATGTTTCCGGGTTCGATTCAGTACCGCTGGGTGTGTTTCGATCACGCAATCATCCACTATGGACGATCTCTGGCGGGGATTCCGGCCGCAGTCGGGGCCCCGGCCGATGCCGTAGGCGATTTCAAGGGCAATCGCCGAACCCCGCGCCCCCCGGTCGGCGTGTCCAGTCGGGCGATTGCGGACCGGCGGGGACTCTAGTAGGACTTTGTTAGGTGGTCATGGTGGTTGCTGGTGGCAGGTGGGGCATCGGCCTGTCCAGGTGGCCAGCAGGACCTGGAGGGCGTGGAGGATCTTGTAGAGAGTCAGGCCGCCCCAGGTGCTTTTGGGCTGGTCAACCGGAGTTCGGTGAGGAACAGATGGGCGGCGGAGGTGAGGGTGACGTGGCGGTGCCAGCCGGTGAAGGAACGCCCTTCGAAGTGGGTGAGCCCGAGCCCGGTCTTGAGTTCCCGGTAGTCGTGTTCGATGCGCCACCGGATCTTGGCCAGCCTCACCAGCTCACGCACCGGGGTGTCCTCGGGCAGGGTGGAGATCCAGTAGTCGGTGGGTTCGGGCTCGCGGGGCGGCCATTCGACCAGCAGCCAGCACACCGGCAGACTGCCGTCAGCCTCCCGGGGAATATCGCGGTTGGCCGGCCGCACCCGCAGGGCCAGGAACCGAGAGCGCATCGCAGCGGTGGGATTGCCCTGGGTTTTCTTGGTTCCCTGCCGCCAGGTCACCCACCGCAGGCCCGTGCGTCCGGCGGCGAGCACGAGATCCCGCAACGTGGCGGGCGTGTCCTGGTAGCGGGGTGCGGGCCGCCGTCCCCGGCCGGAATACGACGCGGCCACCGGCTCGGCGTCTGCGGGATGAGCGGTGGCGGCCGCCTTGACGGCCATCACATACGGCAGTCCTCGTGCGCCCAGTTCGCACCGGAAGGTCGCGTTATCGCCGTAGCCGGCATCACCGACCACCACCGGCGGAATGTGCCCCCAGGCGGCCAGTTCGTCGAGCATCTCCAACACCAGCCGCCACTTCGGGCGATACCCCTGATCCTCAGGAATGCCGCAACGTGCCCGCCGGGCGGCGATGCGTTCGGCCTCGGCGCCGGTCGCGCACTCATCATCCCAGCTCTGCGGGAGAAACAACCGCCAGTCCAGCGCGGCCGAACAGGCATCGGTGACCGCGTGCACGCTCACCGCGACCTGGCAGTTGGTGACCTTGCCCGCCGTGCCGGTGTACTGCCGGGCCACCCCCGGCGAGGCCTCGCCGTCCTTGAGATGCCCGGTGTCATCCAGCACGAACGCCTCCGGGCACACCACCTGCACCGCCCGCGCCGCCAACCGCCGCCGCACCACCGCATAATCCCACGTCGAGGACGTGATGAACTGCTGCAACCGCTGATGATCCACCCCCAACCGCTCGGCCATCGGCTGCATCGACTTACGCCGCCCGTCCAGCATCAGCCCCCGCAGATACAGCCCACCATTCGCCCGCTGCTCACTACGGACGAACGACGTGAACACCTCACCCGCGAATTCCTCCAAACGGTCACGGACAGCGTCAAGCTCAGCCGGCAGCATCCCAAGATCATCCCACACGATGATCTACAAGTAACAAAGCCCTACTAGTGCACTGGGCCTGATCATCAGTCCACTGGAGGTAGGCGTGAGCAAGCTGCGTTTCGGTGTTTTCCTGGCCCCCTTCCACACCGCAGGCCAGAACCCCACCCTGGCACTGCACCGCGATCTCGAACTCGTCGGGCACCTCGACGCGCTCGGCTACGACGAGGCGTGGATCGGCGAACACCACTCCGCGGGCAGCGAACTCATCGCCTCGCCGGAGATCTTCATCGCCACCGCGGCCGAACGCACCCGGCACATCAAGCTCGGCACCGGCGTTATCTCGCTGGCCTACCACAACCCGCTGTGGGTGGCCGACCGGATGGTGCTGCTGGACCACCTCACCCGCGGCCGGGTGATGCTCGGTGTCGGGCCGGGCTCGCTGCCCACGGATTCGGCGATGATCGGTCTGAACCCGACCGACACCCGTGAACTCCTCGAGGAGAACATCGACATCGTGTTGCGGCTCCTGCGAGGCGAAACGGTCACGGCGCAGACCCGCACGCACAACCTCATCGACGCCCGCCTGCAGTTGCGCCCCTATTCCGACCCCCTGTTCGACGTGGCGGTTGCCGCGGTGGCCTCGCCGACCGGTCCACGGCTGGCCGGGCGGCACGGCATCGGGCTGTTGTCGATCGGCGCGACCCTCACCGCCGACGGTTTCGACGCCCTGGGCCACCACTGGGGCATCATGACCGAGCGCGCCGAGGCGTTCGAGCGGGAGGTGGACCGCAGCGCGTGGCGGCTGGTCGGCCCGATGCACGTCGCCGAGACGCGGGAGCAGGCGTACTGGGACGTCGAGCACGGGATCGAGGGCTGGTTCGACTACTTCCAGAAGATCGCGGCCTTCCCGCAGATGCACGTGGAAGGCGGCGACCTCGGGGAGATGATCGCGTTCATCCGCGAATCGGGCGTCGGCGTGATCGGCACCGTCGAAGACGCGGCCGAGCAGGTGCAGCGGTTGGTCGACCAGTCCGGCGGCTTCGGCGCGATGCTGCTGATGGCGCACGACTGGGCCAACCCGGCGGCGACGAAGCGCTCCTACGAACTGATCGCCCAGCACGTGATGCCCGCCTTCCAGGGGCAACGACAGTCCACACTGGACGCCAGGGATCGGGCCAGTGCCACCCGGGCCGGCTACGCCCAGGCCCAGCACGAGGCGATCGCGCACATGACGAAGAAATACGAGTCCGAACGGTCGTAAACCGCATCTCGGGACCTGCTCCCGGCGGCCCTCCACCCTGGTCCGATGGCGATTTCAATGGATATCGGCGCGTTTCCATTGAAATCGCCGTGGTCCGGGGAACGAGCCGTCAGTCCTGTGCTTCGTCGATCGTGTCGCGTGTCCGCAGCCAGGCCGAGTAGAGCTCCGCGTAGCGCGCCGAGCGGGCCGCGTCGGGTTCGATCTCGCGCACGCCGCCGAGCAGACGTGACCGTAGCTCGTCCGGATCCGTGGCTTCGCCGGATCCGGCGAAGGCCAGCGATGCCGCGCCGAGCAGGGTCACGTCCGGCTCCGATGAGACCAGGAGCGGGCGCGCCAGAGCGTCGGCGCGTAGCTGCGCGACGTGCGCGCTGCGGGCAGAGCCTCCGGCGAGGGCGACCGGAAGCCGTCCGGATGGGTCGAGCAGATCGAGACCTTCGCGCACCGTGAACGTCGCGGCTTCCTGGGCGGCTCGGAGTAGATGCGCTGCCTCGTGCTCGGGCCGTTGTCCGAGTACCGCGCCGCGCGACCCGGGGCGCCAACGCGGAAAGCGCGAACCCGTCATGGTCGGTATCACGGTGAGTCCATTGGCGCCTGGTGGGATCTCGGCGAGCCGTGCGTCCTCGACCGAGCCCACCAGGGAGCGCCATCGTGCGACCGCACCACCGGTCAGGCCGGTCGCTCCGCCGACGACGAAGCGCCCAGGTAGTACCGAGGGGTTGAGCACCGCGCCATCGGGCGCCTCCGCGGCGCGCGGCAGCAGGCGACCGACGACGTCGGTCGTGCCCGCGACATCGGCGATGAGATCCTGGTCCGTACCCAGGAGCAGGCCGATGCCGACGGAGCCGTCCGGGCCGCCCGCCACCACGGGCAATCCGACCGGCAGGCCGGTGGCCGCGGCTGCCCCCGCAGTCAGCTCACCCACGACGGATACCGGTTCCACCTGAGGCGGGAACAACGACGGCTCCAGCCCGAGTTGTTCCAGCGCGGAAATGTTCCACGAGCGTCGGCGTACGTCAGCGGCCAGCGTGTAGGCGGCATTGATGGTGTCGGTCGCGAGCCGCCCGGTCAGCCGTGCCACCAGGTAGTCCTTGGGCGAAAGCACGGTGCCGACGCGCACGGCATGCCCCGGGTCCAGGCCGAGCAGGTAGGCGAGTGCCCCTCCGGTCAGAGCCGGACGGCCTGAGGCCCGAAGGATTTGCTGCGCCGTCGCGTGGTCGATGGCGCTGAGCTGGTGAGTGCCTCGGGAGTCGGCCCAACCGCCGCCCAGGTCGACGGGTTCGACGTCGGCGGCGACCGCGACCGTTCCGATGTGCGCGGCGATCGCCAGCGCCGACGGGACAGGGTGGTCCGCCAGCCCGGCGAGCGCGGCCAGCACCTCCTTGTGCAACGACTCCGCTTCGAAGGTCTCGCCGCCCAGGCTCGACGCGCGCGGGAGGTGGCTGGCGGAGACTATGTGCCCGTCGGCGTGCACAAGAGCGGCGCGAACGGCGGAGGTGCCGACGTCGACGGCGATGACGTGGGCGCTCATTCGGCATCGATCCGGAGCAGCACGGGGAACTCCGGCAGGGTCCAGCTCGTGGTGAACTCCACGATCTCGCCGGCCCCACCGTAAGTCGTGCGGCGGGATTCGAGCACGGCTCTTCCCTGCTCAGTACCGAGCATCGCGGCCTGCTCCAGGGTGAGCAGGGCCCCGGTCATGGACTGGTCGGCATAACGCAACTGGACACCGAAGCGCTCATTGAGCGTCCGGTAGAGGGAGCCGCCGAGCAAGGGCTCGCGGCACAGCGACGGTGCCACGGCGTACGGCACCCAGGCATCTTGCAGGGCGGCGGCGGTATTGCCGATCAACCGCACTCGGGTGATGCGGTTGACCACATCGCCCTTGGCGATGCCGAAGACCTCGGCCACCTCGGCAGTCGCCCGCGTCGTCTCGGCACGCACGATCCGGCTCGACACCTCCCCGGAGGTGCCCGCGATCTCGTCGGCGAAGGAACGCAGCCGGTTGAGCCGACGCCCGCGTTTCGCGGTCTCGCTGACGAAGGTGCCGCTGCCCTGCTTGCGCACGACGAAATTCTCGGAGCCCAGGAGATCGAGCGCTTGGCGCACGGTCATCCGGCTGACCCCGTACTGCCTGGCGAGATCGTTCTCGCCGGGCAGCTGCGCTGCCGGGGCCAGCGCGCCGGCCTGGATCTGCGAGACGATGTCGTCGTAGATGATCCGATACCTGGGTGCGCGCACCATGATCAGATCGCTCCTGCTTGGTGTAGCCGGATCAGGTCCTCGTCGGACATCCCCAGGATCGCCCGGTACACGTGCTCGTTGTCCTCGCCCACCCGCGGCGGCGCTTTGCGGACGGTGGGCGGGGTTTTTTCCATCTTGATCGGGTTGCCGGGCATGCGAATGGTTCCGAGTTCCGGGTGTTCGGACTCGACGATCATGTCACGCGCGGCGATCTGCGGTGACTTCGCTACCTCGGCGACGGAGGCGACCTTGGCGTTCGGCACGCCCGCCTCATCGAGCGTGTGCGCGATGTCGTCCGACGTGCGAGTGGCCGCCCACGCGCCGATCTCGCCCTCCAGGAATTCCTGGTGTTCCATCCTGCCCTGCACGGTGGCGAAGCGCGGGTCCTCGGTAAGGTCCGGCCGCTTCATCACCGCGCAGAGCTTGGGGAACAGCGAGGCCGTTCCCGCCTGGATGTAGATCGGGCCGTCCGCGGCCTCGTAGACGTTGACCGGTGCCGTCAGCAGGTCACGCGATCCGCTGCGCGGCATGTCCAGGTCGAGCATGAGCTGGGCGATGAGGCGGATGCCGAGGGCGGAAAACATCGTGTCGAACGACGCGACGTCCACGAGTTGACCTTCGCCCGTGCGTTCGCGGTGCAGGATCGCCAGCAGGGTACCGATCGCGGCCTGGTAGGCCGTGGTGTAGTCGGCGATGTAGGTGCCGCTTAAGGTCGGCTTCCCGTCGGGCTCACCGGTCATGCTCATGAGCCCGGACGACGCTTGCGAGATGGCGTCGAAGAGGGCGCGACGCGAGTCCGGTCCAGTCTGGCCGAAGCCGGAGACCGACACGAGGACGATGTCGGGGTTGAGCTCCTTCATGCGCTCGTAGCCGATGCCCATCTTCTCGATCGTGCCCGGGCGGTAGTTCTCCACCACGACATCCGCCCACTCGATGAGCCTTTCGAGGATGCCGAGGGCTTCGGGGTGGCGGGTGTCCAGGCTCGCGTCGTACTTGTTCCGGTGGTACAGGAACATGTAGATGCTTTCGTCCCGATGGTAGGGCCCGTGGTGGCGGGAGTCCTCCCCGCTGGGACGCTCGATCTTGACGACCTCGGCGCCGAAGTCGGCCAGGATCTGAGTGCACAGCGGCCCCGCGATGAACCGTGAGAGGTCCAGGACCTTCACTCCGGTGAGCGGCCCCGTTGTCGCTTCCGGCATCCTCGTCATCCCTCCTTCGTTTGCTGCGCGACGAACGACGGGAAGGTCCACGCGTTGACGGTGCGGTCGATCCGCACGTCCAGGACCACCGGCGCACCCGCGGCGAAGGCGTCCGCGACGCGTCGGCGCAGCTTAGGCAGGCTGTTGATCACCTCGCCGTCGACTCCCATCGCGCGGGCCGCCATGCCGAAGTCGACGGGTCCGAAGTCGACGCCGATCGTACGGCCGTTGAAGTGCAGTTCCTGTTCCTGCCGGATGTTGCCGTAGCTGGAGTCGTTGAGGACGACGATGCAGACGTTGCCGCCGACGCGCGCGAGCGTCTCGATCTCGCCGAGGCTCATGCCGAGCGAACCGTCTCCGATCATGGCGAGTACGGGGCGGCGAGGGTCGATCAGTGACGCCGCGATCGCAGAGGGCAGTGCGAACCCCATGTTGCCGAAGCCGACCGGCTTGATGTAGGTGTTGGGCCGTGTGATCTCCCAGAGGAACGACCACACACCGGGGTTTCCGGCGTCGGGGATCAGCAGGGTCTCTTCCGGCGAGACCTCGCGGAGGGTGCGCACGATGTCGGCCGGTGAGAGGTCTCCCTCGGCCTCGGTGTTCTGGACCTCCGAGCCCTGCCACCACACGGTGCGCGCCTTTTGCAGCGACGCGATCCACTCCGCGCGCCCGTGCCTGGCATTCTCGGCACGCTCGCCGACGGCCGCGACGAGGTCACGGGCGAACGAGCCGAGATCGCTCACCACCCCCTGGGTGACCTCGGAGTAGTAGCGGCCGATCATGGTCGGGTCGACGTCGACCTGGATGACCTCGGGCAGCTTGCGCTTCCACCGTCCCGTCGACACGGCGTTCAGGCTGTTGCCGAGGGCGAGCACGACGTCGGCATCGGCGAGGACCTCGCCGGACAGCGCGGTGCCCATCCGGCTGACAGCGCCGAACACGAGCGGATGGGTCGTCGGAACCGAGCCGATGCCGTTGAAGGTCGTGACGACGGGGATGCCGAGGGCGTCGGCGAGGGCCAGCACGTCATCGCTGGCGCGTGCGCGGTTGCCGCCGTTGCCCAGCCAGATGACCGGCCGATCGGCACTCAGCACGCGTTCGGCGACCCGGGCGAGGGCGACCGGGTTGGCGGAGGGGCGCTCGCTGACCCACTGCTGGCTCGGGTGCACCTCGGGAACGCTGGGCGGGTTGAGGACTTCGCCCTCGATGGTGTCGCGGGCGAAGTCGAGGTGCACCGGGCCGGGGTTGCCGGTGAGCGCGTTGACGTAGGCCTCTTCCATGGCCTGCTTGATCGACGAGGCGTGGGCCACGAGTCGGGAGTACTTGACGAGCGGCTTGATGAGCTCGACGTGGTCGGCGTTCTGCGCGTCGTCCTTGTGGATGTTCTCGCCGTTGTTGTTGCAGGTGAGAACAAAGCCGGGGCTGGAGTCGCGGTAGGCGCCGCCGACGCCGGTCAGGAGGTTGGTCGCGCCGGGGCCGGTGGTCGAGATGCAGGCGGCCGGCTTGCCGGTGAGTCGTCCGTAGGCATCCATCATCACGGCGGCCGCGTTCTCGTGGCGGGTGTGAATGACCTCGATCCCGGGGGTGTCGATGATCGCGTCGGTGATGGCGAGGGTCTGGCCGCCGACGACGCCGAAGACGTACTCGACGCCGAAGGAGCGCAGCATGTCAACGACGAGCTGGCCGCCGGTCTTGGGAGTGCTCATGTAGCGGATCGGCTTTCTGTGTCGGTGCGGTCGGTCAGGACGCGGGCACGGTCGCGCTGGCCCAGCCGGCCGTCATGAGACGGCCGTCCGAGTCGCGGCGTACCCAGATCTCCATGTCGACGTGGTGACCGTCGTCGACGGGGGTGACGGCGGTCACCACGCCGGTCGTGGTGAACTGCTCGAAGACGTCGAGCGGTGCGAGGAACTTGACTCGCATCCACCCCGAGGTGAGGAAGTTCGGTCCACATCGGAGGGTGAGCAGCTGGGCGAGGACCCCGAACTGCTGTTGGCCCTGCACGATCGGCGCTCGCAGGCCACCGGCGCGGGCCACGTCGATGTCGTTGTGGATGTTGCGGACGTATTCGCCGATGCGGCTGAACACGGCCGCCTGCTCGGCGGTGATCGTTTTGCGCAGTGGCGCGAGCACGTCGCCGACCCGGACGTCGGCGTCCACGGTCTCGATGACCCGTGCGTTGTCGTCCACTTCGCCGGTGACCCGGCGGCTCGGCGTCGCCGAGCCGCGCCCGCCGATCGCGCCGGGGGTGGTCTTGAGGATCTCGACGCCGCGGTGGCGGACGAGACTGCGGCCGTCCTCGCCGGTCGCCTGAGCCTCCATCACGACGTAGCCCTCGCCACGGCGTTCGTAGGCTTCCGTGTAGGTTCCGGTGAGCGTGACGATCTCGTCCAGCAAGGCCGGGTTGTCGAACCACATCTGTTCTTCGGTGTGGTAGCCGACGACCTTGCTGGCGGCGTAGACGAGCGTGAAGAGCTGGACGAGGTCATTGCCCAGCAACGCCGCGTGACCGATTCGTCGCCCGTTGAAGGGGCTTTCGTGCAGGTGCCAGGGCGAGTAGTCGTCGTGGGTAAAGGCGAAGCGCTTGATCTTGTGCTCGTCCACGACCACTTGCGCGGTGCCGAGCTTTTCGGGGATGTCGAGGTTCTCGAACTCCGGCTCCTTGAGCCCCGCCTCCAGATCCTCGGTCTTGAGGGCTCGACGCGGATCGGTCAGGTCCCGCCACGGGCTTTCGGACGGGTCGGTCATCGGGCTTCCTCGCTCTCTTCGCCGATGCGCGCCATGTCGGACTTGTTGGTCTCGGGGGCCATGACCGCGCAGGCCAAGCCGATCAGCGTGGAGATCGCCGTGATGAGGGCGATCGGCCAAGGATCTCCGTGCGTGGCGGCCAGCAGCGCCGTCGAGGCGAGCGGCCACAGGCCGATCAGGATGCTCGGGATCTGCGCTGCCAACGAGATACCGGTGTAGCGGACCTTCGTGCCGAACAACTCCGAGAAGAACGCCGGTTCGACGCCGTAGACCGCGCCTACTCCGATCGCGTAGGCAACGGCGTAGATCACGTACATCAGCAGGATGGAGTCGGAGTCGAGGATCCAGAAGAATGGGAACGCGACAACGGTTCCGACTACGGAGCCGATGATGAAGACCGCGCGCCGGCCGATCCGGTCGGACAGCTTGCCGAAGTAGTAGTAGGTGTAGATCGCCAGCGCAGCCGCGATCGTGCTGGCGAGGAGTACGTCCGTGCGCGGGATCTTGGTGTAGTTCGTCGCGAACGTGAGGCCGATCGTGAGGATGATGTAGCCGAAGACCGCCTCACCGAACCGCATGCCCATCGCGAGCAGCAGCGGCCGCTTGAACTTCCGGAACAGTTCGGCGATCGGCATCTTCTCTTTGGCGTCGGCGCTTTGTTGCTCCAGCCGTTCCTGTGCGGCTTGGAAGGCGGGTGTCTCGGTGAGCCTGAAACGGATGAACAGCCCGACCGCGATGAGCACGGCGCTGAGCAGGAATGGGACGCGCCAGCCCCACGAGAGCAGCGCATCGTCGGGCAGCAGTGAGACGAGCGCGAAAATGCTCGTGGAGAAGACCAGACCCACGGCGTTGCCGATCTGCGGGAAACTGCCGTATGCGCCACGTTTGTTCTCGGGCGCGTATTCGACCGCGACCAGCGACGCGCCGCCCCACTCCCCGCCGACGCCGAAACCTTGCACGAGCCGGAGCACGACCAGCAGCGTCGGGGCCCAGATCCCGATGTCCTTGGTCGTGGGTAGCAAGCCGATGAGGAAGGTCGAGATTCCCATCATCATGAGGGTGGTGATGAGCGCGGCCTTCCGGCCGAATTTGTCGCCGAAGTGGCCGAAGACGATGCCGCCCACCGGGCGGGCGACGAAGCCGACGCCGAAGACCGCGAAGGCAGAGAGCGTTCCGATGATCGGATCCGCGTTGTTGGGGAAGAACAATTTGCCGAACACCAGCGCGGAGGCGGTGCCGAAGATGAAGTAGTCGTACCACTCGACCGCGGTACCGACGAGGCTGGCGACGGCGGCCCGCTGGGCCAGCTTGGTACGTTCCCGCTCGGTTGCGGGGGGCGCGGTGGAGGAGGTTTCTGCCATGATGACTCCCTTGTCGATCTGAAGGCAGTTCGTTGAGCAGGGGGAAGCGGGGCTGGCCGGTCAGATCAACGAATGCGGACGATTCGGGTCGTCCTCGACGCGTGCGGAGGCCCAGCCGAGCGCGGTGCGCGTCCCGTCGGACTTGTCCACCCAGACTTCCAGGTCAAGCCGGTCGTCGCTGGCGCCGACGACGGCACCGCCGGTGGTCAGTTCGTCCCCGACGAAGGCGGGCGAAACGAAGCGCAGGTCGAGTTCGCCGGAGGTGAAAAAGCTCGCGCCGAAGACCTCGACCAGGTTGGCGATGATGAGCCCGGTTTGCTGCTGAGCCTGCACGATCGTGCGGTCGAGCCCGGAAGCGGCTGCCTTGGTCTGGTGCGTGTGCACGTTGGCGTAGCCGCGCCCGGCCCAGGAGAAGACCGACATCTGGTCCTGGGTGAATGTCGTTGTCCGCGTGGGGATGGCGGCGTGCTCGGGGGCGTCGAGCCGGGCCCGGCTGACCACGGGCAGGCTCGCGTCGACCGTGCCTCGTACCGTGCGCGGGCGTTGGTCGTTCGCGGCCCGGCTCTTGCCGACGACCTCGCCCGCGACGGTGCGCATGATCTCCTTGCCGACGTGGCGCACCAGCAGCCGCCCGTCCGCCCCGCGTGCTTCGGCTTCGAGTACGACGTAGCCCTGGCCACGGCGCTCGTACTTCTCGACGTAGCCGCCCTCGATCGTCACCGTCTCGCCCACGGGGATGGGGGAGTGGAACGTGAGGTGCTCGTGGGTGTGCAGGCCCTGCGCCGTGTTCCCGTCGTAGTTCTCGTAAAAGAGGAACAGCAGATCGTTGGCGAGCACGAGCGGGTGGCCGACCGGGCCGCCGAACGGTGAGTCGTCGAAGTACCAGGACCCGAAGTCGTCCTCGCTGTAGGCGTAGTCGAGCACCTTGCGTCGGTCGACCGTCACGCTAACCGGCCCCATCGGCTCGGGAACCTCGACCAGCTCGAAGCGAGCATCTTTCAGCTGCGACGCCATTGTCACCTCCACATCGGCCCCGGCGAGGGGGCACCGAAATGACTAGTTGTATAGACGACTTGGCGAGAAAGGTAGGCCGCGATTCCGGCGTTGTCAACCCGTCGTGAGGTCGGGCCGCGCGGAACCGAACCGATCCGGGGGCGGTGGTCTCCGATTTTGCCTAAACTTGGGAAGATCGGTGTGGCTCAGGCTCAGAGGTCGGCTAGGACCGCGACCGGGTTTTCGACGCAGTCCGCGACATAGCGCAGGAATCCTCCCGCGGCGCCTCCGTCGCAGACCCGATGGTCGAAGGTGAGGGAAAGTTGAGTCACCTTGCGGAGGGCTAGTTCGCCCTTGAACGCCCACGGTTTGTCGATGATCCGGCCGACGCCCAGGATCGCGGCCTCCGGGTGGTTGATGATCGGGGTCGAGCCGTCCACGCCGAACACGCCGTAGTTGTTGAGCGTGAACGTCCCTCCGGTCAGGTGCTGTGGTTCGAGTTCTCCCGTTCGGGCCAGCCCGGTGCGGTGCGCGATCGCCTCGGACAGCTGTGCCGTGCTCATCTGGTGGGCGTCGCGGACCACCGGAACCACCAGGCCGCGCGGGGTCTGCGCGGCGAAGCCGAGGTTGATGTGTCCGAACTGGACAATCTCGTTGCGCTCGATGTCCACCGAGGCGTTGAGTTCCGGGAAACGGCGCAGGCCGGCGATGCAGAACCGGGCGATCAACGACAACAGGCCGACATCGCTGCGCTGTTTGAGCACTGCGCGGGCGTCGAGCAGACCGGTCGCGTCGACGTCCACCCAGGTGGTGGCGTCGGGGATCTCCCGGCGGCTGCGGGTGAGCTTGTCGGCAACGGCGCCGCGCAGGCCGCGCAGCGGCGTGCGGATCTCGCCGTCCGGCTGAGCCGCCTGGACCGGTTCGGCATTTGCGGCGGCTTCCACATCACGGCGCAGGATAATGCCTCCCGGCCCGCTTCCATCCACATTGGATAGATCGACGCCTTGCTGTCGGGCGAGCCGACGCACGATCGGCGAAAGAACTCGCGGCGCACCGGCGCCATTAAATCGCGACCCCGCGTCCGATGGTTTTTGTGGCTCGGTATGCGCCGGGTTGGCGCGTCGGCGTCGGCGCGGCGCCGTGCTACCAGTGCCGTAGCCGACGAGCACATGGCCCGAACCGGCGCGTTCCTCGCTCCGGTGCTGCTCGTGGGTCGAGTCATCGCAGGAGATCGTGGTCAGCGGCGCTCCCACGGCCAGCACGTCACCGGCCGCGCCGTGCAGCGCCTCGACAACGCCCGCGTGGGGACAGGGCACGTCGACGACCGCTTTGGCGGTCTCCACCTCGACAACCACCTGGTCGGCCTCGACCCGGTCCCCGACCGCGACATGCCAGCGGACGACCTCCGCCTCCGTCAGGCCCTCACCGAGATCGGGCAGCGCGAATTCCGCCAAGCGCGTCATGCCGCGCCCTCCCGTTCGCGGTCGGCGACAAGAGCGGCGGGCACGCTCGTGCCGACGCCGTTGAGCCACCTGGTGTCCGGCCGGTCGTCCCACTGAAGCCGGGCCAGCGCGTCGAGCACTCGGTCGACGCTCGGCAGATGCGCGTGCTCCAGCTTCGGCGGCGGGTACGGCACGTCGAATCCCGCGACGCGCAACACCGGCGCGGCCAACGAGTGGAAGCAGCGCTCCTGCACCCGAGCCGCGATTTCCGCTGCCACTCCGGCAAATCCCGGTGCTTCTTGGAGCACCACGCAACGCCCGGTGCCGCGCACGGCGGCGCTGATCGTCTCGTCGTCGAACGGGACCAGGCTGCGTGCGTCGACCACCTGGACGTCCCAGCCCTCTTCCTTCGCGGCCTGGGCGGTCTCCATCGCCAGCGGCACCCCGGGGCCGTAGGCGATCAGCGTGGCGTCGCGTCCGGGTCGGCGGATCACGGCGCGGCCGATCGGCTCGGCGGTCGTCGGCAGCTCGATGTCCTGCTTCGACCAGTAGAGTTTCTTGGCTTCCAGGAACACCACCGGATCGGGGTCGCGGATGGCCTCGCGCAGCATCGAGTAGGCGTCCGCGGCGGTCGCCGGGGCGACGACCTTGAGGCCGGGCGTGTGCGCGTAGTAGGCCTCGCTGGAGTCGCAGTGGTGCTCGACGCCGCCGATGCCGCCGGCGAAGGGGACCCGGATGACGATCGGCAGGCCGACCGCGCCGCGCGTCCGGTTACGCATCTTCGCCACGTGCGAGACGACCTGCTCGAAGGCGGGGAAGGCGAACGCGTCGAACTGCATCTCCACCACCGGGCGGAATCCGGCCATGGCCAGGCCCACCGCGAATCCGACGATGCCGGACTCGGCCAGCGGCGTGTCGAAGCAGCGGTCCTCGCCGAACTCGGCCTGCAGCCCGTCGGTGATCCGGAAGACCCCGCCAAGCCGTCCGACGTCCTCGCCGAAGACCATCACGCGCTCGTCCTCGGCGATGGCGTCGCGAAGGGCCGCGTTGAGCGCCTGCGCCATGCTGGTCGGTGCCATTACAGCGCCTCCTGTTCGGACCGGAGCTGGGCGAGCTGCTCGGTCAACTGCGGCGTGGGTTCGGCGTAGACGTGCCGGAAGAGGTCTTCGGGATCGACCGTCGGCTCCGCCTGCATGCGCGTGCGCACCGCCACGGCGAACTCCTCGGCTTCCGCGGCGATCCGCTGCGCCCCGAGGTCATCGAGGTGGCCGTCGGCGCGCAGGTGACGTTCCAGGCGGCCGATCGGATCACGCTGCTGCCAGTGCTCGACTTCCTCCGGCGGCCGGTATCGCGCCGCGTCGTCGGCGTTAGTGTGCGGTTCCATCCGGTAGGTGTGGGCCTCGACCAGGAACGGTCCGTTCCCGGCTCGGGCGTGCGCCACCGCACTGTCCAAAACGGACAGCACGGCGGCGGCGTCGTTGCCGTCGACCTGCTCGCTGCGGACGCCGTAGCCGATTCCCTTGTGCGCCAGGGAAGGCGCGACGGACTGCTTGGCGAGCGGGACGCTGATGGCGTAGCCGTTGTTCTGCACAAAGAAGACCACTGGGGCGCGGAAGACCGCCGCGAAGTTGAGCGCTTCGTGGAAGTCGCCTTCGCTGGTGGCACCGTCGCCGAGCAACGCCATCGCCACCGTGGTGTTGCCCTTGCGGGCCTCGCCGTGGGCCAGGCCGACGGCGTGCAGGGTTTGGGTGGCGAGCGGGGTGCATTGCGGCGCGGTCCGGGTGGCCGGGACGTCGTAGCCGCAGTGCCAATCCCCGCGCAACAGCGTCAGCACCTCGACCGGGTCGATGCCGCGCGTCACCAGCGAAACCGAATCCCGGTAGGTCGGAAACAGCCAGTCCTCGGCACCGATGCTCAATGCCGCGCCGACCTGACATGCCTCCTGACCCCGCGAGGAAGGATAGACCGCCAATCGCCCCTGCTTGGTGAGCGTGGTGGCCTGCGCGTCGAAGCGGCGGCCGATCACCATCGCCCGGTAGGCGGCGAGCAGGCGTTCCGGTGCCGGTAAGCGGTAGTTCGGATCGGGCTGCTCCAGCAGCCGCACCGGGCTGCTCGACGGAAGCCATTCCACGGCCGACACCTCCTCAGGACGACTGGCTTGAAATAGTCCGGCAAGTCCGTCATGTGATACAAGTCATCCCAAGATAATCGGAACGAACGGCATCGGAGACGCATTATGGCCGACCAAATGTCCATCCGGATCGATTCGCGGCGCGGCCGGGCCGGACGATCGGCTCCGGCGCTGGACGAGGTAGACGCACGGATCGTCGACGAACTCGGCCGGGACGGGCGGATGTCCATCCGCACGCTGGCCGAGCAGGTGAACATTTCCCGGACCAACGCGCACGGCCGTGTTGAGCGGCTGATCGACAGCGGGGTGATCACCGGGTTCCACGCGCGGGTGGCACCGGCGAAGGTCGGGCTGGGGACGGCGGCGCTGATCGGCCTGTCCATCGAGCAGGACACCTGGCGCGAGGTGGCCCAGCGGCTCGCGGCGATCGATTACGTCGAGCACGTGGCCTTGGTGGCGGGCGAGTTCGACATCGTGGTCCGGGTCCGCACGGAGAACAACCTGTCCTTGCGGAACCTGGTCTTCGACCAGATCCAGTCGCTACCGGGAGTCCGCACCTGCCACACCTGGCTCATCTTCGACGAATTCGAACCAGAACACCGCTAGGTGGCTGGTGTTTTGGGTTGCTAAGGATCGGGGTGTGTCGGTGTTCCGTCGGGGTGATCGTTTGGCAGGATGTCGGGGGTGACGTTGGGACGCGCGCCGCGGCAGGGTGATCTGCTGCGATCGACGGTGGATTACTGTGAGGGCCGGGTCGCGGCGGGTTCGATTTATGGGGTGTTGCATCGGGAGTGCTTCAGTCTGTTCCCGGATGAGATGTTCGCGGATCTGTTCACCGATGTGGGTCGCCGGTCGGTGCCGCCGATGATCGTGGCGGTGGTGATGGTGTTGCAGCGTGTCGAGGGCCTGTCGGATCGGGAGGCGGTGGAGCGGTTCGCATTTGACACGCGCTGGAAGTACGCCGCCGGTGGCCTGGATTTCGACTATCCGGGGTTCGTGCACACCGTGCTGGTGGACATGCGGGCCCGGTTGGCCCGCTCGGCTCGGCCGGACCGGATCTTCGAGACGGTGCTGGATGTCGCGCGTCAGGCGGGTCTGGTCGGGTGCAGGAGGGTGCTGGACTCGACCCCGTTGTATGACGCGGTCGCGACGATGGACACCATCACCCTGATCCGCTCGGCGATCCGTGGTCTGCTGGCCACCGCTGAGGCCGGACTGGCCGCCCGGTTGCGGGCGGTGCTCACCTCCGGAGATGACTACGCCGGAGCGGGCAAACCCCTGATCGACTGGGACGACCAGGCCGCCCGGGAGGCGTTGATCGACTCCCGGGCCCGGGACGGGTTCGCGATGCTGACCCTGATGGAAGGCCAGAAGTGGACCAAGTGCGTGGATGAGGCCGCGCGCCTGCTGGCCACGGTGCTGGGCCAGGACCTGACCGAAGACAGCGACGGGGTGTTCCGGATCGCCCGCCGGGTCGCCCCGGACCGGGTCATCTCCACCGTCGATCCCGAAACCCGCCATGGCCACAAAACGCAGGCCCGCGGTTTCGACGGCTACAAAGGACATCTCGCCATCGACCCCGACAGTGAGATCGTCACCGCCACCGAAGTCACCCCCGGCAACAGCGGCGACGCCGAGACCGCCGAGACCCTCCTGTCCGACATCCTGCCCTCCGAAGCCGAAGCCGAAGCCGAAGCCGAAGCCGAAGCCGAAGCCGAAGCCGAAGCCGAAGCCGAAGCCGAAGCCGAAGCCGAAGCCGAAGCCGAAGCCGAAGCCGGGGATGAGGGTCAGGCCGCGGTATATGGGGATGCGGCCTATGGGGCGGGGGAATTGCTGGAAAGGCTGGACGAGAATGGGATCCACAATGGGCTCAAGGTGCAACCGCCGGCTGCGGTGAAAGGCCATTTTCCCAAGGACCGTTTCGATATCGACCTTGAGCAGCAGACCGTGACCTGCCCGGCCGGGCATACCGCACCCATTCGCGCCCGTGAGCGTCACGCTGGGGCGGCCAACTTCGGCGTCGTGTGCGCCACCTGCCCGCTGGCCGCACAGTGCACCACCGCCAAGACCGGCCGCACCATCACCATCAGCCCCCACGAAGCCGCACTGGCCGCCGGTCGTGCCCGCCAGACCGACCCCGCCTGGAAGGCTGACTACCGCGCCACCAGGCCCAAAGTCGAACGCAAGATCGGCCACCTGATGCGCCACCGCCACGGCGGACGACGGGCCCGTGTCCGAGGACTGCGGAAAGTGGCCGCTGATTTCTCGCTGCTGGCCGCCGCGGTCAACCTCGCTCGACTGGGCGTGCTCGGGATAACCCGCAAGGCAGGCGGATGGGCCGTGACGACCGCCTGACCAGACCAACGCCCAGCCCATCACCAACACCACACGTCCTCCCCACCGATAACCGGCACACGCGACACACAAACCCACCGACCACACTCGAAAACGATCGGCAATCACACCCACCGCCCGCCACGCTAAGACCAGAGCAAACACCTCAAAACCCCGTTCGACACCAGCCACCTAGAGAGGGTTTCAAAAGTGGTTTGCTTAGCGGTGCGGGCAGCGGAACCTCAGACGCCGCCTGGACTCCGCCGATCCCCGACTGATGTATGCCCAATACACGGCGCTGGGGCTGTCCTCGCCAGACGACGCCTGAGAACCCGCAGCGGTGCAAGCTGAGTCCCACACCGCAAGCGGCTTACGCCGCTTATAAAGACCCTGGGTGGTGGGTGGGTGACGATCATTTTGGCGACTTGTGCGGCGCGTACCGGGGGTTCCTGGCGTAGTCGAGGTGCCCCGATTTTTGTTGCATTTCTTGAAAAAGGAGGCTTCATGTTGCGTCGTGCGGTAACCGCATTCCTGCTGAGCGGCTTGGTGATGGCGGCTGCGGCAACATTGGCAAGGCAAGTGCGCAAGTAGACCCCCTCGCCGCGGTCACATGCGTTACAGAGTCAGCGACAGCCCTCGCCGTGGATGCCGTGACTGGCTGCGTCGCCCCTTAGCGGCTGCTGACCCGTGCGCTCGCTGCGTGCCGCAATGGCCAACCTCGCCCGGTCCGTGGCGCTTGACGCGCTGGAAAGCCGGATCGCGAAGCTGGTCCATGAGCGCTCGTGAGCGGATGTTTCCGGTAACCGGTTCGCCGCTCACGAGCCGCTCGGCTCAGGGCAGGTCGAGGTCGACGACCACCGGGGCGTGGTCCGAGGTTCCCTTGCCCTTGCGGGCCTCACGGTCGACGTAGGAGTCGGTGACCGCGTTGGTGAACTTCTCGTTGCCGTAGACCAAGTCGATGCGCATGCCCTGGTTGTTCGGGAAGCGCAGCGCCCGGTAGTCCCAGTAGGTAAAGGCGACGTCGTACTTCAGGGCGCGCGGATGGACTTCCGTCAGGCCGGTTTCCGTGAGCGCGGCAAGGGCTTTGCGCTCGTCGTCGGTGACGTGGGTGCTGTCGGCGAAGGCAGTGATGTCCCAGACGTCGGCGTCGGTCGGGGCGATGTTGAAGTCGCCGAGCACGGCGAACGGCCGGGGCGCGGTGAGCTCCTCGATGGCGGTAGCGCGCAGCGCGTCGAGCCACCGCAGCTTGTAGGAGTAGTGCGGGTGGCCGACTTCACGGCCGTTGGGGACGTAGACCGACCACACCCGGATGCCGCCGCAGGTCGTGCCGATCGCCCGGGGCTCCTGGGTCTCGAACATCGCGCCATCGGCTTGGTAGCCCGGCTCGTCGAGCAGCCCGTGGCGCACCTCGTCGATGCCGACCTTGGACAGCACGGCCACGCCGTTCCAGCGCCCGGTGCCGTGCGCGGCGACCTCGTAACCGAGCTCGCCGACTTCGTCGGAGGGGAAGGCATCGGCGGCGCACTTGAGCTCCTGGACGCACAGGACGTCCGGTTCGGCGGTGCCCAGCCAGTCGAGCAGCTTGGGCAACCGAGCACCGACGGAGTTGACGTTCCAGGAAGCGATCCGCATACCCGAACCTTGTCACACACCGCCGCCAACGGTTGCGGGGCACCCTTAAGCAACCGAGAGCTTTCGCCGTCGCCTTCGATGTTCATCCTGCCCGGTGTGACCACGGTGAACTGGCGCATCAGATGTACAGTTCTATGGCGGGGTCCGGGGCGGTGAATGCTGGCACCGGCGAAGGCACAGGAGGGCTCGGGGTGAACGCCTATCCGGTCGAAAACCGGGCGCAGGTCGGCATCGTGACCGACAAGCTGTCCGACCAGATCTACCGGCTGCTGCGAGAGCGCATCGTGCGCGGCCAGCTCCGGGCGGCGTCGCGGATCGATCTGCCCGCGCTGATGGCCGAGCTGGGGATCTCCAAGACGCCGCTGCGGGAGGCACTGGCCCGGTTGGAACTGGACCACCTGGTGGTCACCAAGCCCCGCTCGGGCACCTACGTCGCGGAGTTGACCGTCGAGGACATCCGCGAGGTCTGCGACCTGCGCAAGGGATTCGAGTGGGTGGCCACCTTCGAGGCGACCTCGAAGATGCCCGCCGCGCTGCTGCGCGAGCTGCGGGCCGAGATCGTCGACGCGGAACAGCAGGCTCGCGACGGCAACTACGACCCGTTTTTCGCCAGCGACCTGCGGTTGCACCGGACGATCGTGCAGCATTCCGGAAACCGGCGGCTGATCCGTGCGCGCGAGGCGCTGGAGGCCTATGTGGACTGGATGCGGGTGGTCGGCGCGACCGGAGTGCACCGCATCGCCGGGTCCACCCGCCGGCACCTGGAGATCGTCGACGCCATGCTGGCCGGAAAAGCGGAGCAGGCGCGAGACGCGGCAGCCATACATGTCGAAGAAGTCAAGGTGTGGACCATCGAAGACTTCGCCCAACTCCGCTAGGTGCCGCGTGATCGACTTGCGCGCGGCGGCGTCCGCTCAGTGGAACATGGCCTGTTCGCCCGCGTACTGGTAGCGCCACACGCCGTCCGCGCGGCGGTCTTGCCGGTCGTAGCGGGCGCAGGGCGCTTCGTCGTCGCGCGGCGACGGGAAGGTGAACTGCCCGATCGGTAAGTCCGTTTCCGGCGCGGGGATAATGAACGAGCGGCCGTCCTCCGGGCCGCCGATCAGCTCGGCGTGTACATGCTGCTGCATAGGTCGTCTCCCTCGGCCACACCACCAGTCGGTTCCTCGCCTCCCATATGACCAAATCAGGCCGCTTCCGGTCCCAGACTTCACCCGATCGTCTCAATGCGACGCCGCTCACCGGCGCTCAGCGGCAGTGCGCAAACGGCCGACAGCAATGCGACGACGACCATGTAGGCCACCACTAGCCAGGGCGCGCCGCCCGCGGCGGTGAGCAGGGCGGTGGCGATCAGTGGGGAGAGCCCGCCGCCGAGGGTGGCACCGACCTGCTGGGTCAGCGACAGGCCGGTGTAGCGGACGGCGACCGGGTAGAGCTGGGCGAAGAACGCGCATTGCGGGCCGTACATCGCGCCGTGCCCGACGGCGAGGCCCAGCGTGATCGCCACCCCGATCAGCAGCGGGTCGGTGCTGCCGAGCAACAGGAAGAACGGTGCGGCCAGGACTACCTGGAACAGCGCGCCGAACACGTAGAGGCGGCGTCGGCCGATCCGGTCGGAGAGGGCACCGAACAGCGGCAACGTGACGCATTCCAGGGCGCAGCCGATGAGCACCGCGACGAGAACCGTCGATTTCGCAACGTCGAGCTGCGTTGTCACATAGCTGATCGCCACCACGTAGTAGACGTTGAACAGGCCGCTTTCGGCGAGCTTGGCGCCGATGCTCAGCAGCACGTCCTTGGGATGCCGGGCCAGTACCTGCAGCAGCGGTGGTTTGGCGGCCGGGCGGTCGGTGCGCCGGAGCTGTTGGAACGACGGGCTTTCGGTGATCCGCAGCCGGATGTAAAGCCCGACGGCGACCAGCAGGATGCTGGCCAGGAACGGCAGCCGCCAGCCCCACGACAGGAATTGGTCTTCGGGCATGCCCGCGGAAAACAGTGCGAGCAGCGCGGTGGGCAGCAGCACCCCGGCGGGGGTGCCGATGTGCACCAGGCTGCCGTAGAAACCGCGGCGGTCGGCGGGGGCGTGCTCGATGGTGATCACAGCGCCGCCGCCGTATTCGCCTCCCATGCCGAGGCCCTGCAGCAGGCGGATGAGCAGGAGGGTGATCGGTGCCCAGAGACCGATCGCGCCGTAGGTCGGCAGCAGGCCGATCGCCACCGTGCTCAAGCCCATGATCAGCAGCGTGGCGACGAGCATCTTCTTGCGCCCCAGCCGGTCGCCGAAGTGGCCGAAGAGCAGCCCGCCGAGCGGGCGGGCGAGGTAGCCGACGAAGAACGTGGCGAACGCGGCCATCGTGCCGACCAGCGGGTCGTGCGCGGGGAAGAAGAGTTTGTCGAAGACCAGCGCGGCAGCGCTGGCGTAGAGAACGAAGTCGTAGTACTCGATCGTCGTGCCGATCGCGCTGGCGATGGCCACCCGTCGCACGAGTGCGGTGTCGACAGGTGCGTTGGTGCTCGTGGATACCGTCATTGGTCGCCGCCCAACTGATACTTCAGAACTGGAATATCAGATGTTAGATTGCATGCCGGTGTCGCGTCCAGGCCCAATCCGGACGCCCGTCGATGCTGGAGGACAGCAATGGTTCAGCAGCAAGTCCAGGGGAAACCGCTCGGTGGCATCGTCTCCACCGTGGTGACGCCGTTCGACGCCGACGACGGCATCGATGAAGATCTCCTACGCGGCGAGATCCGCTACCTGCTCGACACCGGGGTGCACGGCATCTGCGCGTGCGGCAGCACCGGTGAGGGGCACACCCTGTCGGTCGAGGAAAGCGCTCGCATCTGCGAGATCGTGGTCGACGAGGTGGCCGGGCGGGTGCCGGTGATCGGCGGGATCATCCAGAACTCCACCGCGCAGGCCGTCCGCTACGGACACGCGCTGAAGGCCACCGGCGTGGACGCGTTGCAGATCACGCCGGTGCACTACGTTTTCGCGCCCTCCGGCGACGAGATCGTCGGGTACTACGAGCGGATCGGTAACGAGGTCGGGCTGCCGATCATCGTTTACAACGTCGTGCCGTGGGCGCTGATCCCGGCCGAGGTGATGGACCGCGTCGCCGACCTGCCGCAGGTGGTGGGGATCAAACAGAGCGGCGGGGACATGCACCTGGTCGCCGACCTGATGGAACGGGTCAGCGACCGGTTGACCGTGCTGGCGGCCGTCGACGACCTGATGTACGCGTCCTTCGTGCTGGGCGCGGACGGCGCGCTGGCGGCGATCCCGACCGTCACGCCCCAATTGAGCGTGCAGTTGTGGGATGCCGTGCAGGCCGGTGATCACGCGCTGGCCCGCAGCCTGCACGCGCGGATCCTGAAGGTTTGGCGGGCCATCGAAGCACCCAACCTGCCGGCCCGGATCAAGGAAGCGTTGCGCTTGCAGGGGCGCGGCGGCGGCTTGCCCCGGCATCCGTTCACCCCCGTCTCGGAGGCCGAAAGTGAGGCGATCAAAACGGCACTGTCCTCGGCCGGCCTCCTGGCCTGATGTGGTGGTGGCCCACGGTTAACCCGTCGGCCACCCGGGTACGCCGACGGCATGTCCAAGGACAAGTTGGCTACGTACCGCCGCAAACGAGACCTCGACAGATCCGGGGAACCCGTCGGCGGCGAGCCGGCCGAGCAGCCCCGCTTTGTAGTGCAGAAGCACGACGCATCGAGCCTGCACTACGACTTCCGGCTGGAGGTCGAAGGGGTGCTCAAGTCGTGGGCCGTGCCGAAGGGGCCGTCGCTGGACCCCCGCGAGAAACGGCTGGCCACCCCGACCGAGGATCACCCGTTGGACTACCTCGAATTCGAAGGCGAGATCCCGGAGGGCTACGGCTCGGGCACGGTCGTCGTGTGGGACACCGGAACCTACCGCAACGACACCGAGAAGGACGGCCAGCGGGTCGCGATGGCCGATGCGCTCGCCGCCGGGCACGTCAAGGTATGGCTCCGCGGCGAGAAGCTGCGCGGCGATTTCGCCCTGTCCCGCACCCGGTTTCGCGGCCGCGAGCAGTGGCTGCTGGTGAAGGTGGACGACGAGGGCGCCGACCGGCGGCGCAATCCGGTCAGCACCCAACCCGAGTCGGTGCTCACCGACCGGACCAACGACGAAGTGCGGTGAAGCCAGTGACTGCGCAGTTGGAGGTCGAGGGGCGGCGGATTGAGCTGTCCAACCCGGACAAGTCCCTTTACCCCGATGACGGCTACCGGAAGCGGGACGTCGCCGAGTACTACCGCTCCGTGGCGGACGTCATGGTGCCGCACACGCGCGGCAAACCGCTCACCTTGCGCCGGTTTCCGGACGGCATCGGCTCCGGAGGCTTCTTCCAGAAGGAAGCCTCGGACTACTTCCCGGACTGGGTGCGGGTGGAGGCCGTGCCGCAGCGGGGCGCGGCCGGCGCGGTGCACCACGTCGTCCTCGACGATGCGGCGACCCTGCTCTACCTGATGAACCAAGCGTGCCTGGAGTTCCACATTGTATTGTCCACAGTGGAGGATTTGGAGCACCCGGTTCTCGTGGTGCTTGACCTGGACCCACCGGAGGGCGTGCCGTTGCCCGAACTCCGCGGCGTGGTACGGCTGATGTGCGAGCGGTTCCGGGACGCTGGGCTGTCGCCGCGCGTGCAGGCGACCGGCGGCAAGGGCTTCCATGTGGCCGCTCCACTGCGCGGCGAGCGGGGTTTCGACGAGGTCCGGGCGGGCATGCGGGCGCTCGCCGAGCAAGCCGTGCGCGACGAACCGGATCGGCTCACCGTCGAGCAGCGCAAGGACAAGCGGGGGGACCGGATCTTCCTGGACACCAACCGCAACGCCTACGGCCAGACGATGATCGCGCCTTATTCGTTGCGTGCCCGCCCCGGCGCCCCGGCCGCGACGCCGCTCGATCTAAACGAGCTCGGCCGCGTGGCACCGCAGTCGTACGGCCTCGCGAACATGGCGCGTCGGCTGGCCCAGAAGGAAGACCCCTGGGCGGGCCTGGAAGACACGCGATACGGGAGTGACTTTCCACATCCCGACAAACACGACTAGCTAGCTGGAAGGAGAGGCAGATGTCGGACCGGCAGCAGGGCGCCGAGGAGTCGGAGCCGACCACCCTGCGGCCCGAGGAGAGCTTCGACGCTGACGAGCTCGGCGGCGACCCGACGGAACGGGAAGTCGAGCCGCCCGAACACTGGTCCGCGGTGACCGAGAGCCGCCCGACGCCACGAGAGGATCGGGAAGGCGAATCGCTCAACGAGCACTTGGCCGAGGAGGTACCCGACATCGAGCCGGTCGAGCAAGTGCCGCTCGCCGAATCGGGCATCAACGCGCTCGACGACACCACCGACGAGCGTGCCGCCGAGGAGGTGGCCGACTCCGGCGAGGAGCCCTGAACCGCGTGCGTGATGCGGCGGCTTCCCGGGTAAGCCTGGTGAACAGGCTCTAGGGGAGGCGACCGTGGAAACCGAAATCACCCTTGTGGTGGACGGAACCGAGCACCGGCTGATCGTCGATACGCGAACGACGGTACTCGACGCTCTGCGGGAGCGGTTGGGGATCACCAGCCCGAAGAAGGGCTGCGACCACGGCCAGTGCGGCGCCTGCACCGTGCTAGTAGGCAACCGCCGGGTCGACAGCTGCCTGATGCTGGCGGTGGCCTTCGACGGCGCGGACATCCGCACCGCGGACGGGCTGGCCGGCGCCGACCTCCACCCGGTGCAGCGGTCGTTCATCGAGCACGACGCGTTCCAATGCGGGTACTGCACGCCCGGCCAGGTGGTTTCGGCGGTGGGCGTGTTGTGCGAGATGCACGACGACGAGCCGAGCGCGGTCACCCCGGACGGGGCCGGGCTCGAAGATGAGATCCGCGAGCGGATGAGCGGAAACCTCTGCCGCTGCGGCGCGTACGCCAACATCGTGCCGGCCATCGCGGAGGTGGCGCAGCGATGAAACCGTTCCGCTACCAGCATGTGGCCGACGTCGACAGCGCGGTGCGCACCCTCTCCGAAATATCCACCGCGGCGTACCTGGCCGGCGGCACCAACCTGGTCGATCTGATGAAGCTTGAGGTCGCGGTGCCCGACCTGCTCGTCGACGTCCGGCGGCTCACCTCCGACCGGATCGACCTGCACCCCGACTTCGTGCGCATCGGCGCTTCGGTCACCAACAGCGCCCTGGCCGCCGATCCGGCCATCCGCGAGCGCTTCCCGATGCTGTCGCAGGCGGTGCTCGCGGGCGCGTCCGGGCAGCTGCGAAACCTCGCCACCGCCGGCGGGAACCTGTTGCAGCGGACCAGATGCGTGTACTTCCAGGACGTCACGACACCGTGCAACAAGCGGGAACCGGGGACGGGCTGCTCGGCGCGGAAAGGTTTCCACCGCGAGCACGCGATACTCGGTTCCTCCGAGTCATGCATCGCCACGCATCCGTCCGACATGGCAGTGGCGCTGGTCGCCCTCGACGCGGTAGTGAACACCCAGGGACCGCGCGGGCCACGAGCGATTCCACTGGTCGGACTGCATCGGCTGCCCGGTGATCACCCCGAGCGCGACACGGTTCTGGAGCATGGGGAGCTCATCACCTCGATCGACATCCCGTCACTGGGCTTCGCGACGAACTCCCGGTACCGCAAGGCACGCGACCGCGCGTCCTACGCGTTCGCGCTGGTGTCGGTGGCCGCCGCGCTGGACGTGGCCGACGGCGAGGTGCGCGACGTCCGGCTGGCGCTGGGCGGTGTCGCGCACAAGCCGTGGCGCGCGACTCGGGCCGAGACATCGCTGCGCGGGGTTAGCGCGACCGCGGAGGCTTTCCGCGAGGCAGCGGAGGCGGAACTCGCCGACGCCCGCCCCTTGCCAGACAACGAGTTCAAGATCCCGCTGGCGCGCAACATGATCGTCGGCATCCTCACCGAGCTCGCGGAGGCGCGGCGATGACCGTCACGACCAGCCTGATAGGCGCACCGGTCGACCGCATCGACGGCGCCGAGAAGGTCCGGGGCGCCGCGCTGTACGCCGCCGAGCACCCGGTCGAGCGGCCGGTGTACGTGTTCCCATTGCAGGCCGCCATCGCACTGGGCCGGGTCACCGGCATCGACGCCTCGGCGGCGATCGCCGAACCGGATGTGGTGGACGTGCTGACCCACGAGAACGCGCCCCGGCTGGCCTCGGCCCAGGACGCCGAACTGGCGATCCTACAGTCGCCCGAGGTCGCCTTCCGCGGGCAGTTCATCGGCGCGGTGCTGGCCGAAACCGCTGAAGTCGCACGGCGCGCGGCGAGCCTGGTGCGGCTGAGTTACGAACAGCTCACCCATGACGTCGAGCTCCACCCGGCCCGTGCGGACCTGGTCCGGCCCGGCGAGGTCAACGGCGGCTTCCCGACCGACACCGCCGATGGGGATGTGGACGGCGCACTGGCCACCGCGGCGGTCGTCCTCGACGCCACCTACACCACCCCGCAGGAGCACAACAATCCGCTGGAGCCGCACACCACCATCGCGATGTGGACCGACGACGAGCTCACCCTCTACGACTCTACCCAGGGCGTGCACTGGGTGCGCGACGCCATCGCGACGCTGTTCGGCCTGGATCCGGAGTCGGTCCACGTGGTGTGCCCGCACGCCGGTGGCGGATTCGGCTCGAAGGGGCTGCCGCACGCGCACGTGGTGCTGGCCGCGATGGCCGCGCGGCTCGTCACCCCGCGCCCGGCGAAGCTTGTGCTGACCCGACAGCAGATGTTCTCGGTGGTCGGCTACCGCACCGGCACCATTCAGCGGATCCGCCTCGGCAGCGACTCGACCGGACAGTTGACCGCGATCAGCCACGACGTGGTGGAGCAGACCTCCCGCATCAAGGAGTTCGCCGAGCAGACCGCCGTGCCGACTCGCGTCATGTACGCCGCACCGAACCGCCGCACCACCCACCGGCTCGCCGAACTCGACGTTCCGGCGCCGACGTGGATGCGGGCCCCAGGGGAGGCACCGGGCATGTTCGGGCTGGAGGTCGCCGTGGACGAGATGGCGATCGCCTGCGGGCTGGACCCCATTGAGTTCCGCATCCGCAACGAACCGGACACCGATCCCGAAACCGGTCGGCCGTTCTCCAGCCGGAACCTGGTCGCCTGCCTGCAAGAGGGAGCTCGGCGGTTCGGCTGGCCGGAGCGGAACCCGAGACCGCGCACCCACCGCGACGGGCCCTGGCTGGTGGGCACCGGCGTGGCCGCCTCGACCTATCCGGTGTTCAGCATGCCGGGCTCGCGCGCCACCATCCGGGCCCGGCCGGACGGCCGGTACCGGGTGCTCATCGGGGCCGCCGACATCGGCACCGGGGCCTGGACCGCGCTGACCCAGATCGCCGCCGACGCGCTGGACGTCGAGATGTCCGACGTGATGCTGAGCATCGGCGACACCGACCTGCCGTATGCCTCCGGCGCCGGCGGCTCGACCGGGATCATGTGCTGGGGCTCGGCGATCGTGGACGCGGCGCGCAAGCTGCGTGCGGAACTGCCCATCGGGGAACCGATCCCGGACGAGGGCGTGGAGATCACCGGGACGCTCCCGGACAACCCGTACGCGGGTCAGCTGGCCATGCACAGCTTCGGTGCGCAGTTCGCCGAGGTCAAGGTGCACACCGGCACCGGGGAGGTGCGGGTACCGCGGCTGCTGGGGATCTTCGCGATCGGCCAGATGATCAACGCCAAGACCGGCCGCTCACAGCTGCTCGGTGGAATGACCATGGGGCTGTCGATGGCGCTGCACGAGCACAGCGTCGTGGACCCCCGGTTCGGTCACGTGGTCAACCACGACTTCGCGGAGTACCACATCCCGACCAATGCCGATATCGGCAGCATCGAGGCGGACTGGATCGACGAGCACGACCCGTACGTGAACCCGATGGGAGCCAAGGGAATCGGTGAGATCGGCATCGTGGGCACCGCGGCGGCGATAGCCAACGCCGCGTATCACGCCACCGGGATCCGAGTCCGGGACGTTCCCATCACCCTGGACAAGTTCCTGGCCTGACCAGCTGAAATGTGGCCTCGCGGCTACCCGCCGCTGCCGTAGGGCCGGGTGAGGATTTCCAGGATGTGGCCGTCGGGGTCGTCGAAGTAGACGCCACGGCCGCCGTCCCGGGTGTTGATCCGCCCGGGCTCCTGATGCCTCGGACCCGCCCAGTACGCCAGCTCCTGCGCCTTGATCCGCCCGAAGATCTCGTCGAACTCCTCCTCGCTGATCAGGAACGCATAGTGCTGCGGGACGATCGCGTCCCCGGTCTCCAGGTAGTCCAGGGACACGTCGTTGCCGGTCTGCACACACATGAACGGACCGAAGGGCTCCGGGGCCGGCAGGCCGAGCAGGTCGGCCAGGAACCGTGCGCCGGCGACCTTGTCCGAGGTGGCGACGATCGTGTGGTTGAGCTGAACGGACATCGGTTTGCTCGCTTTCACTCGTCGTACTGCCGTATCCCCGAGGTTAGGAGCTCTACCAAGGTCGAGGTCAATGCACACCGGTGCCGGAATCAACCGGCGCATCGCTCATCCGGGTGGCCAATGGCCGGATCGGGTACCCGCCGGCATACCGTGTGGTCGAAGTCCGCGGAAACGATCATGCGACGTTCCCGCCGTCGACGTTCTGGCGCTGGTCCGCCGACATTTTCTCGTCGAGGGCCCCTTGGCCGATTCGTGGTGAGCAGGCCCACCTGCTCATCGCTCACCTGATCGAGGTAGGGTGTCGCCGACATATCCACGCGGGAGCTCGGGCGCACCGGGCTGAGAGGGTGGCACCGCCGCGCCACCGACCGCTGAACCTGTCCGGATAATGCCGGCGTAGGGAGCTGTTGATGGCGCTTGACGTCGAACGTTCCGAAGTTCCGCACACCCTCGATGAACCGGCGCCCAGGACGTTGGGCGTGCTCGACCAGGGTGCGTTCTGGGGCAATCTCGGCGTGAGCCTGCTCGGTTTCAGCGGCGCGCTGGCAGTGCTCGCACCGAGCGGCGTGCCGCAGCTTTCCTTCCTCGCCGCCGTCACGGCGTGCGTGGTCGGCACGGTGCTGGGCAGCATCATGGTCGGCATCGCGGCGATTCCCGGTGCGCGCACCGGCGCGCCATCGATGATGTTGCTGCGCGGGCTTTTCGGCACCAAGTTGTCGTACCTGCCGACCGTGCTGAACATCCTGCAACTGGTCGGCTGGGGGACCTTCGAGCTGCTGGTGATCGCGCAGGGCGCGGAGGCGCTGTTCGGCGGCGGCCCGCAATGGTTGTACGTGCTGGTGGCCGGGGTGCTGACCACCGCGCTCACGTTGCGCCCACTCGGTGCCCTGCGCCTGCTGCGTCGTTACGTCAGCATCGCCGTGGCGATCGCGATGGTGTACTTCTTCGTCCAGTTGCTGCGTCACCCGCTGCCGGACATGAACACCGGCTCCTGGCAGGGGTTCTGGCCCGGCGCGGACGCCGCGCTGGCGGTCGCGGTGTCCTGGATCCCGGTCGCCTCGGACTACTCCCGGCACTCGAAGTCCGCGGCGGGCGCCTTCACCGCCGCGACGCTGGGTTATTCGGTCACCCAGATCGCTTGCTACCTGCTGGGCTTGCTCGGGTTGGCGATGGTCGGCGGTGATGCGGACAAGGCGTTCGATCCGCTGCTGGCGGTGCCGCTCGGGGTGATCTTCTTCGGGATCCTGGTGCTGCGCGAGGTCGACCAGTCCTTCGCCGACATCTACTCGACCGCGGTGTCGATCCAGAACCTGCGGCCCAGCACGGACCGCCGGCTACTGAGCCTGGGCGTCGGCGCGATGACGACGCTGTTGGCGCTGACGCTGGACATCTCCCAGTTCTCAAACTTCCTGCTGCTGATCGGATCGGTGTTCGTGCCGATGTTCGGCGTGCTGGCGGTCGACTACTTCGCGCATGGCCGCCGCCGGACCTGGGACCTGTCGCAGCGCGCACCGTCTCGCTGGGGAATGCTGGTGGCCTGGCTGCTCGGCTTCGCGGTGTTCCAACTGATCAACCCCGGCGAGCTCGGCTGGTGGTCGAAGCTCTGGACCGATGTGCAGGCCGTGCTGGGCTTCACCCCGCCGACCTGGATGAGCGCCTCCATCGCGTCCTTCCTCACCGCCGCCCTGGCGGCCGGGGTCATCGGTGCTTTCCGCCGCCGCTGATCCGTTCGGCTCGACGGACTGACCCGGCATGATTGCATTCCCAAATCGGTTGGCTGTGCGCGGAAACGAAGCCCGCTGCCGAACACCAGTGGTCGGCATGCTCCTGCGGACTCGACCGGGGCCGGCCCGGTCGAGTCCGCAGGGTCCCGCTGCTCAGTGATCCCGGTGGGTCATCAGCTGGGCCAAGGCACTGAGTTCTTCGGCCGCACGTGGGGTCGGGTCCGAGCGGCGCAAGTCGCTCAGGGCGGCGGCCAGAAGCTCGTCGGCCTGGTTCCGGCTCCAGGTGCGGCCGCCTGCCAACGCGATCAGCTCGGCGGATTGGGCCAGATCGCTGCCGGACAGCGGCTGCTCGCGGAGGTAGAGACTGGCCAGCCGCTGACCGGCCGTGGTGCCGGAGGTCAGCGCGGACACTACCGGAAGGGACTTCTTGCGGGTGCGCAGGTCGGAGAACACCGGTTTGCCGGTGATCGCCGGATCGCCCCAGATGCCCAACAGGTCGTCGATGTGTTGGAACGCCAGCCCAAGCCGCTCGCCGAAGCTGCGCAGCCGGGCGATCTGCTCGGTCGTGCCGCCGCCGAACAATGCGCCGAGCGCGCAGGCGCAGCCCAGCAGTGCGGCGGTTTTGTCGTGGGCCATCCGCTGGCATTCGGCCAGCTCCACGTTGGGCCGGTCCTCGAAGGCGAGGTCCGCGGTCTGACCGTTGATCAGGTTCAGCACGGCGGTGCTCAGCGTTCGTATCGCAGCGGCCGCTTTGGGATGTTTGCACGAGCTCAAGACATCGGAAGCCAACGACAGCATCGCGTCGCCGGCGAGGATGGCTGGTCCACTGCCGAACACCGTCCACGCCGTGGGGCGGTGTCTCCTGGTGACGTCACCGTCCAGCACATCGTCGTGCAGCAGCGAGAAGTTGTGCACCAACTCCACCGCGACGGCGGCGGGCACCGCGACCGCGGGATCGCCACCGACAGCGGTGGCCGCGAGCAGCACCATCGTGGGCCGCAACGCCTTACCCCGGTCGGCGCGAACCGGATTGCCGTGCTCGTCCCACCAACCGAGGTGGTATCCGGAGACCTGCTGCATCCGGGTGGGCAACCGGTCGACCGCGGCCCGCAGGGCGGGCTCGACCATCGCACGGCTACGTGTCAAAGCTTCGTAGGCCGCACCCGCCTTATTGGCATCCTGCTGCATGGTGGCCATGCGATTTCCCTTCGACCAGAGGACTTGTTGAACCGGGGTCGTCCTGCGCGGTGGTGCCGGTTACGACCTCCCGCGGGGAGTTGCTGTCGCGTTTCCACTGGGGGATTTGCGGTAGTGGGCGGGGCCGATCGGCCCCGCCGCTTTGGAAATCGAGATACAGAACAGGGATCAGCGGGCGATTTCGACGCGTTCGAGGACGCCGAGCGCGTCCGGGACCAGTACCGCGGCCGAGAAGTAGGCGCTGACCAGGTAGGAGATCACCGCCTGGTCGTTGATGCCCATGAACCGGACGTTGAGGCCGGGCTGGTACTCGTCGGGGATGCCGGTCTGCCGGAGGCCGACGACCCCGTGGTCCTCCTCGCCGGTGCGCATCGCCAGGATCGAACTCGTGCCGCTGTCGCTGATCGGGATCTTGTCGCTGGGCAGGAACGGCACGCCCCGCCAGGCGTGCACCTGGCGGTCCTGGACCTCGGTGGTCTGCGGGTAGATGCCGCGGCGATTGCACTCCCGGCCGAACGCGGCGATGGTTCGGGGGTGGGCCAGGAAGAACCGCGTCTTGCGGCGGCGGGAGAGCAGTTCGTCGAGGTCGTCGGGGGTGGGCGGGCCGCTGCGGGTGTGGATGCGCTGGCGGAGGTCGGCGTTGTGTAGCAGGCCGAAGTCGCGGTTGTTGATCAGCTCGTGCTCTTGTCGTTCGCGCAGCGCTTCGATGGTCAGCCGCAGCTGTTGCTCGGTCTGGTTCATCGGCTGGTTGTAGAGGTCGGCAACGCGGGTGTGCACGCGCAGAACCGTTTGTGCCACGCTGAGTTCGTACTCCCGGGGCGCCAGTTCGTAGTCCACATAGGTTCCGGCCAGTGTGGGCTCGCCGGCGTGCCCGGAGGCGATATCGATGGCGGCTTCACCGTGTTTGTTCTGTGGCGGCGCGGGATTGTCGTGGTTGTTGGCGATGTGCGCCCGCAGCCGGTCGAACTGGTTGTTCAACTCCTGCAACGCCTGGGTGGTCAGTGTGAGGGTGATGCACTGGGTGACCGCCTTGTACGTGTGGTCCCAAGTGTATTGATGAGGGGCCAACACCCGGGCGCCGAAGAATTCGCCATCGGCGAGCACGCTGAGCACGGTGTCGTCGCCGTACTCGCCGGCGCCGATCTTGTTGACCTTGCCGTGCGCGATGAGCACGACCTCGTCCGCTGATTGCCCGGCGGTCGCGATCACCTGACCCGGCTCGAACTCGCGCTGCACGAACCGGTCGGCCAACGCGCCCAGCACCGAGTCGTCGTCGAAACCGCGCAGCAGCGGCAGTTCGGCGAGTTCCTGCGGGATGACGCGAACATCGGAACCGGTGTTCGTGAAGGTGATCCGCCCGTCCCCGACGGCGTAGGTCAACCGGCGGTTGACCCGATACGTGCCCGCCGAGACGTCCATCCACGGCAGCATTCGAAGCAGCCATCGTGAGGTGGTGCCCTGCATCTGCGGCTGGGATTTGGTCGTCGTCGACAGCTTCCGCGCCGCCGCGGTGGTCAGGCTCAGTGCGGCCTGTTCTACGGCGCCGAGGTCCGGCTCTGTCACGGTCACGATTTCCGATCTCCTTGTGGTGCGTAGTGGTGCGGTTGCCCGGGGTGATGGCGTTTTCGAGGGAAATCAATGCGCTGATTTCCCTCGAAAACGCGCCCGGTGCCGGCAGCGCGGGCCGCGCGCCAGGGCTCGGCTCAGCTCTCCCGGCCGAGTTCGACGTGTTCGAGCACTCCGATCGCGTCGGGTACCAGGATCGCCGCCGAGTAGTAGGCACTGACCAGGTACGAGATAACCGCCTGGTCGTTGACGCCCATGAAGCGCACCGACAGGCCGGGCCGGTACTCGTCCGGGATCCCGGTCTGGTGCAGGCCGATGACGCCCTGGTTTTCCTCGCCGGTGCGCATCAGCACGATGGAACTGGTGCGGGTCTTGCTGACGTGCAGCTTGTTGCACGGCAGGATCGGCACGCCGCGCCAGGCGGGCACCTGGTGACCGTTGAGGTCGATGCTCTGCGGGTACAGGCCGCGTTTGCTGCATTCCTGCCCGATCGCCGCGATGGTGCGCGGGTGGGCGAGGAAGAACCCGGGATCCTTCCACACGAGCGCCAGCAGCTCGTCGAGGTCGTCGGGGGTGGGCGGGCCGCTGCGGGTGTGGATGCGCTGGCGGAGGTCGGCGTTGTGCAGCAGGCCGAAGTCGCGGTTGTTGATCAGTTCTTCTTCTTGCCGTTCGCGCAGCGCTTCGATGGTCAGCCGGAGCTGTTGCTCGGTCTGGTTCATCGGCTGGTTGTAGAGGTCGGCAACGCGGCTGTGCACGCGCAGAACCGTTTGTGCCACGCTGAGTTCGTACTCCCGGGGCGCCAGTTCGTAGTCCACATAGGTTCCGGCCAGCGCGGGCTCGCCGGCGTGCCCGGAGGCGATCTCGATGTCCGCTTCGCCGTGCACGTTGTGCGGGCGCTTCGGGCCGGACAGTGTGTTCCGGATGTGCTCTCGCAGCGGTTCGGAACTGCCGTTCATGTCCCGGAAGTCCTGTTGCCGCAAGGAAAGCACGGTGCAGGGGGTGACCGCCTTGAAGGTCGCCTCCCAGGTGGACGATTCTTCGGCCAGGGCCTGCGCGCCGAAGAACTCGCCGTCGGCGAGCATGCTCAGCACGGTGTCGTCACCGTACTCGCCGGTGCCGATCTTGTTGACCTTGCCGTGCGCGATGAGCACGACCTCATCCGCTGGCTGCCCGGCGGTCGCGATCACCTGACCCGGCTCGAATTCCTGCTGCACGAAACGATCCGCCAGGGCGCGCAGCGTGGCGTCGTCATCGAATCCGCGAAGCAGCGGGAGTTCTTGCAATTCCTGCGGGATGACCCGCACGTCGGCACCGGTGTTGGTGAAGGTGACCCGACCATCGCCGAGGGTGTAGCTCAGCCGTCGGTTGACCCGGTAGGCGCCGCCGGCCGCCTGCACCCACGGCAGCATGCGCAGGAGCCAACGCGAGGTGATGCCCTGCATCTGCGGGACGGACTTGGTCGTGGTGGCCAGATTCCGCGCCGCCGCCGTGCTCAGGCTCAACTGCGGCGCTTCGGTCTCGCCCGGGTTGAGCGGATCCGTCACAGTCACGCCAATACCACCAATCTTCTCCGGTCGTAAAGAGGCAGGCAGGAAAAGACGAATTGCGATTGTGCTAATGAATTCAATAGGTCCGAATGGAGATTGTCCAAATTGGAATATTCACCGCGTTGGTCGCGTGACACCGTTTTTCGCTGCCGACGGCGACGTTAGCACCAGTGATCATGACCGTACAGTCACCCGAAAGTGCTGCATGTGCCGCGATGGGTTAGGCGGAATGTCACAATATCAAGATCACCTGATATGCCGCTTGCTCGGGACGCTGCGTAATCATCGGCGCATCTCATTCCGATATTCGGCGGATCTTCTCCCCGCTTGTACCAACCAAATTCGGATTTTTCGGGACGTCTCCGCGGGGGACTGCTCCGGGTGGGCGATTGGCGTTGTGATCTCGGATTCCACAAATCGGGTTATCCGTGCTTAGGTGATCGAGTAGTACTGTTCGGGCCACGGTTGAATCCGAGTTCTTCCTGGGTGTTCTTCGGCCGTTCTGAAGTTGCGTCGCCGGGCGGGCCCCGCCCGCGGCATGAGATAGGAGATGGGGGAAGCGTGTGCGAATGCGGTGTTCAGTCGATCGAAACGGGTCGAGAGGCGATGTCGACGTGAAATGGAACTTGCGACTGGTCGCGGCCCAGCGCGGCATCTGGAAGGCCACCGAGCTGCAGCGGATGCTCGCTGAGCGAGGCCTGGTGATCTCCGCCGGGAAGATGTCCGGGCTGTGGTCGAAGACCCCGGCCAGCCTGAAGTTGGACGACCTCGACATCATCTGCGCGGTGCTCAGGTGCGACGTCGGCGAACTGCTGGTGGCCGAGCAGCGCCAGACCTCCGCGTGCAGCGAGACGATCGCAGGGGGGGTGGAATGAGTATCTACCTCAACGGTTTACTCTGGGTGCTGAGCGCGTCGGTGGCCGCCGCGGTGATCGGCTACCTGGTCCGCCGGCTCGGCCAGGACGAGGGGCGACCGAGCAACAACGATGCGGCGGGCCAGGTCTTCACCATCGTCAGCGGCCTGCAGGCCGTGGTGCTGGCTTTCGTGCTGGTGACCCTGTTCGACACCGTCGGCGATGCGCGGGATGGCGCCTACCGCGAGGCGCAGGCGCTGGTTTCGGTTTCCTGGGCGGTGGATTCGCTGCCCGGCCCGGTAGGCGATGAGGCACGCGCACTCAGCGCGCAGTACGCGCACACGGTCCTTGACCAGGAGTGGCCGGTCATGCAGCAGGGCGGCCAGGTCTCCGGGCTGGGCTGGGCGCAGCTGGACAAGCTCCGCGCCGCGGTGCTGCAGGCTCCCGCCGACGGCGACTTCCAGGAGGGCCGCAAGACCGACGCCGTTACCCAGCTCGGTCAGGTCTACCAGGAGCGGCACGAGCGGGTCACCAGGGCGTTCGACAGCGGCGTGGTGGCAGTGGTGTGGTTCGTGCTGATCGCGGGCAGCGTGGTGTGCGTGCTGCTGCCGAACCTCTTTGGTGGCACCAGATTGGGGCCGCACATCGTGCTGGTGTCCACATTAGCCGGTGCGCTGGCGCTGCTGCTGTTCGCGATCTTCCAGCTGCAGAACCCGTTCAGCCTCGGCTCGCAGATCGGCCCGGACGCGTTCCAGTGGGCACTTGCGCGGCTCGGTCGAAGTTGATGTGGAGGCGGGTCGCGGCGGTAACGGCCGCTCTGGCGATGGCGGTATTGGCGGCGTCGGTGGCCTGGGTTTCCGCGGGTGCGGCACCTGGGTGCACGGTGCTCCAGGTCCGCAGTACCGTGCCGGGGGCGAATTCCACGCTGTACCGGGTGATGTTGCCGACGGCGGAAAGCACCCGGCTCGGCCAACTCGATTACCGGGTCAATGCGCTCGGGTACGCCGCTTCGCAGGGCTTGGTGTATGCCATGGCAGAGCGCGGCCGGTTCGGGCTGTATACCGAGGGAATCCACGTGGTGACGCTGGGGCGATCCGGTGAGGTGCGCGACCTGGGGCCGGTGCGGGCCGATCAGCGGGGGACGCCGTGGCATCCGGCGAACACCGCCACGGCCGGTGCCATCAAGGGAAACCGCTGGTATGTGCAGGACGGAAACCAGCTGTACGCGGTCGACGTGGATCCGGCCAGCCGGACCTATCTCAGCGTCCTGTCGAGGACCGCGGTCCAGTCATCGCACTGGCCGTTCGCGCTCGACGACTTCGACGTGGATCCGGTGGACGGCGAGTTGTACGGCGTATCGATGACCTTCTCGGCCGCGGCGGCGATCGTGCGTATCGACCCGGATAGCGGGCGGGTTACCAAGCTGGTGGATGCGCCGGGGTTGCCGCCGAGCACTTACGGGTCGGTGGTGATCGGTTCGGACCGGGCTCTGTACGTCACGGCCAACGAGGTCGGCGGGCTGTATCGGGTCGAACGGGATGGTTCGGTGACGAAGTTGGCCGGCGTCCTGCCGATGTCGAGTTCCGACGCCGCCGGTTGCCTGACCCAGGCCGCCCCGATGCCCCGGCCCCCGACGCCCCGGCCCCCGACGCCCCGGCCCCCGGCGCCCGAGTTGCCGACCACGCCGATGCTGGCGGCGACTCCGCCGCCGGCACCACCCGTCCAAAGCCCGGTGCCCTCGGCGACGCCCAGCACGCCCGCGCCCTCGACGCCAGAGCCGCGCTCCATCCGAACACCGCCGGTGCCACCCCCGGAGCCCGGGGCGTACGCCCCGCCGACTCAGGAGGCGGGCATTGAGCACTCCGGCCATGACACCAAGGAGAAGCGCCGCTGGGCGCTGGCGACGGTGCTGCTGCTGATCGGTGGCAGCGCCGCGGTCCGTCGCCTCGGTCGATGACCGAGGTCATGGCCGCGCCTTGCGGTCGGTGTCGAGACCCGCGAGTGCCGTCTCAGGGGCGTTCGCGGGTCCAATGTGGATAGATCGGCTTTCGTGAGTGGCCTTCTCCTGCAAGCCATTCTCAATAGCATCGTTGTCGCGTTCGCGTTCAGCGGCCTATCGTTTGGGGTAATCCGGGGGCCGAACCCGAGGAGGCACGGTGGAATCCGGAAGGCCGACGCCGCGACATGGACACGGGCATGGGCACGGTCATCGCCACGGTGGCGCGTGGGCGCGGTTGACGCACGCGGTGACGCCGCACAGCCACGACGCCGCCGAGGTCGTCGACGGCGCGTTGGAAGCCAGCCGCAAGGGCATGCGGACCTTGTGGATCTCCTTCGCGGCGTTGCTGATCACCGCGATCGGGCAGGCCTTCCTGGTCGCCTTCACCGGGTCCGTCGCGCTGCTCGGCGACACGCTGCACAACTTCGCCGACGCGCTGACCGCGGTCCCCCTCGCGATCGCGTTCGTGCTCGCCCGGCGCGCGGCGACCCGCCGCTTCACCTACGGGCTCGGCCGCGCCGAAGACCTCGCCGGGCTGGTCATCCTCGCGGTGATCGCGGCATCGGCGGCGATGGCGGGCTGGGAGGCGGTCCAGCGGCTGGTCGACCCGCGGCAGGTCGAGCACCTGGGCTGGCTCGCCGCGGCCGGGCTGCTGGGTTTCGCCGGCAACGAACTGGTCGCCCGCTACCGTATCCGGGTGGGCCGGGAGATCGGCTCAGCCGCCCTGGTCGCCGACGGGCTGCACGCGCGCACCGACGGGTTCACCAGCCTCGCGGTGCTCGGCTCGGCCGTTGGCGCCGCGCTGGGCTGGTGGTGGGCCGATCCGGTGATCGGCTTGCTGATCACTGCGGCGATCGTCGCGGTGTTGTGGGGCTCGGCCAAGGAAGTCCTCGCCCGGGTGCTCGACGCGGTCGATCCCGAGCTGGTCGCCCGAGCCGAGCTGGCGCTGGCCACCGCGCCCGGGGTGGTAGCGGTCGGCGGGCTGCGGATGCGCTGGATCGGCCACGCGCTGCGCGCCGAGGCCGAACTGGAGGTCGCAGCGGAGCTCAGCTTGGCCGCGGCGCATCGCATCGCGCACGAGGCCGAACACCGCCTGTGGCACGCCCTTCCGCGGCTCGGCGGCGCGGTCCTGCACACCCACCCGTCCGGCCCGGCGGCCAGCGCGGACCACGACCTCGTCGCGCACCACCGGTAGGTGTCCGGTGTCGGCGATTTCAAGCGGAAATAGCCGCTTCCTCTACCAGGCTTCTAGCCCGTTCGTTTGGTGGGGCGTTCGTCGGCTAGGTGGGCACTGCCGACGATGTGCCGGTAGGTGAGCTCGCCGGCCAGCTCGGCGTCGCCCTCCCGGAGCGCGTCGATGATCGCCGCGTGCTCGGCGGCCGATTCCCGGTGGCTGCGAACTACTTTCGGGCCGTCCGGCATCGCTTGCCAAAGCATGCGCATCAGCGACATCAGCACCGGGGTGCCCGCCGCCTGGTAAATGCCGAAGTGAAAGTCCCGGTTCAGGGTGCCGTAGGCGAGGGAATCGTCGTCGAGATCGAGGATTCGCGCGTTGATCTTCTCGATGGTCGCGAGCTGTTCGGCCGTGATCCGTTTGGCGGCTAACTTGGCGGCCAGCGATTCCAGCGCGGCGCGGACGAGGTAGTTCTCCTCGGTGGCGTCCAGCCAGGATTCCGCGACGATCGCGCTGCGGTGCTGATCGGTGGTGACCAGTCCTTCGCTTTCCAGCCGTCGCAGCGCCTCGCGGACCGGGGTCGGGCTCACCCCCAGCCGGGTTGCCAGGTCACGCTGCCGCAGTGACGTGCCGGCTTCCAGCTCGCCGGTCACGATGAGTTCGCGAAGCATGCTGGTGACCAGCTCGGTCTTACTGGTGTACAGCGGCTGCATCACGGGTCATCCATTCTGTGTTGATAGAGACGGATTCTAGCCGGGCGGGGGATCAACGAGCTTGGCGTTCCGGTGGTTCGAGGGCCGATCGGCGGAGCTTGCCCATGCTGTTGCGGGGCAACGAATCCACCACGAAGACCTGCTTCGGGCACTTGTAGGCGGCCAGTAGTTTTCGGCAGTGCGCGCGGAGGTCGTCGGAATCGACCGGCCCGGTCGGGACCACCCAGGCGGTGACCTGCTCGCCCCAGCGCGGCGACGGCAGTCCGGCGACCGCGGCTTCCGCGATCCGCGGGTGCCTTTCCAGCGCGAGCTCGACTTCCCGCGGGTAGACGTTGAGGCCGCCGGTGATGATCAATTCCTTCTTGCGGCCGGTGATGCGCAGATAGCCGGTGTCGGGATCGAGCCGGCCGAGATCGCCGGTGCGGAACCAGCCACCGGGGTGGAACGCCTCGCGGGTGGCCTCCGGGCGGTTCCAGTAGCCGGTGAAGACCTGCGGTCCGCGCAGCAGGATCTCTCCTTCCGGTGCGTCGTCGCCGGATTCGTCGGCGATCCGGAGTTCGACCCCGGGTAACGGCAGGCCGACCGTGCCGGGGATGCGGGGGCCGTCGATCACATTGGATACGTCCAGACCGCTTTCCGTGCTGCCGTACCGTTCTAGCGGCGGCACGCCCATGACCTGCGCCAGTCGGTCGGCGAGCGCGGGGCTCAGCGGTGCCGAGCCGCTGACCGCCAGCCGGAGTGTCGGCGTGGCCAGCGCCTCGGGAGCGTCGTCGACGAGCCGTTCGTAGATCGCGGGGACGGCGAACAGCACGGTGGCACCGTGCGCGCGCATCGCTTCAGTGAGCCTCGCGGGGTCGAAGTCCGGGAGGATGACGGCGGATGACCCGGCGAGCAACGTCGCGTGCACACCGCCGAGGCCGTGCTGGTGGCTCAGCGGCAGGGAGTGCACGAGCACGTCGTCTTCGCGCCAGCGCCACGCCTGCATGGCGGCACGGATCGAGGCGAGCAAGTTACCGTGCGTCAGCGGAACGCCCTTGGGCGTGCCGGTCGTGCCCGAGGTGTAGGCGAGGAGCGCGAGCTCGTGTTCATCGTCCGTGACGCGGTCGAGTGCCGCTTCGGGCAGCGGTTCATCGAGCGGCACGAGTTGAAGCCCGAGGCCGGCGATCCGTTCGGTGGCGGGGTGCGCGGCAAAAGCCCATTCCGCCTGGCTGTCGGTGACCAGGTGGGCTAGTTCCTCGCTGGTGTAGGCGGGATTGGCGAGGACCACTGTGGCGCCCGCACGCAGCACCGCGAAGTAGGCGAGAACCAGCGCTGCGCTGTTATGTCCGCACAGCAGAACGCGCGCTCCGGGCCGCAAACCGTTGGCGCGCAACCAACTTGCCGTCCCGGCGCTGCGTTCCGCGATTTCTCCGTGTGTGAGCCACCTGTTCGACTCGGCGGGGAACAGCAGCGCGCGCAGGTCGGGACGACCGGTGCACGCGGTGGGCAGGGAGCCGATGTCGAGTTCGGTGACGTCTGTTGCGCCGTGCCGCCGCCATGCCGCACGGTCGCGTGCGGAAGTGTCCTGCCAGGTCGGGTTTTGTGTCAAGGCATGCTCCCTATGACGGTCGGGTTTCCGCGATGACGAGTTGATTTCCGCGCCGGGCCAACGAAATGGAGTGCTGTCGGATGCTTGCGCGAGAGGGCTCGCGCTGTTTGAATCATGATATATCAAGTTGCAGACTATGCCAGCGGCATCCGGGGAGAGGAGAGCCGTGAAACCGGCATCGTTCGATTACCACCGGGCCCACGACGTTCGCGGGGCGACCGAACTGCTCGCGGAACTCGGTGACGAGGCGAAGCTGCTGGCCGGCGGCCAGAGTCTGGTGGCGATGATGAACTTCCGGCTGGCACGCCCCGCCGCGCTGGTCGACGTGGGACGCATCGATGGGCTGAAATACCTGCGACCAGACCTCGACGCCCTGCACATCGGCGCGTTGACCACGCATCGCGCGATCGAAACCGCGACCGCTGCCGAGATCGTCGGTCCCTTCGGGGTGCTCAGCCGCGCGGCACGCTGGATCGGCCACTATCCGATCAGGACGCGCGGCACGATCGGCGGCAGCCTGGCGCACGCGGACTCCACCGCGGAGTGGTGCCTGCTCGCCGTGCTGCTGGATGCCGGAATCGTCGTGGCGAGTACCCGTGGGCGGCGCACGATCGCGGCCGCCGACTTCTTCTTCGGTTTCCTGACCACCGCGTTGGAACCCGACGAGATGATCGTCGAGGTCGTGTTCCCGAGCCCGGCGCCGCACGCCGCGCTGACCGAGTTCGCCCAGCGGAAAGGGGATTTCGCGATCGTCGCGGCGGCGGTCAGTCTCGACGTGGCGGGTGGGGTGTGCCGGTCCGGCCGGGTCGCGCTGGGCGGCGTGGACGCGGTGCCGATCCGGATTCCGTCGGCGGAGGCCGTGCTGGCCGGCGGTGAGCTGGGCGGCGAGCTGTTCGCCGCGTGCGCGGACGCGGCGGCCGGCGCCATCGAGCCGGGCAGCGACGCGCACGGCAGCGCGGACTACCGCCGCAAGCTCGCCCGCACGCTGGTGGTCCGCGCATGTCAGGAGGCGATGGCCGGGTGACCGGGCAACGAACCTGGGTCGGCGCGTCCGTCCCGCGCAAGGAAGACCCGCGGCTGCTGACCGGGCGCGGGCGGTTCGTCGACGACCTGCGACAGGCCGGTGCCCTGTCGGCCGCATTCGTGCGAAGCCCGTTGGCCGCAGCGCAGATCAACGCCGTCGACCTGTCCGGGGTGCGCTCCGTGGACGGTGTGCTGGCCGCATTCTCCGCGGCTGACCTGGGCCTTTCCGGACTGACCGCGTTGTTGGAGCGCGCCGAGTTCACGCCCACGACGATGCCGATCCTGGCCGCAGACCGGGTCCGCTACGCCGGTGAACCCGTCGCGATAGTCGTCGCCGACGATCCGTACGCGGCCGAGGACGGCATCGAACAGGCCATTGTGGACTATTCGCCGGGGCGCCTCGTCACTTCCATCGGCGATGCCCTGGCCGCAGACGCGCCGAGCGTGCATGACGAGTTGCGCGCGAACACGTTTCTGGCGGTGAACCCGTTCAGCGATGACGTGGATGAGGTTTTCGCCGCCGCCGAGTGCGTGGTGCGGACCTCGCTGAGCAGCCAGCGGCAGAACGCGCTGCCGCTGGAGCCGCGCGGCTGCCTTGCGGAATGGGTGGATCGCGACGATCAACTCGTCGTGCACATTTCCAGCCAGGTCCCGCACCAGGTGCGCACCGCGCTGGCCCGGTGCCTCGGCCTGCGGGAACGGCAGGTCCGCGTCATCGTCCCGGACGTCGGCGGCGGCTTCGGGCTGAAATGCGTGGTAGGGCGGGAAGAAATCGCCGTCGCGGCGGCGGCCCTGCGGCTTCGCCGCCCGGTGAAGTGGATCGAGGACCGGCGCGAAGGGCTGTTCGCCAGCTTCCTCGGCCGCGAGCAGCGCCACCAGGTGCGCGCGGCGTTCGACGGCGACGGCCGGATCCTGGCGTTGGATGCCGACATCCGCTGCGACGTCGGCGCGTACTCGGTGTTCCCATTCACCAGCGGCGTCGAACCGCTGATGGCCGCCGCCGAACTGCCGGGGGTCTACCAGGTGCCCCGCTACCGCGCCCGCGCGTGCGCCATCGCCACGAACAAGGCGCCCACTGCGCCGTATCGCGGGGTCAGCCGGCCGCAGATCGTGCTGGTCATGGAGCGGCTCATGGAGCGCGCGGCGCGAGAACTTGGCCTCGACGCGTTAGTGGTCCGGCGGCGGAACCTGATCGACACCTTCCCGTACATCGGGGTCAACGGCATCACCTACGACCCCGGCTCGTACCGGGAATCCCTCGACCGCTGCGAGCAGCGGTTGCGCGAGGAGGGCTGGTTCGAACTGCGCGACGGCGCGGCGGACCGGGTGATCGGCATCGGCTTCGCGTGTTTCAACGAGCGAACCGGGTACGGCACGGAGGCGTTCGCGCAGCGCAAGATGTCGGTGGTGCCCGGCTACGACATCTCCGAGGTCCGGATGGATCCCGGCGGCGGGGTGACCGTGACAACCGGGACCTCGGCCCACGGCCAGGGGCACGAGACGACGCTCGCGCAGATCGCCGCCGATCAGCTCGGCCTGCGCCCGGACGCGGTGAAGGTCCGCCAGGGCGACACCGACCAGGTCAGTTACGGGTGGGGGACGTTCGCCAGCCGCTCGGCGGCCATCGGCGGCGGTGCGGTCCGGCTCGCCTCCGGAAAGCTCGCGACGCGGATCCGGGTGATCGCCGCGCACCTGCTGGACACCGACGAGGACAACATCGATCTGGACGACGGTTGGTGCCGGCGCCGTGACGACCCGGACGGCGCGGTGCCGATCGCGGAGGTCGCCGAGGTGGCTTACCTGCGTGCGCACCGGCTGCCCAAGGACCTCGACCCCGGTTTGTCCGCGCAGGCGACCTTCGACGTGCTGACCTCGGGCACCTTCTCCAACGCCACGCACGGCGTGGTGGCCGAGCTGGACCCGCGCACCGGTCAGACCCGGCTGCTGCGCTACCTCGTGGTCGAGGACTGCGGGGTGGTGATCAACCCGAAGATCGTCGACGGCCAGGTTCGCGGCGGCGTCGCGCAGGGCATCGCCGGGGCGCTCTACGAGCAGATTGGCTACGACGCCGACGGGCAGCCGACCGCGGGCAGCCTGATCGACTACCTGGTGCCCACCGCCGCGGAGATCCCCGAGATCGACATCGAACACCTCGAAACCCCTTGCGCCTTCACCGAAACGGGAGCCAAGGGGATGGGTGAGGGCGGCACGATCGGGGCGCCGGCGGCGGTGCTGAACGCGGTCAACGACGCCCTGCGCGACACCGGCGTGGAGCTGGACGCCGTGCCCATCACGCCCGAGCATGTCCTGCGAGCCCTGGAGTGCAGCCGATGAAGGACCAGCATCTGATCAACGTCACGGTCAACGGCGCCGAGCACGAGGTGCTGGTGGAGTCCCGCCGCACGCTGGCCGACGTGCTGCGTCACGACCTCGGCTACACCGGCACTCACCTGGGCTGCGAGCACGGGATCTGCGGGGCGTGCACGATCTTGGTCGATGGCACGCCCGCGCGGGCATGCCTGATGTTCGGGGTGCAGGCCGACGGCGCCGAGGTGCGCACCGTGGAGGGCCTGGCCGACGGCGATCGGCTGTCGGACCTGCAAGAGGCGTTCTCCCGCCGCCACGGGCTGCAATGCGGTTTCTGCACGCCGGGGTTCCTGATGCTCGCGGAGGCATACCTGGCGGAGAACCCGGCGGCGGACAAGGAGGAGATCCGCGACGTCGTCTCGTCGAACCTGTGCCGCTGCACCGGGTACCAAGGAATCGTCGAAGCGATCACCGATGTCGCCGCCGCCCGCCGGGAGGCTTCATGAGCACCGCGACGCCGGAGCGGACCGGCGGAGTTGTCGGGGCCCGGGTGCGGCGGCATGAGGACGACCGGCTGCTCAAAGGCTTGGGCCGGTTCGCCGACGACGTCAACCGGCTCGGGCAGGTCCATGCGCGGATCGTGCGGTCCACCCTGGCGCACGGCGAGATCCTGCGGATCGACACGGCAGAGGCCAGGGCGTTGCCCGGGGTGCTGGCGGTGATCACTGGGGCCGATCTCGGTGATATCCCGCCGATCCCGATCCGGCTGCCGCGCGGTGACGAACCGGACGGCTGTTTGCAGCGGATCTTGCCCGACGAGGTCCGCTACGTCGGCGAACCCGTGGCCGCGGTGGTCGCCGCGGATCCCTACCTCGCTGAAGACGCCGCCGAACTGGTCACGGTGGAGTACCGGGAACTGCCGGTGGTCCTCGACGCGGCAGACGGTCCCGCGTCCGCCCGGATGCAGGCCGGTTTCGGCGAAGTGGATGCCGCGTTCTCCGCCGCCGCGCACGTCGTCGAGCTGGATCTGGATGTGGGCCGGCACGCCGCCGTTCCGATGGAGCCGCGCGGGCTGGTCGCCGAGTACGACGCGGCGAACGGGCGACTTCAGGTGTGGGGCGCGACCAAGGTGCCGGTGTTCAACCGCAACGTGCTCGCCCGGATGCTGGGCATGCCCGCCGAACAGGTGCGGCTGCACGCCATGGATGCCGGTGGCGGGTTCGGCGCGCGGGGCGAGTTCTACCCGGAAGACCTGCTGATCCCGTGGCTGGCCCGGCGCCTGCGGCGGCCGGTGAAGTGGACCGAAGACCGAGCCGAGAACCTCGTCGCGCTCAACCATTCCCGGCAGCAGCGGCACCGCATCGCGGCGGCCTTCGACGCGGATGCCCGGCTGCTGGCGTTGCGCGACGGGATCACCCACGACAACGGCGCCTACCTGCGCACCCACGGACTCCTCGTGCCGGAGCTGACCATCGGCATGCTGCCTGGCCCGTACCGGGTGCCCGCATACCAGGCCAGTGTCGAGGTGGTGCTCACGAACAAGACACCGTGCGGCACCTACCGCGCGCCCGGTCGCTACGAGGGGACCTTCGCGCGCGAGCACCTGCTGGACGTCGCCGCGGACCGGATCGGCATCGACCGCGCCGAGATCCGGCGACGAAACCTGTTGCGGCCCGAGGAGATTCCGCACGTCCGCCCGCTGCGGGCGTTGGGCACCGACATGGTGCTCGACGCGGGGGACTATCCAGCACTGCTGGAAACCGCGTTGGCACGGACTAGCGGCTGGCGGGACGAAGTGGCGCGGCTGCGCAACAGCGGCCGCAAGGCGGGGTACGGCTTCGCGGTGTTCCTGGAGAAGAGCGGACTCGGTCCACACGAGACGGCGGACGTGATCGTCGAACCCAGCGGGCGGATCCGGGTGCACTCCGGCGGCACGTCGCTGGGCCAGGGCATCGAGACCGTGCTCGCCCAGATCGCCGCGGACCGGCTGGGCGTCGACCATGAGGACGTGCAGGTCGTCAACGGCGACACCGACCTGCAACCGTTCGGGCTCGGCTCTTGGGCGAGCCGTTCCACGGTGCTGGCGGGCAACGCCGTGGACCTCGCGGCAACCGCCGTGCTGGCACGAGCGCGTTCGCTCGCCGCGCGCATGCTTGGCGCGCCCGAGGACCTGCTGGAGCACGCCGCCGGCGCGTTCGCCTTCGGCGATCGCAGCGTCGCGCTGGGCGAGATCGCCGCCGCGTGCGCACCCGGAAGTCCTTACCTGGAGCCGGGAACGGAGCCCGGACTCGCGGCGCGGCGGGTCTTCGAGGTCGACCACATGACCTACCCCTACGGCGTGCACGTGGCGCTCGTCGACATCGATCCCGGAACCGGGCACGTCACGGTGCCGCGCTACCTGGTCGCCTACGAGATCGGCAAGGCGATCAACCCGACGCTGGTCGAGGGGCAGCTGGTCGGCGGCGTGGCGCAGGGGCTCGGCGGCGCGTTGTACGAGAACTTCCACTACGACGACCAGGGCCAGCCGCAGGCGGCGACGTTCATGGACTACCTGATGCCGACCGCCGCCGAGGTTCCGGGCCTGGTGGACACGATCGTCGCCGAAGACGCACCCAGCCCGGACAACCCGTTGGGCACCAAGGGTGCCGGGGAGGGCGGTATCACCGCCGCGGGCGCGGCCCTGGCCAATGCGGTGCGCGACGCGCTGGGGCTCGGCGAAGCGGTGGGACGGCTGCCGCTGAGTCCACAATGGATTTGCACCGAGCTGGGCTGACAGGAGGCAATGCATGCGGCTGACCAACGAAGTCGTGCTACCGGCACCGCCGGAGACCGTATTCGCGCTGATCAACGACGTGGAGCGGGTCGCTCCGTGCATGCCGGGCGCGACGCTGCAAGGCCGGAGCGATGACGCCTACCGGGGCCGGGTGAAGGTGAAGGTCGGGCCGGTCTCGGCCGCGTACGAGGGCGTGGTCCGCTTCCTGGAGGTCGACGAGCCGGGCAACCGCCTGGTGCTCGACGCCAAGGGCACCGACCAGCACGGCAGCGGCAATGCCGAGGCCAAGGTCGAGGTCCGGGTGCGACCGCACGACGAGGGCAGCGTGCTCGCGCTGGACACCGACCTGGTGATCCGCGGCAAGGTCGCACAGTTCGGTCGCGGCGCCCTGGCCAGCATTTCGCAGCGGCTCATGGAACAGTTCGCCCGCAACATCAGCGATCTGCTCACCGCAGCCCCGACGGTCGGCGTGAGCGGGGAATCCGGCCCGCACCGGACCGACCGCTCACGGCCGGCAGTTGTGAGCGGCAACGGTCGTCGAGGCGACCACGACCGCACACCAACGGAATCGGAGCTGGACGGGCTGTCGCTGGTCGTGGTGCCGGTCCTGAAGAAGATCGCACCGGTCGCGGCCGCGCTGGCGGTCGGCATCGTGGCCGGGAGGGCGCTGGGCTCGTCGCGGCGCGTGCTCTCCGATGAGCGCGTCGACGCCGTGGTCCAGCTCGGAACGGAAAGCTTCTCGGTTCCGGTCCGACGAGTCCTGACCCTGCTGAGGAAGTGACGGCCATGCTGCGTTGTACCCGTCCCTGTCCCGCCGTGCTGCTGCTTTCACTGGACCGCCCAGATGTCCACAATGCACTCAACGCGGCGCTGGTCGATGCGCTGCACGAGCAGCTAGCCGCAACGGCAGCCGATGCGACGGTGCGTGCGGTCGTCCTTGGCTCCAGTACGCCGGGAAAGTTCTGCGCCGGTGCCGATCTGGCGGTGCCGGACGCCGAGCGCCGCAAGGTCAGCGACGACCTCTACGGGCTCTACGAAAAGATGCTCACGCTCCCGATTCCGGTGGTGGCTGCCGTGGACGGAGCCGCCGTGGGCGGCGGCTCGCAGCTCGCCCTGGCCGCCGACGTCCGCCTGGGATCTCCGCAAGCGAGGTTCCGGTTCGTCGGACCCGGGCACGGGTTGTCGGTCGGCCCGTGGGGACTGCCCTCGACCATCGGTCGCCGAGCGCTGGAACTGGTGCTCAGCCAGCGCTTCGTGGACGCCGAGGAGTCGGTGGCGATCGGTCTGCTCGACCGGCTCGCCGAAGATCCGCTCCGGGCGGCGGTCGAGCTCGCGGACTCGGTCGCCCGGCTGGATGGCGACGCCGTGCGGCGGGCCAAGCAGCAAGTGGTCGAGGGGGAGCGGCTGCTGGCCCGCCTCGCCGAGGAACGGTCGGCGAACGCTGCGGTGTTCACCGGCGAAGTCCGGCGCGGCAACTGATCCGCGGCAGCTGATATATCAAATCTCAAGTGGGAGGTTCGAGTGCCGTACGCGACCACCGACGACGGAATACGCCTGTACTACGAGGAAACCGGCACCGGTGTGCCCCTGGTCTTCGTGCACGAGTTCGCCGGTGACCACCGCTCGTGGGAGCCGCAGGTCCGGCATTTCGCCCGCCGGTACCGCTGCGTGGTGTACGCGGCGCGCGGCTATCCGCCATCGGACGTGCCCCCCGAGCCGGATCGGTACGGCCAGTACCGCGCGGTCGATGACCTGGTGACGATCCTCGATGCGATCGGTGCGGACCGCGCGCACGTCGTGGGCAACTCGATGGGCGGGTTCTGCACGCTCCACTTCGGACTCCGCCACCCCGAACGGGCCCGATCGCTGGTGGTCGCCGGCTGCGGCTACGGCGCGCACCCCGACGCCCGGGAGAAGTTCCGGTCGGAGTCGGAGAAGATCGCGGTGGCCTTCGAATCCGAGGGCTCGGCGGAGATGGCCAAGTGGTACGGCTTCGGCCCGGCCCGCGTGCAGTTCGAGCACAAGGACCCGCGCGGACACGCCGAACACGTGGCGGTCCTCGCCGAACACGACCCGGTGGGGGCGGCGCTGACGATGCGTGGCGTGCAGAAGGCTCGTCCGTCCCTTTACGACCTGCCAGCGGAACTGGCCGCCTTGGACGTGCCCACGCTGATCGTCGCCGGTGACGAGGACGACGGCGTACTGGAGACCGACCTGATGCTCAAGCGGACCATCCCGCGCAGCGGCCTTCTCGTGCTGCCCAAGACCGGCCACGTGACGAATCTCGAAGAACCGGAACTGTTCAACCACCACGTCGAACGCTTCCTGGCGCAGGCCGACCACGACCGCTGGCCCGCCCGGGATCCGCGTTCGCTGGCCACCTCTACCACCGGCGCCAAGTAACCACCCAAGGAGGAAATCCGCAATGGACATGCACCTGGACGGCAAGATCGCGCTCATCACCGGTGCCAGCAAGGGGATCGGCCGGGCGTGCGCGGAGCAGTTGGCCGCCGAGGGCTGCGACGTGGTCGTCACCGCGCGCACCGAGGCGGACATCGTCCGCGCGGCCGAGGAGATCGCCACGGCCAGCGGCCGTAAAGTGCTCGGGCTGGCCGGGGACATGAGTGTCACCGCCGACGTGCAGCGCTGCGTCGACACGGCCATCGAGCACTTCGGTCACATCGACATCGTGATCACCTGCGCCGGCTCGTCGCCCGGTGGCCTGCTGGAAGAACTCACCGAGGAGCAGTGGCTCGGCAGCCTACAGCTGAAGTTCCTCGGCTACGTCCGTACCGTGCGCGCGGTGATCGGGCACATGCGCGAACGCGGCGAGGGCTCCATCGTGCTGGTGGTCGGCAACGACGGGCTCAAGCCGTCCTACTGGGAGATGACCGCCGGCGTCGCCAACGCCGCCGACATCAACTTCGCCTCCTCGGTGGCCGAGCAGTACGGACCGCTGGGCGTCCGGTGCAACACGGTCAACCCCGGCCCGGTGAACACCGACCGGTGGGCCGGACTGGAGGCCGCGTTCGCGCGGGATAAGAAGGTCGACGGCGAACGGGCGCACGAGCTCGCGGTGTCGTCGTTGCCGCTGGGCCGGATCTGCGAGCCCGAAGAGGTCGCCAACGTGGTCACCTTCGTGGCCTCGCCGCGCGCCAGCTACCTCAACGGCGCCCACATCCCGGTCGACGGTGGCCAACGTAAGGCCCTGATGGACCTGTAGGTCGATTTTCTTGAAATCGCCGGAACACCTGGGGGAACCGCCAAGCCGACACCCAGTCCGAGCAACTAAGGGGAGCCCCATGAAGACCGGAGATCAGATCGTTCAGGAACTACCGTGGAAATGGCGCACCCAAGGCACGATCTTCCTGATCGGCGGCCTCGGGTTCATGTTCGATGCCTGGGACGTCACGCTCAACGGCTTCCTGATCCCGCTGGTCGGTGCGGAATGGGACCTCTCGCCCGCGGCGCGGGGCTGGGTGGGCACGTCGAACCTCATCGGGATGGCCGTCGGTGCCGTCGTCTGGGGCGCGATCGCGGACACCATCGGCCGCAAACGCGCATTCAGCCTGACGCTGCTGATGTTCTCGGTGTTCTCGCTGGCCGGCGCCGCGTCCCCGGATTTCGTGACGTTCTGCGTGTTCCGGTTCCTGGCCGGGATCGGGCTGGGCGGCTGCATCCCGGTGGACTACGCGCTGGTCGGCGAGTTCACCCCGGCGAAGGTGCGTGGCAAGGTGCTTACCGCGATGGACATCTGGTGGCCCGTCGGTGCGACGCTGTGCGGCATCATCTCGGCCGCGTTGCTGGCGTTCGACAACTGGCGGCTGCTGCTCGTGGTGATGGTGCTGCCCGCGCTGCTGCTGTTCTGGGTCCGGCGCTCGGTACCGGAGTCGCCGATGTACCTGGTCCGCCAGGGCCGAGCCGAGCAGGCGCGGTCGGTGATCGACGCTCTGGTGCACCGGACCGGTGCCACGGTCGAGCCCTGGACCCTTCCCGAACCCGTACAGCAGCCGAAGATGACCGCGAGCGCGTTCGTCCGGCAGGCGCGCGACCTGTGGCGGTACAGCGCCGCGATCACCTCGGTGTCCTGGGCGCTGTTCCTGACCGTGTTCCTGGTCTACTACGGGGCGCTGACCTGGCTGCCGAGCATCCTGGTCAAGCAGGGATACGGGAACTACGCGGCGTTCATGGTGACCACCCTGATGACCGCGATCGGCATCGTCGGCGTGGTGGTCTCGGCGTGGCTGGTCGACGTGATCGGGCGCAAGTGGGTGATCGGGCTAAGCGGGCCGCTGGCCGCGCTCGCCCTGGTGCTGTTCGCGGTGCAGCTGGACATCGAGACCGCGGCCAAGTGGTGGATCACCGCCTTCGGATTCCTCATCGAGCTGACCATTCCCGCGCTCTATGCCTACGTCTCCGAGCTTTACCCGACCCGGTTGCGGGCCAGCGGATTCGGCTGGGCGTCGACGGTCAGCCGGGTGGGTGCCGGGTTCGTGCCGGTGATCTTCGGGTCGCTGCTGTGGCCGTACCTGGGATTGCCGCTGACGTTCGTGGTCATCGGCGTGCTGCTGGTGTTGGCGTCGCTGTGGATGGCGGCGGCCGCACCCGAGACCCGGGGCCGAGAACTCGACGACATCGGTGCCCCATCGACGCGGTCGGAGGTGCACTGAGACCTCGAAGCGTCGAACGATCCGGCAGCATCGCGGCTCGATGTCGTGAACGTCGTAGCATGACCGCGGACTCCCGTACGGTGTGTCGATTTCAATTGAAATCGCCAGAAGGAGTTCAGCCGTTGGCGGCGCGGAGGGTGCGCATTGCTTCGGCGAGGGCGGCCGAGTCGGCCTTGCCGAGGGGAGCCAGGACACGCTTTCGCAGGATCTCGGCGCACGCCGCCCGGGACCGTTCGGCGACGTCCCGGCCGTGGTCGGTGAGCACCGCGTAGGTGACCCGGCGGTCGTTCTCGCACGGCTCGCGGCGGATGAGGTCGGCCTTGGCGAGGCGGTCGGCGACCTTGGTGAAGCCGCCGCTGCTGAGCGCGGCTTCGTGGGCGAGTTTGGTCATCGGCATCCGGTACCCGGGGGTGCGGACCAGGCGGACCAGAATGTCGAACGACGCCGGCGGGAGGTCGAAGCGCTCGTTGATCTCGGCGCCGATGTGCTCCTGCGTGACGTGGTAGCCCTCGATCACCAACCCCCACCAGGTGATGATCTCGTCGTCGTCGGTGCACGGGTCCGGACCGGTCTTGTTGCTCACCGGAATGCTCCTTCTTCCTGCGGATACAGCGACCTAAGTCTACCCGAAACAGCTCGCCAGGAAATCTCTTGCGGCGAAGAGTTTACTCAGGGTATTGTTTTCCCCGAAAGAGACCCGTGAATGGTCCTGACTCAGCCGCCCCGTGAACAGGAGTCCGACAGTGAGCACCCCAGTAAAGGTCAGCGTCATCTACTACTCGGCCACCGGTACCGGCACCGAGATCGCCAACACGCTAGTCGCCGAGGCCGAGGCGGCCGGCGCCGAGGTGCGGCTGCGTCGCGCCCCCGAGCTCGCGCCCGACGCGGCCATCGACAGCAATCCGGCGTGGCGCGCCAACGTGGAGGCTACCCGCTCCATTCCCGAGGCCACCCCGGAAGATGTGGTGTGGGCCGACGCGGTGCTGTTCGGCTCGCCCACCCGCTTCGGCAACATCGCCTCGCAGCTCAAGCAGTTCATCGATTCCCTCGGCGGCCAGTGGGCGCAGGGTCAGCTGGCGGACAAGGTCTACAGCGGCTTCACCTCCAGCTCCACCGCGCACGGCGGCCAGGAGTCGACGCTGCTGGCGCTGTACAACACCTTCCATCACTTCGGCGGCATCGTGGTGGCGCCGGGCTACACCGACGGCGCGAAGTTCGCCGACGGCAACCCGTACGGCACCAGCCATGTCGACGCGCAGGGTGCGAACAAGGTCGACGATGTCACCCGCTCGGCCGCGGCAGTACAGGCCAAGCGCGTGGTTGCCGTCGCCCGGGCTCTGAAGAACGGGCTCGCCGCCTGACGGACCCCATTCTTCGGCTGACGCGTGCGGGGCACCCTCAACCAAGCAAGTTGGTTTGCGGGTGCCCCTCATGTGTGGGCCGATCGCCCCACGATCGGTTGGGTACGGCGATGGCCGAGACGACGAGGCCCTTGCGGACCAGCCACCGGCCGGTGAAGGCCGTCAGCGGCCGACCTGCCAGCTCGGCGCCTTCCTTGCGGAGGTGCGCGGTGAAGGTTCCGGTGCCCAGTTCGAGCCGGGCGTCTTCGAAGCCCAGCCACTGCCGGGTGATCGGGTACCACGCCTTGTAGACCGTTTCCTTGCAGCTGAAGAGGATCCGGTCCCAATGTGTATCGGGGTGCACTGTGGACAGTTCGGCGAGGTGGGTCCGTTCCGCCGCCAAGGAGACCACGTTCAGCACTCCGGCAGGCAGGGGTGCGTGCGGCTCGGCATCGATACCGAGCGTGCGCACCTGCTCGGCGCGCGCCACGACCGCGGCTCGGTAGGCGGCGCAGTGCGTGATGCTGCCGATGATTCTCGCTGGCCACTTCGGTGCGCCGCGCTCGCCGCGCAGCAGCGGCGCGGGAGGCACGCCGAGTCGGCTCAACGCCTGGTGTGCACACCAACGCCCGGTCGTGAACTCCCGGCGCCGCTTATCCCGGGCGTGTGCGATCAGCGCTTCCTCTTCCGGGAAAAGGATCACATCGGGCGGGTCGGTGAAGGCTTCGGCCGAGCTGACTTCGGCAGGCAGCAGTTCTTCGATCACGAACGCCGGTCCCGGTTATCGCACGACGCGACCACACAGCCGCGGTTGGTTGTCTTGACCGGCAACCCGGGCTGCTCCCGCATGCGCGGCACCTCGCACCCCAGCCGTCGGCTGACACCTAGCTCGGCGGCCGACACGGTGTCCCGCTCCCCAGGGCGTGGTCGCCGGAAAGAATCTGTGCGCGCAGCCTTTCGAGTACTTCGGTCACGAGTCGGCCCGAGCGCGGTATTCGCGGCTCGCTTGACGGTTCTGGCTGCACCGGTCCACAGTAGCGCCGCGCAAAATTGCCGACAACTACCCGCAAAGTGTTGACACGTGACCAGAATCGGCTCCATCTAGTGCCTCGGCCAGGAAACCTTGGTTGGGGTATAGCTCAGCTCGTGTGCGCGACCTGCTGAGACGGCGGTTCGTGCTCGCAATCCCAGTCCGTGGAGTTGGGTTTACATGGCACCGGGACCCCGCTACCGTCGGCGGCATGATCCCGACAGCGGCCCTGACCACACGAGGTTACGTGGACTTCGTGCGCGTGTCCTCGGCCCTCTGTCGCCGGTAACGGCCTTTTCTCCTGTTTCGCGCGCGTCGTAACGCGCGTTCACCTTCGGCTCCACCGGAGCCCCGGCGCATCGCTGGTACACACCCGTACGCACTGCTGGGCGCATTGGCACCCGGACGCGCGCACGGCACCTGACCGGCGAAAACGGGCGTGCCGGGGCGCCGGTGGTACGAGATTCCCAACGCGGCCGAAGCGTCGTGGCCGCGTTGCGTCCCCATGCCTTGCGGAGAGTGCAAATGAGTGTTTCCACCGAGCGCGCGCCCACCGGCGCGCCGACCAAACGAGGCCCGATCGCCGTCACGACCGTGCGAACCCGGACGGAACGGCGCGAAAATCGCCTCCCCCGTTGGCTTTTCAAGCTGATCAGCCCGATCGGCCTGGTACTGCTCTGGCAGTTGCTCAGCAGCACCGGGTTGCTCAGCGACGACACGCTGGCCTCGCCCGCGACGGTCGCCGGGACCGCTGTGGACCTGTGGTCGGAGGGACGGTTGCAGGAGGCGATCGCCGCATCGATACAACGGGTTGGGGCGGGGCTGGCGATCGGCGTCGTGGCCGCGACCGTGCTGGCGACCTTGTCCGGGTTGTTCCGGCGCGGCGAGGACATCATCGACGCGCCGATGCAGATGCTGCGCACGGTGCCGGTGATCGGCCTGATTCCACTGCTGATCATCTGGTTCGGCATCGGCGAACAGCCCAAGATCGTGCTGATCGCGCTGGCCGTGACCTTCCCGCTGTACATGAACATCTACGGCGGCATCCGCAACGTCGACGCGGGCCTGGTGGAAGCGGCCAAGACCCTGGGGCTCGGCTGGTTCGCCCAGGTCCGGCACATCATCCTGCCCGCCGCGATGCCGAACGCCCTGGTGGGGCTGCGGTATTCGCTGGGTTCGGCGTGGCTGGCGCTGGTCTTCGGCGAGACGATCAACGCCACCGCGGGCATCGGCTATGAGATGAACACGGCCCGCGAGTTCTTCCAGACCGACGTGATCGTGGTCTGCCTGGTGCTTTACGCAGTGCTCGGCCTCATCGCCGATTTCATCGTCCGACTGCTCGAAAGGACTGTGCTGGCATGGCGACCGGCGTTCAGCGGAGCGTAGTGAAACCCGCGTCGGTGCGCGGCCTGAGCCGCCGTTTCGGCGACCGCACCGTGCTCGATGACCTCGACCTGGAGATCGACCCCGGCCAGTTCGTGGCGCTGCTCGGCCCGAGCGGCTGCGGCAAGAGCACGCTGCTGCGGATCCTGGCCGACCTCGACCGCGAGGTGACCGGCGAAGTCGAGGTGGCCGTGCGTCGCGCGGTGGCGTTCCAAGCACCGCGGCTGATGCCGTGGAAACGCGTGTGGCACAACGTGACCCTCGGCCTGCCCGGCCGTCCGGACAAGAAGCGGGCGGTGGCCGCGCTGGAGGAGGTCGGCCTCGGCCACCGGGTCGACGTCTGGCCGAAAGTGCTCTCCGGCGGCGAGGCGCAGCGGGCATCGCTGGCGCGAGCGCTGGTGCGCGAACCGGACCTGCTGCTGCTGGACGAGCCGTTCTCGGCGCTCGACGCGCTGACCCGGATCAAGGCTCAGCAACTGGTCGGGGAGCTGTGGCAGCGGCACGGTTGCGCGATCTTGCTCGTCACGCATGACGTCGAGGAGGCCCTGCTGCTGGCCGACCGGGTATTGGTGATGCGCGACGGCCGCATCGGCTACGACCAGGTGCTCGACCTGGATCGCCCGCGTGACGTCACCGACCCGGCTTTCCTGGCGCTGCGCGCCGAATTGCTGTCCTGGCTGGGAGTCGGGACCGGAGCGAGGAGTTCGTCGTGACCGTCGAGTTCATCGGGATGATCGGGGCGCAGCACGTTTCGGAGATCCACGCGGCGGCGGGGCCGGTGGTCAATCCGGCGTTCCTGCGCCGGTTCGCCCGGGCCCATGAGGAAGCCGGGTTCGACCGGGTGCTGATCGGCTACGGGTCGAGCAGTCCGGAGAACACCCAGCTGGCCGCCTATGCGGCCGCGCACACCGAGCGGCTGGGCTTCCTGGTCGCGCATCGACCCGGTTTCGTGTCCCCGACCCTGGCGGCCCGCACCTTTGCCACCGCCGACCATCTCACGGGCGGCCGGATCGCGGTGCACATCATCACCGGTGGCAACGACGCGGAACAGCGCCGTGACGGCGACTACCTGGGCAAGGACGAGCGCTACGCACGCACCGATGAATACCTGGACGTCCTCCGGCGGGTGTGGACCGCCGAAGGGCCCCTGAGCCACGACGGCACGCACTACCGGTTCGAGGACTACAACGCGGCCGTCCGCCCGGTTCAGCAGCCCAGGATTCCGCTGTACTTCGGCGGCTCCTCGGAGGCCGCACTGCGGGTCGGCGGCAAGCACGCGGACGTCTTCGCGATGTGGGGCGAGCCGCTGGCACAAACCGCCGAGCAGATCGCCGCGGTCCATAAGGCCGCCGCGGAGGCGGGACGGACGCAACCGCCGCGGATCAGCGTGTCGTTCCGGCCGATTCTGGGTGCCACCGAGGAGCAGGCGTGGGAGCGGGCGCACCGCATCCTCGATCAGATCAACGCGGCGCGGGGCGGGTTGGCGTCCTTCACCGGCCCGAAGACCTTGAATCCTGGCCAGCAGGTGGCCAATGTCGGTTCGCAACGCCTGCTTGCCGCGGCGGCGGCAGGGGAGCTGCACGACCGAGCACTGTGGACGCCAACGGCGGCGGCCACCAACGCGGCAGGCAACTCCACCGCGCTGGTCGGCACCCCGGAGACGGTCGCGGCGGCGCTACTGGACTACGTCGACATCGGCGTCACGACGCTGCTGATTCGCGGCTATGACCCGTTCGACGATGCCGTCGACTACGGCCGAGAGCTGATCCCGCTGGTACGCCAGGAAATCGCCCGCCGAGAAGCGGCCTGACCGGGCCGGGTGACCTTCGCCCCGCTATTTCCGGGAGATCGTACACGAGCAGCCGGATCTGCCCGACTGAACATCAAGAGCGAAACGGGAAACAGTGTACCGAGTACGAATGACAAGAGCCCTGGTAGCGGTCCTGGCCGCGGTACTTCTGACGGTGGCCGGTTGCACCGGGGACAACGCGCCCAAGTCGCTGTCCGATGTGACCCTGGTGCTCGGCGACCAGGCCGGCGGGGTGCGGGCCAGGGTGGAGGCATCTGGGGCGTTCAAGGACGCGCCTTATCGGGTCCGCTGGGCCAATTTCCAAGGCGCAGCGCCGCTTTTCGAAGCCGTGCGATCCGGCGAAGTGGACACCGCGATCGCCGCCGACGCGCCCACCGTGCAGGCCATCGCCGGTGGCGTTCCGGCTCGGCCCGCCCTGGCGACCTCGGCGGCTCCGGCCGCCACGGCGATCATCGTGCCGCCGGGATCGCCGATCCGCACCGTTGCGGACCTGCGCGGCAAACACATCGTGGTTTCCACCGCGCCCGGCAGCGTCTCGCACTACACCGCGCTCGGTGCGCTGGACGAGGCCGGGCTGAGACCACAGGACGTGCAGATCACCTTCAGCCTGCCGACCGATGCGCAGGCCGGGTTCAGCGCCGGGCACATCGATGCCTGGGCGACCTTCGACCCGTACCTGGCGATCGCCGAGCACGCCGGGGCCCGGGTGATCCGCGACGGTGAAGGAATCAATGGGCGCAACGGAATACTGTCGGTGTCGACCATGGCCGCTGCCGACCCGCTCAAGCGAGAGGCGCTGGCCGACGCGATGCGCCGGTTCGCGGCGGCGTGGCGCTGGAGCGACGAGCACCCCGACGAATACCAGCGCGTATACGAGAAGTTGACCTCGTTGGACCCGCCGGTGGCACGGCAGATCTTGACCCGGACCCGGCAGGAGGTCCGACCGCTGACCGATGACGTGGTCGCCGGCCTGCAAGCGGTGGCGGACCGGTTCCACCGCGCGGGCGTGCTGCGCGAGCCGGTGACCGTGGCTCCGGCCTGCGAGCGGGACCTGTACACCGGCAAATGATCGGAGCTGACATGACTCGGACTTGGGCCCCGGACGGGGCGTGCCGCGGCACCGTCGTGCTGCTGCCAGGCAGGGGCGAGACCCCGGCCGTCTACCAGCGCTTCGGCCGACGGCTCTCCGCCGACGGCTACGCGGTGGTGGTGCCGGACCCGGCCACCGATCCCGAGACGTGGTTCCGGCCGGGCGCAGCGCGTTTCCTGGCCGGAACCGATGTCGGCGCCCTGCGTGCTTGGGCGCTCGCCTTGGAGATCGAGGTGGACGGGCTGATCCTCGCGGGCACACCGCTCACGCGAGGGCAGCGGCCCGCCGACCGGACTGCGGAGATCGGGGTGCGCACATCGTGCCCGGTGCACCGCGAACTGCTGGAGAACGATCCGGAGTTCGAGTGGGGACAGCTGACCGGCGACATCCCCGGACCGCCGGAGCGGCTGCCCGAGGTCCCGACGCTGCTGCTGCACGGCGACGCGGACACGGTTGCCCCGGCCGCGCCGGTGATCTCGCTGGCCGCCCAGAATCCGCAGAGTTCGCTGGCGGTGTTCAAGGACGGCGTGCATGACATCCTCAACGACCAGTTCCACCGGAGCGTGGCCGCGCGCATCGTGCTGTTCTGCGAGGAGATCGGCAAGGGCGCGCTGCTGCTGCCGGAGAACCCGGCCGCGCCACGCGCCCGCCGGTCCACGCCCGTGCACGTCTCGGCCCGCGCCGACTACTCGCTGCGGGCCTTGCGCGAACTCGCCGGAAGCGGCACCGAGCCGGTCCCGTGCGAGGTCATCGCCCGGCGCCGGGGAATTCCGCTGAACTCGCTGGTCAACCTGATGATCGAGCTGCGGCGCGCCGGACTGGTCACCAGCCGGCGCGGCTGCGAGGGTGGCTACTGGCTGGCTCGGCCGGCCGGGAAAATCACGGTCGGCGAGGTTGTGCGAGCGGTGGAGGGTGGGGTTACCTCGGTGCACGATGGTTCGCCTGGCGCCGAGGTGTGGCGGGAACTCGGTAAGCAGGTCAGCGCGTTCCTCGACGAGGTTCCGCTGGTCGGCGATCGGTGAGCAGGAAGGATTCCGATGACCCAGCACGATGCGTTTCACCCGGATCTTTCGACCTCGGTGCCCGAGGAGCAGCGCCGCTCGCTGCGCGCCCGGCTGCACCACGTCCGGGCCGCCGACCTCGACAACAAGACCGCGCAGACCGAGGGCATGCGGCGGCTCGCGGCGATCAGCGGTGACCTGGTCGGTTCGGAGCGGATCTGGATGGGCGAGACCCACGTGGGCCCGTCGACGGCATCGGACAACCACCACCACAGCGAGTCGGAGACGGCGATCTACGTGGTCAGCGGCCATCCGGAGTTCGTCTTCCACGACGGCGCCGAGGAGGTGCGCTTCAAGACCGAGCCGGGCGACTACATCTTCGTGCCGCCGTTCGTCCCGCACCGCGAGGAGAACCCGGACCCGAACGATCCGGCGGTGGTGGTGATCGCCCGCAGCACCCAGGAGGCGATCGTCGTCAACCTGCCCGAGCTCTACCACCTGGAGCCGGGTGACTGAGACACGAGGAAATTTCGCGCCCCCGCGACGACTCGGGCACGACTAACTTGCCTTAGGCGGGGAATCGTCCACAGTGGTCATCGGATGCGAAATGGCTTCGCGTAGTGACCGCCTTGCTGCCGAGTTCCGCGGCAACGGGAGTCGCGAACGTCAGTGCACGCCGGCCGCCATTACGCCGCCGACCGTCCAGTTGAGCCTTAGCGCCTCGCGGGTGCGCAGGGTTCGCCGGAGGCGGATGAGCGAGGTATGCGAAAGAATTTCGCTGGTAAAATGTTGCAGGGTGATTTACTTGTGCAGGAGTGGACGACGTGATCGGCCGGGTGCGGCGGCTGGCCCGGCTGGAGGCCGGAGGACTAATCAGCCGAACGGCGTCCCGGCGGTACCGGCGGGAGGTCGACTTGCGCCTCACCGAGGCGGGGCGGGAGCCGATCGATCGGCTCTTCCCGGCACGGCTGGGGCGCGAGCGCGTCGCACCGCCGGAACCGGACGAACGAGAGAAGCCGGGCGAGTTGCTCGCCAAGGTGCTGAAATCACTCGCTGGAAGCGTGCGATAACCCGATGCGCAGCGCCGAGGCGCGTGCTGGACCCGGTTCGCGGTAGGTTAGAGTTTTCCGGTTCTTCACGGGTGTTTACCGCGACCCGGCGAACTCGGCGCGATCGGTCGATCGCGCACCGGTGGTCGACGTCGGTCGCCTGATCGAGAGGACCCAGTTGGCCACGGTGCAATTCGAGTCCGGCCATGTTGTCCTGAACCTCGGCGGCTTGCCGGACCGGCTTCGCGGATTCGTCGTGAACCACTCCCGCGCCATCATCGCGGCCTCGGTACCGCTGCTGATCGCGTCTTTCGTCCTGATGGTGCTGATGCGGCGGGCCGGGTTGGAGCAGGGCTCCGGCATCGATTACCAGGTGTACCGCTGGGCCGTGCACACCTGGCTGGCCGGCGGCGACATCATGAACACCGCCCCGACCGTGAGCATCGGGCGAGTGTTGCCGTGGGTGTACCCGCCGATCGCCCTGCTGCCGCTGCTGCCGTTCGCGCTGCTGCCGTTCGTCGCCGGGCTGGTCGCGCTCTACGTCGTCGACCTGCTCGCCATCGGCGCGGCACTGTACCTGATCACCCGGCACATGTGGCCAGTGGTGGGCGAGCGCGGCGCGCTCGCGGTGGCGCTGGCGCTACTGCCGTGGGCGCTGTTCCTGGAGCCGGTGTACGCCTCGTTCGGGCTCGGCCAGATCAACATCGTGCTGATGGGGCTGGTCATCGTCGACTGCCTGGTGCGCAACCCCCGCTGGCCGCGTGGCCTGCTGGTCGGCATTGCTGCCGCCATCAAGCTCACGCCCGCCGCTTTTCTGCTGTTCTTCCTATTTCGCAAGGACTTTCGGGCGGCGCGGACCGCGGTGGCCACTGCGGTCCTCGGCACGGTGGCGAGCTTCGCGCTGAACTACCAGGCCGCGGTGGAGTACTGGTTTGGCCAGGGGCCGGCGCACGGCGTCAGCGGCTCCGCCTTCCACACCAACCAGTCGATCATGGCCGGACTGGCCCGGTTGGAACTGCCGGCGGCGGCGGAGGACGGGCTGTGGCTGGTGCTTTCGCTGGCCTGCGCCGCAGTGGTGGCCTACGCGATCCGCCGCACGGAGCCGACGCTGGCCGTGATGGCCAACGGCCTGCTGGCGCTGCTGGTGTCGCCGACGTCGTGGTCGGATCACTGGGTGTGGTGCGCCCCGGCCGTGCTGGTGATGCTCGGCTATGCCGTTCGTCTGCGCAGCCCGGGTTGGCTCGTCATCGCCGGGGCGACATTGGTGACCGTGCTCGTCGCATCGTTCCGGATGCTTCCTACCGGTCCGCCTTGGACGCCGCTGCAGCATTTGTTCGGCAACCCTTACCTGCTGCTCGGGTTGGTGTTGCTTGTACTGCTCGGTCGGTTTGCCCGGAATCATGGGCCCTCGATTGCGCCAGAAGAACCACTGGCAACGCCCGGGATTCGGAGTTGACCCCGCCGCGCGGAGTACCGCTGGCGCCGGGATTTCCGGCGTTGGCTCGACATTGGACGGTATGCCGGGCGAACTCGTTGGCATTCGAGTGATTCGGCACCTGCGCACGCACCGTGGGCGAGCAATCACGAAAAAGGATTGCTTCTGAACCGAATCTGAAAGAGGCTGAACAGTGTTTCGGTGATCCGCAAGAAGATCGTGAACAATGCCACTCGTCGGCGCCAAACAGTCGCGTATGGACATTGTCATGGTGCAGAATTCCCCGGGTTCACCGGGTCTGCGACAACGATGTCCCAATGGCTGGGAGATTTGTCATCTTCGCGTAACTTCGCGTTACCTAATGGTAGCTTTCCGGCCGCTTGCTATGTAGAGTGCCTCAAACTGACCAAGAGTGCAACGGCGCATCCTTTTGTCAGTGCCCCCAAAGGCTCTTGCGGGATCGCAGTGGGTGAGTCATGCCCTGCTGCGGCCCGCGGCCTGACGACGGGAGGTCAGATGCCCCATTCCCACGATGTGAGAAATCTGGCGCAGCGCGGCGCCGCGGCCGGGGGTCTTTACGACCCGGCCTACGAACACGACGCGTGCGGCGTCGCGTTCGTCGCCGACCTGCGTGGTCGGCAGAGCCATGACCTGGTTGCCAAAGCGCTGACGGCGCTGCGCAATCTGGAGCACCGCGGTGCCAAGGGCGCCGATCCGGACACCGGAGACGGCGTCGGCCTGCTGACCCAGATCCCGGACGCCTTCTTCCGGGCCGTCGTACCCTTCGACCTGCCCGAGCGCGGCCGCTACGCGGTGGGCACCGCGTTCCTGCCCGCGGACGCCGCCGATGCGGCGCAGGCCGTGGCGGACATCGAGCGGATCGTGGCCGAGGAGGGCCTGCGACTGCTCGGCTGGCGCGAACTCCCGGTGGAGCCCACCTGCACCGGCACCTCCGCGCGCGAGACCATGCCGAGCTTCCGCCAGCTCTTCCTCGGTCACGGTGCCGATGCCGCGCACGGCGAGACGGCCTTGGAGTTCGAGCGGCGCGCGTTCTGCGTCCGCAAGCGGGCCGAACACGAGGCCGACGTGTATTTTCCGAGCCTGTCGGCGCGCACCATCGTTTACAAGGGGATGCTCACCGAGGCCCAGCTCGGCGCGTTCTACCCCGACCTGAACGACGAGCGGTTCGCCAGCGCGATCGGCCTGGTCCACAGCCGGTTCTCCACCAACACGTTCCCATCCTGGCCGCTGGCGCACCCGTACCGGTTCATCGCGCACAACGGCGAGATCAACACGCTCAAGGGCAACCGCAACTGGATGCGGACCCGGGAGAGCATGCTGGCTACCGACCTGATTCCCGGTGACCTGCGGCGGCTCTACCCGATCGCGACGCCGGACGCCAGCGACTCGGCGACCTTCGACGAGGTGCTGGAACTGCTGCACCTGGGCGGTCGGTCGCTGCCGCACGCGGTGCTGATGATGATCCCGGAGGCGTGGGAGAACCACGCCGAGATGGACCAGGCTCGCCGCGCCTTCTACGAGTTCCACAACTATCTGATGGAACCGTGGGACGGCCCGGCGCTGGTGGCGTTCACCGACGGCACCCAGATCGGCGCGGTGCTCGACCGCAACGGACTGCGTCCGGGTCGCTACTGGGTCACCGAAGACGGGCTCGTGGTGCTGGCCAGCGAGGTCGGCGTGCTGGAGATCGAGGCGGACAAGGTCGTCCGCAAGGGGCGGTTGCAGCCGGGCCGGATGTTCCTGGTCGACACCGACAAGGGCCGCATCATCGACGACGACGAGATCAAGGGCGAACTCGCCGCCGAATACCCGTACCAGGAATGGCTCGACGCTGGTGTGCTGCACCTGGCCGACCTGCCGGACCGCGAACGCGAAGTGACCACGCACGACTCGCTGGTGCACCGACAGCAGGTTTTCGGTTATTCGCAGGAAGAGCTGGGCGTCCTGCTCAAGCCGATGGCCACCGCCGGCGCCGAACCGATCGGCTCGATGGGCAACGACGTGCCCTTCGCCGCCTTCTCCGCGCGGCCGCGGCAGCTGTTCGACTACTTCACCCAGCTGTTCGCGCAGGTCACCAACCCGCCGCTGGACGCGATCCGGGAAGAACTGGTCACCTCGCTGAGCACCCACGTCGGGCCGGAGCACAACCTGCTCGATCACCACCCGGCGGCCTGCCGCCAGCTGGTGCTGCCGTTCCCGGTGCTGGACAACGACCAGCTCGCCAAGATCGTGCACCTCAACGACGACGGCGACCGGCCGGGACTCAAGCCCGCGGTGATCGAGATGACCTACCACGTCGCCGGCGGCGGGGAGGCGCTGCGCACCCGGCTCGACGAGATCCGTGAAGAGGTCTCGGCGGCCGTCGCGGCCGGGGCGCACGTGCTGGTGCTCTCGGACCGCTCGGCCGACGCCGAGCACGCTCCGATCCCGTCGCTGCTGGCCACCGGCGCCGTGCACCACCACCTGGTGCGCGAGAAGAAGCGCACCCAGGTGGGCCTGATCGTCGAAGCCGGTGACGTTCGCGAAGTGCACCATGTCGCTCTCCTTATCGGTTACGGCGCCGCCGCCGTTAACCCGTATGTGGCGATGGCCACCGTCGAGGACTTGGTGCGCGGCGGTGTCATCCAGGGCGTGGACGCCGCGCAGGCCACCGCGAACCTCATCAAGGCGCTGGGCAAGGGCGTTCGCAAGACCATGTCCAAGATGGGCGTGTCGACAGTGGCCTCCTACACCGGGGCGCAGATCTTCGAGGCGATCGGGCTCGGCGAAGAGGTCGTGCAGCAATGCTTCGCCGGCACCACTTCGCGGCTCGGCGGCGTCGGATTCGACGTGCTGGCGCGGGAAGTCGCCGAGCGGCACCGGCGGGCGTACCCGTCCGACGGGGTGGCCGCGTCGCACCGCACGTTGCAGGTCGGCGGCGAATACCAGTGGCGGCGCGAGGGCGAGCCGCACCTGTTCAACCCGCAGACGGTGTTCAAGCTCCAGCACTCCACCCGCAGCGGACGCTACGAGGTGTTCAAGGAGTACACCAAGGCCGTCGACGACCAGTCGCGCGACCTGATGACCCTGCGCGGGTTGTTCAAGTTCCGCGAGGACGCGCGCAAGCCGGTGCCCATCGACGAGGTCGAGCCGGTTTCCGCCATCGTCAAGCGGTTCGCCACCGGTGCCATCTCCTACGGCTCGATCTCGCAGGAGATGCACGAGGTGCTGGCCATCGCGATGAACCGGCTGGGCGGCAAGTCCAACACCGGGGAGGGCGGCGAGGACGCCGAGCGGTTCACCGCCGACGCCAACGGTGATTCGCGGCGTTCGGCGATCAAGCAGGTCGCCAGCGGCCGGTTCGGGGTGACCAGCGAGTACCTGGTCAACTCCGACGACATCCAGATCAAGATGGCCCAGGGCGCCAAGCCCGGCGAGGGCGGCCAGCTGCCCGGCCACAAGGTGTATCCGTGGATCGCCAAGACCCGGCACTCCACGCCCGGTGTGGGGCTGATTTCCCCGCCGCCGCACCACGACATCTACTCGATCGAGGACTTGGCGCAGCTGATCCACGACCTGAAGAACGCCAATCCCCGGGCGCGGATCCACGTCAAGCTGGTGTCCGAGGTTGGCGTCGGCACGGTCGCCGCCGGCGTGTCCAAGGCGCACGCCGATGTCGTGCTGATCTCCGGACACGACGGCGGCACCGGTGCTTCGCCGCTGTCGTCGATCAAGCACGCCGGTGGCCCGTGGGAGCTCGGACTGGCCGAGACGCAGCAGACGCTGCTGGCCAACAACCTGCGCGACCGGATCGTGGTGCAGACCGACGGCCAGCTCAAGACCGGTCGCGACGTGATGATCGCGGCGCTGCTGGGCGCCGAGGAGTTCGGCTTCGCCACCGCGCCGCTGGTGGTCTCCGGCTGCATCATGATGCGCGTCTGCCACCTCGACACCTGCCCGGTGGGGGTGGCCACCCAGAATCCGCAGCTGCGCGAGAAGTTCACCGGCAAGGCCGAATACGTGGTGAACTTCTTCGAGTTCGTCGCGCAGGAGGTGCGGGAATACCTGGCGGCGCTGGGATTCCGGTCGCTGGCCGAGGCGATCGGGCACGCCGGCCTGCTGGACACCTCCGATGCCGTGCGGCACTGGAAGACCCAGGGGCTCGATCTCGCCCCGATCATGCACGTGCCGGACCTGCCGCGGGGCGTAGCGCGGCACCAGACCACCGAGCAGGACCACGGTCTGGAGAAAGCGTTGGACAACACGCTGATCCAGCTGTGCGAGGGTGCGCTGAAGGAAGGCACCCCGGTGCGGCTGGACATGCCGGTGCGCAACGTCAACCGCACGGTCGGCACCATGCTGGGTTCGGAGCTGACCCGGCGGTGGGGCGGCGAGGGCCTGCCGGACGACACCATCGACGTAACGTTCACCGGCTCGGCCGGGCAGTCCTTCGGCGCTTTCCTGCCGAGCGGCATCACCCTGCGGCTGTTGGGCGACGCCAACGACTACGTCGGCAAGGGCCTGTCCGGCGGGCGGATCGTGGTGCGCCCGGACGCGTCGGCGCCGTTCGCGGCCGAGCACAACATCATCGCGGGCAACGTGCTGCTCTACGGCGCGACCGGCGGCGAGATGTTCGTGCGCGGAGTGGTCGGTGAGCGGTTCGGCGTGCGGAACTCGGGTGCGGTGGCCGTCGTCGAAGGCGTCGGCGACCACGGTTGCGAGTACATGACCGGTGGTCGGGTGGTGGTCCTCGGCGGGATTGGGCGTAACTTCGCGGCCGGCATGTCGGGCGGCATCGCTTATCTGCTGGACCTGGACGCCAAGCGGGTCAACCCGGAGATGGTGGACCTGGATCCGCTGGACGACGCCGACCGAGAGTTCCTGCATGACCGTGTGCGGCGGCACTACGAGCAGACCGAGTCGCAGGTGGCGCGGGAACTGCTGGCCGACTGGGACGCCGCCGTCCAGCGCTTCGGCAAGGTCATGCCGAAGGACTTCAAGCGGGTCCTCGCGGCCCGCAGCGCCGCCGAACGTGACGGGCGCGACGTCAACGAGGCGATCATGGAGGCCGCACATGGCTGATCCCAAGGGGTTCATGACGACGCCGCGGGAAACGCCGCAGCGTCGCCCGGTGGACGTGCGCATCAAGGACTGGCGCGAGGTCTACCTGGAGTTCGAGCAGCCCAGGCTGCGGAAGCAGGCCGGCCGCTGCATGGACTGCGGGATCCCGTTCTGCCACCAGGGCTGCCCGCTGGGCAACCTGATCCCGGAGTGGAACGACCTGGTGTGGCGGGACGACTGGCAGGAGGCCGCGGAGCGCCTGCACGCCACGAACAACTTCCCGGAGTTCACCGGGACGTTGTGCCCCGCGCCGTGCGAGGCGGCCTGCGTGGTCGGCATCAACTCCGACCCGGTCAGCATCAAGCAGGTCGAGATCACGATCATTGACCGGGCCTGGGACTCCGACCTGGTCAAGCCGCAGTTGCCGCGCTCAGGCACGGGCAAGAAGGTCGCGGTGGTCGGCTCCGGACCGGCCGGACTGGCCGCGGCGCAGCAGTTGACCCGCGTCGGCCACAGCGTGGTGGTCTACGAGCGGGCCGACCGCATCGGCGGGCTGCTGCGCTACGGCATCCCGGAGTTCAAGATGGAGAAGCGCCGACTGGATCGCCGACTCGGCCAGATGCGGGCCGAAGGCACCGAATTCCGCGTCGGCGTGAACGTCGGGGTTGATGTCACGGTCGAGCAGTTGCGCGCCAACTACGACGCGGTGGTGCTCGCCGGTGGCGCGACGCAGGCCCGCGACCTGCCGGTGCCGGGGCGCGAACTGGGCGGCGTGCACCAGGCGATGGAGTACCTGCCGTTGGCCAACAAGGTGCAGGAGGGCGACCTTGCGCGCTCGCCGATCCACGCCGAGGGCAAGCACGTCGTGGTCATCGGCGGTGGTGACACGGGTGCCGACTGCGTGGGCACGGCTCACCGGCAGGGCGCGGCTTCGGTGACGCAGCTGGAGATCATGCCGATGCCACCGGAATCGCGCTCCGAGCAGCACCCGTGGCCGACCTACCCGATGATCTACCGGGTTTCCTCGGCGCACGAGGAAGGCGGGGAGCGGCTGTACTCGGTCAACACCCAGGAGTTCGTGGGCGACGAGCGGGGCCGGGTGCGGGCGCTGCGGCTGGTCGAGGTGCAGCGCACGGACTCCGGGTTCGAGCCGGTGGCGGGCACCGAGCGGGAGTTGCCGGCGCAGCTGGTGCTGCTCGCGATGGGCTTCGTCGGCCCGGAGCGGGCGGGGCTGCTCGACGACCTGGGCGTGGAGCTGGACGCGCGCGGCAACGTCGCCCGCGACGAGCACTTCATGTCCAGTGTGGACGGTGTCTTCGCGGCGGGCGACATGGGCCGGGGCCAGTCGCTGATCGTCTGGGCGATCTCGGAAGGCCGGTCCGCGGCGGCCGGTGTGGACCGCTATTTGACCAACCGTGAAGTCCTGCCCGCCCCGATCGCACCGACGGACCGTCCCATGACGTGATCGGCTGACCCCGGTGGTCGTGGTGCGGCGAACGGCCTGTTCTCCTTTGCTAAGGGGTGAGCAGGCCGTTCGCTTACGTGGTGGGCGAGCTGGTCGATGCGGCGCCGCTCGGCGGCGGTTCTGGGCTGGTCGGCGGCGGCGTCGAGCTCGGCAGTGGTTGCGGTTGCGACGACGGGGGCGAATCTGCCGGTGGTGGCGGTACGGATGGCGGCGCTGACGTGCCCGCAGGAGGATGCGGCGGGGATGCGCCGGGTGGCGGTGGTGTGTTGGGTGGTGGTACCGCTCCTGGCTGTGGCTGTGGCTGTGGCTGTGGCTGTGGCTGTGGCTGTGGCTGTGGCTGTGGCTGTGGCGCGGGCGCGGGTGGGGGCGGTGGCGCGGGCGGGGCCGGCGGAGCCCCTGCGGCCGGCATCGGTGCGGCCGGTGGGAGTGGGCCGAGCGCGAACACGGCCGGATCCCCTGGGACCGAAGTGTCGTTCGGTGTCGGCATGACGCCGCGGGCATATGCGTCGGCCCAGGCGAGTACCGAGCGCACGTAGGACTCGGAGTGGTTGTAGCGGAACACCGCCGTCGCGAGTTGTGTCCGGTCGCGCAGGTCGCCGCCGCCGCTGCACAGGTATTGGCCGGCCGCCAGCGTCGCATCGAAGACGTTGTGCGGATCGCTGATGCCATCGTCGTTGCCGTCCGCGGCGTGACTGCGCCAGGTGGACGGGATGAACTGCATCGGCCCGACCGCCCGGTCCCACACGCTGTCGCCGTCCCATCGCCCGCCATCGGTGTCGGGGATGGCCGCTGTGCCGGGGCCGCCTGCCAACCGCGGGCCCAGGATCGGCGACAGCGTTCGGCCGTTCCCGTCTACCTGCCCCGACCTTGCGTGGTGCGACTCGATGCGCCCGATCCCGGCCAAGACCGGCCAGCGCAGGCCGCAACCCGGATCGGTGCGCGCCAGCGTCCGTTCGGCGCGCTGGTAGGCGGCCAGCACCGAGCCGGGGATCCCCAGGGGGCCCGTCGGCACCCGGTCGGCCGGTTCGGCGCGCGCGGACAGGTCCTGCTCGGTGCGCAGTTCTTCCAGGAACTCGGGGCTCAGCTGCTCGTCCCTCGGCAGTTCGCCGTCGGTGCCCACGCCGGGCGGGAGTTCCGGCGCGGCTTGCGCGGACCGGTCGGCGGGTTCGATCGGGGCGTCACCGTGCAGCGTCAGCACCGGTAAGAACGCGATCATCAGGCCGGTCGTGACGGCGGTGAAACGCTCGCCACGGGTGAACTGGCCGTCCGGGGCCAACTCGGGTCACCTCCATGCCGGTTCGGCCAACTCGGCGCTCGACTATTCCGGAATGTGACGGCGTTGTGAACCACGAGCAGCGGTCCGAAGCGAGAACGCCAGGCGACCGGGAGGTTGCGGCCAACGGCTCGGCGCGGCGGCGACCGATCGGCTGAAAGTTGCCCATAGTTGCCGGAAAACCGTGCATCCGGAGCGCGATGCTGTTTGGCTGACGATCTTGACAGAAGTTGCCGGGGGCGCGTTCAACGCCGGTTCGGCAGGGGTGGCTTCCAGGAGGTGCGTGGTGGATCTTTCGCGGCGAGCGCTCTTCCGGCACGGCGGTCGCGCGGCGGCCGGGGTCGGTTCCGCCTTGCTGTTGAGCCAGTTGGCCGGTGAATCCGTCGCTTCCGCGGCTCCGGACGCGGTCGGGGCCAAGCGCATCACGCTCCGCGAGATGACCAACGCCGCCACGGCGGTGTCGCCGGATGGGCGCACCATCGTGTTAGACCTGCTGAACATGCTGTGGGTGGTGCCGGTGGCCGGTGGCGCGGCGGTAGGGCTCACCAACGTGATGCAGGAGGCCAGCGAGCCCGACATCGCCCCGGACGGGCGGCGTATCGTGTGTCAGTCCTATGAGGACGGACAGTTTCGCCTGGTGCTGCTGAACATCGACGGGTCCGGGTGGAGCGTGCTCACCGGTGGCCCCGGCGACCACCGCGAGCCCCGGTTCTCCCCGGACGGCACCCGGATCGCCTTCTCGGGCGAGACCGGCAGCCGCTACGCCATCCGGGTGCTGGACCTGGCCACCGGCGAGATCGCCGACTGGACCAGCGGTGCGCGGCAGGAGGCGCACCCCGTCTGGTCGCCGGACGGCTCGATGATCGCCTTCACCAGCGGCGAGGACAACGCTCCGCAGGCGATCGAAGCGGTCGACGCCGCCGGAACCCGGCGCACCCTGGTCGAGGTTTCCGACGGGCACCTCGCCGGACCAGCCTTCGCGCCCGACGGTTCGCTGAGCTACGTGCACCTCACCGTGAAGGAGACGGCCCTGGTCGTCGGTGACCGCACGGTTTCGCAGCCGGGAGAGGACGTGTTCCCGTTCGCGCCACGTTGGATCTCGCGGGATGAGCTGCTCTACACGGCCGACGGTCGCATCCGGCGCCGCGATCTGCGCACCGGCGCCGCGCGTGACGTGCCCTTCACCGCTGAGGTCTCGGTGCGTCCGGTGGCCGAGCGGCCAAGCGTACGAGACTTCCACGCGACAACGCCGAGGCCGGTCAAGGGGCTGGTTGGCCCCGCGCTGTCGCCCGACGGCCGCCAAATCGCCTGCCGTGCGTTGGGCGACATCTGGCTGCTGCGGCCGGATCGGGAGCCGGAACGCGCCATCGCGGACGGCAACTTCAACGGAGACCCGGCCTGGTCGCCGGACGGCCGGACGTTGGTGTACGCCAGCGACCGGGCCGGGCAGCTCGACCTCTGGCTGCACGATCTCGCGACCGGCGAGCAGCGGCAGCTCACCAATCTCGACGGCGACGAGAGCGCGCCCGCGTTCAGCCCGGATGGGACAACCGTCGCGTTCCGGTCCGGCGATTCGGTGTGCACCGTGGCGATCGAGACCGGCGAGGTGCGCAAGGTCATCGGCCCGCTCAACGCGCCCGGTAGGCCGAGCTTCAGCGCGGACGGGACCAAGTTGAGCCTGGCGGGCTTCATGCCGGCCACGGCGCGCTACCGGGAAGGTGCCAACCACGTGCTGACCGTGGATATCGCCACCGGCGCGGCTAGCTACACGCCGCCGGTCCCGGGCAAGTCGCTGGCCAACCGGCTCGATGCGGGCCCGGTGTACTCGCCGGACGGCCGCGGCATGGCCTTCGTGGTCTCGGGAACGGTCTGGGTGTCCGATGTGGACGAGGAGGGAAGACCGACCGGCACGCCCCGGCAGATCAGTGACGAGACCGGCGACTGCCCCAGCTGGAGCGGTGACTCCGGCACCCTGCTCTACCTCGCCAACGGCCGACTGCGGCTGGCCGACGTGTGCAGCGGCGCCGTGCGGACCATGCCGACCGAGCTGAGCTGGCGGCCGTCGAAGCCGGACGGGCACCGGGTGATCCGGGCCGGTGCGCTCTGGGATGGGCAACGCCGGGAACTGCGCCGCGATGTCGAGATCTTGGTGCAGGGAAACCGAATCGCGGCGGTCGGTCGTGGTGTGGCGATCCCGGGAGGAGCGGAAGTCATCGACGCCGGTGATCTGACGGTGCTACCGGGCATGATCGCCACCCACGAGCACCTGCCGTGGGAGAACAGCAGCCGGGTTCCTCGCCTGTGGCTGTCCTTCGGCATCACCTCCGTGCGCTCGCCCGGGGGCGGGCACTACGCCTCGGTGGAGGCCAAGGAGGCGCAGGAGTCGGGCAACCGGTTGGGGCCCCGGGTGTTCTGCGCCGGTGAGCTCATCGACGGAAGCCGGGTGTACTACAACAGCAACCGGGCGATCACCGACCCCGGCGAACTGCGACGCGAGCTGGAGCGGGTGGGCGAACTCGGCCACGATATGGTCAAGACCTACGTCAGAATGCCGTATTCCATGCAGCGGGAGGCGATCGAGCAGGCGCACGCCAGCGGTGTTCCGGTCAGCTCGCATTACCTGTTCGGCCCGGCGGCGTTGGGTGCGGACGCGGTCGAGCACCACGGCGGCACCAGCCGCTACGGCCACCAGCAGAAGGAAACCCACCTCGGCAATGCCTACGCCGACGTCGTCGATCCGGTGGCGCGGTCGGGCATGACGTTCACGCCGACCCTCGGCCTGCACCCTGCCGCCGCGCCCGCGCTGTACCACTACGCTGAGTGGGCGCTAGACGATCCGCGGCTGAAGGCGCTGCTCCCGGCGACGATGTTCGAGAAGTTTCGCGCTCGTGTCGAGGAGGCGGTGGGCGGCAATCCCGAGTCGGCGTTGGCGTTCAATGCCCGGCAGGCGGCGACCGTGCGGCGGATGATCGACGCCGGCGCGCACGTCGGCATCGGTACCGATTCACCGCTGGTGTCGCACGGGATCTACTACCACCTGAACATGGACTCGCTGGCGCGCAACGGAATCAGTGCGTACGACGTGCTGCGCGCCGCGACGGTGGGCGGAGCGCGGCTGATCGGGATGAGCGAGCACCTCGGCACGGTGGCACCGGGCAAGCTGGCTGATCTCGTCTTCGTGCAGGGCGATCCGCTCGAAGACGTGAACGCGGCCGCGCAGGTCCGGCAGGTGATGCTCAACGGCGTGTTGCATACCGTCGAAGACCTGATCGGTGCACCGGCCGTGAGCCCCGCCGCAGCCCCGGTGCACGCCTTCCGGAACACGCCGAAGCAGGCCGGTTTCTGGTGGCACCGGGACGACTACCTCACCGGCCACACCTGCTGCTGATCCCGATCCTGTCGACTTCAAAGAAAAATCCCGTGCTGATTTCCATTGAAACCGTCCACCCCGGGCCCGGCCGAGGTGCGATCTTGCGTGGCCAGGGGTACCCAGGACTTCTCAGAGGTGCTGCCCGCAGCGAAGATCGTTGGAGGTTCGCAAATGACACGTCAGATGAGTACCGAGATGCAGCAATGCATTGAAATGTGCAATAAGTGCCACGACATGTGCGAGCAGATGTTGTCCCGCTGCATGGAGACGCGCAGTGAGCAAGCCATGCAAATGAGCATGATGATGATGTCCTGCGCGGACATGTGTCGCATGTGCGCGGACATGATGATGCGCTGTTCGAGCATGACGAAAGCCGGCGCGGACATGGTGCAGATGTGCGTGCGAATGTGCGGGATGTGTGCGGACATGTGCGAGATGACCGCCGAGATGTGCAGGCGGATGGAAACCCGCGAGATGACCGAGTTGGCGGACATGATGACGCGGTGCGCGAGCATGTGCCGCCAGATGACGCCGCAGGCGATGCAGCCCGCGTGACCGGAGCAGGCCACGTCGGCTGTCTCGCGGCCTGCCGGGGCGGTCGACGTGGCGCTCTCGTCGATTGGCATCAGCGCCGCCTGCTGCCGTTGGCCGAGTCGTTGGTCGGCGATTCGCGAAGTTAGGCGGGTGGATCATGTTCTCGATGGGCAACCGCCGGCCGGCACCGGGTGCGGCCCGCCGGTGCGCAGGCCCGGTGAGAGGCACTGGGGGGCCGGGTGCGGTAGCGGTCGCCTGATCCGCGTCACCGGGTGCCGTGGCTCCGGGACTTGCTTCAGGCAACCGCCCCGTTGTCGTGGGCAGCGCGGACGGGCGATGGTGCGAATCCGCTCGGTCAGGGGGTAGGGCCCTGCCACGCTGCATGAATACCTTCGTCGCGGCGGCATTGTCGCCGTGACGGCCGACGCGGGGCGTCAGTGCGCACTGCCCAAATCGGTTAGGTGCGGTATTACTCGGCTGTATCTCGCTGCACCACCAGCCGGGAAAGGACGGCGCATGAGCGTGGCTGATATGTCCTTCGAGCGGTATCCAGAGTCGGGCGTGGTGCGCGTGCGCGAGCTCATGCGGCGCTGCGCTGCCACGCACGATCCCGCCGAGCGGGCAGCCCTGTTGGAGCGCATGGCCGACGAGCTCGACCGCGCAGCCGACGAGGCGCATCGGGAACCGGCCCTGGTCCTGCGCGGGCAAGCCGGGATGGTGCGGTTCTTCGCCGACCTGCAACGGCGTGACCGTGCCCGACACGCCATCGAACCCACCACCGCCACCGACCGGCGCGGGCCACGACGGTAAGTGCCGACCGCCGCGATCTGGTTGTTGGTCGCGGCGTCAAGTCCGAGCAGGCGTTGCCGGATTTCCTCGGCAGGCGGTGCGCGGCGGGTGGGCTGCCCACCGGCCGGATTCGGACAGCGGCATCGGCGGCGATCGCCACCACGTGCGGGTAGATCGTCCCGGATCGCCCGGCCGTCCGGGATGTGTCGATTGCCGTCACGACCACGACCGCGCCGTCCGCTGCGATTTCCAGGGCGGCTGCTGTCGGCCCGGATGGGGTCCGCCAGCTGGCGGCGAACACATCCCGAGGGCTCAGCTTAGCGCGCCGGCCGCCCCGTTCAGGCCGTCCTCGACGTGGCCGGAGTCGTTGAAGCGGCGGACGATCCAGCCATCCTCGGCGGTGACCACGATCTGCGAGATCGAGCCGTTGTTCGCGCCCAGGAAGGCCAGCGGGCGGGACCCGGTGGCCAGTGCGATCACCTGGCCGATGATGCCGCCGTGGGTGAACACCGCGATGCGCTGGTCCGGGTGTGCGGCGGCGAGACGTTGGATGGCCCCGCGCACCCGAGCGGTCAGCGACTCGGTGGATTCCGCGCCCGGGATGACGTCCCAGCGCTGTTCGGCGTACATTTTCTGGATCAGCGGGTCGTTTTGCGCCACCTTCTGCCGGAACAGCCCGCCCTCCCAGTCGCCCAGGTGCACCTCCCGCAGGTCGGGCTCGACCCGCGGGACCAGGCCGAGGCGGTCGGCTAACGGCGCGGCGGTCTGCACGGTCCGCTGCAGCTTGGTCACGTAGATCGCGTCCAGGGGTTCGTCGGCGAGCCGTTCGGCGATCCGCTCGGCGTGTTCCCGGCCGACCGGGGCCAACTCCGGGTCGCCCTGCCCGTCGACCAGCCGGAAGGGCCGGTCGGGGCGGGCCGGCGCCGATTCGCCGTGCCGGATCAGCAGAACATCGGTGGATCCGGCCGGGGCCGTAAACCGCGCCTGCCGATACTCCACTTCGGACATGCTCACTCGCTTTCTCTGCCCAGCAGCCGGAAGCGGGCCGGATCGGGCTGCTTCGTGCGTTTCCAGATTCCATCAGGGAGAACGGCGAGTTCGCCGCCATCCGTCCGTACTCGCCCGCGTACCAACTGTGTCGGACGGTGCCGGTCATCGCGCGCCGCCGCCGCCGGGCGTTTCGCTGAACTTTTCCACTTCGCCGGACCCTTTTCAAGCGCCGAATCGATGCTTGGGAGGTGGAGTTGCCGGATGCTGACTTCACGGGAAACAGGAGCACAATGGACAGTGACATGGTTCTGTCGTTTAACGGCGTTAAGGACCTTGATTTCAAGGGAAATCAGTATCGTTTTCCAGTGAAATCGCCCGGCCGGACCGTTGCGGGAGGCCCGGTTGCGGGCAAGGTCAGGGCCGGTGGCCGACGATGCGTTCGGCGATGGCGACGTAGCGATCCGCCAGTTCGGTCGGCCCTACGTCGCCGTCCGGGTCGTACCACTGCGGGATCGCGTTGCAGGCGGCCTGGATCGCGCGGCGGGCCTCGGTGGGGTGCTCGCAGTGGAAGTCACCGCGCCGCACGCCTTCGTCAATGATGTCCTGGAAGAGCCGCGTCGCCGACTCGCGCAGGGCCGCGAGCCGGCGCGCATGCTCGGTCTCCAGGTTGCGGATCTCCCGCGCCGCGATGGCGCTTTCCACCCGTCGCCGCACCCGGTAGTCCACGGTTGCGCGCACGATCGCGCGCAGCCGCTCGGCCGGATCATCGCCGCAGCCGCGCAGCGCCGCGTCGCAGGCCTGCACGTAGTCGTTGACGCTGTCCTCCATCAGCCCCGCGAAAAGTTCCTGCTTGCTGGCATGCCAGTAGTACAGCGCGGACAGGCTCAACCCGGCCCGCTTGGCGATGTCCCGGATGGACGCGCCGTGGTATCCGCGCTCGGCGAAGATCTCGCGCGCCGCAACGGAGAGCGCGTCGCCGCCCTGGCCGCGCGGAATGGCGGAGCCGTTGTGGGACGAGGATTCGGATGCCGTCGTCACGCCACCAGAATAAGGGTTACGACCCCTGATCGGGCATGGTGCTGGGTACCCCGGGTGGCGATCACTGATGTCCACAATGGACGCTCACGGGCGGTGTCGGGGACAACTGCACGGGGGCGGCGTCGCGGTGCGTATCCATGATCGTCACCAGTCTTTCGGTCTGCCCCCGCCGCAGCGCGTTGATCAGCTGGCGGTGCTCGCGGACGCTCCGGCGGCGGGCCGACTCGTCGTACAGGTAGACCGAGCGGTACGCCTCCGTCATCTTCCAGATGCGTTCGATCTCGTCGACGATCAGGTGCAGGCCCGAACTGCGGAAGATGACGAAGTGGAAATCGTGGTTGAGCTCGGCGATCCGCAGGACGTCAACCGCCTCCGCCGCCTCCGCCATGCGCTCGTTGAGCTCGGTCAGCTCGATGATCTGGGCCGTGCCCAGGCGCGGCAGCTCCCGCAGCACGATCGCCTCCAGTGCCCCGCACATCAGGTAGGCCTGGCGCAGTTCCTCCGACGACAGGCGGGCCACCGTGTAGCCCACGTTCGGCTGGTGGCGCAAGACGCCCTCTGCTTCAAGGGCCTTCAGCGCTTCGCGCACCGGCACCCGGCTCATTCCTAAGCGTTCGGCGAGCGCCTCCTGCCGCAGCGGTTGACCCGGCAGCAGTTCCTGACTGCGCAGCATCTGCCGGATCTGCTCGACGGCGCGGCCCACCGAAGTCTCCGCCATTGCCTCACCTCACGCTCCGCTCAACAGATGTTGGCGAGAGTAACGCACCGTATTTGTCCGACTTCGAGCTGTTCAACTCGCGGTTGCTGCCCGCGCAGGTCGCCTGCGCCGACGACGACATGTTCGCCGACCCCGACCAGGCAGCGGAATCGGTACAAACGGCACGAAATCCGCGAGTTCGGGTTAGCGGCACGACGACCTCAAGGCGTCTCCGGCGGTGCCGGACCAACTGCCGGTGATGAACCGCAGCGACGCCTGACGAGCGCGGACCGTCACCGCACCGCTGCGTCTTGCTGCCCGGCCCGCTATGGTTCGGTTCTCATGTCTCCCTCGGAGCCGAACTTCGCGGCCGGCGTGCCGTGGCAGCGCGTCTTCGACCAGGCGTCGGCTGCGTTGGCCGTCCTCGACTTGCAGGGCCGTTACCTGTACGTCAACGAGGCCATGTGCCGCTTGCTCGGTTACCGGCGGGAGGAACTGGAGGGCCTGGACTACCGGAAGGTCACGCACCCCGAGGACATCGATCAGGAAGGGCCGGTCGAGTCCCCGGAGCCCCTGGAGAAGCGCTACATCCGCTCCGACGGCAGCGTCATCTGGGCGTTGGTGGCGCGGTCATTCATCCGGGACAGCCACGGCCGGGCGGTCTACTTCCTGTCCCAGATCCAGGACATCACGCGGCGCCGGGAGGCCGAGCTGCTGTGGCAGCGCAGCTTCGCCAACGCGCCGATCGGCATGGCGGTGCTGGACCTCAAGGGCGCGTGGACAGCGGTCAACGACACCCTCTGCGACACGCTTGGTTACACGCGCGAGGAACTGCTCTCGATGTCGTTCACCGATGTCACCTACGAGGACGACGAAGAACAGGGCATGGCCGCGCTCGCCGACCTCGTCGCGGGCGAGGTGGACAGCACTAGCGTGGAGAAGCGCTACCGGCACAAAGAGGGCCATCCGATCTGGATGCTGATCCGGGCGACAACGGTGCCGGGTGCCGACGGGACACCGGCGTACGTGGTCAGCCAGTACGAGGACATCGGCGAGCAGCGCCTGGTGGACGCCCACCTCGCGCACCTCGCGCTGCACGACCCGCTGACCGGGCTGGCGAACCGGGCCCTGCTCGCCGACCGCCTCGACCACGGGCTGCAGCAGCTCGCTCGCGGGGACGGTGTGCTCGCGGTGGTGCTGGCCGACCTCGACCAGCTCAAGCCGGTCAACGACCGCTACGGCCATGCGCTGGGTGACCAGCTGTTGATCGCCACGGCCCAGGAGTTGCAGCTGGCGGTGCGGGCCGGCGACACGGTCGCCCGCATCGGCGGCGACGAGTTCGTCGTGGTCAGCCTGCTTCCGGACGAGGACGCCGCGCAGGCGCTGCGGGACCGGGTCGAGCAGCATCTGAACACCAAGGTGACCGTGCAAGGCGTCCAGATCGGGCTGGGCGCCAGCGTCGGCTGCGCCACGACCTCGGATCCGTCGATCGCGCCGGACATGCTGCTGCACGCCGCCGACCGCGACATGTACGTCAGCAAGCGGAGCCGCCGCGAGGGTCGCGGCGGGCGCTGACCGCCCGGTCAAGCGTCGAGTTCATCCAGGGCCGCCTCAATGGCCCGGTGGAACGTCGGGTAGGCGAAGATCATTTCGCGCAGGCGCCGCACCGGGACCTCGGCGTGCACGGCGACGGCAAGCGCCCCGAGCACCTCGCCGCCCGCCGGTGCGACCACGGTGGCGCCGATCAGGACGCCGCGACGGGCGTCGGCCACGAGCTTGATGATCCCCTCGTTGCCGACCTTGTGGATCCAGCCGCGCGTCGACGACGGCAAGGGGGTGGTCGCGGTGCGAACCTGGATGTCACGCTGCCGGGCTCGGGACTCGGTGAGCCCGACGGTGGCGACCTCGGGATCGGTGAAGATGACCGAGGGCATCGCGCGGTAGTCGGCGACTTCGGTGCCCTGCCCGAGGATGTCGGCCGCCGCGATCCGTGCCTGGTACATCGACGTGTGGGTGAAGGCCCCGTGGCCGGTGACGTCCCCGATCGCCCAAACGCCGTCGGCGGCCCGCATCCGATCGTCGACCGGGATGGTCCTGGCCCCCTCGTCCAGCCCGACGGCCGCGACTCCCAGGGCGCGCAGGTCGGTGCGGCGTCCGGTAGCCACGAGCAGGCGTTCGGCGGTCAGCACATCGCCGGTCTCCAGCTGCGCCTGGAACTGTTCATCGTGCTTGACCCGGTTGACGGCGCAGCCGGTGTGGGCCTCGATGCCCTCGGCGCGCAGCGCCGCGGTGACCACCTCGGATGCCTCCGGCTCGGCCACCGCCAGCAGCCGGGGCTGCATCTCCAGCACCGTTACGGCGGTGCCGAACCGGGCGAAGACCTGCGCGAACTCCAGTCCGACCGGGCCGCCGCCGAGCACCAGCAGCGACTTCGGCGCCTGGGTCGCGGGCACCGCGTCGCGGTTGGTCCAGTACGGGGTGTCGGCGAGGCCGTCGATCGACGGGACCACCGGATCGGTGCCGGGGTTGAGCACGATGGCGCGGCGGGCCCGGAACACCTGGCCGTCGACGGTGACTTCGCCGGGCGCGGTGATCCGGCCGACGCCGCGCACCAGCCGGCCGCCGGTGTCTTCGAAGCGGCGCACCGCGATCTCGTCGTTCCACCCGGTGGTGGCCTCATCCCGGATCCGGTTCGCGACCGGTGTCCAGTCCGGCCGCACGGTCGTCTGCCCGGCGAGTTCGGGCACCCTGCGCGCCTCGCCCAGGGCATCGGCGGCCCGCACCATCATCTTGGTCGGGACGCAGGCGAAGTACGGGCATTCGCCGCCGACCAGCCGCGATTCGACCGCGATCACGGCCAGGCCTACATTCGCCAGCCGGCCTGCCAGATCCTCGCCGCCCGGACCCATGCCGATGACTACGACGTCGGCCTCTTCGGTCACCACACCCACCCCGCTTCCGTGCTCGGTGTAGGTTCCAAGCGCAACACCACGGGCCGGGCTGCGCACCTCGGCAGGCGGTTCCGCCGGCTGTTGATTTCACCGGAAATCACCCCGTTCGATTTCCACTGAAATCGCCGTCTGGGGCACTGTCCATATAGGACTCCTGCCCGGGGTGGTTAGTCCGTTGGTGTGAGCCGAGGGTGTAGCGGCCGAAGCATCGACCGTTCCCTGGGACGCTGTCCCGCATCGCGGGAAACTCAAATTAGTGTCACATATCACACAATCTTCGCGGCCGGATGGTGGGCGCCGCGATCCGTTGTTATAGCTGGTATTCCGGGTACGTCGAGATGGGGGTCGTGGCCCCGTGGTTAGATGTGAAACTTGGTCGTTCCCATAAGTGGCGTGCGGTCACGTGCGGAAGACCACAGTGCAAGCTCCGGCTGTGATCGGAATAAAGGGCGGGGCTGTATCGTTCGCCACGGGATGGACGTTGCCTGCAGGTGAAAGGGAACGGGTCAATTGAGTACGACGAACGGGCACCGGTCGAACGGAACCCGGAAGCTGAACCGCGTGGTGATCCGGTTCGCCGGCGACTCCGGCGATGGGATGCAGCTGACCGGCGACCGGTTCACCTCGGAGGCGGCGGCCTTCGGGAACGACCTGGCGACACTGCCGAACTTCCCGGCCGAGATCCGGGCTCCCGCCGGGACCCTGCCCGGCGTGTCCAGCTTCCAGCTGCATTTCGCCGACTACGACATCCTCACCCCCGGCGACCGGCCGGACGTGCTGGTGGCGATGAACCCGGCGGCGCTGAAGGCGAACATCGGGGACCTGCCGCACGGCGGCATGCTGATCGTCAACACCGATGAGTTCACCAAGCGCAACCTCGCGAAGGTCGGCTACGACTCGAACCCGCTGGAAAGCGGCGAGCTGGAGCCCTACGCCGTGCACCACGTCGCGATGGCCACCCTCACCCAGGGCGCGCTCGAAGGCACCGGCCTGGGCAAGAAAGACGCCGAGCGCTGCAAGAACATGTTCGCCCTCGGCCTGCTGTCGTGGATGTACCACCGGCCTACCGAGGGCACCGAACGGTTCCTGCGCGAGAAGTTCGGCAAGAAGCCGGACATCGCCGCGGCCAACATCCTGGCATTCCGGGCGGGCTGGAACTACGGCGAAACCACCGAGGCGTTCGCGGTCACCTACGAGGTCGCGCCCGCCAAGCTGCCCGCCGGGAACTACCGGCAGATCACCGGCAATACCGCGCTCGCCTACGGCATCGTCGCCGCTGGTCAGCGCAGCGGGCTCCCGGTGTTCCTCGGGACCTACCCGATCACGCCCGCCTCGGACGTGCTGCACGAGTTGGCCAAGCACAAGAACTTCGGCGTGACGACCTTCCAGGCCGAAGACGAGATCGCGGGCGTCGGTGCGGCGCTGGGCGCCTCCTTCGGCGGGGCGCTTGGCGTGACGACCACGTCCGGCCCGGGGCTGGCGCTGAAGTCGGAGACCATCGGCCTGGCAGTGACGCTGGAACTGCCGCTGCTGGTGTGCGACATCCAGCGCGGCGGGCCGTCGACCGGGCTGCCGACCAAGACCGAACAAGCCGACCTGTTGCAGGCGCTCTACGGCCGCAACGGCGAGTCGCCGGTGCCGGTGATCGCGCCGTGCTCCCCGGCCGACTGTTTCGACGCGGCCCTGGATGCGGCGCGGATCGCGCTGACCTACCGGACCCCCGTCCTGCTGCTGTCCGACGGCGCGATCGCCAACGGTTCCGAACCGTGGCTGATCCCGCCGGTCGATCAGCTGCCCGACCTGCGGGTCCAGTTCGCCACCGAGCCCAACTCCCCGGACGGCTCCGGGGAGTTCTGGCCCTACGTGCGTGACCCGGAGACGCTGGCCCGCGAGTGGGCCGTGCCGGGCACGCCGGGCCTGGAGCACCGCGTCGGCGGGCTGGAGAAGGCCGACGGCAAGGGCAACATCTCCTACGATCCGGACAACCACGACAAGATGGTGCGGATCCGCCAGGACAAGGTCGACGGGGTGCGGGTCCCGGACATCACGGTCGACGACCCCGGCGGCGACGCCCGCGTGCTGGTGCTCGGCTGGGGCTCGTCCTACGGGCCGATCGGGGCCGCCTGCCGACGGGTGCGCAGCAACGGCATGTCGATCGCGCAGGCGCACCTGCGCCACCTCAACCCGATGCCGGGCAACCTTGGTGACGTGCTGCGCGGCTACGACAAGGTGATCGTCCCGGAGATGAACCTCGGCCAGCTGGCGATGCTGTTGCGCGCCCGCTACCTGGTCGACGTGCAGTCCTACACCAAGGTGGCCGGACTGCCGTTCCGCGCAGAGGAGCTGCAGAACGTGCTGACAGATGTCGTGCAGGGGGTGTCCGCGTGACCGCCACCGAGCTGGGAATGCCGGGGCTCGGCGGGTTGGCCGGCGTGCCGACCACCGACGAGCCGCAGAAGTCGAAAGACTTCAAGTCCGACCAAGAAGTTCGCTGGTGCCCGGGGTGCGGCGACTACGTGGTGCTCAACGCGGTGCAGAGCTTCCTGCCGTCGCTGGGGCTCAAGCGGGAGAACATCGTGTTCATCTCGGGCATCGGGTGCTCGTCCCGGTTCCCGTACTACATGAACACCTACGGGATGCACTCCATCCACGGTCGCGCACCGGCGATCGCCACCGGCCTTGCCACCAGCCGGCCGGACCTGTCGGTGTGGGTGGTGACCGGTGATGGCGACGCGCTGTCCATCGGCGGCAACCACCTCATCCACGCCCTGCGCCGCAACGTGAACCTGAAGATCCTGCTGTTCAACAACCGGATCTACGGGCTGACCAAGGGCCAGTACTCGCCGACCAGCGAGGTCGGCAAGGTCACCAAGTCGACCCCGGTAGGCTCGCTCGACCACCCGTTCAACCCGGTGTCGCTGGCGCTGGGCGCGGAGGCGTCGTTCGTGTCGCGTGTGATCGACTCGGACCGCGCGAGCGTGACGGAGACGCTGAAGGCCGCCGCGGAGCACCGGGGCAGCGCGCTGGTGGAGATCTACCAGAACTGCCCGATCTTCAACGACGGCGCGTTCGACGTCCTCAAGGACAACGACGAGAAGCAGCGCCGGATCGTCGCGCTGCGCCACGGCGAGCCCATCGTCTTCGGCCCGGAGGACGATCGACGCGCGGTGGTCAGCACCCCAGACGGCTTCCGCATCCAGAAACTGTCCGAAGTGGACGAGAGCGACGTGGTGGTGCACGACATCACCCGGGAAGACCCGTCTTACGCCTTTGCCCTGTCCCGGTTGGGTGGGCAAGACCTGAGCCCAGCCGTAACGGGCATCTTCCGGGCAACGTCGCGCCCGACCTACGACGACCTGGCCCGCGCCCAGGTCGCGGAAGCGCAGCAGGCGAAGCCCGCGAACCTCCAGGCCCTGCTGACCGGCAACGACACCTGGACGATCTGACCCGGTGATTCACTAGGCCACCCAGAGCCCGGGAGCCATCCAGCATGCGGTGCTGACGGTGGAGGAAGCACAGCAGGCACTTGGCACTGCGACGCGGGGCAGTAGCATCCGAGGGCTACGCGGGCAGGCTGTAACGCCTGCCCGAAGGGGGCAACGGCGTGTCCGACTCGATGGCGGGTCTACGGGCTAGCGTCCGCACATATCTATCGGGCGGCCGCACTCTCGAAGCGGGGACGCCGGACGCAGTTGAGGACTTCGTTGCGTCGCTCGCCGAGGCAAGCGCCGATGATGCCTACATCGAGCACATGGGGCGCCCGCGCCAGATCGACCCCGACGAGGGCGACGAGGTCGGGGACCACGTGCTGTACTTGGCGGTCCGCGACTGCTGGGGGTACATACGCTACCTAGGTCCGGTCGCCGGACACCCCGAGATCACCGATGCGATGGTGCCGGTTGGGGACCCGAAGTCGCCGATGACTCACGGAACGTTCAACGTGGACTATCTTCCGACGACCGGCGTCTCGTTGCCCCTCCTCAAGCGGGCGTTGAAGGAGTTCATCGAGACCGCCGAGCTTCCGACCTGCCTCACCTGGGCAAAGGAATCCGAGGTAGAGAACAACGAGCGTGCGTGAGCCCATTTCGATCTCCTGAACCTCGCTGCACGATCGAGCGCGGTGCCTCTGCGCCGCCGCTCGATCATGCGCCGCCGGGGCTTGCCCCCGCCGCCTGACGCCCGAGCCCAGCTCACGGGTGGGTAACTAAATGTGGCTCATCTATGACTGCCCAAAAGACTCGCCGGCCCGTGACCGGCTGGGAGTGCGGCCGGTTGGGCGGCGGCGGGTTGCTGCGGCCGATCGAAGATGCCGGACTTGAGCTTGTTGATGAAGCCGTTCCATAACTCGCGGTCGAACGCGAGGATCGGACCGTGGCTGCGGTGCTTGGAGTCTCGTACACCGGTTGTGCCTGGTATCGAAGCAACCTCGACGCAGGCGTTCGCCTCGTTGCTGTTGGTGCTCTTGAACCAGTGGGCGCTGGTGAAGTCTGGCGCGGCCATGCCGTGACTCCTGTCTCTACTTCCAATGCTCATGCAGTTCCGTGATCCGCCGGACCGATGCCGCCGGGCTGAGCGCTCTTCCTTCAAGCCGCTCGAACGCCAGCGTATATACCTGGATCTCTGCGTCATCCTCCAAGTAGAGGCCGTCGTGCAGGTTCTCCAGATACACGCCCTGGACGTCGTCCGGGCCGGAAGTGATCAGGTGATACGCGCATCCGAGCCCAGGGTAGGCACCCGCGTCGATCGGCAGGATCTGGATGGTTACGTTCGGCAGTTCGTTCCGGGAGAGCAGGTGCCGCAGTTGATTTCGCATGACTTCGGGCCCACCGATCGGCAGGCGCAGCGCTGATTCGTGGACGATCGCGTGGTAGGTCAGCGGGTTGTCGGATGCGTTGAGCCGGGCCTGACGTTCCTGGCGAAGTTGACGACGCTCGTTCAGCAGTTCTTCGTGCGAACCCTTGACGGCTTCTCGGAGGATCGCCTCGTAATACCCGGCAGTTTGCAGAAGTCCGGGCACCAGGTGGATCTCGAAGGATTGCAGGCGCCTGGCTATTTCCTCGGCTTCGAGGTAATCCTCGAAGCCGAGGCGAACCGCGTCGGGTGTGTAGGTGTTCCACCAGCCGGGCTCGATCGATGCTGTTGCCAATCGGACCAGGCGGTCGCGTTCTGCGTCCTCGATACCGAGCACTGTGCCGATGGCGATGATCTCGGCGGGTCCCGCAATCGTGTCGGCGCGTTCGAAGCGGCTGAGTTTGGGTACCGACCAGTTCAGCGGTTTGGCTACTTCTTCCTGCGTCGCGCCCTTCGATCTACGCCAATCACGCAACGTCCGAGCAACTCGTCTCTGTCGGACGTTCGCGACGTTCTGGGACACCCGACACCTCCGTTGGCACCCGATTGCCGATGATCAGCCGGTACGCCTTGCGGAGCCTACCGTGCGTCCGTTCGGCGGATCGTGTGAACAAGGCTCCTGATCGTGTGCGCCTCCTTGCCTCAGTGAAAATTATCGCTGACGATAGTTTTCATGATCGTCGGTGTGTGCCACACCGACGAAGATTGCATGAAATACCTTTAGTACTAACCAAATCCGTAGTACGTAGAAGAAAGGTCGGGGCATGAGTGGGTTGCGGGTTGCTGCTTGGGGCAGGATCGAGGACTGTTCGATGAACTACGCGGTCTTCGGCGACGAGGTGGAGTTCCGCGTAGGTGGGCAGTTGGAGGGGATGGACATCGTCTTCACCGAACGGAGCTTGGAAAGGCTTCTGACGCAAGGCGAACAGGCCGTCCGCGAGCTTCGTGCCGGTCTAGGGCACGGGGGCGGGTGACTACGGCTGCGGCGTCGTGAGTGCGGTTCGTGGTGGGCCGGGCGTCTCCGGTAACGCCCTGCGTTCACGACCTGAGTGGGGCACTGGATCGGGGGCTTCCGGAGGCGGGTGGAGCGCGCAGACGAGACGCTGGACGCCGTCTGTTGGCAACGATGCGGCGGCCAGTCCGGCCAGGGCTGGTCGGCCGCCTCGCGGAGGAGGAACCGCGCATGGGCGGTGCACACACGGCTCCGGATCGCCGCACCCACAGGTGGCCGGTCGATGATCTGGACGGGCTCGATTTCGACCCGCTGCTGTCGAGGCTGCTGGTCGAGGAACCGATCGCCCGGATTCGGCTCCGGTTCGGCGAGGGTGATGCCTGGTTGGTCACCCGGCACGCGGATGTCCGCGCGGTCGCCGCGGAGTCGAGATTCAGCCGTGCGGCCACCGTCGACCGGCCCGTGACTAGCATGACCCCGCACGTTGTGGGGCTGCCCGGGGGAATCGGGCGCACGGATCCTCCCGACCACAACAGGCTGCGGCGGCTGTTGGCGCAAAGCTTCACGCCGCGACGAGTGGCGGCGATACGGCCGCGCACGGAGCGGATCGCGGACGAATTGTTCCGGCGCATGCTGGCGCAAGGCCCGCCGGCGGACCTCGCCGGATCTTTCATTGGGCCACTGTCCACACAGGTCATCAGCGAGCTCATGGGCGTCCCGCGGGCGGACTGGCCCCGGATGCACCACTGGCGGCAGATCCTGCTGTCCAGCAACCATTCGCGGGCGGAGGCCGACGCGGTCAAGGCCGAGCTCCGCAAGTACTTCACCGACCTGGCCGAGCACCTGCGGAGCACACCCGGGGACGACGCGTTCAGCGCACTGGTCGCCGCACGGGAGGCCAGCGAACTGAGTCAGGCCGAGCTGATCTCCCTGGCCGTCATCCTCCAACTCAATGGCATGGACGCGGTCGGCAACAACAGCTCGAACATGATCTACGCGTTGCTCACCCACCCCGAGCAACGCGCGCGGCTGCGGGATGAGTCGCTGGTGCGGCAGGCCGTCGAAGAGCTGTTCCGGTACGTGCCGCACCGCAACGGCGTCGGTCTGCCACGCATCGCCATGGACGACATCCGCATCGGCGACGTGACCATTGCAACGGGCGAGGCGGTGTACGTCTCCTATCTAGCGGCCAACCGCGACCCGGAGTTCTTCACCGATCCGCACCGGCTGGACCTGGGCCGCGGCGATAACCCACACCTGGCGTTCGGGCACGGGACCCACTTCTGCGCAGGAGCGGCACTGGCCAGGATGGAGGCGCAGGTCGTGATCTCCAGCTTGCTGCGGCAGTTCCCGCGACTGCGCCTGGCGTGCCAACCGGCTGAGATGAGCTGGCGGCGCGGCACGATCAACCGCGGCCCCGAGTCCTTGCCGGTCACCTGGTGACCGGGCGCGGCGCTGTCGCGAGCGAGAAACGCGGTTCGTGCCGTTGCGGTAGCGGGACTACCGCAACGGTTTGATCCGGGTGTGGCGCCGGTTGCCTACAGTGGCGTGATCTGCTGCCTAGGAAAGCGGCGTTGCCATGACGCAGACCGTGAGTAAGTGGGCCTGGAACGACACCGGACGCCCGTTTCCGTACGTCTTGATGTACCACTCGGTCGCGGTCTACCGCAGCGACCCGTACCTGGTGACCGTCGACCCGCGCCGGTTCGACCGGCAGCTGGCCTGGCTGCGCCGCAATGGGCTGCGCGGGGTGTCCATGCGCGAGCTGATGCAGGCGCGCCGAGTCGGCGACGCGCGCGGCTTGGTCGGGTTGACCTTCGACGACGGCTACGCCGACTTCGTCCACAACGTCCAGCCCGCGCTGCTGCGCCACGGGTGCACCGCGACCGTCTTCGTGATCGCTGGGCGCATGGGTGGGCACAACGTCTGGGACGCCGATGGTCCGCGCAAGCGCTTGATGACCGCCGATGAGGTCCGCGAGGTCTCCGGAGCGGGCCTGGAGGTCGGTTCGCACGGAATGCTGCACCAGCAGATGTCCTATTTGGACGATGAGGAACTCCTCAGCGAGGTGGCCGAGAGCCGGGAGTCGCTGCGCGAGATCACCGGTGCGGACATCGGCGGTTTTTGCTACCCGTACGGCGATGTCGACCTGCGGGTGATGAACACCGTTGAGGCGGCCGGATACGACTACGCCTGCGCCATCTGGCGTTCCCCGCTGTCCGGTCGGCACGCCCTGCCGCGCACCTACGTCGGTGATCGGGACGGCTCGCTGCGGCTGCTGGCCAAGCGCCTGCGGCACGAGCTGACGATCAAGCGCTAGCGACAGGTTCGGCTCGGGTAACGAGACGCAGATTTCGTGCGAAAAAGCCAGAATCCCGTGGGGTGGCGCTTGATTTCGCGCGAAATCGCCCGCATCGCAACGGACGACCCCCGCCGCGCAACCGCAAGTCTCCTCAAGTTTCGGTAATCGCGCTCCCCCTGCTGTGGGAGAACTCGCCGGTAACTGGATGCGAGGGTTTCTCCAGTAGCACGGCGAACTGGGGGAGGAACCGTGACCGAACACCCGCTGGCGTTGGCGGTCAACGGCCGGGAGCGGCTGTTGGCGGACCGGCTGATCGCGTTCGAACCGAGGGAACCCGAGCGCACCGATTCGGTGGTAGTCGTCGGGTTGGGCTACGTCGGGTTGCCCACCGCATGCGCGCTCCGGTCGCCGACGGCGCAAGTCACCGGCTTCGACATCAGCGAGGACCGGTTGCGGGCCATCAAGACCGGCGAGGTGGACCTGCCCGAGCTGGAGCGCAAGGCGCTGTCGGCCTCGTTGGCCGCCGGAGACCTGCAATTGTCCTGCGACCCCTCGGTGCTCGGCGGCGCGGACGCGGTGATCGTCTGCGTGCCCACGCCGGTCGACACCGCGCACGAGCCAGACCTGGCGGCGCTGCGGGCGGCGTGCGAGACCGTGGTGTCGTTCGCGCGTCGCGGTCAAGTGATCATCCTGACGTCGACGACGTTCGTCGGCACCACTCGGCAACTGCTGGTCGAACCGCTGGCCGAGCGGGGCCTTCGGGTGGGCACCGACGTGCACGTGGCGTTCAGCCCGGAGCGCATCGATCCCGGGAATTTCGACCACGTGCAACGGGAAACCCCGCGGGTGGTCGGGGGCGCCACGCAGCGGTGCGCCGAGCGCGCCGCCGAGGTCGTCCGGCGGATGACCGATTCGGTGTACCTGGTGAGCTCGCCGGAGGTCGCCGAGCTGACCAAGCTCTACGAGAACATCTTCCGCGCGGTGAACCTGGCGCTGGCCAACGAGATCGCCGACGCCTGCGCGGTGCTGGACCTGGACCCGATCGAGGTGACCATCGCGGCCGGGACCAAGCCGTACGGGTTCCTGGGCAGCTTCCCCGGGCCCGGAGTCGGCGGGCACTGCATCCCGTGCGACCCGTACTACCTGCTGTGGCAGCTGGGTCGGCAGGGCCTTTCGGTGCCGGTCATCGAGCAGGCGATGCAGTCGATAGACCAGCGGCCCGGCCGGGTGGTGCAGCGGGTGGTGGAGATGCTCGGTGAGGCGGTTCTCGACCACTCCGGTGCGCGGGTGCTGATCGCCGGGGTCAGCTACAAGGCAGGCGTGCGTGACCTGCGTGAGTCCCCGGCACTGCCGATCCTGGCGGGGCTGCGGCGGCTCGGCATCGACGTGCATTACTACGATCCGCTGCTGCCCGAGATCACGCTGGCCGACGGCACTGCGCTGACCGGCGAGCAGTCGCCGCGCGGCCGGGACTGGGACGTCACGGTGCTGCACACCCTGCACCCCGGCATCGACTACAGCTGGGCGCGGGATTGCCCGCGGGTGCTCGACGCGACCTACCAGTTCGACGCCGTGCCGCACCGGCGCGTGCTGTGAGGGGCAGGGCGCTGATGCTCCCCTTCGACACGACCACCCCCGCGGTGGTGTTCAAGCTTGACGCGAACGTCCTGCACCACGGCGGGCTCGGCGTGATCCGCAGCCTCGGCCGGGTCGGTGTGCCGGTGTACGCGGTGCACGAGGATTCCCTGGCTCCGGCGGCGCATTCCCGTTACGTGCGCGGCCGCTGGCTGTGGAGCCCGGACCCGACCGAGAACGGCTTGATCCTGGAGGGACTGGCGCAGCTCGCCAAGCGGATCGGGCGTCCGTCGGTGCTGATCCCCACCGACGACGCCGCCGCGATCTTCCTTGCCGAGCACGGTGGCGCGCTGGCGAGCTACTTCCGGTTCGCGCAACCGCCTCGGGACCTGCCGCGCCAGGTGGCCGGAAAGTACTCGATGCACGAGCTGTGCCGCCAGCTCGATGTGCCATCCGCGGAGGCGACACTGATCGGCGCGTGGGACCAGGCGCTGGACTTCGCCGACAAGGTGGGATTTCCGCTGGTGGCGAAGCTCTCCGCGCCGTGGCTACCGCGGAAGGGAAAGCTCCGCAGCACCATGATCGTCGGCAATGCCGACGAACTCGTCGAGGTCTACCAGCGCTGCGGGCCCGCCGCTGTCGGCGGACTGATGCTGCAGGAGTACATCCCCGGCGGGCGCGGCCACGACTGGTTCTTCCACGGCTACTGCGACGCCGCATCGGTGTGCCGCCCGGCCTTCACCGGCGTCAAGGAGCGCTCCTATCCGGCGCACGCCGGACTGACCAGCCTGGGGCGCTGCGAGGACAACGACGAGCTATTGCGGGAAGCCACGACGTTGCTGGAAAAGCTTGCGTTCAGCGGCATCGTGGACCTGGATTTCCGGTGGGACGCCCGCGACGGGCGCTACAAGCTGCTGGACTTCAACCCGCGACTGGGCGCCCAGTTCCGGCTGTTCCGCGACAGCGCCGGCATGGACGTCGCACTCGCGTCCTACCTGGATCTCACCGGGCAGCAGATCCGGGCCGGTCGGCAACCAGTCGGCCGGCGGTTCCTGGTGGAGAACTACGACCCGATCTCGGCGCTGCGGTACTGGCGGCGCCGTGAGCTCGGGCTGCGGTCGTGGCTGGCATCGGTGCGGCGGGTGGACGAGGTCGCCTGGTTCGCTCGCGACGATCTGCTGCCGTTCGTCCTGATGTGCACCTGGATGGTCTGCCGCGCGGTGGCCCGGCCGTGGCGTCGCCGCATCCGCCATCCGGAGCTGGCCGAACCCCAGTACGTCCCGGGACGTAACCACGACTCGGGGAATCCGACCAGACGCCGCCGGGAGCGGCTGTTCGAGGAGTACAGATGAGCGATCTTGTCGATGTGGCCATCGTCGGAGCCGGGCCTTACGGCCTGTCGCTGGCGGCGCACCTGCGCCGGGCCGGCCTGTCCTACCGGCAGTTCGGGCTGCCGATGAACCTGTGGCGCGCCCACATGCCGCGCGGCATGTACCTGAAGTCGCAGGGTTTCGCCTCCAACCTGTCCGACCCGGACGGCACCCACACACTGCGCAACTTCTGCCTGGAGGCCGGGCGCCGCTACGCGGACTATGGCGTGCCGGTGTCGCTGGAGAACTTCGTCGAGTACGGCGAGTGGTTCCAGCAGGGCCGCGGTCTGGAGGTGGAGGAGCTACTGGTCGCCGACATCCAGCAGCGGCCGGGTCGGTTCCAGCTGACGCTGAGCGACGGACAGCACGTCGATGCGAGCCAGGTCGTGGTCGTGGTCGGCGTCGAGTTCTTCGCGCGGGTTCCGGGAATGCTGTCGGACCTGCCCGCCGAGCTTTGCACGCACAGCTCGGTGCACGACGACCTGAGCGGCTTCGACGGACAGGACGTCATCGTCGTGGGCGCTGGTCAGTCGGCGTTGGAGACGGCGGCACTGCTGCACGAGAACGGCGCCAACGCGCGGCTGGTGGCGCGTGCGCCGAGGGTGGCGTGGAACGGGAAACCGCTGCTGCCGGATCGCCCGCTGTGGCACCGGATGCGCGAGCCGGAGGCCGGCCTGGGTTCGGGGTTGTCCACCTGGTTCTATTCCGAGCAGCCGAAGCTGTTCCGGCACCTGCCGAGGTCGGTGCGGGTGGACCGGGCACGCACCGCGCTGGGCCCGGCCGGGGGCTGGTGGCTGCGGGAGCGCGTCGAAGGCCGCCTCCCGGTGCACGTCGGGCACCGGCTGGAGTGGGCCAAGGCCACCGGCGAGCAGGTGCGGCTGGGGGTCCGCGTCGGCGGCGAGATCCGGGAGTTCACCGCGGACCACATCATCAGCGCCACCGGCTACCCGCCGGACCTCAGCCGGCTGCCGATGCTGTCGCACCGGCTGCGGTCGGCGATCCACACGATCGACGGAACACCGCGCGTCGGCCGAGATTTCGAATCGTCGGTGCCGGGGCTGTACTTCGCGGGGCCGCTGGTGGCGCCGAGCCACGGACCGGTCATGCGGTTCGTCTACGGCGCCGACTACGCGGTGCGGATGATGACCAAACGGCTCACCGCGACCACGGCGAGACCGGTTGTCGTCGGAAGTGCGGGGTGAGCGTGACCGACCCCGCCGTGGCACCGTCGTGGCCGCTCGCGGCGAGCCACGCGCGGCCGCGGGGCCGGCGGCAGGTTCGGGGCTGGTTGCTGCCCGCGGTCGACATCGCGGTGCTGGCGCTGCTGATCCCGCTCACCGGCGCGGCTTGGCTGCTGGGAGCGGGTTACGCGCTAGCGGCGTTGGCGGTGCTCGCCGCGCAGGGCCAGCACCGGTTGCGGATCTGCCTGCGGGTGTCGGACCAACTGCCGCAGCTCGCGATCGCGGCCGGTGCACCGCTGGTGGTGCTGCTGCCGTGGTTCTCCGGCGGCGCCCTGTTCATGCTGGGTGTCTGGGGAGCGGTCGGCTTGCTCGTGGCCCGCGCCGGCCTGTACTCGGCGCTGCGGGCCGGATACCGGCGCCGGATCCTGAACGAGCCGACGTTGATCCTCGGAACCGGCTCGTTGGCCGGGGAGATCGCCGACATGGCGACCGAGCGTCCCGAGTTCGGATTGCGGCCGCAGTCGCTCGGTCGTGCGGACGAGCTGGCGAAAGTCGTTGCCGCGCAAGGCATCACGCGGGTGCTCGTCTGCGCCGACGGTGGCCGCGATGCGGATCTGGTCGCGGTGATCCGCGCTTGCCGCCCGCTGGCCGCGGACGTGTGCGTCGTGCCTCGGCTGCACGAACTGGGCATGGCGCTGCCGCGCGCCAGCATGGACGAGCTCTGGGGCGTACCGCTGATCCCGTTGCGCCGCTTCGGCCACAGCCGGGCGGGCGCGCTGGTCAAACGCGCCGTCGACATTGTCCTCAGTGGACTGATGCTGGTGGTGCTCGGGCCGTTGCTGGCGTTGTTGGCCGCGATGGTCGGGCTGAGCGGCCGGGGCCGGACGTTCTTCCGCCAGCCACGGGTAACGCGCGCCGGGCGGACCAGCGACGTCATCAAGCTGCGCAGCGTCAAGACCGAATTCGAGGTCGACGGGGACCTCGGCCGGTGCTGGGCGGTGACCGCCGACCAGTGCACGGCGCTCGGGCGGTGGCTGCGCCGCACACACCTGGATGAGCTGCCGCAGCTGATCAACGTGCTGCGCGGCGAGATGTCGCTGGTGGGGCCGCGCCCGGAACGGCCGTACTACGCGATGCGCTTCGGGCGGGAGATCCCGCGCTACGCCGACCGGCACCGGATTCCCGGCGGCATGACCGGCTGGGCGCAGGTGCAGGGTCTGCACGGCGACACGTCCATCCCGGACCGGGCACGGTTCGACAACCAGTACATCGAGTACTGGTCGCCGTGGTGGGACGTGGTGATCGTGGCCCGGACGGTCGCGATCGTGATCCGGGCCGTCGCGCTGATCGGAGTCCGGCCACAACGCCGGGCAGGGGGAAAGTCGACGGCCGCCCCACCTGTGCCCGGCATCGGCCAACCGGCGTCAGCTCACCACATACGCATCACCCACCGCTACCAAGGATGACCGCGAAACCTCGAAGGGGACGATGATGAAGGTTCTGCACGTGATCACCGGGCTGGGCGTCGGCGGGGCCGAGCTGCAGCTGCGGTCGATTCTGCAGCACACCAGGCACGAGGCCGATGTGGTCTCGCTGTACAACCCTGGCGACGTGGCCCAGATGATCACCGGCGACGGAGTGCGGGTGCGCGATCTGGGCATGACCCGCAACACCCAGGTCGGCACCGTGCTGCGGCTGCGCGACGTGATCCGCGACGGCGGCTACGACGTGGTGCACACCCACCTGTACCGGGCGTGCGTGTACGGACGGCTCGCGGCCCGGCTGGCCGGTACCAAGGTGGTGGTCTCCACCGAGCATTCCATCGGCGAAACCCACCTGGAACGCCGCCGCATGACGCTCGGCGTTCGCGCCCTCTACCTCGGCACCGACTTGTGCTCGGACGCCACGATCGCAGTGTCGGAAACCGTTGCCGAACGGCTGCGGAACTGGGGCATGGCCGCCCGAAAGATCACCGTCATCCCCAACGGTGTCGACTTCGGCCGGGTCGAGTTCGACCCCGCCGAGCGCGCCAGGGTGCGCCGCGAGCACGGGATCGGTGAAGACGCCTACGTGGTCGGCGTGCTCGGGCGGCTGGACCCGAACAAGCGGTTCAACCTGGTGATCGACGCGATGGTGCCGCTGCTGGGTCAGCAGACCAAACTGCTGATCGTCGGCGACGGTGCGGACCGGGCGCGGCTGGAGGTGCTGGCCCGCGAGCACGGCGTGGCCGAGCACGTGATCTTCGCCGGCGAGCGGCACGACGTCGCCGCCATGCTGTCCGCCCTGGACCTGTTCATCGCCTCTTCCGAGCAGGAGACCTTCGGCCTCTCGGTGCTGGAAGCGATGGCCAACGGGATCCCGGTCCTCTACACCACCTGCCCGGCCCTGATCGGCATCGACACCGACCGGGCTCGCCAGATTCCCGGCCATGCCGAGCTGATGCGCGCGGAGATCGCCGCCGAGATCATGGCCGCTCGGCCCCGTGCCGACGAGCCCGCGATCCGGCAGGCCTACGGCATTGAGGCCGTCACCGACCGCATCGACGATCTGTACACGCGACTGTGGCAGCGGCGCGGCGGCGCCGTTGCGGTGGGGAGGCCGTGATGCGCGCATTGGTCACCGGCGCGGCCGGTTTCATCGGATCTCACCTGGTCGAGCGGCTGCTCGCGGACGGCCACCAGGTGATCGGGCTCGACGACCTGAGTACCGGGCGGACCGAAAACCTCCCGATCGGCGATCCGAACCTGCGGTTCGTGACGGGCACCATTCTGGACGGGTCCGTGGTGGACGAGGTGATGGCCGATGCCGACGTGGTGTTCCACCTGGCCGCCGCGGTCGGCGCGTTCGTCATCCAGGAGCGGACCTTGCAAGGCATGCTGACCAACATCCACGGCACCGAGAACGTGCTGGATGCCGCGCTGCGGCACGACGCGCGGGTGCTGGTCGCCTCCACCAGCGAGGTCTACGGCAAGAACACCAAGATCGGGCTCGCCGAGGGCGACGACCGGATCATCGGCTCGCCGCTGAAATCGCGCTGGACCTATGCCGAGGCAAAGTCCATCGACGAGAGCATCACCTACTGCTACGTCCGGGAGCTCGGGCTCAAAGCGGTGATCGTGCGGCTGTTCAACACGGTCGGGCCGCGGCAGAGCGGCCGGTACGGCATGGTCATCCCGCGGCTGGTCGGACAGGCGTTGCAGGGGCGACCGCTGACGATTTTCGGCACCGGCAAGCAGATCCGCTGCTTCTGCCACGTCGCGGACGTGGTGCCGGCGCTGGTACGGCTGGCGCTGCTGGACACGGCGCAGGGCATGGCGGTCAACCTCGGCAGCACCGAGCAGGTGTCCATCGAGGAACTTGCGGCCCGGATCATCGCGATGACCGGCTCACGCAGCGGCACGATCCAAGTGCCTTACGAGGAGGCGTACGGGCCGGGCTACGAGGACATGCAGCGACGTGTCCCGGACTGCACCCGCGCGCGGGAGCTGGTCGACTTCCGCCCGGATCACTCGCTGGAGGACATCATCAGCGCCGTGATCGACGAACAGGTGCTAGCCGGAAAAGCCGTGACGGCCTGAGGCGGGGAGCAGGCATGCAGCAGAGCACCGAGACGAAGCGGCGGCGCATTGCATGGGCTCGGCCGGCGGCCCTCCGGTGGCGGCGCCGCCGCGAGAACCCGACGTCCACTTCGGACGATCCGGGGGGCACGCCCCGGGTCCGGACCTCGCGCCGATTCGGCGGTTCGTTGTGGTTTCTGGCGCTGATCGCACTGTCGGCGCTGCTGGTCACGTTGATGGTCATGCCCCGGGACACCGGGCCGGCGAAGCCCGGTTCGCTGATCGTCGCGTCGCTGCCGTTCTGGAACCTGGACAACGGCATGTCGATGGTGGTGCAGAACCAGCAGTCCGTCAACGAGGTCTCGCCCTGGATATACGGACTGGGCCGGGACAGCAGCCTGACCAACCAGTATCCGCCGGAGCAGACCGCGGAGATCGGCTGGCGGATCGAGCAACTGCGCGAGGCGGGCATTCCCATTGTCCCGTCACTGGCCAACATCACGGACGGAAAATGGGAGTACGAGCCGGTAGCCAGGATGCTGCACGACCCGGTCAAGCGGCACGACCACGTGGAGGAGATCGTCGAGCTGGTCAAGCGCGAGGACTACGCGGGCATCGATATCGACTACGAGAACCTGCGCGCCGGCGACCGGCAGGTGTTCACCGCCTTCGTCACGGAACTGGGCAAGGCCCTGGACGAGGAAGGTAAGACGCTGTCGGTGGCGGTGTTCGCGAAGACCTCGGACGCCGGGTACGACGAACGCAACGTGGCGCAGGATTACGCCGCGATCGGCCGGGCCGCCGACGAGGTCCGGCTGATGGGCTACGACTTCCACTGGGCCACCTCGCCGCCCGGCTCCATCGCGCCGATCACCTGGATCCGGGAAGTGCTGGACTACGCCAAAGCCCAGATCCCGCCGGAACGCGTCGTGCTCGGCGTGCCGCTTTACGGCTACGACTGGGTGGACGGCCACGGCACCGCACTGACCTGGTTGAAGGCGTTCCGGCTGGCGACCGAGCACCGGGCGAAGGTCAATTACGACCCGCCGACCCAGTCGCCGTGGTTCCGGTACACCGACGCGCACGGGCGCGAACACGAGGTGTGGTTCGAGAACACCGCCAGTTCCAAGGCGAAGTTCGAGGCGGCGCGCGGCTCTGGGATCCGCGGCGTCTACCTGTGGATGTACGGCTACGAAGACACCGACACGTGGCGGGAGCTGCAACAGAGCCTGCCGCTCGACGATTGAGCGGCGCGCGGATCCGGAGGGCGGGATGATTCCTTGGTGGGTGCTGGCCATCGCGGTGTTCGGCACTAACTTCACCTTGTGGGGGTTGATCGGGCTGATGCGCGTGCTCGACACCTCGACCCGGCGCTGGTGGCAGCGCCGCGGCAAGACGGCGCCGGCCGACCAGAGCGCCGTCAGCGGGCGGTATCGCCTGCTCACCGATCCGCCGAGGCGACCGGGGGTCGAGGACGTGGCGGTGCTGATGGCCGCGCACAACGAGGAAACCGTCATCGTCGACAGCATCCAGGCGATCACGGCCCTCGTGCCGCCGGAGAACGTGCACGTGGTCTCCGACGGCTCGACCGACCGCACGGTGGAACTCGCGCAAGGCTGCGGGGTCAACGTGATCAGCACCGCGCGCAACGTCGGCAAGGCGGGCGCGTTGCAGGAGGCGATCCGCCGATTCGACCTGGCCGGACGGTTCGAGGTCGTGATGCTGCTGGACGCCGACACGCACGTCGATCCGGGATATTTCCGGGCGGCGCTGCCGCTGTTCGAGGATCCCGACGTGGTCGCGGTGGCGGGCTGCGTCAAGACATCGTGGCAGGATCGCGCGCTCGGGCCGATCGGCAAGCTGGTGGCCTTCCACCGGCAGCGGATTTACACCATGACCCAGTACCTGCTGAAGTTCGGCCAGACCTGGCGGCGGGTCAACGCCACCCACATCGTGCCGGGCTTCGCCAGCATGTACCGCACCTCGGTGCTGCCGCACATCGAGGTCAACCCGCCCGGGCTGGTCATCGAGGACTTCAACATGACCTTCGAGGTCTACCAGAAGCGGCTCGGCAAGGTCGGTTTCACGCCGTCGGCCGTGGCCGCGACGCAGGACCCGGGCAACTTGAAGGACTACGTGAAGCAGTGCAAACGCTGGGCCCTGGGGCTGTGGCAGACGGTTCGGTTGCACCCGCCGCGGGTCAACCTGTTCAGCCTGATGCTGGCGTTGCTACTAATGGAGATGTTGACCAGCAGCGTGCTGTTGGTGCTGTTGCCGTTCGTAGCGGCAGTGCTCGTCGTGCCGGAGTTGTTCAGCGGAGTGCTGGCGGTGCCCGGGGTGAGCGAGGTCCATGCGTTCATCGCCGGGTTCGCGACACTGCCGAGCCTGCTGTTCGGCGTGCTCATCCCGGACCTGATGCTGACCTGCATCGTGGCACTGCTGCAGCGCCAGCCGCGCTTCCTGCTGTTCGGCTGCTTCTTCCTCATGCTGCGGGTGTTGGACGCGGCGGTCGCGCTGTATGCGATCCCAGGGGCCTGGCTGTCCAAGTCCTCGGGCCGCTGGCGCAGCCCGGGCCGACGGGCGATCGATCCGGTGACCAGCCCCGTTCCGCCGCCAGCGGACCTTTCGGCCAGTTGAACCCGAGGGGGCATCTCGTGCGGCCACGGGGTTCTGTTCTCGTGCATTTGAGGGAGGAGCAACCGGACGGATCGGTCCATGCTGGGTCGGTGGACATGGTGCGACTGCTCATGGTGGATGACCAGCTCATGCTTGCCGAGGCGCTCAGCGCCCGGCTGGCGGAGGTTCCGGACCTGTGGGTCGTGGGGCACTGTCCCACCAGCGACCCGCAACTGTTCGATGTGGTGAAGCGGTCCCGGCCGGACGTGATCACGCTCGACGTGGAAGCGGCCGGGACCGGCACCGGGCGGCTGGTGTGCCGCCTGCGGGAAATCCGGCCCACCGCGGGAATCGTGGTGCTGACCGGGGTCCGCGACGCCAGGCGGGCCGTCGAGGCCGCGCGGGCGGGCGCGGCGGCCTGGGTGCGCAAGGAGAGCAGCGTCGAGGACCTCACCGAGGTGCTGCATGGGGTGTGCCGCGGCCACAGCTGGTACCCGCCGGAACTGCTCGGCGCGGTGCTGCGCGAGTTGCGTGAGGACACCGTGCGGGCGGAGCAGCGCAACGGGCCGCTGGATGTGCTCAGCGACCGTGAGCGGGACGTGCTTTCCGGCATGGTCGCCGGCAAGCGCGGTGCCCAGATCGCCGAAGAGTTGCTGATCTCCACCGAAACAGTCCGCACCCACACCCGCAGCATCCTGGCCAAGCTCCGGGTGCACAGCCAGCTGGAGGCGGTCAGCGTGGCCCGCGCCGCCGGATTGGACGCGAACGAGGGCGCCGAGGCGGACGGGAACACCGAGCGATGAGCGCCCGGCCGTTGCGGGTGGCTACGGTGATCACCCGCCTGGAAGGCGGCGCCGGCGTGATGGCCCTACGCGGGGCGAAAGCACTGGATCCGGCGACGCACCAGGTCGCGGTGATCGCCGGCTCCGGCCAGCTGGTGGCCGACGCCGAGGCCGCCGGGCTGGAGGTGATTGTCGAGCCTGCGCTGCGTGCGCCCATTTCACCGGGTCACGACCTATTCGCCCTGCACAGGTTGACGGCGTTGCTGCACCGGCGCCGCTTCGACGTCGTGCACACCCACTGCGCGAAAGCCGGTGCAGTGGGCCGGATCGCGGCGCGGCGGACCGGTGTCGGCCGGATCGTGCACACCTACCACGGATTCCCGTTCCACGAGTTCCAGAGCGGGTTCCGGCGACGTGGTTACGTCGGGATCGAGCGTGGTCTCGGGCGGATCACCGATTTCGCATTGTGCGTGGGCAACGGGGTGGCGGTCGAGGCGCTGCGTCTCGGGCTGGTCCGCCCGGAACGGATCCGCACCATCGGGGTGGCCGTCGACCAGGACGCGCCCAGGCGTTCCAAGCGGGCCGGGCAGCTTGCGCGGCGGAAGCTGGGTTTGGCGCCGACGGACGTCGTGGTCGGTGCGGTCGGACGGTTGACCTACCAGAAGTCCCCGGAGGACTTCGTCTCCGCCTTGCGAGCCCTGGGCCGCCCCGGTGTGGTCGGGGTGTGGGTCGGCGGCGGGGAGCTGGCCGAGCGGATGCGCGCGCACATCGCCGCGAGCGGCGTCCGCGTGGTGCTGGCGGGTGAGCGCGATGACGTCGCCGAGCTGCTGCCCGCGTTCGACGTGTTCGCGCTGCCCAGCCGCTACGAGGGGCTGCCGTTGGCGATCGTCGAGGCCATGGTGTGCGGGGTGCCGGTGGTGGCCACCGCCGTCAACGCGGTCAGCGACGTGGTGGCCCCGGGTGAGACCGGGTTGCTGGTGCCGCCCCGGCGCCCCGAGTTGCTGGCCGCCTCGGTGGCGCACCTGCTGGATTCGCCCCACGTCGCCGAGCGGCTGGCCGCCACGGCCCGCGCCCGGGTGGACGGCCGCTACGGGGTCGCGGCGCTCGCTGATGCTCTTGTCGGAGCGTACGAGGGCCGATGACGGACGGTAGTGGGGTTACCGCAGGGACGGTACTTCCTCGTGCCTGGAGTCCGGTCGCGCTCCGCACGAGGAGTAGCCGCAGACACCTTCGGGGAATAGCTGCAACACAGCGCGCGGGCCATCCGATTTGCCGGGTAGCACAGACTGCTGCGGGGGAGAGGAGTCACGGTGCACACGATGACCGATTCGGCAAGACCGCCTGGACACACGAGAACTCGGGGTCCAGGTTCGCGAGGTGGCACGGAGTTGCACAGCCTGTTGCACGATCTCGGGCACGGACTTGCGACGCTGTCCTATCTCGCGGACGGGCTGCGCGGCGACCCATCGCTGCCCGGCGACACGGTCCGCTGGCTGCAGATGATGGAGCTGGAGCTGGACCGGCTCAAGGAGTTGGTGGAGCTGCGGGCCGCGCAACCAGTCGTGGAGGTCTTCGCGCCGCGCGATCTGCTGGCCCAGCTCGTCGCGGTTAAATCGCTGTCCGGACCGGCCGAGATCACGCTGCACGCAGCCGAGAACCTCCGGATGCGCACCGACCAGACGTTGCTGTGGCGAATGGTGTCGAATCTGGTGGACAACGCGGTGCGGGCCGCCGGGCGCGGCGGACGTGTCGCGGTGGCCGTGCGGCGCGGCGACTTTGGTGCGGTGCGCATCGAGATCACCGACGACGGGCCGGGTTTCGGCAACGGGCCGAGCGGTTCGTCCTCGCTCGGGCTGGGCATCGTGCTGGCCCTGGCGCGTCGCTGCGGGGCCGACCTGCGAATCGACCCGGCGCCGCGCCGGGGTACCCGCGCGCGGCTGGTGTTTCCGCCCGGCTGCGCGGCCTGAGCACGGCGATCGAGGGGGCAACGACGACATGGTGGATCTGGTACTCGGCGACGATCACACGATCTTCGTCGATGCGCTGGTCGCGACACTGCCGCGGCACGGCTGCCGCATCGTCGGCACCGCCGACAACATGGCCGGTGTCGTCGCGACCGTCCGGGAGCACCAGCCGGACATCTGCCTGCTGGACCGGTATTTCGGCGACGGCGACGGGCTGAACGTGATCGGCGAGATCCTCAACGCGGGCGAGCACACGAAGGTCTTGGTGCTCACCGCCGACGGAGACGTGCAGGGCATGCGCGACGCGCTGGGGAAGGGGGCCGCGGGGTACGTGAACAAGATGTGCGGGCTGGCGGTGCTAGGCGGAGCGATTCGCGGGGTCATGGACGGCGAGGTCGTCGTCGAAATGGCCGCCTCGCGAGCACCTCGGCTGGCCGGCACGACCGACGCCCGTCGGCTCGCAACCCACCTGACCGCGCGAGAACGGCAGTGCTTGCGGATGCTCGTCGACGGCGCGCACACCACGGCGATGGCCAAGCAACTCGGCGTGGCGCCCACGACGGTGCGTACGCACGTGCAATCCGTGCTGACCAAGCTCGGTGTGCATTCCCGGTTGGAGGCGGCGTCCTTCGCGATGCGGCACAACTTGCTCGACGACGAACGAATGCTCGTCGCGGGCTGACCGCTGGGGGTCCGTGAGTCCCTTTGGCGACGGTCCGGAGGGACTCACGGTTCGAAACGTGACCGCTCGTGAGCGTTCGTGCTAACGAGCGGTCCTTTGCCGCACTACCGCTGCCGAGGTAGTTGACCGCTCACCGGGGTGCTTCACCCGTACTGCCCGGTAGTCAACGAGTCGTTTGTATCCTACTCTATTGTCCTAGGAAAGATTCGTGTTAGCGGTGAAAGGCTAACGATCTGTGACTCAACTCGATGAGGTTGACCTGCAGTTGTTGACGCTGCTGCAGGAGGACGGGCGCAGTACGCACGCCGCTCTTGGCAAGGCTGTGGGGTTGACGGGGCCGTCGGTGTACGCGCGGGTTAAGCGGTTGGAGAGCGAGGGGGTGATTCGGGGATACAGCGCGATTGTCGCGCCGGGGAGTGTGGGGCAGGCGCTGGTGTCGTTCATCCGGGTGGGGACGGTGGCTTCGCACGACGAGCAGGAGCCGTTTGAGTCCTACGTGCGGGAGAGCAAGGCGATCGTGGAGTGCCATGACGTGGATGGGGAGGACAGCTACGTCCTGAAGGCGCGTACTGGGTCGCCGGACGAATTGCGGGCTCTGCTGGCCGAGATCAGAGCGTTGCCCGGGGTGACCCGGACGGTGTCGTCCATCGTTTTGTTGACACTCAAGGAGATCCGCGGGGGCGCACACCTGGCCGAGCCTTGCCCGCCCGGCGTGGGGAGTGGTGGGTGATGGGGGAGATCCTTTGGCTGGGCGCGCTGCTCGGGGTCGGCGCGGCGTTGTCGGTGGGGCCGATCTTCGTGACGATCCTGCAGGAGGCGGCGGCTCGGGGATTCTGGGACAGCTTCAAGGTGATCCTGGGGTCGGCGACGGCCGATCTGGTGCTGCTGGTGCCCGCGTTGGCGTTCGCCTGGGTGATGGTGGCGGTGGCTGAGGCCCAGGTCTGGGTCAGTGCGGTGGGGGCGGTGTTGTTCTTGGTGTTCGCGGCGCAAGCCGTGCGGGACAGTCGGGTGTTGTGGCGGGGTAGTGGGAGCAAGCCGATCGAGGGGTGGGCGTTCTGGAAGGGGGTTGCCAGCAACCTGGCCAATCCGCTGACGTGGACGTTCTGGGTGGCGACGGGGACGCCGAGCATGGTGCGGGCGCAGGAGGTGGGGGGCTTGCCGGGGGTGGTCCTGTTCACGGTGACCTGGTTCGGCGTCGCCTCGGGGTTGGAAGCGGTGATCGCGTTCGCGGTCGCCGGGTCAGGGAAAAAGGTCGGAGTGCGGGGGCAGGCGGTGATGACGGCCCTGTCGGCGTTGATCTTCGTCGGTTTGGCGGTCGTGCTGGTGGTGCGGGACGTCGCGCCGGTGATGGTGTGAGTGTCGTTCTCTGCCGCCGGGTAGGCACGCCAGAGCGGCGTGACTTCCACAGTGGACGCCGGCCCGGGGTGCCCCCGCTGGGCGCGCCCCGGGCCGGCCGCCGGTCAGGCGAACACGTAGGACAGATCGGTCGGGTGGCTGGCGAGGCTGCCCTCGAACCGGGCCGCGGCGCGCTGCCCGGCCCCGATCGCGTCGAACAGCGGGTCGATCCCCGCCCGGTCGCCCTCCCACAGCACCGCGTGGATGGTTCTGATCAGCTCCGCGATCGCGGGCTCGGCCTGGGCCAACCACGCCTTGGAGCCCGCGGGCAGGGTGATCCCGCGCTCGCCGAGCCAGCCCAGCTCCAGGGTCGCGGCGACGCTGTCGGCGAAGTCGCTGGCCCGCCGCGAGAGGTACCGGATGTGCTCGGCGCAGAACGCCACCCCGAAGTCGTCGCGGTCGCTCAGCGCCGCGGCGGTCAGCACGCCGTGGCAGTCGGCGTAGGTCTCCTCCAGCGCCATGGCCATGAACGGCCCCAGCTCCTCGCGCACCGCCGCCCCGGTATCCGGCCGGTCGGCGCGGCGCCAGAAGTGGCCGAAGTCGTGGCCGCGGAACCACACCAGCAGGCTGTCGACCAACCGGCCGGGGGCGTGCCGGGCGGGCTCGTTACCCAGGGCAGCACGCAGCAGCGGCACCGAGCACCGGCCGACGCGTTCCTCGAAGACGTTGCCGAACACGACGGTGAAGTCGCGGCCCAGCACCGAGCCGCCGGGGGTCTCCAGCGGGAAGAAGTGGGCGAAGTTCTTGTGCCCGAAGGCCGACTCCCCGCCCACCAGGACCAGCTCGCCGATGTGCATGTCCGGCTTCTCGTCGCACAGCCGCGCCGGCCCGCCCAGCGCGCGGCCCGCGAGGTCGGTGACGGTGGCGAACGCGGCGTCGGTGTCCGTGATCACCCGCTGCCGGTCGGCGTCGGGGACGACCACGAGCAGGCTTAACGGGTCGCGGGCCGTCCGCGGGCTCCACGTGCTGAGCCTGCCGCAGTAGAGCCACGGCTGGTCGCCCGTGGGCGGCTCGACGATGAACGGTTTCCACTCGCCGGTGGCCGCGTACAGGGCGAACAGCTCGGCCGACGCGGAGACCGTGTCGGCCAGGGCCGCGCGGCCCCCGGCGCGCTCGATCTCGGCGACCGACCACAGTGCGCCCGCGACGCGGCGGGCCAGCTCCAGTCGCACGCCGTCGGGCCCGTCGCCCGGCGGGGTGACCCCGGCGTCGACCATGGCGTAGCAGTCGAGCAGCGACTTGACCTCGACCAGCCGCGACCACGACCCCGGGAACGCCGCCCGCAGCCGCGCGTGGCCGGGGTCGACCCGGAACGCGGTCGTCGTCGGCTGGTCGCGATGCCAGTATGGGCTGGTCGAGTCGATCTCCAAACGCGGTGTGACGCTCAGTTCGATAGACATGGCGTAGTAGTCCCCTTCAAGGACCTTGATGGATGGTTCGGCTCCGGCAACTGCGGTGGCGGTCGGCCCCGGGCGGATCACCCGTGGCCGACGCGCCGCACCCCGACCTCGGCCAGGAACGAGGCACGGTAGGGGCTGGTATCGACCTCCTGGCCCGCGGTGAGCACGTCCAGCCGCAGCGGGGTCTTCTCGTCCACGGGCTCGGCGTGGTCGGCGGGCAGGTGGTAGGAGATAAGCAGGGACGGGTCGGTGAGGGCGGACAGGCGCAGCACCCGGACGGCCTCGTCGGGCTCGTCGTCGGAGGCGAACATCCGCGCCGGGATCGGGGTGAACCCCAGCCTGCTTTTGGCGCCGAAAAGGCCGGGCTTGGCGATGTGGCCGTAGAGGGCGGGGTCGGTACCCAGCGAGACGGTGCCGAAGCCGAGCTCGCGGGCGGCCTGGAACACCTGCATGTACATGGCCCGCACCAGCCGGTTGCGCCTGCTGTCCTCGGCCGTGGTGACGAAGCGGATCTGCACCGTGGACAACTCCGGCCGCTTCCAGCACACGCAGCACCCGAGCAGGGCGCCGCCGTCGACGGCCCGCACGAGGAAGTAGTCCCCGCCGAGGTCCAGGATGTCCTCGCGCTGCTGGCGGGCGAACGGGACCCCGTACCGCATCCCGGCGATTTGCCGGTCGTACAGGACGAGAAACGCGTCGAACGACTCCGGGTCTAGCGGGTCGGTCGTCCGCAACTCGATGCCGTTCTCCGAGGTGAAGCGCGAGCCCAGCCGGACGTTGCGGCGCTCGTTGACCGACAGCCGGCTGAGAAACTCCTCCTCCGAGCCGCAGGTCGGCGACAGCCAGGTGATCCACGCGGGTTTGACCGCGAACCCGGCCCGCGCCAGCCGCGCCCAGTCCGAGGGCGCCGGGTCGACGACGCGAACCAGGTCGACGTCGGCGGAACGGGCCGTCCAGCGCGCCGCCAGCGCCTCGGCGGTTGTGACCCGGCCGGTGGTGAGTCCGTGGGCCCGTTCGACCTCCACGTGCGTGCCTCCTTTGTGTGGGTTCACGGCGGTCATCCGGCGGCTAACGGTTCGGGGGTCGCGGGGAGCGCGCGGCGAGCCCGGCGCGGGGCGGCGAGCACCAGCGCCACCACCCACAGGCAGGCGAACCCGCCCGCGACGGCGAAGCTCCAGCCGTAGTGGCCGGTCAGGGAGTAGCTCAGCCCGCCGAACCAGGTCGCGAAGGCCGAGCCGATGGCGCTGGCGATGTGGACGGTCCCGGTCGCCGCGCTCAGCGTGGGCCCGGCGAACAGGTCGCCGACCGCGGCAACCCGGCAGCCGATGGTGCAGCCCACGGACAACCCGAGGAGCACCACCGCGCCGGTCAGCAGCAGCGGGCCGGGCAGCAGCCACAGCACGACCAGGCCGGCCAGGAACAGCGCGGCGCTGCCCACGGCGACCAGCTCCCGGGACCAGCGGTCGGAGATCGCGCCGCCCGCCAACTGTCCGGCCGCGTAGCTCAGCCCGGCCAGGCCGAGCATGAAGCCGGACAGCGAGGTGCCCCAGCCCTGCGAGGTCAGGTACGGCACGACCGTCTGAAAGGTGAAGAAGTCGGTCACGCTCGCGGCCAGCGCCGCAGTGCAGGCCAGCCACAGGACGGGGTTGCCCAGCGGGCGCCGTGGCCGTGGCTCGACCGGCTTCTCGGCCGGCAGGGCCGGCGCGGGACCGCCCAGGCCCCGGCTGGCGCGCAGGAAGACCAGCGCCCCGGCCAGGCCCAATGCCCCGCCCGCGAGGTAGCCCACCCGCCACCCCGCCTGCTCCACGACGAAGCCCAGCACGGTGAACAGCAGGAAGTCGCCCACACCGAGGCAGGCGTAGGCGATGCCGGTCGCCTTGCCCCGGTCCCGGTCGTAGGAGGCACTGATCAGCACCTGGCTAGCCACCACCAGCAGGGTCGTCGTGGCCGCCAGCACCAGGACGTAGATCGCGTAGAACTGCCACAGGCTGCTCAGCAGCGCGCACGCGGCGACCGCGGCGGCGAACACCGGGAACGCCGCGGCGATGACCCGCCGCGGGCCGAAACAGGCGACGAGGCGGGCCCCGGGCGGCGCGGCCAGCACGCTGGTCAGCAGGTAGAACGCGTACATGCCGGAGGCGTCGGCGCGGTCGAGCCCGAGGTCGACCACGAACGCCGAGTAGAAGATCGAGAACCCCTCGACCACCCCGAAGACCACGCCGAGCACCAGACCGGCCAGCAGCGCGGTCCGCCAGCGGTGCCACACCGCCGTCACATGCATAGCCCCGCCTCGGCGCGGAACCGGGGCGCGCCCACGAACTCGGCGGGGGGAGCGGCCTTGTCGGCCAGGTACGCCTCGGCGATCCGCTCGCGGGTGCGCACCGCCGCGGACAGCACCGCCGAGCCGTCGGCCAGGAGCTCCCGGCCGCGCTCGGTGCCCGACCGGAACCAGGAGACCAGCAGTCTCGGATGGAAGCCCATCCGCACCTTGAAGCCGTACATGCTGCGGCCCATCTCGATGCGGCGCACCCCCAACCGCTCGGCGAGGCGCAGCGTGTGGGCGTAGAGGACGTGGTAAGTGCCGTACTCCTTGTGGTGCTCGTAGTCCAGCCCGGCGATCCAGGCGTACAAAGTGGACTCGTGGTGCAGCAGCACGAACCCGCCGAGCAGCCGGTCGTCCTTCCACACCGTGGTGAAATGCACATGGTCGCGCAGGTGCTCGAAAATGCTGCGCAGGCTCTCCGGAGGGTTGATCGACGGCACGCCGTGACGGGCGCACACGTCCTCGACCAGCTTGGCGAACCGGTTGAGGTGGTCGGGGTCCGCGGCGAACTCGACCCGCGTCCCCAGCGACTCCGACCGGCGCACCAGCCTGCCGAACTCGCGACGCACCTTCGGCCGCAGCCGCGCGATGTGCGCCTCGGCCGTGCCGGCGAAGTCGACCCCGCTGGCCGCCTCGGTGTACATCGGCGTGAAGCCGCGCGCGGCCAGCTCCGGGCCTAACGCGTCGCCCTCGGGGACGCCGGGGAACCCGTAGAGGGGCGTGTCCAAGGACTCGGCGACCTCGCCCATGGTGGCCACCAGCCCGGGGGCGACGACCGGGGCCGGGTCCAGCGAGCAGATGCCGTTGAAGTAGGAGTACCAGGAGTGCCCGACCAGCATCCGGGTGTGCAGGATCGGGTGGTCGAAACCGTAGTCCGGACCGTAGCCGGTGTAGTGCGGGTCCTCGGCTACCTCGTACATCGGCGCGACCGCGCGGAGTTCCCCGTCCCGGCGCCAGAGCAGGTGCCGCACGGCGAACAGCGGGGCGGGCGGTGCCGTCTCGTAGGAGCGCAGCCACTCGTGGGTGTGGAACACCGAGCCGCCGGACAGTGCAACGACCCGGTTCCACTCCTCGGCGTCCACGCGGTCGATGGAGTCGATTACTTCCCAGGCACCAGCCATAAGTTCCTCACCGGGCTCGGGTGGTCCGTGCCACCGCGGAGTTCTAGGGCCTTGCGGTCGCACAGCACCCGCGCGACCAGAGAGAGCGCCAGGCACAGCGCGGCTTGCTGGGGCGCGTCGTCGCCCGCCATCGCCGCGGCGATGGCCAAGGGGCTGCGCCCGTCGCGCAGTTCCGCGCGCACCTCGGGGAGCCGGTCCACGACCAGCGCGGTCGCCGCCGAGCCGTCGAGCGACCAGAACTCGTCGGGCAACTCGCGCAGCCGCAGCCCGGTGGCCGCGGCGATCTCCACATCGGACACCGTTTCCGCGCCCGCCCGGTAGCGGGCGCCGGGCCGGTGGTCGGCCCCGCCGAGGACGTGCCGCCGGACTCCGGAGCCCGCCCGGGTCACGTGCAGCGTCGAGCAGTGGTAGTGGTCCCAACCCCGGTCGAGGCAAGCGCGTTGCAGCAGGTCGAGCACCTCTGCCTCGGTGTGCCCCGGGTTCAGCTGCGCGGCGCGCGCGGCCGTGATCGCGTTGCGTATCAGGACGGGCACCGTGGAGTCCGTTACAACCGAGATGTCGGCGTCCGGCGGCAGGATGCGCTCCAACTCGTCCAGGGCCATCGGCTCGCTCGCCGTCCCCAGGGACTGAAACCGCATGACCAGTCGCCGCGCGCGCGATCCGGCGAACCACTCCCAGAGCGCGCGGATCAGCGCCAGCCCGTCGGCGCCCGCCGCCCCGGCCGCGGGGTAGGCGAGCCCGTCGGGCACTGGCACGCCCGGCAGGTTGGCGATCACCCAGTCGACGTCGCCGGAACCGATGTCGCGGAAGTCGCCGCGCTCGGCGCGGCAGCGCGCGGGCGGCCCGTTGAACGCGGTGGAGATCGCCGTCGCGGTCATCGCGCTGTCCAGGATGTCCAGCCCGACGACCTCATCGGCGGTGCGCGCTGCGGCGAGCATGGCGATGCCCGAGCCGCAGCCGACGTCCAGCACCCGCCCGCGCGGTCGGGCGGCCAGCACGGCCGCGGTGTAGCGCAGCGACTCGTTGCCAACATGCACCTCGTCGCCGCCGTGGCCGTAGTCGCGGTCGGCGGCCACGACCAGCCCGCGGAAGGCGGTCGCGCGGAACCGGCCGGGCACGAGCAGGTCGCCTTCCTCCGTGCAGAACCCGCTGCCGAGCAGCAAGTCCACCGCCGCGGCGTCGAGCGCCGCTGCGGGCGCAGGCTCACCGTGGTGCATCAGCCGCAGCAGCGCGGCCACTGGCCCGTCGGAGGCCGGATCGGGATCGCCCATCGGCAGCCACGGCTCCCACACGTCAGCCTGCCGGGACCGAACCAGGTCGACGAGCGCGCCGAAGCCGAGCAGGGCTTCGTTGGTTTGCACAGGTGTAGCCCCCAGGAAGTAGTCCGTTCGCGCGCCGACGCCGAATCGCGCGCGGCGCTGGACAACCCGAAATCGGGTTATCCGTGAGAAATCGCGAAAATTGTTCTAAGCCGAGCTCGCTTGATCACAGGAGATCGTGGCCGCGCCGCGCGCGCCCGAATCCCGTGGAAGTCATGAGTCCCCCTTTGACGCATGTGAACACGCCAGTAACCGCCCCAGTGGTGATCTAGAATTTACTCGCGTGATCAAGCATCCGGCAAGTGTCGGCCGTCACGCGAGACTGGTCGAGCAGCGAAGGCGCAGCTGAGGGCCGCAGATGACCACGCATATTCACCCGTTGGCAGTAGTGGCGGCACCTCCGGTAGCCGGACTGAAAGTGGGCATATCGAAATGTGGCTTGCCCCTGCTGGAGCCTTTCGGATTCGAACTTACGGCCGTGTTTTACGCGGTTCGAGAGGATCCGGACATGAAGGTCGACACCGCCCAGACGGCCCGGTCTCAACCACACTTCATAAATAAAGCGGAAAGGAAGCCGCCCATGATGAAATGAAATCAGCTACGAGACCCGACGGCAGGGTGGCGATGGTGCGGGCGGGTTCGTGGTGTGCGATTACGGCGCGGGATTGGCAGTTGCTGCCCTGCTCGCCGCCCCCTGCGGTCCAAGGAACGGTCGAACGGGGCGATACGCTGCTGAACCGCATCAACCGGACTACGGAGGTGGCGTGGCGCGCAAACGGACCTTCCGACGGCGTCGCCTGCCGCTGGCGGCGTTGCTGGTTGCGGGCCTGGCTGGTTGCGCGACACCGCCCCAAACCGCACCGGCGGTCGAACCGGCTCTGCCGGCACAGGATGTGCCGGTCATCCGGGCGGAGTACGTGCACTCCGAGCACCGCCAGGCCCCGGTGCAGCTCTACCTCGCGTATCCGGCCGGACTGGAGTCCACTGTGGACCTGCCGATCGTGCTCTACCTGCACGGCCGGGACGGCGTGCGACCGACCCCAATCCCGTACGACACGCTCGCGGCCTTGGAGCGACTGCACCGCGAGGGCTCGATCCCGCCGTTCGGCTTCGCCGTCGTCGACGGCGGCTACAACCCCTACTGGAACGACGGATCAGCCAACGGCGAACTCGCCGCGATGCTCCACGAAGAGCTGCCGCGCTGGTTGCGCGAACGCGGCATGGGCAACGCCGACGGGCTGCCGTTCGCGGTAGCGGGCATCTCCACCGGAGGCTTCGGCGCGCTGAATTACGCGGCCGAACGCAACCGGTCCGGCCAACCGGTTGCGGCGGTGGCCGATGTCGCGCCCGCCCTGCCGCTGACCTGGGATCACATGCGGGAGAAGAACGCCTTCGCCACGGAAGAGGAGTGGCAGAGTGTCGATCCTCTGCGGCGCCTGGAAGACCTGGCGGACGTGCCCGTCGGCGTCTGGACCGGCGACGAAGACCCGTTCCTGCCCGGAATCCTCCGCCTGGTCGAGCAACACCCGAACACCCCGGTGGTGACGATGCGCCCAGGAGGTCACGACCCAACGGTCTTCGAAGCCATCGGCGGCGAGTTCGTCGGTTTCCTCGCCGACGCCCTACCCACCCTCGACTGACGCCGCCGGCGGTTCCGCCCAGCCACAGGCGTTTATTCCGGATGGGACACCAGGTGTTGGAGGAGGAGGCGGGTGAAGGTCTCCGGGGTCTCCTCCGGGATCCAGTGGGAGATGTCCTCCAGCATTTCGAACCGGTACGGGCCGGTGACGTGATCGGCCGTGGCCATGGCGGCCGTCGATCCGATCGCGACGTCTTCGGTGCTCCAGACGTACAGCGTCGGCACCGTGATCGGGCCGATCTGGCCGCCGCCGAGGCGCGTGGCGCGGTACCAGTTCAGCGCCGCCGTCAACGCGCCCGGTTCGGTCAGCCGCTGGACGTAGTCGTCGATGTGGTGCTGGGGCACGCCCGGGTAGTAGATCTGGCGCAGCTTCTTCGCGTTGTCCGCCAGCAGCGCCTTCTCCGCACCGGCGGACTGGAAGGCCTGGGTGTAGGCCGAACGCTGGTGCTGGTCTTCGTCGTTGCGCACCGCGTCGCCGAACGGGTCGAGGTGCGGTACCGAGACCGCCGTCAGGGTGCGGATCCGGTCCGGGTGCGCCGCCGCCATCGTCCAGGCGACCGCCGCGCCCCAGTCGTGTCCGACCAGGTCGAAGCGCTGCCAGCCGAAGTGCTCGGCGATGGCCAGCACATCGCCGAGGAGTTCCTCCATCCGGTAGTCGGCCACCTGCTGCGGCCGCACACCGGGGGAATAGCCGCGCTGATCCGGGGCGACCGCGAAGCACTCGGCACCGCCGAGCACCGACAACTGCTCGCTCCACTGCACCGCCGCCTCCGGGAAGCCGTGCAGCAGCAGCACCGGACGGCCGTCCTCGGGACCGGCCGCCAGCGCGTCGAACTTCCCGGCAGGAGTAGGGATCTGGATGTACTCGGCCACCCGGCCACTGTACTGGTCGGCGAAGCGGCCGATCATCGGCCGCGGCGGCACCGCACCGGCATGGTGCGGATCCGGCCGGTCAGTCCGCGATCCGGTAACCCCAGCTACCGCAGTGGGACTCGCCCGGCCGCAGGACGATCAGACCGTCGCCGGTGACGAACGCGTTTGGCGCGCAGGTCATCGGCTCCACGGTAATCCCGGCTCGCTTCGGCCGGTCGGTCGGCGGGCTGTCGTCGGTGTAGACCTGCAGGTAGCCGTGCGTCGGGTAGACCCAGAGCTCGGCCGTCACGCCGTCCGGACGGGCCAACCGCACCACCGCTTCGCCGCCGGGTCGGCGGCGCAGGCCGGTGAACGCGGTGTCCATTTCGGTCGACCCGATCCGCCGCGGCGACCGGAAGTCGTACTCGGTTCCACCGACCGGGGCGGTGCCGGTCGGAATCAGCCGGTCGTTGACCAGGTAGTAGGTGTCGGCGGGCAGCTCGAAGACGATGTCGTCGATGCGGTCCCCACCGGCGGCGAGGTAGGTGTGGTTGGCGGTGCCGAACGGGGCATCGGTGCTGCCGACGTTCTTCGCGCTCAGCGTGCTGCGCACTCCCGTGGCGTCCACTTCGTACTTGATGCGGAACGCCAACCGGAACGGGTAGCCGTATTGCGGCGGGAGCAGGTACTCAAGGACCACGCCGTCGCGGTCGTGCCGCACCGGCTGCCACTCCACGAAGCTCATCAGCCCGTGCAGTGCCGCATCCCGCTTCGGCTCGTTGATCGGAACCTGCAATTCGCGGCCGCCGAAGGTGTAGCGGCCGTGGTCGATCCGGTTCGGCCAGGGCAGGATCGTCTTGCCCCGGTAGCCCTCGCCGACGTCGTCGGCCGGATGCGTCAGCAGCAGCTCCACACCGTCGACCTGCCAGGAGAGCAGCGTCGCCGCCACCCCGGCGATCACCGCGCGCTGCCGCTCCGAGCGGATCTCGTACAGCCGACCGTTCGCGGTCTGCGCGCTGCCGGGCGGCTGAGCGGCGGTCTGCCCGGCGAGGGTGACGGCGGTGGTCGCACCCGCCGCGGTGGCGAGTGCGGCTCGTCGAGTTATGCGTCGCATCCTGAACCTCCTGGAGATGACGAGGCCAAGCGCCGATCACCCATCGTGATCCCGTTCCACTGTGGCCGGAAGGGCGGCCGGTCCGCCAGTCCTCCCGGTCCGCCGATCGTCCCGGTCCGCCGATCGTCCCGGTCCGCCGATCGTCCCGGTCCGCCGATCGTCACAGGGTGCCCGCGTCGATCACTGCCCGGTTGTGGGCGTGGACGACGTCCAAATCGGGTTTGCGGATCCGTCGGTCGTAGGTGAAGAACCCGTTGACCTCGTTCTCCACGTCCGTGGTCTGGGTGTAGATCGCCGCGGACAGCCCGCGGCTTTCGACGATGCGCGCCAGGTCGCGGCTGACCTCGGCGTAGCGGTCGGTGAGCCGGGCGCGGCTGGTGGTCATCTCGTACGCGCCCGGCTGCCCCGGCCAGAGGTGGCCCTCCTCGACCAGCCCCAACCCGCCGTACTCGCCGTCCACCGACGCCCGCGCCCCGCGCGCCTCGGGGCTGCCCGGCCCGACGTAGGTGTGGTCGTCGTAGATGTCGCCCGCGCCGCTGTCCGGCAGCGAGTAGCAGCAGTTCACGCCGCTGCTGGCGTCGATCAGCCGGGTCGGGTCGGTGTGCCGGACCAGCTCGGCGATCGCCGCGGTCTCGAACTCGCCCCAGCCCTCGTTGAACGGCACCCACGCCACGATCGACGTGACACTGCGCAGCTGGTCGATCATCGCGGTGAGCTCGCTGCGGAAGTGCGCGCGGGCCTGCTCATTCGGCGGCGGGTTGCTGCCCGGCGGGTCGGTGAGATCGATCGGCAGCGACGGCATGTCCTGCCACACCATTAGGCCCAGCCGGTCTGCCCAGTTGTACCAGCGGGCCGGTTCGACCTTGACGTGCTTGCGGACCATGTTGAAGCCGAGCCGCTTGGTCTCGGCCAGGTCGAACCGCAGCGCCTCGTCGGTCGGCGCGGTGTAGATCCCGTCCGGCCAGTAGCCCTGGTCCAACGGCCCGTGCTGGAACAGGATCCGCCCGTTGAGCGCCATCCGCGGGCGCCCCTGTGGGTCCTTGAGCAGCTCGACGGTGCGCAACCCGGCGTAGCTGCCGACCGCGTCCACGGTCCGGCCATCGCTGCCCAGGAGCCGGACCGAGATGTTGTAGAGGTAGGGGTCCTCGGGGGTCCACAGGTGCGGATCAGCCACCGGCAGCCGCAATGCCTCGTCGGCCGGACCGCTCGCGCGTGACACCTCGCGGCCCTCGGGGTCCAGGACGGCGGCCTCGACCCGCTCGCCCGCGCGTGCCGAAGTCCTTGCGGTCAGGTTGAAACCGCCGAGATCCGGGGTGATGTCGAGCTTGGCGATGTGCGCGTCGGGCACCGGCTCAAGCCAGACCGTCTGCCAGATGCCGGATGCCCCGGTGTAGAGGATCCCGCCGGGCTTGTTGCGCTGCTTACCCACCGGATACGGGTTGGCGTCATTGCGGTCCTCGACGACCACCACGAGTTCCTGCTGGGTGCCCGGCTTGATCGCGTCGGTGATGTCGGCGCTGAACCCGGTGTAGCCGCCTTCGTGCACCGCTACGGTCCGGCCGTTGACCGTCACCTCGGCCTTCTGGTCCACCGCGCCGAAGTGGAGCAGTAGTCGCTGCCCGGCCCAGTCCGGCGGCACCGCGAAGGTCCGCTGGTACCGCATGTGGTCGTCGTGGCGCTGGATCCCGGAAAGCCCGGATTCGGGTGGATAGGGCACTAGGATCTGCTCGGTCGCCTCGGCCGGTGGGGTGGATCCGCCGCCGTAGCTCCACAATCCGTTGAGGTTCAACCAGCGTTCGCGGGTCAGCTGCGGGCGCGGATATTCGGGGAGGGCGTTGTCCGGCCCGACCTGGTCGGTCCACGGCGTGGTCAGCGGCGGCGGCTTGAGGCGCCACGGGGTGGCCGCCGCGGCGGCTGCGGGAATCCCCGATGCGGTGGCCAACAGCGTGGTGAGCAGCAGGGCGCGCAGCAGCACAAGTGCCTCCAGACCGACTTGTCGGCAAGGTGACGGGAAATCACCATTAATCGACAACAATGACCATGCCCGCACGCACAGTCAACGCGGGCGAAAGAACCTCCGCAAATCGGAGCAAGCGGCATGGATCGGTAAGGCTCCTGAGGTTACGTTGTTGGCCCGCTCAAGCAATCCGGCGAAGCTGCCGAGTCCAGGAGGAAGTGCACGTGACGGTCAATTCTCCACCCGAGCAAGGCACCGCGACCGAGGAGTTCCGGGCCGCCCGGGACTTCCTGCTGCGGCACCGCGAGGACTACGACACCGCGCGCGCCGAGTTCGACTGGCCGCGGCCGGCCGAGTTCAACTGGGCGCTGGACTGGTTCGACACGATCGGCGAGCGGCGGGACGGCATCGCGCTGTGGATCGTCGACGCCGACGGCAGCGAGCACCAGGTGTCGTTTCGCGCCATGACGCACCGTTCCAACCAGGTGGCCAATTGGCTGCGCGGGCTCGGTGTGTCCCGCGGTGACCGGCTGGTGCTGATGCTCGGCAACCAGGTCGAGCTGTGGGAGACGATCCTGGCCGCGATGAAGCTGGGCGCGGTGATCATCCCGGCGACCCCGCTGCTCGGCCCGGCCGACCTGCGCGACCGCATCGACCGCGGTCGGGCGCGGCACGTGGTGACCACGTCGGCCGATGCGGCGAAGTTCGCCGACGTGCCCGGCGACTACACGCGCATCGCCGTCGGCGAGTCGGTCCCGGGATGGGAATCCTATGCGGACAGCGCTGCCGCCGAGGAGGGGTTCACGCCGGACGGTCCCACCCGCGCCGACGACCCGATGCTGCTCTACTTCACCTCCGGCACCACGGCGCAACCGAAACTGGTCGAGCACACGCATGTGTCCTATGCCGTCGGTCATCTGTCCACGATGTACTGGATCGGGTTGGAGCCGGGTGATGTGCACCTGAACATCTCGTCGCCGGGCTGGGCGAAACACGCGTGGAGCAACGTCTTCGCGCCGTGGAACGCCGAGGCGACGGTGTTCATCTACAACTACACCCGCTTCGACGCCGCAGGGCTGATGACGCAAATGCAACGCTGCGGCATCACCAGCTTCTGCGCCCCGCCGACGGTGTGGCGGATGCTCATCCAGGCAGATCTCAGCACGCTGGCCACGCCGCCGTCCAAAGTGGTCGGTGCCGGGGAACCGCTGAATCCGGAGATCATCGAGCAGGTGCGGCGCGCGTGGTCGGTGACCATCCGGGACGGGTTCGGCCAGACCGAGACGAGCGTGCAGGTCGCCAACACGCCCGGCCAAGCGGTCCGGCCCGGTTCGATGGGCCGCCCGCTGCCCGGCTTCGAGGTGGCGCTGCTCGACCCGGTCACCGGCGAGCCCGCCGATGAGGGGGAGATCTGCCTCGCGTTGCAGCCGCGGCCGGTGGGCCTGATGACCGGCTACGCCGACGACACCGAGCGTAGCGCCGAGGTGACGCGCGCAGGTCACTACCACACCGGCGATGTCGGGGCGCGGGACGCCGACGGCTACATCACCTACGTCGGCCGCACCGACGACGTGTTCAAGGCCTCCGACTACCGGATCTCGCCGTTCGAACTGGAGAGCGTGCTCCTGGAGCACGAGGCGGTGGCCGAGGCGGCGGTGGTTCCGTCACCGGACCCGATCCGGCTCGCGGTGCCGAAGGCCTACGTGGTTCTGGCCGGGCGGCACGAACCTACGCGGGAGACGGCGCTGTCCATCCTGCGCTTCGCACGTGAGCACCTCGCCCCGTACAAGCGGGTGCGGCGGCTGGAGTTCTACGAATTGCCGAAGACGATCTCCGGCAAGATCAGGCGTGTGGAACTACGCGGCCGGGAGAACGAATTGCACCGGTCGGGGGGTGGCGCCGAGGGCGAATTCCGCGAAGAGGACTTCCCGGAGTTGACGGGCTGACTCCGGACGGGGGATTTTGCGGTGGCACGTGCTCATAGCGCGTGCCACACTTTCTCCTGAGCTGATCCGGCGATGATCTTCCCGCCGGCGTCTCAGCAGGGGGAACGTGGTGCGAGCCTGACGGGGGGGAGGGCAGTGGATGAAGACCGGTGGGCCGGGCCTGGCGGTACGAAAATGGTTCGCGCCGGAGCGGCGGGCATCGTAACATCCGTGCTCCGCGGCGCGATAGGAAATACTGAAAACAGAAAAGTCAACCGCCCCGACGCCTAGTCTTAACATTTTTGTCGGCACTCGCGGTTGTGCAATTTTCGGTTGTTGTGGTACGGGGTGCGCGCGCTAGTATACACAGTTTGCTGACGTTCCGCACTTGCGTGATTGTTATCTGTTCCGAAAATGCGTTGAATCGGCGCAGGTAGCGGCGCATTTTTTCACCCAGGGTGACAATCCCAATCACGCAATCATCGCATTTCAGTGATTAGTGTCACACGTTCGTACGCTTGCTTTGCGATCTCCTTCGCCTAGTTTGGTTAACCGACGCAGAAATATCGCGTCAGCGCTGGTTGGCAAAGGTGCCGACCGGGCGTGATCGGCGTAGCTGTTGCGGCCTTGAGCATTTCTCGGCTGCCCGCGCCGGTCCTGGCGTTGCCTTTTTCGCAGTGGCGACCCTACACGGCCACGAGACGATCTCGGGGCACGGATTTGTGCGTACCCGAGTCCTGCGGTGGCGCATGACCAACGTGAGTGGTGGGAGTGAAGAATGGCCAAGAGCGTGGACGATCTTGCCTCAAGCGAGCGCCCCGGATCGCCGGATACCGCTGATCTGGTGGCGCGCGAGGAGCAGGTGTTCGGCGAGAACCCGTTGGAAGTGCGCGAATCTGACCACTACACCCACGAGTACGTCGGCGGTTTCGTCGAAAAGTGGGATGAGCTGATCGACTGGAAGAAGCGTTACCAGAGCGAGGGCTCGTTCTTCATCGACCAGCTCAAGGCCCGCGGCATCCGCTCGGTGCTCGACGTGGCCACCGGCACCGGGTTCCACTCCGTGCGGCTGCTGGAGGAGGGCTTCGAGGCGGTCAGTGCCGACGGCAGCCCGCAGATGCTGGCCAAGGCATTCAGCAACGGGCTTACCTACGGCGGGCATATTCTGCGCGTGGTGCACGCCGACTGGCGTTGGCTGAATCGTGACGTCCACGGTGAATATGACGCGATCATCTGCCTGGGCAACTCGTTCACCCACCTGTTCTCCGAGCGAGATCGGCGCAAGGCGCTCGCCGAGTTCTACGCGATGCTCAAGCACGACGGCGTTTTGATCATCGATCAGCGCAATTATGACTCGATTCTGGACAGCGGGTTCTCCTCGAAGCACACCTATTACTACGCCGGTGAGGACGTTTCCGCGGAGCCCGATTACGTGGACGAGGGGCTGGCGCGGTTCAAGTACACGTTCCCGGATAAATCTGAATTCTTCCTGAACATGTATCCGCTGCGGAAGAACTACATGCGGCGGCTCATGCGTGAGGTCGGTTTCCAGCGGATCGACACCTACGGTGACTTCCAGGAAACCTACCATGACTCCGAACCGGACTTCTTCATCCACGTGGCGGAGAAGAAGTACCGGCCGGACGAAGAACTGTCCGATGTGTACTCCACCGCGGTGCACACCGCCCGCGACTACTACAACTCCGAGGACGCGGACAACTTCTACTACCACGTCTGGGGCGGCAACGACATTCACGTCGGCCTCTACCGGACCCCGGAGGAGAACATCGACGCCGCCTCGCGGCGCACCGTCGAGCAGATGGCCGGCAAGGTCCGGATTACTCCGGAGACCCGCATCCTGGACATCGGTTCCGGCTACGGCGGCGCCGCCCGTTACCTGGCCGGCACCTACGGCTGCAAGGTGTCCTGCCTGAACCTCAGCGAGGTCGAGAACGCCCGCAACGTCGAGTTCAACCGCGCCGCCAAGCTGGACGAGCTCATCGAGGTCAAGGACGGTTCCTTCGAGGACATCCCGTTCCAGGACAATGCCTTCGACATCGTCTGGTCGCAGGATGCGATCCTGCACAGCGGCGACCGGGAGCGGGTGCTGGAAGAGGTGACCCGCGTGCTCAAGGGCGGGGGTTCCTTCATCTTCACCGATCCGATGGCCGCCGACGGCGCCAGGATGAAGGACCTCGGGCCGATCCTAGACCGGCTCAACCTGGACACGATGGGCTCACCCGGCTTCTACCGCCGCGAGCTGGCCCGGCTCGGGCTGCAGAATTTCGACTTCGAGGACCTGACCGAGCACCTGCCGACGCACTACGCGCGGGTGCTGGAGGTGCTGGAGAGCCAGGAAGCGGAGCTGGCGGACCGGATCAGCGACGAGTACCGCACCAAGATGAAAACCGGGCTGAAGAATTGGGTGGCCGGTGGAAAAGCAGGCAACCTCGCTTGGGGCATTATCCACGCCCGCGCCTGAACCCCTCCCCCCATGCCGGGGAACATCACTATCGTACGCAAGGATCAATGCTGCATCAGCTGTGAGGTGAGGAGCAGTCGTGAGTGAGATCAACCGCAGGTTGTTCACCAGTGAGTCGGTGACCGAGGGACACCCGGACAAGATCTGCGATGCGATCAGCGACGCCGTGCTGGACGCGTTGTTGGCCCAGGACCCGCGCTCGCGGGTGGCGGTGGAGACCTTGGTGACCACCGGGCAGGTGCACGTGGCGGGCGAGGTGACCACGGACGCCTACGCGGACATCCCGACCATCGTGCGGGAGAAGATCCTGGAGATCGGCTACGACTCCTCGGCGAAGGGCTTCGACGGTGCCTCCTGCGGTGTGAACGTCGCGATCGGCTCCCAGTCCCCGGACATCGCGCAGGGCGTGGACACCGCGCACGAATCCCGGGTCGAGGGCGTGCTCGACGAGATCGCCAAGCAGGGTGCCGGTGACCAGGGCCTGATGTTCGGCTACGCCTGCACCGACACCGACGAGCTGATGCCGCTGCCGATCGCGCTGGCGCACCGGCTGTCGCGGCGGCTGACCCGGGTCCGCAAGGACGGCGTGCTGCCGTACCTGCGGCCGGACGGCAAGACCCAGGTGACCATCGAGTACGCCGGCGACCAGCCGGTGCGGCTGGACACCGTGGTGCTGTCCACCCAGCACGCCGCCGACATCGACATCGACGGCATGCTGACCGGCGACATCAAGGAGAAGGTCATCGACCCGGAGATCGAGCGGGTCGGCCTGGAGTCCTCCGACAGCCGGCTGCTGGTGAACCCGACCGGCCGGTTCGTCGTCGGCGGCCCGATGGGCGACGCGGGCCTGACCGGCCGGAAGATCATCGTCGACACCTACGGCGGCATGGCCCGCCACGGCGGCGGTGCCTTCTCCGGCAAGGACCCGTCGAAGGTGGACCGTTCGGCCGCCTACGCGATGCGCTGGGTGGCCAAGAACGCGGTCGCCGCGGGCCTGGCGAGTCGCATCGAGGTGCAGGTCGCCTACGCGATCGGCAAGGCCGCCCCGGTGGGCCTGTTCGTGGAGACCTTCGGTACGGAAAACGTCGACCCGGTCAAGATCCAGGCCGCGATCAACGAGGTGTTCGACCTGCGTCCCGCCGCAATCGTGCGTGACCTGGACCTCTTGCGGCCGATCTATGCCCAGACGGCGGCGTACGGTCACTTCGGACGAAGCGACGTCGACCTGCCGTGGGAGCGCACCGATCGGGCGGCCGCACTGAAGAGCGCCGCCGGTATTTGACCTCGACCGATGGAAGCCGTCGCGGCAGATTGCGGGGCGTGGGGACCGCGTCCCGCACTCTCCTGTGCCGGCCCGGGGGTCCAGTTGAGCTACATGGTCGGCGGCGGCAGCCGCCGACCCTGGTGAAGGAGTATTGCCTTGCGGATTGCGGTGACCGGTTCGATCGCCACCGACCATCTGATGTCCTACCCCGGTAGGTTCGCCGAGCAGCTCGTCGCTGATCGTCTTGAGCAGGTGTCGTTGTCGTTCCTGGTCGACGAGCTGGAGGTGCGGCGCGGCGGGATCGCGGCCAACATCACCTTCGGTCTCGGCCAGCTTGGCGTCGGCTCGGCCCTGGTCGGCGCCGTCGGCCGCGACTTCGACGACTACCGCTCGTGGTTGGAGCGTCACGGGGTGGACACCGGCTCGGTGCACGTCTCGGAGACCAAGCACACCGCGCGGTTCCTGTGCACCACCGATACCGACCACAACCAGATCGCCTCGTTCTACGCGGGCGCGATGGCCGAGGCCCGCGAGATCGAGCTCAAGCCGGTCGCCGACCGGCTCGGCGGCCTGGACGTGGTGGTGATCTCGGCCAACGACCCGGACGCGATGCTGCGGCACACCCAGGAGTGCCGCGACCGCGGTTACCGGTTCCTCGCCGACCCCGGCCAGCAGCTGGCCCGGATGGACGGCGACGCGATCCGCCGGCTCGTGGACGGCGCCGAGTACCTGTTCACCAACGAGTACGAGCACGGGCTGCTGCTGCAGAGCACCGGCTGGACGCACGCCGAGGTGCTATCGCGGGTTGGCATCTGGGTGACATCGCTAGGCCCGAAGGGCGTCCAGGTGGACTCTAAGACGGAGCCGACCCTGGAGGTCGAGCCCCCGAAGGAGAAGCAGAAGGGCGATCCCACCGGCGTCGGCGACGCGTTGCGCGCCGGATTCCTGGCCGGTCTGACCCACGACCTCGGGCTGGAGCGCTCGTTGCAGTTGGGCTGCACGTTGGCGACAGTCTCGCTGGAGACCGACGGACCGCAGGAGTACGAGGTGGAACGCGACTCGTTCGTCGCCCGCATCGCCGAGGCATACGGTGACGCCGCCGCAGCCGAGGTCCAGCCGAAGCTTCGCTGAGGACAGGAGTAGTACGGGCATGGCAGACCGGCAGAACGATCCGAGCGGGTTCCTGGCCGCCATCGGCGAACGGGTCCTCGTCGCCGATGGCGGCATGGGCACCGCGTTGCAGGCGTTCGACCTCACGTTGGACGACTTCGCCAACCTAGAGGGCTGCAACGAGATCCTGAACGTGACGCGGCCCGACGTGGTGTCCTCGATCTACCGGGGGTATCTGGAGGCCGGCTCGGACGCGATCGAGACCAACACCTTCGGCGCGAACCTGGCCAACCTCGGCGAGTACGACATCCCGGAACGGATCCGGGAACTGGCCGAGACGGGCTCGGCGCTGGCCCGCGAGGCCGCCGACGAGTACTCGACGCCGGAGCGGCCGCGGTTCGTGCTGGGTTCGGTCGGGCCCGGCACGAAGCTGCCGACGCTGGGGCACGCGCCCTACGCCGTGCTGCGCGACGCCTACGTCGAGCAGGTGCTGGGCATGCTCGACGGCGGCATCGACGTGGTGCTGGTGGAGACCTCGCAGGACCTCCTGCAGACCAAGGCCGCGATCGTCGCCGCGAAGCGGGCGATGGCCCAGGCCGGCCGGAAGCTGCCGATCATCGCGCAGGTCACCGTGGAGACCACCGGAACGATGCTGGTCGGCTCGGAGATCGGTGCGGCGCTGACCGCACTGGAGCCGCTGGGCATCGACCTGATCGGGATGAACTGCGCGACCGGTCCCGCGGAGATGAGCGAGCATCTGCGGGTGCTGGCGCAGAACTCCCGGATCCCGATCTCGGTGATGCCCAACGCCGGTCTGCCCCAGCTCGGCCCCAATGGTGCGGTGTACCCGCTGCAGCCCGACGAGCTGGCCGAGGCGTTAGTCGGGTTCGTCAACTCCTACGGCGCCCGCCTGGTCGGCGGCTGCTGCGGTACCACCACCGAGCACGTGCGCGCGGTGGCCGAGGCGGTCGCGCCGTTGACGCCGCAGGCGCGCGAGCCCGAGCACATCCCGTCGATCTCGTCGATGTACCAGTCGGTGCCGTTCGAGCAGGACGCATCGATCCTCAACATCGGCGAGCGCACGAACACCAACGGTTCCAAGGCGTTCCGCGTGGCGATGCTGGACGGCCGTTACGACGATTGCGTGGAGATCGCGAAGGCGCAGACCCGCGAGGGCGCGCACATGCTGGACCTGTGCGTGGACTACGTGGGCCGCGATGGCACGGTCGACATGCGGGAACTGGCGTCCCGTCTAGCCACCGCCTCGACACTGCCGATCATGGTGGACTCCACGGAGCCGGACGTGATCGAGGCGGGTCTGGAGCACCTGGGCGGCCGGTGCGCGGTCAACTCGGTGAACTACGAGGACGGCAACGAGCCGGGATCGCGGTACGAACGCGTGATGAAGCTGGTCGTCGAGCACGGTGCCACCGTCGTGGTGACCTGCATCGACGAGGAAGGCCAGGCGCGCACCGCCGAGTGGAAGCTGCGGGTCGCCGAGCGGCTGATCGAGGACATGACCACCAACTGGGGGCTGGACAAGTCCGCGATCATCATCGACTGCCTGGTCTTCCCGATCACCACCGGTCAGGAAGAGGTCCGCAAGGACGCCATCGAGACGATCAACGCGATCCGGGAACTCAAGAAGCGCCATCCGGACGTTCAGACCACGCTCGGCCTGTCGAACGTGTCGTTCGGACTCAACCCGGCGGCGCGTCAGGTGCTGAACTCGGTGTTCCTCAACGAATGCCGGGAAGCGGGACTGGACACCGCGATCCTGAACGCTTCGAAGATCCTGCCGATGAGCAAGATCGAGGAGGAGCCGCGGCAGGTCGCGCTCGACCTGGTCTACGACCGGCGCAGCGAGGGCTACGACCCGCTGCAGAAGCTCATGCAGATCTTCGAGGGCCAGACCGCGAAGTCCAGCAGTGCTTCGCGGGCCGAGGAGTTGGCCAAGCTGCCGCTGTTCGAGCGGTTGGAACGGCGGATCGTCGACGGCGAGCGCAACGGCCTGGAAGTCGACCTGGACGCGGCGATGGGCGAGAAACCGCCGCTGCGGATCATCAACGAGAACCTGCTGGCCGGCATGAAGGTCGTGGGTGAGCTGTTCGGCTCCGGGCAGATGCAGCTGCCGTTCGTGCTCCAGTCCGCCGAGGTGATGAAGGCGGCGGTGGCCTACCTGGAACCGCACATGGAGAAGGACGACTCCGGCGGCAAGGGCAAGCTGCTGCTGGCCACGGTCAAGGGCGACGTGCACGACATCGGCAAGAACCTGGTCGACATCATCGTGTCCAACAACGGCTACGACGTGGTCAACATCGGCATCAAGCAGCCGATCAACGCCATCCTGGAGGCCGCCGAGGAGCACAAGGTCGACGCCATCGGCATGTCCGGGCTGCTGGTGAAGTCCACCGTGATCATGAAGGACAACCTGGAGGAGATGAACTCCAGGGGCATCGCCGAGAAATACCCGGTGCTGCTGGGCGGCGCGGCGCTCACCCGGTCCTATGTGGAGCATGACCTCGACGACATCTACCAGGGCGACGTGCGCTACGCCAAGGACGCCTTCGAGGGCCTGCACCTGATGGACCGGCTGATGTCGGTCAAGCGCGGCGACGCCCCCGAGGAAGACGCGGCGGAAGCGGCGAAGAAGGCCGAGCGCAAGGCGCGCCGCGAGCGGTCGCTGCGGATCGCCGAGAAGCGCAAAGCCGAGCAGGGCGAGGAACCCGGCTACGACGACACCACGCGATCGGATGTGGATGCCGACTCGCCGGTGCCGACGCCGCCGTTCTGGGGCTCGAAGGTGGTCAAGGGCGTCGCGGTCGCCGACTACCTCGCGCTGCTCGATGAGCGGGCCACGTTCTTCGGTCAGTGGGGGCTGCGCGGCGCGAAGAAGGGCGAGGGACCGTCCTACGAGGAACTCGTCGAGTCCGAGGGCCGGCCACGGCTGCGGCACTGGATCGACGAGCTGTCCACCGCGGGCATCCTGCAGCACGCGGCCGTGGTCTACGGCTACTTCCCGTGCGTGACCGAGGGCAACCATCTCTTGGTGCTGGACAAGGACGAGCCGGACGCTCCGGAACGGCACCGGTTCTTCTTCCCGCGGCAGAAGCGCGACCGGCGCCTGTGCCTGGCGGACTTCTTCCGCAGCCGGGAGAAGGCCGAGCAGACCGGCCAGGTGGACGTGCTGCCGATGCAGCTGGTCACCATGGGTCAGCCGATCGCCGACTACGCCAACGAGCTGTTCGCGAAGAACGCCTACCGGGATTACCTTGAGGTGCACGGCATGGGCGTGCAGCTGACCGAGGCGCTGGCGGAATACTGGCACCGCCGCGTCCGGCGGGAACTCCGCTGGGCCTCGGGCGGTTCGGTGGCCGAGGAGGACCCGGCCGACGTGCGGGAGTTCTTCAAGCTCGGCTACCGCGGCGCGCGGTATTCCTTCGGCTACGGCGCCTGCCCGGACATCGAGGACCGGGCCAAGATCGTCGACCTGCTGGCGGCCGAGCGCATCGGCGTGGTGCTCTCCGAAGAGTTCCAGCTGCACCCCGAGCAATCCACCGACGCGATCATCGCCCACCACCCCGAGGCGAAGTACTTCAACACCTGATTCACCCGTACGACACCCGTACCCGTGGGGAAACGAGAAAGGAAACCATGAGCGCGAAGCTGCAGCAGGTCAACGGCCTGGAGTTCGCCGTCAAGGACTTGGCGCTGGCCGAGGCCGGGCGGCACCAGATCCGATTGGCCGAGCACGAGATGCCCGGGCTGATGGCCACCCGCAAGGAGTACGCGGCCTCGCAGCCACTCAAGGGCGCGCGGATCGCCGGTTCGCTGCACATGACGGTGCAGACCGCGGTGCTCATCGAGACGCTGGTCGCGCTGGGCGCCGAGGTCCGCTGGGTGTCCTGCAACATCTTCTCCACTCAGGATGAGGCGGCCGCGGCCGTCGTCGTCGGCCCGAACGGCACGCCCGACAAGCCCGCGGGCGTCTCGGTGTTCGCCTGGAAGGGCGAGACGCTGGAGGAGTACTGGTGGTGCACCGACCAGCTGTTCCAGTTCGGTGACCAGGGCCCGAACATGATCCTCGACGACGGCGGCGACGCCACGCTGCTGGTGCACAAGGGCGTCGAGTTCGAGGCCGCCGGGGCGGTGCCGCAGCCGACCGCCGACGACCCCGACGAGTACAAGGTCATCCTGGAGACGCTGCGCAACAGCCTCGCCGCCGACGGCAAGCGGTTCACCAAGATCGCCGGCGAGATCAAGGGCGTCACCGAGGAGACCACCACCGGCGTGCACCGGCTCTACGAGCTGGCCAAGACCGGTGATCTGCTGTTCCCGGCGATCAACGTCAACGACTCGGTCACCAAGTCCAAGTTCGACAACAAGTACGGCTGCCGCCACTCGCTGGTCGACGGCATCAACCGCGCCACCGACGTGCTGATCGGCGGCAAGGTCGCGGTGGTCTGCGGCTACGGCGATGTCGGCAAGGGTTCGGCGGAGTCGCTGCGCGGCCAGGGCGCCCGGGTGATCGTCACCGAGATCGACCCGATCTGCGCGCTGCAGGCGGCGATGGACGGCTACCAGGTCGCCACCCTGGAAGACGTCGTGTCGACCGCGGACATCTTCGTCACCACGACCGGCAACTTCAACATCATCACCGCGGAGCACATGGCGCAGATGAAGCACCAGGCCATCGTCGGCAACATCGGCCACTTCGACAACGAGATCGACATGGCCGGGTTGGAGAAGGTCCCGGGCATCCGCAAGCAGGAGATCAAGCCGCAGGTCCACGAGTACGTCTTCGCCGACGGTCACTCGATCATCGTGCTGTCCGAGGGCCGGCTGCTGAACCTGGGCAACGCCACCGGGCACCCGAGCTTCGTGATGTCGAACTCGTTCACCAACCAGACGATCGCGCAGATCGAGCTGTTCACCAAGCCGGGCGAGTATGACAAGCAGGTCTACGTGCTGCCCAAGCACCTCGACGAGAAGGTCGCGCGGCTGCACCTGGATGCCCTGGGCGTCAAGCTCACCAAGCTCACCAAGGAGCAGGCGGCCTACATCGGCGTCGACGTCAACGGCCCGTACAAGCCGGACCACTACCGCTACTGATCGACCGAGGACGTCTGCGCACGCGACTTGTTCGGCGGTGCGGGCGGCGGAACCGCAGACCTCGCCTATTTGTCGGATCCCGTCTCGTGTGCAAGCGTTGTGCACCACATCGGGTCGGCCTCGCGAGGCGGCGTCTGGGAGTCCGCGGCGGTGTGGGTCGCGTGCCTGCGGTACGCGACCGGCACCGCTTGGAAACGACCTAGTTGGGGAGAAGGAGACCAGGGATGACTCGGGTCATTGACCGCTTGCGCCCCGGCCGCACGGTGTTCTCGGTGGAGTTCTTCCCACCGAAGTCCGACGAGGAGGAACGCCAGCTGTGGCGGGCCATCCGGGAGTTGGAGCCGCTGGATCCCGCCTACGTGTCCGTGACCTACGGCGCGGGCGGTTCGAGCCGGGACCGCACGGTGCGCACCACCGGCCGGATCGCCAGCGACACCACCCTGTTGCCGGTCGCGCACCTGACCGGGGTGAACCACTCGATCGCCGAGCTGCGGCATGTCATCGGCTCGTACGCGGCCGAGGGCATCAGCAATGTGCTGGCGATCCGCGGCGACCCGCCGGGCGACCCGATGGGCGAGTGGACCCCACACCCGGAGGGCATCACCTACGCCGACGAACTGGTCCGGTTGGTGCGCGAGTGCGGTGACTTCAGCGTGGGTGTCGCGGCGTTCCCGCACATGCACCCGCGTTCGGTGGACCTGGAGTCCGACACCGTGCACATGGTCAACAAGCTGCGGTCCGGGGCGGACTTCTCGGTGGCGCAGATGTTCCTCCAGCCGGAGTACTTCCTGCGGCTGCGGGACCGGCTGGCGCAGCGCGGCTGCCACCAGCCGATGCTGCCCGGAATCATGCCGATCACCACGCCGCGGGTGCTGGGCATGACGACGCAGCTGAGCAACATGACCATCCCGGACGAAGTGTCGGCGGTGCTGGACCCGCTGCGCGAGGACGCGGCCGGTTTCCGGGCGGCCGGGCTGGAGATCACCACCCGGCTGTGCGAGAAGCTGATCGCCGAAGGGGTGCCGGCGCTGCACTTCTACAGCCTCAACCGGGCCAAGGCCACCCGCGAGGTGGTGGCCAACCTCGGGCTCTCCGACGGCGTCCTGAAAGCCGCCTGACGCGTCGAGCCGAAACCCTGCCGCCCCCGGAGAACACCGCCGGGGGCGGCGGGGTTTTTCGTTGTCGTACAGCCCGGCGGGCACCTTGCCGATCTTGAAATTGGAGTGATTTCGGTCACGTGAACAGGCTTCGGCTTCGGGACGGGTCGGTGCGAGGGGTCATCGAAGCCGGTCGCCGGGACCGTTCCGGGCGGCTATCGCGCACGCTTGCGGGTGACCGGCACGGGCCGGATTGCCACCCACCGGAGCGATCAATGCTCGCGCCGATTCACCATTTCCGAGTACCGTCGGTTTCATCTTTCCTTTTTTCGCTAAAGTCGACGCCCGTTCGGTTGGCACAATTCAGTCCAGCGAGTCACACTCAGTCCAATTCGGACCTAAGTGCAACGGCGCACCGGGTCGAAAACGGCGCCGCCGAGTGCCGTGACGCAAGCGTTGTCGCGGCTCTGGCGCTGTCGGACGTTGCCCGTACAGACAGGAAGGACCATGTCAGTGCCGTTGCTACCAGGATTGCCGCCGCCAGCGCCGCACGTCGGAAGTGACCTCGGCGCCGAGATCGCACCGCCTGCCGAGAACGAACCCGCCGCGACGTCCGCCGGGCGATCATTCGACACGCTCGCGGATCAGATCGCCGCCCGGATCTGCCGGTCGCTAGGTGTTTCGGGGTCGGAAACCATTCCGTAACGCGGCTGACAAATTGGCTATTCCGGTCCCGAATCGATGATGTCCGAAACCTGTTTTCGAATTGCGCGGCGAGGTACGGCGATGGCGACGATGAGTGAGGTCAACGCGCTTGACTGGGCGTTTCTGTGCCTGGAACAGGAGACTGCACCGATGCATGTCGGTGCGGTCGCGGTGTTCCAGCCGACGGAACCGGTGCCCCGGGTGCGGCTGATGGAGCTGCTGGCCGAGCGGGCCCAGTGCATCGCGCGGCTACGGCTGCGGATCGACCAGTCGTGGCTCCCGGGCCAAGCCCGCTGGGCGGAAGCGCGCGACTTCGATGCGGCCGACCACGTGCACAGCCACCAGGTGCCGTCGCCGGGTGGCCGGGAGGAACTGGCCGAGCTGATCTCGGACCTGATCGCCTACCCCCTGGACCGGCGTCGTCCGCTGTGGGAGCTGCATCTGATCACCGGCCTGGACGGCGGCCGGTTCGCGGTGCTGGTGAAGTTCCACCACGCTTTGGTCGACGGCAGGGACGCCGTCGAGGTGGGTTTGGGGCTGCTCGACGGCTTCGTACCTGCGGCGCAGGCACCGCCTAGCCCGCGCGGCGGCGCGCTGGACTTGCTCCGGCGACCGCAGCAGCTGATCGACACGGTGCGCGGAACCCTGTCGAAATCCGGTGAATCGCTGAGCATCGCCTCGTCGGTGGTGCGCAACATGCGGGTGCCGCTCCCGGATTCCCCGCTGCGCGCTTCCTCGTCGGTGGCGCGGCGCCTGGCACTGATCCCGATCGACCTGGCCGACCTGCGGCGGATCCGCGCCCGGCACGGCGGCACCACTAACGACGTGGTCCTCGCGGTGCTCACCGGTGCGCTTCGCCGGTGGCTGGCAGACCGCGGACACCCGCTCGACGAATTGCCGGTGCGGGCGCTGATCCCGGTTAGCCGGCGGCGCGGCAACAACACGCGTGGGAACAACCAGCTTTCCGGCTACCTCTGCGACCTGCCGGTGGGGGAGTCGGACCCGGTTGCGCGGTTGCAGGCGATCCGGGCCGACATGGGCCGCAACAAGAGCGCGGGTCCGCTGCGCGGGCCCGGCGCGTTCCCGGTGCTGGCCGGGCGGATGCCGCAGATCGTGCACCAGGTGGCCACCCCGTTGGCCGGGCAGAGCGCGGCACTGCTGTTCGACACGGTGATCACCAACGTGCCGCTGCCGGACCTCCCGGCCACGTTGAACGGAGCGGCACTGACCGAGCTTTTCCCGGTGGCCCCGCTGGCGCCCGGGCATGCGTTGTCCCTCGCGGTGTCGCAGTACCGCGACACTGTGCACGTCGGCGTGCAAGCCAACCGCGCGGCGCTGCCGGACCTAGAGAAGTTCAGTGCGGCGTTGCCGCTGTCGGTGGCAGAACTCGACGACTGGTCGTAAGGCATGACCCGCGCCGATCGCCCTAGACCCGCGCAGCCCGGGTTCTGGTGGTTGTATGGAGGCGTGGATCTTGTAGTCCGGACCGAGTACGGCGCAGTCCGTGGCACCGCCGACGGTGAACTGAGCGTCTTCAAGGGGATTCCGTACGCGGCACCGCTGGACGGCGCGCGGCGGTTTCAGGCCCCATTGGCCCCGGAGCGTTGGGGTGGCGTGCGCGACGCCTCGGCGTTCAGCGCATCGGTGCCGCAGCTGGCGATGGTGCCGGGCCTCCCGGCGGTGTGGCATCCCGGCGACAGCACTGACTGCCTCAGCCTCAATGTGTGGACCCCGGACCGCGGCGGCGGCCTGCCGGTGATGGTCTGGCTGCACGGCGGCGCGTTCTTGGGCGGCACCAGTGACGCCCTGTCCTACGACGGCGCCGGATTGGCCCGCGCCGGCGTGGTCGTGGTGACGGTGAATTATCGGGTCGGCTACGAGGGTTTCGGTTGGGTCTCCGACGCCCCGGCCAACCGCGGCATCCTGGACCAGCTCGCCGCGCTGCACTGGGTGCACAACAACATCGCCGCCTTCGGCGGGGACCCGGACAACCTGACGATCTTCGGCGAATCCGCCGGCGGCACCTCGGTGGCCACGCTGCTCGGCGGCTCTGCCGGAACTGGGCTGTTCCGTCGCGCCATCGCGCAGAGCGTCGGCAGCCTGTTCTGCGACGAAGACGAAAGCCGCGAGCTCGGTGAGCTGATCATCGGCAGGCTGGGAGTGCGTGCCACCGCGGAGGCGCTCGGGGAGCTGCCGCCGGAGGCGGTGCACGGGGCGCAGATGCCCGCGATGATGGAGATGAACCAGAACCGCTCGGCTTGGACCAACGCCACGCCGTATGCGGTCGTCCTCGACGGCTTAGTGCTCAGCGAACTGCCGTGGGTTGCGCTGCGCGGCGGCGCGGGCCGCGGTGTCGACCTGATCAGCGGTTACCTGACCGACGAGGGCCGATTGTTCACGGTGGACCTGCCGGCCGAGGCACAGGATCCGGCGGAGTTGGCGCAAGGACTGCGGCTCGCACCGTCGATGGTCGACGAGTACCGCACCGGATTCCCCGGTATCGGCGATGCGGACCTGTACACCCTGATGGTCAGCGACCAGGTGTTCCGGATGCCGTCGCTGTGGTGCGCCGAGGGACACGCCGCCGGTGGTGGGCGCAGCTACCTGTACGAATTCGCCTGGCCGAGCCCGGCGCGCGGCGGCGCGCTTGGCGCGTGCCACGGGTTGGACGTGCCGTTCACCTTCGGCGTCGCCGAGAGCGAGCTGACCCAGCCGATGTTCGGTGGCGCGCCCCCGCCCGAATTCGAGGCCCTGTCGGGGGAGCTGCGCAAGGCCTGGGTTTCCTTTGCCGCCACGGGCGATCCGGGCTGGCCCCCCTACACCACCGCCGATCGCCGGGCCCGGGTGTGGAACGTCCCCTCGACGGTGGTCGCCGACCCGATCGCCACGTCGCGCAAGATCTGGCAGCGCCACTTCTCGGCGTGACACCTGGCTGTTTCTCGTCGTTCGAGCCGTCGCGGTAGGCAAGCCGTCTGGCGGTCGCTGAACGCCGTCATCGTGGCGAACGCACGGCGAGCAGTCGGTGGGTCACGGTCGCCGCGGGGCAACGGCGTGGTCCGCATTGGTTAATGTGGGAGGAGTTCGCAGCGGACGGAGGAGGACATGTCGGGCACGGCGGAGAAGGCACTTGCGGCGCTACGCGCGGGACTGCCGGAGCCGGTGCTGTTGACCGACCCCGATTCCGTTGCTCGCTTCGCGCACGACGATGCCGAATGGGCCCCGTACGGCAAGCCGCTGGCGGTGGCGCGCACGACCAGCACCGATGATGTGGTCGCCGTGGTGCGGATCTGCGCCGAGCTGGGAATTCCGGTGGTGCCGCGAGGTGCCGGGACCGGTCTGTCGGGCGGTGCGAACGCGATCGACGGTTGCGTGCTCATCTCCTTGCAGGGGATGGACGAGATCCTGGAGGTCAATCCGCGGGAGCAACTGGCGGTGGTGCAGCCGGGCGTGGTCAACGACGATCTGCGGGCGGCCTGCCGCGAGCACGGGGCCTGGTATCCACCGGACCCGGCCAGCTCGCCGTGGTCGACCATCGGCGGCAACGTCGCCACCAACGCCGGTGGCGTGTGCTGCGTGAAGTACGGCGTGACCCGCGACTACGTTCTGGGCCTGGAGGCTGTCGTCGGCAACGGCGACGTGGTGCGGTTGGGGCGCCGCACCGCCAAAGGCGTTGCCGGTTACGACCTGTGCGGGCTGTTCGTGGGCTCCGAAGGCACGCTCGGGGTGATCACCGAGATCACCGTGAAGCTGCTGCCCGGCCTGCGCGCCCCGGAGCGCACCGTGGTCGGTTACTTCGATTCCCTTGTGGAGGCAGGAGAAGCGGTGGCTGCCGTCGCGGCGGCCGGGGTGGTTCCCTCGGCGCTGGAACTGCTCGACCGGCACTGCCTGAAGGCGGTCGACGAGTGGAAGAACATGGGCCTGAGCGCGGAGGCGAACGTGTTGCTGCTCGGCCGTTCGGACGCGCCTGGCGCAGCGGGGGAACAGGAAGTCGACGCGCTGCTGCGCTGCTTCGACGCGGCGGGTGCGACCTGGAGCGCCCGATCCACCGACGAGCACGAGGCGGACGCGCTGTTCGCCGCGCGCCGACTGGCGTACCCGGCGCTGGAACGGCTCGGCCCGGTGCTCACCGAGGACGTGTGCGTGCCGCGCGCGAAGGTGCCGGAGATGCTGGGCCGCATCGAGGCGGCGGCGCGGCGCCACGACACCCGGATAGCCAACATCGCGCACGCCGGAGACGGCAACCTGCACCCCCTGATCATCACGCCGCCCGGCGACGAGGAAGCCCGGCTGCGCGCGCAACGGGCCTTCGACGACATCGTCGCGGACGCCATTTCCTTGGGCGGCACCGTGACCGGGGAGCACGGCGTGGGCCTGCTCAAGCGCAAGGGCTTGCACGCCGAGCTCAGCCCGGCGGTGATCGGCATGCACCAAGCGGTCAAAAGCGCCGTCGATCCCGCCGGGATCTTCAACCCCGGCAAGGTCTTCGGCGATCCGGACCGCTGAGCGTCACGCGAATTCCCCGGCGTCCCTTGGGGAAGCTGGGCACACCCAAACGATCAGTTGCTGGCGTACCGAATGAGGTCGAGTGTGCTCGCGGGTCACTTCTTCGCGAGTTCCAGGGCCGCCGTTTCGACGGTGTCTTCGTCGAGGAGAACGTGGTAGGCCGCCGCGCCGAGCGGGATGAAACTGTCCTCGCTGGTGGCTCTGGCGATCGGGCCGTCGAACCCACCGTCGACGAGCGCCGTCACCACCGGTTCGGAAACGCCTCCGCTGCGCCGGGTTTCGTCCACCACCAGGACCCGGCCGGTCGCACCTGCCGCGGCGAGCAGGTCCTCGATCGGCAGCGGCGCCAGCCACCGCAGGTCGAGCACGCGGACCCCGATACCGCGCTCCCGCAGCCGGTTCGCGACTCGCAGGCTCATCGGCACACCGTTGCCGAAGCTGACCAGGGTGAGGTCGTCGCCGTCGCCATACCCACGGGCGCGCCCGATCGGCACGTGGTGTTCGCCGGGCGCGGGATACCGCGCCAGCCACCCGCCATCGCCGGGTTCATGCAGGTCGCGTCTGTGGTAGAGCGCGATCGGCTCCAGGAACACGCTCATCCGGCCGTCCTCGTGCGCGGCCGCCACGCAGGTGCGCAACATCGCGGCGGCATCGTCCGGCCGGGACGGCGATGCGATCACCACGCCAGGCAGGTCGCGCAGGGCGGCGACGCTGTTGTCGTTGTGGAAGTGACCGCCGAAGCCCTTCTGGTATCCATAACCGGCGATGCGCAGGACCATCGGGTTCCGGTACTGGCCGTTGGAGAAGAAGCTCAGCGTGCTGCCCTCACCGCGCAGTTGGTCGGCCGCGTTGTGGACGTAGGCGAGGTACTGGATCTCGGGGATCGGCAGCAGGCCGGCCAACCCGGCGCCGAGCGCGGTGCCCAAGATGCTCTGCTCGTCCAGCAGCGTGTCGAACACCTTGCTGCCGCCGAACTTCTTGCGCAGCCCGCGCGTCACGCCGTACACCCCACCCTTGCGGGAGACATCTTCGCCGAAGACCACGACGCGCGGGTCGCGGGCCAGTTCGTCGGCCAGCGACCGGTTGATCGCCTGCGCCAGGGTCAGCGGCCCCTCGGATTCCGGGAGCCGGTCGCCGAAGGATTCCTGGCGTCGCGGGGGAACCTCGCCCGCCCGGCGTGCGACGGCGTCCGGTCGGTCCTGGCAGATCGTGGCCATCACCTCGGCGGCGCTGCGCAGCTTTCGCCGGCCAAGCGCCTCATCGGCGATTCGCGCGACCTCGGCACGCTTGTCCTCGTAGCGCGAGAGCACCTGGTCGGGCCGCAGAATCCCGTTGTCGACGAGCGCCTTTGCCGTGGCCAGCAGCGGATCGCGTCGGTAATCCCCGGTTATCTCGGTTCGGGACCGGTAACCGGACTCCACGTCCGACCCGGCGTGCCCCATCAACCGCACCGTCCTCAGGTGCAGGAAAGCCGGAGCGCGGTTCTCCCGAACCCAGTCCGCGGCCTCCTTGGCCACCGCCAGGCAACGCAGCGGATCCGCGCCGTCGACGGTGAAGTACCGCAAGCCGTTGCGGTCACCATAGGTGGACTCGATCCAGCCCTGCGGCGTGCGCACGCTGATGCCGATGCCGTTGTCCTCGCACACCAGCAGCAACGGCATCGGCAAGCCCTGGAAAGCGCAGTGCAATGCCGAGTTGATCGCGCCGGTCGCGGTGGAGTGGTTGGCCGAGGCGTCGCCGAAACTGCACACCACCACGGAGTCCGCGGGCCAGGTCGCCGGCACCCCGAGCTTGGCCGCCCGGCCCAGCGAGAACGCCAATCCGACCGCGCGTGGCAGGTGCGAGGCGATGGTCGAGGTCTGCGGGATGACGGACAGTTCGGCATTACCGAAAACCTTGTGCCGCCCGGCGGAAATCGGCTCGTCGGCCGAGGCGACGATGCCCAGCAGCACGTCGCGCAGCGGGTGCTGGCCCGGCACCTGCAACCCGCGGCGCACGTAGAAACCGCCGGAGCGGTAGTGCAGCAACGCCGGATCCGTCGGCCGCAGCGCGGCGGCGACCGCGGCGTTGGACTCGTGCCCGGACGAACCGATGCTGTAGAAGCCCTTCCCCTGCGAACCCAGCAGCCGCGCCCGCAAGTCCAGGTGCCTGCTACCGGCCTGGGCGTCGAACAATGCCAGCAACTCCTCGGCCAGCCCGGACGTCGCGGGTGGTCGAGGTGGCAACGCGGCGACCGCGTTCCGGAAGTGCTCGTCGACCGGCTCGGTCTTGTCGCTCATCGTTCCTCCGTGTTCTGCGCAACGCCGCTCGTCGGCGACGGCCCCGGTTCTCGCCGCAACGATCACTCACGACCACATGGCGCCTCGGCGTGGTGCGGGACGCCGATACCCGGTCGGCCTTCCTGGACATCCCCGCTCATGACGCCTCCGGTTCCCCGTGCCAGTCGTTGGCCACCTGGGCGCAGGACTTGGCCAGGCATTCCAGCGCGATCGGCAGCAGCGGGTTGGTGTTCTGCTTGCGGTACAGCGCCTTGACCCGGCGGTGCGGCTGCCAGCCGGCGATCCGGGAAATCCGCACGCGATCGTCCGGGATCGCTAGCCCCGGCAGCACCGCCACCCCGAGATCGCGGGCCACCAGGTCCCGGATCACGGCATAGTCGTTGCTGCGGAAGGTGATTTTCGGTACGAAGCCGACCGCGGCGGCCAGTCGCACCAGCGCCCGCGCGCCCGAGGTGTCCTGCCGGGTGCAGATCCAGGCGTCCCCGGCGAGCTCGCGCAGGTCCACCTCGGGGGCTCCGGCGAGCCGGTGCGTCTCGGGCAGCGCGAGCCGCAGCGGTTCGGCCATCAGTTCCTCCACGCACAGCTCGATCGGCCACTGCCGGGGGTCCAGGTCGTACTCGAACACCACGGCGGCGTCCAGGACGCCGTCGAGCACACCGTCGAGCACCTCGTCCGGTTCGCCCTCGTCGAGTTGGACCTCGGCGCTGGGCCGTTGGGCGATCACGGCGGCGAGCACGTCCGGCAGCACCCGGGCGTTGGCGGTCGCGAAACTGGCCAGCCGCAGGCTGCCTTCCTCGCCGGCGACCATCGACCGGACCTCGCGCTCCAGCGCGTCGAGCGCGCCGAGCGCGTCGCGGCTGCGGTCGGCGAGCCGGATCGCCAGCGCGGTGCTGCGAGCACTGCGCGCGGAGCGCTCGAACAGCGTCGCGCCGATCGCGCGTTCCAGCAGCACCATCTGCTGGGACACGGCGGATGCGGTGTAGCCGAGCACCCGCCCGGCCTCGGCGAACGAGCCGGTACGGACGCATTCCTGCAGCGTCCTCAAGTGGATCGGGTTGAACACGCCTGACCCCTAGTAAGTACGGGTAGTGGTTGATCCGGAGTTCATTGCGCAGGTCTCCTTCTTGTGAGTGTTCGGGTTCTGGATCAGTTGCTATCGAGGAGGATGCTGTGTCTCATGTCAGGGCGCTTACGCGCGGTGATCGTCGTCGGAACGAGCGGCTGACCCGGTTGCGATCGATCGTGCGCCGCGAGTTCGCGGTGGTCGCGGTCGATCTGGCCTTGGCCAAGCAGGCGGCGGTGGTCGCCGATCACGATTCGCGGGTGCTGGGCCGACGCATGTTCAGCGGGGATGCGTGGGTGATCGATGACATCCTGGACTGGGCCGGGCCGGTCGCCGCCAAGGCGGGGTTCGCCGGTGTGGTGCTGGGGTGCGAGCCGACCGGGCATCGCTGGAAGCCGCTGCTGGACCGGGCCCGCGCTCGCGGAGTTGAGCTGGTGTGTGTGAACCCGATGCTGGTGCACCGTGGCCGGGAGGAAGAGGACTTCACCCGCGACCGGTCGGACTTCAAAGACGCCACGATCATCGCCAAACGCGTCGCGGAACTGCGCTGTTACGTGCCCTATGTGCTGGAGGGGCACTGGTGTCGCCTGCGGCATCTGGGGGCTCGCCGTGCCGATCAGCTTGTTGCCGCGGGGTCGGCCCGGCAGCGTTTGCGTGATCTGCTGGAGTGTGCCTGGCCTGCGGTGCTGTCCACCGCGAGCAAGCCTTTGGACACGCTGACCTGGCGGGTGGCCATGGCGGTGTCCACCGACCCGGCCCGGATCATGGCGATGGGCTTTGATGCCTTTGCCGCGGCAGTGCGTGACGAACTTCCCCGCTGGGGTGGCAGCCGCCGCAATCTGCGCATTCTGCGCGCGATCTTCGACGCCGCTCGCACACCTGGCGGGGTTGCTACCGAGCAAGCCGCGGCCTGCGAACGAGCGGCCTACGCACTCGACGACTGGCACCATGCCCTGGGGCAGCTCGCCGACGTTGAGGCCCGCATGATCGAGGTCCTCGACACCCTGGAACTGTCCACGTTGGTCACCACCATCACGGGGTTGTCGGTCGTCGGGGCCGCCGCCATCCTCGCCGAGACCGGCGACCCAGCGCGCTTCGACTGTGCCCGAACCTGGGTCAAGCATGCGGGGTTGTGCCCACGTGCCAACGAATCCGGGAACTTTCACGGCATCACCACGGTCTCCCGCCGCGGCCGCCCCGGACTGCGCACCGCCGCTTGGCGGGCCATCTGGGGCGCACTGACCCACAACCCGGTCTACACCGCCCGCTATACGCACCTGACCACCCGTGAAACCAACCCGCTGCGCCCGGGACAAGCCCGCACGGCCCTCGCAGCGGCACTGCTGCGACAGCTGTTCGTGGTCGTCACCCGCCGGGTGGCCTGGGATCCGGCGGTTGCCGCCGGCACTACGAAGGAGGTGGCGCCGCAGGCCGCATAGCGCGACACTGGCCATGGGCGGGGCGAACCCGACTCCTCCTTGGGCAGAACCCGGAACTGAGCAGGGGCGCCCCGCCCACCCTCCACCCAAGCTCGGATGAGGGCTGTTGGGACAAACCCGGTTGTTCGCTAGGTCGAGCACGGAGAGTGGGCGCAGGCACCCGCCACCCCGGCCAGTCACGCCACCCACCACATCACCACCCACCATGATCAACCCCGCACACCCGCGGGGACACTGCCGCACGCCCAAAACCGGAAACATCACCAATTGACTTCGCCCTCATAGGCTGCTCAGTTCCTGTCTTCGCAGCGGCACAGCCGCTCGGCCGATGTCCTCGGACGGCACCGCCGCGGGTCCTCAGGCGTCGTCCCTGGATGACAGCCCCACTGTGCATCGGGCACGCCTGATCCGGGAACCCCGGACCGGGATCGCGCCCGGGGTTCCGCCACGCCAGTCGAGTTCACGGACAGCCCTCATGCGGTGGCGGGCTCGGGCACCCGGCCCCGCAGCTCCATCGCAGTTCGCACGCGCTGCTTGGCCAGGCCCAGCGCGGCATGGTGCGGCAGCACCCCTTCGGCCCGCGCCGTGTCCAGCACCAGCACGGTGTTGGCGCGGGTCCGCTCGGCCACGGTCCGCAGGATCGCCGCCGGTTCCGGCCGGAACGCGGAATGCCGAGCGTCCATCGCGAAACCGGCCGCGATGGCGCCGCCGGCGTTGGCGATGAAGTCCGGCACCACGGTGACCTCGCGGGCCGCCAGCACTTCGCGGGCCTTGGGCGTGGTGGGCAGGTTCGCGCCCTCCACCACCAACCCGGCCCGGATCCGGGCCGCGACGGCTTCGTCGATGACGTCCTGCCCGGCGGCCGGGATCAGCACGTCGCAGTCCACCACGAGCTCCTCGCCGCGCGGTATCCGTTGATCGGCCGACGCCTTGGCCACACACGCGTCGCCGAACTCGGCGCGGGCATCCAGCCACCGGGGCACGTCGAGCCCGGCCGGATCGTGCACCGATCCGTCTATTGTGGACAACGCGACGAGCTGGGCGCCGAGCTCATGCAGCCGCTTCGCCGCAGCCGCCCCGACGGCGCCGAAGCCCTGCACCGCGACCCGCGCCCCGGCAACGCCGCGGCCCTGCCGCGCCAGCGCCGCGTCCACTGCCTCGGCGACGCCATGACCGGTCACGCCCAGCTGGTCGTAGGGCACCCCGCCCAGCGACTCCGGCACGCCGACCGCCGCGCCACGATCGCCGAGCTCGTCCTGGATGATCGCCGCGTCGTGCTCGGTCATCCCCATGTCCAGCCCGGCGACGTAGCTGGCCGGGATCTGGTCGGCCAGCCGCCGCGCGAAGGCCCGCACGATCCGCTCCTTGTTCGGCGAGTCCGGATCGGCGAAGATGCCCGCCTTCGCGCCGCCGTGAAAGAGGTCGACCGCGGCCCACTTCCAGGTCATCACGCGGGCCAGCCGGGCGATCTCGCCGACGGTGACGGTCGGGCTCATCCGGGTGCCGCCTTTGCCGGTGCCGCGGGCGGTGTTGTCGATGACCAGCACGCCGCGCATGCCGGTGCGTGCGTCCGAGACGCACACGACCTTCTCCGGGCCCCACTCGTCGATCTCCTGCAACAGATCACGCACGGTTCGCGCTCCTTCTTCAGCTGCGCCGCGCGCAGCCCGGTCGGGGGAGAGGAGGGTTCAGACACAGTTGTGCTCGGGACGGATCTCGGCCCCGGCGAAGCGGCGGACGTCGAGTCCGGTGACGTCGACCACCGGCGGCCGGCCGAGCACGAGGTCGCGCATCACCTCGCCGATGGCCGGTCCCTGCAGGAAACCGTGGCCGGAAAACCCGGTGGCGTAGAGGAACCGGCCCGGTCCTTCGGCCTCGCCCACCAGGGCGTTGTGATCCGGCGTGATCTCGTAGAGCCCGGCCCAGCAGTGCGCCACGCCGATGTCGGCCAGCCGCGGCGCGCGCTGCCCCACCGCGTCGGTGAGCCGACCGAGCCAGCGGTCGTCGGTGCTCAGCCGGAAGCCGTACTCCTCGTCGGGATCGGACATGCCGATGAGCAGGCCGGGGCCGTCGTCGTGGAAGTAGAAGCTGGTTTCGAAGTCGATGGTGAAGGGCAGTCTTGGCGGCAGATCCGGCACGGGCTCGGTGACCAGGATCTGCCGGCGTAACGGCAGGACCGGCAGCTCGACCTCGGCGTACGCACCGACCGTCGCCGACCAGGCACCCGCGGCGCAGACCACAGTGGACGTCTCGACGGTGCCGAAGTCGGTGTGCACCGCGCTGATCTGTCCGCTGGTGACCTCGATCCCGGTGACCGGGCAGTGCCGTCGCAGCAGGGCGCCGTGCCGGCGGGCCGCCTGCGCATAACCCTGCACCACGGCTTCGGGCGTGCAGTGTCCGTCGGTGGGGGAGAAGGCCGCGGCCAGTAGCCCGTTGGGCACGACGTAGGGCGAGAGTTCGCATGCCTCGGCGACGGTCAGCATCCTGCTCGGCACGCCGAGCTCGTTCTGCACCCGCACGCTGTTCTCGAACGTCGCGACGTCTTCGGGGGAGGCCAGCAGGAACAGGTACCCGACCTGTTTGAGGTCGATTTCGCCGCCGGGCCGCTGCGCGAAGTTCTCGAACGCGCGCAAGCTGCGCTGCCCGAGCTCGATGTTGACCGGTTCGGAGAACTGCGCCCGCACCCCGCCCGCGGCCTTGCTGGTGCTGCCTTCGCCCAGCTCGTCGCGCTCCAGCAGGAGCACATTCACCCCGGCCTCGGCGAGGTGGAAGGCGGTGCTGACGCCCACCACCCCGCCGCCGATCACCACGACCTCGGCCCGGCCCGGCAGCATCACCGGGCACCGCCGAGCTCGGGCGGTAGCCGGAAGTCCAGCTCCGGCTCGACGGTGTCGACGTCCATCTGGGCCTTCTGCAGCTTGCCGGAGAAGTCCCAGTTCAACGACTGCCAGCGGGTGAACTGGTCGAGCACCCAGATGCCGGACTGGCGGCTGCCGTTGCCGGACTTGCCGTTGCCGCCGAAGGGGAGGTGCGCCTCCGCGCCGGAGGTCGAATTGTTCACGCTGACCATGCCCGCGCCGATGCCCTCCCGGAACCGGAATGCGGTGGCCGGGTCCGTGGTGTAGATCGCAGCGGACAGCCCGTACCCCGGCGCGTTGCCCAGTTCGATGGCCTCGTCCAAGGTGTCGTAGGTGGTGACCCCGACGATGGGGCCGAAGGTCTCGTTGCGGAACACGTGGTCGTCCGGGCGCAGCCCGTCCAGCAGCACCGGGTGGTAGTACAGGCCGGTCGAGGCATCGCCCCGGAAACCCTTGCGCGGTTTGGACTCGCCGATCCGCCCGACCGATTCCGAGCCCAGCACGGTGTGGTGGTCGGCGATGGTGCCCAGGATCGTCTCGAAGTTGTCGGCGAACTTCTGGTCCAGCATTGGGCCGTAGAGCACATCACCGGTCGGGTCACCGATCGCGGCTGCCCGCAGCGCCGCGTCGAGCCGCCGGATGAACTCGTCGTGCACGTCGCGGTGCACGATCAGGTTGCCCAGCGAGGTGCAGCGCTGCCCGGCGGTGCCCCACCCGGAGAACAGCGCGCCCTCCACCGCCAGGTCCAGTTCCGCATCCGGCGCGACGATCATCGGGTTCTTGCCGCCCAGCTCCAGGCACGGGCTCTGCAGGTACCGGCCGCACAGCTCGCCGACCCGCGCGCCGACCGCGCTGGAACCGGTGAAGCCGACCTTGTTCACGGTGCCCGCCGCCAGCGCGGACTCCAGCCCCTTGAAGGTGGCCTCGCCATCGGTGTAGACGAGGTTGAGCACGCCCTTGGGCACCCCGGCGCGCCAGGCCAGCTCGGCCAGCGCCCGCGCCGCACCCGCGGCGTACTCGGCGGGCTTCCACACCACGGCGTTGCCACACAGCAGCGCGGGCACCATGTACCAGGAAGGCACCGCCACCGGGAAGTTGCCCGCGGTGATCACGACCGCCACGCCCACCGGCACGCGGAAGGTGAACAGCTGCTTGTCCGGCATCTCCGAGGGGACCGTCTGCCCGTAGAGCCTGCGGCCCTCGCCGAGGAAGAAGTCGCAGGTGTCGATGATCTCCTGCACCTCACCGAGCGCCTCGGCGTAGGGCTTGCCGATTTCGCGGGTGACCAGCCGCGCCAGCGACTCCTTGTTCGCCTCGACCAGCCGGCCGAGCCCGGCCACCACCCGTCCGCGCACCGGCGCGGGCACCTGGGCCCATTCCCGCTGGGCCCGCTGCGCCTGCTCGGTCGCGGCCGGCAGCGTCTCGGGTCCGCCGAGGGAGACCTTGGCGACCACGTCCTCCAGGTTCGCCGGGTTGCGCGAGAGGTACTCGCCTCCGCCGTCGACCCGGGCGGGGGCGTCCGGACCGATCACGGAGTTCAACGTCGACTGCACCGACATGCACCTCTTCCAGCTCGTTGGTGTACTCGTGCGCAGGTGTGCCGCGGCCACCTCCGCCGCCGGGATCACCGTAAATCGTCGAAGCCACGTTCGCGGAGAATCAGAAGAGTGATTTCTGTTCCTCCTGAGCGACAGTAACGCTGATGCTCGTGATCGATCTCCGGGCGCGATGAAGTCCATTCCTGCCAACACTGCGGCCGGTGTGGCCGCACTGGCTGATGTGGCAGGGTGCAAGCGCATGAGAGTGTGGAGCGACGCCGAGGTCGCCGCGGCACTGGACATGGACACCGCGATCGCCGCGCAGCGGGAGCCAGGTCGTATCGAGCCCGGAGAGACCAGTGCCTTGCACGAGACCGGTGGAGGCAAGCGTGGGGTTTGCGGAGCGGCTGCGCGCCGAACTGGTCTTGGACGGGTTTCCGGGGCGGGTGGGTTTCGCGGCGTGGGACCTCGAAGAGCGGGAGCCCGTGCTGGTCGGCGCGGAGCGGATGGTGCATGCCGCCAGCACGATCAAGGTGCTGATCATGATCGCCGCGTTGCGCGCCGTGCAGGCCGGCCGGGTCGGGCTGGACACCGAGGTCGAGCTGCCTGCCGAGCGCGCCGGCGGGTTCGGGGTGCTGCGCGAACTCCCCAGCGTGTCGCGGATCTCGCTCGGTGACCTGATCGCGTTGATGATCGTGATCAGCGACAACGCCGCCACCAACGCCGTGATCGACGTGGTCGGATTCGGGGCGATCCGGGATTGCGCCGCCGACCTCGGCTGCAAGGCGACCCGCGTCCAGCGGCGGCTGATGGATCTCAATGCGCCCGGGCGAAACGAGACCACCGCGTTGGACCAGGCGCGCGTGCTCGACGCGCTGGCCAGGGGAGTGGCGCTGCCGCCGCAGCTGACCGAGCATGCGCTGGACGTCCTGTCCCGGCAGCGGGTCCGGGACCGGCTTCCCGCATTGCTGCCCGACGGCGTGCGGTGCTGGAACAAGACCGGCGAGTTGCTGGCGTTGCGCCACGATGTCGGGCTGATCGGCACCGACCGCCCGCGCGCGGTGGTCGCGGTGTTGGTCGACGAGCTCGCCGACGAACGCTCCCGCACCAGTTACCGCGGCGGGCCCGCCTGCGATCGCATCGCGATGGTAGGTCGGCACGTGTTCGACGCCTTGGCTTGAGCAACGGGACCGAGCCGCCAACGCGAGCTCCGGACGAATGTGGCCGGAACGTCGGGTGGGCGATTCGCGCGAAATCACCGGCCCCTGCACACAAAGACCGTCAATTTCGCGCGAAAACGCCATCAACTCCAGCTCATCCCAGCACCGGGTCCCAGTCCGGCGCCAAGTGAACCAGCGAGGTGCCCAGGCCGGTGGGCCCCGAGGGCACGCTCGGCGTCGAGCCGAGCGGCACGTTGTAGCGCAGCTCCGAATACCGGCGGCATTCCCGGTGCCAGTTCACGATTCCGGCCATCCAGTCCTGCAGTTCCGAGGCATAGCGCTGTAGGGTGGCCCGGGCCTCGGAGTCCAGGCCGTACTCTTCGAACAAGGTCGGCAGTTCGTCCACAGTGTGCTGGAACTGCTTCATCCGCGCCGTCATCAGGTCGTGGACGACGTCGAAGGCCCGATCCTGGTCGCAGTCCAGGAAGTTCTGCGTCACCAGCACCAAGTTGTGCACCTCGCCCTCGAACTCGACCTCCTTGCGGTACGAATGGACGTCGTTGACCATCGTCGCGTAGTCGATGGCCGAGTTCTCCATGTTGCGGATCGTGCGGGTCCGGTAGATCTCCGGCGGCACGGACTGCCCGTGCGAGAACCGGGACAGGCTCATCGTGAGGTCCGAACCGAAGGTCTGTCGCCGCATCTCGATGTAGTCGATCGGGTCGGGAATGCGGTTCCGGTGCTGGTTGTCCAGTTCCCAAAGCCACGAGTCGAGCATGACTTCGACGGTTTTCCGGAAGTTCAGGCGTGCTTCCCGCGGCATCGGGCCGGTGGTGCGGCTCCACAGATCGGCCAGGCCCCTTTCGAGCATGTTGACCGGAACGATCGGACTGGTGCCCTCGATGGCCATGAGTTCCTTCAGCCGGGCGGCGAGCGCCTTCGCGCCGGCCATGTCGCGGGTGCGGCCGAAGATCTGCGGGTAGTAGTCGTCGCCGTAGGTGCCCCACGTCAGCCAGGCCGAAGACAGGTCCAGCTCTTCGACCGTGGCGTCCGGGTCGAGGCCGGCCGAGCAGTGCGGGAGGTCGTTGGCCCGCAACAGCCGCTCATCCCAGATCAGTGGCACTTCGTCGAACATTCCCATGGCGCGGGCCCATTCCACGGTGTGCTCCCGCGAGACGTCGAGGTGGGGGGACATCGAGACCTCGTAGGGCAGGTAGATCTCGCGCCGCCGGATTTCACCCACCTTCTGGAACGGAACCCGCGTGAAGCTGCGCATCCGTTGCGGCGCGGTGGAAATCAGCGCCGAGACGATGTAGGCCGCCGAGGTGCCCAGACCGGTCGGTCCGGCCAACACGGTCGACGTGGCGGAGCCGTCCGGATACCGACCCGACTGCATGTGCCACTCGTGGCCCCCGGACTGCCAGTCCTGGAGCCCCTTCACGTAGCCGAGCACCGCTAACCGGCCCGCCGGGTCGATGCCGTACTCGTCGAGCAGCCGCGGCACCTCCGTCACCGCGGTGTGCTCGAACTGATGCAGCCGTGAGGTCAGCAGGTCGTTGACCGCGTTCGCGGCTTCCTGCGTCGTGCAGCCGAGGAACTTCTCGAAGACCAACACGCCGTTGCTGAGCTCGCCCTCGTCCCGCACCTCGCGCTCGTAGGAGAACAGGTCGTTGCGCAGGTGCACGGCATCGGAGAACGTGTCACGCAGCACCTCCATCGGGCGAGACTCGGCGATCTCGGCGGGCAGCTCGGCGCCGACGGCGTGCTCCACCAGGTTCGCCGACCACGGCGCGCCGCCCACCTTACGGCGCATCTCGACATATTCGATGGGATTGGACAGCCGGTTCTCGGTGATGTTGGCCAGTTCCCACAGCGATTCGTCCAGCAGGTGCTTGGTGTTCTCGGCGAAGCGCCGCCGCCAGTCCAGCGTCATCGTCGGTACCGTGCGCGTCCACAGGTCGGCCAGGCCGCGCTCCACCGGATTCGTCGGTTCCGCCGTGATCGGACCCTCGACCGGCATGAAGGCAGGCAGCCTGTCGAGGTACTCGCGAGCCCCGGTCAGATCCGGATTCCGCTTGTACAGCTCGACGAAGTGGTCGTCGAAGTAGAACACCCATACGTACCAGTCGGTGATCAGGTCCAGCTCCGGTCCGTCCGCGTCCGGGTGTGTGTAGGCGCACAGCAACGCGTAGTCGTGCCGGTCGAGGTCGGCCTCGTCCCAGATCGGCACGCCGTGCTGCGGCACGTCGATCATGTCCATTTGGTAAGCCCACGTCTTGCTGTGCTCGCGTGCCCGTTCCAGGTTCGGGTTCAGCCGTGCCGGGTAGGACAGATAAAAGTCCGGCAGTCGAAAGGGCTGCATTGTTCGCGTACCTGGCCTCTCTGCGTTGTTCACGGACCCTGCGCACGAAACCAGCGAAGATCATCGCGGCCAATGCCTGCGACGGTGGTTCCACACGATCGGGAATCGACGTCGCCCGACCAGCCCAATGGGGGGATGCGGTGCGTTACGCCTTCCGCTCGTGCACGACCACGCCGTCGACCATCGTCAGGTCCACCTGACACTGCCCGATCTCCTCCGGCGGCAACGAGAACGGATCCCTGTCGAGTACGACGAGATCGGCCGCTTTGCCCACTTCGACGGTGCCGGTCTCGCCTTCGACGTGGTTCACCCAGGCACTGCCGACGGTGTACGCGGCGAGCGCATCCACCAGATCCAGTGCCTGTTCCGGTAAGAACGGCGCATCGTCGGTGTCCGGTTCGCGCCTGTTGACCGCTACGTGCACCGCCTGCATCGGATCGGCGTCGGACACCGGCCAATCGCTGCCTGCCGCCAGCACCGCACCGGTCGCGCGCAGCGACCGGAACGGGTACTGCCACCCGGCCCGCCGATGTCCCAGGTGCGGCACGGTCAACTCGGTCATCGCCGCGTCGTTGACCGCCCACCGGGGCTGGATCGTCGCGGCGACACCGAGTTCGTGGAACCGCGGGACATCGCTGGGGTGCACCACCTGCACGTGCGCGATCTGGTGGCGCAGGTCCCGACCGGTAGGTTCCGAAGCGAGTGCGTTCAGCACCTCGCGCACCGCCCGGTCGCCGATGGCGTGGAAATGCAACTGGAAGCCGTCGGCGGTCAGTTCCGGCACCACGGCCGACAGGACCTCGGAATCCACAAAGGACAGCCCGCTGCCGTGGCTGCCGAGGTAGGGCAGCAGCAATGCGGCGGTGAAGTTCTCGCACACCCCGTCCTGCATGATCTTCACCGCATCGGCGCGGAACCGTCGCCCGCGCGCCTTCCGGCGTCGGTCGCGCAGCTCCTCGATCTGCTCCCGGCCCCGGGTGCGGTCCCACCACAGCGCGCCGCGCGCCTTGCCGGTCAGCAGCCCTGCCCGGTCGGCCGTCAGGTAGGTCTCCAGCGTGTCGTCGTAGCCGAGGTAAGGCCCGATGATGGCGTCATGCCAGGACGTCACCCCGCAGGACTGCAGGTGCCGCTGGCCCTCCAGCAGTCCCGTCAAGTACTCCTGCGGGCTGGTCGGTGGTAGCACCCGTTCGACGAGGCGGGTGGCCCCCTCGTGCAAGGCCCCGGCGGGTTCACCCGCGACGTCGCGTTCGATCCGGCCGTCCGGCGGATCCGGGGTGTCCCGGTCGATCCCGGCCAACCGCAATGCCGCGGAATTCACCCACGCGCCGTGGTGGTCGCGGTTGAGCAGGTACGCCGGGCGATCGCCGGTCACGACGTCCAGGGCGGCCCGACTCGGCGTGCCGTGCGGGAACTGACCCATGTCCCAGCCGCCGCCCAGCACCCAGCCCGCATCCGGCCGGTGGGAGCCGATGCGCCGCAGGCAGTCCGCGGCATCCCGGCATTCGGTGAGGTCGCAGCGCAGCCGCTCGATGCCGCCGAAGACCGGGTGCACGTGCGCGTCGTGGAAGCCGGGCAGCAGCAGCCGGCCGCGGAGGTCGATCACCTCGGTGGCCGCGGTCCGCTGAGCTCGCACCGCTTGGTGTCCGACGGCCGCGATCCGGCCGTCGCGCACCGCGACGGCGTCGGTGAACGAGCGGGCGGCGTCCATTGTGGCCACCGGCCCGCCCACGAAGGCCACCTCGCGCATGCCGGGATTGTCGCAGGAGTCAGCGTCGCGAAGCAGACCCGTCAGACCCCAACTTCCGGGCAACGGCGTAGCCGCTGAAGCCCGCGGATGCTCGGTCAGCCGCGCCATTCGCCGGTGATGACGGCGACAGCCTGCTCCCGCACCGGTTCGTCGACCTCCGGGAGCCGGAAGCCGCGGCTGCGGATGTGCGCCAGTAGTTCCGCTTCCGGCGCGACACCGTGCTGGCGCAGGTAGTAGCCGACCGCGCCGGGCCAGATCCAGCTGCCGTCGGTGTGGAAGGTCATCGGCACCGCGGGGCTGCGGTTCGGGTCCAGCCGGTCGGTGTCGTAGCTGCGCGCGGCCAGCACGATCGGCGCCTGCTCCAGGTATTCCACGACCTGGTCGCGCTCCGTTGGGTTGACCTCCGGCCGCTCGGTGATCGGCCGCCCGTCGTCGTCGAAGACCTCCGCGGTGCGCAGCCCCTGTTCGCCGTCGCCGCCCCCGGCCTGCGTCGCCAGCCATTCCGGCGTGACTGCCGCGGGACGCGGATAGCGGCGCAGCTCGTCGGCGAAGGCTTCGGGCGGGGGAGCGATGCGCCAGTTGGGCTCGTAGTCGCTGTTGAAGTCGACGGTGTAGCTGCCCGGTCGTTGCAGCCGGTACAAAGCGCTAACCCAGGTGCCGCGATCCGGCTGGTACATGCCGTTGCGCAAGCGCACGAACAGTTCCGGGACATCGGCGGGCGCGGCCAGCGGGACGGCCGTGCCGTTGGGGGCGAGCAGTTGCGCGACCAGTTCGTGGTGGTCGCCCAGTTCCCGGTACTCGACGGTGGCTTCCTGCCAGCCAGGGGGCAGGGCGCGCACGACAACCCGGCCGATCTCCTGGATCAGCTGCTGCTGCGCGACCTCGTCCAGCGATCCCGGTCGGTCGTGGGGTCCCGGTTGGCTCATGCCTGCATCCTCCCAGTCGCGCGGGAACCTCGGGTGGCGTTTCCGCCAAAGTTCGTGGCCCGGTTCGCGCGATCCGTCGTACGTCGTGCGTGGAAGCTTAAGGCCCCATCGGAGTGACGCATTCGGCCGAGTTGATCGGGCTCGCGATTGCCCTCCGCGCATGCCAACCGGGGGGTAACCGCGGGACACGCACCCGTTCCGATGATGTAACACATGAGCGAAGCGAAGATTGTTGACAATCCGACGACTCCCCGTTTAATTTCGAGCCATCCGGGCCGACGCGGGAGGTGTGCGATGCGAACTGATTCCTGCCGCAATCCGAGCCCGGCTCGTTGGTTGTCTTCTTCCTCGCTCTGGCTGCGACATCACTGACCGAAGTCTTCGGCAGTGCCGGTGACCGACGCGGGTGCCCCGCGGGTCGCCGAAACATCTATTCCCAGATGAATCTCGGGCGTTCGCGCCCGTGTCAGGTATGCGCTCTGAGAGGAGGTTCGGCCCGTGGCACTCGTCGACCGCGACCCGCTGATGAGGGTGATCTGGACGGACTCGGTGACCGGATGCAATGGCTATCTGGTCGTGCACAGCCTGGTGTCCGGTCTCGCGACCGGCGGCACCCGGATGCGCGCCGGCTGCACTTTGTCGGAGGTTGAGGATCTGGCGCGCGGCATGGCGCGCAAGACCGCCGTGTTCGACCTACCGGTTGGCGGTGCGAAGGGTGGCATCGACTGCGACCCGAAGGATCCGGAAGCCCGCGGCGTGCTCAGCCGCTTCCTGCAGGCGATGCGGCCGTGGCTGGACGCCCACTGGGTGACGGCTGAGGACCTCGGGGTGCCGCAACACCTGATCGACGACGTGTTCGCCGAGCTTGGGCTGCATCAGTCCTATCACGCGGCGATCCGCCGGGCCCCGGACGCCGAGCGCACGCTGCGTCGGGTCCGCGCCGGACTCAACGCCCCGGTACCGGGCGGCCTGCTGCTCGGCGACGTGGTCGGCGGGTACGGCGTCGCGCAGTGCTGCCTGGGTGTGGTGCACGCCCGCAGCTGGGTGCCGGAAACGACATCGGTGGCGGTGCAGGGCGTCGGCACGATGGGTGGCGGCGCGGCGTTCTATCTGCACGAGGCGGGGCTGAAGGTCGTCGCGATGGCCGACGCGGTGGGCACCCTGTTCCACCCGGACGGGCTCGATGTTCCGGCGTTGCTGGAGACTCGTGACCGCTTCGGCGAGATCGACCGCGCTCAGGTTCCCCCGGACGTGCGCCAGCTGCCGCGCGAAGCCGTCCTCGCCGTCGAGGCGGACGTGCTGATTCCGGCTGCCGTCTCGTATGCGATCCAGGCGCCGCAGGTGCCGCAGGTCAACGCGAAGGTGATCATCGAGGCGGCCAACACCCCGGTCACCCCGGACGCGGAGGAGATGCTGGCGACCCGTGGCATTCCGGTGATCCCGGACTTCGTGGCCAACGCCGGGGCGGCGGCGTGGGCCTGGTGGCTGCTGCTCGGGCGGGTCGACGCCGACCCGGTGCTGTCCTTCCAGGTGTTGCGGGAGGAGATGCTGGCCAAGATCCCGCCGTTGCTGGCGGCCTGGGACACCGAGAGGCTCACGCCGCGGGCCGCGGCGCTCCAACTCGCCGAGCACCGGACCGAGCAGAACATCGCCGCCGAGGCGCGTGGCCAAGCTCTGCTCAGCATCCCCTGAGCGGCCCTGTGGATCCACTGTGGCGACGCGCCAAGCAGCCTGCTGACATGGGGCAATCGAAGTGTGACAACCCGCAGTCGGAGTGCTAGCGTTGCATCGGTTGCAGTTTTGGTCCTAGCAGTACTGGAAAGTGCCTGCCAGAACGCAGGCACTTTTTTTATGCCGTGGTGCTTCGGCGCCGCGTCGGGTACGGGTGATCAGCTCGGCGACCTGGGGTCTGCGCAGTGTTGACCCTGGCCAGCAGAATCAGGAGAAACAAGGAATGGCTACCGGTACGGTCAAGTGGTTCAACGCGGAGAAGGGCTACGGGTTCATCACGCCCGACGGCGGTGGCGCTGACGTCTTCGCCCACTACTCCGCGATCGACTCCTCCGGTTTCCGCACGCTGGAGGAGAACCAGCGGGTGGAGTTCGAGATCGCCCAGGGCCCGAAGGGGCCGCAGGCCGCGGGTATCCGCGCCATCTGAAACAGGTCGTGCCTGTCAGGCATGACGAACGCATCGGAGTGAGCTCTGGTGCCGCCTCCGATGGGCGGCAGATTCGGGCCGTCTGCGGTGCCGGTCTGCCGCCGAGGAGGACAACCTTTTCACCCAATACGGGGTATGCCGCCGGGGTACGCTTCCAGCCCGCTGACGTTTAACCCGGTGCGAGGTCGAAGTGCCCCTGCGTGTGGTTGTCGCCGGTGCGACCGGCGTGGTCGGGAGAACACTGCTTCCGTTGTTGCGGGAGCGCGGTCATCACGTGACCGCGCTCGTGCGGCACGCGGGCCGGCTGGACGGCACGGCGCCGGTCGACGATGTCGCCGTGGCCGACCTGCTGGACCCGGCCGGGTTGAGCCGGGAGCTGCGCCGCGCGGCCCCGGACGTGGTGATCGATCAGACCTCTGGCTTCGGGAAAGCCGATCAGGACGAGGGCCTGCGCCGCACCGCACAGCTGCGCGAGCGCGGCGCGAAGCACCTCGTCGACGCCGCCGTCGAAGTGGGTGCGCGGCGCATCATCGGGCAGAGCATGACGGCCGCCTACCGGCCGCACGGGCACGATGTGCTCGACGAGGAATCACCACTGTGGACGGACGCGCCGGGCTGCTGGGGCAGCGCCGTCCGGGCCCTAGCGGCGATGGAAGAAGCGCTGCTGACCTGTCCGGACATCGAGGGCGTGGCGCTGCGCTACGGTGCGCTTTACGGACCGAACACGCATTACGCCCCGGGCGGGGCGATCCATGAGCGGGTCTGTGGCAGCGAGCTGCCGTTGGTGTACGACGGCGTCGGCCTGACGTCGTTCACCCACGTTGACGATGCGGCCGGGGCGGTGCTCGAAATGCTCACCAACGGCGAGCCGGGCACCTACAATGTCGTCGACAACGAGCCGGCCGAATCCACGGAGTGGTTACCGGCCTACGCGCGAATGGCGGGCGGCCCGGCCCCGGTGTCGCTGACCCTGGACCAGGCCAAGGCGCAACTGGACTGGTTGACAGTGCACCAACTGACCGAACAGCGCGGCGCAACCAACTTCCGGTTGCGCGAAACGATGGGCTGGCGACCGACGTGGCCGAGCTGGCGCGAGGGATTCGCCAATTTGTTCGGCCTCTGGGCGGGTTGATTCCTCGCGCCCGCGCGCAGCCGCTTGTTGCGGTTTGGCTAGTTATGATCGTTCCAGGGCTGGCGCGGGACTGGGAGACCAGGGGCGGCACAGGTTAGGTTCAGTGGTAAGACCATGTCCCCGAGGCCGGAGACGAGAACAGCCGATGACCGCCACTGATATGCACCCGCTGCGGCAGAAGTTGCCCGAAGGCACCGTGTTCGACGACCTCGACGTGCTGGAGGCCCACCGCAGCGACCGGGCCACGTTCTGCCCGGCGGGGACGCCCTCGGTGCTGGTCCGCGCCCGGTCCACTGAGGACGTTGCCACGACGCTGAAGTGGGCGCACGAGAACCGGATTCCGGTGGTGCCACAGGGCGCTCGCTCGGGGTTGTCCGGCGCGGCCAACGCCATCGACGGCTGCATCCTGCTGTCGCTGGAGAAGATGGACGAAATCGTCGAGATCGACGCCGAGGAGCAGATCGCGGTCGTGCGACCCGGCGTGATCAACGGCGTGCTCGCGGCGAAGGTCGCCGAGTACGGGCTGTCCTACCCGCCCGACCCCGGCTCGCGCAGCATCTCGACCGTCGGCGGCAACGTGGCCACCAACGCGGGCGGCATGTGCTGCGTGAAGTACGGCGTCACGGGTGACTTCGTGCGCGGTCTGGAGGTAGTGCTCGCCGATGGCCGGGTGATGCGCACCGGCCGCCGCACCGCCAAGGGCGTGGCCGGTTACGACCTGACCCGGCTGATCGTCGGTTCCGAAGGCACCCTCGGCGTGGTCACCGAGGTCACCGTCGCGTTGCGGCCGGCCGCCGCGCAACCGCTGACCGCGGTCGCGTTCTTCCCGGCCATCGCGGACGCGGCTCGCGCCGTCGCAGGCTACCTGGGGGAGGGCTACCGGCCGTCGGTTCTGGAGTTCATGGACGATCCGACGGTGCGCGCGGTGCAGCGCATCGCCGATCTCGGCTTCCCGGACGGCATGGCCGGCATGCTCCTCGTGCAGTCCGACCGAGGGGAGGCCGCGCCGGGCGATCTGGCGGCCTTCGAGCGGGTGGCGCGTTCCTTCAGCGCCTCCGAGGTGGTCGTCGCCGACAACCCGGCCGAGGGAGAGCTGCTGATGCAGGCCCGGCGGCTGTGCGGCGACGCGCACGAGAACATGGGCCTGTCGCTACTGATCGACGACGTGTGCGTGCCCCGGCGACGCTTGGTGGACCTGGTCGAGGGGTTGGGGCGGATCGCCGAGCGGCACCGGGTGCAGGTGATGTGCGCGGGGCACGCGGGAGACGGCAACATGCACCCGGTGGTGGCCTTCGATGCCAGCGACCCGGACGAAACGGTCCGTGCGCAGGAGGCGTTCGACGCGATCATGGCGCTGGGGCTGGAGCTCGGCGGCACCATCACCGGCGAGCACGGCGTCGGCTATCTCAAGCGGCGGTGGCTGGGCAAGGAACTCGACGAAGCGGGGCTGTGGACCCAGCACGCGATCAAGAACGCCCTTGACCCGCACAACATCCTCAACCCCGGCCGCGTGCTGCCGGACCCGGGGTGCGGCGATTTCAACGAAAATCAACGCGCCGATTTCCATTGAAATCGCCACTAGGCCGGTCAGTCGTACTCCTCGTCGACCGGGACAGCGCGGTGCTGCTCGGCAAGGTCAGCCGGGTCGGCGTCGAGGGGCACCTCGACCGGCTCCGGCTCCTCGTCGTCAAGCACGTCCTCGGCCAGGCGGGCCTGTTCGGCGGCGTCGCCTTCCGGAGTTTCGGGGTCCATCGATCCTCCAGTGGGTAGCTGGTCCGAGTAACCGCCACGGTAACGAGCTCGACCGTGCGGCGCGAGGCTCACCCCAGGTGACCACGGTACGCCCGGAGCGGCCGAACGGATGCCGCCAACTCCGTGCGCGTCGCTGCCAGCCGCGCGACGACGGTGCTGGTCGACAGAGCCGTGGGTCCGGGTGCGCGGAACCCGCCGAATGGGGTTTCCGCGCACCCGCCGACGCTCAGCCGATGGACCGGCCCGCGTAATCCGGCGGCGGCTCGATCAGCGCGGTGAGCCGTTCGGCCACCGCATCCGGGAACGGTGTCGTGCCGCCCTGCTTGCTGTCGACGTGCAACGCCATGATCTCCTCGGTCGCGACGAGCGTGCCACCTACCGCCATCTCGTGACAGATGCGCACTTTCCTCGCGCCGATGCCCACGATGCGGCTGGTGACCACCAGGTCCGAATCCGGCTTGACCTCCCGCAGGTAGCGCACGTGAGCCTCCACTGTGTACACCGAGCACCCGGTGTCGGCGCGGTATGCCGCATCGACACCGACCTGGTCCAGCACAGCGTCGGTGGCGAGGCCGAACACCAGCACGTAGTACGCCTCGCTGAGGTGACCGTTGTAGTCGATCCACTCTGGACGGACCCGCTGACGATACTTGCGCAGCACGGTCACGGCTTGCCGTTGCGCACGCCGTCGATCGCCCGCATCACCGCGATCACCGCTCGGTCGCGCTCGGCGACCAGCTCGGCGATGCTGCGGCCGCCGGCGGCCTCCTCGCAGCCCTTGATCATGGCGTCGCGCAGTTCGTCGGTGAGCTCCGGGGCGGCCAGCCGAGTCCACGGCGATTTCAGCGACGGGCCGAAGTGGTCCAGCATGTGCGCCATGCCGCCCTCGCCGCCGGCCAGGTGGAAGGTCAGGCACGGCCCGAGCAGCGGCCAGCGCAGGCCCGGACCCTCGGTGATCGACGCGTCGATCTGCGCGGGAGTGGCCTCGCCGTTGGCGACCATGTGCAGGGCCTCGCGCCAGATCGCCTCCTGTAGCCGGTTGGCGATGAAGCCCGGCACCTCGCGTTGCATGGTGATCACGGACTTGCCGGCGACCTCGAAGAACTCCGAGGCCCACGCCACCGCCCATTGCTCGGTGCGCTCGCCGCCGACCACCTCGACCAAAGGGATGAGGTACGGCGGGTTGAACGGGTGCCCCACCACCAGCCGCTGCGGTGTCGGGCAGTCCACCTGCATCTCGGTCATGCCGTATCCCGAGGTGGAGGATGAGATCACGACGCCCACCGGGGTCGCCGCGTCGATGCGGGCCAGCAGGTCGCGCTTGAGCGCCAGGTCTTCCGGCGCGCTCTCTTGCACGAATTCGGCATCGGCGACGGCGTCTTCCAGCGTCGCGGCGATGACGAGGTTCTGGCCGGAGGCACCCGCGGCCAGCCCGAGTTCGGCCAGGGCGGGCCACGCGGCGTCGACCAGCCGGCGCAGCTTCGCCTCGAAGTCCGGCGCCGGATCCCAGGCGGTCACCCGGTAGCCGCGCGCCAGGAAGTGCGCGACCCAACCGCCGCCGATGACACCGGTACCGATGCAGGCGACCCGCCGAACCATCGCGGGGGAGGGGATGTGCTCGTTCACTTTGCGGAGTTCCCTTCGGGGCAACGCTTCTTCAGGCCGAGCTGTTCGCGGGCCTGGTCGGGGGAGGCCACCGGTATGCCCATGCCCTCGACGATCGTCACCGCGCGCTCGACGAGCTGCCCGTTGGTGGCCTTGACGCCCTTGCGCAGGTACAGGTTGTCCTCCAACCCGACGCGGACGTTGCCGCCCAGCGCCGCGGTCAGGCCGACCCAACGCAGCTGGTCGCGGCCGATGGCGAAGCTGGCCCAGTTCGCGCCGCCCGGCAGCATCGTCACCATCGCCTGCAGCAGGCCCGGATTCGGCGGGGCACCCCACGGGATGCCCGCGCACAGCTGGAACAGCGGCGGGGCGTCGATCAGCCCCTCCTCGATCAGCTTGGTGGCGAACCACAGGTTGCCGGTGTCGAAGATCTCCAGCTCCGGCTTGACGCCCAACTCCTGGATCCGTCTGGCGCCGGCCCGCAACATGTCCGGCGTGGAGATGTAGAGCTGGCTGCCCTCGCCGAAGTTCAGGGAACCGCAGTCCAGCGTGCAGATGTCCGGGAGCAGTTCCTCGACGTGTGGCAACCGGTCCAGGCCGTTGACCAGGTCGGTGCCGTCGACCGGCTTGAGCGGGTCCTCCTGGTCGATGATCAGGTCACCGCCCATCCCGGCGGTCAGGTTGATGACCACGTCGACGCCGGTTTCCTTGATCCGCTCGACCACCTCGCGGTAGAGCGACACCTCGCGGGAGCCCTGCCCGGTCTCGACGTTGCGGACGTGGATGTGCACGACGGCCGCGCCGGCTTCGGCGGCCTCCACTGCGGACTTGGCGATCTGTTCCGGGGTGACCGGAACGAACTCGCTCTTGCCGGTGGTGTCACCGGCTCCGGTGAGCGCGGCGGTGACGATCACTTCGTTGCCCATCGGGCACTCCTCTCGTGAGGTGCGTCTGATCGCCTGGGCGCACCGGATTCCGCGCCCAGGTGGCTTGGGGTCGCCGGTCAGTGCCGGACGATCTCGCGTTCGACGAACTCACGCAGCACCCGGCGCATCCGCTCCACCGACCGGCCGGGACGTCCGGTGAGCACCTGGATGCCCAGCCCGTCGATCAGCGCGGTCAGCGTCACCGTGAGTTCTTCGGCGTCGGTCTCGGCGAACACGCCCTGCCGCTGGCCCTGCCGGATGGTGCGAGCGATCGTCTCGTGCCAGCGGGTGTAGGAATCGCTGTGCAGCACCTGCAGATCGGGGTTGAGGGCGCTCTCGTTCCACACCTGTAACCAGATCGACCACTCCGAGCGCAACAGTCCGGGAGTGGGCAGCTGCAGCTCGACCAACCGCAGCAAGCGTTCGTGGGCGCCGTCGATGGTGTGCAGTTCGGCGACCTGCCGGTCGAAGGCCAACCGCACCGAGTACCGCAGGGTCTCGGTGAGCAGGTCGTTGCGGCCGGGGAAGTAGTAGTGGATCGTCGCGGCGCTTGTGCCGCAGGCCTTGGCGACGTCGGCGACCCGCACCGAGTGGTAACCGCGCTCGGCGATCAGCTTCCAGGCGGCATCGAGGATCTGCTGGTAGCGGCCCGCTTCGCGGAAATCGGCCGGTTCGCGCTCGGGGCGCGCGGTGCGTTGCGGCGCGGCGGCCACGGTCTCGAACTCGTCGTCGCCGTTGATCAGCCAGTTCACCGTGACATTGGTGAGCTCGGCGATTCGGGTGAGTTCGACCGGCGTGAACCGCCGGGCCCCGCTCAGCGACTTGGAGAGCTTGGTCGGGTCCAGCCCGATTCGCTCGGCGAAGGCTCGCTGGCTGCCCGGATGCTTCCGCAAGACGTCGCGCACCCGCTGGCGCAACGCCGCTGTCGTGTCCTGCACAGGCCGGAACGCTAACAAGCCATTGCGATAATCGCAATCGTCCAGCGGTGTTGCGATCCGTCGCTCTCATGTCGATTCCGAACATAATGAATGGTCAGTTTCCTATATGAGACGACTTCCGATGGCTCACTGTGCATCGAATTCGATTGATGAGTCAGTCGGCCGCTGTCCCAGTCCGCACCGGATGCTGCGCGCGTAGAACGAACGTGCTGAGCTGAAACGGTGAATCGCACCAAGCCGGCGGTCAGGACTGCTGTGGAGAACGAAGCCGCACGACGCTGGCGGGTCCTCGCCCTCTGCCTGGTCGCCGGGTTCATGACGTTGCTCGACGTCAGCATCGTCAACGTGGCACTGCCGTCGATCCAGCAGGGCCTGGACGCGCCCGCGGCCGCGCTGTCGTGGGTGGTCTCCGGCTACGCGCTGACCTTCGGATTGGTCCTGGTACCGGCCGGCCGGCTCGGCGACGACCGGGGCCGCAGCCGGATGTTCCTGCTGGCGTTGCTGGCCTTCACACTGGCCAGCGCGCTGGCCGGGTTCGCCCCGAACCCGCTGTGGCTGGTCGTGGCCAGGCTCCTACAAGGCGTTGCCGGGGGCCTGCTCAACCCGCAGGTGCTGGGCCTGATGCAGCAGTTGTTCCACGGCCGCGAGCGCGGCAAGGCCTTCGGCCTGTTCGGCGCGGTGGTAGGCATCTCGACGGCGATCGGTCCGCTGCTGGGCGGGTTGATCATCCAGCTGGCCGGGCAGGAACACGGTTGGCGTTGGGTGTTTTTCGTGGACCTGCCCATCGGGGTCGTCGCGATGCTCTACGGGTTGCGGGTGCTGCCGCGCGACGGCGGACGCGAACAGACCCGCAGCCTCGACCTCGTCGGAGTGCTGCTGCTCGGCGGCGGCCTGCTGTGCCTGCTGCTCCCGCTGGTCGAGCAGGAGGGCGGCCGGGACACCCCGTGGTTTCTATTGATCATCGCGGCGGTGCTGCTGGTGCTTTTCGTGGCGTGGGAATACTGGTACCAGGCGCGGGGGTACGCGCCGCTAATCAACCTGCGGCTGCTGAAGATCCGCAGCTATTCCTTCGGCACCACCTTGGGGCTGCTGTACTTCGCCGGGTTCACCAGCATCTTCTTCGTGCTGGCGGTGTATTTCCAGCGAGGGCTCGGGTATTCGGCGCTGCATGCCGGGCTGGCGCTGACGCCGTTCGCGGTCGGCTCGGCGGTCGCGTCGGCGCTCGGCGGCCGGATCGTGCACCGGATGGGCCGACGACTGGTGATCATCGGCTTGGCCGCCGCGCTGTCCGGGCTGCTGGCGACAGACCTGCTGCTGGCCGTGCACCCGGGCCCAATGGTCGGGCTGGTGACCGCGTTGCCGCTGCTGATCGCCGGAATCGGCAGCGGCCTGGTGATCTCGCCGAACCAGACGGTGACACTCAGCGAGATCGACTCCGCGCACGGCGGCACCGCGGCCGGCGTGCAGCAGACGGGCCAGCGCATCGGCTCCGCCGTGGGCACCGCGGCGGCCTCCGGCCTGTTCTTCGGCACCCTGACCACCGGCGGCTTCGACGCGGCTATCTCCAATGGCCTGATCGTCTCCGTCGGCTTCGTCACCGCCGCGCTCCTGGTCGCCATCGCCGAAGTCGTGCTCGGCCGGCGCGGCGCGGGGTGACCGGAACCCCGGAAAAGGCTCAGTTGCGGGCCCGTTCGGCCGCAGGCGTGGCGAGCCGGGCGCGGCGGCGGCCGTAGCCGAAGTAGATCGCCAGCCCCAGCACCAGCCACGCGGCGAACCGCAGCCAGGTGATGATGTCCAAGTTGGACATCAAGTACAGGCAGGCCAGCGCCGTGATGATCGGTAGCACCGGCGACAGCGGCATCGTGAACGGCCGGTTGAGTTCGGGCTTGCGCCGGCGCAGCACCGGCACGGCGAGGGCGACGATGATGAAACCGGACAGCGCACCGATGCTGACCATGTCCGCCAGCTCGGAGATCGGGATGAACCCGGCCAACAACATGATCACCACGGCTCCGCCGATGGTCATCCGGTGCGGCGTGCCCCACTTCGGGTGCACCTGGGAGAGCTTGGGCGGCAGCAGCCCGTCGCGGCTCATCGCGAAGCCGATCCGGCCGATGGTGACCAGTTCGACCATCATCACCGAGGTCAGCCCGGTCACCGCGCCGAGCGCGATCAGCGCCGCCACCCACGGCTGCCCGACGGCCTGGAACGCCGCGGCCAGCGGGGCGCCCTCGTCGATCTGCCGGTAGTCGACCATCGCGCTGAGCACGACCGCGACTGCCACGTAAAGCAGGGTGCACACGATCAGGCTGCCGAGCAGCCCGACGGGGAGGTCACGCTTGGGCCGTTTGGTTTCCTCGCCGAGGTTGGCCAGCGCCTCGAAGCCGGTGTAGGCGAAGAACACGACGGCCGCGGCGGTGAGCATGCCGCCGAGGCCGTACACCGACTGCTCCATGCCCAGCACCGCCTGCACCAGCGGCTGTTCCAGCACGTTCGCGGTGGCCTCGGCCGGCCGTGCGGGCGGGATGAACGGGTCGAGATTGGCGCCATTGAAGAAGAACAGCCCGGCGACGATCACCAGCACGCACACCGCGACCTTGACCACGACCAGCGCGTTGGTCACCCAGGACGACTCGCGGATGCCGACCACCGCGATGACGGTGAGGATCGCGATGATCAGGATTGCCCCGACGTTGACCGTGGCGCCCTCGCCGAACCACGCCTCCGGCAGGCCGAGCAGGTTCGCGACGTAGCCCGACCAGCTGCGTGAGACCACCGCCGCGCCCAGCGCGAACTCCAGCAGCAGGTCCCAGCCGATGATCCAGGCGAACAGCTCGCCGAGCGTGGCGTAGGCGTAGGTGTAGGCGCTGCCCGCGGTCGGCACCGCCGAGGCGAGTTCGGCGTAGGCCAGTGCCGCGAGCGCCGCGACGATGCCGCCGACGACGAACGACAGCACCACCGCGGGACCGGCGTGCTCCTTGGCTTGGATCCCGGCCAGGGTGAACACGCCGGTGCCGATGATGATTCCGATGCCGAAGCCGATCAGATCGCGCCCGGAGAGCCGGCGGATCAGTCCGCTCCGCTCGCCACGGTTCAGAACGTCCTCGACGGGCATCGTTCGCAAAACACTCACGGGCACGCACCGTAGAAGACCCGGGCACGGAGAGCTAATCAGCCTCGCGGTACGTGATCCATTCGGTACGAAACGTGACCCTCGGTGCGCGGCGCGAACCCCGCGTGATCTTGGACGAAGGCTAGGCAGGCACGGCAGAGGTGTCACGCTCCCACACGCGGTGCTTGCCGAGCGCGGTGGCGAACTCCGCGATGAACCCGTCCGGCAGGGCACCACCGGTGTGGGCCGCGGTGACCACGCCGAGCTCGGTGACCACACCGTTGGCGCCGCCTGTCTTGCGGGCTTCGGCGACGCCGGCCCGTTGCAGCAGCTCCATGCCCTCGTCACTGGCCGCCACCGGCTTGTTGTGCTTGTAGGCCTCAGTGACGAAGTGCACGGCATACCCGTCGGCGGACAACATGCGCGCGCTGCCCGCACCGCCCGCCACGATCACCCCGTCGTAGAGCACCGAGGCCATCGTGTTGATGGCGCGGTCGACCTGGACCTCGTCGCCGTCCGCGCTGCTGACTTTGCCGTCGCGCGGGCTGAGGACCTCCGCCGTCGCGCCGCGTTCGGCCAGCTCGTGCCGGATCTGCGCAACCTCGGCGGCGTCCACGCCGTCGGCGACCAGCACCGCGACCCGGCGGGTGGCGATGGTGCCGGTGACCGAATTCGCCAGGCTCAGCGCGGGGGAGCTGCGCCCGTGGTTGGGCGTGCCGCCGCTCGGCGGGCTCACCCCGACGCCTGCCGCGACCGCCACGGCCAGCTCATGATCGATGTCGTTGAGCTGCTGCACGACGCCCACGCGCACGTGCTGGTGGTCGACCTTGCCGAGCTCGAAGCGGAACGCCGCGACGATGTGCTCCTTCTCCCAGGACGCCATGCTGTTCCAGAACAGGGTGGCCTGGCTGTAGAAGTCCTTGAAGCTCTCGCTGCGCTTGCGGATCTTGTGGCCTTCGACCTTCTCCTGGTAGTGCGAGAAGGCGCCTTCGTCGGCCAGCGCCGGGCAGCCCCCGCCGAGGCTGTTCTTGAAGTAGCTGCTCTGTCCCTTGTGGATGCGTTGCTGGCCGTAGCCGTCCCGCTGGTTGTTGGCGACCTCCGCCACCGGGCGGTTGACCGGCAGTTGCGCGAAGTTCGGACCGCCGAGCCGGATCAGCTGGGTGTCGAGGTAGGAGAAGTTGCGGGCCTGGAGCAGCGGGTCGTTGGTGAAGTCGATGCCCGGCACCACATTGGCGGTGTGGAAGGCGATCTGCTCGGTCTCGGCGAAGAAGTTCTCCGGATTGCGGTCCAGCACCATCTTTCCCACCGGGCGTACCGGTACCACTTCCTCCGGGATGATCTTCGTGGCGTCCAGCAGGTCGAAGTCGAAGTCGAACTCCCGGGACTCCTCGACCAACTGCACCCCGAGCTCGTACTCGGGGTGTTGCCCGGCCTCGATCGACTCCCACAGGTCGCGCCGGTTGTAATCGGGATCCTTGCCGGCGATCTTCTGGCACTCGTCCCACACCAGCGAATGGCTGCCCAGCAACGGCTTCCAGTGGAACTTCACGAACGTCCCGCGGCCCTCGGCATCGACCAGCCGGAAGGTGTGCACGCCGAAGCCCTGCATCATCCGGTAACTGCGCGGCAGCGCGCGATCGGACATCAACCACATGACCATGTGCAGCGTCTCCGGTTGCAGGGAGACGAAGTCCCAGAACGTGTCGTGCGCCGAGGCGGCCTGCGGCATCTCGTTGTCCGGTTCGGGCTTGACCGCGTGCACGAAGTCGGGGAATTTGATGCCGTCCTGGATGAAGAACACCGGCATGTTGTTGCCGACCAGGTCGTAGTTGCCCTGTTTGGTGTAGAACTTGGTGGCGAAACCTCGTACGTCCCGGACCGTGTCGGCGGAGCCGCGCGAACCCGCGACGGTGGAGAACCGCACGAAGACCGGGGTGCGTTCGCTCGGATCGGTCAGGAACTGCGCGCTCGTGAGGCCAGCGAGCCCGTCGCCGTAGGGCTGGAAGTGCCCGTAGGCGCCCGCGCCGCGGGCGTGCACAACTCGCTCGGGTATCCGTTCGTGGTCGAAATGGGTGATCTTCTCCCGGGCGTGGAAGTCCTCCAGCAACGTCGGACCGCGATCGCCCACGCTCAGGGCGTCGTCGGTGTGGTCGATGCGCACGCCCTGCTGGGTGGTCAGTTCGGTGTCGGTGAGGTCCTGGCGGACCTGGTCGAGCTGTCGTTGCTTGGCATCCTGTTCGTCCTTATTGGCCATCGCGGCTGGCTCCCCTCAGTGTTGGCTGAACTACGGGGATTCCCGGCCGAGCGCCTCGGTATGCCCGGGCTTGCCCTCACGAGCCCAGCGCGGCGGGAAGCCAGTGCAACAGTTCCGGCGCGCCGGCGACGATTAGGAAGTGCAGCGACCGGCCGATGAGGCTCGCGACCAGGAAGCCCGTCAGCGGGATGCCCGCCGCGCCGGATAGGAAGCACATCAGGCTGTAGGGCGGGATGCCGGGGATGGCGCTGAGGAACAGCACACCCAGGCCCCACCATGGGCGTTCCTCGGTCCGCCGGTGGAACTTCTCGAACCAGGCGGCCCACCTGCCCCGCCGCTTGGCTTCGACGCGCTCACGCAGCCGCTCGCCGAGCGTGAAGCCGCCCTTGCCCGCCAGGTAGAACAATGTCTTTCCGGCGACCTGGCCGACGGCAGCGGCCAGCCCCAATGCCCACCAGCTGACGCCGGGCACGGTGGATACCACGCCGAGCAGGTAGAGCTCGATGTTGACCAGCGGGAACACGCTGCCGAGCGCGGCGGTGCCCGCAGTGGTCAGCAGCCACGCGATCACCCGGCTACCCGACCGGCGGCATGCCCGCATCGCGAATCAGGGCGGTCGATCACGTCACATGCTCCGTAGCAGCTGAAACAGGGCTGGCCGAGCTTACCTACCGCCGCTCGTCGCGACCCATCCGGCTGCCCGGCGGCCTTGACCAAAGCCTTGACCGAGTCGATCGACGGCGCGCCTCAATCATCACCGGGTGCGGCGGGTTCGGCGTCGGGGTCCCAGGTGAGCAGCCGGACCCGGCTGACGGTCTGCAGGTGGCGGCGCATCGCGGTGACGGCCGCGCGCGGGTTTTCCGTTCGGATCGCTTCGGCAATGCGTTCGTGCTGGGCGAGCGACTTGCCCGGCCGGTCGGGTTGACGCAGCGATTCCTGCCGGCTCTCGGCGATCTCCGCGGCGATGGTGCTCATGAAGTCGGCCAGCAGGGAGCTGTGCGCGGCGGCGGTGATCGCGGCGTGGAACCGGCGATCGCCTGCACTGCCAAGTTCGCCCTCGGCGATCTCGCGGCGCATGTCCGCCAGCGCCGCGTCGATCTCGGCGAGGTCGGCCTCGGTGCGCCGCTGCGCGGCCAGCTCGGCCAGCTTGGTTTCCAACGCCTCCCGCGCCTCCAGCACGTCCGGCAGGCGCCGCTTGCGCGCCACCAGCTCGGCGACGGGTTCCGCATCCAGCGATGCGCGGCGCAGGTAGGTCCCGCCGCCGTGGCGCACCTCGACGAGGCCCTGCACCTCTAACACCACGATCGCCTGCTTGACCGATGCGCGGCTGACACCGAGCCGCTCGGCGAGTTCCCGCTCCGGCGGCAGCCGGTCGCCCACGCGCAGCCCGCAGTCCGCCACATGCTCCCGCAGCCGCTGCACCACCTGTTCGTACAGGCGCGGGCGGGCGAGCGGGCGTAGCGCTTCGGACACCGGGTTCCTCCAGGCCGGACAGTGGATAGTGATCAGGCTAACACCGACCATGTGGCCGAGTGGATGAGCCAATTTTGCCACACTCTCTTGACGCGGTGTCGCGAACGGCGCAAAAGTGGTCGAGCCAGTGGACCACTTTCGGCTCTCTTCGCCGGGCGTCGTGGGTTCACAGGCGGGACATTGAGAGGCGTGGAGGTGGTCATGGCCGGCGCGGCGCAGGTGCTGTTCCCCAAGTTGCGGAAGCCCGACGAGAAGGAGGCGCTGCGCTTCGGCGTGCACGCGTTGAACTACCGGGATCTGGCGGCGGTGACCGCCGGGATCGCCGAGCGCGTCGGCGCGGCGAGGCGGATCGCGGTGTGGGCGACCGCCACGCCGGAAACCTGCGCGGCCGTCATCGGCGGGCTGAGCGCCGGCGCCGCGGTGGTGCCGATCAACCCCAAGGTGGGGGAGCGGGAACTCGCGCACATCCTCGGCGACAGCAAGCCGGAGCTCCTGCTCGCTCCGCCCGGTTTCCAGCCGCCGGACGGTCTCAGTGACGTGCCGGTGCACGAGGTGGACCTGAGCGTCCGCGGCGGTGAGTTGCCGCCGGAGGCCGAGGACGACGACCCCGCGCTGATCGTCTACACCTCCGGCACCACGGGGCCGCCGAAGGGCGTGGTGCTGCCGCGCCGGGCGATTCGCGCCAACCTCGACGCGCTCGCCGAGGCTTGGGAGTGGACCGAGCGCGACGTGCTGGTGCACGCGCTGCCGCTTTTCCACGTGCACGGGTTGATCCTCGGCACGCTCGGGCCGGTGCGGCTGGGCGGCACGGTCCACCACCTGGGCAGGTTCTCCTCGGCGGCGGTGGCCGAGGAGCTCGCCGGGCCCGCGACGATGATGTTCGGCGTGCCGACCATGTACCACCGGCTGGCCGAGGATGCCGAGCGCGACCCGTGGATCGGCCAATCGGTCGGCAAGGCGCGGCTGCTGGTCTCCGGGTCCGCGGCGCTGCCAGCCGCGGAGCACGAGCGCATCGAGCGGCTGACCGGGTTGCGGGTCGTCGAGCGCTACGGCATGAGCGAGACGATCATGAACTGCGGCGTGCGGGCCGACGGTGACCGGCGACCCGGATACGTGGGCCGCCCGCTCGCCGGGGTCGAGCTCAAGCTCGTCGACGAGCAGGGCGGCGAGATCACGGCCAGCGACGACGAGACGGTCGGCGAGATCCTGGTGCGGGGCACGAACCTGTTCAGCGGTTACCTCAACCGGCCGGACGCCACCGCCGAGGCATTCGCGGACGGCTGGTTCCGCACCGGCGACGTGGCCACCCGCGCGCCGGACGGCTACATCCGGATCGTCGGCCGCAAGGCCACCGACATCATCAAAAGCGGCGGCTACAAGATCGGGGCGGGCGAGATCGAGAACTGCCTGCTCGAACACCCGGCGGTCGCGGAGGTCGCGGTCACCGGCGAGCCCGACGCCGACCTAGGCGAGCGCATCGTTGCCTGGATCGTGCGCGCGCCCGGCCAGCAGGTTGCCGAGCAGGAATTGGCCGACCACGTGGCCCGGCTGCTCACCCCGCACAAGCGACCGCGCGTGGTCCGGTACCTCGATGCGTTGCCGCGCAACGAGATGGGCAAGGTGCAGAAGAAGGCGCTGCGGGATGGCTGAACACACCGCTGCTCGCGGGCTGGTCGAGTCGATCAGCCGGGGGTTCGAGGAGTTCGAGCCCCCGGCCAGGCCGACGGCTGTGGACGGCCCGCTGGGCTGGCCCGGCTACGACGAGCAGCGCGCCCGCACGACCGCCCGGACCGGCGCGGACGAGTCGGTGCTGTGCGGGCGGGGCTGGCTCGGGTCGCGGGAGGCGGTGCTCGTCGTCTTCGACTTCGCCTTCCTCGGTGGCTCGGTCGGCGAGGCGGCCGGGGCGCGCATCGTGGCGGCGTTCGAGCAGGCCCGGGAACTGCGGCTGCCGGTGATCTCCCTGGTGGCCTCGGGCGGCAGCCGGATGCAGGAGGGGATTTGCGCCCTGCGCCAGTTGCAGGCGATCGCGCGGGCCTGCCTACTGACCCGCCGGGACCGGATTCCGCACGTCACGGTGCTGCGCAATCCGACCACCGGCGGCATGTGGGCGGCGCTGGCGGCGGCGGCCGACGTCGTGCTGGCCTCGCCCGGCGCGGCGGTCGCCTTCGGCGGCAGCCGGGTCCGCAGCGCGGCCGACACCGGCGAGGCGTTCCACGCCGAGGGCAAGCTCGCCGACGGCCAGGTGGACCAGATCGTCGGCGACGCCGAATTGCCCGGGGCGCTGGCGGAGCTGGTGTCGTTGCTGCATCCGCAGCGATTCGTCCGTCCGCCGGAGCCGGCCCCGGTCCCGGCCGCGCTGACCAGTGGTGAGCTGCCGGTGACCGGCTGGGACGCGGTGCAGCGGGCGCGATCGGCGGACCGGCCGCGAGCGCAGGCGTACTTGGACGCCTACTTCGCGAGTCGCTTCGAGATCGGCGGCGACCGGGCCGGCGGCCGGGATGACCGGATGATCTGCGGTTTCGGCGACTACGACGGACGCACCGTGGCCTTCGTCGCGCAAACCGGAACGGCGAACACCCCACCCGGGTTCCGCACCGCGGCCCGGCTGATCCGGCTCGCCGACCAGCTCGGCATCCCGGTGCTGACTTTGGTGGACACCCCGGGCGCGGCCAACGACCAAGCGGCCGAACGCGGCGGCATCGGTCCGGCCATCGCGGAGGTGTTCGCCGCGGTCGCCGAAGCGCGGGTGCCGATCACCACGCTGGTCATCGGCGAGGGCGGTTCGGGCGGTGCGCTGGCGCTGACCGCTCCGGAGCGGACCTGGATCACGTCGGACGCGTATTTCGCCGTGATCGCACCGGAGTCCAGCGCGGCGATCCTCAAGCGCGACTCGGCCGAGGCCCCGGAGCTCGCCGGACTGCTGCGCTTGCGGCCGCAAGACCTCCTCGACCTGGGCTTCGTCCAGGGCATCGCCGACTGACCGCGCACCGTCGTAAGCGGTTGTAGCTGCACTGGCCGGTTGGGCTGTACTGGCCGATTGTGTTTGTAATGGCCGATTGTGGAAGTAATGGCGGCCACCAGCGGTCGAGAGACCGCGCATTATTCATCGCCCTCGGTGATCAATGCCACCTTTGGTGGAGTGCCACCTGCGCCCATCCGTGTTTTAAACTCGGGCTCGCCTACAAAGGTTAGGCTAGCCTGAGTTAACAGAAGGGTGCGATGAACCGGACGGGGATCGGCGGCAATGTCGCCATCGTGACAGGCGCAGGCCAGGGTACCGGGGCTGCGGTGACCACCGCGCTCGCCGAGCTCGGCGCTGCGCCACGCTGCGCGCCTGACGTGAACCCGGAAAGGTTGTCATGACCACGTTCGACACCGAAATCGACAGTATTGGCGTCGTCGCCGATGACGCGGCCCGATTACTGGCGGCTTACGAAGCGGGTTCGTCGTTCTTCTTCTCCGCGCCGCACAGCGTGCTGCTGGCTCGCGGGGTGGCCGCGACCGTGCCCAAGACGCATTGCGCGCGCGAGGAACTGCCTCGGCGAGTGTCGGATTTCCTGTACAGCGCAACCGAGTTCGGCCGTCGCAATCCGATAGTGGTCGGCGCCGTCCCGTTCGGCGGGAGCCTGCCCGCGCACCTGGTGATGCCCGAGGAAGTCGTTCGGGCGGCCCCGTTGAACGTCGTGGTACCGCAGGCTCCGCGCAGCCGCGCACCGGACTGCGCGGTGCGCTCGGTGCCCACGCCCGCCGAGTACGAGCGCAGCGTCAGCCGGGTGCTGCGCCGGATGGCCGACGGCGAGCTGAGCAAGGTGGTCCTGGCACGCTCGCTGGAGCTGACCGCCGGCGGACCGGTCGACGTCCGCGGCATGCTCCGAAACCTGGCGCTGGCCGATCCGGCGAGCTACACCTTCGCAGTGGACCTGCCGCGACGTGGCGAGGACGGCACCCGGGACAGCTTCGGCCCGCAGCCGCGGCTGCAGCGCACCTTCCTTGGGGCCAGCCCGGAATTACTGGTGTCCCGGCGCGGCACGCAGGTGCGGTCGAATCCGATGGCCGGTTCCCGGCCGCGCAGCGCCGATCCGGTCGAAGACCGGCGTCTCGCCGCCGAACTGTCCACTTCGGATAAGGATCATCGCGAGCACGCCGCCGTCGTGGACGCGGTGGTGCAGGCACTGCGGCCGTTCTGCGGCAATCTGGGCGTGCCTGCGCCCTCGGTGGTCGGCACCGGCGCCATGTGGCACCTGGCCACCGAGATCACCGGCGAACTCCGGGACCCGGCGACCTCGTCGCTGGAGCTGGCCGACGCGTTGCACCCCACGCCGGCGGTGTGCGGCACGCCGGTGCAGCGGGCCCGCGAGGTCATCGCCGAAACCGAACCGTTCGAGCGGGGCTACTACGCGGGCATGGTCGGCTGGTGCGACGCCGCCGGGGACGGCGAGTGGGTGGTCGCCATCCGCTGCGCCGACATCGAGGCGGACTCGCTGCGGCTGTTCGCGGGCGCGGGCATCCTCGCGGGCTCCGACCCGGCCGACGAACTCGCCGAGAGCGCCGCGAAGTTCCGCACGGCGCTGTCGGCAATGGGCCTGGACCAGGTCGTCTGAGAGATCCCGACCGCACCGCCGTTGTCGACGGCGACCGGCGCATCTCCTACGGGACAACGATTTCAACCGGAACGTCACGATCCCTGGGGGTGGGTGGACCGCGGCTTCAATCGAAGCCGCGGTCCACCCCATTACTTCGGATGATCACCCGTGCGCCGGCGGGGTCGCCTACCAGTCGCCGCGCAGCGCCGGGCGCAGCTTGTCCAGCACCGCCGGGTCCTCGATGGTCGATGGCACCTTGGTGTTCCCGGTATCGGCGATCTCGCGCATCGACTTGCGCAGGATCTTGCCGGAGCGGGTCTTGGGCAGCCCGTCGACGACCGCGACGTCCCGGAACGCCGCCACCGGACCGATCTGCGCACGCACCGCCGCGACCAGCTCGTCCCGAAGCGTCGCCTCGGCGATCTCCACACCCGACTTCAGCACCACGAACCCGCGCGGCACCTGGCCTTTCAGCGCGTCGTGCACGCCGATCACGGCGCACTCGGCGACCGCGGGGTGTGCCGCGAGCACCGCCTCCATCGACCCGGTCGACAACCGGTGCCCGGCGACGTTGATCACATCATCGGTTCGGCCCATCACGAACGCGTAGCCGTCGGCGTCGACAAAGCCGTTGTCGCCGGTGAGGTAGTAGCCGGGAAAACGCGACAGGTAGGACTCGCGAAACCGCTCGTCGTCGCCCCACAGCGTCGGCAGCGTACCCGGCGGCAGCGGCAGCTTGAGGCAGATCGCGCCGTCGGTCCCCGGTGGCAGCGGCTGCCCGGCCTGGTCCAGGACCGCCACGTCGTAGCCGGGCACCGGTACGGTCGGCGACCCGGGCTTGACCGCCATCGGCTCCAGCCCGCGCAGGTTCGCGCAGATCGGCCAGCCCGTCTCGGTCTGCCACCAGTGGTCGATCACCGGCACGCCGAGCCGTTGCGACGCCCAGTGGTAGGTCTCCGGGTCCAGCCGCTCACCGGCCAGGAACAGCGTCCGCAGGCTCGTGATGTCGTGCTTGGCCAGCAGTTCGCCGTCGGGGTCCATCCGCTTGATCGCCCGAAACGCGGTCGGCGCGGTGAACAACGCCTTCACCCGGTGCTCGGCGATGACCCGCCAGAACGCACCGGCGTCCGGCGTGCCGACCGGCTTGCCCTCGTAGACCACCGTGGTCGCACCGGTCAGCAGCGGCGCGTAGACGATATAGGAGTGGCCCACCACCCAGCCGACGTCGGAGGCGGTCCAGAACACGTCGCCGGGCCCGATGTCGTAGATGTTGGCCATCGACCAGCGCAGCGCGACCGCGTGCCCACCGTTGTCGCGCACCACACCCTTGGGGCGCCCGGTGGTGCCCGAGGTGTAGAGGACGTACAGCGGATCGGTGGCCTGGACCGGCACGCAGTCGGCCGGTTGGGCCTGTGCCAGCGCGTCGTGCCAGTCCACATCGCGGGGCCCGAGTTCGGCGCGGGACTGCTCGCGCTGGAAGACGATCACCCGGTCCGGCTGGTGCTCGGTCATCCGCAGCGCTTCGTCGACGATCGGTTTGTACTCGACGATCCGGTTGGGCTCCAGGCCGCACGACGCCGCGACGATCACGGTCGGCCGGGCATCGTCGATCCGCGCCGCCAATTCCTTCGGCGCGAAGCCGCCGAACACCACCGAGTGCACCGCCCCGATGCGGGCGCAGGCCAGCATCGCCACGACGGCCTCGGAGATCATCGGCAGGTAGATCACGACCCGATCGCCCGCCGCCACGCCCTGCGCCCGCAAGGCCCCAGCGAACAACGCGACCCGGTCCAGCAACTCCCGATACGTCCAGCGAAGCACCTCGCCGGTCATCGCCGAGTCCCAGATCAGCGCCGTCTGCTCGCCGCGACCGTCGCGGACGTGCCGGTCCAGCGCGTTGAAACAGGTGTTGAGCACGCCGTCGGAGAACCACCGGAAGAACGGATCAGCGGTTGCGTCCAAGGCCCGCGACGGTGCCTGCTCCCATTCGATCGCGGCCGCCGCGTCGAGCCAGAAACCCCCCGGGTCGGTCAAACTCCGCCGGTAGGCCTCGGCATAGGCACCCATGACCACATACCTCCAACACGCGCCGATGTTGCCTGTGGTCCTACCGCACTACCTTGCGTGACGCCAGGGTCACAGGTCGTTCGAGGCTGCCGCCGTCCGGTGAGCGTCCCGGTCCGCCAGTCGCGGTCGGCGCTGGGATCCCCGGCCCGCACAACTCGCGACGGTGCCGGTTACGCGCAGGCCGATCCGACCCTGACACCGCGAAACACGTTTGTCACAGCCGAAACACGGATGATCGGATGAACGGCAATCGGTCTTCAGCCGCGCCGACAGCCGTGCCCGTGCGGTGTGCAGTTCGGCGACGCAATGTGCCCATTTGTCTCTACAAGGGGGAATCCGCGCGACAGAGCGTATTCGGACGCCCACAATCGAGCCGAGGTCGAAGATCGGGCTAACGCCGGCACGCATCGCGCCGACAAACGAATCGGAGGTGCTACGAACGATGAGCACGGAACCGGCCCTGCATACCCAGGCAACCGCCGCCCAGGCTGCCGCCCCCGAGGCTTCCGCCGCCCGGGTCGAATCCCGCGACGGCTCCTCGGCCGCCGAACTGCCAACCGCGCCATGCAGCGTGGTGTGGAGCGGCGGCCATTCGTATGTGCTTGAGGGTTCCGCCGGGGCCCGCTGGGCGGGCGTCGACGACCGCGGTCGGGCCAGGTTCCTCACCGATGCCGACCTCCTCCGCCGCGGCTGGAGCCGCACGCGTGCCTAGCTCGCAACCGGCGGCCCAGGCGGGCTCCCGCTACGCAGCGTGACCCGATCGACCTGCTCCGCGGCACCCGGCCGCCCAGTGTGTTGTGCGATGAATGTGAGACCCTGATCCAGTAGGGACGCACAGGTTGCGCCCGAAAACGGGGCAAGACGCTCAACCACTCAGGGGAGGCTCGTGGTGCAGGATGCTGAGCGCACCACGGACGACACCACGAGCGGGAGCCGCGGGATGAATCCCGGCCCGGCGGGCGAGGACCCCTCGGCAGGGCGCCCCGATCCCGGCATGGCCCGGATCCGGGAGGCCGCCGCCGGCGTGTGGGCGGATCCTTGGTGGACACTGCCGAACCTGCTTAGCGTGATCCGGCTGGCCGGCGTTCCGGTGTTCCTCTGGCTGTTGCTCGGCCCGAAGGCCGATCTGCTCGCCCTGCTGGTCCTTGTGATCAGCGGCTTGACCGACTGGCTGGACGGCAAGCTCGCCCGCTGGCTCAACCAGTACAGCCGCATCGGCGAACTGCTCGACCCCGCCGCTGACCGCCTCTACATCGTCGCGACCCTGGTCGCCTTCGTGCTGCGCGACGTGGTGCCCTGGTGGGTCGCCGCCGCGCTCATCATCCGCGACGTGGTGCTGACGCTGTGCCTGCCGGTGCTGCGCTGGCACGGCTACGAACCGCCGGACGTGCACTACCTCGGCAAGGCCGCGACCTTCTGCCTGATGTACGCGTTCCCGCTGTTGCTGCTGGTGCAGGAGGACTTCCCGCTGTCCGATGTGGCGCGTCCGATCGCCTACGCCCTGACTTGCTGGGGCGGCGCGCTCTACCTGTGGGCGGGCATCCTCTACCTCGGACAGGTCGTGGCGGCGGTCCACCAGGCACGCTCCAAGTCGGTTTAGCCGAACCGTTGCGGGGTCGCCTTGCGGCCCGCGCGGCATGGTGAATACGCTCGCCGGACCGATCACGCGAACCACCGTGGCCGGTGATCCACAGCACCAGCGGACCAGGAAGGCGGGACCAGGTGACGGCCCCGGACGAGATCAAATACACCGAAGAACACGAGTGGGTTCGGCGCACCGCCGAGGACCGGGTGCGCATCGGGATCACCGACTACGCCCAGCAGCAACTGGGCGACGTGGTGTTCGTTCAGTTGCCGGAGCTTGGTCGGCAGGTCGCCGCCGGTGACCCGATGGGCGAGGTGGAATCGACCAAGAGCGTCTCGGAGATCTACGCCCCGGTGACCGGCGAGGTGGTGGCCCGCAACGAGCAGTTGGAGGACGAGCCCGAGCTGGTCAACTCGGCGCCGCTGGATGACGGCTGGATGGTCGAGCTCAGGCTCGCCGACCCAGCCCAGCTGACGGGCCTGCTCGACGCCGAGGGCTACCGGAAGCTAACCGACCAGGCATGATCGTCGGCCCGTCGGGGCGAGGGAGAAAGATGTCGGGAGTCGCGCGCCCCGTGCCTGTCCCAGCACGGTACGTTGGGCACATACTTGGCACGATCTATCCGCGTAGAGGAGAGCTCAGGTGAGCCAAAACAGCGGCTTCGGCGACGTTCCGCCGGAGCAGTCACCGGAGACCACCTCGGTCTTCAGGCCCTTCCTCTCGGAGCCGGAAAGCACCGAGAGTGCGTCCCCGGAGCCCGCCGCCGCATCCGGGGTCGATGCGCTACCCGCAGGGTCCGCCCTGCTGGTGGTCAAGCGCGGCCCGAACGCGGGATCGCGATTCCTGCTGGACCGGGAGACCACCAGCGCGGGGCGGCACCCGGACAGCGATATCTTCCTCGACGACGTCACGGTTTCCCGTCGGCACGCCGAGTTCCGGCGCGAGGGCAACGACTTCGTGGTCGTCGACGTCGGCAGCCTCAACGGCACCTACGTCAACCGGGAACCGGTGGACACCTCGGTACTGGCCAACGGTGACGAGGTGCAAATCGGGAAGTTTCGACTGGTGTTCCTGACCGGCCCGATCGATGGGGGGCCAGGCGCCCGCTGAGGGCTTCGGAAACGATTTTTCGATCTGCCAGCGGGGCGACGCCGAGGCGGCGTCGCCCCGCTGGCGCGTCAAGGTACTGCGCAGCCGAGATCAACTGCGTCCTCGCGCGGGGAATTTCCCAACGTCGCAACCGGTTTCTCCGTCCCAGTGCCTTCCTCCGCACCGGTTTCACCGGCCGGTGGGCGGTGTATCGTGCTGGGTAATGCTCGATGAGGAGCTCAGCCAGCGGTTCGGGCCAGATGCACCCGGCAGGAAGGCCGCGAATTCGGTGGTCGACCAGACCGCTATCAGGGATGGGCGTGTCCGCCGTATCGCGGGTAGCGTCGGAGGCGTCGGTGCGCGATCCTCGACGGGGATGTCACGCTTCGGCGCGCTGGAGGAGGCGATGTGACGATGAGCAGCGAGATGCGCGTCGTCGGCGTGCGAGTTGAACTACCAGCAAACCAGCCGATTCTGCTGTTGCGCGAGGCGCACGGCGAGCGTTACCTGCCGATCTGGATCGGCTCGGTCGAGGCGACCGCCATCGCACTGGAGCAACAGGGCGTGCGGCCGCAAAGACCCCTGACTCACGACCTGCTGAAGGACGTTATCGGCGCCCTGGGGCGCGACCTGGAACAGGTGCGGATCACCGATCTGCAGGACGGCACCTTCTTCGCCGAGCTGGTGTTCGACGGGGATGTGCGGGTCTCGGCGCGGCCGAGCGATTCGGTGGCGCTGGCGCTGCGCATCGGGGTACCGATCCACGCCGATGAATCGGTGCTGGACGAAGCGGGGCTGGTCATCCCGGACGAGCAGGAAGACGAGGTGGAGAAGTTCCGCGAGTTCCTGGACTCCGTATCGCCGGAGGACTTCCGCGGCGCCGACACCTGATCCTGCCGATCCGCCCGACGAGACATCCCGGCCCCCGCTTGCGCCCGCAGGCGGGGGCCGGGTCGTCCGGGTGTCCGCGCGTCGCGTTGACCTCCCCGCGGGCCGGGCATACCGTCAAGTTACGCGAATTGCTCCGGTGTGATTCGGCCGCTGGGCGGTGTTCGCGGCCTTGGATCGTGATGATTCGGGCGCTGGTGATCGTCGTCGTCGGCTTGGTGCCGGACGAGGGGAGGCAGGCGTGGTCGAGGAAGCACCCAACCGGGATGCTGCCGCGGAGCAGGGCGAGCTGTTCCCCGACGCCTCGCTACCAGATGAGCTGGTCGGCTACCGGGGCCCGGCCGCCTGCCAGATCGCCGGCATCACCTACCGCCAATTGGACTACTGGGCGCGCACCAAGCTGGTCGGCCCGTCCATCCGCAGCGCCGCCGGTTCCGGCTCGCAGCGGCTGTACTCGTTCAAGGACATCCTGGTGCTCAAGGTGGTCAAGCGCCTGCTGGACACCGGGGTGTCGCTGCACAACATCCGGGTCGCGGTGGAGCACCTGCGCAACCGAGGCGTGCAGGACCTGGCGCGGCTCACGCTGTTCAGCGACGGGACGACGGTCTACGAGTGCACCTCTGCCGAGGAGGTGGTCGACCTGTTGCAGGGTGGCCAAGGGGTGTTCGGTATCGCCGTCAGCGGCGCGATGCGCGAGATCAGCGGCACGATCCACGACTTCCCGGCCGAACGGGCCGATGGCGGCGAACTGGCACCGGCGGTCGACGACGAGTTGTCCCGTCGGCGGCGGGACCGACAGGCCGAAACCGGCTGATCCCGGCCCGGTGCCCGACCGGGCGGTGTGCGGCGGGTGACATCGCGGGTCCTATGTGGCCGGCTGATCGGGTAAGCTGCCGCTTACATCGCCGACCCCGTGCGGGAGAGTCCGGCCCCGGCTTCGGCCGCGGTCGGCGCCGAAGGAGCAAGCCTCCCCGTCAACCTCTCAGGCCACCTGGACCGCACGGGCGAGATACCTCTGGAAAGAGGGCGCACCACGGCCGTGGTGCATCCCGCCGACGGTGCAAGCCCGGGCTCCGGGTGAAGCTCTCAGGCGTTCGCTTCGCGGACAGTGACAGAGGGGGAGAGCAGAGCAGCCGCGGCTGCACTGCCGCCCTTTGTTCGCCGCGATGATTGAGGTTTGGCGATGACCGACGTGACCCACGACCGCATCCCACTGGCCGCCCTGGAGCACGGTACGCCGTTCGCCGACCGGCACGTCGGGCCGATGCCGGCCGAGCTGGCCCACATGCTCGACGTGATCGGCGTCGGCTCGTTGGAGGAGCTGGGACAGAGCGCCGTGCCGGACACCATCCGGGAAGGCGACCTGCAACTCGCGCTGCCCGAGCCGGCCACCGAAGCGGAGGCGCTGGCCGAACTGCGCGCGCTGGCGCGCCGCTGCCACCCGCACACCGAGATGATCGGGCTGGGCTACCACGGCACGATCACGCCGCCGGTGATCCGGCGCAACGTGCTGGAGAGCCCCGCCTGGTACACCGCGTACACCCCATACCAGCCGGAGATCTCGCAGGGCCGGCTCGAAGCGCTGCTGAACTTCCAGACGATGGTGGCCGACCTGACCGGGGCACCGGTGGCGAACGCGTCGATGCTCGACGAGTCCACCGCCGCGGCCGAAGGCATGACGCTGGCGCGCCGGGCGGGCCGGTCGAAGTCGCCCCGGTTCGTGGTGGACGCCGACACGCTGCCGCAGACCATCGCGGTGATCGAGACCCGCGCGGAGCCGTTGGGCATCGAGGTCGTCGTCGCCGATCTGTCTCCAGGCGCGCAGGCGCTGCCGGAGGGCGAGTTCTTCGGCGCGCTGGTGTCCTACCCGGGCGCCTCCGGTGCGGTGCGCGACCAGGAGGAAATCATCGCCGAGGCACACCGGCGCGGCGCGAAGGTCGTCGTCGCGGCCGACCTGCTCGCGCTGACGCTGCTGCGTTCGCCCGGCGAGATCGGTGCGGACGTGGTGGTCGGCAGCACGCAGCGCTTCGGCGTGCCGATCGGCTTCGGTGGTCCGCACGCCGGGTTCATGGCCGTGGCCAAGGGACTTGAGCGGCAACTCCCGGGCCGGTTGGTCGGGGTGAGCGTGGATGCCGACGGCAACCAGGCCTACCGGTTGGCGCTGCAGACCCGCGAACAGCACATCCGCCGCGAGAAGGCCACCAGCAACATCTGCACCGCGCAGGTGCTGCTGGCCGTCGTGGCGTCGATGTACGCGGTGTACCACGGCCCGGCCGGGCTTCGGTCGATCGCGACCCGCGCGCACCGGATGGCGGCAGTGCTCGCCGAGCAGTTGCGCCGCGGCGGGATCGAGGTGCTGCACCGGGAGTTCTTCGACACCGTCGTCGCGAAGGTGCCGGGCAAGGCCGATGACGTCGTCGCCTCGGCCCGCCGGGGCGGCATCAACCTCCGCCGGGTGGACGCCGACCATGTCGGCATCAGCTGCGACGAGACCACCACGCGGGCGCACCTGGCGACCGTGTGGCAGGCATTCGGCATCGCGAGCGTCGACATCGACGAGCTCGACGCCGAGACCCCGGACGCGCTGCCGAAGGCGCTGTCCCGCACCTCGGAATACCTCACCCACCCGGTGTTCCACACCCACCGCTCCGAGACCTCGCTGCTGCGCTACCTGCGGCAACTGTCCGACAAGGACATCGCGCTGGACCGCAGCATGATCCCGCTGGGCTCGTGCACGATGAAGCTCAACGCGACGGCCGAGATGGAGCCGATCACCTGGCCCGAGTTCGGTTCGCTGCACCCGTTCGCGCCCGCCCAGGACGCCGAAGGGCTGCTGTCGATCGTCAAGGACCTGGAGACCTGGCTTGCCGAGGTCACCGGCTACGACGCCGTGAGCCTGCAGCCCAACGCTGGCAGCCAGGGCGAATTCGCCGGCCTGCTGGCGATCCAGGCCTACCACCACAGCCGGGGTGCCGCCGACCGGGACGTGTGCCTGATCCCGGCGAGCGCGCACGGCACCAACGCCGCCAGTGCGGTGATGGCCGGGATGCGGGTGGTCGTGGTGCGCTGCGACGACGCCGGCAACATCGACATGACACACCTGCGCGAGGTGGTCACCGAACACGCCGACGACCTCGCCGCGATCATGATCACCTACCCGTCCACGCACGGCGTGTACGAGGACACCGTGCGCGAGGTGTGCGGCCTCGTGCACGATGCGGGCGGCCAGGTCTACGTCGACGGCGCGAACCTCAACGCCCTGATCGGCCTGGCCCGGATGGGCAAGTTCGGTTCCGACGTCTCGCACCTGAACCTGCACAAGACGTTCTGCATCCCGCACGGCGGCGGCGGTCCGGGTGTCGGTCCGATCGGCGTGCGCGAGCACCTGGCGCCGTTCCTGCCGAACCACCCGATGCAGCCGGCGGCCGGACCGGCCACCGGCGTCGGTCCGATCAGCGCCGCCCCGTGGGGCAGCGCCTCGATCCTGCCGATCTCCTGGGCGTACGTGCGGATGATGGGCGCCGACGGTCTGCGCCGCGCGACGCTGACCGCGGTGGCCGCCGCCAACTACGTCGCCCGCCGCCTCAACAGCTACTTCCCGGTGCTCTACGCCGGCAAGGGCGGCTTCGTGGCGCACGAGTGCATCCTCGATCTGCGGCAGATCAGCAAGACCAGCGGCATCACCGTCGACGACGTCGCCAAGCGGCTGGCCGACTACGGCATCCACGCGCCGACGATGTCGTTCCCGGTGGCCGGCACCCTGATGGTCGAGCCGACGGAGAGCGAGAACCTGGCGGAGCTGGACCGCTTCTGCGAGGCGATGATCGCCATCCGGGCCGAGATCGACAAGGTCGTCGCCGGGCAGTGGCCGGCCGACGACAACCCGCTCGTGCACGCCCCGCACACGGCGGCCTCGCTGGCCAAGGACTGGGACCACGCTTACTCCCGTGCGGAAGCGGCCTACCCGTTGGGCACCGATGTGGTGAAGGTGTGGCCGCCGGTGCGGCGCATCGACGGTGCGCGTGGCGACCGCAATTTGGTCTGCTCCTGCCCGCCGCTGGACGCCTACCAGGTGTGACCGCCCGCAGCGCCCCCGGCCCTTAGTTGCGGCTGGGGGCGTTGTGGTGCTCGGGGCAGATGCGACACGCCGATCAGGTTTCGGTTTGCGCCCGGGCTGGACCGGATGACACGGTGGCCCCTTCATCTGAAAAGCTCCGAGAGGGAGTGGAGCACATGCTCACGATCAGTGAGAGCGCCGTGGAGGTCATCAAGCTTGTCCTCGTCGGCGGCGACTCTCCGGAAGGTTCGGGCCTGCGCATTGCGCCGGCCGACGAAGGGCTGCAGGCGTCGATCACCGACCAGCCACAGGAGGGCGACGAGGTGATCGAGGAATCCGGCGTTCGGGTGTTTCTCGAACCGCAGGTCGCGACGCTGCTCGGCGACAAGGTGCTGGACGCCGAACGGGACGCCAACGGAGAGCTGGCGCTGGCCGTCCGCGACTAATCGAACGACTTGAACCGTCGGCCCGGGAATTTTGTCCGGGCCGACGGTTTTTTCTCGCCGAACTGCGATCTAGACCTCCTGCCAACTACTGGTGATAACGGCATTGCGGCAACTACCCTCGATGCGCAGCTGTTCCGGCCAGGAGGGGGAACGCGACGTGCCGACCACCACGCTCGCCATGCACATGAGTGACGGGCTGCTCAGCGCACCGACGGCGCTGCTCTTCGCGGTCGTGGCGATCGCCGGGCTGGCCGTCGCGCTGGCCAACGCGCGGGCCGACCTCGATGACCGAACGGCGCCGATGGCAGGGCTCGTTGCCGCGTTCGTCTTCGCCGTTCAGATGATCAACTTTCCGGTACTGCCCGGTGTCAGCGGCCACCTGCTCGGCGGGGCGCTGGCGGCGATCCTGGCCGGGCCGTGGGTCGGCGCTCTGTGCGTGGCGATCGTGCTGGTCGTGCAGGCGCTGCTGTTCGCCGACGGCGGGCTGACCATGCTCGGCGCGAACATCACCAACATGGCGCTGATCGGCACCGCCATCGGCTACCTGGTGGCGCTCGCGTTACGCCGTTACGCATCGCGCAGCCGGGCCGGGCTGCTGGTGACGGCCTTCGTCGCGGCCTGGGTGAACACCGTGGCCGCCTCCTGCGGCTTCGTCCTCGAATACGCCATCGGCGGTGCCGCGGGCTACGGCACCGGCACCGCCGCGCTCGCGGTCGTCGGGGTGCACTGCCTGATCGGCATCGGCGAGGGCGTGATCACAGCTGTCACAGTGGGTGCCGTCGCCGCCGCCCGACCAGACCTGATCCACCTGCTGCGCACCGGGAAGCAAGCTAAGGAGGCCGTTCGATGAGCGTCCCGCGTCGGCGTTTCCTGCTGGTGTTCGGGCTGTTCGTCCTCGTCATCGCGGGCGGAGTGGCCTATTTCGCGGATTCCGCCCCGGATGGCCTGGACTCGGTGACCCAGCGCGGTTGCACCGTGGTCCAGACAGCGCAGGGCGAGCGGTTGGAAGGCCACTGCATCGCGCAGAACGTCACGAAACACGTGTTTTCCGGGGGGCCGCTGGCCGACTACACCGTCGGCGGCGATGACCGCTGGACCGGTCTGGCCGGCGTTATCGGGGCGGCCGTCACGCTTGGGGCCGCCGGCGGCTTGTTCTGGGGCCTGCGCCGCCGGACCGGAGGCGAGTAACGGTGGGCGCCGGTCACGCCAGTGCGCTGCACCTGCCCGGTGATTCGGTATTGCACCGCCTGCCGCCCGAGGTCAAGATCGTGGCCGCTTTCCTGCTGGTGCTGTGCGTGGTCGCGACGCCGCGCGAGGTCTTCTGGGCGTTCGCCGGGTATGCCGTCCTGCTGATCGGGTTGGCGCTGGTGGCCCGGATTCCGCCGCGCTGGCTGACCAGCCGGCTGCTGATCGAGGTGCCGTTCGTGGTGCTCGCGCTGGTGCTGCCGTTCACCGCGGGCGGCGCGACCACCGAGGTAGCGGGGCTGGCGCTGTCCACCGAGGGGCTGCTGGCGGGCTGGAACATCCTGGTCAAGGGCACGCTCGGCCTGGCCGCGTCGCTGCTGCTGGCAGCCACGACCGCGCCCCGGGAGATCGTGGTCGGCTTGCAGCGCCTGCGGGCGCCGCGGCTGCTGATCACGATCATCACGCTAATGTTGCGCTACGCGGAGGTGATCGTCGACGAGGCCAAGCGGATGCGGATCGCGCGCATCTGCCGAGGCCACGATCCGCGGTTCCTGTGGCAGGTCGGCGCGACCGCACGCGGGATCGGAACCCTGTTCATCCGGTCCTACGAGCGTGGCGAACGCGTGCACCTGGCGATGGTCTCGCGGGGTTGGAGCGGTGCGATGCCCGAACTCGGCGAGTCGCGCCGAACGTCCTCGGCGGCATGGTGGCTGGGCATGGCCCCGCCTGCGGTCGCAGCAGTCGTCCTGGGAGTGGCCTTGTGGACTGTCTGAGCGAACCACTGCCCGAGCGCACCGCCGCGCCGGAGTCGGTCCCGGCGCTGGCGGCGTTCGGGCTGGCCTTCCGCTACCCGGACGGCCATCGCGCGCTGGCCGGCGTCGACCTGCGTGTCGAACGCGGCGAGCGGGTGGCGGTGCTCGGCCCCAACGGCGCGGGGAAGACCACCATGACGTTGCACCTCAACGGCGTGCTGCGAGCCGAGTCGGGGCGCATCGAGGTGGGCGGGCTGCCGGTGGATTCGCGGAATCTGAAGGAGATCCGCCGCCGCGTCGGGTTGGTGTTCCAGGACCCCGACGACCAGTTGTTCATGCCGACGGTCCGCGAGGACGTCGCGTTCGGCCCGGCGAACTTCGGGGTGCGTGGTGCGGAGTTGGAAGAACGCGTCCAGTCGGCGCTCGACGCGGTGGGCATGGCCGAGCATGCGCACCGCTCGCCGCTGCATCTCTCCGGTGGCCAGCGCAAACGGGTCGCGCTGGCCGCGGTGCTCGCCTGCCGACCGGAGTTGCTGGTGCTGGACGAGCCGTCGTCGAACCTCGAACCGGTGGCGCGGCGCGAACTCGCCGAGGTGCTGCTGGCGTGGGGCGGCACGATGCTGATGGTCACCCACGATCTTCCGTACGCGTTGCAACTGTGCCCGCGCAGCGTGCTGATCGACAACGGCACGGTGGTCGCCGACGGCCCCACCGCAGAGTTGCTGGCCGATGCCGAGCTACTCGCCGCGCACCGCCTCGAACTCCCTTTCGGCTTCCGGGTTCCTTGACCCGTCGCGGCGTGCGAGCGATTCCCTTGTCGCTGCGAGGCACCGGGGAGAGAGAAACCATTCGCCGTCCGCCGGGGTCGTCCCGGCGGACGGCTGTGGTGGAGCACGGCCCTGGAACGTGCGGGACTGGCGAGTCAGGCGGCCTGCCAGTCGGGGTTCCGGCCGGTGAGCCCGATCGTCCGGTCCAGCGCGGGGGCGTCGGCGGGCACTTCGACCGGTGGACCGAACAGCCCTCCCTCGGCCGCCGAACGCGAAACGAACTCCAGGTTCGCGGCCACTGTTTCCGGGTCGCAGCGGAACGGTTGCCCGGACGCCTTGGCGACGTCCCAGCCGTGTACCACCAGCTCGTTCATCGCCACCTTGCCTGCGATCTCGCCGGGCAGGTCGATCCCGCCGACCCGGGTCATGCCTTCCCACGCCGCGGGCTGCTGCCACGCCTCGGCAAGCGCAGCCAGTTGCTGGGGGATGCGGGTGCGCCAGTCGTCGGGCAGCCGGGCAGCGTCGCCGGACGGGCCCTGTGACGTGATCCCGCCGAGGTCTTTGCGGGCCGCGTCGGCGAAGGCCAGCGTCAGACCGCCGACGTGGTCGATCAGATCGCCCAGGGTGTACTCGGCACACGGCGTCGGGGCGGTGAGCTGTTCGTCGGGGATGTTCTCCAGCAGGCTCGCCAGCTGGCGTGCGGCGGGCCCGAGGTCGGGCAGCGCGGTCATCGACGGCTCCTTCGTGTGCGGCTGCTTCCGCCTGAATAGACCCGTTCTGCCGCCGATTCTCATCGGCCGCCCGGCCCGATGTGCACCGGCGACGGCGATTTCAAGGGAAATTGGCGGACCTCGGGGGCAGTGGCCCGTGTTAGTTGACGTGGGTGGTGTCGCGGACGGTGCCGACGTATTCCTCGACGAGGTCTTCGAGGGCGACCACGCCGATGGGGGTGCCGTGGGTGTCGGTGGCGGCGGCGAGGTGGCTTCCGGCGCGGCGGAGTGTGGTCAGGGCGTGGTCGAGGCGGGCATGGGCGGCCACGGTGGGCAGGGGGCGGATGCGGGTGGGGGCGATGGGGGTGGCGGGGTCGTGTCCGGCTTGGTCGAGGACGTCTTTGATGTGCAGGTAGCCGTGCAGGGTGCCGTCGTGGTGCCGGAGGGGGAACCGGGAGAAGCCGGTGCCGGCCACGGCGCGTTCGACATCGCCCAGGGTGGGGCGGGCGGGCAGGGTGGTCAACTCGGGCAGGGCGACGAGCACGTCGGCCACGGTGTGCTCGGCCGAGGACAGGGTCTGGGCCAGCCTGCGGTGTTCGGCGTGTTCGAGCAGGCCTTCGCGGCGGGATTCCACCAGCAGTTCGGCCAGCTCGCTGGAGGTGTAGGCGGTGTCGAGTTCGTCTTTGGGAGTGATCCGCAGCAGCCGCAGCACGGTGTTGGCCATCAGGTTGAACAACGCGATCAGAGGCCGGGCCAGGGTGACGAAGCCCACCAGCGGGGGCACCAGCCACAGCGCGAGGCGTTCGGGTTCGGCGATGGCCAGGTTTTTGGGCACCATTTCCCCGACGAGCACGTGCAGCACGACTACCAGCGCCAGCGCGAGGGTGAAGGCCACGGCGTGGGTGACCGGCTCGGGCACGCCCAGGGCGGCGAACGGGGCCTGCAGCTGGTGGGCCACGGCCGGTTCACCCAGCCGTCCCAGGCCCAGGGAGCACAGCGTGATGCCCAGCTGGGCGCTGGTCAGCATCAGCGAGCCTTCCTGGCTGGCCTTGATCACCACCCGGGCCCGGGTGGTGCCCTGGGCCAGCAGCGCTTCCAGCCGATCTCGCCGCGAGGACAGCAGGGAGAACTCCGCGCCCACGAAGAAAGCGTTGAGCAGCAGCAGCACCACAGCGAGCAAAATCGCGAGACCGTCGCTCATCGGGTCACCTCGGCGGGATCGCTGGCAGGGGTGTCCTCCAGGCGCAGCTCGGCGATGCGGTGGCGGTCCATCCGGGTCACCGTCAGCACCTGCTCACCCACACTGAGGTGATCATCGGGCTCGGGGATGCGGCCGAGCTGGGCCAGCACGAACCCGGCGACGGTCTCGTAGTCGCCCTCGGGCAGCCCGACCCCGGTGGCCTCGGCCAGCTCGTCCGGGCGCAGCAGCCCGGAGATGATCCAGGTGCCCTCCCCGGTCCGGCGCACCGCGGGAATCTCCCGGCGGTCGTGTTCGTCACGGACGTCGCCGATGATCTCCTCGACGACGTCTTCCAGGGTCACGATGCCTGCGGTCCCGCCGTACTCATCGACCACAACTGCCAGCTGCAGCCCCGAACCGCGCAGCGTGTTCAGCAGCGCGTCCCCGTCCAGCGTGGCCGGCACCGTGGGAACCGGACGCGCCAGCGACCCGACCGGGGTGGACCTGCGGGCGGACGCAGGAACACCGAAAGCCTGCTTGACATGGACCACCCCGTGCACCTGATCCAGATCATCGCCCTGCACCGGAAACCGGGAAAACCCGCTCCGGCGGGCCAGATCCAGCAGATCGACCACGCTGTCGTCGGCCGACAGCGATTCCACCCGCACCCGCGGGGTCATCAGCTCCTCGGCGCTGCGGTCGCCGAACCGCAACGACCGGTCCATCAACTCCGCGGTGGCCTCATCCAGCGTGCCCTGCTCGGCACTGGACCGCACGATCGAGCCCAACTCCTCGGGCGACCGCGCCGACCGCAACTCCTCCTGCGGCTGGATCCCGAACCGGCGCACCACCCAGTTGGCGCTGTTGTTCATCCCATCGATCAACCACCGGAACACCCGCGAGAACCCCGCGTGATACCCCGAGACGGCCCGCGCGGTCGGCAGCGGCCGCGCGATCGCGAGGTTCTTGGGCACCATCTCACCGAAGACCATCGACAACGTCGTGGCCAGCAACAGCGCCGCGGCCAACGACACCGCCTCGGCCGCGTCACCGGCCAACCCCACCCCAGTCAGCAGCGGCTGGATCAGATCACCGATCAAGGGCTCGGCCACATACCCGGTCACCAACGTGGTCAACGTGATCGCGACCTGAGCACCGGAAAGCTGGAACGACAACGTCCGGTGCGCCCGCTGCACCGCCCTGGCCCGCCGGTCACCCACCCGGCGCGCATGAGCATCGACGGTGCTGCGCTCCAGAGACGTCAGGGAGAACTCCGCCGCGACCGCCAGACCTGTGCCCAGCGTGAGAACACCCACGAACACCAGGCCCAGCACGGCCCACAAGACATCCATTACCGGCCACCCCGCCCTGGGACACCGGCCATCAGCAACGGAAAGCCGGGACTAACTCCCGGCCCGGTACTGCCATCAGGGGATTGTGCCGCAGGCACCGAAAAACTCACTCCTCGACGGAAAACGGAGAAATACGACGCGAGTATACCGTGATCGCCGGTGCTGCCGCGGCGCCGACATCATCGCGATCGTCCGAGCAGCGCGAGCAGTTTGGTCTGTTCGTCGGCATCGGCCGCCACCGGTCGCGGCGGGGCGAAGATCCCCATCCCCTCCCAGGCGGTGATCTGCGGGGCGAACACGGTGTGCACCGCCGCCACCAGCGCCGGGTCCAGCCGGTCGTCGGCGCCGATGGCGCGGGCCAGGTCCCAGGCGTGTACGGCCAGGTCCAGGGTCATCTGCCAGCCGTAGTCCTCGGTCGGGATCACTCCGCCGGTGACGTTCACCTCGCCGCTGGTCGCCGCCGGCTCGTCCCACGCCCGCCGGGCCGCCGCGGCGGCCTCGCGCCATGCCCCAACCGGATCCGCGCCGAGCACGTCACCGTCGAATCTGTCGCCGACCTCGTCCAGCGTGGCGCCATCGAGCAGCCAGGGCGCCCACAGCTGCTCGAACACCAGGTGGTTGAGCAGATCCCGCACGCTCCAGTCCGTGCATGGCGTCGGAGCGTCCCACTGCTCAGTGCCGATGCGACCCACCCGATCGTCGAACTCCGACATTGCCCTGCGGTGCGCGTCCAACAGTTGCATGATTCCTCCTGGCGTCCATTGTGAATTCCGTCACTGGGGTGTCTGCGGTGACGGCGAAATCCCTGGCCATGCGTCCAGTGTGGCCGGTTCGAGGCGCGGGTGCGGTCCCGCGTCGCGGCGGGTTTACGCCTCGCTGGTCTAATCCACTTGCCGGAGACGTAGCCTGCCGCCGGTCTTTCGAGCGGCTACCGCCGCCTGGTCACTGATACGAGAGGACGTGATCGTGCGTACATCCACGGTTGCGGACGCACCGCAGCAGGGGTTCTTCGGACATCCCCGTGGTTTGCTGACGCTGTTCTTCACCGAGATGTGGGAGCGGTTCTCCTACTACGGCATGCGCGCGATCCTCGGGTACTACCTGTACTTCGCGGTCGCCGAGGGCGGCCTGGGCATCCCCGAGTCGACGGCGCTGTCAGTGGTCGGGGTCTACGGCGCCTCGGTCTACATGACGGGCATCCTGGGCGGTTGGCTGGCAGACCGGGTGATGGGCGCCCAGTGGGCGGTGTTCTACGGTGGCTGCGTGATCATGCTGGGTCACATCAGCCTGGCCCTGCCCGGCGGTATCAGCACCGTGACCCTCGGACTGGTGCTGCTGGTGATCGGCACCGGCCTGCTGAAGCCGAACATCTCGGGTCTCGTGGGCAGCCTCTACGGCGAGCACGACACGCGCCGCGACGCCGGTTTCTCGATCTACTACATGGGCATCAACCTCGGCGCGTTCGTCGCCCCGTTCGTCGCCGGCACGCTCGGCGAGAAGGTTAGCTGGCACCTCGGCTTCGGTGCCGCCGCCGTGGGTATGGCCTTCGGCGTGATCCAGTTCATGCTTGGGCGCAAAAACCTCGGCTCGGCCGGGTCGCTGCCGGTCAACCCGTTGCCCGCCGGGCACAAGGGCCGGGTGCTGGGGCGGGTCGGCGGCATCGCCCTGTTGTTCGTCGCGGTTCTGGTCGGTTTGTCGGTGACCGGCGTGATGGGGCTGGGCGGCCTGGTCAACGTGATCAGCGTGATCTCCGCGCTGCTCCCGATCGTGTACTTCGCGGTGATGCTCTCCAGCAAGCAGATCACCAAGATCGAGCGCGACCGGCTGATCGCCTATATCCCGCTGTTCCTGGCGACCGCGCTGTTCTTCCTGCTGTTCGAGCAGCAGCCGAACACGCTGGCCAACCTGGCCGAGGCGGACACCGACCTGGATATCTTCGGGTTCGTAATCCCGGCGTCGTGGTTCCAGTCCATCAACCCGCTGGCGATCATCGCGCTGGCGCCGGTGATGGCCGCGCTGTGGATGAGGCTCGGCGAGCGGCAGCCGTCCACCCCGCAGAAGTTCGTCGGCGGGCTGTTCTTCGTGGGCGTCGCGTTCCTGTGGGCGGTGCTGTCGAAGGCTGTCGTCGGCGACGGCAAGCAGCTGCCGATCATGCTGGCGTTGGTGTTCGTGATCATGACCGTCGGCGAGCTGATGCTCTCGCCGGTCGGCCTGTCGGCGAGCACCAAGCTCGCACCGAAGGTCTTCGCCTCCCAGACGATGGGCCTGTACTTCCTGGCCATCGCGATGGGGCAGGGCCTGGGCGCGCAGGTGGTGAAGCTGTATTCGGTGCAGAACCAGCAGAGCTATTTCGGCCTTGTCGGCGCGGCCACGATCGGTTGCGCGATCCTGCTGCTGATGGCTTCGAAGAGCATCAAGCGCTACATGCATGGCGTCAACTGACGTGACAAGGCCGGTCCCGGCGATCCCGGGACCGGCCTCTCGGGCGGTTCGGCAGTGGCTCAGGGCAGGTTCAGGGTTTCGGCCCGGACGTTCTGCGGGTTGCCCGGGTCCGGATACGGGTGACCCGGGACGTGGACGTCGCCGGCCGGCACCATGCCGCCGACCAGGTAGTCGGTCCCGATCCGGTCCACCTCGGCGTTCCCGGCCACCGCCCACACCCCGTGCTTGCCGGCGTTGTCCTCGGTGATCAGCACCGACGACGGCAGTGACCGGTGCATCTCCAGCGCGCCCTCGTAAGGCGTGGCCACGTCGTGCACCGAGTTGACCACCAGCACCGGCGGGAGTCCGGCCCCGGTGATCTTCAGCGGCCGCTGCCGCGGGCCGTGCCAGACCCGGCAGGGTGCGACGGTCCAGCTGTTGTACCAGGCGGCCAGCGGGTTCTCGGCGGCGATTTCCGTGGAATCGCGCTCCCATTCGCGGCGGCTGGTCGGCCAGGGGGCGTCCGCGCATTCCACGGCGTTGTAGATGGCGTTGCTGTTTTCTGCCGCCGCGTCCTTGGCCGACACCTTGGCGAGCAATTTGTGGTCGTCGTTGCGGAGGCGGAAGTCGGCGAGTGCCTCGGCCAGCGCGGTCCAGTCGCTCTCGCTGTAGAGGGCGTTGAAGGTGATGTCGGTGAACTCCGACGGGCCGAGCACGCCGCGCGGGGCCTTGCGCAGTTCGGCCTGGATACCGTTCCAGGCAGCCTGCACCTGGGCGCGGTCCGTGCCGAGGTGGAACACCCGCTCGTGCTGGGCGATCCAGTCGAAGTACTGGCCCAGCCGCCGCTGCGCGGCGATGTCCTGGTTGAGGTTGTTGCGGTACCAGACCTCGGAGGTGTCCGGGTTGACCGCGCTGTCCAGGATCATCCGGTCCACGCGTGCCGGGAACAGTTGGCCGTACACCGCGCCCAGGTAGGTGCCGTAGGAGTAGCCGAGGTAGCTGATTTTCTGCTCGCCCAGCGCTTTCCGAATGCTGTCCATGTCCTGGGCGTTGGTCAGCGTGTTCAGGTGCGGCAGGTACTTGCCGGCCCGTTGCTGGCAGCCGTCGGCGTACTCCTGCGCACGCTGCCAGTTTTGCTCCCGGGTGTACGGCGAGTCCGGGTCGGGCAGCGGGTTCTTCCAGTAGGTCGCCGGATCTACGCAGGTGATCGGGGTGCTGTGCCCGGTGTTGCGGGTGTCGAAGCCGATCAGGTCGTAGGAGTCCAGCACCTGGGCGGGCAATTTACCGGCGAGCGCGCCAGCGAAGGTCACGCCCGCACCGCCCGGGCCGCCGGGGTTGATCAGCAGCGAGCCCCGGCGAGCCTCGGGCTTGCGTGCGGGCAACTTCGAGATCAGCAGTTGCAGCTTCTCACCGTGCGGCGCGCCATAGTTCAGCGGCACGTCGAGGTTGGCGCACTGTATTTGCGGGAAGGGCCGGCTGATGTCCTCCGGACACGCCCCGAACTGCAGGCCGGGCGAGGCCTGGGCGGTCATCCCCGGGACAGCGGTGCTGGCCAGCACCGCCGCCCCGGCGAGACCGAGTGCGATCGAGCGCTTCACTGGTGTCTCCTCACCGAATGGAACCGGACAGCCTCGCAGCGTAGTTGATCCAAGTCGTTGCGCACCTATTTTCGAAAGCCCGTATTGCCGGGTCGATTCGAATGTCCGATAAGGACGGACGGTTACCCTCGCAGGACATCCGCAATGCGAACAATGTCCGTGTCGGTGGTGCGCCAGTTGCTGAACGCCGCCCGCAGGCCCGGCGTTCCCTTGTAGACGGTCGGGGTGAGGAACGCGACCCCGGATTCGGTGACGGTGCGCGCCAGCTCGGCGACTCGCTCCGTCGTGGGAGCACCGGCGAGTGTGAAGCAGACGACGTTGAGGCGTACCGGTGCCAGCAGCCGCAGGTGCGGCATCTCCTCGATGCGCTCGCCGAGTTCGCGCGCCAGTGCCACATCGCTCTCGACGATCTCGCGGTGCCCCTGCCGCCCGTAGGCGGCGAGCGTGAACCACGCCGGCAGGGCGCGCAGTCGACGCGAATTCTCCGGCGTGAGGTGCATGAAGTCCGGATCGTCGGTGGGCAGGCCCAGATAAGCGGCCGAATTCTGGAAGATGCGCACCTGAAGGTCTCGGCGACGGGTGAACTGGATCGCGCTGTCGTAGGGCACGTTCAGCCATTTGTGCAAGTCCGCGCACACCGAGTCGGCTTCGTCGAGCCCGGCGACCAGCTCGGCGTATTGCGGGGACACCGCCGCGAACCCCCCGAAGGCGGCGTCGACGTGCAGCCAGAAGGGATAGCGCCGCCGCAGGGCCGAGATCGCCCGCAGGTCGTCGAAGTCCACGGTGTTGACGGTGCCCGCGTTGGCCACCACGACACCGGGGCGACCGTTCAGCGCGGACAGTTCCGCAGCGAGCCGATCGACGTCGACGGCCTCCCGATCCGGGAGCGTGGCCACCTCGCGAACGCACCCACGACCCAGGCCCAGCATCGCGAGTGCTTTGTAGACACTCGTGTGCGGACTGCCGGACAGCACCGGCAGGTTCCCGAGCGCCGCAACTCCGTCCCGCGCCACCGAAACCCCGATCCGCTCGCCAGCCCATTCGCGGGCGAGGGCCAATCCGACGAAGTTCGACATCGTGGCGCCGGTGACGAACGCACCGGCGTGCCCCGCGCTCAGGCCGAACAACTCGCGCAGCCAGCCGACCGCTTCGCGTTCCAGGGCCAGCGCCGACGAGTCACCGGCGATTACCGCGTTCTGGTCGAACGTGCTGGTCAGCCAGTCTCCCGCGAGGGAGGCCGGGGTCGCGCCGCCGGTCACGAACCCGAGGTAGCGCGGTCCTGCGCTGCCCGAGAAACCGGGTGCCCAGTGGCTCCGGAAGCGTTCGAGCGCGCCCTCGGTGCCCATCCCCGAGTCGGACAGCGGCGTCGGCCTCGGTGCCTGCGGCGGGACCGCGACCGGCCGGTCCGCGATCCCGGACAGCACCTCGACGGCATATCGCCGGATGCCGTCGAGCAGGTCGGGCAGCCGGGCGAGTTCGTCGGAGAGATTCGGGTCCAAGGCGACATCCCTGATGTGGTGCGGTCCGGTGGGTAAGCGAAAGCTCGCGCTCGTGGCTGATCGATCGAGACCGGAAAAACCGGTCACGCGCGCAGGCGCTTCGCACGGTGAACGTAACTGCCACCGGGCGCGGTGTCTCGGTCTAATCCACCTTCGTTGGACTGCTCAAGCGGTGGGTTGCTTCTCGGGGGCGGCCGCGCCGAGCTCACGGGCCAGGTCTTCGACGACCTGCGCGGTGCGGTCCAGCCAGCGGATGCTGCGGTGCAGGGAAGTCGGGCCGTCCGGCAGGGATTCGGCGATGTCGTGCAGCGCGTCGGCCGTGCGGTGCGCCAAGGTGATCGCCGCCTCGAAGCTCACCTGGGCCTCGTCGGTCAACGACTCCACCGCGTCGGCCAGTGCCCACAGCAGTTCGGCCAGTCGATTGCGGGTGTCGTCGTCGACCATGTCCACTGTGGCCGACAGCGCGACCGCCAGATTGCGCACGTAATAGGCGCAGCCGCTGAGCATCGCCACCGACCGCTGGAGCTGGCTGCGCCGGGAGCGCAGCCGGTAGCTGGTCAGCGGCTTCGCGCTGTTGATCACCTGTTGCAGCCCGTCGTCGAGCTCCCGGATCGACTCCTGCAGCCCGGTGACCTCGCCGCGTTCGCCGATCTCGGTACCGGTGCCGCGCAGGAAGTCCCGCAGCGACAGCAGGAAGTCCTGGATGTTGGTGCGCACCACGGAGCGGGTTCGGGTCGGCAGCACGAACACCGCGGCCAGCACGCCCGCCGCCGAGCCGATCGCGGTCTCCCACAGCCGGGTCTCCAGCACCGACGCGTCGAAGGTGCCCAGCATCCCGTAGAGCGCGCCGAGCAAGATGGTGATGAAAAACGTCATCATCGCGTACGAATAACCGGCGAAGTAGAAGCCCAGGAACACGCAGACGAGGATCATCGCGATCTCCGCCGGAGCGTTGCCGGTGATCTGCGCGGCGACCAGGATGCCGGCCACCACGCCGAGCAGGGTGCCCGCGGTGCGCTGCCACGCCCGCATCAGGAGTTCGCCGCGGCTGTTGGTGCTGATGAACACGACGAACGCGGTGATCACCGCCCAGTACCACCGGTTCGGCGAGACCACCTGGCCGAGGATGATCGCCAGCGCCGTCGCGCAGGTCACCTGGACCGCCACGCGCAGCTCCGGCCGCCGCAACCCGGTCTCGGCATCGGCCTCGGGCTCCCGTTCCCCGGCCGGTTCCTGCGGCACCTCGGCCTGGCGTTCGCCGAGCTGACCGGTCGCGTCGGCGAGCTCCGCGAGCCCGGCTCCCAGTCGCCGCACCGCCATCGCGACCGCCACCGACCCCTGCCGTTCGATCCGCTCGGCGACGAGCCGGGTGGCCTCGCGGATCTCCCGTGGTTCGGTGCGCAGCACCGCGAGCAGAGCGCCGATCGCGTGCGGCGCGGCGTCGCCGCCGCTTGGGTGGTCGATGAGCCGCATCAGCGGGGTGAGCAGGTTCTCGGCCGCAAGCTCGACGTCCAGGATGCGCTGCCGCAGCAGTTCGCGGCCTGCCTCGTCGAGGGTGTCGAGCTGGCCGACGGTGTTCTCCAGCATCAGCGAGGTCTCGTTGAGGCGGACCGACCGGTTGTGCAGTTCGCGGCGCCGTTGCGCCGAATCCGGGTGCTCGCCGACGTCGCGCACGGCGTGCAGCAGGCCGTGTACCTGGGCGCGCAGCGTGCGACGGCCGCGTTCGAGCACGCCTTCGGGGTCGTCTCGCAGCGCTAGGAACCGCATCGAGAACGCCGCCAGCGCTCCGGCCACCGCCGCCATGATCAGCGCGGGCAGCTGGGGCAGCTGCGGGTTCAGGAACATGGCGAAGAAGTAGCCCATGAACGCGACCATGCCCAGCGGGAAGAACCGCGGCCCGAACCTGCGGACGTAGGTGGACACGAAGATCACCACGAGGAACAGCAGGGCGTGCACGAGCGGCCACGGAGCGGTGAGGATCGCCAGCAGTAGCGCGAATGCCGTGGGCAGCGGCATCAGCAGGTTGGTGACCTGCTGCTGGCGGCGGTCGGGGTCGTTGACGCCGAGCGAGGCGTTGATCGCTACCACCGCGCCGATCAGTGCCAGCGGTAGCGGCTGCCCCCACCACGCCAGCAGCGGCAGCATGATGGCGAGGGTGAGCGCGACCGAAAGCGTCACCCGGGTCGCGGTGCGCAGTCGACGCAGGGACGGATCAGAGGCGAGGAAGCGGTTCCACCACTCGCTCCACATGCGCCGCAAGCTCCTTCGAAGTGCGTGCCGGGCAATCTCCCGCGGGCGGTCCCCGTAACCTTCGGATCCGCCCCGGCCGCGGTATTCCCGACTCGCGTATGCGTGTACCCGGTCCGTGCGATCGGCTCGTGTTCAGCCGTTCGCCGTAGCGAGACTACGCCGAGGGCGCGGTCCGGCGCGCCGGGTCAGATGCCGCGGTGGCGACGGACACTTTCCTCGACGAGATTCAGCACCGCGTTGAGGTGCTCGGCGGGCAGGCCCATCGCCAGGTGCGACACGAGGCCTTCCAGCACCAGCTCCAGGTAGGCGGTCAGCACGTCCACGTCGACGTCGTCGCGGAGATTGCCGGCGTCGCGTTGCCACTTCAGACGGGCGCGGGTGGCGCTGGTCAACTGTTCGGAGCGTTGCGCCCAGCGGGCCCGGAAATCCTCGTCGGTGCGCAGTCGCCGGGACACCTCCAGGCGGGTACCCAGCCAGTCCGCCCCGGGGCCTTGGCTGCTGCCGTCGGCGGGCTCGTCGAGGAGGTTACGCATCACCTGCACCAACCCCTGCTCGGCCACCACGTCGGCCATCCGGGTCGCGTCGTCCCCGGCGAGCGCGAGGAACAGCGACTCCTTGTCCTTGAAGTGGTGGAAGATCGCGCCGCGGGACAGGCCGGTCGCTTCTTCCAGCCGCCGAACGGTCGCGCCTTCGTAGCCGAAACGCGCGAAACACTTCCGGGAGCCGTCGAGGATCTGACGGCGCCTGGCGTCGAGGTGGTCCTGGCTGACCCGAGGCATGCATTGATCGTCGCAGGTCGAGCCGCCACAATGCAATCCGTACGTACGTTTTGCTGCGCGGGTACCAGCCGATCGAGCTACCTCCAGATCATAGGCTGCTAGCCGTTGTCGGGAATAAGAACAAGGGTCGCGGTCATCAGGGGGGCGCGGTAGCGTCGGTAACCGGCCAATTTCAGGCGGTGATGATATTGCCCGTTTCGACCGACCATGCTGCCGCTGACTTTCCGACCTCGCAGGTCCGCACCCGAGCCGAGGCCGAGGCGTACGTCGCGTCAGTGTGCTTCAAGCACGGCCCTCCGCGACTGCTCGGCGTCGAACTCGAATGGACCGTTCACCATTCCGACGATCCGGGCCGAACGCTCGACGCCGCGACGTTGATATCCGCACTCGGCCCGCACGCTCCGCGCTCCCTGGTCCCGGACAGTCCGCACCGCAGGTTGCCCAACGGCTCGGTGCTCACCGTCGAACCCGGTGGCCAGGTCGAGGTCTCCAGCCTTCCCACCACGTCCATGCAGTCGCTGTTCAGCGTCGTGGCCGCCGACGCCGCCTACGTCGAGCGCCGGTTGCGCGCCGCCGGGCTGGTGCTCGGCGACCAGGGCACCGACCCGTGGCGGCATCCGAAACGGCTCCTGCAGGTGCCGCGCTACGCCGCGATGGAGACCGCCTTCGACCGCACCGGACTGGACGGCCGGTTGATGATGTGCAGCACCGCCGGGGTGCAGGTCTGCCTCGACGCCGGTGAGCCGCACCGGGTCGCGGCGCGCTGGGCGGCGCTGCACGCGCTGGGGCCGGTGATGATGGCGACGTTCGCGAACTCGCCGATGCTGTTCGGCGAACGTACCGGCTGGGTGTCCACCCGGACCCGCGCGCTGCTGCGCACCGATCCGCCGCGTACCCGGCCCGGTCCGATCACGGCCGACCCGGCGAGAAGCTGGGCCAAACGGGTGCTCGACACCGCGATCGTGTGCCTGCGCCGCAACAGCAGCGACTGGACCGCGCCCAGCGGCGTCAGCTTCGCCGAGTGGATCCACGGCGCGCTGCCGGATCCGCCCACCCGCGACGATCTCGATTACCACCTGTCGACGGTGTTCCCGCCGGTGCGGCCGCGTGGCTATCTCGAGGTCCGTTACCTCGACGCGCAACCCGGCCAGGACTGGATGTTGCCCGCCGGGGCGATCATCGCGCTGTTCCGCGAGGAGTCCACAGTGGACAAGGTGCTGGCGATGACGTCCCCGGCGGTCGGGCGGTGGGTGCACGCCGCGCGGCACGGGCTGCTGGACCGGACTTTGGCACGCGGCGCCCGCGACGTGTTCGAGCTGGCGTGTCGGTGCTTGGAGGAACCGGACAGTCCCGCCGGGCTGTCCGACCGGCTGGCGGACTTCGTCGCACGGCGGCTCGCCGCCGTCGGCGACCGCTGAAGAACCGGAGGTGACCGGTGGAAAGCACGCGAAAACTGGCCGATCTGGGGATAGCGGACCTGCGCGCGCACGTGGCCGAGGAGTTGGCGCGCACCCGGCAGCGTAGTGCCGTGCTGACCGAGGCCGTCGACGACGGGGACCTCATCAAGCAGCACTCGCCGTTGATGTCGCCGCTGGTCTGGGACCTGGCGCACATCGGCAGCCAGGAGGAGTTGTGGCTGGTCCGCGACGTCGGCGGCGCACCGGCGATCCGCCCGGACATCGACGACCTCTACGACGCGTTCCAGCACTCCCGCGCCGACCGCCCGCAGTTGCCGCTGCTGGGCCCGGTCGAGGCGCGCGAGTACGTCGCAACGGTGCGCTCGAAGGTCTTCGACCTGCTCGACCGCGCTCCGCTGGAAGGCCGGCGGCTCGTCGAGCACGCGTTCGCTTTCGGCATGATCGTGCAGCACGAGCAGCAGCACGACGAAACGATGCTGGCCACCCACCAGCTGCGGGACGGGCCGCCTGCCCTCACGGCGGATCCGCCTCCGTCCGATGTGGACGCCGGGCTGCCGCCCGAGGTGTTCGTACCGGGCGGGCCGTTCACCATGGGGACCTCCGCGGAGCCCTGGGCGCTGGACAACGAGCGGCCGGCGCACCGGGTGCACGTCGAGGACTTTTACCTCGACACCACCCCGGTCACCAATGGCGCGTACCTGGCGTTCATCGACGCCGGCGGGTACGACGATCCGCGCTGGTGGAGCGACGGGGGCTGGGCTTACCGGCAGCGAACCGGCATGCGGGCGCCGCGGTTCTGGTGGCACGACGGCGAGCGCTGGTTGCGCCGCCGGTTCGGCCACGTTGAACCGGTGCCGCCGGGAGAACCGGTGGTGCACGTCAGCTTTCACGAGGCCGAGGCGTACGCGGCGTGGGCGGGCAAGCGGTTGCCCACCGAAGCCGAGTGGGAGAAGGCAGCGCGGTTCGATCCCGCCACCGGCCGGTCCCGGCGGTACCCGTGGGGCGACGACGAACCGGGGCCCGAGCACGCCAACCTGAGCCAGCGGCACCTGCGACCGGCGCCCGCCGGGGCGTATCCGGGCGGGGTCGCGCCGTGCGGCGCGCGGCAGCTGATCGGTGACGTCTGGGAGTGGACCGCCACGGATTTCGCGCCCTACCCGGGATTTTCGGCATTTCCCTACCGCGAGTATTCCGAGGTGTTCTTCGGCCCGGACTACAAGGTGCTGCGCGGCGGTTCGTTCGGCACCGACGCGGCCGCCTGCCGCGGCACTTTCCGGAACTGGGACTATCCGATCCGGCGGCAGATCTTCGCCGGGTTCCGGTGCGCCCGGACACCACGACGCGAGGAGCGAGACTGACCGATGTGCCGGCACCTGGGGTATCTGGGGCCAGCGGTCTCGCTGGCCGAACTGCTGCTGGAACCGGACCACTCACTGCTGGAGCAGTCGTGGGCACCCAACGACATGCGCGGCGGCGGCACCGTAAACGCCGACGGCTTCGGCGTCGGCTGGTACCGGACTGACGGCACCGTCACCGGCTACCGGGCCGCCATTCCGATGTGGACGGATGAATCCTTTCGGCAGACGGCCGTGGACGTGCGTAGCGGCGCGGCGGTCGCATCGGTGCGCTCGGCGACCGTCGGCATGCCGGTGGCGGTCGGCGCGTGCGCCCCGTTCGCCGACGACAGGTGGCTGTTCAGCCATAACGGCCGGGTCACCGGCTGGCCCGATTCGCTGGCGAAGCCGGCCGCCCGGCTGGAGATCGTGGACCTGCTGACCTTGCCCGCGCTGACCGACTCGGCGGTGCTGTGGGCGCTGCTTCGGCAGCGGTTGACCGAAGGCACCGAGCCGGACCTGGCGGTGCGGGAAATGGTGGACGAGGTCGTCGCCGCCGCGCCGGATTCACGGCTGAACCTGCTACTCACCGACGGTACCCGGCTCATCGCCACCACCTGGTGGCATTCCTTATGGGTGCGTCGCGGCGAAGGGGCCGTGGCGGTGGCCTCCGAGCCCTTCGGTCCGGAGGCCGGGTGGGTGCAGGTTCCGGACCGGTGCCTGCTCGTCGCGGACACCGAGCACGTGCAGGTGACGTCGTTGTCGGAGGGGAAGCGATGAGCGAGCCGGAACTGGTCATCCGATTCACCGACGCCGACGCGGCCCGCGAGTTGCGCGCCGACGTCCGCGAAGGACTGACCGACCGTCCGAAGTGGTTGTCCCCCAAGTGGTTCTACGACGCGGTCGGCAGCGACCTGTTCGAGCGGATCACCGCCCTGCCGGAGTACTACCAGACCCGCGCCGAACAGCAGATCCTGCACCGGCGGGCGCTGGAGATCGCCGAGATCACGGGCGCGGCCACCCTGGTGGAGCTTGGCTCCGGATCGTCGGAGAAGACCCGGTTGCTGCTAGACGCACTGCGCAAGAACGAGACCTTGCAGCGGTTCGTGCCGCTGGACGTCTCGGGTTCCGCGCTGCGCGCGGCGGTGGAATCCATCGCGGTGGACTACCCGGAGCTTGAGGTGCGCGGCGTCGTCGACGACTTCACCAGTGGCCTGGCCGCGCTGAATGCGGGCACCGCGCGGCTGGTCGCGTTCCTCGGCGGCACCATCGGAAACCTGCTGCCAACCGAACGCGCGGTTTTCTTCGCCGCGGTGCGCGCGGCGCTGCGGCCGGGGGAGTGGCTGCTGCTGGGCACCGACCTGGTGAAAGATCCCGACCGGCTGGTCCGCGCCTACGACGATTCGCAGGGCGTGACCGCTGAGTTCAACCGCAACGTGCTGCGGGTGCTCAACCGGGAACTGGGCGCCGACTTCGATCCCGAGCGTTTCCGGCACGTGGCGCTATGGAACGCCGAGCAGGAATGGATCGAGATGCGGCTGCGGGCCGACCGCCCGATGCGGGTCCGGCTGCCGGAGCCGGGGCTGACCGCCGAATTCGCCGAGGGCGAGGAGATCCGCACCGAGATCTCGGCGAAGTTCCGGCACAACCGGGTCCGCGACGAGCTCGCGGTCGCGGGCTTCGAGCTACGGCACTGGTGGCTCGACGACGCCGAGGACTTCGCGCTTTCCCTGGCTGTTGCTCGGTAAAGCTGATCGACGCTCGCGCTGACCGTCGCGACCAACCGCACCCGCCCGATCTCCGAGCGGGTGCGGTTGGTCTTGTGCGGAGATCATGCCGGGCCAGGGAGCAGCCGTCCGGTTCCGCCGGGAGTGCCGAGACATCGCATGCACGGCATGCCGGCGGGGCGTGCCGACACCTCGGCAAGACTTGCCGGGATCTCCAGGCCACAGAACGTCCGCCAGCGGTCGGGGATGCCGGTGTCGGGGGCGGTCGCAAGGTGCGCTTGGCGGCGGGATTCGCCGACCACGCCGAAGGCGAAGCGCACCGCGACGGTGGCGCTCACGAGGCGATCCGGTTGAGCAGCCTGCCCACCGGCAGGAAATCCAGGCAGGTCGGCCGCGGCTTGCTCAGGTCGGTGCGCTCGACCGCCGAGGCGGTGCGTCTATGGCGGGTGTCGATGGACTCGCTTTCCGGTCGGCCTTGCGGTGGTATTCCGCCGACCGGGTGCCGCTGGTGTTCGGCCGGTTGACAATGATGTTGGGGTTGAAACATTTTCCCCACCTCCGCGGAGGAGACGCACGCGCGCGGCGCGTGTGACGTGTGGTGGTCAAGCGTGACCCGTTCAGCTCAACGCCCCTGCGACAGGTGTCACTTCGTCACCCGAAGGGCGCCAACCGCCGGTGCGGGTGTGTACGGTCCGGCGTCCGATCAGGGCTCGGCTGATGAGGAACAGCGCGCTGCCACCGGCCAGGGCCAGCACACAAGGCCGCATCCAGCCCGCATCCAGGAAACGCCGCAGCGGTGTGGACAGCGCGAAGCCGACGCCCATGAACGGCAGCAGGACCAGGCTGCCGTAGACCTGGGGCAACCCGATCTGCCCGCTGACGCCCAACGCGACCAGCGACAGGATGCACCCGAAGGTCACGTAGGCGGCAAGCGTCGCGCGGATCCGCGGCCCGTCCTCGTGCTGGTAGAGCAACGCGACCGGCGGCGCCCCGATGGACGAAGCGGTGCCCAGCACCCCGCCGACGAACCCCGCGAACACCAGCGCCGGGCCGGTGGGCTGCGGCCGCCAGGACACCATCGAGGCGGCCAGGCACAACAGCACGAATCCGCCCACTGCCAGGGAAAATCCGCGGGCGGGCAGCATCGCCACGGCCAGCGCCCCAAGCACGGTGCCGGGGGCGCGCCCGGCGATCGCGTACCCGGTGCCGCGCCAGTCGATGTCGTCGAACTCGCGGCGCATCGCCAGCACCGACAGGATCAACGAAGCGACCAGCAGCGGGACCGGAACCAGTTCGGGTTCGATGATGGCCAGCAGCGGCGCGGCGAGCAGGTTCATTCCCAGGCCCGCGCTGCCCTGTACGACCGCGCCGACGAACACCACCAAGCCGGCGATGACCAGCACGAGAACCGGTGACACCAGCGCCCTTTCCGTTGCGCCCAGCGAGTGGTTGCGCGGGAAACCAGTTCTGCGCAATGGCCACTCAAGGCCAGCCGCGCACCGACAGCCACTGGGGGGAGGTGCCGTCAGCACGCGGCCAGCGGCCATAGGCTACACCCGCCCCCGGGGCGCTTTTCTCGGGTGGCCGTGCGGTTACCGCCGGTGCCGGAACCGGGCATGCTGCGAAGCGCTACGGCGCTCGAATGCAGGCGCGGTTCCTGACCAGGTGCGCGGTCCAGCCCTGGAGAACTTGGTGCCGCAACTGGGGAATCGACCGGCTTGCGAGAGCCGGAGGTCCAGAGTCGTGAATCCGGAACGCCACAGCGGCGGCAACACCGTAGTAGCGCCGCACCCGCCACGGTAGTTTCCGATTTCGCCTAAATGTGGGCGATTCCGGCACCCGAGGCGGGCTTCGGCCCACCATTCCCCCCCGGAGCTATCAATCTGGGCTATCAATCCGGATTTCACGTTCGGCTGTGCAGGTCCCAAGCGAGCAGCGCGACATGCAGGGAAACCAGTGATTCCGGTGTGTCCAGCGATACGCCGAGCAGTTGCTCGATGCGCGCCAGCTGGGCGTAGTAAGCGGTGCGGGACAGGTGCGCCGCTGCAGCTGCGGCGGACTTGTTCCCACCGTGCTGGCAAAGCGACCGCAACGCATCCAGCAGCCGTTCATTGGCCATGATCGGCCCCAGCTCGCGCTCCGCGAACGCGGTCAGGCGCTCATCGCCGCGCAACAGGTGCAGCAGTCCGCGCAGTCGCACATCGTCCAGGCGGTGAAACTCGCGGGTGCCGTCGTCGATATGCAGCGCCGCTTCGGCCACCTGCGCGGCCTCGGTGAGCGTCCGGCGAGCTCCGGAGATCGAGCCGACTGTGCTGCCGACCGCGATCACCAGCGCCAGCGAATGAGTCCCGGCCGAGCGGCGCAGATCGGCGGCCAAGCGGGTCAGCACGGCGTCGGTATCGGGCGGTTGCAGCACCACCAAGGCTTGGACCGTCAGGTCGTCGACCACGCCGACCAGCACCGGCAGCTTCGCCTTGCGCGCGGCGAGCGCGGTCGCCTCGGCGAGATCTCGGAGCACCTGCTGGGTTTCCATGGCCGGGGCAACCGTCGTCGTGGTGTGCGGGCGGACGGCGATGCCCACCAGCGGCCCTTCGAGCGGCACGCCGACGCCCGCGGCCCGCGCCGCTAGATCCGCGGTGTCGGCATTGCCCGCGAGCAGCTCGGTGATCAGCGTGCGGTGGGTTTGGCGCTCCAGGCTCTCCCGGTCGCGGGTCACCAGCCGGTTCACCGCCAGCGCCGACGCCGCCCGCTCGACGACCACGACGTGCCGGTGCGGCGGCTCCGGACCGAGCATCACCAGCCGCCCCCAGTCGTCGCCGCGCGCCCCGACCACCGTGGTCAGCCACTGCTGGCCCGGGTCGTAGGAGGTGCGGCCGGACTGCACCACCGAACGGGAGCGCTCGGACCACTCCGACAGCAGCGCGACCGGATCTTGGCCTGCGGAGTCGTAGGCCAGCACCTGGTGCGCGAGGGTCTCCAGCACGACCGGGCGACCGACGATCCGAGCCGCCTCGCGCAGGACTGTGGCAGGTTCGGCGCCGGAGATGGTCAACGCGGTGAAGGTCTCGTGGATGGCGTGCGTCGCACGCAGTTCGGCCAGCTGGGCATCGCGGATCCGGGCGATCACCGCCTCGGTGACGGTGACGAACTTGGTTTCTTCCGACAGCGTCACCAGCGGAAGATCGTGCCGGTGCGCCGCGTCCACCAGCGCCGTCGGCACCCGGTCGCGCCACCTGCGCACCAGCTCGACGACCAGCCCGCTCGCCCCGGCCTCGGCGAGTTCGCCGACGTAGCGCACCAGCTTCGCGGGCTCCTCGGGGAGCGCGATGCCGGTGGTCAGCACCAGCTCGCCGCCGCTGAGCAGCGGCGCGATCTCGGCGATCTCGGCGACGTGCACCCAGCGCACCCGCCCGTCCAGGCCGGACGCCCCGGCGACCACCCGCGGTTTGCCGCGCCGCAGCACCGGCAGGTCGAGCACTTCGGACACGGTCGGCAGCGCCAGCACATCCGGCGAGATCGGCTTCATCGAACCCTCCCCGGTGCACACACTGTAATGCTTACCGGGACATATCGATACAGGTTGTCCCTGGCAGCGGCAACCCGGGCCGAGCAGACTGGCCGGAGCAGGACATCAGCCAAGAGAGGGAACTGATGACGGAATCCTTGTTGGCCCGGCACCGCGCCGCCATGCCGAACTGGCTGGCGCTCTACTACGAGGAGCCCATCGAGATCGTCGGAGGCAAGGGACGGCACGTCACCGATGCGGCGGGCAACACCTACCTGGACTTCTTCGCCGGGATCCTGACCAACGCCATCGGCTACGACGTCGCCGAGATCAGCGACGCGATCCGCCGCCAGGTCGACACCGGCATCCTGCACACCTCCACGCTGTACCTGATCCGGCAGCAGGTGGAGCTGGCCGAGCAGATCGGCGAGCTGTCCGGGCTGGACAACCCCAAGGTCTTCTTCACCGGCTCGGGCACCGAGGCCAACGAGACCGCGTTGCTGCTGGCCACCCAATACCGGCGCAGCAACCAGGTCCTCGCGCTACGCAACTCCTACCACGGGCGGGCCTTCGGCACCCTCGGCGTGACCGGCAACCGCGGCTGGGCGGCGAGCTCGCTGTCCCCGCTGAAGGTGAGCTATGTGCACGGCGGCTACCGCTACCGCAGCCCGTTCCGGGACTATTCCGACGCCGACTACATCGCCGCGTGCGTCGACGACCTGCGTGAGGTCATCGAGACCACCACCGCCGGCGACGTCGCCTGCATGATCGCCGAGCCGATCCAGGGCGTCGGCGGCTTCGCCACCCCGCCCGACGGGCTGTTCGGCGCCTTCGCCGAGGTCCTGGCCGAGTACGGGATCCTGCTGATCTCCGACGAGGTGCAGACCGGCTGGGGACGCACCGGCGAGCACTTCTGGGGCATCCAGGCGCACGGCGTGACCCCGGCGGCAATGACCTTCGCGAAGGGGCTGGGCAACGGCCTGGCCATCGGCGGCGTGGTCGCGGAGGCCGAGCTGATGGACTGCCTGACCGCGAACTCGATCTCGACTTTCGGCGGCAACCCGATCTCCACCGGCGGCGCCAAGGCCGCGCTGGACTACCTGCTCGACCACGACCTGCAGGACAACGCCGCCAAGCTCGGGTCCCGGCTGCTGGACGGGCTTCGGCGGCACGCCGGGCAGTGCCCGCTGATCGGCGACGTGCGCGGCAAGGGCCTGATGATCGGCGTCGAGCTGGTCGAACCCGGTTCCCGGCGGCCGGCGGCTGCGTCGGCCGCGAGGGTGATGGAACTGGCCAAGCAGCGCGGACTGTTGGTGGGCAAGGGCGGGCTGCACGGGAACGTCCTGCGCCTGGCGCCGCCGATGACGCTGACGGAGGAAGAAGCGGCGCAGGCGCTGCGGATCCTCACCGAAACCATCTCGCTGGCCGGGCAGGAGATCCACGCATGACAGACATGATCAGGCACTGGATCGCGGGCAGGTTCGACGACGCGCCCCCGCAGCGCACCGGAAAGGTCTTCGACCCCGCCACCGGGCAGGTGACCAAGCGGGTCGCCTTCGCCGCGGAGTCCGATGTGGACGCCGCGGTGGCGCGGGCCGCCGAAGCGCTCAAGACCTGGCGGCGTACCTCGCTGGCGAAGCGGTCCACCCTGCTGTTCGCCTTCCGCGAGTTGCTCAACCAGCGCAAGGGCGAGCTCGCCGAGATCATCACCGCTGAGCACGGCAAGGTCGTCTCCGATGCCGCCGGCGAGGTGCAGCGCGGCCTGGAGAACGTCGAATACGCCTGCGGCATCCCGAACCTGCTCAAGGGCGGCTTCTCGGAGAACGCCTCGACCAGCGTCGACGTGCACTCGGTACGTCAGCCAGTCGGCGTGGTCGGGGTCATCTCGCCGTTCAACTTCCCGGCCATGGTGCCGCTTTGGTTCGTGCCGAACGCCATCGCCTGCGGCAACACCGTGGTGCTTAAGCCAAGTGAGAAGGACCCGTCGGCGGCGAATTTCATCGCGCAGCTCTGGCACGAGGCCGGGCTGCCAGAGGGTGTGCTCAACGTCGTGCACGGCGACAAGGTCGCGGTCGATGCGCTGCTGGCGCACCCGACGGTCAAGGCGGTGTCGTTCGTCGGCTCTACGCCGGTGGCGCGCTACGTCTACGAGACCGGCACGGGTAATGGCAAGCGGGTGCAGGCGCTCGGCGGCGCGAAGAACCACATGGTGGTGCTCCCGGACGCCGACCTCGACCTGGCCGCCGACGCCGCGGTGTCCGCCGGGTTCGGCTCGGCGGGGGAGCGCTGCATGGCGATCTCCGCGGTCGTCGCCGTCGATCCGGTGGGCGACGAGCTGGTAGCCAAGATCGCCGAGCGGATGGCGAAGCTCAACATCGGCGACGGCCGCCGCGACTGCGACATGGGCCCGCTGGTCACCGCCGCGCACCGGGATCGCGTGACGTCCTATGTGGACGCCGGGGTAGCGGCGGGCGCCAAGCTGGTGGTCGATGGGCGCGGGGTGCGGGCCGACGGCGGGGCCGACGGCTTCTGGCTCGGGCCGACGCTGTTCGACCACGTGGGCACCGACATGTCGATCTACACCGACGAGATCTTCGGTCCGGTGTTGTCGGTGTTGCGAGTGCCCAGCTACGACGCCGCGATCGAAATGCTCAACAACAACCCTTACGGCAACGGCACGGCCATCTTCACCGAGAACGGTGGCGCCGCGCGGCAGTATTGCGAAGAGGTCGAGGTCGGCATGGTCGGCTTGAACGTGCCGATCCCGGTACCGGTGTCGTACTACTCCTTTGGCGGCTGGAAGGATTCGCTGTTCGGCGACGCGCATGCCTACGGCCCGGACGGCCTCCAGTTCTATACCCGCACCAAGGTCGTCACCACGCGTTGGCCGGATCCCTCGCACGGCGGCGTGAATCTCGGATTCCCGCAGAACAACTGACGCCGGAGCGTGGTGCCGACGCCGATGCGGGAGTCGGCACCACCTGGCATCTCGAACACCGCGAACCAGGCGGCCTTGATCCGGACGGCGAGACGCTGCCGCGAATTGGCCGGGTTCGGCGTCGGGGACCCGGGCTCATCTCCTACGCTCGCGGGCATGCCCGCACTCAGTCCTCGGTCCGTCCTGGAAGGCCGAAGCTCCAACCGCGCGCCGATACCGTTGATCATCGGCCTGGCGGTCTCCGGTTTCTGCCTGCTGCTGGCGCTGACTTTCTACCTGTGGCAGGGCGGCCCGGTGAACGTCGTGATCGGCACCGGGCTCGCGCTGCCGACCGCGGTGGTGCTCATCTCGCTGATCCTTTTGATCGACCGGCTGGAACCGGAGCCGCAGCTCAACCTGTGGCTGGCCCTGGGCTGGGGTGCCGGGGTGGCCATCATCGGGGCGCTGATCGTGAACACCGGCAGCGAGATCCTGATGGCACCGGTGCTGGGCGCCGAGACCGCCGCAGCGATCACGGTGTCGATCGTGGCGCCGGTGGTCGAGGAGAGCTTCAAGGGCGCGCTGCTGCTTTACCTGCTGTGGGTGCGGCGGCACGAGATCGATGGGCCGACGGACGGGATCGTCTACGCCGGGATGTGCGGGCTGGGGTTCGCGCTGGTCGAAAACGTCCTCTACTACATGCAGGGCCTGGGCGCGGAGACCGGCGACATCTGGGTGACGGTACTGATCCGCGGCGTGATCGCGCCGCTCGGGCATCCGCTGTACACCGCGATGACCGGGCTCGGCGTCGCCTACGCCGCGACGCACCGCGGCGTAGGCCGGTTCTTCGCCGTGGTCGGCGGTTGGTGCGGCGCAGTGTTCCTGCACGCGCTGTGGAACGGCAGCCTGACACTGGCCGGTTTCCCGGGCATGGTGGCGGCCTACCTGCTGCAGTTCTTGGTGCTTATCGCGGTGATCGTGGTGCTGGTGCTGGACCGCAAGCGGCTGGTGCATCTGATCCGCAGGTATCTGCCGGCCTACATCCCGAGCGGTTTGGTACAGCCCAATGACGTGCAGATGCTCGGCAGCATGGCCGGTCGGCGACAGGCCAGGCATTGGGCGCGCGCGCAGGCGGGCACGACCGGCGCGCGGGCGATGGGCGACTACCAGTTGGCGGCCACCGAACTCGCGCTCTTGCACGCCCAGGCGGAGAAGAACACGATCGCGCCGGAGGCGTTCTTCGCCCGGCGGGAGGCCATCCTGGGTTTGATGCGGAGCGCGCGGGACGCGTTCTTCCGGCGGCTGCCGCAGGCGCCCGCGCCGCCGTGGGCGCGCCAGGAACGGTCGGGTTTCTTCGCCCCGCCCGCGCAACTGGCGGCGGCGCAATTGCCGACCTACCAGCCTGGCGGGCACCGTCCGCCGCCGGGGCGTCCGCCGCAGCCACCCTGGCCGAACGGCCCGCGGCCCGGCGGTTGGCCGCCTCGGTGAAATACGAAGCGGTAAACACTGTGCCTGGGCCGCCGGATTGGGCTACAACGGGCTCATGGCGGATAACCCGAACAACAACGCGTCTGCCCTGCAACCCGGGCAGGTCGAGTCCAGGGACAACGGGGAACGGTTCGGCCGCTCGGCCAGTGGGTGCCTGGTGCAGCTGCGCCGCCGGGTTTCCGAGCCGGGGTTCGTCGTCACCGTCGACGCCGAACGGCGGCCAGGAGTGCCGACCGAGTTGATCACCCACGAGTGGGCGTCGGCCAACGCCGCATTCGACCGGTTCATGCGCGAATTCTGACCCTTCGTCGTCGATTTCAATGGAGATCAACCCGCTGATTTCCATTGAATCGGCAACGGTCCCGGAGGCGTTTTGCCGGTGAGCTGCGCGGGTAGTGCGAGAGCACTTGCAGGGGCAGTCGAAAGGATCAGTCATGACCACGGCGCGCGACATCATGCATGCAGGGGCGGAATGCATCGGTGAGGACGACAGCCTGTACAAGGCCGCGCAGATGATGCGCGACCTCGACGTGGGGTCGCTGCCGATCTGCGGCCGGGACGACCGGCTGCACGGCATCATCACCGACCGCGACATCGTTCTGCGCTGCTGCGCGGAAGGCCGCAGCCCCGCCGAGGTGAAGGCCGGCGAACTGGCACAGGGCATCCCGTACTGGGTGGACGCCCGTTCCGACGTCGGCCAGGTGCTGTCGATGATGGAGCAGCACCAGATCCGGCGGGTGCCCGTGATCGCCGACCACCGGCTGGTCGGCATGATCAGCGAGGCCGACCTGGCCCGGCACCTCAGCGACGACCAGTTGGCGCACTTCGTGGAGAGCGTTTGCGCGACGAAGTGAGGCCAGCGCCCGGCGTCCGGCGCCGAGCCGGGCGCCGGACGCCGCCCCTGTTCGGCGACTTCTGACCGGCGCTTCGAAGTAGGGCTATTTATCCTGGTCAGTGCCCGCCCTAGGAGTCCGGGTCGAAGGGGGCGAGGATTTCAGATGACCACACGCGTGTTCGTGGTCGACGACCACGATGTGATCCGGCGGGGAGTCGCCGCACTGGTGGCCGCCGAGGAGGACCTGGAGCTGGTCGGTGAGGCCGCCACGGTGGCCGAAGCGCTGGCCTGGGTGCCGAAGGCCCAACCGCGGGTGGCGGTCCTGGACGTGCGCCTGCCCGACGGCAACGGCGTCGAGCTCTGCCGTGAACTGCAGTCGCAGCTGCCGGAGCTGCACTGCCTGATGCTGACCTCCTTCGACGACCACGACGCCCTGATGGACGCGATAATGGCTGGCGCTGCCGGATTCGTACTCAAGGGTGTGGTCAGCGAGGAGCTGGTCACCGCGATCCGCACCGCCGGGGCCGGGCAGTCGCTACTGAGCCCGAAGAAGACCGAGGCGATGCTGTCCTGGCTGCGCAAGGAGCAGGAGCAAGCCGACCCGCTGCGCGAACTGACCGTGCGGGAGCGGCAGGTGCTGGAACTGATCGGTGAGGGGCTCACCAACCGGGAGATCGCCAAGCGGATGTATCTCGCCGAGAAGACCATCAAGAACTACGTGTCCCAAATGCTGGCCAAGCTGGCGATGCGGCACCGCAGCGAGGCCGCCGTGCTGGCCACCGAGCTGCGGTTGGACCGTGATTCGCGCGGCAAGCGCTGACCGGGTGCGGAGGCCGTCATGTCGTCAAAGCCGCCGGACATCCCGTCCGCGGAGCCCGATTCCCTCCCGCTGATGACCGATGACGCGATGCTCACGCGCCTGGTGATGGGGCTGCGTGAGCTGCGGGATGGCAACTTCCGCCGTCGCCTGGTGTTCTCCGGTGGCGGCATGGCCAGCGAAGTCGCAACGGTGTTCAACGAGCTCGCCGAACGCAACCAGTTCCTGGTCAGCGAGCTGCAGCGACTCAGCGCCGCCGCGGAGCGGGGCGAATGGCCGATCGCGAAGGTCGACTTCAACGGGTCTTCGCGCGGTGGCTGGTCGATCGCCGCGAACTCCGTGAATGAGATGATCCGCACCCTGCTGGCGCCGATGGCCGAGCTGAACCGGGTGCTGGGGGCGCTGACTCGCGGCGACCTGTCACAGCGCATGCCGCGCCGCTCGGCCGACGTGGCGTTGCCCGGCGAGATGGCCGGGCTCAGCGCGGCGGTCAACGACATGCTCGACCAGCTGTCGCTGTTCGCGCAGGAGATCACCAGGGTGGCGCGGGAGATCGGCACCGAGGGCAAGCTCGGCGGCCAAGCGCAGGTGCCGGGGCTGGTGGGCTCCTGGAAGGACCTGGCCGACTCGGTCAATGGGATGGCCGCCGACCTCACCGGCCAGCTGCGCGACATCTCGCACGTCGCCAAGGCCGTCGCCGCCGGCGACCTGACCCGCAAGATCACCGTCGAGGTCTCCGGCGAGACGCGCGAGCTCAAGGAGACCATCAACACGATGGTCGACCAGCTCTCCGCGTTCGCCGAGGAGGTCACCCGGGTGGCCCGCGAGGTGGCCAGCGAGGGGCGGCTGGGCGGCCAGGCCGAGGTGTCCGGCGCGGCCGGCACCTGGCGCGGGCTGGTCGACTCGGTGAACTTCATGGCCAACAACCTCACCGTGCAGGTCCGCAACATCGCGCAGGTCGCGACCGCGGTCGCCCGCGGTGACCTGACGCAGAAGATCGACGTGGACGCGCGCGGCGAGATCCTGCAGCTGAAGAACACCCTCAACACGATGGTCGACCAGCTCTCCGCGTTCGCCGACGAGGTCACCCGGGTGGCCCGGGAGGTCGGCACCGAGGGCAAGCTCGGTGGCCAGGCGCGGGTGCACGGCGTGGCGGGTACCTGGAAGGACCTGACCGACAACGTCAACATCATGGCCGACAACCTGACCAACCAGGTGCGCAGCATCGCCCAGGTGGCGACCGGGGTGGCTGGCGGCGACCTGTCGAAGAAGATCATCGTGGAGGCCAAGGGCGAGGTCGCCGCGCTCGCCGAGACCATCAACGGGATGGTCGAGACGCTGCGCGCGTTCGCCGAGCAGGTCACGCTGGTGGCCCGCGAGGTCGGCACCGAGGGCATCCTCGGCGGCCAGGCCAGGGTGCCCAACGTGGCGGGTACCTGGAAGGACCTGACCGACAACGTCAACATCATGGCCCGCAACCTGACCAACCAGGTGCGCAACATCGCCCAGGTGACCACGGCGGTGGCCGGTGGCGACCTGTCCAAGAAGATCGACGTGGACGCCCGTGGCGAGATCCTGGAGCTCAAGACCACCATCAACACGATGGTCGACCAGCTCTCCGCGTTCGCCGCCGAGGTCACCCGCGTTGCCCGCGAGGTCGGCACCGAGGGCAAGCTCGGCGGCCAGGCCGAGGTCGCCGACGTGTCCGGCACCTGGCGGCGGCTGACCGAGAGCGTCAACCGGCTGGCCGGCAACCTCACCACCCAGGTGCGCGCGATCGCGCAGGTCGCCACGGCCGTCACCGAGGGCGACCTGACCCGGCAGATCACGGTGGACGCCTCCGGCGAGGTCGCCGAGCTCAAGGACAACATCAACGCGATGATCAGCAACCTCAAGGAAACCACCAACGCCAACCAGGAGCAGGACTGGCTGAAGACCAACCTCGCGCGGATCTCGGCACTGATGCAGGGCCAGCACGACCTCGACGCGCTCGCCCAGCTGATCATGACCGAACTGGCCCCGCTGGTGTCGGCCCAATACGGGGCGTTCTTCCTGCGGCGACCGGGGGAGGACGGCCGCTCCATCCTGGAGCGCACCGCCGGTTACGGCCGCCCAAGCGACCGGAACGGTACGCCGCCGCTGCGGTTCGAGCTGGGTGAGTCGCTGGTCGGGCAGGTCGCGGCGGACCGCAAGTCGATCTTGGTCAGCGACGCACCGCCGGATTACGTCCGGATCAGCTCCGGGCTCGGCGCCACCTCGCCGACGAACGTGGCCATCGTGCCGGTGCTGTTCGAGGGCGAGGTGCTGGCGGTGATCGAGCTGGCGTCGGTCAACTTGTTCACGCCGGTGCACCTGGACCTGCTGGAGCGGTTGAAGGAGACCATCGGCGTCGACGTCAACACCATCGTGGTGAACTCGCGCACCGAGGCGCTGCTGGCCGAGTCCCAGCACCTGGCCAAGGAATTGCAGGCGCGCTCGGAGCAACTTCAGCAGCAGCAGACCGAGCTGCAGCGCTCCAACACCGAGCTGGAGGAGAAGGCCGCGCTGCTGGCCAGCCGGAACCGGGACATCGAGCTGAAGAACATCGAGATCGAGCAGGCCCGTCAGGAGCTGGAGGAGCGGGCGCGGCAGCTGTCCCAGGCATCGGCCTACAAGTCCGAGTTCCTGGCCAACATGTCGCACGAGCTGCGCACCCCGCTGAACAGCGTGCTGATCCTGGCCAAGCTGCTGGCCGACAACATGGAGGGCAACCTCACCCCGCAGCAGGTGGACCTGGCCAAGACCGTGCACCAGGCGGGCACTGACCTGTTGCAGCTGATCAACGATGTGCTGGATCTGTCCAAAGTGGAGGCAGGTCAGATGCACCTGCTGCCGGAGGACGTCGAGCTGGCAGACCTCGCCGCGCACGTGGAGTCGCTCTACCGGCCGCTGGCGGCGGACAAGGGACTGGACTTCAGCGTGGTGGTGTCCCCGGCGGTGCCGTCGACGCTGCGCACCGACCGCAACCGCCTGGAGCAGATCGTGCGGAACCTGCTGTCCAATGCGGTGAAGTTCACCGACCGGGGCGGCGTCGAGCTGCGGATCCGCTCGGCCCAACCCAGCGAGGTGCACAGCCAGGGCCTGCAACGCGCCCGTCAGCGGCTGGCTTTCTCGGTGCGCGACACCGGGGTCGGCATCCCAGCCGACAAGCTGACCCTGATCTTTGAGGCGTTCCAGCAGGTGGATGGCACCACGGTGCGCAAGTACGGGGGCACCGGGCTGGGGCTGTCCATCAGTCGCGAGCTGACCACCCTGCTCGGCGGTGAACTCCAGGTGCACAGCGAACCCGGCCAGGGCAGCACCTTCACCCTCTACCTGCCGGTCGAACCCCCGACGGGCAAGGGCGGCGAGCGCGCTGAGCCGGAGCGGGAGCCGGTGGCCGAGCCGGAACGCGTGCCGCGGACCTACGTGCCGAGCGCGGCGGAGACCAGCCTGGACGTGGCGGTCGAGGGCATCGATCCGCCGATGCGGTCCACCGAACTGATCCGGCAGGAAGGCCACCAGCACATGCTGCGCGGCAGCGAGCCCGAGGAGCACGCGTCACTGCGGTTCAACGGGGAGAAGGTGCTGGTCGTCGACGACGACTACCGCAGCGTGCAAGCCATGACCCTGCTGCTGGAACAGCACGGCCTGCAGGTGGTGCACGCCGACAACGCGCTGGCCGGGCTGTGCGCGTTGCAGCAGCACGCCGATATCGTCATCGTGCTGATGGACGTGATGATGCCCGAGATGGACGGCAACGCCACGATCCGGATCATCCGGGAGATGCCGCGCTACCGGGACCTGACGATCGTCGCGATTACCGCGAAGGCGATGAAGGGCGACTGGGAGGCGAGCATCGCGGCGGGAGCCACCGAGTGCATGAGCAAGCCGGTCGAGGTCAACAAGCTCCTGGAACTGCTGGCCGAACACCTGCCGGCGGGGCGAGCCGCCGAGCCGGAGGGATGAGGCTTTCAGTCGACCTGTTCGGGTTCTTCGATCGTCGGCATTTCGGCGAGCTGCTCGCGGAGCTTCTGGGCCCACGCGAGGTCACGCGCGAAGGTCGCGTCGAAGGGGTCGATGCCGTGCGGTTCAGCCATGGCGGTTCCCAACGTCAATAGTTCGCAGGCTGTTGCCGACCACGATAACCGGGGGTGGAAGGCCGCTCGGCAGGGCGGGCCCCTAACGTGCGCAACGGCCGGGACGGCTGTTGCTGATGTGCCGTCAGGGGCGATTCCGCGGCGCCCACCGGTCCCGGGAAGCAGTGGAAAATCACAATTTCGGGCCTTTCGGCCCTGTTGTTACGCGGCTGCCCACTATTGCCATCACGGCGCCACCGACGAAGACCTAGCGCCGTTCCGAGCGCTGGCCGGGACCGAGATCGTCGTGGTGTGAGTCGGTGCCGTCCGCCGGGTGGGGCCGGAAGATTCCCGGTTTCCGGTGCGAAATCGCAGGAGCCGGAGTGATCCGAATTCGATCGGGCGCCCCTCGCGCTCCGCGTGCTCACTATTCCCTACGCGCCTCCGAGTATTACTGCGGTAGGGCTCGATCCGCCCCGTGCCTAGAGTCACGACCATGATCACGAAGGAACTTCGGCGAATCACGTTGGGTGTCGCGTCGGCCTTGTTGCTTTCCAGCGGCGTTGCGTTAGCGCACACCGCCGCGCCCGCCGCGCCCGAGCCGCCGCTTCGGTGCGAAGACCACGTGTCGTCGCACCGACCAGGCGACCTGCGGTGACAAGGGCGGGCTCCATCCGCGTGACCGGCCCGCCGTCGCGCGGGCGCGACCACCGATGTCAACGACCGATCCGCGGTGGAATGAGCGGGGCTCATCCGGCGTTTCGCAGTAGCAGACATTGCGGTTGGAGGCCGAGATGGCCGGTGCTTGGCAAGAGCGGTTCGACGGTCTGGACGCCTACTCGCAGACGGTGGCCGCCGTGGCTTCAGCGATCACACCCAGCGTGGCGGGCTTGCACTCGTCCAGCGAGTGGGGCGATGCGGCAGGGTCGGCGGTGGTGTTCACCGCCGACGGCTTCATGCTGACCAACGCGCACGTCATCGGCCGGGCCACCGACGGCACGGCGCGCTTCGCCGACGGCACCAGCGCCCCGTTCACCGTGGTCGGCACGGATCCGCTTTCCGACCTGGCCGTGGTCCGGGCGGCCGGACAGACACCGCCACCCGTGCAGCTCGGCGACAGCGACCGGCTGGTGGTCGGCCAACTCGTCGTCGCCGTGGGCAATCCGCTCGGGCTGGCGGGCTCGGTCACCGCCGGGGTGGTCAGCGGGCTGGGGCGGTCGCTGCCCGCGCGCAGCGGCAATGCGGCCCGGATCATCGAAGACGTGATCCAGACCGACGCCGCGCTCAACCCGGGCAACTCGGGTGGTGCCCTGGCGGACTCGCGGGGTGTGGTGGTGGGGGTCAACACCGCGGTCGCCGGGGTCGGGCTGGGCCTGGCGATCCCGATCAACGCCACCACCCGCCGCATCATCGACTCGCTGGTCGGGCACGGCCGGGTCCGCCGCGCCTTCCTGGGCCTGGTGACCATCCCGGCGCCGCTGCCGGACAAGCTGGCCGAACGCACCGGGCAGGACACGGGCCTGCGAGTGGTCGATGTGGTGCGGCAAAGCCCGGCGGCGCGGGCCGGGCTGCACCGCGGGGACCTGGTCCTGACCGCGGGCGGCAGCCCGGTGCGCGATGCGCAGGGCTTGCAACGGCTGATGTTCGCCGAGGCCATCGGCCGACCGCTGCAAATCACCGTGACCCGCAACGGAGCGCTGGTCGACGTGATTGCCGAGCCGGAAGAGCTCCGCGACAGTCCGCGCTGACCGGACCGGTCAGCGCGGTGGAGTCGGCCGCGCGCCCTAGAGTCGAGCAGTGTCTTCTGCATCCATTCCGGTCACCCCGGCTCTCGGGGTGGCTATCGCGTTGCTTCTGGTCGCCGCCGCGGCGGTAGCTGGGCTCGGCGGGCTGGCCCGGTATCGGGACGTACTGTTCGCCGGCGTGCGCGGCGCGGTGCAATTGCTCGTGGTCTCGCTGCTGATCGCCTACATCGTCAGGTGGACGGCGCTGGCGGCCGCCTTCATCGTGCTGATGTTCGCGATCGCCGCGCACACCGCCGGGCGGCGAATCACCGACGATCGCACGTGGCTGTGGGCCGCGCTGCCGATCGCCGCCGGGGTCGCCCCGGCGGTGTTGCTGCTCGTCGTCACCGGTGCCGTGCCGCTGACCGGCTTGGTGCTGATTCCGTTGGTGGGGCAGCTGATCGGCGGCGCACTGGTGGCCACCGCGCTGGCCGGGCGGCGGCTGCTGGACGAGCTGCAACAGCGCAGCGGCGAGGTGGAGGCGGCGCTGGCCCTGGGCATGGTGGATCGCGCGGCGCGCCTGGAGGTGGCCCGGCCGGTGGCCGGTAGTGCCCTGATGCCGGCGTTGGACCAGACCCGCACCGTCGGCACCGTGACGCTGCCCGGCGCGTTCGTCGGGATGCTGCTCGGCGGCGCCACCCCCATCCAGGCCGGGGTCGTCCAGTTGTACGTGCTGGTGGCGCTGCTTGCGGTCGAGTCGGTGGCGATCCTGGTCGTGCTCGAAATCATCGCGCGCGGCTTGCTCACGCGGTCCAGCAACCGGCAGTTTCGCCGGTCATGACGGCCTTCGGGCGCCGGTACCCGCGCTGACGCTGGTGGGCGAGCCGCGTCTACTACCGCTGTGATTTCCTACAGCGGCGGCTGCCGGTAGGAACGTTGACGGATTCGCCGGTCGGAGCGCAGGATGATCGCGCACCGGTGCCGCGCTGCGGCGATCGCAGGGGAGAAGGGTGCGCGTACTTGACCCAGCACAGCCCGGCGGGATACTTCGCCAACCGCACGATCAACGAGCTCGCCGATCAACTTCGTGCCGGTCTGGTGACCGCGGCGGAACTGGTGCGCGGCGCGCTGGATTCCATCGACGAGCTCGACGCCGGCCTGAACGCCTTCGTCACCGTGGACCGGCAGGGCGCTTGGCAGGCCGCCGCGAAGGCCGACGCGGAACTGGCCGAAGGCGTGGACCGCGGCCCGCTGCACGGAATTCCCGTGGCGATCAAAGACGTCATCGATGTCGCCGGGCTGCCCACCAGGATGGGCTCGGCGCACTTCGCGGACTACGTGGCCGCGACGGACGCCGAATGCGTGCGGCGACTGCGCGATGGTGGCGCGGTGCTGGTCGGCAAGACCACGACGCACGAGTTCGCCTTCGGGGCCACCGGCGACAGTGCGCACAACGGGCCGTCCCGCAACCCGCACGACACGAGCCGGGTCACCGGCGGGTCGAGCGGTGGCAGCGGGGGCGCGGTCGCCGCCGGGATGGTGCCGCTGGCGCTGGGCACCGACACCGGCGGGTCGGTGCGGATCCCGTCGGCGTTGTGCGGGGTGGTGGGCTTCAAGCCGACCTTCAACGCGATCCCGACCGACGGCGTGTTCCCGCTGTCGCAGTCGCTGGATCACGTCGGCGTGCTGGCCCGGACCGCCCACGACTGCCGGACCGCCTACCGGGTGCTTGCCGGACTGCGCAGCAGTTTCTGCCATGAGACGGGGGAAGCCGCGCGCATCGGCTGGATCCCGCCCGGCACGCTGCACCCAACCGATCCGCGGGTCGAACGGATCGCTCGCGCGGCGCTGGACGTCGGGGGCCTTTCGATGCGGGACGTCGAGCTGCGCGATCCAGTGGGCATACACAAGGCGTTCGCGGGCATCCAGTACAGCGAGGCCTACGCGATCCATGCCGAGCGCGTGGCGCAGAATCCGCAGCTGTTTACCCCCGACGTGCTGGAGCTCCTGGGAGCGGCCGCCAAGACGACGGGCTGGCAGCACGTGCGGTCGTTGCGGGCCCGCGACCAGTGGCGCAGTGAGGTCCACGACCTGCTGTCCCGGGTCGATCTGCTGGCCACGCCCACCACCTGTGTGGTAGCGCCCGAAGTCGGCCAGCGCGAGATCGAGATCGACGGCACGGTCTCGACGGTCCGGGGCGCCCTGTTATCGCTGGCCAAGCCGTGGAACGTGGCGGGCCTCCCGGCCGTGTCCGTCCCCGCGGGCACCATCGACGGCCTTCCGGTCGGGGTCCAGCTGGCCTGCTCCCCCGGGCAGGAAGACCTGCTGTTCGCGGTCGCCGCGCGAATCGGCACCTAGCAGGTCAGCCCGGCAGCGCGGCGGCGACGGCCTTGCCGAGATCTTCGGTGGTGGCTTTGCCGCCGAGGTCCGGGGTGCGCGGTGCCGTGGTGTCGGCCAGGACGTGCTCGATGGCCCGGACCACGTCGGCCCCGGCCTCCGTCAAGCCGAGGTGGTCCAGCATCATCGCCGCCGACCAGATCTGACCGATCGGGTTGGCGATGCCCCGGCCGGCGATGTCCGGTGCCGAGCCGTGCACCGGTTCGAACGTCGACGGGTAGGTGCGCTCCGGGTTGATGTTGCCCGATGGCGCCACCCCGATCGTGCCGGTCACGCCGGGCCCCAGGTCGGACAGGATGTCGCCGAACAGGTTGCTGGCGACCACCACGTCGAAACGCTCCGGGCTGAGCACGAACCGGGCACAGAGGATGTCGATGTGGTCCTGGTCGACGGTGACGTCCGGGTACTCCGCGGCGATCGCCGCGAACCGCTCATCCCAGTAGGGCATCGAGTAGTAGATGCCGTTGGACTTGGTCGCCGAGGTGACATGCGGCTTGCCGAGCTTGCGGGCCAGCTCGAAGGCGTAGCGCATGATGCGGTCGGTGCCGCGCCGGGTGAATGCGGCTGTCTGCAGCACCATCTCGTTCGGGGTGCCCTCGCCCTGGCGGCCGCCGAGCTGCGAGTACTCGCCCTCGGTGTTCTCCCGGACCACCCAGAAGTCGATGTCGCCGGGCCGCTTGTCGCGGACCGGGGGCGTCACCCCGGGCAGCAGCCGGACCGGCCGCAGGTTGACGTACTGGTCGAACTCGCGACGGATCGGCAGCAGCAGGCCCCACAGCGAGAGGTGGTCGGGCACGCCCGGCCAGCCGACGGCGCCGAGCAGGATCGCATCGTGGTCGCGCAACCGGTCCAGGCCGTCGGCGGGCATCATCCGCCCGGTGCTCCGGTAGGTCTGGCAACTCCAGTCGAAATGCCGGTAGCCGAACCGCACACCGTACTTCGCGCCGACCACGTCGAGCACCCGCAACGCTTCCGGCATCACCTCGTTGCCGATCCCGTCGCCGGGCAGCACCGCCAGTTCGTACTGCTGCACTCTCCACCTCGCGCTCGCGGAAAACGATTTTCTGAAGGCTATCTAACGCTGCGTGCCGCCCCGGCGATAGAGCTCCGGGACGAATCGCCGGTGGCGCGAGGGCCGGGCAGCGGCTACGAAGGACGGCGTGGATGCGGCACGAGCACTTCGCGAGATCGCGTTCTGGCTGGAGCGCGAAGGCGCTCCGACCTACCGGGTGCGCGCGTTCCGGCGCGCGGCCGCGGTCGTGGACGACCTGCCGGACCTGGACGAGCGGGTGGCATCCGGTCGGCTGACCGAGCTGGAGGGCATCGGCAGAACCACCGCAGCCGTGATTGCGGCGGCACACCGCGGCGAGACACCGGAGTACCTGGAGCGACTGCGGTCCGAAGTGGACGTTCCTGAGCACGGGCGGCGGCTTCGCGCGGCGCTGCGCGGCGACTGCCACACGCATTCCGACTGGTCCGACGGCGGTAGCCCGATCGCCGAGATGGCCACTACCGCCCGGGAACTCGGGCACGAGTGGATGGTGCTCACCGACCACTCGCCCCGGCTGACCGTGGCCCGCGGCCTGACGGCCGAGCGACTGCGCCGGCAGCTGGACGTGGTCGCCGAACTCAACCAGCGCCTCGCCCCGTTTCGCATCCTCACCGGCATCGAGGTCGACATCTTGGCGCACGGCGGGCTGGACCAGGACGAGGATCTGCTCGCCGAGCTGGACGTCGTAGTGGCCAGCGTGCATTCCGAACTGCGGATGGCGGCACCGGCGATGACGCGGCGAATGTGTGCGGCGGTGAGCAATCCGCACGTAGACGTGCTGGGGCACTGCACCGGCCGCTTGATCGGTGAGAAGAAACGCCCGCAGTCCACCTTCGACGCCGTGGCGGTGTTCGAGGCATGCCGGGACAACGGTGTCGCGGTCGAGATCAACTCGCGTCCGGATCGGCTCGACCCGCCGCGCGAGCTGATCCGGCTCGCCCGCGACACCGGATGCGTGTTCAGCATCGACTCCGACGCGCACGCCCCCGGTCAGCTGGACTGGCTGTCTTATGGGTGCGTGCGGGCCGAGGAGTGCGACGTGCCCGCCGAGCGCGTGATCAACACCCGGACCGCCGGGGAACTGCTGGACCGCCGGTAAGCCCTGGTATATGAAGGTTCAATTACTTCCGCGTATGCTTGCCGGGTGATCGAATCGCGATGGCTCACCGAGCAGCAGCAGTGCGCCTGGCGGAAGTTCGCCGCCCTGATGACCGTGGTCCCCGCCGCGCTCGACACGCAACTGCAACGGGACGCCGGGCTTACCCACTTCGGCTACTGGGTGCTCGCGATGCTCAGCGAAGAACCCGCGCGCGCCCTGCGGATGAGTGATCTCGCGGCCCGGTCCAACGCCTCGCCGTCCCGGGTCTCGCACGTGGTCGCCCGGCTCGAACAGCAGGGCTGGGTGCGTCGGCACCGCGCGTGCAGCGACGGGCGCGGCTACGTCGCGGAGCTCACCGACACGGGGTACGAAAAGCTCGTCGCCTCGGCCCCCGGGCATGTGGACAAGGTGCGCCAGCTGATCTTCGACGGGCTCTCCGAGGCCCAGGTGCGCCAACTCGACGAACTCTGCACCGCCGTGCTCGCCCACTTGGACCCGGCACGAGACCTCACCACCGGCCCGCCGAAGTCGAGCTGACTCAGGCGGCCTCCTCGCCGTCGTCCTGCTGCGCGAACTGGGTGCGGTACAGCTCGGCGTACAGGCCGTTGCGAACCAGAAGTTCGGCGTGCGTGCCCTCCTCGGCAATGCGCCCTTCGGAGACGACCAGGATCCGGTCCGCCTCGCGGATCGTCGACAGCCGGTGCGCGATGACCAGCGCCGTTCGTCCGGACAGCGCCGTCTTCAGCGCCTTCTGCACGGCCGCTTCGGATTCCGAGTCAAGGTGCGCGGTCGCCTCGTCCAGCACGACGATCGGCGGTGCCTTGAGCAGCAGCCGCGCGATCGCCAACCGCTGCTTCTCCCCGCCGGAGAGCCGGTAGCCGCGGTCGCCGACCACGGTGTCCAGCCCGTCCGGCAGCGACGAGACGAGATGTCCCAGCTGCGCGGTGCGCAGGGCCTCGGTCAGCTCCGCGTCGGTGGCGTCGGGCCGGGCAAAGGTGAGGTTGGCCCGGATCGTGTCGTGGAACAGGTGCGCGTCCTGGGTGACCACGCCGACCGTGGCGTACAGCGAGGCCAGCGACACGTCGCGGATGTCCGCGCCGCCGATGCGCACCGCGCCGGCATCGACGTCGTAGAGCCGTCCGGCCAGGTTGGTGATGGTCGTCTTGCCCGCGCCGGAGTGCCCGACCAGTGCGATCGTCTGACCCGGGGCGGCGCGGAACGAGATGTCGTGCAGCACGTCGTGCGCGGGCGCGTTGTCCGGTCGCGCCACCGATTCCAGCGACGCCAGCGAAACCTCGCTGGACGCCGGGTAGCCGAACGACACCGCGTCGAACTCGATGTCGGCCGCCCCGGCGGGCAGCGGTTGCGCGTCCGCCTTCTCCCGGATCATCGGGCGCAGGTCCAGCACCTCGAAGACCCGGTCGAAGCTGACCAGCGCGGTCATCACGTCAACGTGCACATTGGACAATGCGGTCAGTGGCCCGTACAGGCGGCTGAGCAGCGTCGCCAGCGCCACCAGGGTGCCGAGCTGGAAGGCCCCGGCCAGCACCAGTCCGCCGCCGAGCCCGTAGACCACCGCGGTGGCCAGCGCCGCCAGCAGCGTCAGCGCGACGAAAAACACCCGGCTGTACATCGCCGAGACCACGCCCATGTCGCGCACCCGCGCGGCCCGCCGCGAGAACCGCTCGGACTCCTCGTCGGCACGGCCGTACAGCTTGGTCAGCATCGCCCCGGCGACGCCGAAACGCTCGGTCATCAGCGAGCTCATTTCGGCGTCCACCTTCATCTGCTCCCGGGTCACCCGCTGCAGCCGCCGCCCGATCCAGCGCACCGGCAGCAGGAACAGCGGCAGCAGCGCCAACGCGATCAGGGTGATCTGCCAGGACAGGGTGAACATGGTGGCCATCACCAGCACCAGGCTCAGCACGTTGGACACCACCGACGACAGGGTGCTGGTCAGCGCCCGCTGCGCGCCGATGACGTCATTGTTGAGCCGGCTGACCAGCGCGCCGGTCTGGGCCCGCACGAAGAACGCCACCGGCATCCGCTGCACGTGGTCGAAGACCTCCGACCGCAGGTCGTAGATGAGGCCCTCGCCGAGTCGCGCGGAGTACCAGCGCTGCAACAGCGAAATCGCTGCCTCGATGAACGCGACACCGGCCACCGCCACCGCCAGCCAGACGACCACTGCCATGTTCCGAGGCACGATCCCGTCGTCGATGATCGCCTTGAACAGCAGCGGGTTGACGATGCCGAGCACCGCCGCGAAGGCCACCAGCACCAGAAAGGGGACGATGTCGCGGGTGTAGGGCCGGGCGTAGCGCAGGATCCGCCGTGCCAGGCCGGGGGAAAGGCGTTGCCGGGTCACGGATTTGTCGCTGGCGAAGGAGCGCATGGTCTCCCAGCTCACCGTCATGATCACAGTCCCCTTCAGGTGGGTCCGACGTGGTTGGGCACCATCCTCGAACTTCGCGTTAGGTCGAAGTCAACGTCGCCGGGCGAGCGCCCATTCCCGCCCGGCTTCCCCGGCCCTGAAACGCGCACTGTTTTTGATCTGTGCCGCCCCCGGCGACGATCTTGAACAGTGCTTCACGTACGTTACTCTGTGCGCCGTCTCGGGCACGGTAAGAACTCGGGCATCCATCGGACAGGAGCGACCGCGTGTTGATCGGCACTTCGGCCGGGGGTGACCGTTGACGGCTTCCGGGCAGGAGCCCGCGCGTCTCCCGCTGCGCGTGGCGGACCGGTTCTTCCTGGCGGCGCACACCGGAGAAAATCGGCTTTCGGCCAGGATTGACGGCGCCTTGGTGGCGTTGGGCTGCGCCGGGGCACTGCTGGCGGAGCTGATCCTGGAAGAGGAGATCGCGGTGACGCCGAGCGTCCGGCCCAGTGGCAAGGGCCGATGCCCGGACTTCCTGTCCTGGGTGATTCTGCGGGAAATCCGTCAGGAGCCCGGACACGACCTGCGGACCTGGCTGGAGTATCTGGGCCTGACGGCCACCGAGAAGGTGCGCGCCCGGCTGACCATGACCGATGTGCTGCGCGAGGTGCCGGTGTCGGCCGGCTGGCGTGGCGGCACGGCCGCGGCCTGGCGGTTCGCCGAAACCGGGGCGAGCAAAGCGGAGGAAGAGTTGGAGGTGCTGTTCACCAGCTCCGAAACGACGGCCGGCAGCGACGTGATCACCATCCCGGCCCGGCTCGCCGAGATCACCCTGGCGCTGCTGGTGCGCGAGACCGGGTTGCTCCGCCAGGTCCGGCTGCCCAAACACATCGCGCGGCAGGGCGACTACCGGATGGAGTCCTGGGAGCCGCGCATCCCTGGTCCGCTGCGGACCCTCATCAATGAGGTCGCGGCCGCCCGTGGGCAGTCGGCGATCACCCCGAGGCACTGATCGAGACTTCCTGAGGAGCGAGCCCTTGCCACCGTCCAAAGTGACCGCCGCCTTAGCTCGCGCCCGGTTGGGCGTGACGTCGATCGTGTTCTTCACCGTCGCCGCCGCGGCCCCGGAGACGGTGGTCGGTGGCGGCGCGGTCAGCGGGTTCGCGGTGTCCGGGGTGACCGGGATCCCGTTGGGCTACCTGGCGATAGCCCTGGTTCTCGGGCTGTTCGCGATCGGGTACGTCACGATGTCCCAGCACGTGGAGAACGCCGGCGCGTTCTACGCCTACATCGCCAAGGGGCTGGGCCGGGAGGCCGGCACCGCGGCCGGTGGGGTCGCGCTGGTCTCCTACCTGATGGTCCTGGCCAGCCTGGCCGGGGGTTTCGGCGTGGGCGCGGTCGATTTCGTGGGGCAGGTCAGCGGCCTTTCGGTGCCGTGGTGGGTGTTCTCGGGCATCGGCCTAACGGTGATCGCGGTGCTCGGCGTGCTGCGCATCGACGTCAACGGGCGCGTGCTGGGCGTGCTACTGCTTGCCGAGATCGCGATCATCCTGATCTACGACGCGGCGTTCGTGTCCGCGCCATCGGATGCCGGTGTCGTGCTCGACACGCTCAACCCCACCCAGCTGATGACGAGCGCGGCCGGGGTGATCCTGGTGATCGCTTTCACCGGGTTCATCGGGTTCGAGAACTCAACGGTGCTGGCCGAGGAGGCGAAGGACCCGCGCACGGTGATCTACGCGACCTATATCTCCCTGGTCGTCATCGGCGGCCTGTACTCGTTGTCGACCTGGGCGATGACGGTGGCCACCGGGCCGGACAACATCGTGTCGCAGGCCGAAAACCACTCCACGGAACTGCTCTTCGTGCTCGCCGCGGGCCGGTTACCGACGGCGCTGGTGACCATCGGTTCGGCGCTCTACGTCACGAGCCTGTTCGCCGCGACGCTGTCGTTCCACCACGTCTGCGCCCGGTACTTTTTCGCGCTGGGCCGGGAAGGCATCGGTCTGCGCTGGTGGGCGACGATCAGCCCGCGCACCTCGGCCCCGGCCGCGGGCTCGTGGACCACCACCGCGATCGCGGTGGCCGTGGTGGCGCTGGTCGTGGTCACCGGCCTGGACCCGATCACCTACCTGTTCTTCTGGGGGGCCTCGATCGGCGCGCTCGGGGTGCTGACGCTGGTGCTGCTGACCTCGCTTGCGGTCGTCGGCTACTTCGTGCGCGAGCACGACCATGCGCACGGCCGGTGGCGGACCACCATCGCCCCGACGATGGCCGCGCTGCTGCTCGCAGTCGTGCTGATCCTGACGGTGGCTTCGTTCGGCACCGTGCTCGGCGTGCCCGACGGCGACCCGGCGGCGTGGGCGGTGCCGCTGGGCTTCCTCGTCGTGCTGCTGCTCGGCGCGATCTGGGGCGCGGTGTTGAAGCGAGTCCGGCCGGTGGCCTACGCCCGAATCGGGATGGGGGCCCGCGCCAGCACGGTCCTACTGGAGAAGGAGACCGCGGATGTCAACTGAAGATCTGCGGGTGCGCACGCTGCTGCGGGCCTTCGGTGACGACGCCTTCGCCCGGTGGCTGATGCCCGACCGAGCACACCGCCACCAGGTGTACCGCGAATGGTTCACGATGGTCCTCGCGCACACCGAAACGGCTGGTCGAGTGATCAGCAGTCGGGACGGTCTCGCGGTGCAGGTCTGGCTGTCGGCGCGCACCGGGCCGCCGAGCATGCTCGCCGATGCCGACACCCAGCGCCTGTACGACCTGGCGGGGCCTCGCGCCCACCGCTTCCGCGAGTTCGGCGCTCTCAGCGCGCAACGCCATCCGCACGAGCCTCATGAGTACCTGTCCATGATCGGCGTCGACCCGGCGGTGCAGGGCACCGGCGTCGGCACCCGGGAACTCCGCGAATCCCTGCGGAAATGGGACGCCGAGGGCGTCCCGTGCTACCTGGAGGCCAGCAGCGCCCGAAGCCGTAACCTTTACCTGCGCCTCGGCTTCGGGGACCTGGGTGGCCCGATGCTCCTCTCCGGCGACGGCCCGACCCTCTACCCGATGTGGCGAACCCCCGGGCAGTCGTCCGCGGTCCGCAGTTTCGATTGAAACCGCGTCCACCGTGGCACCGCACCCCGGCCGAACCCGCAAACCCTCGCCACGCACCCCGGGGTCGGGTCAAGCAGCGCCTCGTACGCTCAGCGGTATGGCCGAGTCGCTGGACGCCGTTGACCTCGACCTGGTCGCGGCACTGCAGCGCGCGCCGCGCGCGGGCGTGCGGCTGCTGGCCGAAATACTCGGGATGTCGGCTAGCACCGCGAGCCGGCGGCTGACCCGGCTGCTCGAAGCGCGACTGCTGAAGATCGTCGGTCAGCTGAACTGGTCGGTGCGCGCGGCGCATCCGCTGCACCTGTGGATCGCCACGCGGCCCGGGGCTGCCGGGCAGGTCGTCCACGACGTGGCGGCGCTGCCGGAAACGCAATTCGCCGCGATCATCTCCGGCCGGGCCGACGTCTACTGCATCCTGCAACCTGCCGTGCGAGCCGCGAAGGCGGACCTGATCGCGGAACGCATCGGCGGCATCCCCGGAGTCACGTCGAGCCACACCGAAATCGCCTTGCGCTGCTACGCCTCGGCGGCAACCTGGCAGCTCGACCGGCTCACCCCAGACCAGGAAACCCGGCTGCGCGAGCGGAATCCGGCCGTCGGGGGCGTGATCCGCACGCAACTCGGCGAGGACGAGCGGCGGGTGGCGCGCGCGTTGCAGGAGGACGGGCGGGCCAGCGCCGCCGACATCGCGCGTCGGCTGGCACTGAGCCAGTCCACCGCCTACCGGCTCGCCCAGTCCCTGCTGGAGCGTGGGATCGTGATCCCGCATGTGGAGATCGATCCGGCGGTGCTCGGGTTTCCGCTGGAAGCGGTGATCTCGCTGACCACCGAGCTGCGCTCGATCAACGGCATCGCCGCCGAACTGGGCCGCCTTCCCACGGCGCGTTGGGTGTCGACGGTGGCCGGCACTTCCTCGATGATCTACCACGGGGCGTTCCGCGACGAGGACGACCTGGCCGAGCTGCTTACCAGGGACTTGGCCGCGCTCGATGGCATCAAGACCGTCGAGGTTGCCATCGTTCTGCGCGTGTTGACGCGTTACGGGCTGCCCCGTGCGGGAGTCCTGCCGGCCTAGAGACATGCGATCTCGTCAGAACTTGCGGCGGTGCAAGCCGAGTCCCACACCGCACGCGGCCTACGCCGCTGATAAAACAGACCTTAGGTTTCGACGCCGGCGTAGTCGAATTCCCAGCTGTCATCCGGGCGCCGGGCACCGCGTTCGTAGATCAGCAGGGGCGGAACGGCCTGGGCGTTCCGGGCGTGCGCGGGCAACGTGATACGCGGGATCGGCTTACCCGACGCGTCCGCCGACACGGTGACCTCGCGGCCGTCCGCCGGCCCACCGCGCAAGCTGACCCGGATGTCTGCCACGCGAACCTCCCTTCGATGATCGACGATGACACCGCTTCGACCGGTGCGCCCGGCACGCGGTTCCGCTTGTCACTGGATCGAGTGGTTCGCGGAGGTGACCAGGTGGGGCGGTACTGCTAGAAACGACACATGGACGTCGAACGCCGAGTCCGGCTGCGTTTCGGAGCCGCCGCGGTCGCCGACGCAACGCACGCCAACCTCTCCGCGGTGCGCACCGACGGCGAGCACCTGTGGATCGCCGGTGACGAGACCGCCACCGTGGAACGGCTGACCGGCGATTCCGCCGACCGGCCGACCGAATACCGCGACCACGTCAGCTTCCCGCTGGCCGATGTCGTGCCGCTACCGGGCGAGGCCGACGACGAGGTCGACATCGAAGGGATTTGTCGCAACGGCCCGTATCTGTGGGTGGTGGGTTCGCACAGCACCACGCGCAAGAAGATCAAGGACGGGCATTCCGACGCCAAGGCGGCGAAGCGGCTGGCCTCGGTCAGCCCCGAGCCGAGCCGACGGGTGCTCGCGCGCATCGCCCTAGCCGACGACGTTCCAGCCGGCACCACCCCGGAAGGCGGTCGCAGCGCCGCGCTCGGCGGACCCGGCCTGATCGACGTGCTCGACGGCGATGACCACCTGGCGTCGTTCCTGGCGATTCCGGGCAAGGACAACGGGCTGGACATCGAGGGCATCGCGGTACACGGCGATCCCGGCCAGGAGCGGGTGTTGCTCGGGCTGCGCGGACCGGTGCTGCGGGGTTGGGCGGTCGTGCTGCAGGTGGCGCCGCGCGAGGACGACGGCGAATTGAAACTGACCAAGTCCTTCGACGGCGGGCGCTACGCCAAGCATTTCCTGGACCTCGACGGCCTCGGGATCCGCGACATCTGCGCGCAGGGCGACGACCTGCTGCTCCTGGCCGGGCCGTCGATGGACCTGGATGGCCCGGTGCGGGTCTACCGCTGGCGCGGCGCCGCCCAAATCCAGGCCCCGGACGTGGTGCATCGCGAGGAACTGCACCGCGAGCTCGACCTGCCGCACGGGGAAGGCGACGACCACGCCGAAGGAATCGCGCTGCTGCCCTCCGGCGAACTCCTGGCGGTCTACGACAGCCCCGCGGCGCACCGGCTTCCCGAGCCCGGCATCGTGCTGGCCGACGTGGTGGCGCTCAAATCATCTCGGTGATGTTGGGTTCGATGCCGAGCAGGGCGCGGCCGAACAGTTCGGCATTGCTGTCCGGGTGCGCGATCGCGTGCCGACTGGCGGTCTGGATGTCGCGCAGGATCGTGTGCAGCAAGTCCGATTCGGACATCGCGGCCGCGCCGTAGGCGCCGACGAGCCCGTCGACGGCCTCCCGGCACTGCCGGATCGCGTGGCTGGAGTGCTGGCGCAGTCGGGCTCGTTCCACGTAGTCCGGGTACGTTCCGGACAGCGCATGGCCATCCACCACTGCCGCCAACCGGTGCGCGATCAGCCGCGCGACGTCGATCTTCATCGCGGATTCGGCCACGGCCAGTTGGAAGGCGGTCGAATCGCGCTGGCGCTCGTAGCTGGTGAACGCGATGCCCTTGTGGCCGGATTGGGAGACGACGTGCTCCAGCGCTTCCTCGGCCATGCCGAGCACCGGGGCGATCAGGAAGGTGGCCAGCGTCGGGATCAGGGCGGTGCGGTAACGCGGGGAATCGTTCAGCTTGCGCGGGAAGATGCCCCGCGCCGCTGGTGCTCGGCGCAGCACGCGGTGGTCGGGAATGAACACGTTCTCGCCGATCAGCAGGTTGCTGCCGGTCGCGCGCATGCCGAGGGTGAACCAGGTGTCCTTGATGCTCAGCTCGCTCATCGGGGTCAAGGCGAACGCGGCACCCGCCGGCTCGTCGCCGTGCTCCGGTAACGACACGCCGAGAATCGCCCAACCGGCGTGCAAGCAGCCGGAGGCCGGTGCCCAGCTGCCGCTGACCCGCCAGCCGCCGTCGACGCGCTGGGCCGCAGTCTTCGGCGTGAGCACCTGGCACACCTTGGTGTCCGGGTCGGTGCCGAAGACCTCTTCCTGGGCCCGGTCGGGAAAGAGCCCGGTCAGCCAGTCCCCGCAGCCGAGGATCAGCACCAGCCAGCCCGCCGACGCGTCGCCCCGGGTCACCTCGACGGTAGCGTCCATGACGGTGCGCAGGTCGTGCTCCAGCCCGCCGAACCGGCGCGGCACCCACGCGCGGAACAGACCGGCCTCGTCGAGCGCGGCGATCGACTGGTCGGCGAGCCGGCGTTCCTGCTCGCCCTCGGCGCGATTGCGCTCCAAAAGCGGCCGCAGCGCCGCCGCCCGTCTGATGAGGTCCTCCCGCGCATCGGTCCACATGGTCGACTCCCTCGCCGTCACTGATCCCGATGATCAGTGTGCACGGGTCGGAACTCGCGCATGTCACCCGGGACCGCCGCGATTTCAACGGAAATCGGCATACCCCGGGGCACGGCGGGAGACGGCGCGGGAACTGGGGGCGACGGCGAGATCGGCACCGATCCGGGCCGCCGTTTCCAGCAGTGGTGGCAGCAGGTTCCGGCGCGCGTCTTCGGGACTGGTGCGGGAGGCGTGCGAGGAGACGTTCACCGCCGCGACCACCCGGTTGGCGCGGTCCCGGATCGGGGCCGCTATCGAGCGCAGGCCCGCCTCCAGCTCCTGGTCCACCAGGGCCCAGCCCTGCTCGCGGATGCGCGCCAGCTCGGTCTTGAGCTCGGCGGGGCTCGTTATGGTGTGCGGGCCCAGCGGCGCGAGGTCCACTTCGGACAGATAGCCGTCCAGCGCGGCGGGGTCGAGGTCCGCGAGGATGACCCGACCCATCGAGGTGGCGTAGGCGGGAAAGCGGGTGCCGATGTTGATCGACACGGTCATGATCCGCGAGGTGGGCACCCGGGCGACGTAGACGATGTCCGCGCCGTCCAGCACCGACACCGACGCCGACTCGTGCACCTCGGCCACCAGCCGCTCCAGGTACGGCTGGGCGATCTCCGGCAGCGACACACTCGACAGGTAAGCGAAGCCCAACTCCAGCACGCGTGGCGTCAGCGCGAAGACCCGGCCGTCGGTCCACACGTAACCGAGGTGCACCAGGGTATGCAGGAACCGCCGGGCCGCCGCGCGCGACAGATCGGTCGCGCGGGCGACCTCGGAGAGCGTCATCTCCGGATTGGACTCGTTGAACGCGCGGATCACCATGAGCCCGCGCGCCAGCGACTGGACGTAACCGCCGCTCGTGTCGGACACGGACTCCATGACGATCTCCTGCGGGTCTCGGGTCAATCCGGCCGCTGTTCGGTGCGGCTCTTGTTGGCGATCGCGAAGGCGCTGTTGGCGCGGGGAACCACGGCGTAGAGCGCGACGTGCATCAGCACCTCGCGGCTCTGCTCGGGTACGACCCCGTTGCGACGGGCCTCCTTCACGTGCATCGCGAACTCATCCTCGCAGCCCACCGCCGCCAGGATCGCCAGCGTCAGCATGCTGCGCACAGGTTCCTCGTGAAGTGGTCCAGCAGCAGCCGGTTGACCGCCTCCGGCTGTTCGGCGTTGGCCAGGTGCGCTGCCGGGGACAGCACCTCCAGGCGGGCACCCGGAACGGCGGCGGCGATCCGTTCGGCGTGCGGCGGCGGCGTGGCCGGGTCTTCGGCGCCGGCGATGACCAGCGTCGGCGCGGTGATCTCACCGAGCTTGGGCAACAGGTCCATCTCCGCGATGGCCTCGCAGCAGCCCGCGTAGCCCTCGGCGTCGGCGGCGACGAGCATGCCGCCGAACTTTTCGACGATGTCCGCCCGTCCGGCCAGTTCCGGCGTGAACCACTTCGGCAGCGACGGCACGACCATCGCCCGGGTGTCCCGCTGCCGTACCAGGGCAGCGCGGTCCCGCCACATCGACGCCGGGCCCAGCTCGGCGGAGGTGCAGATCAGCGCGAGCCGGTCGATGCGCTCCGGCGCGTGCTCGGCCAGCCACATGCCTGTCATGCCGCCCAGCGATAGCCCGGCGAAGTGCGCCTTGCGGACGCCGAGGGCGTCCAGCAACGCCAGTACATCGCGGCCGAGTTGCTTGAGGGTGTACGGACCGGGCTTGGCCGGGGTGGCACCGTGGCCGCGCTGGTCGTAGCGCAGCACCTGGAACTCCCGCGTCAGCGCGGGAACCTGCTCGTCCCACAGCGTCAGGTCGGTTCCCAGCGAGTTGGACAGCACGACGACCGGAGCACCGTCCGGTCCGGTCAGCTCGTAGTTCACGTTCACCGGTTCTCCCATTCGGCGTGTGCGACTAGCGCGCAGTCGATGAAGGCGTGGGCGGCGCCCGGCCAGCGTCCGGGTTCCATGTGTGATCGCAGCTCCCCCTGCGCCGAGCCTGTTCTCCGGTGTCGTTCCAACGCAAGCCCGGGACGCACTCAGGCGTGCAGGACGACGGCCAGTCCCTGGCCGACGCCGATGCAGATGGCGGCGAGGCCCCAGCCCCCGCCGGCGCGGTGGAGTTGGTGGGCGAGGCTGCCCAGGATCCGGGCGCCGGAGGCGCCCAGCGGATGGCCGATCGCGATCGCGCCGCCCTGCACGTTGACGATTTCCGGGTCCAGCCCGGGCCATTCGGCCAGGCAGGCCAACGACTGCGCGGCGAATGCCTCGTTGAGCTCGACGGCGGTCAGGTCGCCCCAGCCGATGCCCGCTCGGCGCAGCGCGGTATTGGCCGCCGCCACCGGTCCGATGCCGAACACCTCCGGGGCGACCCCGGCCGCGCCGCGGCTCACGATCCGAGCCAGCGGGTGCGCCCCGATTCGTTGCGCGGCCTGCTCGTTGCCGACCAGCAGCGCGGCGGCGCCGTCGTTGAGCGGGGAGGAATTGCCCGCGGTCACCGTGCCGTCGGGGCGGAACACCGGCTTGAGTTTGCCCAGCGACGCCAGCGAACTGTCGGCCCGCACTCCCTCGTCGCGGGTGACCTCGGTGCCCGGCACCGGGACCACTTCGGCGTCGAAGAGCCCGGCCGCCCACGCCGCCGCGGCCCGCTGGTGGCTGCGCAGCGCGAAGGCGTCCTGCTCGTCCCGGCTGATTTTGTAGCGGTCGGCCAGGATTTCGGCGCTCTCACCGAGGGCGATGGTCCACGCCGCCGGCATGTTGGGGTTGATCATCCGCCAGCCGAGCGTGGTGGAGTGCAAGGTCTCGTGGCCGCGCGGGTAGCCGCCCTCGGGCTTGGGCAGCACCCACGGGGCGCGGCTCATCGACTCCACGCCGCCGGCGAGCACCAGGTCCGCGTCGCCGACCTGCACCGTCCGGCTGGCGTTGACGACCGCCTCCAGCCCGGAGCCGCAGAGCCGGTTGACCGTCGCGCCCGGCACGCTGGTGGGCAGCCCGGCCAGCAGCGCGGCCATCCGGGCGACGTTGCGGTTGTCCTCACCGGCACCGTTGGCGTCGCCGAACTGGATGTCGCCGATCATGGCCGGGTCGAGGTCCGGGTGGCGGCCGACCAGCGAGCCGACCACGTGCGCGGCCAGGTCGTCCGGGCGGACCCCGGCGAGCCCTTTGCCGTAGCGGCCGATCGGGGTGCGGACCGCGTCCAACACGAAGACGTCCGTCATTTCGCGCCTCCATCGATCGTCGCCTTGAGCTCACGTAGCACGGTCAGTTCGGTGTCGGTCGGGGCTTGCTGCACGGTCGGCTCATCGGCGACCTTGAGCGGCCACCCGACCGCCTCCCGGGCCTGCTCGACCGTGGCGCCGGGGCTGAGCCGGGTGAGCGTCAGCTCGCAGGTCCGCGGGTCCGGCTCCAGCACGCCCAGGTCGGTGATGACCTTGACCGGGCCACGGCCGCGCAGGCCGAGTTTTTCCCGGTAGCCCTTGCCGGTGCCGTAGCCGACCGAGGTGACGAAGTCGAGCTTGGCCACGAAGCTGCGCGGGCTCATCCGCATCACGATGAGCACCTCGCGGCAGGACGCAGCGATCTCCGGGGCGCCGCCGGCGCCGGGCAGCCGGACCTTGGGCTTGGCGTAGTCACCGCCGATCACGGTGGTGTTGATGTTGCCGAAGCGGTCCACCTGCGCGCCGCCGAGGAAACCGATGTCGATGCGCCCGGGCTGCAACCAGTAGTTGAAGATCTCCGGGACGCTGATCACCGAGTCGGCCGTGTCGGCCAGCACGCCGTCGCCGATGGACAGCGGCAGGCGGCCGGGCT